>DATFSU010000059.1:0-406855 GCA_035262465.1 Candidatus Angelobacter sp. | reverse complement strand
CGCGTGGCCTGGACCACGGCGCTGGATAAAAGGCGTTCGTTGCCGGCCGCCACTTCGCTGGATGATGACGCAGATGGCGGCTCAGTGATGGAAACGCTGCCTGACCCGGCTCCCGGAGCAGATGTCCAGATTGCTGAGCGGCAACTGCAACGATTGCTGGAACGTTTGATTTCCGGCCTGCCGGAAGATTTGCGCGAGACGCTGGAGCTGTCAACGGTACAGGAGCTGAATTCGGCAGAGATCGCGGAAGTCATGGAGATACCAGAAACGTCTGTGCGGACGCGGCTCTTCCGGGCGCGCAAGCTGCTGAAAGAGAAGATGGCGTCGCAGTTGGAGGTGAAGCATGGCTGACCAGAAAGATGAACAAAAACTGGATGATCTGCTTGACTCCGCTCTTTCGGAATATTCAGCCGTCGAACCACGGCCAGGCCTGGAAACGCGCATTCTCGCCCGCATACGAGAAGCTGCAGAACAGCCGCATTCGCGGTGGTGGAGCGCACGTTGGCTGGTGGCGGGAGCGGCCGTGGCAGCGATTGCGGTAGTGGTCTTGAGCGTTCTGTTCTTGTGGCCGGCGCAAAAGCCGGTTCAGGTGCAGGTCAAGCCGGAGGTACCTTCGTCGAACCAGGTGCAAACGGGCAGCACGCCAAAGGAAGCTACTGTTGAACCCGACAGGGTGCAGAAGAGGGAAGCCGGAGCCCGCAAAACGAGACATCTGGAAGCTCAGTTGCGGCAGGTGCTGGCGCAACGTGACCGTCCGGCAGTTTTCCCCAGCCCGGCGGGGCTTTCTGAGCAGGAAAAGTTGATGCTGGCGTATGTCGCGCAGACGCCGACGGAAGAGCTACTGGCCCAGGTTCGAATCCGTGAGTCCGAAAAAGAGGAGTTTTGGAAAGACCCGCAACCGGCTGCTTCGAGATCGCAGCGCTAAGGACCCCTGAATTCCATAAGGAGATAGCTAATGAAGAAGTTCTGTATTGTTTGGGTGATTTTGTTATCAGTCATGACCTTAACTGCTCAGGATACGCCACCGGCCAAGGAGACGGCCCCGAAGAAGGATGTACAAGAGACGTTCAAAACATACGATGCGCCAACGTACCGGCTGGCATTTAATATCTACGAACTCCAGGAAGGGAAGCGAACGAATCAGCGCGACTACAATCTCCTTGTCACGGCTGACGGCAAAGGCCCGTATCCCAAGATGAAGATCGGAATGAAAGTGCCTCTCGATGTTGGAGAAGGCAAGATTACATATACCGATGTGGGCTTCGATCTGGAATGCTCGGCCATGGAAACAACCAGTAACAAGCTGTCGGTGAGAATTGAATTGAACCTCAGCAGCTTTGCTGGAACCGACCAGAATGCTGACGCGCGCCCTGTGGGTATGCGTCCAGTCATTCGCGGCATATCGCAGCATGTGCGCACTTCGCTTACGCCTGGGAAACCGCAGGTGATTACCAGCATGGACGACGTCAACAGCAACAAGCGCTTTCAGGTGGAAGTCACGGCTACCAAAGTTGACTAAATGCCAGCCTGCTACGCTCAAGAGGCGCCGTAAAGGGCGCCTCTTTTGGTTTGTCGCTTCGCTCCACACCGCTTAGGAGCATCTCCTGCTTCAAATCCTCCGGCTCCCAGTGCGGCCCGCTCGGCGGCCGCCGGGCCTCGCGGGCTGGCGAGTTTGCTCTGTCGCTTCGCTCCACACCGCTTAGGAGCGTCTCCTGCTTCAAATCCTCCCGCTCCTAGTGCGGCCCGCTCGGCGGCCACGGGCCTCGCGAGGCTGGTGAGTTTGCTTTGTCGCTTCGCTCCACACCGCTTAGGAGCGTCTCCTGCTTCAAATCCTCCCGCTCCTAGTGCGGCCAGCTCGGCGGCCAACGGGCCTCGCGGGGCTGGTGAGTTTGCTTTGTCGCTTCGCTCCACACCGCTTAGGAGCGTCTCCTGCTTCAAATCCTCCTGCTCCCAGTGCGGCCCGCTCGGCGGCCACCGGGCCTCGCGGGGCTGGTGAGTTTTCGCCCTCGTTATTTAGGCGTAAATCCGCAGGGCATAAGGAGGAAATTCACTACAGTTCGTGTTTCCAACAGGATTGGATCGCAAGTATTCTGGAAGTCGTGCATTCTTCCTTTGTGACCCGCTTCTGCGCTTGCCTGCTAGCCGCCTTGTTTGTCGTTTCAGGGTCGGCGCAAACCCCAGCTGCATCGCCGGTCGACGCCCTGAAAGATGCTCAGCAGCTTTTTCGTCGCGCCGATTTTCGCGGTTCGGCGGCAGCCTTCCGCCGCCTGACCGAGGCTCCGCCCAAGGCGGAAGCCTACTTTGGCCTGGTGGAGAGCCTGCTCAAACTAGATGACGTCAAGGCCGCTGAAGACAGCTCGCAAAAAGCTCTGGCTGCGCTCCCGGAGTCTGCCGCGATTCATGCCGCGCGAGGCGATGTCCACTTCCGCCGCGGGCTGATTGCCGAAGCTCAAGACGAGTACAAGACCGCGTTGAAGCTGGATGAAAAGTGCGCCCGCGCATGGCTTGGACAAGGAAAGGTGGATGCGGTCTTTGTTCGTCGCGACCAAGCCAAAACAGCGATCGCCAAGGCTCATGATCTGGATCCCGAGGATGGCGACGCCCTTTATGAATGGGCTGTCCGCCAGCCATATCCGGGAAATGTTGCCGCTTTGGAAAAGCATCTGGCGGAATTTCACAATGACGAAGAAACCGAACGCCACGAGCGTGAATACAAGGAGCTGCTCAAGGCACTGGCCGGACGCCCGGTGTGGATCGAGGCTCATAAAGCCGAGCGAGCCGAGATCAAGCTGGAATTGCTCACGGATATCGATCTGGTCACTCGCGGATACGGTCTGCGCGTTCGCCTGAATGATCGTGCGACGGTCACGCTCCTGCTCGATACCGGGTCTTCGGGCGTTACCATTACGCGCAAGCTGGCGGAGAAAGTCGGCGCAAAAAAGCTCTCTGATCAGGCGCTGGAAGGTGTGGGCAGTACCGGCGCCAGCCTGGGTTATAAAGCCTGGGTCGACAAAATAGCCATCGGCGAGCTGGAGTTTCGCGACTGCTTTGTGCAGACCACGCCCAATGAGATCGCCGGAGTTGACGGCACCATCGGCACCAATATATTTGCCAATTATCTGGTTACGCTGGATTTTCCTGGGCGCAAGCTGCGGCTTGAGCCGCTGCCGCAGGCGGCCGACGATGCGTCGCACTCCAGGCCCGGTTTCTCGCAGGCCTTCACTTTTGGCCATATTCTGCTGGTGCCTACAGATGTGGGAAAGAAGGCTTCGGGCTTGTTCGTGGTCGATAGCGGGGCCAACGTCAACACAATCTCTCCTGATCTGGCGAGGTCGGTGCCAGATATGCGGTCGTTCAACCTTCCCGTCTCCGGCGCTAGCGGCCGGATCAACAGCGCCTGGATCGCGGACAATGCGACATTGCATTTTGCAACGGTGCGGAAGACGGGTGAGCACATCACTTCGGTCGACCTGCATTCGATCAGCAAGGACCTTGGAGTCGAGGTGTCCGGGCAGATCGGCTACAGCACGATGCAGGGCATGAAGGTGTCTATCAACTATCGCGACGGCACGGTGGGATTTGTGGAGAAGTGATTCTGTTGACTATTCTCGGGCCGGAAACGCTTCTTGCGCGGACGTCGCCTGTTCATGACCTATGATCAGATTCCAGTGTTGTGAGTGTAAACGGCTGTTACCAACAGTTGGTTCGATATACCAGCGCCAGAGATTCCCTCGTTACTTACATTCCACGCGATTATCATGCGAGGCGATGATTTGCCACTTGCCGCCACGCTTCAGCCACGTATCGGTCCAAACCTGGCAAACCTTTGCGTTTGGCTGGGACTTGTCTTTGCCGACAGCGTGTTCGCGGCCATAGACGACAGCGAGATTGTCTCCGAAGAAATGTACTTTGGCCTCATCGAGTCCGCAATCATGAGCGGTGCGTGTACCCTTCTCGTCCTTGAGTTCATCGGCTTTCTTGAAGCGTGCACCTTGCGTTGACGTGCCTTGAAAATCCTCGGCAAGCAGACTGGCGACCACGCCGTTATCTACGCATACCCCCTCAGCCCACTTGCGCTCCATGTCAATCATGTATTTCGCGGTCTTATCATCGTCCGACGCCCAGCGACTCTGCTGTGCGGGTGCCGGGACGAGCAACAACACCGTCGCGGTTGCCACCGCGAAGATTAGTAAACGCATCTATCCCTCCAGTAGTCGACCAAGATAGCAGTAAAGTCGCGGGCTGTATATCGGTTGCCCCGGAAGCACGGGTCAGTTTGTTATTGAGGTTGATAGCTACGCGATGAATGTCTGCCTAAAGGCCCGCGATTCGCAAGCGAATCGCTAGACGCTGACACCGGGGGTGGATCAGTTTTTTCAAACTGACCCACTTCCGCATCCCTGCTATAGTGGTACTTAGGATGTGCGGCCATGATGTCCCTGCGCAGCTCGTTCTCTCTGGATTTTCTTAAAGTCCTGCTTACCTCGATTGTTCTCCTTTGTCCGGTCGTAGTTTCGACCAGCGCTATTGCGCAGGACAATAACGATCCTTTCAGTGGGCGGCCAGCGACAGGAGCGGCTGGATTGCCGATCGGAACAGATAGCCGTTCCGGCGCAGACGTCAAGGGTCCAAACGGGGCTAACGGAAGGCTGACGTTCAGGACGCAAACCGTGATCGTTCAAGTACCGGCCGTGGTCACGGATAAGTCCGGGCATGTGCTGCATGGGCTTACGAAAGACGACTTTAAAGTCTTTGAAGATGGGAAAGAGCGCCATATTGCAACCTTCGAGGAAGTTAAGGCCGCGAACAGCCGTCCCGCGACGCGAGCAACGCCTGCCGGTGAATTCAGCAACAGCGCCGCACTGATTCGCCAGCCAACGTCGGTGGCCGTGATTGTTCTGGATACGATCAATACTCCATTTCTCGATCAAAGCTACGGCCGCCGGGAGGCTCTCAAATACCTTGCCCGGAATACATCGGTCCAGCAAACCCTGGGACTTGTCGTGATCGGAGGAAAGGGCGTTCAAGTCCTTTGCGGCCTGGGCAGCGAGCCTGCCACGCTCGTCGCCGCACTCAAGAAAGCGACAGGACAGGTTTCTCCGATGGAGGAGTATGGTGTTGCCGGCCAGATGGTTTCCGCCTCTGATCCGGAGTCGAACAAGCTTTGGGCCCAAGGGACAGGGATCGGTGAAGATCCATCCGCGAGGCTTGCCAAGTGGATCGCGGCTTCGGACGCGGTAGAGGGGCGGAACCAGCAGGCGCGGTCGACTGAAACCACGCTAAAGGCGTTCCTTTCGCTCGCGTGGTCGCTCTCCGGGGTTCCTGGTAGAAAATCTCTGATCTGGATTACCGGAAGCTTTCCATTCCAGCTGGCCTCGGAATCATCGTTGCCCGGCAGCTGGGCGGAGCTGTACCAAAAGACCATGCAGGCTCTGAACAACGCGCAAGTCTCGATCTATCCAGTAGACGCGCGCGGCCTGGTGGGAAACAGCGCTTTTGGAGGCGACGAGACTTCGGCGCAGACGGTTATGGACGCCAGCATGCGCAGTGATTTGAACGATGCTGCCTTAGCCAGCATGCGAAGGTTTGCCGATATGACCGGTGGCCGGGCCTTTTACAATACCAACGACCTTGCGGGCGCGATTGCCAGCGCCGTGGATGACTCTGGCTCCTACTACATGCTCGGGTATTACCTGGATACTCACAACGATGCTCCGGGATGGCGCAAGCTCAAGGTGCAGGTTAAACGTCCTGATGTTGTAGTCCGCGCTCGTTCAGGTTTTTTGGAAACGAGACTCACCGCCGATCCGGAAATAACCCACAATGCTGACATTGGGTTCGCTCTCAGCTCGCCGTTCGACAGCACGGCAATTCCCGTGACCGTCAAATTGGGGGTGACGCAGGAAGGCGACAAAGGAAAAGTTGGGTTCTCGTTGAAGATGCCCGAGGGCAGTCTGGTTGATGAAAGCGAGAAAAATGCTTTTGATCTGGATCTGGTCGTTCAGTTCGCAAAAGACGGCGCGCCGCCCGCGGTTGTGCGGAATACGTTGAAGGGCCTTATCCCACCGCAGGCGCTGCCCGGGATCAAATCCGATGGAATGATCTACAACAACTCCATCATGGTGCCGCACGGAAAATACGAAGTCCGATTCCTGATTCGGGACAATCGAACTGGCAGAATTGGCACAGTCTCAGCGCCGCTGACAGTGAACTAGACGTCGGCAGAGCCCGCAAAAATTTCTCAGTTCAGAAGCAAGCTTCTTTGGCGAACAGATTGTTGCGACAAATGCTGCTGAATCTTCCAAAACACAAGATGTTGGGTTGATCTAGGGTTGACAAGCCAAAGGAATAGCTGATCTGCCGTGTGATACATTGCGGCGCGAACAAAACTGTTGACCTGATAGTCGAATCGTGCTAACGTAAGCCGTTTATTTTCATTATCTTATCTGCTTACGTAGGCCCTCGCGAAGCGGGAATAGACGGCAGGTTTCAGGGCTGAAATAAAGGACAGGATGCTGGGTATCCCCGGGGTTGAATTGTGTAAGTGCTTTGTTTTTGGGGATGACCGGATGGGGGACGGATCGAGCAAGGTGGTAGAGGTTCGACCGGGAACCTTAATGACAGAAAGGTTCATTTCAACGCGGATAGGGTGCAAGGCATGCAGGTGAATTTAGGGCGTATGATGTTTCGCTCGTATACATAGGAGTTCATAATCGATGATCTTCCGCAGTCGTATCGTCCTTTTTCTGCTCATTTCATTTTCGTGTTTCACATTCGCGCAATCGACGCAAACCAAGCCGCAGACCTCGGAAGACAAGCAGGTCAAGACGCCTGCGACCGGCAAACCGGCAAAGCCGCCATCGGCCAAGCAAGTAGCGCAGCCGCAGCCTTCAGCGCCTGGACTGATTGATGAAAAGCTTTTCGGCGCGATGCGCTGGCGGCAGGTTGGCCCGTTCCGTGGCGGGCGCGTGCTGGCAGTCACCGGTGTTCCCGGTGAACCGAACGTTTTCTATTTTGGCGCGGCTTCAGGCGGAGTATGGAAGTCGACCGATGCCGGCGTGAACTGGCAGCCCATCTTTGACAAAGAGCCTATCGCCTCGATTGGCGCGATTGCCGTCGCGCCGTCGGATCACAACGTGATCTATGTGGGCACGGGAGAAGCCTGCGTTCGCGGAAACATTACTTACGGCAACGGCGTTTACAAGTCGGTGGATGGGGGCAAAACCTGGAAGAATCTCGGACTGAAAGATACGCGGCACATCGGCGCGGTCATCGTCGATCCCAAGAACCCGAATATCGCGCTGGTGGCGGCGCTGGGCCATGCTTACGGTCCGAACGAAGAACGCGGTGTTTTCCGCACCACTGACGGCGGTGCGACCTGGCAGAAAGTCCTCTACAAAGACAACAAGACCGGCGCGATCGACGTGGTGTTTGATCCGAACAACTCGAACACGGTCTTTGCATCGCTATGGGAGGTTTATCGCACGCCATGGAGTCTGAACAGCGGTGGCCCGGGCAGCGGGCTCTATAAATCGACAGACGGCGGCGCTACCTGGGCTCACCTGGAAGGGCACGGCTTGCCGCCAGGGATCATGGGCAGGATTGGCGTTTCGGTATCCGGGGCAGACTCCAACAAGGTCTACGCGATGGTGGAGTCAAAGGAAGGCGGGCTTTACCGTTCCGATGACGGCGGCGACAACTGGATTCGCATGAACGAGGATGGCCGTCTGCGCCAGCGCGCCTGGTATTTCAGCCATATCTTTGCCGATCCCAAATCGGCCGACACGGTTTACGTGCTTAACACGGGAATGTTCCGCTCCACCGACGGCGGCCGCACCTTCAACCTGCTGCCTGCGCCCCATGGCGACCATCACGGTTTGTGGATCGATCCGGACAATCCCGAGCACCTGATCAACGGCAACGATGGCGGCGCTACCGTTTCGCTCGACGGGGGCCGCACCTGGTCAACGCAATACAACCAGCCTACGGCGCAGTTCTACCATGTGATTACCGACAATCGTTGGCCGTACTACATCTACGGCGCGCAGCAGGATAATTCCACCGTCGCCATCAAGAGCTATGACGACGACGGCGTGATCGGCCGCCAGGACTGGTATGCGGTGGGCGGCGGCGAGAGCGGCTACATAGCACCCTATCCGCCTGATCCCAACATTACCTTTGCCAACGGCGAGGCTTTTGCCAGCCGCTTTGACAAGCGCACGGAGCAGTTGGTGGACATTTCCGTGTGGCCAATCGACTATTCCGGCAACGGAGCAGAGAAGCTGCCTCACCGCTACAACTGGACGTCGCCGTTGATGATCTCGCCGCATGATCCCAACACCCTGTATACGGCGATGGATACGGTTTTCAAATCTACCGACGCGGGCCAGAGTTGGACCGCCATCAGCGGCGATCTGACGCGGAATGACAAGGCGAAGCAGAAACCTTCGGGCGGGCCGATCACGCTCGACATCACCAGCGTGGAGTATTACGACACGATTTTTGCCCTGGCAGAGTCACCAGTAAAAAAAGACATGCTTTGGGTCGGGACGGATGACGGCTTGGTTCAACTCACGACCGACGGCGGAGCTCACTGGAGCAACGTTACGCCCAAAGACCTCCCTGAGTGGAGCCTGGTGAGCATTATTGAACCTTCACATTATGATGCCAACACGGCTTACGTCGCCGTGGATCGCCACAAGCTCGACGATGTTCGTCCTATGATCTTTCGCACGCGCGATGCCGGCAAGAACTGGATCCTAATCGCAAATGGCATCCCGGAAGGATCGTACGTGCGTTCTGTGCGCGAAGATCCGAAGCTTAAGGGGCTTCTTTTTGCGGGAACCGAGACGGGGGTTTACTTCTCCACCGATGACGGCGGCCACTGGCAACCGTTGAAACTCAATTTGCCCACCGTTCCGATTCACGATCTGGAGGTGCATGGCGACGACCTGATTGCCGCCACGCATGGCCGTTCCTTCTGGGTGCTGGATGACATCACGCCGCTGCGCCAATTGGAATCGATCCCGGCAAATGCGGAGATGTATCTTTATAAGCCGCAAGCCGCTCTGCGGTTGCACTTGCCCACCGAGATCGACCGCCGCGGCCCGGTTGGAGACGATCCGCCGCCCGGAGCAATCTTCGACTATTACTTTAAGACTGCTCCAAAAGATGAAGTAAAACTGGAGATCATTGATTCCAGCGGCAAGGTTGTGCGGTCGCTTTCAAGCAAAGAGAAGAAAGGCGAAGAGCAGCCCCCGGAATGGCCTGACCAGGTGAAGGAAGTCACCACGATTCCTGCGTCGGCGGGCATGAACCGTTATGCATGGAACCTGCGGTGGCAGCCGCCGGTGAAAATTCCGGGAGCTTTTTATAGCGACATCGGTCCGCAAGGTCCGCTGGCCCAGCCGGGGCAATACACGGTGAAGCTGACAGTGGCGGGCAAGAGCCAGTCGCAGCCGATGGAGATTGTGCTTGATCCGCGGGTAAAGAACGTAAAGCCCGACGATCTGCAAAAGCAGTTTGAGCTGGCTACGCAGGTCAATAACGCCAATATCGAGCTGCATCGGGCAGTGAACCAGATTCGAACCATGCGGGGTGAACTCAAGTCGCTGCAGCAGCGGTTTGAAGATGACGCCAAGATGAAACCTTTGCTGGATCGGGCCGCAGCTCTCGATAAGAAAATGACGCCGGTGGAGGAGCAGCTGATCCAGGTGAACATGAAAGGCTCTGAGGCAAACCTGGCCTTTCCCAACATGCTGAATGAGCAATTTGATGGCCTGAGCGGCGTGGTACAAGCCGGTGACGGCGCTCCCACACAGCAGCAGTATGAGGCTTTCAAAACGCTGCGCGGCGAGTTGGATCATCAATTGGCGGCATGGAAGCAGATCATGGCCTCAGATGTGCCTGCCTTCAACGACTTCATGAAGGGTATGAACATACCGGTCCTGTACTTGCACCCGGAAGGAGAGTAAGTTATTGCATACCAGAAAGTTGCAGATTAGGGTCCCAGGCGATTACGGTAAAATTCCATCTTCCATAGGCATCTTTTCTGGCCTATGATGAAACAAAGAATTGAGGCCATAGCCTCTCTGCACTTTCCGGCCGCACCGGGTTCCCCAATAGGATAGGAGGCATTTCATGCGAGCAATCCTTTTCGTCGATGACCATGAGGTGTTGGCGAGACTGAGCTGCGAAATCCTGGAGATGCAGGGCTATCGCGCGGTAAGCGCCTACAGCGGTGCTGATGCTTTGAAGAAATTCGACGAAGAAGATTTTGACATCCTGGTCACTGATTTCCGCATGGATGGCATGAACGGTGTGGAGCTCGCGCGCAAAGTGCACGAACGGAATCCGGAAGTGCCGGTGATTATCGTTACCGGATACGGCCCGGTGGATGGCGGCAAAGATGTGGCTGCCTGCCTGCAAAAAGAAGACCTCTTTCCCGCCCTGCTGGAAAAAATCAAGATGTTTCTGGGTGAAAGAGAACCGGTGCCGAAAG
This sequence comes from Candidatus Angelobacter sp., assembly GCA_035262465.1. Taxonomy (GTDB): domain Bacteria; phylum Acidobacteriota; class Terriglobia; order Terriglobales; family Acidobacteriaceae; genus Angelobacter. The sequence goes on along the minus strand of DATFSU010000059.1, from coordinate 396,354 downwards.
CCGTTAAGACTGCGTAAAGCCTCCAACTTCCAAGCCGGCAATAAGGCGTTTGTTAGACTCACCACGTGCGCCGTCTCATCGTTAATGCTGATGACTTTGGTCTGACCGCGGGAGTGAATCGCGCCATTGTGGAGGCCAACCGCTTGGGCGTGCTTACATCGGCCACAATGATGGCGAATGCTCGCGCCTTCGACGAGGCTGCCGCCTTGGCCAGATCGCAGCCGGGCCTTAAGATGGGCTGCCACGTCGTGCTGATCGATGGCGATCCGGTGTCTGCAAATCTGCCCACTCTGACGAATGGCTTGGGGCGCTTTCGTACCAGCCTGAAAGAATTTGCGCTGGCTGCGGTACGCCGGCAAATTTCCGCCGACGAGATTCAACAAGAGACCGAAGCTCAGATCCGCAAAATCCAATCGCGGGGAATCACTCTTACCCACGTGGACAGCCACAAGCACACGCATATGTTCCCGCATATCCTGCGGCCGGTTTTGCGAGCGGCGAAGGCTTGTGGGATCAAGGCAGTAAGAAATCCCTTTGAACCATTCCGGGCATGGCCGCATGGAGCAGTGTTGGCCGCTCCAGGACTGTGGCTTCGCTCCGCCGGAGTGACAGCTTTCCAGATGTTCGCTGCGGAGTTTCGCCGCGCGCTCAAGGAGGAAGGAATGCGCTCGACGGATGGTACTGTAGGCATTGCCGCGACAGGCAAGCTTGACCGGAAAATGTTGCTGCGAATCCTGAAGGCATTGCCTGAAGGAATCTGGGAGTTGGTTAGCCATCCGGGATACTCTGATGCCGACCTGAAGGCCGCCGGCACTCGGCTAACCATGTCACGTGAAATAGAGCTGTCGGCACTAACCTCAGCCGAAACCAAAGAAGCCCTCGAACGTCAAAAGATAGAGCTGATTTCTTATGCAGAACTTTAACAATATCGGTTGAATCGATTGACGGGGTTGGTGAATCAAAACCACCTCATGTACTCGCGAAGCCCTATGGCCGCCGAGCGGGCCGCAGCAAGCGCTGAAGACCTAATTCAGGAAGAAGCTCGATAGCGGTGTGGAGCGAAGCGACAGAGAAGTTCGGTAAGAAGCCCGCGAGGCCCTATGGCCGCCGAGCGGGCCGCAGGAAGCGCTGAAGACCTAATTCAGGAAGATGCTCGATAGCGGTGTGGAGCGAAGCGACAGAGAAGTTCGGCAAGAAGCCCGCGAAGCCCTATGGCCGCCGAGCGGGCCGCAGCAAGCGCTGAAGCCTAATTCAGGAAGAAGCTCGATAGCGGTGTGGAGCGAAGCGACAAAAAACAATGAAGATTGGGATTACGTGTTATCCAACTTACGGCGGCAGCGGCGTTGTCGGGACCGAGTTAGGAATCGAGCTTGCGGCGCGCGGCCATGAAGTGCATTTCATCGCTTATCAGCAGCCGATCCGCCTGAACACCCAGCAGCCAGGGATTTTCTTTCACGAAGTTACGGTCTCGCAGTATCCGTTGTTCGAGTATCCGCCCTACGATTTGGCGTTGGCGACACGCATGGCCGAGGTTGCCGAAATCTACAATCTTGACCTGCTGCATGTTCATTACGCCATCCCGCATTCTGTAAGCGCTTTGCTGGCGCGGCAGATGTTGGCGGCGCAGAACAACGGCAAATCGCGCCGTTTGCCCTTTGTGACCACGCTGCACGGAACCGATATCACGATTGTCGGCGCCGATCGTTCTTACCTTCCAGTAACGCGCTACTCTATTGAGCAGAGTGACGGCGTGACCGCGATCTCCGAGTACCTGAAGCAGCGCACCCTGCAGGAGTTCGATATCCGCAAGCCCATTGAAGTCATCTACAACTTTGTAAATTGCGATATTTACAAGCGCGACCCCAAGGCGGCCGAACATCGCGCGCAATTTGCCGATAAGGACGAGCGTCTCCTGGTGCACGTCTCTAACTTCCGGCCGGTGAAACGGCTGTGCGATGTGATTGAGATCTTCGATCGGGTGCAGAAGAAGGTCCCTTCACGCCTGCTCCTGATGGGCGACGGTCCTGATCGCTCTCGCGCCGAGTGGCTGGTCAACCAGAAGGGCCTGCGTAAAAAAGTGGAATTCATGGGCAAGCTTGACCGCGTTTACGAAAAGCTTTCCATCGCCGACCTGATGCTGGTGCCGAGCGAGCTGGAATCGTTTGGCCTGGCGGCGCTTGAAGCCATGGCCTGCGAAGTGCCTACGGTGGCAACATCTGTGGGCGGGGTGCCTGAGGTGATTGACCACGGACGCAGCGGCTTTCTGGCCGCCGTGGGAGATGTGGAAGCCATGGCCACGGGCGCGATCGAAATACTTTCTGACGAAACCCGGCTGCGCGAGATGGGCAAAGCCGCGCGATGGGAAGCGCAATCACGCTTCTGTTCCAGCAGGATCATTCCTGAGTACGAAGCGTTCTATGAACGTGTGCTGGAGCGCGCGGCGTAAATCGCCGCCGGATGGCCTTCACCCGGTTCGGAGTGCAGCACCGGCAATTCCAGCATCACCAGCGTCCCCTGGCCGTCGCGGCTCTGGACGGTCATGCGGCCCTCATCGCCAAACAGCACATGCAGGCGTTCGGCTACGTTCATCATGCCGATGCCACGCCCGGAACTCATGTGTTCGGCGGCAACCGCCGGCGGCGCGCTCATGCCGACGCCATCATCTTCCACCTGGATGATCAGCTTGCTCTCCTGCATCCGGCTGCGTAGCGTGATGCTGCCGCCATCGACTTTTGGCGACAGCCCGTGCTTGATGCTGTTTTCCACCAGCGGCTGCAGCAGGATAGCCGGGATCACCACGTCCAGCGTCTCCGGATCAAGGTTCTTATAGATTCGCAGCTTGTCTCGTCCGAAGCGCACGACTTCGATATCGAGATAGTCGTCCAGAAATTCAATCTCTTCGCGCAGCTGCACAAACTCGCCGTGCTTACCCAGCAGCCGGCGCAGAATTTTCGACAGCTTCACGATCAACTCGCGGGCGCGGTCGGGATCAAAGCGCACCAGCGACGAAACCGAGTTCAGCGTATTAAACAGAAAATGCGGATTGATCTGGCTTTGCAACGCATCCAGGCGGGCTTCCAGCAAAAGGCGCTCCTGCTCTTCCAGCTTCATTTCAATGCGCGTGAGGTTCCAGATCTTGATGGGAATGGCGATCGTCGCCACCACCGTAGCAAATACTGCCAGCAGCGCAACCGGGGTTGGTATATACAACGCCCACAGCCATTTTGGCGCGGCGTAAGCCAGTTCCAGCCGCGCTGCCTGCAGGGCAATGATCATCAGGAAAAATGCCGTCTGCCAGTCGATGCGTGGGTGGCGCAGGTTGCGCCTGATCCAGCGATACACGCTCAAGTCGATGAAGGGAGAGAACGTCCATATCTCTTCTTCATCGCGGCAGAAATGGCGCAGCGACCCGGCCAGGAACCCGGCTACCGCGTTTACCGGCAGAGTGAGCCACTGGCCATAAAGCAATGCCGGCAGCGCCATGATGGTGCCGCCCAGTGTCCCCGCAACACGTCCGCCGAGCACGCCCACCAGGATAGCGGCTTCAAAGCCAAGATCTGCGGCCTGGAAGTTCTTTACGCGAAAGCGGAAGTAGACGCCCAGCGCGAATGGAATGCAGGTAAAAAGCACGAATAAAATATTGCGGTCGCGCGAACGCCGGGTGGCAAAGAGCAGTTTTTTGAACTCATGGGAGCGCCCCAGGGCGCTGGCCACGGCCGTGGCAACGCCCATCTTGAGCAGAAGCTGTATGAGAAGGAACTCCAGGTCCACAGCCCTATTTTTTCATGATTTACGCAGGAATGCTGCAGATTTCGTTGCGATTTGCGCCCTATCAGGCCCCGGCGGGAGCAAACCGTGTTATCGCGAAAGCGCTGATGTCCACTGGCGGTTTTTTGCCGGCGATAACGTCGGCCATGATCCTGGCCGTGATCGGCGCCAGAAGGATGCCGTTGCGAAAATGTCCTGTGGCGGCAAAAACGCCGGGAATATCCGTCCTCCCCAGGATTGGCAGATCATCCGGCGTGCCCGGCCGCAGACCGGCCCAGCTCTCGATGATCGAGGCAGACTCCAGCCCGGGCAAGTACCTTGCCGCAGCGGCGAGCAACTGGTGAATGGTTGACCCCGTAACTGTCTTGTCGAAGCCCACATCTTCCACCGTGGCTCCGATCAGAATCTTTCCGGAGCTCCGGGGGACAACGTAAACCTCAGGCGCATGCACCACGTGCTGCAACAAGTTTGTCTGCGGCGGTTGTACGTACAGCATCTGTCCTTTACGCGGCTTTACCGGCGCACCGGCCCAGGCGCCGCGGCAATTTACCACTGTTCGGGCGCTGAGCGTGGCTGCAGAGCTTTCGACCTCGACATTTTGGCCGTCGCTCCCGCGGATCGTCACTACGTTCACGTCTTTCCGGATTTCTATCCCACTCTTCTGTGCGGCGGCCAGCGCAGCGCGCATCAGCAGGCGTGGGTCGACCGTGTCTTCCTCGATAAAAAATGCCTGCTGACCTCGGCTCTGTAGAGACGGTTCAAGCCGGTTGAGGTCGCTAATCGCGAGCCTCTTGTATTCGGCCGGTGGCGTTGCGGCCGAATCGAGAAAAGCGATCGTGCCGTTGCGGCGAAAATCGGTCTGAACTCCGGAAAGTCTCTCCAACCCAGACACATATTCCGGAAAAATGCGTGCGCTTACGACAGCCAGGGGGCGCAGCGCCGGCGGGGTTTCAAAACCGCCCGCGGCGAGCATGCCTGCAGCTGCCGAGGAAGATTCACCGCCCGGCTCACCCTTGTCGAGCACCAGCACGTTTGCCCCGCGTCCACGCAACTCTAACGCCAGAGACACGCCAATAATCCCGGCGCCGGCAATGATCACATCCCAGGAGTTCACCATTCCATTGTAAAGGGATCAGAGTTGGGCTAACGATCTACTGTCCGCCATGCGCCTGCGCCTGCTTGCCGGGTAGGCCGTACTCGCTGCTATCGACCAGTTTGGAGAAGACTACCAGCCGCTTGGGCGCTGGACCGATGTAGTAAGTCGGGTAGCAGGTGATCAAGGTCAGCTGCGGATCTGGGGTCTCTTTGATCACGCTGATATCATCCGGTTCGACTATGCGCTTGCCGGTGACGGCGTAGGTAAAGACCCGGCCGTTGCGGCGAACCTGGATCTGGTCGCCCTTCACCAGCTCATAGATGTGGCGAAAGAAGGTATCGCGATGAGCGGTAATTACCGCATTGCCGGTTTCGCCGGGCATGGCCGTTTCCTTCATGTGTCCGGGGCCTTCAGAGAGATCCTTGCGGGACGCTCCTTCCACCACGATTGCATCCAGGCCGATTTTAGAAACGATCACGCGCGTGAGCATCTGATCGGGGGAAATCGTGGCCGGCCCGGGAGTGCTCGCCGCGGCGGCCTGGCGCTCCCATTCAGCTTCCAGGTTCCGCTGGCTGCGGTACATTCCCCAATATTCGCCGCCTACGTAACCAAGCAGCCCGATTCCAACGATGATCAGTGCCAGAGATATGACGCGACGGCTCAAATAGGGGCGCAAAGACCTCCACAACGAGGTAAGTCTCTCAACCGGCAGACCCTTCCTTATTTCCATACATTCTTAGATGCAAGACTTAGCAGCCCGCGAGGCCCGAGGCTGCCGAGCGGGCCGCACTAGGAGCAGGATGGATTTGAGGTCGGAAGAGGCCCCCTAGCGGTGTGGAGCGAAGCGACAGAATAACGATGCAAGACATAGCAGCCCGCGAGGCCCGAGGCCGCCGAGCGGGCCGCACTGTGAGCAGGAGGGATATGAGGGAAGTGAGCCGAAAAGGCGGTGTGGAGCGAAGCGACAGGAACGATTGACTTAATACCAGTTCTGCTGAACAATGTCCCGAGCTCTCCCCAAAAATCCAAACTGGAGACAACTATGTCTGAGATGCCGCAAAACGACGGAAACCCACTCGTGCGCACGATCCTTATGGGTCTGGCTGGGGTGTATTTGATCGGTTCGGTGATCTTCATGGTGCAAGCGCAGATCCGGCTCGGCGATATGGAGAAGAAACAGGCAGCTGCCGAGCAGGAGATCGTAAAGAAATTGAACGATTCTGATGCGCGCACCCGCGCCTCCATCAACGTTCTGGCGGATCGGGTGGGCATCACCCACAAGCAGCTCAGCAAGGAGACCAGCACTCTCCAGGCCAAGGAACAGGCGACGGAATCCCGGCTGGCCGCGGATGAAGACACCAACAAGCAGCAGTTTGGCGCCGTTAACACGGCAGTGAACGGCGTGAAGGGTGATTTGACCAAAGTTGGAGCGGACGTCACCGACACCAGGAATGATCTGGCCAACACCAAGGTCAAGCTGGAGCAGGCGATCGGCGATATCAACAAGCATAGCGAGCTGATTGCCACCTCGCATGACGAACTGGAACTGCTCAAGCACAAGGGCGACCGGGATTATTTTGAGTTCACGCTGAAAAAGGACAAAGACCCGACGCGGCTCTCGATTGTCAGCCTGCAGCTTAGGAAGACCGATCCCAAGAAGAACAAGTTCACGCTCTACGTACTGGCGGACGACAAGAAGATCGAGAAGAAAGACCGGACCATCAATGAGCCCCTCCAGTTTTATAGCGGCCGCGAGCGCTCGCTGTTTGAAGTGGTGGTCAACACGGTGGCAAAAGACACTGTGACCGGCTATCTCTCGACGCCGAAGAACGTGGCGGAGAACCAGATGCCCAGCCACACGTCAACTTCGCAGTAGGCGCATCGCACCAACGGATTGCTGAAGGGCACGGCCACTCCGTGCCTTTCATTTTGCTGCTCGCCTGCTCGCATTTGGCCCGTCTGAGTATCAGATAAACTGTAAAGTTCATGATCACCGGCCAACAGGCATCAATCTCATTCAGCCGCGCGCAATGGCTCGGGTATGCTTCTCTGTGCCTGATCTGGGGCAGCACGTGGCTCGCGATCCGGGTTTCTGTGCATGACATTCCTCCACTGGAGGCGGCCGCCATCCGTTTTCTTGCCGCCGGAGGGTTGCTGATCATCGTGGCGCTACTGCAGAAGAGGCGATGGCCGCGCGACGCACGCCAGTGGAATGCAATTCTGGTCTTGAGCCTGACCATCATGGCCCTGCCCTACGGCCTGCTGTTTTGGGCGGAGCAGCATGTGGCTTCGTCGATGACCGCGGTCCTGTTTTCCGCCATGCCGCTGGCCGTTTCGTTGTTCACTCCGGCCATGATGCATCGCAAAGTTCCGCGCCAGGCGGTTTATGCCATGGTGATTGGCTTTGGCGGGCTGCTCAGTCTTTTTTATTCGGGCGAGCTCAAAGCGAGCGAAAGGTCCTTGATCAGCGGCGTTGCCGTGCTGGCATCCATGACGCTCAGCGCGTGGTCCGTGGTCTATGCCAAACTTCGGCTGCGCGAGGTGGATTCCGTAGTCTCTACCGGGTTGCAGTTGCTCTTCGGCTCTTTGGTGCTGCTGTGGGGAACGTGGGCGCTGGAAGCTCACCGGCATGCAGTGTGGACCCGGCCGGCTCTCCTGGCCATGGCTTTTCTTACGCTCTTTGGCTCGGCCGCTGCCTTCGTTATTTATTATTGGCTGCTGAAAAGATTCCAGCCCTACCAACTCTCCACCATCAGCCTGATTGTGCCGCTGATAGCGCTCTTCGAAGGCTGGCTGGCGGGTGAGGCGATTCACTTGATGATGGTGATTGCCGTGATCGTCGTGCTCGGCTCCGTGCGTTCCGTTTTGCGTGCGGAGGCGGAAAAACCAGTGGAGGGTGATCTCTTGATGCTTCGAGACAGAGTCCAATGACGCTCACTGCTGTGTTGTTGCTTATCCTGATTGGATTCTGCGCCGGCGCTTTCGGCGCCCTGGTGGGTGTGGGTGGCGGAATCATAGTCACGCCGCTCCTGGCTATCTACTTTGGCCTGCCTATGCACCAGGCCATTGGCGTAACCCTGCTTTGCGTGATTGCGACGTCAACCGCGACCTCGTCGCTCTATGTCGAGCGCCACGTTACCGATATTCGCCTGGGCATGACATTGGAGCTGGCAACCACGGTTGGCGCGTTGATTGCCGCGCTGATGGTTCATCACATCAACCGCCGTACTCTGGCTATCCTGTTTGCCTGCTTCCTGCTCTACAGCGCCGGATCGATGATCAAGAAGGCCTGGACCGCGCGCAACCAGGAACACGAAGAGTCGATTCCGGACTATACGCCGCAGAATTATCCCATCGGACTGGCCGCTTCATTGCTGGCCGGCGGATTCTCCGGCCTGCTGGGGATCGGCGGTGGGCCGGTCAAAGTGCCGGTGATGTTTCTCTTTATGAAAGTTCCTTTGCGCGTAGCTGCCGCGACCAGCAATTTCATGATCGGTGTAACCGCTGCTACCAGCGCTTACATCTATTGGGGACGCGGCGATGTCAGGGTTGATATTGCGGCGCCGCTGGTTGCCGGGGTCTTCACCGGTTCGCTGCTTGGTGCGCGTATCTCGCCCAAAGTGCGGTCTTTCTATATTCTGCTGCTTCTGATCGGCATTGCCGGGTGGCTCGCTCTGCAAATGATCTACAAACTTCTGACTGGAGGCTTCCAATGAAGCGACAAGACGTTGCCGCCGATCGCGTGCTCTCGATCACCCTGAAAGCCGGGGCATATACGGCGTTTGCGTTGATCATCATCGGCCTGGTGCTCCGATGGGCCACGCCGTGGGGCGCAAAAATCGCCACCGCCGGTTTGCTGGTTTTGCTGGCAACCCCCGCCTTGCGCATTGTGGCGGCCTGTATTCAGTTTTTCCGCGAACGAGATTTGAAGTATGCTCTGGTGTCGCTCGGCGTGTTGGGCATTGTGATTCTCGCTTATTGTTTGGGGATACAGGCGTAGAGAATCGCTGTGATCGAACGCCACAGCGCGTGATCTCATTCAGCAACGGTGCACCGAACTGAGGAGCGTTTCATGAATAGAAAATGCTTGCCCGTAGTCATCTCGATCTTGTTGTTGGTCTGTGCCTGTACGGCGGTTGCGCAATCCTTGCCTCCGGTTTCAACCTTTTCCATCGTTGCCATTGATCCGCAGACCGGCGAGATGGGCGTAGCTGTGGCCTCGCGATATTTTTCCGTGGGTTCAGTAGTGCCGTGGGCCATGGCAGACGTAGGCGCGGTCGCAACGCAGGCCAATGTCAACGTCGGCTACGGGCAGCAGGCAATCGATCTTCTGCGGCAGGGGCTCACCGCGCCGGAAGTCCTCAAAAAGATTCTGGCTGATGACAAATTTGAAGGCAAGGATGGGCGCCAGGTAGCGATCGTGGATGCAAAAGGCAATGTCGCGGCTTATACCGGCCCCAATGCGCCCAAGTGGGCGGGCGATCGTCAGGGTAAAACGTGGTCGGCGCAGGGCAACATCCTGGTCGGCCCGCAGGTCCCGGAAGCTATGGGCAAGGCATTCGAAGGCACGCAGGGCGAACTGGCAGAAAAACTTTTTGCGGCGCTGAAAGCCGGAGACTCTGCCGGAGGCGACGCGCGCGGCCGCCAGTCGGCCTCCATGCTGGTGGTGAAGAAACAGGGTGGCCGCAATATCAATAATGACCGCTACATTTACATCAATGTTGACGACAATCCAGACCCGTTCTCCGAATTGCGACGGCTCCTGGATTTGAACCTCGCCTACAACTACGGCGACCAGACTTTCAAAGCGCTTGATGCCGGTAACAATGAGAAGGCGCGCGCCGCTGCGCAAAAGGCACTGCGGTATGCTCCCAATAGCTTCGGCAGCCACATGCGTCTGGCATTTTTAAATTATCTGGTTGGCGACAAAGCAGCCTCACTCGACGAATTTGCCAAGGCAAAGGCGCTCAACCCCAATGACTTCGATCAGCAATGGAAAGAAGAAGTGGCGTTTGATCGCTTCAAGCCCATGGCGGCCGACAAGGAATTTCTGGAAAAGTTATTTCCCAACGGCCCGCCCAAATAATTGCAAGAGATTGAGGTTCTGGCTCTTGCCCCGGTGAGCATGCTCAGAATAAGTGTCCTTGTTTGAAGAGTGAAGAGTTTGTTAATTTTTGCTCGATCCACTATCGGTCGTAGTTTTGCCCCGGGGTTTTTCACATAAAAGGCTGTCCATCCGGACAGGTGCGCGCGTATTCCGCACGGTCACCTTTCTCTCATTGCGGCGTCACCGTGAATGTTTGCGGACTAGGTGGAAATATCCCGCTGAGAAAGGCCCTACGATTAACGGATAGAACCATAACGGGACCGCACTTGTCTTAAAATGGTCATATCATCGAAATAAGACAATTCTTAACTGCAAAGTGCACCAGAGTTGTTGTAATTATTTTGTGGATATTTAGAATGGCTGCCAAGCAAGAATAGATGGAAGAGCCAATCGACGAGAGAAGACCTGGATGCGAATTCTAATCGCGGAAGATGACGCACCTCTGGCAACCTTCATAGCCAAGGCCTTCAAATCGGAAGATCACACGACGGAGATCGCGGCCAATGGAGAAGACGCCCTCGAACGTCTGCAAAAAACAGCTTACGATCTGCTCATCCTCGATCTCAACCTGCCGGTGATTACGGGAAGCGAAGTGCTGGCCAGAGTGCGTGGCGGCGATTCGGACATCCCGATCCTCATACTTACTGCCAGCGGAGAGGTTACTGAACGCGTCGCGTGTCTGGATGCCGGCGCTGACGATTACCTGACCAAGCCGTTTTCTTTTTCTGAGCTTTCGGCTCGAATCCGGGCGGTGTTGCGGCGTAAGAATCGGCCCGGGCATGCGGTCTTGAAGCTGGCCGATCTTGAACTGGATTACCTTCAGCGCACCATTCATCGCGGTGGACGCCGGATTGAGCTCACGCCCAAGGAGTTTGCGCTCCTGGAGTATTTCATGCGCAACCACGGCCGCCGCATTACCCGCAACATGATCATTGAGCACGTCTGGAAGCTCGCGCCGGACACCATGACCAATGTGGTGGATGTCTATGTGAATTACCTGCGCAAGAAAATCGACGACGGCGCCAAGGTCAAGCTCATTCGCACGATACGCGGCGTAGGCTATGAATTCGGGGCTGGTGAGAATTCAACCAATGGGGAAAACGAGCCGCATCGTTCTTCTGCCTAGTTCAGCGACTGTCGCGCCGCCCAGCGACCGCATCTTTTTTGCTCTTATACGCCGCTATATACTGCGCGCTTTAGGAAGCTGCCCTGTCCGGCTTTTCCATGGAACTGCCCGCCTTCCACCAGAACGCGGCCGCGCGATAGCACCACGTCCGGCATGCCTTTGACCTTGACGCCTTCAAACATCGAGTAGTCGACGCGCATATGGTGGGTTGTTGCGCTGATGGTGTGTTCGCGATTGGGATCGAAGACTACGAGATCGGCATCGCTGCCTACCCCCACCGTGCCTTTGCGTGGATAGAGTCCAAAGATCTTGGCCGGCGTGGTCGATACCAGCTCCACGAAGCGGTTCGCGCTGAATCGTCCTTTGCCAACCCCGCCTGAATAAATCAGGCTCATGCGATGCTCGATGCCCGGGCCACCGTTGGGGATCTTGGTGAAATCATCTTTGCCCATCTCTTTCTGTTCTTTGAAGCAGAATGGGCAGTGATCCGTTGAGACCACCTGGAGATGATCCTGTTTCAATCCGGTCCACAGTTTTTGCTGGTGCCACTTCTCCCGCAGCGGAGGCGTAAAAACATATTTCGCGGACTCGAAACCCGGTTTATCCATGTCGTCGAGCGAAAGATAAAGATATTGCGGGCAGGTCTCAGCGTAGACGGGCAGGCCGCGATCTCGTGCCTCGCGGACTTTTTCCAGCGCGTCATTGCAGCTCAAATGGACAATATAAACCGGCGAACCCGCCATCTCCGCCAGCGCAATCGCCCGGCCGGTGGCTTCGCCCTCAGCCGTGGTGGGCCGCGTGAGCGCGTGATACTTGGGGGCCGTTTTTCCCTCGGCCAGCGCCTGCTGCACGATCACGTCAATCGCGCCGCCGTTCTCCGCGTGCATGCAGATCATGCCGCCGATCTTCGATGCCGTGCGCATGGCTTTGAAGATCGTCGCGTCATCCAGCATGAAAACCCCGGGATAGGCCATAAACAGCTTGAAGCTGGGCACGCCTTCGCGAACCATCTCGCCCATCTCGTCGAGCCGTGCATTTGGCAGGTCAGTGATGATGCAGTGGAAAGCGTAGTCAGTGGTTGCCTTGGACGCAGCCTTTTGCATCCAGGTATCGAACGCGGCGCGCAGCGGCTGGCCTTTGTACTGGATGGCAAAATCGATCAGGGTCGTCGTTCCGCCAAAAGCCGCAGCGCGCGTGCCGGTCTCAAAATCGTCAGCGCTCGTGGTGCCGCCAAAAGGCATGTCGAGATGCGTGTGCACGTCGATTCCGCCCGGCATAACGTACTTGTTTTTTGCGTCGATGATGCGCGTCGTGTTCTCGCGCGGCAGGTTCTGGCCGATTGTGATGATCCTGCCGCCACTGATGGCGACGTCGGCCGCGTAGGCGTCCGTGGCGGTGACTACCGTGCCGTTTACGATGAGGGTGTCAAAGGACATGAGGCTTCCTGTCTTGATAATGAATGCAACTGATTACTTCCTGTCATCAACTTTTTTGAGCCACTGGAACCACGAGAAAACCGCTGCCGTCAAAGCAAAGACCGTGATGTCGTCAACCGTAAGCAACGAGCGCTTCCAGATCAAGCCGATGCCTATCCTAGAAATCACAACTAAAACAAAAAAGAGTAGCCAGTCCCCCCACACTGGCATGGCATTAAGTCTGGCGCGCACGGCAGTAATCCAGCTTGACTTATCGTTTTGTCCTGACATCGTTCCTTCCTTGACGCTACTCATGGCACGCGAATTCTATGTCGGGCTGCGACTCCAGCAATCCGCCCGGCTTCTTCGGTTCCGCCATCAAACCGGTAGACTCCAACCAAATCGTGGAACCGGCCGTTCCGCCTCGCGCTGCGAAATACAGTCCTACCACTGTGTTGGCCTGCTTCCACCGATTGAGACACTCCAGCGCCTGTTCTCGAGGGATTTCCATGACGAGAGAATTTATCACAGCTCACGTGGCGCAGGCTGTCCGGCAGGCGTATATATTGAGGAAGGACTTGTATGCTACACTCGCAAGCCTTCTACCGCTTCTCTCCCGGCAGGCGATGTGGTTGGCGGCGCCGATGAGGTAGAAATTAAGCGCCCCGCGGAATGATTCATGTTCAAAGATCCTGCCCAAAAGCTTTCGCCGGAGCAACTGGAGAGAAACTTCGCCGACATCAATCCTCCGCTCACGCCCGCTCAGGCGCTGGAAGAGGGTTCGCGCTGCCTCTTTTGCCACGATGCTCCCTGCATCAAGGCTTGCCCCACGGAGATCAACGTGCCGCAGTTCATCCGTCAGATTCTCAGCGGCAACATGCGCGGCTCTGGGCGCACCATTCTGGAGGCGAATATTCTGGGCTACAGTTGCGCGCGCGTCTGCCCAACCTCGGTCCTGTGCGAAGGAGCTTGTGTCTTGAATATGGAAGGGAAGAAGCCGGTGGAGATCGGCAAACTACAGCGCTATGCCGTCGATCCGGTGATCGCGAACGGTGCACAGCTGTTTCACGCAGCGCCTGCCAATGGCTTCCGCGTGGCTTTGATTGGCGCCGGTCCCGCCAGCCTTTCCTGCGCGGTTGAGCTGCGCCAGCGCGGTTACGAGACGGTGATCTTTGATGCCAACGCGCAACCCGGCGGCCTGGACACGTATGGGATCGCGGCCTACAAGATGCGCGTCGAGGATGTCCAGAAAGAGATAGAGATGGTTCGCGCGCTCGGAGTTGAGATCCAAAGCTCGACGACGGTTGGTCGCGACATCAGTCTGGCCCAGCTTGAGCGTGACTTTGATGCCATCTTCCTCGGCATTGGATTAGGCGCCACCGAGGACCTCCACATTCCCGGTGAAGAGCTGCAAGGCTGCCGCGATGCGATCTCATTTATCGAGGAAACCAAGAGCAAAAACTTTGCTGAGGTTCAGATCTCGCGGCGTATCGCGGTCATCGGCGGCGGGAACACCGCCGTCGATGTTGTCACTGCGGCGCGCCGGCTGGGCGCCGAAGAAGTCTATATGGTCTATCGTCGCGGTCCGGATGAGATGAGCGCCTTCGACTACGAATACGAGCTGGCAAAGAAAGACATGATTACTTTTCTGTGGCAGGCATCGCCGTTGCGAATCATCGGCGATGGAGAAGGCAGGGTGGCTGCGCTGGAGTGCATTCGGACTAAGCCAAGCCAGGCCGAGAATGTTGCTAATTCCGGGCGCAAACGCATCAGCCTCGTTCCGGTCCCAGGAACGGAATTCCAGCTGGATGTTGGCATGGTGGTGAAAGCGCTTGGACAGAAACGGAAAGTTGAGTTCCTCCAGCAGATCGCTTCACTCGAGCTGAAGAACGGCTGCGTGGTGGTGGATCCTAAAACCATGCGGACCGGCAATCCAAAATATTATGCCGGCGGAGACTGCATCAACGGCGGTGGTGAAGTCGTGGATGCAGTCGCCCACGGCAAAAAGGCTGCGGCGGGAATTCACCAGGCGTTGGAAACAGAAAAGGGAAGGAGCTCCCATGCCGGATCTCAGCATTAATTTTTGCGGAGTGCGATCGCCCAATCCATTCTGGCTTGCCTCCGGGCCGCCGACCAATACGGCCTACCAGGTAATGCGCGCTTTTGATGCCGGCTGGGGCGGAGCCGTGTGGAAGACGATCGGTGAACCCATCATTAATACTGCTTCGCGTTACGGCTCAATCGACTACAAAAATGAGCGCATGATCGGTCTCAATAATATCGAGCTGATCACCGACCGGCCGATTGACGTGAACCTGCACGAGATTGCCGAAGTGAAAAGGCGCTTCCCGGCGCACACCGTCGTGGCTTCGCTCATGGTCGAGTCGAAGCGTGCGAGCTGGCATGACATTGTTCGCCGCACGGAAGATGCGGGAGCCGACATGCTGGAATTGAACTTCGGCTGTCCGCACGGCATGAGCGAACGCGGCATGGGCGCCGCCGTGGGACAGGTTCCGGAATACGCCACCATGATTACCGGCTGGGTGAAGGAAGTGGCGCGTACGCCGGTGATCGTGAAATTGACACCCAATGTGACTGACGTAGCTCATATAGCCGCCGCGGCCAAAGCCGGCGGCGCTGATGCTGTTTCATTGGTGAACACCTTCAATAGCATTGTGGGCGTCGATCTCGATACCTTCGCGCCGCGGCCGAGCGTTGCGGGCATGAGCAGCCACGGAGGATATTGTGGTCCGGCGATCAAGCCGATTGCGCTTCACATGGTTTCGGCCATCGCGAAGCATCCTGAGGTAAAGATTCCTATTTCCGGTATTGGCGGTATCGGCAACTGGCGCGACGCGGTTGAATTTATGCTGCTCGGCGCGACCTCGGTGCAGGTCTGCACCGCGGCCATGCACTACGGCTTCCGCATTGTGGGCGACATGATTGACGGTCTTGAAGATTATCTCCGCGACAAGAAACTGAACTCGCCGATGGATCTGATCGGCAAGTCCGTCGGGCGGGTTGAAGACTGGGGCAACCTTGATTTGAACTACAAGATCATCGCCGCGATCGACGCCGAGAAATGCATTGGCTGCAACCTTTGTTATATCGCCTGCGAAGACGGAGCGCATCAGTGCATTCGTGTCGAGCAGCGTCCCCGCGGAGATTTACGCCATGGCGTCGCGCTGAAGCATGTTCCTCACGTGCTGGAGGATGAGTGCGTCGGCTGCAATCTGTGCGCGCTGGTTTGTCCCGTGCCGGGATGCATCACGATGGTCCAGGTGGATACCAGGCGGCCGCAGATGAGCTGGAAACAACTGCAGGAGGCAAAAGGGAAGAGCCCGCAATGCAGCATGGATGAGCTGCTGGCTGGAGGAAAATAATGTGCAAGCCAGCGCAACGGTGCAGAACTCTATGATGGATTGGGCGCAGCTCTTCTCATCAAAGCCCAGTACGCGGCAAACGCCACCACGAATCCCACGAACCACGAATAGTCGTACAAGAATCGGACTGCAGGTACAACCAGCCCCATGAGCGCAATGGCTGTCCCCAGGCACAGCGCCGCGATAGCCCGCCAGTTGAATCCGCCGCTGTATTCGTACTGGCCGCCGCGGAGATAAAGATCGTTCACCAGCAGACGCTTGTTCCGCACCACAAAGTAGTCGCAGATCATGATTCCTGCGACCGGGCCCAACACAGCGGCGTATCCACCGAGCCAGCCAAAGATAAAAGTCTTGTGGTTGGCCAGAAGCTTCCACGGCATCATGGCGATGCCCATGAAACAGGTAATCACGCCACCCATCTTGAAGGTAATTTTGCGCGGCCACAAATTGGAAAAATCGTTGGCCGGGGAAACAACGTTGGCGCCAATGTTGACATTGAGTGTCGCCAGCAGAATAGCCAGCAACGAAACGATCACCGCGACCGGCGAGTGGAAGCGGCTGAGCAGTTGCACCGGGTCCCAGATCGACGTGCCGTAGATCACCACTGTCGCCGACGTTACAGCAACGCCGATGAACGAGTACAGCGTCATGGTCAGCGGCAAAGCCAGCGCCTGCCCGATGGCCTGTCCGCGCTCATCCTTGGCGAAGCGGGTAAAGTCCGGAATGTTGAGAGACACAGTTGACCAGAAACCCACGGTTCCATTGAGCGCAGGAATCAGGAATTTCAGCAAATCGCTGGTGGAGCTGAATTTTGACGGCGCAGCCAGCATCGGCCCGAATCCGCCCGCGCTCTTCCAGGCCCAGCCGAGCAGCAACAATCCCACACCAAGGAGAATCGGCGCGCTCACGCCCTGCAGGAAGCGTATGTACTCAATTCCTTTCAGAATCACCAGCAGATTGATGGCCCAGAAAACCATGAAGCAGATAGCTGTGCCATACGGATTGTGCCCCCATGCCGGCCAGACGGTTGTCAGCAAAATGTTGATTGCTTCACCGCCGATCCAGCTCTGGATGCCGAACCAGCCGCATGCCACCATCGCGCGGAGCACCGCCGCGACATTGGCGCCGAGCACGCCGAATGACGCGCGCGCCAGCACCGGAAAAGGCACGCCGTAGCGCGCCCCGGGATGCGAGTTCAGCAACATGGGCGCCAGCACAATGGTGTTGCCGATCAGAACGGTCAGCACCGCCTGCTTCCAGTTCATCCCACCCTGCACAAAGCCGCCGGCCAGCATATAAGTAAGGATATTGACGGACATCGATACCCAGAGCGCAGCGTAATTGTAGGTGGTCCATGTCCGGCGTTCAGGCGATACCGGCGCCAGATCAGCGTTGTAGAGCGAACTGGATTGGATATCTCGATTCCGTGCGGCCGTTGATGGTGTAGTTGACATAGGTTTGGCTTAGGGCGAAATCTGTGAGTCCGTGCAATCAGTGTTGTTCGGGGGGCAGGTCTCAGGCGCCGGCTGTCTTACCTGTCTGTCCAACCAGCGGCTCATAGCTGTCGGGCCGGCGATCGCGATAAAACTGCCACACGTTCCGCACCTCGGCGATCATGTCGAGGTCGAGACCTGCGACCACCAGTTCATCTTTATCGCGGCTGGCCTGGGCGATGATTTTTCCCCGCGGATTGCAGAAATAACTCTTGCCGTAAAATTCGCCGATATTCCATGGCGCTTCGCGGCCCACACGGTTCAGCGCTCCGACAAAGTATCCGTTGGCCACGGCATGCGCCGGCTGCTCCAGTTCCCACAGATATTCTGAGAGGCCGGCTACGGTGGCGGAAGGATTGAAAACGATCTCCGCGCCATTCATGCCCAGAATGCGCGCACCTTCAGGGAAATGGCGGTCATAGCAGATGTAGACGCCGATGCGGGCATACTTGGTCTGGAAAGTCGGATAACCCGTGTCTCCCGGAGTGAAGTAAAACTTTTCCCAGAACCCCGGCGCCACCTGCGGTATGTGGTGCTTGCGATACTTGCCCAGATACTTGCCGTCAGCATCGATCACCGCGGCCGTATTGTAGTAAAGGCCGGTCATTTCTTTTTCGTAGATTGGGACCACGATCGCCATGCGGTATTTGGCTGCCAGCTTTTGCATCAGCTTGACGGTGGGGCCATCAGGAACCGGTTCGGTGAGCTCGTACCAACGCGTGTTCTGCTCGGCGCAAAAATAGGGCCCATAAAAAATCTCTTGCAGGCAAAGCACCTGTACTTTCTTCTTTGCCGCCTGCTCGATCAGCTTCAGGTGCTTCTCAATCATGGCCTTCTTGATTTTTTCCAGCGGCTGATTCACTCCAAGCACGTTGCTGGCCTGTATCAATCCGCCGCGCACAATTCTGGACATCTCGAACCTCGCAGGATAAAAGTCTCGACACTATACCGCAGAACGCGCTGCCGAAAAAGCCGACGAACGCCGGGTTCGGCGATATCGGGGAAGCCGGGAACTGGCCTCTTGCCTCAATTCAAGATAATCTAACTGTTCGCCGTCTGGTGCACTTCTTACAGAGCGCGTTATTTCAAGATGATCAGCTTTCTCTCCATCATTGCCATCGGTTTCTTCCTCGGGATGCGACATGCCACGGACCCTGATCACGTGATTGCCGTCACGACCATTGTCAGCCGGCAAAACAAGATTGGCCGCGCCGCGCTGACCGGTATTTTCTGGGGTGTTGGCCACACGCTGACGATACTTGCCGTTGGCTCTGCCATCATCCTTTTTGGATTGGTGATCCCCGCCCGCATCGGGCTAAGCATGGAGTTTTCGGTTGCTGTGATGCTGGTGATCCTGGGCGCGATGAATGTAGCGGCCTTTGTCCGGTCCGCCCGCTCGGTGGCCAAAATCGAGAGCCAGACATCCACCGTGCACTCGCATCATCACAGTCATGGCGACTACATCCATACGCATCCGCACGGGCATGCGCCGGAATCGCACCCGCATGCGCCGGATAAAACGCCAGTGGCGCGAATGGACCGGCTGTTCGGCAGGCTCGGTGTCTATCGCCAGTTCCGGCCGCTGCTCATAGGAATTGTGCACGGCCTGGCCGGCTCGGCGGCAGTTGCGCTGCTGGTCCTTACCACGATCCGTGACCCACGCTGGGCCGTTGCGTATCTGCTGGTATTTGGCGTAGGCACGGTCGCGGGTATGATGCTGATCACCATGAGCATTGCCTCCGCCTTCAATTTCTTTGGCAAAAGACATGCAAACTTCAGCGTGCGATTGGGGCTGGCTTCGGGGCTGGTGAGCCTGGCTTTTGGCCTCGTCCTGGTTTATCAGATCGGGTTTGCAAGCGGCTTGTTCGGAAACCACCCGTTGTGGACGCCACACTGATGGTTACTTTCGCAGGACCGTCGGTTGTCAGCCGCCGCGATGAACTAGCGCGTTCTCTCCAGCAGCACGATGGTGCGATCATCCTGTGCTTCCTGATTGTGGGAGAAAGCGCGAACTTTGTTCATGACGCTCAACACCGGTTCGGCTTCAAAAAGACATCCCTCCACGCTGCTGGTACCGAACTCTGCCCCGGCGGGATTTTCCGTCTCAGTGATTCCGTCAGTCAGAATGCAGAGCCGCGCGCCAACGGGCAGCTGCTGATCGATCACATGGAAATCGACATTCGCTATCAGGCCAACCGGCATGTCTCCGTCAGTCACCTGGGTTACCGCGTTGTCGCGCGCGATCAAGGCCGGAACATGGCCGCAATTCACGATTTGCAGTGTGCCGTCGCGACGCAGCTGAGCCGCCAGCAGAGTCGCGTATTTTTGTCCGGCAACACGGGAACACAAGAAGTGGTTAATGGAAGCGATAGCGCTTACCAGGCTTGCTCCGCCGGTGATCTGGGAATGAAACATGCCATGGATCACTGACGCCAGCAGCGCGGCCGAGATGCCTTTGCCGGAGACATCGGCCACGATCACCGTAACCATCTCGGGTGAGACATCAATATCAAAAAAATCGCCGCCGACCTCGCGGCAGGGAACACTTTCGCCGAAGATGCGAACAAAATCGCTTTCCGCACCCGGCATGGAAATCAGGCTGCGCTGGATGGAGGACGCAATCGCCATTTCCTGGCGATATTGCAGTGCCGCCTGCTCAGCCGCCACCAGCTTCGCGCTCTCCAGCACGGCCGCGCATTCGCTCGCCAGTGCTCGCAGCACCTCATGGCTCACGCCGGATAGGCCGCGCAACACCAGCCGGCTGTCAAGATACAGGACGCCATCCACTTCGGTGATCACCTGTGCACTGGCGCCGCGGCGCACGCGCAGAGGAATAGCGATCACTGTGCGCAGTTCATTGACCACGATGCTCTCGCGTGCCGCCAGGGCGCTTTGCCGGCTGGCGTCGCCGGTAATGAATTCCTGCGCGGAAACCATGGCTTCGCGCACCACCGAGTGCGAGACGTTGGTGTCGCGGGAGAGCGGCATGCCGCCGCTGTCCAAACCGCACGCGAGCGCCGGCTCGCCTGAGCTGTCTTTCAGGTAAACAAATCCGCGTTCGGCGCGGGTGATCTTCAGGGCATAACCCAGCATATTGCGCAGCACGTCGTCCACTACCAGGCTGCTGCTGAGGTTGCGGGCTGCTTCCAGAAAGAGACGAAGTTTTTCCAGATCAGAGCTGTCCGCGCCCGACGCCAGCCGGGTGAGCAGCATGTTGGCCGCGCTTTCCACCGGTTCCGAATACAGAAACACCATTTTGGCCGCGGCGCCAAGCCTGATCTCGTCATTGTTTTTCAGTTGGGCGCGTTCACAGCGTGCACCGTTGACAAATGTGCCGTGGCGGCTGCCTGCGTCCTCAATGAAATAGGTTCCCTCCTGTGCCACGAAGCGGGCATGCACGCGGGAAACCCTTACATCGGGTATGCTGACGTCGCATTCCTCTGACCGTCCAACGGTAAAAGGGGACTTGGAGATGATGACCCGTCCGCGCTGGCCGGCCGAATCGATGAGAATGGCTGCTTCTTTGGGGCTCGCGTGAACGGATGTCGCCATAGTTGGAATTGTGCTCCCTGCGGGTCCTGCCGGCAAAATCCTGGCTCTTGGGTGCTGATCATTATTACGCTTTCAAACTGTGCAGGCAAATCAAACTGTCCGCTGTGGGAGTGGAATCGGCCCAATAATCAGGGAGTCCTGATCAGGGTACGCCAATGTCTTCGTTCCACAGCGAAGGATTGGCGCGAATGAAAGTCTCCATCAGCTCGATGCATGCTGGATCGTTCATTACAACGCACTGAACGCCGTGAGCGGCAAAGAGGTCTTCTGCGCCCAGGAACGTTTTATGCTCGCCAATGATGATTCGCGGAATCTTGTAAAGCAGGCTGGCTCCCGTGCACATGATACAAGGGCTCAACGTGCTCACCAGCGTAAGTTTCTGCCAATCAGTCCGCCGGCCGGCGTTCCTGAGGCAAACCACTTCCGCGTGGGCCGTGGGGTCCCCGGTCTGCACCCGGAGATTGTGCCCCCTGGCAACGATCTTGCCTTCGGCATCGGCCAGCACTGAGCCAATGGGGATCCCGCCTTCAGATAAGCCGATTCTTGCTTCCAGAACTGCCTGGTGAAGCAGCTGTTTCTCCATAGCGCTCATGAGTGAATTCGATCCAGAAAACAGACGCATCAGTATAGCTAAACGGCGTTCGTACTCAGGCTCCAAAGTGATTCAAAAGCCTGTGTTTTCCGTTTACCCGGATGAAAAGACCCGCTGAGGCGAAGCATCACTGGGCAACTTCAACAGGTTGCAACCGACTCTTAGCTCACAGTAGCGCGAGCACCGGGACTCTGCATTCCTGGATTCTGCGCGTCGCTCGGAGGTTCAACAATGAAAAGAGCTGTGGGCGTAGGGATTGCTTTCCTGAGTCTGTTTGCGTCGGTTGTATGGGCTGATTCGGGAGAGAAAGAGAAGGAGAGAATCACGGATTCCACGAACGTGCTGAAGGAAATCCTGGATGCGCCGGACAAGGGCATTCCAGGCAGCGTTTTGAACGGGTCAAAATGCATCATCGTGATTCCCGGCGTCAAGAAAGCTGCTCTCGGCATCGGAGCGAGTTACGGGCGTGGGGTCATGACCTGCAGGCAGGGTAATGATTTCAGAGGGCCATGGAGCGCCCCGACGATGATGGCCACTGAGAGCGGTAGCATCGGCTTCCAGATCGGCGGATCAGGAACTGATTTTGTGATTATCGTGATGAACGAAGGCGGCGCGCGCTCGATCCAGAAGAGCAAGGTAAAGCTTGGAGCGGATGCAAGCATTGCCGCAGGACCGGTGGGCCGGACGGCTGAAGCAGCCACCAACGGACGTATGGAGGCGCAGATGTTGTCTTATTCGCGTTCCAAGGGAGTGTTTGGCGGTGTGTCGCTGTCAGGCGCGTCTTTGAGAGTGGATAACGATGCCAACAAGAACCTCTATGGCGAAAAGGTAAGCGTCGATCAGATCATTCAGGGCCAGGGCATAACAACGCCCGAACAAGCCAAGCCCCTGATCGACGAGATTACGGCGGCCACCAGCAAGGCGGCGCCGGCAGGCGGCCCAGCGAAGCAGTAACAATACTATTGACGCGCTCCTGGAGATGATCTCCCTGCAGCCCAAGCACTCTTCTATCCCGAGTGCGGAAGGGATTGGCCCAGGAGCGCTGCGGTCCCGTGCAGTCCGCCGCGAGCGAACATGTGTGCTCACGAATTCTTAACCACCCATTCACACCCTCTTAACAACTTTTCCCTACATTGATGTCTCCTCTGCTTACGAATATTCGCTTGTTCGCGCTGTCCTGGCTGGGTATACGAACGGCATGTGAGGGTCGGGCGTGTGCTTAAGCCGGAGACTGAAGGCGGGTGGCCTTCGCTGGGGAGCTTGGGTCACCCGCGGTATTGCAAGGGAATCGCGCGCGGACTAGGCTGTCTTTCTTTGTTGTGCCATGTTGGCAAAGAACTCGCGCGCCCGTTTTTGTACCTCGTCAGACGTCAGATTTTCCTTGTGCGTGGCGATGCCCCACACGTAACCATAAGGATCGGTAAGCGTGCCGTAGCGGTCACCCCAGAACTGATCGGCGACGGGCATGGTCTCTTTCGCTCCGGCAGAAATTGCCTGGTTAAACACCTTGTCGACGTCAGAGACGTAGACGTTCAGTGAAACGGTACAGCCGCCCAGAGTTTGCGGCGACTTGCAGAAGCCCATGTTGGGGTTTTCCTCAGAAAGGAACAGTACTGAATCCCCGATTTTCAATTCAGCGTGCATGATTTTTCCATCGGGGCTAGGCATGCGCGTTAGTTCCTGCGCGCCAAGCGCTTTCTTATAAAAGTCGATCGCCTGTACCGCGTTACGTACGATCAGGGCTGGCTGGATGCTGTGGAAGCCTTCAGGAATTGGTTTTACAGATGCTGGCATCGATCGTCTCCTTTGAAAAAATACTTCCGACACGATCGCCGGAATCGACGTTGCGATGAACGCAACTTTCCATTCTATTGATAGACGGGGTTGCTGACTGAGGAAATCCCTAAAAAATCCGGAGCTGCTGCGGTGATCATCGACGAAAAATTCCAATCCCACGATAAAACGCAACGAGTTGAAGTGGTAACGAAAGTTCTTTATCCCACCGCTTTAAATTGTTCGTCGATCTCCACCTGGTGACCAGCGACGAGGCGGTTATTCTGGTTGGCCAGGCCCACGACGGCCAGCATCTCGTTGAATTGCGCTTCCGTCATGCCCTTCTTGCGCGCGCCGGCCGTATGAGCGGCGATGCAATAGTCGCACTGATTGCTTACGCTCACCGCCACGTAGATCAGCTCCTTCATCAAGG
This sequence comes from Candidatus Angelobacter sp., assembly GCA_035262465.1. GTDB lineage: Bacteria > Acidobacteriota > Terriglobia > Terriglobales > Acidobacteriaceae > Angelobacter. The sequence goes on along the minus strand of DATFSU010000059.1, from coordinate 372,616 downwards.
CATCAAGCGCGCCCGGAGCCATGATCTGCTTGGTATCCTCCCAGGTTCGCTTCAGCCGCGCCGGATCATGCGCCAGCGCTTTCCAGAAGTTTGTAACTTTGTCGATCTTGCGCGTGGCTTTGATGTCGTCATAAACAGCCTTTACTTCCGGGCTGGCATTTTCGTATTCAATGAATCCGTAGGTGGACATGGCCCCTCCAAAGATGAGTGTGCAAACGTCGATGTTCGATCGCTCACGGCACCAGCAGAATTTTTCCGGTCGTCTTCCTGGCTTCCAGATCGCGATGTGCCTGCTGCGCTTCTTCAAGCTTATAGACATGCCCGATCCGCAAATTGAGTTTGCCGGCGCTAATCATATTGAAGACGTCGCTTGATCGTTGCTCCAGCTCTTCTCGCGTTGCCACATAGTGCATCAGGCTTGGCCGGGTCAAAGTGAGCGATCCTTTCTGCATCAACGTAATCGGGTTTACCGGCGCCACTGCGCCACTTGACCCGCCGAAAAGCACCATGTGCCCGCGCGGGCGAAGGACGTTCAACCCTTTTTCGAACGTGGCTTGTCCAACGCCGTCATACACCACGTGGACGCCTTTGCCATCGGTCAGGCGCTTGGTTTCCGCTTCAAAATCCTGCTGGGCATAGTTGATACCCTCAGCGGCGCCGGCTTCGCGCGCCAATTTGACCTTCTCGGCTGTTCCTGCCGTGCCGATCACGCGAGCTCCGATCTCCCGGCCCATTTGACACAGCAGCAATCCAACCCCTCCAGCCGCCGCGTGCACCAGAGCCGTCTCGCCTTTCTTCAGCGGATATGTGCTCGTTACCAGGTAATGCGCCGTCATTCCCTGCAACATGGCTGCGGCTGCCTGCTGATCCGTGATCTTGCCCGGTACGTGCACCAGTCGCTCAGCCGGCACAGCCACGTACTCCGCGTACGTGCCGATTGTGTTGCTGAACGCGACGCGATCACCCGGCTTTACGGTCTTCACATCGCTGCCCACTTCAGTGACCGTACCCGCCGCTTCCTGGCCGTCGACAAACGGCAGCGGAGAAGGGTAACGGCCTTCGCGGAAATACACGTCGATAAAATTCACGCCGGAGGCGGCAATCTTCACGATTGTTTCATTTGCTTTTGGCTTGGGGACCGGCAAATCGACCAACTGGAGCACTTCAGGGCCGCCGGGCTTCTGGACTTGAATGGCTTTCATTGATTCACCATGATTCGAGAAATTATGGCCGCATGAAATTGTAATTGCTGGGGCCCACTTTGTGGGGCGATCTGCCCAACGCATCCCCGGGGCCTTTCGTCCGGCGGTGAAACTCTTTTTCCAAAGCCCGAATTCGGCTACACTGCTTTCATCATCGTGAAGTTAACGGCATGCCGCAAATTCCCAATCTGATCAACCTTGCGATCCCAGGCTTCATTGCCCTGCTTCTGCTGGAAGTGGTGGTCGACGCCATCATGCGGCGCGATCTCTACCAACTCAAAGACACTGCCGCCAGCCTCAGCATGGGCACCGGGAACGTGCTGATCGGTATCGTCAGCAAGGCCCTGGTGTTCGGCGCCTATACTGCTGCCCATCGCTTCGCCATTTTCAAGATCGGCTACCAATGGTGGGCCTGGGCCATTCTGTTCTTCGCGGAAGATTTCACCTACTACTGGTTCCACCGGACCAGCCATGAGTGCCGGTTGTTCTGGGCCTCGCACGTGATCCATCATTCGTCACAGCGCTTCAATCTGGGCACCGCTCTGCGCCAGACCTGGACCGGCGGCTTCATGTCGTTCGTTTTCTGGCTCTGGCTGCCTTTGGTCGGCTTTCCGCCTGTAATGGTCATGACCATGCAGGCCATCAGCCTGCTCTATCAGTTCTGGGTCCACACCGAATTCATACGAACCATGGGGCCGCTGGAGTGGGTCATGAACACTCCCTCGCATCACCGTGTTCATCACGGCTCCAACCGGCAATACCTCGATCGCAATCACGCCGGCGTACTCATTATCTGGGACCGCCTCTTTGGCACCTTCGAGCCTGAAGGCGAAAAAGTCATTTACGGCCTGACGAAGAATATCAACAGCTATAACCCGCTGCGCATAGCCTTTCACGAGTGGATCGATATCTGGAATGATCTGCGTCGTGCGCCTTCGTGGAAGCTCAAGATGCGCTATGTCTTCGGACGGCCGGGATGGAAAGAAGAGCAACAAGAAATAGCCCGGAATCAAGTCGTTGGCTGAAATCCTAAGCAAGACTGCCGGCGGAGTGCTACTGCAGTGCTTGAGAGTTCTTCAGAACACAAGAGGTACCAGCGCCCACGTGTCGCACCGGTAAGCATCGTATTCGGCGCCGAACGTTTGCTGCAAGATCTGTTCCTCCAGCCGCGTCTTGCGCAGATAAGCCAAAAACAGGATCACCAACCCCAGCAATGCGTGATACTGGCTGGATGAGATGGCTGTTCCCAGAGACATGCCGAGCATCGCCGTGTAGATGGGATGCCGCATCAGTCGATACGGTCCTGACCGGACCAATTCATGCCCCTCGCCAATTCTGACCGACCCGCTCCAATTGCGACCGAGATGCCGCCTCGCCCAGATGGCCAAAAAAATGAACGCCGCCTGAATGATTGCGCCGACGGGAACAAGATAGTGAAGGCGTTCCGGCAAAAACCAGGCGGTGAGTCCCGGCACCGGAATAAAAAGCAGAAGCAGTGCAGCGTTCAGCACGATCTGGTGAAACAGCGTGGATTTTTTGGTTTCTGAACTCCTGTCTGGAGCACGGTTTCGTGCTGCACGTCCCCAATACACGCTGAAACCAATCCACAGGAGCAGAGCAGGGAACACTCGACTGTGCAGCAGAGGCCATGGGTTTCTCACCACCCGGTAAAGCAGGTACAGCAATGCCAGGCGCACGATCCAAGTTACGATGCGTGCCCATAGCGGAAACTTGCGCCGTTGAAGCGGTTGATCGGAAGCTGCTGTAACAGATGAAGCCAATTTGTTCTCCTGCACGGCCGGTAAGCGAACAGGCCACGTCCACTATACGCACGAACAATCGTCGAGTTACATACGCAAAAAACCGTCATTTCGTCCCCAAATAAGCTGAATACTACATCTGCGCACCGGTTATATACTGTGCTGGCTTTACTGCCTACCCTGGAGGCTTCATGCGTCATTTAACTCTACTCTCAATCCCGCTGATCGCCGTCGGCCTGGCACTGGGACAAGCTGTTACGCCTATCCCACCCGAGGCACAAACTGCCATGAAAGAACTCCAAAAAGAGCCCTTTCGCGCTCATATGGCATTCCTGGCGGACGATTTGCTGGAAGGGCGGGGCACAGGCAAGCGGGGACATGAGATCGCGGCGCGTTATGTTGCGGCGCAGTTCGAGGCCATGGGGCTGATACCAGCCGGCAAGGACGGAACATATTATCAGCGAGTGCCGTTGCGCGAGATTACGGTCGAGCCGGAGCAATGCGCGGTCAGCATCACGGAGAACGGTTCTACCCGGCAGCTCAAGTGGGGCGATGACTTCATCATGCGGGGAAGCGAGGTAAGTCCTGATGCCGCGGTTGAAGCTCCCGTGGTATTTGTGGGCTACGGGGTCAGAACCCCTGATGGCCGGTACGACGATTACGCCGGCGCCGATGTGAGAGGCAAGATCGTCGCTCTTTTCTCCGGAGCGCCGCCATCGCTGCCCTCAGAATTGCAGGCCCACCTGAGTTCCGGCCGGGAGAAGCTTCGTGCCGCCCGCGATCACGGCGCGGTCGGCGTGATATTTCTCAGAACGCCAAAAAATGAGAAGAGTTTACCGTGGCCCCGCGTCGTGATCGGCACCGGCTTCCCGGCGATGCGCTGGCTGGGCCCCGATGGCGTTCCTGGCGATGCGTTCCCGGAGATCAAGGTCGGAGCCGCGCTTTCCCAGACCGCATCCGAGAGACTTTTTCAACATGCTTCCAAGTCATGGGCCGATGTGCAGCGCGACGCCGATGCATCCCGGCCGCAGGCGGTTCCATTACCGGTGACTGCACGCTTGCGTGCGGTAAGCCATCATGAGGCGATCACCAGCCCCAACGTTGTCGCCGTGCTCCCCGGCTCCGACCCCAAGCTGAGCCAGGAATACGTTGTCTATACCGCCCATCTCGATCACCTGGGCATCGGCCGGCCAATCAACGGCGATCCCATTTATCACGGCGCCGGTGACGATGCTTCCGGTACCGCAGCGTTGCTGGTGATCGCCAAAGCATTCCAGTCGATGACGCATCCACCGGCTCGCTCCATCATGTTCCTGGGCGTCACAGCAGAAGAAAAAGGACTGCTCGGTTCAGATTATTTCGCTCATTTTCCCACCGTACCCATTGAAAGAATCGTGGCTGACGTAAACATGGATGGAGCGAGTATCTTCTATGCTTTTAACGATATCGTTCCCCTCGGCGCCACAGATAGCACTCTTGACGCTGTGGTGCGCCGCAATGCGGCCCGGCTGGGATTGAAAGTCAGTCCCGATCCCGAGCCGGAGCAGAACTACTTTATCCGCGCCGACCAGTACTCGTTTGTGCGTCAGGGTGTGCCTTCAGTCTTTATCTCCGAAGGCGAGGAGGCCAAAGATCCAAAGGTCAATGCCAGGAAATTCACTGAAGCATGGATCGCCAACCGGTATCACGCTCCCTCGGACGATATGAATCAACCGATGGACCTGAATGCATCCATCCAGTTCATGCAGATCGACTTTCTTGTTGGCTACGATATTGCGCAGGAACCGCAACGGCCCACGTGGAAGGCTGGAGACTTCTTCGGCGAAAGCTTTGGACGCAAATAGAGCTTCGCGCAATTTCTGCAGCAAAGACAAAGGACAGGTTGATTTGAGACGGGATTTACACGACGGAGGCGTTTCTCCGCAAAATCCAGCTCTGCACCGCGTTTACAGCTGTTGACGTCGTCCAGTAGAGCATTACTGCAGAAGAGAGGCGCCAGGCCAGAATCAACGTCATCACCGTTGGGAGAACGCTGGTAACAATGCGATTCTGTTCGGGCACGTGAGGTGCAATTGCCGATGAGATGAAAGTAACAACGGCAGTCAAAGCCACCAACACTGGATCCGGCTGGCCGAGGTTACGAATCCAAAGAAACCGCCCGCCGCTGCATACTCCACGACGAATCGCGGAATAGAGCCCGGTTCCGACCGCCAGTTGCAGAACGCCACCCGCCAAATTGCGTCCGTTGATTGGCTCTACTCCGTTCTTGCGATAGAGCTCCGCCATCTCGGTGGCCAGACGTTGCGGGTTTGATTTGTATCGCGTTTTCAGTGAAGCAATCTGGTCCTTTAACCTGTGCATCAGGACTTGCTGGCTTTGCGCGTGGCGCGCCATTCTCAATGTCAGCGGCAACAATGCCAGCCGGACAAGCAGGGAAATCGTAAGAATTGCCATACCCAGGTTGCCGCCATAAATCTGTGACAACGTGCACAGGATTGCCGCAATCGCGCCTACCAAACTGTTCCAGCCAAGCATTGTTTGTACTCTGCCTCCGCAATAATTCTACCCTTTCTTCCTCGGCTTCATCATCTGCCACTGCTCTTCGGTGAGCAGGTCGCCCAGATGGCTGAACTCGCTCGCGCCTTTGAGTTGCTCGCCACCATCCATCACTACCTGGTGGCCATTGATGTAACCGGAGTAGTCGCTGACCAGGAATGCTGCTAGGTTAGCCAGCTCGTCATGCGTGCCAAATCGGCCCAGAGGGTTGCGTCTCTTGGCCCGGTCCTCCAGCGATTTCACTGGCATCAGCCGGGAGAACGCCCCTTCCGTTGGCACCGGTCCCGGCGCAATCGCATTGAAACGAATCCCGCGATTGCCCCACTCTACCGCCAGGCTGCGCGTCATGTTGAGGACGCCGGCTTTGGCCACCGATGATGGAACAACATACCCGGAACCACTCTCCGCGTAGGTCGTAGTGATGTTCAAAACATTTGCCTTGTGGCCCTGGGTGATCCAGCGCTTGCCGCAGGCCATAGTGCAGTGAATCGTCCCCATCAGCACTATGCCAATCACCGCTTCAAAAGCGCCTAGCGAAAGCTCTTCAGTACGGGAGAGGAAATTTCCAGCAGCATTGTTTACGAGCACATCCAATGGCCCGTCTTTCCAAATCTCGTCGATCATCGTTTCCACCCGTTGGTTGTCGCGGACGTCGCAAGAAAAAGTCTTCACCGAACCGCCGGTGGTTCTGTGCAGCTCTTCCGCTGTTTCACGCAGAACCTCTTCGCGTCGTCCGCAGATGTAGAGCGACGCGCCGAGCTCCAGAAACCGCTTGCCCATGCTCTTGCCCAGACCCGTAGCGCCGCCGGTCACCAGGATTTTCTTGCCTGAAAGCAGATTGTTTTGAAACACAACGATGTCCTTTCGGTTCGTTCCTTTGCGTGTTGGGGAATGACGAAACATCCTACACGGCAGCACGCAATCCGGCCACTCTGTGGTGCGGTGCGCAAAAGCTTGCGCAGTTCACAATTCGGCTGAGTAAAAAATTTCTTATTCAAGCGTCGCTAGTCCCAGGCCGGTGGTTTATTGGTGCGGAGGCGCGTAAGATGCATTGAAGCGAGCAAGAGGTGTGTGGCGGCGCGGGCTGCTCTTCTGGTTTTCTGTTTTTTGGCAGGCGTTCTCCCACGGCTTCCCTAGGACCTCTTTTGTCGGTACGTTCTCGCCCTGCCTGAAAGTCGGAAATCAGTCTCCGTGCATCTCTCTCGCACAAGGAGAAACAATATGCCGCAAATGCGTCCTGACCCAACGTTTTATCCTTCGCCCGGCATGGCCATGAAGGCTCCGCCCGAAAGCCTGGCCTATGTCGCGCTGCTCAACGCCGGCAAGAACGGAAAGAGCGACGCCATGGGCGTCGTCGATCTCGATCCAGGCTCTTCCGGATATGGCCGGCTCGTCGGGCAGGTGAATCTTCCCGGCAATGATAATGAGCTCCATCACTTTGGCTGGAATGCCTGCAGTGCGTGTCTCTGTCCGCAGATGTCGCACGCCCACATGGAACGTCGTTACCTGATCGTGCCGGGCATTGGCTCGTCACGCTTTCACATTCTCGACGTAAAAGAAAACCCACGACAGCCGAAAATCGTGAAGGTAATTGAGCCGGAAGAGTTCATCAAAAAAACCGGCTACACTTCGCCTCATACGATTCATTGCGGACCTGATGGCATCTACGGCAGTGCACTCGGATCTGCCACTGGAGACGGCCCCGGCGGCATCTTCCTGATGGACGCCAACACCTTTGAGCTTAAGGGCAAGTGGGAACAGGATCGTGGTCCGCAACAGCTGGCCTACGATTTCTGGTGGCATCTGGGACATGACACCATGATCACCTCCGAGTGGGGCACGCCCAACATGGTGAAAGACGGTCTCAATCCAGAGCTGCTGCTCGGTGGCAAATACGGTCACAAAATACACATCTGGGATCTGGACAAGCGCCGCCACGGGCAAGAGCTTGATTTGGGTGTTGAGCAACAGATGGTGCTTGAGCTGCGTCCGGCTCACGATCCCAACAAAGCGTATGGGTTTGCCGGCGTTGTGATCTCGCTCAAGGATCTCTCTGCTTCCATCTGGATGTGGCGTCGCGACGGCCATGACAAGAACGCTCGCTGGTCGGTTCGCAAAGTAATTGAGATTCCGGCTGAACCGGCCAATCCGGACCTCCTTCCCCCGCTGCTTAAAGGATTCAAGGCCGTGCCGCCGCTTGTCTCGGACATCAACCTCTCGCTCGATGATCGTTTTCTCTATGTCTCGTGCTGGGGGACGGGCGAGTTCCTTCAGTATGACGTCTCCGATCCCGCGAACCCGAAGAAGACCGGTTCGCTCCACACCGGCGGTATCGTGCGTCGCGCTGCGCATCCGAAAAAAACCAACCAGCCGCTCAATGGCGGTCCGCAGATGGTCGAGATCAGCCGCGATGGCAAGCGTGTCTACTACACCAACTCGCTCTATTCGCCATGGGATGAGCAGTTCTACCCCGACGGCATCAAGAGCTGGATGGTGAAGGTCGACGCGAATCCCAAGGGTGGCATGAAGCTGGACGAGAAATTCTTCGTCGAATTCGACGGGCTGCGCGCGCACCAGGTACGTCTGGAAGGCGGCGATTCATCGTCAGACTCTTACTGCTATTCGGAGCCGCAATGACGCACGCGGTCCTGGGCCCGGCAGCGCTATGGCTGATGCTGCTCCTCGGCGCTTACCACGGAATCAATCCGGCAATGGGTTGGCTGTTTGCCGTGGCGCTGGGGATGCAAGAGCAAAAGACGAGCGCGGTGGCGAGATCACTTCTCCCCATTGCGCTCGGCCATGCTCTGGCCATTGCCTGCGTGGTGCTGGCAGCAGTTTTCCTCGGCATGGCTCTGCCGCTAACGTCCATCCGCTACCTGGTCGGGGCCCTGCTGCTTGGATTGGGTATCTATTGTCTGGTACGGCATCGTGATCCGCGTTGGGTCAAAATGCGTGTCGGTTTTCGCGATCTCACCGCTTGGTCATTCCTGATGGCCTCGGCACATGGTGCAGGATTAATGCTCCTGCCGGTGCTGCTCACCAGCAACACCGTGGAAGCCGAGGACGCGTCAGCTGTGCACAGTCACATGTCCGCTGCGGCCAGCCCTCTTGCTGGATTGCTTGCTACGGCAGTCCATACAGCCGGCTATCTGGCGGTTACCGGACTTGTGGCCTGGGTGGTGTATCGTAAGTTTGGGCTCGCGCTTCTGCGCAAGTCATGGTTCAATCTCGACCTTCTGTGGGCCGCGGCGCTGGTTGTCGCCGGTGTTGTTACGCTGATTATTTAGGCATCGATTCGTAATCCGTTCAACTTGCTCCTCTCACTGCGACCAACGGCAGATCTCGTTCCGCTGCCCAACTTTCCCACTCTTCAGCGCTGCGCCGGTGGAAAATATTTTCCAGTTCGCTGCGCTCCAGTTTATTTAGGTTTAGCTCGGCCATCAGGCGCTCAGCAAAATGCGGCTCCAGAGCGGCAATCGCCACCCAGCCATCGCTCGCCCTGAAAAAGCCATACAGCGGATATCCGCCTCCGAGCAATCCGCCGGGGAGGGTGAGCCCTGCCTTTAGCGGCTCGGCCAGATCGCGCGCACACTCATGCAATGGCACCCATGCGCAGCCAGCTCCTCCGGTTCTGGCGAATTTATTCAACAGAGCCAATGCCATGCTCACCGCTCGTTCGGCGCCGGCCAGGTCAACAAAGAGCGAGGGCGGCATCTGTGGCGGCCGCAACAGGCCGAATCCGGCCTGGTAAGTCAGATCGTGTCCGCTGCTTTCCGCGTGAGGCGCGGGATGTCCGATGATCCCGACAAAGCACAGCTGTGAATGCCGCGCATGCAGGCTCTCCCAATCGAGATTGAGCCGCTTCAGCGCCGATGGACGAAACGACGCCAGCAGCAAATCAGCGCTGGCCAGCAGCGCATCCAGCTCCTGCTTTCCTGCTTGATCCTTTAGATCGAGCTTCAGCACGCGCTGGCCATGGCAGAGCCGTTCATACCATTGCGGTGCGGCGAGGCTCATGGCGTCACCTCCTGGCGGCTCAACCTTTGTGACCTGGGCTCCTAGCTGTGTGAGTCGCGCGGCTGCAACCGGTCCGGGCGCGTTCAATGCCAGGCTGACGATCCTGATGCCTTGCAAGAGTGATGAATTCTCAGTCGAGGTCATAGCTATCTGCGCAAAGATGATGTGATTCTCGTTCAGCAGTGTACCTGACGGCGCAAAAACAAAGCCCGGATTGCTCCGGGCCTGGTTGAGTCGGGTCGTCTATTTGTTTCCTGCCGGAGTGCCGTCCGTCTTGGCTTCAACGGCTTTGCCGTCGGCATCGAAAATCTGCAGTGTGCCGTATTTGGCCAGACCTTCGCGCACTTGCTTGGCATCGCCGACAACGACGATCTGGAGGTGGTCCAGGTCAATATATTTGCGCGCCACGCGCTGCACGGCGTCGGCATCGACCTTCGCGATCTGGTCGGAGTATTTGTCATAGTAATCGGCCGGCAGGCCGTAATACTTCACCGCCATCCAACCTTCGACGATCCTGTCTGGATTTTCCAGCGACAGGGCAAAGCTGGAGACGATCGACCCCTTGGCTTCCTCCAACTCCGCTTGCGGCACCTTCTCATCGCGCAGGCGCTTGAACTCGTACAGCAACTCGTGCAGCGAAGGTTCAGTCACATTGTTGCGTACCTCGGTTTCGGCGACGAACACTCCCGGAAAAAGATCGCCGCTTACATAGCTGTACACGCCGTAAGCGTAGCCTTTCTCTTCTCGCAGATTGCTGGCCAGACGGGCTGACGAGTCGCCGCCCAGGATTCGGTTGGCTACCCAAAGCGGCTTAAAGTCAGGATCCGAGCGGCGCAATGATAGCCCCCCAACCAGAATGTTGCTCTGGACGGAGCCGGGTCGGTCGACAAGATACGTCTTCGCGGCCGCCGGACAGGTCAGACAGCCGAACGCAGGCGCTTCGACGGGACGGCTCTTCCACTCGCCAAAATATTTCTTCGCCAGCTCCGTAGCCTTTGCGACAGTCAGGTCGCCGGAGATAGCCAGAATGGCGTTGTTGGGCACGTAGTACTTGTCATGAAACGCCTTGAGTGCCTCCGGCGTCGCCGTGACTATTGACTCGAGAGTGGGCGCGACGATCGTGGCGCCGAAGTCGCCATAGACCGCGCGATTGAAGCGTTCACGGGCGAGGAAATCAGGATCGGAACGCTGCCGGTACAGACGCCCGGCTTCGCGGCGTTGATACCCCCGCAAATCCCCGGCAGGGAAGCTGGCGTTGAGCACGATGTCGCTCATGATCTCCATGACTTTGTCGGCGGACTCGGTCAACCCTGAGCAGTCGATGGTGGTGAGATTACGGCCAAAGTCGGAATCGGCACTGAATCTCGCGCCCAGTTCGTCGAGCTCGGAAGCGATCTGAATGGTGTCGCGCTTGGCGGTGGCGTCCAGCAGATCGGCGGTAAACGACGCCAGGCCCGGCATATCTGTGGGATCAGAGAGCGCGCCGGACTTGATCCAAAGATTGTAGTAAACCATCGGCAGCCGGTGCTGCTCGAGTATAAGAACCGTAAGCCCATTGGGCAGCGTGATCTCCGCAGGGTGCGGTAGCTTTACCTGCAGGATCTCATGGTTAACAGGCACCTTGTTCAGCCGCTGGACCTTGGAAGGAAGCTGTTTGGCATCGGCTGCGGCCGCACCGGGCGCCGGCTGCTGTGCCATGGCGATTCCGGCGCTTAGCCCCAGGATCAAATTGAGTGAGAAGATTTTCTTCAGAATAGCTTCCTCCTTACCTCGCTCCTACTGGCGTGCTGATGACGCCGCCGCGGCTTTCAGGGAGAGTGATCACTACAGCACGATTGGCGGGTACCAGGTATTTCTGCGCCGCCTGCTTCACCTGCTCGGCAGTGACGGCCGCCAGCTTGTCATAGCCTGTATTGATCAGGTTCGGGTCGTTGTAGAAAACCGTGGCCGTGCCGATCGAGTTTGCCATCTCCAGAACCGTAGCGCGCGACTGGATAGATTGCCTGAGGAAGATGGTCCGTACTTTTTGCATCTCCTCGGGCATGGGGCCATCTTTCTTAAATGCTTCAATTTCATCGTCGATGGCTTTCTCCAGTTCCTCTACCTTCACGCCCTCCCGGGGCCGTCCGACCACGCCGAACCGGCTTGGGCCGCGCCGGAACTGTATCCGGACATCGACGCTCCAGGCAAGCCGCTTACGGCCGACCAGGTCCTGGTAGAAGCGCGAGCTGCGCCCAGAGAGGATCGCCTCGAGGACGCGGAGAGCGTAGGTATCGGGTGTATTTCCCGGCGGAGCCAGATACGCAGCGCTGTATAACGCTTGGCGCGCCAGAAGATCGTTGACTGTCTTACGCCGCTCCTTGTCGTGCTCCGGTTCAGTCATATCGACCGGCGGCGGAGCGGGCTGGCGGGGAATGTCGCCAAAATACTTTTTGACCTTTGCCAACGTCTCTTTGGGATCGAGATCGCCGGCCAGCACCATGACGGCGTTGTTCGGCGCGTAATAGATGCGGAAGAACTCTCTTACGTCGTCCAGGGTAGCGGCGTTCAGGTCTTCCATGGATCCGTTGACGGGGTGATGATAAGCGAAGTTGTCATAGGCCAGCGCCTCCAGCTCTTCGAACGACTTCTCGTAAGGCTGGTTATCGACTTCCCGCCGGCGCTCTTCCTGCACGACGTTGCGTTGGTTATCGAGACTGGCCTGGGTGATGTTGAGCGCGCGCATGCGATCCGATTCGAGAAAGAGAGCCATGTCGAGCTGGTTTTTCGGCAGCTCCTCATAGTAGTTTGTCTGATCGGGATTGGTGCTGCCGTTCACCGTGCCGCCGTAGTTCTGCACCAGCAGCCTGTGCTCCCCTTTACCCACGTTGGCAGAGCCCTCAAACATTATGTGCTCAAAGAGATGCGCAAGTCCGGTGCGGCCCGGCTTTTCATTGCGCGAGCCGGTGTTGTACGTGAGCGAAAGCGCGAACACCGGCGCTGTATGTTCAGGCACAATGATGACTCGCAGCCCGTTGTCGAGGGTGGTGTCCGTGAACACTACCTTGGGAAGCTTGGTTTGCGCCGACGCAAGAGAGGCTAGCAGCAAGCACACGCACAATAATGGCCAGCTACGTAGTTTCTTCACCATGCACCCTCAAATCAGTGGATCGAAAAGGTCAGACAAGGAAGATGCAATAGCTTCTTCGAAACCAGCAGCAAAATCAATCGAAAAAATAGTCCTTTATAGGCCTGGTATACGGAAAACTGCGTGATTTCACGGTTGGGCGCATGCACGGCGGCTGGCGTTGGCGATAGAAGACATCTGTCCCGAAGAGGGATCGATCGCAGCGTTGATCAGCTCACCGCAGTTGAACTCCAGCGCGTAGCGATCGTTATCAAACGTTTTGATCGCCACGGTGCGGCCATCCTGCATGACTTCCTGTCGCATCTTCAGCAGTTTGCCCTGGGCGAAGTTCGCCCAGCCATAAGGCGTTCCCGTGTGGTAGTAGACTTCCTGGGTCTTGTGGCCAAGCACGTCCCAGTAGACGATTGCGCCGTCGACCTTGCCATCACGATACATTGCCTGCAGCACCAGATGGCCGTTTTCGTATCGCTGAAATGGACCGTGCTTTACTTCCTTGCCGTCGGAAGCGTTGTAGGCGTAGTAGACGCGGTCTCGCTGGAATCCGCTCCCGCCCGTCCAGACAGTGACGCGATGCACGCGCCGGCCCTCGAACGTGGTGGGAAAGCCAACCAGGAATTGATACGCTGCTCCGCCCGATGTGATCACCAGGCCCAGAAGAATGAGCAGGAGGAATTTTGCCAGGCGGGACATGGAGCGCACTTTAGCGCATTCTGCAGAAATTAGCCAATCACCCGCAGTACCAGAAGGCTTCGGCTCGGGGAGATGACCTGGCAACAGGCGCGGTACGCAGTCGCCCATCCTCTATCGGTTGAACCTGATTAAACCTTGTGTGGCGGTATTGATTGCGATGCAAGCTGCTTTGCGTTCCGTAGCATCATGGCTCGCGCGGGCCGTTCTGTTGCTTCTAAATAAACAGAACGCTGCAGGTTGACCCCTGCGGAAGCATGTCCCCTCATGGATGAGCACGGCAGAGTCAAGCTGCCGTGCTCACTCAATCGCGTCGGTCAACCCACACTTGAATCAGGCGTAGAGAAATCGACAGGAGGGCAGCTTTTCCTCAGGAGCGCACAGGGGAGCCGTTTACGAACCGCGCCGCCAAAGCGAAGACCATCCTGTGCCGGCTGCTCTTGCTTTTCAGCTTTGCGATACCTGCTGAGCTGCACGCCCAGCAGAGCGGGAACCCCCAACCGGACAAATCACAGGAAACAAACGAGAAACGGGAAGCAAATCAGCAGCAGGAGAAGACTCACGACTCCAATCACGTCGCCGGAATCATCCCCGCTTTTAATTCGATCAGCGATCCCAACGCGCCACCGCTTACTTCGTCGCAAAAATTTCACATGTTTACCCAGACGGTAAAGGATCCTTACAGTTTGATCATGCCGGCGGTGAACGCGGTAATTCTCAGTGCAACGGGCGCCAGCAGCGGCTACGGCAGCGGCTTTAGCGGGTTTGCCAAGCGCTATGGAGCCGCCATCGGAGATTCCCTCAGCAGCAATTTCTTCCGCCTGTATGCCTTTCCTTCACTTCTTCATGAAGATCCGCGCTACTTTCGCGCCGGCAAGGGATCCATCGGAAAACGAAGCCTGCATACTTTTACCGCCACGGTCTGGAGCCGCAAAGATGACAAAACGTTCGGTTTTAACTGGTCAAAGCTGCTGGGCACCGGTGTTTCAGCCGGCTTGTCGAATGCCTACTATCCGTCAGAGAATCGGGGGACAAAGCTCACGTTTGAACGAATCGGCCTTTCTTATCTGAGCGAGGTCGGGTACAACGCTCTGAAGGAGTTCTGGCCTGATATTGCTCGGAAGAAAAAGAAATCCTAGAAACAAACCCTTTCTCCGCATGTTCGAGTTGCTCGCCTTCATCAATTGCGATTCACATAGCCCCGAGTTGCACATTGTCTGGGATGAAAAAGAAGCCCCAGGGTCTTCATTGCCGGTCAATCCCGGTTTGGTTCGCCGCGCCAGCGGACCTCCATCTGGCTGTACTTTTTCATCAGTACTAAAGCGAGCTCCAGGCGCGGCAGGCGCCGGCGAGCTCTCCACGAATTTCAGGGGCAGCGTCCTGCTGTCCGCGACGAGGGAATCACCAAAGATCAAAAGCAAAAGGAGTTTGCTGTGGCAAAAGAACAAGTTCGCTTGCAGGAGGCACACGGCGGTGCGCCTTGGAGAAAATGGGGTCCCTATCTGAGCGAGCGTCAGTGGGGCACGGTGCGGGAGGATTACAGCGAGTACGGCACAGCCTGGGATTACTTTCCGCATGAACAGGCGCGGTCGCGCGCGTACCACTGGGGTGAAGATGGCATTGCCGGTATCAGCGATGAAAAACAATTGCTCTGTTTCAGCGTAGCGTTGTGGAACGGAAAAGATCCGATCTTAAAGGAGCGCATGTTCGGGCTCACCAACAGCGAGAGCAATCACGGAGAGGATGTCAAAGAGTACTACTTCTATCTCGACAACACGCCGACGCATTCCTACATGAAATATCTGTACAAGTATCCTCAGGCGGCTTTTCCTTACACTGATCTGGTTAACACCAGCCGGAATCGCAGCCGTCTTGACCTTGAGTATGAGCTCCTGGACACCGGCATTTTCAATGAGAATCGCTATTTTGACGTCTTTGTGGAATACGCCAAGGTGTCGCTCGAGGACATCCTGATACAAATCAGCGTGGCAAATCGGGGGCCGGAGGCGGCGTCTCTGCGCGTTCTTCCGACACTCTGGTTTCGCAACACCTGGGCGTGGTGGGACGACCCGCCCAAGCCCTCGTTAAGGCAAATTACGATCAAGGATGGCTTCCGGGCGGTCAAGGCTTCTCATGAGCAACTGGGTGACCGTTATCTCTATTGCGAAGGCGATGTTCCACTGCTGTTTACAGAAAATGAAACCAATAACCAAAGACTCTTCGGCATGACCAACACGAACCGCTATGTCAAAGACGGAATCAACAATTATGTGGTCGCGGGAAAGCAGGACGAAGTCAATCCGGATCATACCGGAACAAAAGTCTCCGCGGATTACGAATTGAAAGTGCCTGCAGGCGGTACATCCGTGATTCGTCTACGGCTATGCGACCTTGGTCCTGATGCAGTAGGCGATCCGTTCAAGACTTTCACCAGGGTGATGCAGTCCCGAAAGCAGGAGGCAGACGAGTTTTATGCCGAGATCGCTCCGCCTCGAGCGACCGAAGATGAACTTCGGGTGATGCGGCAGGCCATGGCGGGAATGTTGTGGAGCAAGCAGTACTTTGGCTTCGACCTCAACAAATGGCTCGATGAACACGGCGTTGACCCTCTGCATTTCGGTGGCAAGCAGATACGCAACAGCGAGTGGTCACACATGCTCAACGAGCAGATTATCTCAATGCCGGATAAATGGGAGTACCCATGGTATGCAGCGTGGGATCTGGCGTTTCATGCGATCGCGCTTTCCGCGGTGGATGTGGACTTTGCTAAAGAGCAACTCGATATCATGCTGCGGGAGTTCTATCTCCACCCCACGGGCCAGATTCCAGCCTACGAGTGGAACTTCAGCGATGTGAATCCACCGGTGCACGCCTGGGCTACGATTTTCCTTTATCGCATGGAGCAAGCGCTCCGGGGCGAAGGCGATGTGGAGTTTCTCAAACATGCTTTTGCCAAGTTGATGCTGAATTTTGGCTGGTGGGTGAATCGCAAAGACCGATTCGGCAAGAACCTGTTTGAGGGCGGGTTCCTGGGACTCGATAACATCAGTGTGTTCGACCGCAGTTCGCCGCTGCCTACTGGCGGCCATCTGGAGCAGGCCGACGGCACTGCGTGGGTTTCATTGTTCTGCCAGAACATGTTTGAGATCGCGGTTGAGCTGGCTGTGAACGAAGATTTCTTTCAAGATCTTGCGGCAAAGTTCGCCGAACACTTCCTGTGGATTGCGCGTTCCATCAACAACACCGGGCCGGATGGCATGTGGGACGAACAGGATGGATTCTACTATGACGTTCTGCGCCTTCCTGATGGTCGTGCCACGCGCCTCAAAGTGCGGTCCATGGTGGGACTGCTGCCTCTCTGCGCCACCACGGTCATTGAACCCTGGCAGCGTGAGCGTGTTCCCCGCGTTACTGAGGTCTTAAGGGAGCGCTTGGCGCACATGCCTGATCTGCGCGACAGCATCCACCCCACCGGGCCTGGGAACTTTGGTTATGGCGGCCGCGGCATAGCAGCGTTGTTAAACCCAGATCGCCTGCGCCGCGTCCTTTCCCGCATGCTCGATGAGAACGAGTTCCTGAGCCCTTACGGGATTCGCGCCTTATCGCGTTACCACGCCGATCATCCTTATGTGTTCAACGCGGGTGGACAGGAGTTCCGGGTCAGCTATCTTCCCGCCGAATCAGATACAGGAATCTTCGGAGGCAATTCAAACTGGCGCGGTCCGGTATGGATGCCGGTCAACGCATTGATCATTCGAGCGCTGCTGTCGTTCTATCTGTACTATGGCGACAACTTCAAGATTGAGTGTCCCACCGGCTCCGGCCAGCAGATGAATTTGTTCGAAGTAAGCCGCGAGATCTCCAATCGATTGACGCGGATTTTTCTGCGTGACAAAGACGGCAGGCGCCCGGTGTACGGCGGTGCAGAAAAATTCCAGACCGATCCGCAATGGAAAGACAACATTCTCTTCTATGAGTATTTCCACGGAGACAATGGCGCCGGGATCGGCGCAAGCCATCAGACAGGCTGGACCGGGTTAGTCGGAAAACTGATCCAGATTTTCGGCCGGATTGATGCGAAACAAATACTCGCCGGCGGGAAAGCCGGTGCGTTTGCCAGACCAGAGCCGTTAAGGAGAATGCCGGCTGCATAGCGGATTCGGCGAGATAAGGGACGCTTTGCGCAGCTTAACTCGCTGTTAACAGGTGAAAGACGGGGTTGATTGCCATGCAACAGAACATGCGCTTTCGTTGTTTATGGGTGGTCAACCCTGGCCGGCAGCGATTCTAATCTTTTTATAGAAACGGCAGGTACCAATCCTGCAAATACTCGTCTCCCCTCGGGCGAGCATGGTTCTCGCCAAGCATCCGTGCTCGCCCATTCTTTAATCCCGGGGGGAGTGAAAGTGAGAAGCCGGACGGTTCCACTTGAATCCGCAAGTTGTCAGGTGGGGGCACACATTCCTAGCACACCAGTGAGGATAGATCATGAAGAAACATCTTTTAGGGCAGGTTCTTATTCTTTTTTTCATATGCGCATGGGGATTCTCTCAGCCTGAAACACCGAAGTATAACTTCAATATTGGCGGCGGGTTCGGACTGCCTCAGGCCCAGTTCTCCAACATCGTCAATACGGGCGGCACGTTTCAGGTTGGCGGCGGTATCAACTTCGGGCCGATGTTGGGCACCAATCTCGAGTACATGTTTCAAGATCTGCCTCCGAAATCGTCGGTCATAGCTCTAACGGGAGCTCCTGGCGGCAGTGCCCGCAGCAATTCAGTTACGCTGAACTTTCTGGTGCACTCACGTGAAGCTCATAAAGCAGGGGCCTATGGCATCTTCGGCGGCGGCTGGTACCACCGTTCATGGGACCTTACCACGCCCACTCTTTCGATCGGTTCAGTTTGCCTTCCCAGCTACGCGTTTTGGGGCGTAGTGTGCACGAACGGCCTGGTTTCGTCAAACACAACCATTGCCTCTGGCAGCAGCAACGGCGGTGGTTGGAACGCAGGCGCGGGTATTACGTACCGGCTCGGGGAATCGCACATTAAGTTCTATACCGAAGCGCGCTACCACGCCGCCTATCAGCACCTCATCACAACGCGCATCATTCCGATCACGTTCGGAATACGCTGGTGATACCCGGCGGGTGGCCTATGAATGGGATGCATGCCCGGCTGGCACTTCTCCTGGTGGTGGTGTTCAGCGCGTCCCTTGCCTGGACGCAAAAGGTAAAAGTCGGGTATGACAAGTCAGCCGACTTCGGGCAATTCAAAACCTACGCCTGGATACCGCGTGAGTTACCCGCAACCATGCCCCTGCTTGCCACCAAGATTCAATTGGACGTTGACTACGAGCTGGAACAAAAAGGTCTCCGCAAAGTAGAAAGCAATCCGGATTTGTTGGTCACCTACCAGGGTGGGGTCAATGCGAACAGCGCTGTAGCCGCGCATGATCCCGGATTTGCCGCCACGGGAGGAATTCCTCCACCGGATTCCACGATGTGGGGCGGTTCGCTGTCGGCTCCGGAAACACAACAGCAGGTGCAAGGCACTCTTGTCATCGATCTGGTCGACGCCAAACGAAAACAGCTGGTGTGGAGCGGCCGCGCCAAATCCAAGCTGGACTACGACAAGCAGTCGAAGATGTTCGATCAGGTCAGCAAGGCGATCACGGAAATCTTCAAGAAGTATCCTCCTGAAAAGGAAAAGTAGATTTCGCAACCCCGGCCAGTTCTCCAGCGCTCTAAACCGCTGTAAACCCCACCGCAGCGCCCGTTGTGCCGCATTTGAATCACGGGACCCGCTCGGAACTGCTTGAACCAGCGTTAATCCGGTGAATGCCGATTGATTCGCGTGCAAGCAATCAGCCGAACCCTGCTGTTTCCCGGCTGCGGTGGCGGCTGCTCATGTCTCTAAACCATCTAGCCAAAAGCTATGCAGCCATGGATCGCAAAAGCTGCAAGGAATGAAGAACGGAGGTTAGACCCAATGAGACTTAGAGTATTGATCTGTCTGATGTCTTTCTTTGCCCTGGCCCTGGCCAGCACAGCTCAGCAACCCGCCCAATCAACCGACCAGAGTCAATCGTCGGCTCAGCCAGCCCAAGCAGCCGGCCAGAGTAAGTCATCCGCTCAGCCTACCGCGAAAACCACAGGCAAGTCAGCCAGCGGTCAAAGGACCGTGACCGGATGCGTAGCTCGCGAGGGAGAAGGCTTCGTGCTGAAGACTGACGAGGGAACCTACGAGTTCGACACGGCGCGCGATCTCTCGCCCTGGGTGGGAAAAAAGGTTCAGCTGACGGGCCGCTGGACTGCGACGGGTGTCACCACCACAGCCCCTGTCAAGAATGCAGCAGCAGAGTCAACTCAGAAAACAAACGATGAAAAGAAAGCCGGTACCCCCAAGGCCTTTGCAGGTGATCTCCACCTGCACATTAACGGCGTGGTAGTTGGAGATTGCGAAGCGAAATAGCCGGACCACATTGAAATAGGCGCGTTCGCCAGTGGGGCGACGCGCCTCAAAATGAGAAGCAGCTTTCCTCTGGGCACAGAACCTCGCTTGAGCACGTACGCGAAACCGTCCCATTCCTTTAGCCCAACACTTTTCCCAACCGGAACAGAATCACAAGGAGATGATCACGTGAGCCACCTGATTGCATTGATCAACGACCAATATAAGGGCGATGAGGCGCGCGCCACACTTCATCACATGGTGCGTGAGGGTCTGCTGCAGATTGAAGACTGCGTGCTGGTCACCAGGAACCTTGATGGGAAGGCGAGCGTCTCAGCAGAGAGCAGGGGCGGTGGCACAGCGCAGAGAGCAGGTCATCTACTCGGCTTGGTGACCGCAGCAGTGACCGGGATGTTTCCTTTCCCGATATCAGGGACGCTCGGCGGCCGGCTGGTGGGCAAGCTGATGGACCATGGCGTTACCAGCAGGTTCGTCAAGACCGTAAAGACTCAGTTGACGCCGGGAAGCTCCGCCCTGATCGTGCTAGGCGAATCTGATCCAGAAAGGCGGCAAAAAATCTCCGAGCGGCTTCAGGGTCTTGGCGCCAGAGTAGCGGAATCCGACTTGCCGCTCGAACTTCGAGAGGGAATTGAGAAGGACCTCGAAGGCCAGAGAGCGGCTTGAGCCGTATTTACCGGTCGCGACCATTCTTTCATTTGATTCAACCGGGCTGACGCAAACGCAGCGCTACCCCGCTTCCTGTCGAGTGCCCGCCATCCAATCCAGACAGGGCCGGGCAGAGTCATGTGCTGCCAAGCCTGGGAGTGGATGGTATGGCAAACCCTGCGCCGCTGGTCTGGGCCGTTCGTCATAATTCGCGGTTTGTTGCCATGACCTGCCCAAAGGAGCCAGAAGTTATGTTCAGATTGGGAATTCTTGTATCGGTGATTTCGCTGGGCTTGATGCTCACCGCCCAGGAAGTAAAGACAGACTACGACCACGGATTCAATTTCTCGCAACTCCATACGTTCGCAGTCAAGATTGGAACGTCGTGGGGTAATCCGCTGACCGAGAACCGTGTCAAGGAAACTGTATCAAACGCATTGGTCAAAAAGGGCTGGACTCAGGCTGATGAAGCGTCGGCTGACGCTCTGGTTGTGATCCATGGCGCAAGCCAGACCAAGAAGTCGCTCGATACCTTCTACAGCGGAGGAGCTTGGGGCGGCTGGGGTTGGGGAGGGGCGCCTGGCATGGCCACCACCAATGTCACCGAATACCAGGTTGGTACGATGGTGGTCGATATTTTTGACGCCAAGGACAAGAAGCTTGTCTTCCGGGGTGTAGGACAGGATGAACTTTCCGACAAGCCGGAAAAGAACCAAAAGAAGATCCAAAAGGCCACGGAAAAAATGTTCAAGAATTTCCCTCCGCAATCTAAAGAGGAAAAGTAGGGCTAAGTCACATCCGCTGCCCCGGATGGCTTGCAAGGGGCTGAATGATGAAAAGAAAATTCGCGACTCTGAGCTTTCTGGTGCTGTCTTGTGTGCTCGTTTCAGCGCAAGACGTAAACACTGCGCACGATCACGATTTCAATTTCTCCCAATTCCGTACCTTCGCCGTGAAGCTCGGAACCTCCTGGGGAGATCCTTCGGCCGAGGCCGCAGCCAAACAATCGATCACCAGGAAGCTGGAAGAAAAAGGATGGCGGCAAGTTGATCCAGCGGAGTGTGACGCCCTGGTAGTCGTTCATGGCTCGCAACAGAAGGAAACCATACGAGGGTTCTATGACGACTCGCCGGGTTTTGGCTGGCACAACGTTGGTGCGCCGGGGTTGGCAGACACCACTGAGTACGACTACAAACCGGGTACCTTGATGGTGGACATTTTCGACGCAAAGACAAAACACGCCGTCTTTCGAGGTGTGGCAAAAAACGAATTGACGGGCAATGCAGGGAATGAGGCGCACAGCATCGACAAAGCCATCAAAAAGATGCTCAAAGGCCTGCCGTCCGTCAAGAATAATGAAAACAAAACCGGCAAACAGGGATGATTGGGCTTCGTCATTTCGCATGCCGCAATCCGGGTGTTGCCACTCGCACGCAAAAGGCGGTGCGAAAATCAGTGTTGCTATTGTTGATGCTATTACTCATGAGTGTGTGCCTGTTGGCTCAGACGCCCTCAACCCCTCAACCTCCGGAACGAATTGCTCCTGCGGGATACAGCAGCAACGTGGCTTCAACGCTTCAGGTGTATGCATCCCCGAAGAATAATCAATCCCCGGAGCAACAACTCAAAGATGAAACGGAATGTTACAAGTGGGCGCGCGGCCAGAGCGCTCTCCCGGAGCAGGAGAATGATGTCAGCAAGGCGGCCGTTGGCGCCTCGGAGAAAGCTCCGATCCCAGTCACGGAGAATGTGAGGCGCGCCTATTCCGTTTGCATGCAATCTCACAACTACACCATTCAGTAGTCCCGAGGACAAACAGCAATGGCCCATCACTCCGTCACCACCAAAGCTCCTTCGCGTTCCAGGGTTCATCCTCTGCACAAAGATATGGTCTGGATTCCGGGCGGCACGTTCTTGATGGGATCAAACCATCACTATCCGGAGGAAGCGCCGGCGCATCTGATGACCGTGAGCGGCTTTTGGATGGACCAGTGTTCGGTCACAAATGCTCAGTTTGACGCGTTTGTTGAATCCACCGGGTATGTGACCATCGCCGAACGGGTGCCCGATGCCTCTCTTTACCCCGGAGCCCTTCCGAAGATGCTGGTGCCTGGGTCTGTTGTTTTCAAGCAGCCGTCTCACCAGGTTGATCTTCGCAATCACTACAACTGGTGGGGTTGGCTGCCCGGAGCGGACTGGCGCCACCCGGAAGGTCCGGAGAGTTCTCTCGCAGGACGTGAAGACCATCCCGTTGTCCACGTAGCGTTTGAAGACATTGAAGCTTATGCACATTGGACTGAAAAAGAAATACCGAATGAAGCCGAGTGGGAATTCGCCGCGCGCGGAGGCCTGGAAGGAGCAGTCTATTCCTGGGGCAATGAATTTGCGCCTGACGGCAAGATGATGGCCAACATCTGGCAAGGAGAATTTCCCTTGCTGAACCTGATGCTCGACGGCTTTGAGCGGACCTCTCCGGTTGCCTCCTTTCCCGCCAATGGCTACGGTCTTTATGACATGGCGGGGAATGTATGGGAATGGACGAGCGATTGGTTTGGACCGCATCAAAAAGTGGCTGGTTCCTGCTGCTCAGGCCGGCCCAAGGGTGATCCCCGGGAGAAAAGCTACGATCCGCAAACACCGAAAATTCAGATCCCCAGAAAAGTGTTGAAGGGCGGTTCGTTTTTGTGTGCCGCCAACTATTGCTTCCGCTATCGGCCGGCAGCCAGGATTCCTCAGCAAGTCGACACAGGAACATGTCATCAAGGTTTTCGCTGCATTGTGCGGCCTGAATTGCACGAGCTCAACTGAGGAGGCATGTGCAACCACTGCGTCTGGGAGAGTCCGCAGCGTCGAAAGAGGTGTTCGAGCAGCCGCCGGCCTTGGCGGCGCGCTTGAAAGCAAACGCTGATCGCTTGCAGCGCGAATTCATTGTGATCTGGTTCATTCTTCGCCGGCCGGGATCACCCTGGTATGCCCGGATGATCGCCGGCTGTGTCGCGGCCTACGTCTTAAGCCCGGTGCAGATTATTCCCAGCTTCATCCCCGTCATCGGATTTATGGACGACGCGCTCGTTCTTTACGCTGGCTTGGCGTTGATTCGCGGACTTACTCCGAAAAACGTGCTGCAGGATGCCTGCGACCGCGCCGAAGCGGCTATGAAGCGACGAGGAGAGAACATCCGGCCATTTGCCGTGCGTACGACCGCTGTGGTTGTCGCTGGCCTTTGGCTGGCCCTTACGATATGCCTGTTTTTCGTCCTGCGGAGATGAACGTGTGGGGGCACTCATACTGCGCGACGCGTGCTGAGGAAGCATGGAAGAAGTTTTTCGATCGGTCGCCGCATGGATCGCCCTGGGGATTGAGGCGGCAGCCGCTCTCCTGATCATGGTCGGCGCGTGCGAAGCCTTTTACACGATGTTTGCCCGGTTTTTTTCGCATCAGCTTTCCGTGGGCACGCGTAAAGAGGTGCTGGTTCGATTTGGCGTGTGGCTGCTGCTGGGCCTGGAATTTGAGCTCGCCGCCGACATCATCCGCACGGCCATTTCTCCCAGCTGGAACGATATTGGACAGCTCGCTGCCATCGCTACCATACGCACGGTACTCAATCACTTCCTGGAAAAGGATCTTGAAAAGTACGGAGAGAGCACCGACGTGATCGCAACGGCTCCGCCGGCGAGGCGGGCGGCGTAGAAAAGAGAACCCATGAAGCCCATCGAATTTCCACGAATTTTGTCACGGACGGGAAACAAGCCGGCGGGCGCGACCGGCAGCTCCGCGTCGCAAGCGCATGTCTCCGAGCATTTGGCTAATGAACGGACTTATCTCGCGTACCTGCGCACGGCAGTGTCGCTGATCAGCTTTGGCATCACGATCAACCGCTTCAGCCTCTTTCTGATTCAGTCCAAGGAAGTTACCGAGAGGGCGCTTACACACTTCAACCTGCTCGGGCTCAGTCGGGTTGGATTCGGTATGGTAATCTTCGGCCTTCTGTTAATGCTGTGGGCCGGCATCCATTCAACCCAGGTCAGCCAGGAAATTGACCGGGGCGATTACCGCCCAAACCGACGGGCTGCATGGATCATCACGCTGGGCGTGCTGCTGGCCGGAGGAATCAGCCTGATCTGGATTTTTCCTCATTAGCACCGGATTTATCCAGGGACTCAATCTCCATGGTGCTGGCTTGCTCTGGCGTCAAAAGGTCTCAGGGTAAAGCGCGGCACGAATTGACTCTCGCGCAACGGGCGGAAAGAATTCTTGATAGGGCTTATCGACCCGTTCTTCCAGGAATGTTCAGAGTGGCCCGATCTTGGTTCGATAAGCCCTGCAACAAAGCTGGTTCTTGCAGTACGGCCTCCGCCTGAGCGCGACCAAACACATGATCGGGCTTGTGGAAATCCATTCATAGCCGTCCTATCGCAGCCGTTCCAAAATGGTCCTGGAGTGAATCGCGCTCAAAATCCTGGTGGACCAGATGTGATGGTAAGAAAAAAATTACTTTGCTCATGCGCATGCGAGAAGTAGCGCTTGTGTTCCACAATGGCAGCGCTACATCAATATTCCCGCCACTTTACTAAATGGACCGGATTCCGGCATTTGATTCCTGAAGCCTAGAATCCGTGCATGAGTTCACCAGCCACATGCAGGAAAAGAATCGCAGAGTCTGGATTGCCCGTATCCGGCCCCGCGATTGCGGGTAACGATGATATTGAATTGAGCAGTTACAGATGGCAACAGATTCCGCTGGGCATTTTGCATGTGAACAGCGAATGGGAAATTCTTGAGTATCGGGATCGCGATGAATTAAGCGATGATTCCTTCTTTACAAACGCTCCGGGAAAGCATCTGTTCTCGATCGCTCCCTGGATACGTCAACCGGACTTTGTAGCAAGCATAAATGAAGCTATCCACTCGGGGGCCGCGACTTCCCATTTTGATTTCAAGGTCTCAGTGAAAAGCGCCGAGCACGATATCCATGTAAATATTTTCACCCTGGGCGACACGACCGTCTGGCTGTTTATCAGTGACAAGAGCCTGCCCATCTGAGCCACCTTAGAAGCAGCCCATTTCTAGCCCGCCTAAAATACACACTTTGCCTGATTCCTGATGGGGTGCGCCTCCTGTTAGGAGTCTTTAGTACCGCTTGGGACTGTGTTTTGTGCCCAGTTGGCTTCTTACGCCTATTGGATTAATGTTACTTAGACCCGCGGCGCGTGATGCATTAGAAAAAACTTAATAGTGACTGCAAGTGCCACTGCGTTATTGTCTTGTCGAAAAAAAGGAGACCGTGAGTGGTTCGCATCCTTGTAGCGGATGATCATGAAGTTGTCCGAAAAGGGTTGATGGCATTGCTTGGACAAAGGCCGGATTGGCAAGTTTGCGGCGAGGCAACGAACGGAAGAGAAGCGGTCAAGCTTGCTCTTAAATTCCGGCCGAACGTCGCCATCATTGATCTCAGCATGCCCGAGCTAAACGGTCTGGAAGCCACCCGGCAGATACGGCATGACGTGCCCGAAACCGAAGTGCTCGTGTTCTCAATGTACGAAAATGAGCAGTTCGTACGCGATCTCCTGGCAGCGGGCGCTCGCGGCTATGTGCTTAAATCCGACGTTTCAACGCAGCTCATTACCGCGATTGAGACTGTCGCTCGCCACAAGCCGTTTTTCACCTCGGACGTCGCGGAAAAAGTTCTTGAAGGTTTTCTCAAACTTGGGGATTTGGCGCACGAAGAAGCAGGAGGCCACGGCATTCTGACCGCGCGGGAGCGGGAAATCGTTCAGTTGCTGGCGGAATCCAAGAGTAATAAAGAGGTCTCACTGCTTTTAGGCATTAGTGTGAAGACAGTACAGACACACCGGGCAACTATCATGCGGAAACTGGGAATCAATTCAATCGTAGATCTGGTGCACTACGCAATCCGCAACAATCTGGTGACTCCGTGAATCTGTTCGGCGCTAATAGACAAGCAGGGTTGAACAGCGCGCGCAGGCGCGTTCTTTTTTTGCGAATAGGTGATTGTAAGGGGCCCTAAAGCGCAAAATCTTAATGCGTTGGCCGGCTGACAGAGTATTTTTGAGCCCTATCGGGTTCTTAAGAAGAACATTTGTGCCGAAAGTTGACTTTATGGTCCGGAAAGACGTGATGACACAGCCCGGACACGCGCAGGGGGGGCGCGCCGTACCCGACTACTCTCGAAGCGCCAGAGACCACGCGGACATCGACGGCTTGGCGGAAACAGAACCATTGAGCTTGTCTGCGATTCTGAAAATGCTCGTATTTGCTGTCGCGATTCTCCTGGCCTACCGCTTTGGTAGTCCCCCGATTCTCGAATCGCCGGGTGTACTGTCCCTGCCCGTTTCAGTGCTCCTTTGCGCGCTTCTCCTGGTCCCGTTACGCCGCTGGTGGATTTATTTGGCCATCGCGGCGCTCATGTGCCTGCTGGTGGACCAGTGGAAGGGCAACGGATGGACGCTCCCGGCCATATTTCCCTACGATGCCTTTCAAGCAACCATCTCCGCGTATGCGCTCCGCCGTTTCGCTCGTGGACGCTTCCAGATGGACGGCATAACCCAGTTCGGCGCATTCTGCTTGATTGCCGTAGTTGCGGCTCCGGCGCTCGCGGGTTTGGGGTGGGCATTCGCCAGTTACAACGGCAACGGGCATTTTCTGCAATTGTGGGTTGATAAATTTCTTTGTCGAAGCGTAAGCGCAGTTGTGGTCACTCCGGCCATTTTTTGCTGGACGACGTTGCATCGTAGAGGGACCTTCGATTCGGCCAAGAAGTTTATCGAAGCGGTGGTCTTGCTGGGAGGGCTGTTTGCGGCATCCTTCATGGCTTTTGGCCGGACAGAAGCTGATCCAGGTCAAACCGTAGCGGTCCTCTACGCACCATTCCCATTTCTTTTGTGGCTGGCACTTCGCTTCGGGCTTACAGGCGCATCCACAGGAATATCGCTCGTGGGAGTGCTGGCCATGTTAAGCGCTTTACACGGGCGAGGACCTTTCCTGGCTGATTCGCCACACGACAACGTGATGGGAATGCGTCTCTTTCTGATGGTGATTTCTGTGCCTTTGCTCCTGCTTGCCATTTTGTTTGAAGAGCGGCGCAGGGCAGAAAACGAATTGCATATCAGTTACCAGCAGATTCGCAGGCTGAGCGCCAGCCTCCTAAATGCGCACGACGACGAAAGGCGCCGGGTCGCCCGCGAGCTGCACGATGAAGTCTGCCAGGAGATGACGGCCGTCATCATGTCGATTGACGGCCTCAAACAGCAATCGCCGACGAACTCCGACATGCAAACCGACCTCACCTCACTCGGATGGACCGTCTCGCGCCTTTCCAAGCGAATCCATGGCCTTTCGCGCCAACTCCATCCGTCGCTGGTGGAATACATGGGCCTGTCCGGCGCGCTGACGTTGCTCTGCCGGGAAAGCGAAGCCCTCTACCCCATTCAGGTGACCTTTACCGATTGCAAACTGGCTTCCGGCCTCTCCCTGGACTGTTCCGTGTGTCTCTTCATGGTCGCGCAGGAAGGGCTGCGCAATGCCATGCGTCACTCGCACTGCAACGTTGCCATGGTTGAGCTTACGAATAATGAAAATCATGTCCAGCTCTACGTTAGAGATTCCGGTCGGGGATTCAACGTGAACGATCCCAAACGCAAAAGAGGATTGGGTTTTGTCCAGATGGAAGAAAGAGTGCGCGGGTTGAAGGGAAACATTCGCATTCGCAGCGCGCCCGGAAAAGGGACGGAAATCATGGTGGAGATGCCGCTGGCGAAAAGCGATCTGCAAGACACTGCCCTGCGGGAGCAGGAGACTCCCACGTGTAAAGACTAAGGATCGCCGGCTGCGGAATGCCGTTTTGCAACGGCCGCCTTGCGGACGGCCGGAGCGAGTTCCTCAATTACTTTGGCTTTGTTCACAAAGCCCTGCGCCCCGGCAGCAAAGCCCACCTTTGCCAGTTCAGGATCGTCGTAAGCAGTGACCAGAACAACCCCTGCACGGGCGCCGGACCGGCGCAGCGATTTGGTTACTTCCAATCCGTTCATTGGGGACATTGCGAGATCAAGAACAATGACGTCCGGATCAAGGCGAGCTACAACATCGAGAGCGGCAACTCCGGAGTTAACCGAGGCGACGACCTCGAATTCCGTGCGCAGTGTTGTCACCAACCATCCCAGCATTGCGGGATGATCGTCAGCAACAGCTACTCGCAGTTTTGCGTTCACTTGGCTCCACTCGGTCGGCACTCAGCATACCGCCGCTCCGTCGGTAAAAAACCCATGTTGCAATTGTGAGTAAGAAGTTAGATGTGAGAAGCGGAATTTGCGTTATCCGCCGCGTTAAAACTGCATCTGTTCCTTGCAGATTCCGGGTTCAGGCGCACCGGATGCAACCTGGGTCTACGTCTCAACCGGGCAGGCAGTATGCTATTTGAACCAGCCTGAAAGGTCACGAACAAAGCGCCGAAGCCAAGCGAAAAGTGATTAAGAAAGCTCTCATCTGTAGCGCAGAGAACGGGCGCAATAGCGACTCATTGCAATCTTTTCAGCGATATAAAGTGCTTTGTGGTCAGCCGGAGTTTTTTCAGGGACAGCGCGATGGTAATTTTTCGGCTTTCGTGGCGGCAGGATATGGCGGAGCATGAAGGTGTCCATTGGGCGCCCCTGCGTTTCAAAGCTGATTGGAGACGCTTTGACGACAAAAGGAGAAGGTTTTTATGGGAGCAATTATCGGATGGATCATATTTGGCTTGATCGCTGGCGGCATCGCGAAGCTGTTGATGCCGGGAAAGGACCCAGGTGGCTTCTTCATGACCGCTGTTCTGGGCATTGCTGGGGCCCTGGTGGGAGGATTTATTGGTCGTGTGTTGTGGGGCAGCTCTGGAGTCGATAGCTGGAGCATCGGAAGCTTTGCTCTGGCCATTTGCGGTTCGATTCTACTGTTGCTGATCTACAGGATGGTTGTGGGTCGCCGAGGCGTCACACCGGCAAGCAAAGTCGGTAATCGCGATAAGTGGGCAGCTTAGGAAAACTCTGGCGATGGTCTAAAAAATCCGAGTCCCCATGCGAGCAGCTTGCGCTCAGCAAGGGCCCTTCACCACGTGATCCGGATTTGGAGAGGTGTGAGAGTGCCCGCATGGCCTGGCACTCTGGCAGAATCCTTGTTCAACCGGTGGCTTTAGCTCGCCTTGGGGACAGTTCCTGCTGCCTTCTGATCTGAGGTGGGTTCTCGGGGATCTCAATCATGATTTCAGTGCCTTGTTTGGCGCTGGTGGTCAGGTGAAATGTCCCTCCCAGGATTCGGGTACGCTCCTGCATGCTGATCATTCCCAGGCTGTTTTTGGCGCGGGCAACCGTGGGATCAAATCCAACTCCGAAATCACGGATCGCCAGGCGGATTGAGCCTTGCGAAGAGGAAAGGCTGATGGCTACGCGTTTGGAATGGGCATGACGCCGGATATTTTGCAGAGCTTCCTGCAGAATGCGGTACAGGCCCAAAGAACCTTCTTTATTCTGCAGTTGCAGCCCTTTTTCAATCGCGAGCTCAATACGCATGTTCTCGCGCCGGCGAAACTCTTCGCAAAGCGCGCGCACAGCGGAGACAAATCCGGCGTGTTCCAAGACGGCCGGATGCAACTCATGGGACAGCTCCCGGATCCCATCCGCCAGCTCGACTGTGTATTTCTTGAGCCGGACCAGCTCTCGGTCAAGATCCTGCGAGGCCCTGCCACTGCCGGTCTGCCACTGCTGTACGGACGTTTGTAATGCCGCAATCGCCAGGGCCAGCGAGACCGCATGCTGGCCGACACCATCATGCAGTTCACGCGCGATCCGCGACCGCTCTTCTTCCTGCGCATTGATCAGCCGAGCTGCCAGTGTTTCCACTTCCTCGTTTGCCTTCAGCAAGGCGGCTTCTCCCTGCTTGCGCTGTGTAATATTCTGGAGAATTCCAGCCGTGTAGAGCGGCTTTCCCGCTTTGTCGCGAGTCATGGTCACGTCGACCTGGACCCAAACGGTTTCACCGGTTTTGCGAATGATCCGTTTCTCGTTCTTGTAGGAGAGAATTTCTCCACGAACCAGTTTGTTAAACTTCTCGTCGACGATCCGATCCTCAGGATGTGTGTAATCACTGAACCGCATACGAAGCAACTCACCGCGGGAGTATCCGGTGATCTTGCAAATAGCGTCGTTGACGCGGATGAACCTGCCGGCGGGATCGACCTGGGCGGCTCCAACACTGGCCTTCTCAAAAAAGGCGCGATTCTGTTGATTGCCTGCTTCAAACGCATGCTGGGTATTCTTCCGTTCGATGAAGCGAGCAAGCTCGGCGCCAACGCTCTTCATGACGTTCAAAAGCGTCCTGCCGGGGCGCTCGCTTTCTGTCAATCCGAATTCGATCGATCCGGCGGCTCTACCGCCGATAACAATAGGGATCGCGATTACAGCCCGAATTCCAGGTTCGCCGCGAGTTTTGGCGGAGCGAGGGGAATTCACAGCCTCGGTATCGAGTGCTGACCAGAGCGCTTGTTTTTGACGCAAAGAACTTTCAGACGCCTCAGTAAAACGATTTAGCAATTCGGTCATCTCAGAGTGTTTGTGTTCCGATTCACTGAAATGCCAGGCTTCCGCCAGCGTGTGGGGTTGGCGTGACGCAGAGTCTTTGAATCTCGCATGGCCGATCGGCCATTTCATAGACCCGCAAACATGACGCAGGCATTCCTGCACAGTGTTCTTGATACCGGTAGAGTTATGAATGGACTTTGATACATTCAACAGGAGCCTGACATACAGAGACTCCAGTTTTGCCGTTTTAAGGCCCCGCTTGTATTCCGTGATGTCCAGCGCGGACCCAACGTAGCCGCGAAAGCCTTCTGAAGAATAAAATGGCGCGCCGCAATCGATAATCCATTGGTACTGTCCGCTCGCGTTCCGAAGCCGGTATTCAAGTTCAAAAGGGCTGCGCGTGGCAAAGGCTTTCAGGAATCTTTTTTTGACGCCGGCGCGGTCCTCAGGATGCACGCTTTCAAGCCAACCGTCGCCCAGTTCTTCCTGTATGGGACGCCCGGTATGAGCGAGCCATCTCTTGTTCACGTAGGTGCATTTAGCCGATTCGTTACAGATCCAGATGAAAATCGGCGCATTCTCGGCCATCAGTCGGAAACGATCGTCATTTGCCTCAATCTCAGTCCACGCAAGCTTGGCTTCGGTGATGTCACTATGAACGATCACTGCGCCTCCCCCGGGCGAACACAGGGAGTACACAGACATGGCAAACCAACGCGACTCGTCAGGCGTATGAAGCGCATACTCCTGGCGGAAGACCTTCTTTTTGCCTGAGAGGACGCTGCCGATGCCTTCCAACGTGGGTGCAGCCCTTTTTTCCCGGCGAAGCAGGGCGGCGCGGCAAACCTCCATGTAGTTTGTTCCTACGGAAAGTCGCTTGGTGTCCGGCGCCCCGTTTTCCAGGGCAAACTTGTTCCACGCTTCATTGACCGCGATGATCGTGCCCTCGCGGTCAAGCACGGCAATGTGATCCGTGAGAGAATTCAGAACAGCAAAGCCCAATTCACCGTCAAAATGCAGGTAATCAATAAATGACGGTGTCTTTACGCGTTTCGCGGATGACCGGTCCGTGAACATCTTTACACCCCAGAATCTTTATGAAAATCTTTGCAAACCTTTAATTCTTGAATGGGCTAGTGATGGTTATTACTGCTGGTCGATCATCAACTTCCTGAATAGTATTGTTTCACGATCTCGGCCACTTTGCCACGGATTGGCATAAGAAACGACAAAATTACTTTAAGGAACAGACCGTTTCGGGAATGGAGATATAGCAATAAAAAATCGCTTAATTCCTCGATTTTTCAATGGTCCAAGCAAGTTCTGTTGCAGAACCGGTGGTTTGTCAATTTCTGTGTTTTGCTTGTGACGGCGCAGGTTTTGCAGCCGCAATCGTAATTCGGTGGTCTGAAATGATGAAAAATGCCTGGGGGAGGATTCGCCCCCGCTGCGCGGCTCAGCCGCAAACGGCGAGTTACTGGCTTTCGCGCGCAAACTCACGCCAACGGAGTGGTGGAGCAACAGTGGAGCAGCTTGCTCTCCAGCGGTACCCAAAAACTCTCAGACTCTCTGCTTCTTTCCGTGGCCACGAGTAACATCATTGTGCCATCGTGTTCGGGAACGTCGGGTATGCGATAAACCACGGGAAAAGCAAATTGATCGAGGAGGCCGCTGGGACCATAGTGAACTACAGTGACCGTATCATCGTGGGAAACGAGGGAGTAATACGTGTCAGGCACTGCTTGCGACTGCAGGATCTGATGCAACATGCTGATGCTGACCATATAACAGAGTTCCATAGTGGCGGAATTCCTTCCTGGCTGAAAGCCCCCGAAAGTCCACATCCAAAAACCGGGCACCCTCTGAGATAGTGCTCCGTCGAACTCATCCGTTTCGGAGACTTCTCATTTCTCTTTACTAAGGGTTTTACGGCCGGCAGATTACGCTTTCATTGGAGCTTCATTAAAAGAATTAATTTAACGGGGGTGTTTTGAGGACTTTGCGCATGCTTTTGAATCAACAAGTTAGAGGTCAATGATTTGCACGATACCGCTCTCTGGGGAGACACAAAGTCACCATCCTGACATTGCCCTCCGCAGATCCACCAGGAAACTCAGCTTCCAGCGTTGGCAGTGATCTGATTGCGCAAATCCCAAAGGTCCTTGTAGGCCACGTGTTGCATTCTTTGTTGCAGGACCTCGACGGGTGTTCCCATCGTGCCGACGACTCCGGCGCCGATGATCCGCTGTGCCAGCTTCAGGTGATGGAACCGGAACAGTTGCATGCGCTCGTCAAAATCGACCATTCGTTCGGCGACATCATGGAGCGCAAAAAATTCGTCATGCCGCCGGTAGATATCGTCTGCCGTCAGGCCTTTATTTGCGAGTTGCTCCTGAAAGGCATCGCCAATGCGCGGGGCAATATGCAAGAGGGAAAGGAATCCCGGTGAATCCAACCCGCTGCCATGTCCCAGGCCGGAGCGGATGATGTGATAGTCGTACGGAGTGATGGTCTCAAGAATATGCAGCAGCGAAATCGGGTACTCCAGCATGGCATTGGCACGTCGTATGAGCCGGGCAGAGTTGGGATAGTTGCCTTCAGTCAGTGATACACGGGCTCGCTCCAGTTCCCAGCTGGCGCCTTTCATCAGCAACTCTGAGGATTGGTGCACTACCTGAAATGTCAGTTCGTCAGGATGCGAGAGTTCCTCGGTTGCTGTCTGCAGCGAAAGCAGGTCATCGGTACGGAGATAGCGTTCATAGTCAGTGGCGCCCTTGCCTTCAAGGACAGGCTTGTGAAACTCATTAGGCATGGATCGTTTGGCTCCCTCGGCTGTTGAAGCACCTGCACTCGTGATTGGCGGCAACGGACTGTCCGTCGCGCCATTCACGCACATTACTACCATGATATCAAGTTGAGCAGCGTGGGAAGTCTTATGGGTCGGAACGCCTCAGGACGCCAAGCACGATGCCAGCCAGCGAGGCGAGCACCAGAGCTGAGCCGGCGATGGCTACCGCTCTCGGAAAAGGACCATTGCTCCAGATTTCCATCAGCACGCCGAGAGGGAAGAGTACGCAGCCCAGAATTAAGCACGACGCCAGGAGCCGCTTCGATTTTTCTGAGATCGAGATTTGATCGGCGGCAAGGGCCAGAACAATGAGCAGCATTGAAAGCCCGAGCCAGTGTCCGTGCACATCGACCTGGCGATCGTAGTTGTATTTTGCCTGCCGGTATTGAAGTAGAGCTTTCTCCGCGTCCGTTGGATTTCTTTGGGCCGCGGCCTGAAATCCCGAAGTGAGCGACATGCCGATGTCATCAAGCGCCTGATGTTCGGCAAACACTGCATACCAAAGCCCGTAACTCATGCTCAGTATGGCAAGCGCGATACCGCCGAATAGAAGGAGTTGCCGCGTGCTCATGAGTGGGATCCTTTTGCGATGGAGTCAATGTTGCCGGTATAACGCAGAATGCCGATCCACATGGCCAGCAACGCCACGATCACGAGCAGCCCTCCGATATCGGCGACTCCGCCGGCAATCAGCCCGAACCGCATCTCCAACAGCACACAGACCGGAAGAAGCAGAGACCCCAGGAGCATGGTTGCTGCCCAGCGCCGCTTCCACACTTCAGCAAGTTGAACGTAGGGCTGAAAAAATGCCACCAGCATCGCGAGCAGTCCAAATTCAATCACATGCGCGTGCGCGGCGATCTTGACTGCTTTATCTCCCTGCAGCTGCCCATAGTCAGCCAGAGCCTGATTGATTTTCGATGAATCTTGCGCGGCAGCGCCCGAGCTCATCTCCGAAAGAATTGTGTAGTCTGCTGCTTCGTGCTTGTAAAGATCCACGCCCGCGTAGTACGAGCCATGAAGAATGCCCAAAAGAACCAGCGTGAGGCCGCCTGCCAGCAGCCAGCGCGCGGGCGTGCTTCGATCACGGAGAAGCTGGTCCGACAGGGCAGGCCGATTCGCGCGAAAATGCCGGATAATGCCAGCCAGATAAGCTATGGTCACAAGCAGCACCAACAAGCCGCCAAGATCGGCAAAGATGCTGGCCCAGCCGATAGCCTGCAACGGGCTGTACCCCAGTCCAACGTAGTGAATCAAAAAAACACCCACGGGCAACAGAACTCCACCGAATATAAAGAGCCAGGCTAAACGGCGCCCGGCGCTTTCAGAGAGGCTGACCCAGGGCTGAACCAGCGCCAGCAGCAGCGCAAGGTAGCCAAACGCAATCAGGTGAACGTGCGCGTCCACCTTGGTGCCGCGGTTTTCCAGAAAGTCTCCAGTGCTCTTGAAGTGTTCGGCAACCGCAGCGCTGTCGCCCGCTTGCGCCGCCTGAGCAGCAGCAGCCAGACCCGCGCCGACGCGGGCGGCATTCTGGTGCAGAACAAAGACGGCAAAAATATCGCCAAAAACCATTCCCACCAGGATCATCCCGATCCCGGCGAGCGTAAGCAGCCGGCGCGGGCTGAGCGGGGCAAAGCCCACAGTCACGGCCATCGACGATTCGGGTGTGGACATAAGGGTCAACCTTGAATGAAAATGCTCTTGCCCGCTGCACGCGCAAGCCCCGAAAAACTCTCTGTCTTGAAGCGAACGGTAGAGTGTAAAGTCGGATACTTTAGGTGTCAAATATATTGGCTGCGGCCACGAAGGCATGTTGTTCTCAATCGCCAGCCGCCGCGGCCGGAACTTGAGCGATTCCGAGGACTTGAGCATTGTCTAAATCCAAATTAGGTCCGGCGCAGGGATCCGCCGGCCAATCCCCCTCCGTCGGCGCGCATGCCGATACCTTCGCCAGGGACCACTTGCCTCCAAAAGAGCTTTGGCCGGTCATCAGGACCCACGGCATGGCTGAACTGGAATATCCTGCTCGTCTCAACGCGGCGGTGGAATTACTGGATCGCCACGTGGAAGCGGGTGCCGGGGCACGAGCCTGCGTGCGTACGGATGACGGCGTCTGGAATTATCAGCAATTGCTGGAGCACGCGAACCGGTTGGCAAATCTCCTGGTGAGCCGCGGACTGCGGCCAGGAGAGCGCGTTCTATTGCGTGACGCCAATACTCCCATGCTGGCGGCCTGCTGGTTTGCTGTGCTCAAGGCCGGAGGCATTGCAGTAACGACCATGCCTCTTCTACGCGCGCAGGAATTGACCGCGGTTGCCGTTAAAGCCAGGATCAAATATGCGCTCTGTAGCGCCGAACACGCCGCCGAACTGAATGAAGCAAAACGATCGGCGCCGGTGCTCGAAAATCTCATCTGCTATGAGAATCAGAGTCTCACACAGCTTCCTTCGCTGCTCGCCGGGTTCCCAGCCGGGTTCACGAACGCAGATACGGCGCAAGACGACGTCGCTCTCATCGCATTCAGCTCCGGCACCACCGGAGAGCCCAAAGCCACCGTCCATTTCCATCGTGACATTCTGGCCGTCTGCGATACGTTTTCAAAACACCTGCTCAAGCCGAGCGCCAATGACGTCTTCTGTGGCAGTCCGCCGCTGGCTTTTACCTTTGGATTAGGCGGGCTGTTGCTCTTTCCCATGCGCGCAGGCGCTTCCACGCTGTTGCTGCCGAAAATCAGCGCAGAAGGTTTGTTGCAGGCGATGGAGCGGCACCAGTGCACCATTTGTTTTACCGCGCCCACGCTCTACCGCAGCATGGCGGAGTTTGTTCCGCGGTATAACCTGTCGTCGCTGAAAAAATGTGTTTCCGCAGGCGAGCGCCTGCCGCTTGCCGTATTCGAAGCCTGGCGCAAAGCGGCCGGCATTTCGATTATCGACGGCATTGGCTCCACGGAGTTGCTGCATATCTTTATCTCTGCTGCCGGCAGTGACATCCGTCCTGGCGCGACCGGCAAGCTGGTGCCTGGATACGAAGCAATCATTGTTGATGAAGCCGGGCAGCGTCTCCCCGCGAACACAGTGGGCCGCCTGGCTGTGCGTGGTCCCACCGGTTGCCGCTATTTGGACGCGCCTGACCTTCAGCGCAAATACGTGCAAAATGGCTGGAACATCACGGGTGATGCGTATCGCCAGGATGAAGATGGTTATTTCTGGCACGAAGGCCGTATTGACGACCTGATTGTGAGTTCCGGCTACAAGATCGCGGCCATTGAGGTTGAGGCTGTACTCATGGGGCACCCTAAGGTTGGCGAATGTGCTGTGATCGGTGCGCCCAGCGAAGAGCGCGGCGAGATAGTCAAAGCTTTCGTGGTACTCACTGAGAAAAAGGCTGCCAACGATCTGTTGCGGCGAGAGCTGCAGGATTATGTGAAATCGCGAATCGCGCCGTACAAATATCCGCGCGCGATTGAATTTGTGACTGAGTTGCCGCGTACATCCACCGGCAAACTTCAGCGCTCGCGCCTGCGCGAGCAGGAACGCAGGAAGCTGTCAAGGTAGGCCAGTGCAAGAATGGTCTGGACAAATGTGGCACAGACACTCTTGTCTGTGCCTGCATCCCTCAGACTTCATCGAGCACAGCCAGAGTGCCTGCGCCACAAATTCAATAACTGTCAAGACCAATTCTGAAACTGCCTCTTGCAACAGAGCTTAGTCGGGCACCACAGCCGTGACTTCAATCTCTACGCGAGCGGCCGCCTCTACCAAGCCGGAAACCTCGACAACAGACATTGCGGGATAATGGCGGCCGATGATCTCACGGTAGACATCGCCCATCGTTTTTGCAGCCGCCATGTATTCATTCTTGTCGAGCACGTACCAGGTCATGCGCGCGATATGTTCAGGCTTGGCGTTTGCCTCACGCAGGACTTCAACGATATTGAGCAGCGCCTGCCGCACCTGCGCGGTAAAGTCGCTGCTCGTGAACCGGCACTCGGCATTCCAGCCAATCATCCCGCTTAAAAACACCATGCTTCCTCTCACAGCCACGCCGGTAGCGTAACCTTTGGGTCGCGGCCAATTCGGTGGTTGCAGAAATTTCATTCCGTTTTCAGTCCTCTTCATTTTTCTGACGCATCATGCTCGCCCTCACTTGCCCCATATGCTTTGATGATGCCACGCGCAATGACCAGCTGCTGCACCTCGGTGGCGCCTTCATAAATCCGCAGAGGACGAATCTCGCGATAGAGTTGCTCGACCGCCTGACCGTTTGCTACGCCAAGCGCACCAAATATCTGCACTGCGGAATCGATGGCATGCTGTGCAATCTCTGTAGCGGTCAGCTTGGCCATGGCTGCTTCCACGGTGACTGCCTGGCCTTTGTCTTTAAGCCAGGCGGCGCGATAGGTGAGCAATGCTGCCGAGTCGATGTCGGTCGCCATTTTGGCCAGCTTGGCCTGGGTCAACTGGAAGTCTGACAAAGTCTGGCCAAACATCTTGCGCGACGTGGAGCGTGCAAGCGCTTCCTTGAGTGCGCGTCTGGCAAGACCCAGAGCCGCCGCAGCGACGGATGATCGAAAGATATCGAGGGTAGCCATCGCGATCTTGAATCCCTGGCCTTGTTCGCCAAGAAGCTGAGTGGCATGAATTCTGCAATTGTTGAATACCAGACGCGCCAGGGGATGCGGTGCCATCACTTCAATGCGTTCTGCGATTTCAAGACCGGGCGAGTTGGCATCGACGATGAAAGCGGAAATGCCCTTGGCACCCGATTCTTCACCCGTCCGCGCAAACGTTACGTAGAAATCTGCGATGCCGCCATTGGAGATCCAGGTCTTTTCGCCGGTGAGCAGGTAACAGTCGCGGTCTGGCTGGGCGGTGCATTTCAGCGCTGCAACGTCTGATCCGGCCTCCGGTTCGGAGATGGCAAACGCCGCAATAGCGGCGCCGCTGGCCACGCGGGGAAGATAGCGCTGCTTCTGATCGTGTGTTCCGAAGTTGGAAATAGTTCCTGATCCAAGCCCCTGCATGGCAAAAGCGAAATCGGCAAGGCCGGAATGGCGGGCAAGGGTTTCACGAATCAGGCAGACGCCGCGCGTATCAATCATATCTGCGGAGGCGCCGTACGCTTTGCCGCCGATGGCATACTTCAACC
Organism: Candidatus Angelobacter sp.; assembly: GCA_035262465.1. Lineage (GTDB taxonomy): Bacteria > Acidobacteriota > Terriglobia > Terriglobales > Acidobacteriaceae > Angelobacter. Next base: position 333,588 of record DATFSU010000059.1, on the reverse strand, counting down.
ACCCGCCTTCGCCAAGCTGGCGCACAAGTTTGCGGCAAGCATCATCCACTTCACTCACCGAGTGCGGATGAGCTTCCCGACAAAGGGTATGCCGGATCCAAAGTTCCAGCTCCGTCGCCAGCGTCTTGTGGCGAGGCTCCAGGAAAGGCCAGTCGAGATGGCTGCTCATCCTGTCAGTCTCCCTTGAACACGGGCTTCTGTCTGGCGACAAATGCCTGATAGGCGCGAGTGAAATCCTTGGTTGCCATGCAAATGGCCTGCGCCTGCGCTTCTGCCTCAATCGCCTCGTCCAATCCCATGTTCCATTCCTGATGCAGCATCTTCTTGGTCATGCCGTGCGCAAACGTGGGACCGGAGGCAAGCTCGGCGGCCAACGCCGTTGCAGCCGAGAGTAGTTCCTCGGGCGGGCAAAGGCGATTGAGAAAGCCCCAGCGTTCAGCTTCATCGCCGGTCATGTTGCGGCCGGTAAATAAAAGCTCGGCAGCGCGCCCCTGTCCGATGATCCGCGGCAGGATCGCGCACGCCCCCATATCACAGCCGCCAAGCCCGACGCGGGTAAAGAGAAAGGCGATCTTGCTGCGCGCGGTGCCAAGGCGGATATCGGACGCCATTGCGAGGATCGCACCGGCGCCGGCGCAAACCCCATCAATCGCCGCGATGATCGGTTGAGGGCAGGCGCGCATGGCCTTTACCAGATCGCCGGTCATTCGCGTGAAGGCGAGCAGACCAGGCATCTCGAGTTCCGTAAGCGGGCCGATGATCTCGTGCACGTCTCCTCCGGAGCAGAAATTCTCGCCTGAGCCGGCCAGCACTACGGCCTTTACGTCAGGAGCCAGGGCCATGGCACGAAACAGATCGCGCAGTTCGGCATAAGAATCGAAGGTTAGAGGGTTCTTGCGCTCTGGGCGGTCGAGCGTGACGGAAGCGATGCCGTCCTTATATATGTATTTGAAATGCCTGGCCGAATAATCAGCCAGCGTGCGTCCAGCCAGGTTTGAGCGCGACAGTTTGGTGCCATCGCTCATCGAACCCTCCTGGGCTGCAGGCGTTGATTGAATTTTTGCGTGGTCGAGTTGGCGCCGTTGATGTGCGACTTCAGCTTTCCCAACTCGTTGATCATTGCTTCTTTCTCGTCGCTGCTGAGGCCGCCCAGCAGCTCAATGATCCACTGCTCATGCCGCACCGCCATCTCACGGAAGCGCTTCAGGCCATTGAATGTCAATCTTACGGTCAACGCGCGGCGATCGCCGGGGCAGGCTTCGCGGGTCACCAAACCTTCGCGTTCAAGCTGGTCGGTGATGCCGGTCACATTCCCCCCGGAAACCATGAGCCGCTTGGAAAGCTCGCTCATGCGCAGACCGCCGGAGTTGCGCTCCAACTGCGCCATTAGATCAAAACGAGGCAGCGTGGTGTTGAATTCACGACGCAGACGGAGACGAATCTTGTTTTCAATGCGCACCGTGCATGAAAGAAGTCGCAGCCATAGGCGCAGAGCCTGGTGGTCGCCTTTTTGAGCGCGCGTCTCCAGATCAAGCACTACGTCGGCATCGCCGGCGCCATTATGGTTTTTGCGGATGGTTGAAGTACTTGCCATTCGAATCCCTCACATCACTTCGCCACCGGCAATCGCGATGGATTGCCCGGTGATGGCTTCACTGCCCGGAAGACAAAGCCACGCTACTGCATTGGCCACCTCGTCCGGCTCGACAATTCGCTTTTGCGGATTCCCGGCGGCCAACTCGGCTCGCGCCTCGCCTTCTGTGCGGCCGGTCTTTGCCACTATGCCGTCGATCACCTGTTGGAGCATCTCTGTTTCCGTGTATCCGGGACAGACAGCGTTGACCGTGACCCCCTTGGTCGCGACTTCAATCGCCAGTGAACGTGTAAGCCCGACCACGCCATGCTTCGCCGCGCAGTACGCCGTAACGTAGCCGTAGCCCTTGAGTCCGGCTGTGCTCGCGACATTCACGATGCGTCCCCAGCCGGCCTGAAGCATGGCAGGCAGAACGGCATGAATGCAGTGAAATGTGCTATCCAGATTCACCTGCATCATGCTGCGCCAGAGAGCGAGATCCGTCTTCAGAAAAGGAGCGGAACGTCCCTGGCCTGCGTTGTTTACCAGAATGTGTATTGGACCAAACCGGGAGCGCGCAGAGTCAAACGCGCGAGACAGTGATTGCGCCTCGCACACGTCCGCTTGAACGTAGTGAAGATGCGGACTGTTGGCTAATTCCGGTGGAGGAGCAGCGCGGCGGCCAAGCATGGTGACTTGTGCTCCGTGGGCGACAAACGCCTGCGTCACGGCCGCGCCAATGCCTCGTGCGCCGCCGGTGACAACGGCGTGCTTGCCGGACAGGGCTGGTAAAGTCTCTTTCATGCCTAGACCTGCAACATCAACTGGGCGCGGGCGATGTTTCTTTCCAGTTGCTCTTTTCCGCTCAGATACTGCTTGGGCCACGTGATCTCGGTGAATCCCTGTTTCGCCGCTTCATGCAGCGTCCAGGCCGGATCAGCCAGGTGCGGCCGGGCCACGGCGCACAAATCTGCGCGGCCTGCCGCGATGATCGTATTCACGTGATCGCCTTCAAAAATGTTGCCCACAGCAATCGTGGGAATGCCGACCTCATTGCGGATCTTGTCGGCAAAAGGCACCTGGAACATGCGGCCGTAAACCGGCTTCTCCGCTTTGCTGACCTGCCCGGACGAGCAGTCAATCACGTCAGCTCCCGCTTCCTTGAAAAGGCGGGCAACTTGCGCAGCATCTTCCGGAGTAAGTCCGCCGGGCACCCAGTCGTGGGCGGAGATGCGCACGCTCATCGGGAGATGTTGCGGCCATACAGCACGCATGGCTCGAAAAACTTCGATCGGGAAGCGGCAGCGGTTGTCCAGCGAGCCGCCATATTCGTCGCTGCGCTGATTGGTGAGCGGTGAGATAAAGCTTGACATCAAATAGCCGTGAGCGCAGTGGAACTCCAACCAATCAAAGCCGGCCGCAACCGCGCGGCGTGTGGCAGCGACAAAATCATTTTTGACGCGGCACATGTCAGCCCGCGTGGCTTCATAAGGCACCTGAGAAACATTGGCAATGTAGGGCAATGGCGAAGCTGAGATCAGCGGCCAGTTGCCGGAGTCGAGCGGCTGATCAATGGCGTCCCATCCCATGCGCGTTGAGCCTTTGCGCCCCGCATGCCCGAGCTGAAAAGCGATCCTGGCATCGGTATGCGTATGCACGAAATCAACCACGCGCTTCCAGGCATTCTGTTGCTCATCCTTCCACATGCCGGGGCAGCCGGGGGTGATGCGCGCATCGGGCGAGACGCAGGTCATCTCCGTAACCACCATGGCCGCGCCGCCCATAGCGCGTGCTGAGAGATGGACGAGATGAAAGTCATTGGGCACGCCGTCTTCCGCCATATACGTGGCCATGGGGGAACAGATCACGCGGTTCTTCAGGGTTACATCGCGGACTGAAAGGGGCGTGAACATGGGCGGCAGTGGGCGGGTTGCGCCGCTGCGTCCGGCAAACCATGTTTCTACACGCGAGATATAGCGGGAGTCGCGCAGCTTGAGATTGGCATGGCCTACGCGCTGGCTGCCAGTGAGCAGGCCGTAAGCAAACTGTTCCGGTTCCTGATGCACGTAACGCTCAACTTCTTCGAACCACTCCATGCGATTGCGCGCCGCGCTTTGTAATTTCAGTGCTTCGATCTCGCGTTCCTCCTGATAGCGTTGCAGCGCGCCTTCCACGTTGCCGTTGTGGGTTGAGAGTACACGGGAAAGCGCAATGGCGTCTTCCATCGCCAGCTTCGTTCCGGAGCCGATGCTGAAATGAGCGGTGTGAGCAGCATCGCCGATCAACACGATATTTTTATGAAACCATTTTTCGCACAGAACGCGGTTGAACTTAAGCCAGATGGCGGCTCCGCGCAGATGCCTGGCGTTGGAGATGAGGGGATTGCCGTCCAGTCGTTCGGCAAAAAGCCTTTCGCACAGCGCGATCGATTCTTCCTGCTCCATCTTGTCAATGCCTGCGGCCAGCCAGTTCTTCTCCGGCGTCTCAATGATGAACGTGGACCATTCATCGTCAAAACGGTAGGCATGCAGGTTGAACCAGCCCCACTCGGTTTCCTTGAAGTCGAAGGTGAAAGCGTCGAGCTTTCGCCGGCTGCCCAGCCAGACAAAGCGGTTGCGCCGGACCTGAATATTCGGCTTGAAAACGCGCTCATACTTACGGCGGGTGATCGAGGAGGCGCCGTCCGAGGCGATGACCAGATCGTATTGAGCCGCGTAATCATCGGGATCGGTGACTTCGGTCTGAAAGACGAGCTTCACGCCCAGACCGGCAGCTCGCGCTTGCATGATCTGGAGCAGCTTGATACGGGCGATCCCGCAGAAGCCGTGCCCGCCCGAGGTGATCTTGTTGCCTTTGAAAAAAACGTCGATATCGTCCCAGTGACGGAAAGAACGGGTAATTTCCGCGTGTGTTTCCGGATCTACAGTGCGGAAACCGTCCATGGTTTTGTCCGAGAAGACGATTCCCCAGCCAAACGTGTCGGTGGGGCGATTGCGTTCGATGACCGTGATGTCCCATGAAGGGTTAGCTTTCTTGAGGAGGATGGAAAGATAAAGTCCTGCGGGACCGCCACCCAGGCAAACGATTTTCATGGTCTGCCTCCTGTGGGTAGATTCATTTCCGCAAGCAAGGCTTCGGTGGCGGCGAGAATCCGTTCACCACGAAACTCCTGTCCTTCGCCGAGGCAAAGCTTCTGACATTCCTTCTTGAAAAACCGCTCGGCCATTTCCGCCTCAATGCGTGCAATGGTTTCGTGACAGCAGGAGCTGTACCAGAGACCGGCGCAGCGGCCCGGCCCATTTTGGGCACGCCGGAGCATTGGCGAAATTCTAGGTCTAAACATTTTAGATGTCAAATATCTTGTCAATCCGCCTATTCCGGACTATAGTTTTCCCGCCCCCGGAGGGAAGAAAAGTTATGCAACATCGTTGGATACTGAATTTTGTGAGATTGTCGTTTGCCCTGTTGTTGTGTCCGGTTGTTTTCGGCCAGAGCATCACTGCCACGTTGCAGGGACGTGTGACCGACAATTCCGGCGCCGTGGTGGCCAAAGCCACAGTAACAGCCACCAATACAGACACCGGTCTTTCCCGCTCTGCCACGACGGACGCAAGCGGCGAGTACAGCATCGCCTCCCTGCCGGTGGGCACTTACAAAGTTGAAGTGAAAGCGGGAACATTCCAGGCGCAGACACGTTCCATGCCTCTCACGGTCGGTCAAAGCGCAACTTTGGATTTCGCTCTCGCTCCCGGGCAGATTGAGCAGAAGGTATCCGTCACTTCGCAAGCGCCTCTGGTAGAAACCACGCGCACTTCGACCGACACGGTGATTGAGCAAGCGCAGATCAAGAATCTGCCGGTCAACGGCCGGCAATTTATCGATTTCGCGCTCCTCGCGCCAGGCGTCACGATCGGCGACACCACCTCCGGAAGCACTGACGTAATCATTGAGCCGGTAACCAAGCTCTCCTTCGCCGGCCAGAACATTCATTACAATTTCATTGCGATCGACGGAGCCGACAACATTTCTACGGCCTCCGGTGTGCAAAAGACGACCCCTTCGACTGATGCAGTCCGCGAATTCCGCGTGGTTAACAATACTTACAGTGTGGAAGCAGGCCGCGCGGTCGGCGGTATTGTGAACATCATTACCAAGAGCGGCACCAATGACCTGCACGGCTCTGTGTACGAATTCCTGCGCAATGATGCGTTTGATGCCAGGAGCGAGCTGGCTGCGCCGGGCTTGAACAAGCTGCAGCAAAATCAGTTTGGATTCACGCTGGGCGGTCCGATCAAGAAGAACCGGACCTTCTTTTTCGGCAATTATGAAGGCCAGCGCCGGAATGAGAATCCGTATTACAACTCAGTGATCCTGGCGAATCTTACGCAGATCAATCAGTTCAAGGCCAACTTTGGACTTGCGCCCGAGCAGCTCAACGTAAATCGCAAGAGCGACTATGACAACTTCCTGATCAAACTCGACCACTCCTTTACGGACCGTCACTATATGTTCCTGCGTTACTTTTTCAATGACGGCCGGTTGACCAACGTTTCGCCTTTGAATGACGGCTTTGATCTGCCTTCAGGTTTTAAAGACAACAATCTTCGCGACCAGTCGCTGGTTGGCAGCCTGACGTCCACCTTCTCATCGCATCTCGTGAATGAGTTGCGGATGCAGTACGGCCACCGTACGTTTGACTTTCCTACCGTCACCACGCAGCCCCACCTGGAAGTGCTCAACACGTTCACGGCCGGCGTGAACCGCGGCAACCCTGACTTCTACCAGGAAAGCCGCACTGAGATCGTAGATAACATGACCTGGCAGCACGCCAGGCACACTGTGGCTTTCGGTGGCGACTTCAGCCACGTGGACACGCTTGAATCATTCCCGCTGTTCTACCCCTTTGAAGCCGACTTTGGCTGCCTGCTGGCGACACAATGCCCATTCAGTCTGCAAGCCGGCGCTCCGCAGGTGCTTTTCTTTGAACGGTTCCAGGCCCCGAACTTCACTGAGCCAACCTTCAATACATCGGTCTTCCAGGGACAGAGAATCTCTAACGCCGTGCGCCACCAGGCCGAAGGCGACACCCCGCACAACTACGGCGGCCTCTACGTCCAGGACACATGGCAGGTGAGAAACAACCTGAGCTTTAACGCCGGCTTGCGCTATCAGTACGAAACTTTTCCGTCAAACGTGCTGAACGGCCAGAAAGCGGAATTTGATCCACGCGCAGGCTTCGCGTATCACTTTGGCGGCAAATACAACGTAGTGCTCCGCGGCGGCGGCGGCATCTTCCATGGGATCATTCCCATGCCCCTGCTGGCATGTCAGGCGCCTTCCTGCGGCGGTACCACGGGAATTTTCCCCGGCCGCACGAACGAAAACGCTCTCAACGCAGCAACCCGTCTCTTTGCTTTTGCCAGCGCGCCGAACATCACGCAGATCGCATTGGCAGACATGTTGACCGGCACCTATCCTGACGCTGCGCCTCTGGGCTTCTGTCCGGCCGGTACGGTCGCCAGCTGCGGCTTCTTTGGCGACGCAGTGATCGCGCGTTTCGACAAAGACCACAAAGCGCCGTATGGAATCCAGACCAGTTTGGGACTCGAGTTCCAGCCAACAAAAGACTCAGCTCTCGATATCAGCTTCCTGCGCTCCAAGGGCGTGCATCTGGGGAGTTTCTTCAATGTGAACCAGCCCGATCCGAGCGGACAAGTCACGGTCCACAATTCCCAGGGGCAGAGCGGTCTTAAGAACACTTACTTCGCCGCGCCGGGTATTCCGGGCGCGCGAAGCGCTGCACCGGGCTTCCCAACTTTGTATGCCGTTTATTTTGAGGCTGCCTCAAGGTGGAATTCCGAGTGGAATGGCCTCCTCGTCAACTTGAACAAGCGCATGAGCCATCACTTCAGCACCGGTTTGAGCTACACCTGGTCCAAGGGAATTGATGACGGGCCGAACCCTAGCTTTGTTCTCATTCCTCAGGACAGCGCCAATCTCAGGGCCGAGCGCGCGATCTCCTCTGACAGCGTAGGACAGCGCTTTGTCTTAAATACGACGATTGCCGGGCCAACGAAGATGAACGCTTTTGTCAACAACTTCCAACTAAGCACCATCGTGACGCTGGAGTCGCCAAACTACTTCACCAAGTTCGCCGGGTTTGACGCGAATGGCGATATTTTCGGCAACAACGATCGCGTAGGAATTGAGCCGCGCAACACCTTCAAGGGAGATTCGTACCAATCGATTGACCTGAGGCTTGCCCGCACCTTCAAGGCTACGGAAAAATTGAACGTTGAAGCGATGGCTGAGGCGTTTAACCTTTTCAACACGGTCAACGTCAGGTTCTTCAACACCGTGTACGGCGCCGCGGATTTCTGCAATTTCAACAGCACGGCGCAAGGCTGCTCCGCAACCCAGCATTTCCTGGAAGGATCGCCGAATCCAACCTACGGGACGCCGCGTGCGTTGTATAACCCAAGACAGATACAATTTGCTCTGCGATTGGCTTTCTAGCCGGCAGGCAGGGAACTATGGCAAATGTTCTGGCAGATCTGGTTTCACAACTGAATAGCGGCGCTCTGCGGGTCATTGATCTGACTCAGCCACTGAGCGCCGCGACTCCTTTGCTTCCGCTGCCTCCGCAGTGGCCGAACACACCACAGTTTCGTCTCTGGGAGATTTCCCGCTATGACGAACGTGGTCCTGCCTGGTATTGGAACGGCTTTGAGACCGGTGAACATACCGGAACGCACTTCGATGCGCCTATCCATTGGGTGAGCGGCAAGGATCTGCCGGAGAACAGTGTGGACCAGATCAACCCGAAGAAGTTTGTCGGTCCGGCATGCGTGGTGGACGTAAGCGCTGATGTTCAGAAAGATCCCGATTTCCTGCTCACGGTTGATCGCGTAAAACAGTGGGAGTCACAGCACGGGCGCATTCCTGCCGGCGCATGGTTTTTGTTGCGGACACATTGGTCAAAACGCACCGATCCGGCACAATACATCAACCTGCAAAAAGACGGGCCGCACACACCGGGCTTTGTAAAAGAATGTTCGGAGTTTCTGGCTAAAGAGCGCGATGTGTTGGGAGTCGGAGTAGAGACTGTTGGTACCGATGCCGGACGGGCGGCGACTTTTGATCCACCTTTCCCGAACCACTACGTTATGCACGGTAGCGGTAAGTTTGGGCTCGCCGGGCTCTGCAATCTCGACCAGCTTCCTCCGGTTGGAGCCGTAGTGATCGCAGCGCCGTTGAAAATTGTGAACGGTTCAGGCAGCCCGTTGCGTGCCATCGCGATCTGCCCGAAGACTGCATAGAAAGTGACGGCGCCCAGCCCGCGGGGCAATCTGCGCCACGGCCAACCCTCGACTCGAAGTTGTTGTCGCTTAGGACAATTTGAGCCGGGCTGTCACGTCCGTTCCTTGCGGAGGCGAAAACTTAAAGCCGGCGCGGCGAAACAGATCCTTCATGCCGAGATTGTCGGCCAGGACGATGGCTTCCAGCTCGGAGAGGCCCTCTCTTCGGGCAATATCGATGATGCGGTCGAGTAGATATTTGCCTAAACCATGGTGTTGGTGCTGGTCCGCCACCACAAAGGCCACCTCCGCGCGTTTTGCATCCGCTGCTTTCACCAGCCGGGCAACGGCAGCAAGCCGCAATTGCCTGTCCTGGTCAGAATAGGTGGCCACCAGCGCCATTTCCTTCTGATAGTCGATGAGACAGCGCTTCAATAGCCGTTCATGGGCGGTGCGCACCTCGAGTCTGAGAGGAACAAAGTAGCGCCGGTAGACGGTTTCCTCTGAAAGATGACGGTGGAAGTCCACCATGCGGGGTTCGTCGTCCGGCCGGATCGGACGTACCGTAAATTCCGTCCCATCACTTGCCTGGAACTCCGTTGTGTAACCGCTGGGATATCCCGCAGGCAGAGTGTTCGAGAGCGCGCAGCTACTCCCGGGTTCGGATTGGTCCCTAGGTTTCATGAGAGCTCCGGCAGTTGGCGTCATGGCCTGCTTCCATTTGCAACGCGCACGCTTGAACGTGGGCGCGCCTCGGCTCGCGTGGTTCTGCATTTAAAGGCTTTGGAATGTATGCGCAGCTCGGGTCTTCGGCAAAAGCGTCACCAGTCATTGCATACGCGCGCGCCCGGGAGCCGCCGCAGATCCCCTTGAACTCGCAGTCGCCACACTTGCCGTGCAGGTTGCCGGTGTCGCGAAGTTTCCGGAACAACTCAGAATTGCGATAGATGTCCTGAACGCTGGCGTGGCGCACATTGCCTGCTGACAGAGGAAGAAATCCGCTCGGTTGCACCTCTCCGGTGTGCGAAACGAACATGAACCCTCTGCCTTCATTGATCGACAAAACCCCGGGTATCCCATCCGCAAAAGTCTGCTCCGGGTTCACCTGCTTCCGCTGTTGCAGAATGTAACGGCGGTAGTGTTGTGCCTCGGTCGTCTTGATCTTGAACGGTACTGTCTTCGCAAGTTTGTAAAGCCTGGCAAAGGCACTCTCAAATTCCTGATCCGAGGGCAGATCCGAAGCTTCCGCGCGGCCGGTGGGGACCATAAAAAACAAGCTCCACATCACGATTCGAAAGCTTCGGATGACGGAAAGGATGTCCTCCAGGTCGTCGATATTGCGGCGCGAGACCGCCGTATTGATCTGCACCGGCAAGCCGATTGAGTTGGCCCAGTGCATTGCGTCCAGCGTTCGGGCGAATGATCCGCTCACCCCGCGGAAGGCATCGTGCTGCGCTGGAGTAGCACCATCGAGGCTCAGCGCCAGGCGCTTCAAGCCCGCCTGTTTTAGGCTGATCAGGGAATCACGGTTCAGAAGCGGAGTGGCGCTGGGAGTCATGGCCGGGTGCAGCGATTTCCACGCGGCATACTCCACCAACTCGTAGATGTCAGGTCGCTTCAGTGGGTCTCCGCCGGTAAAGATGAAAATCGGGGGGGCGAGATCCGCAATGTCATCGATCAGCTTCTTGCCTTCGCCGGTGCTGAGCTCACGCGGGTCGCGACAGGCTTGCGCGGAAGCACGGCAGTGAAAACATGCCAGGTCGCAGGCGCGCGTAACTTCCCAGATCAGGACCAGCGGGGTTTGGTTCAAATCGAAGTTGCTTTTCATGGCCACAAGGATAGGTCCGCCTGGGCACGGGTGCTGTGACGCTAGTCACAGGTCGAAAACCCCAAATGAATGCAAAACTTTTCAGCTTTGGCGCGAATGGGCTTGGACTCCCGTTCCATCCTCAGGTTTTGACGCTGCCATGTTGACCACGGCCAGCAGGTATAGAACGATACCGATCGCCAGAAGGAGCCCGCCGATGGCGGTAAATGCGATGAAGGACAGAGGATGGTTCCACAGCAGGCTAAGCGCCTGGACAATCAGGCCCAGAATGATCAAGCCTCCGGCAAGACGCAGCCTGGAATGAATTGTATTGCTTTGATTTTCCATCATTGCTCCGGCTTCCAGAACTTTGCGTGGTCCAGGTTCTGCACATTGTGAATCGTGTCATGGCATCCTGACGACAGGCACGAGAGCTTGTTGCTCTTGATATCAGCCATGGTTTGCGCATCGGCTGTGTGCAACGCTCCCTGTTCAAAGCTGCGCGAGCCTTCGTGGCAGTGGAGGCATTCGCGATTGTTGTACGGATGATACAGCTTGATGGGCTGCTGCGGTTTCGTGATGTACTGCGCATAGATGTGATGCAGCCCCTTCAGTTTGGAGCTGAAGGTACCGAAGATGGTGTAATCCGTATGGCAGGTGTAACACGCCTGATCACGCGGCACCCGTCCATTCTGGAAGTGCGCCGCCGGAATATAGGATGCATCGTCGACGTAGAGACTTCGCCCGTATTGACCCATGATGTGGCAAGTCAGGCAAAACGACGTTTGCTTGGATCGTTCCATGTGATTTTCAAGCCCGAGCAGGCCGGCGAAGACAGGGAAGATGAAGAAGGCCAGAAAAGCCAGCACCTTTCCTCCACGCGCTACGGTCAGGGCCGGACGCGCTACCACCAATCCGGCCAGAATGATCGTAATTACCAAAACAGCGAGTATCAGAAATGTGGGCATATGCCCTCCAGAGCAATGAAGCTATCCGGCTGCTACTTCAGGCTGCGGATGTATTTGATCAGCTGCTTGATCTGATCGTCGGTCAACTTGTTATCGTAGGGTGGCATTTTGCCCTTGCCCTGCTTGGTGGAGTTAAATAACTCGTCATCGGACATCTTCTGTACTTCGGGCGAGTGGAAATCCTTCACACCGATCTTCTGGCCGGCAACGCTGCCCTTGCCATCGGGGCCGTGACACACCTGGCACTTTGACTTGTAGAGCGCTTCGGCATCGTCCGCCACGGCCAGAGCCGGACGAGCGACCACCATGAATCCCAGAACAGCCAATACGGTTAGAAGCTTCTTCATGTATCCTCCAATTGTTTGCTTTTCAATTTACATCGAGTAGCGCAGCGACAAGGTAAAGCTGTTGCCCCGGACGTCACGCGGCAAAGTTGGTCCGGGATCGGATTTTTCGTTGTAATCGTAGTAGTTCCAGCCGCCTTTGAAGGCCAGGTTTTTCGCCATCTGGATTACCAACGATCCCGTAGGTAAATGATAGTTGAATGAGAGCGGACCAGTGGGCGCATTCGGATTGAGGATCAGGGTACTGCCGTTGCTGCTCGTAACGGTGTAGCCGATGGCGGCCGTTACGCGATCAATCGGCTTAAGATAGATTGAGCCCGACCCGATGTTGGATTTTTCGCTGTACACGGAAACACCGGACAAAAATGGCGTCCCGCAGCTCAAAGAATTGGCTGGAACGGGCGTGGCTACGAAGCAGATGTTGGTCTGCGAGAAAATATCGTTGTAAACGTAGGAAAGATCCAGTCCCCACTTGGCCTCGGCCGGCGCTAAGGCACTGTTGATCGAGTAGCTGCGGTTGTGTTGCAGGTTGCCGATATCGCTCGAGTTGTTGCGGTTTTCCCGGATGTTGATCGCGCCTCCAAGGTTCCACCATGCCGTCGGCTTGTAGAGGACCTTGCCCTTATACCACTGCAGATGGCGCGGGCTGATGCGGGTAAAAGCGTTGTCAGCGTAGTACAGCTCGGTATCAAAGCTGAAGCGGAGCTTGCTGCTGGGCCGGGCCGAAAACCCGAACAGGGCCGATTGAGCGTTGATGCGAACAAAATCGTTCCCGCTGTCCGGCACAAGTGTCGTGCACGTCCCGTCCGCCGCGAGCGGCTGGCCGGCGCACGCTCCACGGTTGGCGAGCGCAGCGGTTGGACCAGGAAAGAAGGTCTGGATTTGCAGGTCGGAATCGTTGTCGGTGATTTCGCGCCGCTCAAACCTGTATCCGACGTAGCCGCTCACGCGCGGCGTGAACTGGTATTCGGCTTCAAACGTGTTGATGGCGATGAACTGCTTGAGAAACTGGTTTAACACATCCACGACCACATCGGCGCCGGAGCTTGCGTTGTGCTGAGGGCAAGTGGCGGCGGTGAACGGCGGCGGACAGGTCGCAGGGCTGAAGACATTGGCCGGCGACAACAGCGTGGCACCGAACAAGCTGTTGGTGGTGTAGTTCCAGCCGGTGGGGATGCGGAAATTATCATAGCGGAACGTATCAATCAGATTAAGCCGGTCTGTTACACGAAATGTAATGCCAAAGTCGCCGTTGTTGGATATGCGCTGCGCGGTGGAAGATCCAAGCATGTTGGTCGCTTTCTGGCGGCTGCGGGTGATAAGCCCGTTGAAAATTTCGTTAAAGGATGGATTATCGGCGGTGGCGCCGGAATAGCTGAACCGGCCTGACATATCCAAACGCTTGAAGTAATTGCTCTGGAAACTGATCTGTTCGGTCGGATAATTGCTGCGTAGTTTGCCCACACGCGAATAACTCAAAGCGCCATTGCAGGCCGGGTTAGCCAGGCCGCCTGCGAGCAGTGGCGTGGCGCACGGCTGGCCGGCCAGGGTGTTGAACGGCAGACCCAGATCGACGGGAAGGCCGCCGGCAAGGGTAAAGCCTGTGCCGGCAAGTCCCGCGGTTGTATCGCCCTTAAAGTGCGTGAAAAACTGATCGTAGTTAATGGCTGTCCTGGGGATAAAGCGGAAAGACACTCCAATCCTGTAGCTGTCAGTTGTGTTCAGGGTGGGCTGCAGCAGTTGCGACTCCGTGCCCAGGTGGATGGTGGAAAAGGTGGTGCCTTCATTTGCCACCCGCGACCAGCCAAGCTGGAACCTGATCCGGCCAACCGGAAAAAGTCCAAGATTCACGTCACTCATTCTGCGAGTGAGCAAAAACTCATGTGGAGAGTTCAATACCGGGATATTCGGGTTGGAAGTCGACGGATTGAGAGGGTTGGCAAGAAGGTTATAGTCGAAGATGTTCTGGTCGCGGTGGAAGCTGGCGGAAAACGTGTACGCCGCCCCTTTGGAGAAGCGCAACCGGCTCACATTCAACGGGTCTCCGCCGTAACCGAAGTTGCTGAAGCTGAAGTCGTCAAACAGTTTCCCGGTATGATCCGGAGAACGCATGTCCAGCGTGTACTCCAGCAGCCGCGGGCCGGTTCCGAGGTTTACCAGCGTATCCCACATGGCGGGGCTGCCGCTGAAATCGGAGATGCGCCCGCCAAATTCAGCCGATTGTTTCACTTCAAAGTTGCCGAATGGCTGGCCTTCATTTTTCGTCGTATCCACCGGAGCGGGAAGATCGGTCGTCTTGCGGCCTGAGTCCACATCGATGCTGACGGAAGTGGGGTTTACTCCAGTCTCTTCGGTCTTCGTCTTATCTTTCTGATCAGTTGCCTGGCCGCACAGTCCCGAGGGATAAAAGATTGTTGCGACCGCCAGGGCAAGGACACGAGTTATGACTCTGAGAAATTCGTTATTATGCTTCATCACCTTTACCCCCTTTTCCCTTACGGCTTGAAGAAGAAATGATCTGAGTTCGACCCGTGGATCGCTGTATGGCACATGGTGCAGGCCTGGTATTTCTGCGCCTGATTGTGGAATGAAGGAATGGCCGGCGCTGAGGAATCGACGGTGAATGTATGGCATTCCAGGCAAAGCAGGTTCACGTTGCTGCGCCGCAGCAACCGCGGATTGGAAGATCCATGCGGCGAATGGCAAGCAACGCAACCCTCGGTCTTGACCGGAGCATGCTCAAAGGCAAACGGACCGGCCTTGTCTGTGTGACAATTAAAGCAAAGCTGGTCTTGCGCGGCTGTGGACCGCAGCTGGTGGGTCAGGAATCCACCGTGCGGGTTGTGGCAGTTGCTGCATGCCACTAAACCTTCATTCACCTTGTGGTGATACGGCTTGGAGAAATCAGGTTTGACGTCGAGATGGCAGGAGTAGCAGAGCTGCGGCTGCGGCGCCTTCATCAGGTTCACTTGCACTTTAGGCGAATGGATCGAGTGGCAGTCCGTGCAACCGACATTGTTCTTTACGTGCGCTGAACGAAGAAAGTTAGCGTGGTCCTGACCCAGTTCATGGCAGCCCAGACAGCGCTTGGATGATTCCTCCGCGGACAAGCTGGGAAAGCGGATGATCTTGGACGGGTCGGCCGATTCCGCGTGCTCCTTGCCCGGACCATGACAAGCTTCGCAACCCTGCCACTGCGGCCCCTGATGTTTGGCCAGCGTGGTCTTCCAATGTGGTCCCTTGTCATAGCCTTTGGCGACATCTTCATGGCAGCTCTTACATGTTTCCGCGCCCACATATTGCGAAGGATCCACGGTCACGTGGGTCTCAGCGGGGGTTGATTTCTTGCTCTTCTGCTGGTCCCCCCCGGCTTTGCCAGACTGAGCGGATGCTGCCTTGGCACTGTCCTGGCTGCCAGGGTTGGCGACGCACAGAGTCACTAATCCAAGCAGGAACCCGCACAGAACAAACAATTCTTTGATTGTTCTTCGTGACATGTGAGCCTCACATTTCTCTCGCACGACAATGAAACAACAGAGTATTCAGTTGAGGACCCAAAGTGCTGTGATCCAAATCACAATTGAAGCTAAAGGACAAAGGGCGCGTGAAACTTAAAACACAGGCCTCCGGGTGGAGGCAGAAACCACCGCTTGATGTCACAGATTAGAGGTTCCTTGCTTAGAGAGGTTCCGCTCAGCGAATCCAAGCCGGCATTCATCACAAGCGGATTGTCACGGCTCTTTTCATCCAGGATTCAATGGCGCTTCATTTACCCGGTGACAATCCAGATTTCACCAGCCGCAGACGTGAACCGGGCACGGAACGGCGAGAACAATTGCGCAGAATGCTGTTCGCCATCTGCAAATCAGCAGCAAGCACCTTGGCGACTACGACGTAAACCTCCGGATTGGTTTTCAGCAGGGTGAGGAAGACATCTCCAGGCAAAAACGTCACCTGCGAGCTCTCGACGCAGGTGACATCGATCTGCGGCAACTCGCCGGATACGACAGCGCGCATCCCGAAGACCTTCCCTGCGGTCACCTCGATTGAAACTGACTGGCGTACGCCGGCGAGCCGGACTTCCACCAATCCCGAATTGAGCATCGTAAGCCATTCCGGATGTTCACCGTTCAGGAGCAGCTTGGTGCCTCTGGGCACTTTGGCGGTCCGCTCATAAGGGGCAATTTTCGCGCGCAATTCCGGCGAGAGCATGGCGTGCAACTCATTCGCGGTTTCGCGGTGCCATGGTGGCATATTCATAGTCACTATATAGTCTGGTTTTACGTCGCCCGATGTGATGGTTGTCACCTAGCTCCGTGATTGTCAGGTCGTAATCATTTCGTCGAAGGCCTTCCGGTTCAGGATTGTCCAGGTGGCGCCTTTCATTCTGAGCCATCCTTTTTTTCGGAAATGGCTGAGCTCACGCGAAACCGTCTCCCGCGAGCTGCCTATGAGTTGTGCAATCTCTTCCTGCGTCAGTGTTACCCGCATTGGCGTCTCGTTCGACGTTCTTCCGGGTAATTCGAGCGGCCGCTCGGCCCACTGCAAGATCAGCTTGGCCAGCTTTTCCCTCACTGAGTTTGTAAGGCCGAGAGCCCGAATCTCCTCATACGCGCACTTGCAGTTGTGGGTAAGTTGCTTGGCCACTCTCATACCTACATCCGGGTGCTCCTGAAGGAAGTGCGCGAAATCAGACTGGGAGATGAAATTGGCCTGGCTGGGTTCGAGCGTCTCTATGCTGGCTTCATAGGGCGTGTTGGATACGGCCGCGGTCAGTCCCAGTACCTCGCCTGGTTCGGCAATCCGGAGGATGATGGTCTTGCCTTCGCTTGACGTGGTCGATAATTTTGCCCGTCCGGTGCAAAGTACGAATACACCGCGAGGCGGCTGGCCTTCAAGACAAAGCAAAGCGCCCTTGGGGTAGACCGATGTAGCTTTGATGTTTTGCAGGCGCTGCAGCGCCGCCGCGCCCAAATTGCAGAAGAGACGCTGCTCGCGTACCGTGCACTTCAGGCAATCCTCGATGATGCGGAAGTGGTAGGCCATCGTCATTTTTTAATCTCCTGCGACCAGTTATTTCACGGTCCAGTTTGGATCACGGCGTCACATTGCGATGTGACGCAGGTCACACCTGAATCTTTCTTTTTTCTTCGCGGTTTGTCCGAGTCCGCTCTGAGCAGAAAGGGGTGGCGCGCCTCGGAAATCAACGACGATGGTACATGGCGACAGGATTCTTCGCCAATGCGCTTCTCTGCTCGGCCACACCCTGATCCTGGTCCAGGTAGATCGCGCGAGATGGGATGGCGAATCCGGCGCCGGACCGCGCCACCAGATCCATGATCTCGAGCAGCAGTTCTTCGCGAATCGCCAAAAACTCATCGAGATTGCCGGTCAGGATTTGGCAGTGAATCTCCACATCGAGGCTGCTTTCGCCAAAGCCGGCAAAACGAACGCGGGCGATATCGGAGTCCACCTTCGGATGGCCGCTCAGCAGCGCCCGTATCTGTTGGAGGAGGGACCGCATTTGCTCTGACGATGTTTCGCGTTGCAAGCCGATGGTCGCCCGAAACAAACTCTTGTGAATACGGCTCAGGTTTTCGACGTTCATATTTGCCAGCTGGCCATTCGGAACAGAGAGCTCGGTGCACTCGCGGGTAAGTATGCGCGTGGAACGCAGACTGATGTCCTCCACTGTGCCAACTTTGTCTCCCACGCGGCAGACTTCCCCGACCCGAATGACTTGATCGCTGAGAATCGATATGCCGCCGATCAGGTTTTCCAGCGTCTTTTGCGCGGCAAAAGCGATAGCAAGGCTTCCGATGCCGAGTCCAGCCAGGGCCGTGGTCATATCAAAACCCAGGATGGAGAGCGCAACCAGCACGAAAACTATGAGGGCGACGACTTTGAAGATGCGTTGTCCCAGCAGCACGATAGCAACGCTGCGATAACCGGAGCTTTCCCGCGTCATGGAGCGCGCATGCTCCGCCCAGCAGTTGATCACGCGAAAGACCAGCCACGCCGCGCCAATGGCCGCAACCAGGCCTGCAAACCGCCAATAATATGCTCGAAACAGGAGCGAGAAATCCAGTACCGCGATGCCGATCCCGTGAAACGCAACCGTCAGGATGAGCCTCAGCGGAGTAATAATGGCGCTGTAGAAATCCGCAGCGATGGGGTGATGCCGCCAGTGCAGCACAAGCCGCAGCCCAGCTCGCATCAGATTAGCTACGATCCATGCCACGCCAAGAGAAATCGGGATAAGCAACACGAAGGCGAGCCACCGCCATAACGGCGTTCCCAGGATCTTTTCCACCACCAGAAAGCGCGGCAAGGTTGACTCGAGTTTGTCTTCTTCAATCTGGTTGTACAAACCCGGGACGGCAGCGAGGGTGTGCGAAGAGAAGAGCCAGATCCCTCCATTGCCAGGAACGGCGACGCGAACCAGGTCAACGTCCATTTCAGTGCCGTTCAGCTTGAAAACGCCAATGCGTTCGTGATCATGGGGTACACCTTGCTGAGCTGAACCTTCCGGCTGGTCACTGATGACGCCGACGCGACCCACGAACGCGGTATCCATGAGTGCGTGCAACTTATGAGCAAGCTGTGCCCCCTTCTCCGTGCGCTCATTCCTTGAGAGCTGGAGATATTGGGATGCTTCATCGTAGTTGCCGTTTTGGGTTGTTTGCAGGAAGCCGAATACTGTTCCATGCGGGGTACTTCTTCCTAATGCATCAGTGTTTTTGGAGGTGTGGGCCGCGTTTTGTGTCTTGTCTTCCTCTTTCTTTACGGCCGGCTGTTGCCCGCTCATGACTCCGGAAAGTGTCAGCAGCGCAAAACAACAAAACAGCTTGGTTACCCACTGATTTGCGGTAAAAGGCCTTGGCATAGGGCAGCCCTGGACAGCTCTATTCATCGTGGACCCTCAAGCTACGCTTTTCAACTCTCCTCCTGCTTTTTTAAGTAATCCACTTTCCTGGTTATAAATCTACGATGCCGGGCGGCATAGCATCTCATTCGTCTGATCGTTGCATCCGTTCCTGATGCGGGAATGATGGCGCCGGAAATGACCGGACCCGGAAATCCGGGAAGAGAGACACAGATGCGATTGCTGAAAAAAGTGTTCCTGGCCGTCAAACCGATTTATAAGGGTTTTGAGAGAAAGCATCTGGCATTGGTAGCTGCAGGGTTGGGGTACTACTTTCTGATGGCGCTGTTCCCGGCGTTGATGCTGTTAACGGCAGTGGTCGCCTACCTGCCCCTCGGGGGCGGAATGCAGGGAACAACATCATTCATGGCGCGTATCATGCCTCCACAAGGCCTCGACCTGATTGAGCGTGCCCGGGAAGCGATTGGCGCTCATCGAACCGGGCTGCTCTCCGTGGGAGCGATCACGACTCTTTGGCTTACCTCAATCGCGGTCAAAGGCATCATTGCGGGCCTCGATATTGTCTATGACGTACGCACACCGCGTTCCTTGTGGATCAACCGGATCCTGGCGTTCGGATTAACCATTGGGGTGGGAGTGCTCCTCTTGCTCGCCGTTGCGCTGACCCTGGCTGGCCCAATCCTGGAAAAGGCCCTCGAGCGAACCGTTTCTTTGCAGTCGCTTTGGATCAGGGCGTGGCCATATTTTCAGTGGCTTCTAGCGGCGGCATTCATCTTTGCCGCGATCGAATTGCTTTATATTCTGGCTCCTAATGTGCCTTTCGCTCGCCGCGTCACCTTGCCTGGCGCTGCCGTCGCCGCATCCGGCTGGCTTGCACTTTCATGGGGCTTGGGGTTCTATTTCAAGCATTTCGGAGAGTTGAAGCTCAATGCCGTGTATGGGATCCTGGCCACTCCTATCGCATTGGTGATCTGGCTGTACTGGGGCGCTGCTGTGATTCTTGTCGGCGCGGAGATCAATGTGAACCTCCAAAACTACAGGATGAGAGTTCGAGATTCAGTAGCTAAGGCGCCGACCTTGAAGGGTGCCGCATGAACGTAACGGAAGCCGATCCAGGGGACATGCCGGGTGGAGACTAAGCCTACGGGACATCATAGAAATATGCTCAGGGCATCTCATATATCGGGGACGATTGCGTAAGCCTGCCGTGTGCAGCATTGTGCCGGAATTGGCTGTTTCTGCATGAGGTTTGCAGCGCAGGATTCCGCCCGGTTGTTGATTTGACTCCGCCCGGGATTCCCACGGAGGTGATATTGTCGCCGTCCCAACCGCTTCTCCTGCTCGACTTCTCCTCCTGCGGCGCATGTCGGAAGGAATCTCTATCCACCGCCCCGCTTCCGGCGCCAAACCGCACTCCAGGAGTTTTCCTTGATCAATCGTGAAGCCAGAGCGCGGACCTGGTCGCGGCTGCTGGGCATTTTGCTCATCCTGCTGGGCGTGGTCGCAATCATCAGCCCTGTTTTCGCCATGGCAACATTGATCAAGGCTATGGGATGGCTACTGCTCATCGCAGCCATTGAACAAGCGATTGATGCTTTCCAAAGCCGCGAAGAAGGCGGCGTCTTCTGGAGGGGTCTCCTCGCGGTTGTCTATGGAGTGGCCGGATGCATTCTGCTGCTGCGGCCTGCAAGCGGCGCTGCTGCGGGTACAGTCATCATCGCAATTCTATTCTTTCTGGACGGCATCACCGAAATCGGACTCGGGATCCAATCACGGCACGAATCCGGTACTCGCGGATGGTTGTTGGCCGGCGGAACCATGTCTCTTCTTTTTGGCGGTATCATCCTGTACCGGTTTCCTATCGGCGCGATGTGGACGATTGGTCTTTTCGTCGGCATTCGACTCGTGGTCAAGGGCATCACGCAAATTGTGCGCGTCTCGGCGGCAATGCACTCGGGCGCCGGCCGGGGCTATCTTGATCGGGCAGCGTGACCGATGACGCCGATCTGGGACCTGAGACGCGGCGACTACGACGATAACCGCATGAGCCCCCTTGTCGGCGGCCTGCGCAGCCTCCTACTATCAGGCGCATTCGAATTCAATTTTCTGAAGGCGCCGGTTGTCTTCCTGACTTTCATCATTGTGCCGGCCTTGCTGGCTGGTTTCACGCTCGCGCTGGCGGTCACCTATGGCCGGCTGTATCTTCATGCCCGAAGCATGGCTGGAAGCAGTCGTGTACTCGGTCTTGCTCTCTCTGCATTATTTGTAGCTCTGGCGCTCTGGCTCGGGCGGCCCCTTCTCCGTCTGGCGGTTGACAACGTCCAACAGCTTCACTACATACTCATCTTTCCGATCTTTGTTGCCCTGCGCGAGCTTCTGCGCAAGATCGCCGAACACTTCTACGGAAGCTCAATCACGCCGGAGCAGCTCAACCGGGGACGCCGCATTGGATCAGTCCTGGCGGCGTTGATCTTTGCGGGAGCGGGGATCGCGTTGCTATTCGTCGCCTGGTCTTCATTCGGACCGCAGCACCTGGATACCGCTCATATACAGCCGTGGCGGCTGATCAAGGCTGTGCTGGTGAACGCGGCCATTGTGTTCGGCTGCTCGACGGCCGTAGCAAGCCTCGTTTGGCTCGTCCAGGAGGTCACTTTAACCGGCCCGGTGCTGGATTGGACCCCGCAAGAAGTGCATGGACAATCGCCTTCGGTGAGAATTGCTCATCTATCCGATCTCCATATCGTCGGCGAACGCTACGGCTACCGCATGGAGGCCGGCACCCTTGGCCCCCGCGGAAACACCTGTCTCGTTCGCGCGTTCCGCCAGCTCGAAAGCTTTCAAAGTCACACGCCCGTCGACCGCATTCTGGTTAGCGGCGACATCACAGACGCCGGGACACGGGCTGAGTGGGCGGAGTTCGCCGACCTTCTGCAAGCCTTTCCGAAGCTTCGGAGCCGCTTGTCATTTATTCCCGGCAACCACGATGTCAACGTGGTTGACCGCACAAACCCGGGACGCATGGACCTGCCCTGGAGTGTAAGCCAATCATTGCGCAAGCTACGCACGGTGGTTGCTCTCGACATGGTGCAGGGCGAGCGGGCCCATATCGTCGAGCGCGCCTCGGGCAAGCTCGGGCCTTCTCTCCACGACTATTTGCATAAAGATGGACGAGTGGAGCGGCTGCATTCCCTGGCAGAGCACGGGTCAGTGCGTGGCCGATGGGAAATGGAAAAAGTCTGGGACACGATCTTCCCCTTGGTTGAGCCACCACAGGAGGGCCACCAATACGGAATCATCCTGCTCGATTCCAATGCTCGTTCACATCTTTCGCTTACCAACGCAATCGGCTTCATCACGCCGGTGCAACTGCGGGCGATGAAGTCAGTGCTCAAGAGCTGTCCCAGGTGTCCGTGGATCATTACATTGCACCATCAGGTGGTGGAGTATCCGGTGCGCTGCACCAGCCTGATGGACCGCATCAGCCTGGCGCTGGTGAATGCCTCAGACGTGATCCATGCCATCGAGCCCTATGCATCGCAGACGGTCGTTCTCCACGGGCACCGGCATAGAGTTTGGATCGGCGCCTGCGGGGGCATCGTCCTCTGTTCCGCACCATCGGCGTCGCTCGGCTCCCAATCGGGAGAGAAATATCAGGGCGCTTTCTTTATTCATGATTTCATCTTGAGCCCGGATGCAGGCATTCGGTTAACCCGGACCGATCATGTAACCGTTGCCGCTGAACCAAAGCAAGATTGGCCTGTCCAGAGAAGCGCCTGACTTGCCTGGGAACGCAGCTTCACAAATGCCGCAAGCGAGGACTTGTGTCTTCAGTTTGTGTCTGGGCGCGCGATAGATGGGAAACGTTAACCGCGTCAGATCAAGGGCAAATGCACCGCGGAAAACGTCGTTCGAGAGTCTACAATTTGGGTGAAGGGAGAAAGAGAGTGAGCCTTTCCCGGCGTAGTTTTCTGAAAGCAGCGGGCGTCTTGGCGGGAGCCACAATTGCGCCATCAGCAATGCCACTCCGCTATATCGAAGCGACAAATACGGCTTCTCAAGATGAGGCAGCAGCCGATTACACCCTCACCATCGCAGATACACCGGTCGAAATCGCGCCCAGGAAAATCATTTCCACGACGACATACAACGGTAAATTTCCTGGTCCCTTACTTCGCTTGAAGGAAGGGCAGAAGGTCACCATAGATATCATCAACAATTCGGATGTACCCGAGCAACTGCACTGGCACGGGCAGGTCGTTCCGGTCGATGTCGATGGCTCTGCCGAAGAAGGTACACCATTTGTACCTGCGCACGGGAAAAGGCGCATCCGGTTGATACCGCAACCATCTGGTTATCGCTTCTACCACACGCACAACCGCGCAGGCGCCAATCTTTTTGCCGGTCAATACGGAGGTCAGGTCGGTCATGTTTATATTGATCCCAAGAACGAGCCTGGCAAATTCGAGCGCGAAGTATTCCTGGTTTTGAAGGAGTTCGAGCCAACATTCAGCCGCGGCGGCGACATGCCTCAGGATTTCCTGGTCCCCGCGGCAGGTGTAAAGGAGTTGAAAGAACAAGGCGAGTCAGAGATGAGGGCATCCCTCGCGCAAGGCCTGCCCAAAGGGTATGAGGTTGGATATGGCTCGTTCACCATCAACGGTCGCATGTTGCACCATGGCGAGCCAATCCGAGTGAAGAGCGGCGAACGAGTGCTGTTCCATATATTGAATGGAAGCGCCACTGAGATCCGCAGTTTGGCCCTGCCAGGCCATTTGTTTCGCGTGATCGCATTGGATGGAAACACGGTTCCCAATCCTGCAAATGTACCAGTTCTTTGGATCGGTACGGCCGAGCGAGTATCCGCCATGGTGGAGATGAACCATCCAGGTGTCTGGATTTTGGGAGATACCGCGGATGATGATCGCCGGCATGGCATGGGCATCGTGGTGGAGTACGCGGGGCGTAAGGGTCCGCCACAATGGATCGCACCGCCGCGTTTTCGATGGAACTACGCTCGCTTTTCCAAGCCGGGAGCAGTGGCGCTCGCGCCGGATGAAACCTTCGAGATGATCTTTGAGAAACAGAACGCGGCAGCGGAAGGTTTCAATCGCTGGACGATCAATGGCGTGGCCTATCCAATGGCAAACGCGATGGCCTCTGCTTCATATCACCTGAAGCAAGGCAAACGTTATCGCATTCGAATGCGCAATGCCAGTGACGATATACATCCTATTCATCTTCACCGTCACAGCTTTGAACTGACAAGTCTTGCAGGACAGCCCACGGCCGGGATTGTGAAAGACGTAGTTATGTTGGGAGGTTATCAAGAGATTGCTGTCGATTTTGTCGCGAACAATCCAGGGCTGACACTCTTCCACTGCCACCAGCAATTGCACATGGACTTCGGATTCATGACGCTGTTCGACTACGTGTGAGATTGCAGACCGCAGAGGTGCGCTCGCTCAGCAGTCTGGGACCGCAGATGATGGAGGCAATGACCGCAATGCTGGCGTTGTCAACGGCGTACGTTGAGACTAATACTTGTTGCTTACCCGAAATTTTTTCTAAGGCCCTTTAAAGCCCGGCGGCACGGGCCAGGTCCACCCTGACCAGACCGCGTTGCATGGCCAGGCTGATGGCTTCAGTACGTCCCGCGGCGCTGAGCTTTTCCAGGATGTGCGTCACATGCACCTTGACGGTACCTTCTGTAATCTCAAGCGCGGCACCTATTTCTTTGTTGCTCTCGCCCGCAGCCAGTCGGCGCAGCACTTCCAGTTCTCGCGGCGTGAGTTCCCGTGTAGCCATACGCTTTGCCAGCATGGTTCCAATGCCGGCAGGAATCCACATCCGGCCTTCTCCGATAGCGCGAATGCATTCAATCAACTCGCTCGCGGACGACTCCTTGGCAGCAAACCCCCGGGCCCCTGCCTTTAGTGCGCGGTAGATTTCTTCTTCGCTTTCTTGGCTGGTGAGGACCGCGAGGCGCGCTCCAGGTTTCTTCTGGCAAATAGCCGAGACCGCGCTTACACCGTCCATCAGCGGCATCCGGAGATCTATGAGCCCCATGTCAGGACTGTGAAGGGAGAATTGTTTGACGGCATCGAGGCCGTTGTCGGCCTGAGCAACGACCATCATATCTCCTTGGCGGCCGATGATTGCGGCTAACCCCTCTCGAACCACGGGGTGGTCATCGGCAAGCATGATTCGGAGAGCACATAGCCTATCCTTGCGGCTCGCTTCCTTCGGCGGCTTTTTAACTCCGACTGAAAAATCATCTGTAACGGCTAGCTGAGTGCTTTCTCTTCCGGATTGCGTTGAAATAGCGATAGCTCGAGCCGGTCGAGAGCGATTGCCCGCCCCATTTGTGTTCGTTCTCGCTCCTGCTAAAGGCATCGTTCACCTCCAGCCCTTTCGGATCACCTATGCATAAGTCATGGACGCACCGGCAGCGGCGCGGGTGCAGACTCTGTGTACCTCGCCTTCGAGTAACCTATCGCTGCAAAACCGAGTGAATAGCCTTTAAGAGCGCGTCCTCATCAAACGGTTTTGACAGGAAAGCAATCGCGCCGGCCCGCAGCGCCTGTGCACGCACATGCGGTTCGTCGTCGGCGGAGATGAAAATAATCGGTATCGCCCGTTTTTCAGCAGCCAGGCGCTGTTGTAGCTCCTGACCGTTTGCTCCTGGCAACTTCATGTCCAGAACCAAACAGGCGACCACATCGTCTTGGGGTTCATTCAAGAACTCCTCAGTCGACGCAAATGACGCAACTCTGAACCCGGCTGATTTCATCAGCCTTTCCAGGGACGTTCGAACCGCGGGGTCGTCATCAACAATGAGAATCAGCGGGGAGCCCACCATGAGTCCGCTCCCTTTGTAATTGCCTCCGTCAGCTCCCGGAAAGCTGGCCAGCACCGTTACCGAGTGGATAGTTTGTGTTCGTAACCAGCGTTCCTTTCGTCTGGTTACTGTCGTGCCCGACGGTAACTCAGGGGTGATCGGCTGTCTATGGGACTTTAGTCCTAAGAAGCTCAGACCTTGGGGAAGTTGGCTCTTAGGGCTTCTGCCATTTGAACCAAGCGGGCCAGGGACTCCGCTTTCATTTTGCGCATGACCTGACCACGATGAATCTTGACGGTCTTTTCGCTGGTACCGAGTTTTCCAGCAATCTGTTTGTTCGGGAGGCCGCTGACGACGAGAGCAAACACCTCCTGCTCGCGCGGAGTCAAAGTGTCATACCCCGCGCGCAACGCGGAGAATTCAGCCCGCGCCTGTCTCGCAATGCGATGTTGCGCGATGCCGCGATGGATTGCTTCCAGTAGATCCTGGTCACTGAACGGCTTGGTCAGAAACTCCAGGGCGCCCGCCTTCATGGCGCGCACCGACATGGGAACGTCTCCGTGACCTGTCACAAAAACGATCGGCAGGTCGACGCCCGTCCGCGTCAGTTCTCTTTGGACATCCAGCCCGCTCAAGCCGGGCATGCGGACGTCGAGCACCAGGCAGCCGGGGACATCCGGGAGTATCGTCCGAAGGAACGCTTTGGCCGATACAAAGACCTGCACTTCAAGACCGACCGTTCGCAGCAGCCGCTCAAGAGCATTGCGCATGGCGGCATCGTCATCCACTACGAATATGATTGGGCGCGTCTCGCTCATGGCCCTTGTCAACGTGCGACCGGAAGGGTGAATTGAAACGTGGCTCCACCACCAGGATTCGACGTAGCCCACAACCTGCCGCCATGGTTTTCAATGATCGAACGGCTGATCGGCAATCCGAAACCCAAGCCGCCCGGCTTGGTAGTAAAGAAGGGGTCAAAGACGCGTTCCGTGTCCTGAGGGATGAGGCCGGAGCCGGAGTCTTCTATGACAACCAACACTTCTTCCGGTGTTCGGGCCACCAGCTGCATCCTCAAGATGCGGGAATGGTCTGGGACAGAACTCATGGCGTCGATGGCGTTTCCGACCAGGTTGACTACGACTTGTTGCAGTACTACCGGATCGCCAAGAACGAGTGGTAGGTCATGGGTCAATTCGGTCTTGACCAAAATCTTATGTTTTTCCAGGTCGATTTGTGTGTGTGAAAGGGCTTCTCGAATCAACCTCTCCAT
The DNA here is from genome assembly GCA_035262465.1 of Candidatus Angelobacter sp. GTDB lineage: Bacteria > Acidobacteriota > Terriglobia > Terriglobales > Acidobacteriaceae > Angelobacter. The sequence goes on along the minus strand of DATFSU010000059.1, from coordinate 306,604 downwards.
GACAACCGGTACCGCTGTAACAGTATCTCTGCGCAGGAACGCGCGAACTCGTGAAATCACTTCGCTTGCCCTGGTCGCGGCGCCGGCAATATCCGTCATAGCACGCCGCACTTCTTCCAAATCCGGTTGTTCAGTGGACAATAGGCGAGTACAAGCGTTGATGTTGGTTACGATGACACTGAGCGGCTGGTTGATCTCGTGGGCGATTGCGGCGGTCAATCCTCCCAAAGTGTTGATTCGGGCCACGCGCGCCAGCTCTTTCCGGGCAGCGTCCTTGGCTTCCTCCGCTCTTTTCCATTCCGTCAGGTCCCGCACGATCCTTGAGAACCCAATCAGTTGTTGTTGGCTGTTGCGCAGCGCCGTAGTGACAATATGGGCCCAGAAACGGGATCCGTCCTTGCGCTGGCGCCAGCCATCGCTTTCATAGCGCCCCTCTCTCGCCGCGATTTCCAACTCGGCTTGCGGCTTGCCTTGCTCCGCGTCTTCCCGCAGGTAAAAACGCGCGCAATGCTGCCCCATGATCTCATTCGCATGGTATCCCTTCAGCTGTTCAGCACCGGCATTCCAACTGCTGACGCGTCCCTCCGAATCCAAAGAAAAAAAAGCATGACCCTGGGCCGCTTCCACCAACAGACGGAATCGCTCCTCGCTTTGGCGCAGGAGATTCTCATTGTGCTTCTGCTCAATCATGTCCGCGGCTTGCCTGGCGTAGAGATCTGTCAATCGCAGCTGGCGCTCGGATGGCCGATGTGGCTGGCGGAAGTGCGTCGACAGCATTCCCAGAGGTTTGCCGCTGCGAGTGAACAACGGAGTTGATTGCACGGCGCGAAACCCAGCCGCAGCAGCGATCGCGCGGTGTGGTTCAAACCGGGGATCGCACTCGACGTCTTCAATGATTACCCGTGTCGACTCCACCAAGACGCGGCCATAAGACGCCGCGGTGTCGTTTATGCTGCGGAAGTAGTCCAGAAAATCCTGCTTGAAGCCGCGTTGCGCGACGATCTCAAATGCCCTGGTTTCGCTGTCGTAGAGTTGAACATTGCCGAAGTCTGCATTCTGGAGCTCTATCGTGGCATCCAAGATTTCGTCGAGAAGGAATTGAAGGTGAGTGCGGGACAGAAGGCTGGTGCTGAGCTCTTGCTGCTTGGTCATGGCCGCCAGCTCGGCAGACAGATCGTCCCTCAAAGCTTGTGTTTGTTGCGTAGGCTCTACGATTCCAAGGTTAGACTGGTGGCGTGAAGCGCCTGCTACTTTCTTGCCTTGCATACTGACCTTAGTCAGGCCCGCATGAACTATCGAGAATAGTACGAGCCCCAGGTATCTTACGATGTTTTGAATCTTAAAACTATTTCATGTGTGTTAAACCGCCCTCCATTTTTGACATAGTTCCGTTTTGGAATTCTATTGTTCAATCAACCCATCACACATCTGTAGCGGCAAGAATCTCGCGAAGGTTTTGCTAAGCCAAAAGTATTAGACGCAACCCCACCCGTGCGGGAGACTCCTGAATAAGCCAAGTGCCTATCAAGAATCTTGATCTAGAGCTGAATTGACCCGGCGTTGCTGGCGGCTCTATCTTCGCGTCCACGGTCGCGTCCCAATCCTAGTGAGTGGATGCGACGCTCATTAACCCGCCTTGAGGCGGAGCCATTGGTCCAACAGCACCGGCGTTCGGTGCGCTGCTGATTGTGAAGAGAAATGACGCGCGTTCTATTTACGACTTGAATCCGCAAGAAAAAGAAAGGACAGACCATGTACTACAACGTCTTTGGTGAGAAGGTCTCGCGGGCGAAGCACAAAGAAATGCAGAATGCCGCAAAAAACCGGCGCGAGCTCATTGCGGCCGGTTTGTTCAACCGCCGCGACCTGATGAAGATGGGGCTCCTGACCGGCGCCGGCTATCTTGTTGCCAAGAGTGGCCTGAGTGCCCGCTTTGGCTCGTTGATTCCTGTGGCTCAGGCGGCCAGCCCCCCTGTCACACCTTTTGTTGACCCCATGCCAATCATGCAGGTCAAGCAGCCTGTAGCCAGCTTAAGCCCGACGCCAACCGAGTGTCCAAACACAGCCATCAACCCCGCGAACGGCCTGCCCTTTGAAGGACGCACCCGTTGCCACCAAGCCTTCAGCCAGTTCGCTCCGCAAAAGCTTTACCAGGTTTCTCAGTTTGCCGCCCAGTTAAACGTCTCATCCAGCCTGCCGCTGCAGACGATGTGGACGTTCGACGGTACCAGCCCAGGTCCCCTTTACGTTGCTCACTATGGCGAACCCGCGCTGGTGCGCAACGTCAATAATCTGCCGCCCATCGGTCAAAACGGCGGCTTCGGACGTCCAACGGTGACGACGCACCTGCACAATGGTCACACGCCTTCGGAAAGCGATGGCTTCTTTGCCGACTTTTATCCCATCGATGCTCAGGGCAACGAAGTTTTGTCGGGAGGACAAGGTCAGTTCTACGATCAGCACTATCCCAACGTGCTGGCAGGGTTTGCTTCAACCGATCCGCCCAACGGCGACGTCAACGAATCACTCAGCACGCTCTGGTATCACGACCACCACGTCGGCTTCACCGCACAGAACACCTATAAAGGCCTGGTAGGAAATTACATCATCTTCAATCAGTTCGATACTGGCGATGAGACCACTGGTTTCCATCTGCCGAGTTTTCCGGATTTCGACATCCCCATGATTTTCCGCGACGCAGTCTTCGATGCCGACACCGGCCAGCTGGCCTTCGACCTGTTCAACATTGACGGTATCCTGGGCGATACTTTCCTGGTCAACGGCGTAGTCCAGCCGTTCCTGCATGTACAGCCGCGCAGGTATCGTTTCCGCTGGACGAACGTAGGTCCTTCCCGCTTTTACAGCTTTTTCCTGACCAATCCAAACAATCTAAGTGCGGTCAACAAGTTCTTCCAGATTGCCAACGACGGGAATCTTCTGCCCAACCCGATCAATGTAGACCGGGTGACGATCGGCGTGGCGGAGCGCTGCGATGTGATCATCGACTTCACCGGCCTCTCGGGACAAACGTTCTATATCGAGAACCGGTTGCAGCAATTGCTGGGCCGCGGTCCTGCCGATCCACCGGTGATTCTGCCGGCCGGCCAGGGGAATTCCGTCCTGAAAATCATCGTGGACAAGCAAAACACCAGGGTCCTGTCAGCAGGAGGCGCCGGCAGCAGCGATGGCAGCACCGATCCCAAGAACAACCCGAAGTATTACCCACTGCCTGATGCGACTGCGCAACCTGTGGTCACGCGGCACTTTGAGTGGGACAGGCTGAACGGTCAGTGGTCCATCAACGGCAGGTTCGTCGATCCGTCCGAAACTCGCTTCACGATTACCCAGAACACCGTGGAGCACTGGGTCATGACCAACCTTTCGGGCGACTGGCAGCACCCGCTGCACATTCATCTGGAAGAGCACCAGATCCTTTCGCGGAACGGAGCGCCTCCGCCTAACTTTGAGTTTTCGCGCAAGGACGTGATGCGAATTCACCAGAACGAAACAGTAAAGCTGTTCTTCCGCTTCCGCGACTGGACTGGCCGATACCCGGTTCATTGTCACAACGTGGTCCATGAGGACAACGCCATGATGATGAGATGGGAGATTCAGCCCACTGGAGACAAGAACCGTACACCATAGCGACCGATGGGGAGGCCGGGCGGAAAACCAGACCGGCCTCCCGCGCGAACTGTCAGAAAGGAGAACCTATGCCAGATATACCCAGAAGAAAATTGCTAAGTTCCATCGCGGTAGCGCCGTTCCTGGGAACGCTCGCTTCATCGGCCAGCGGCCAGAGCGGTGTCTATGGGTACAGCTCTCCACCCAAGGCCCTGCCAACGGTCGACAGCGGAACGCCGGCCCGCTTCCCAGCCAGTTGTCCCATGCCGCCGCCCACGCCTCAGATGCTGCTGGAAAGGAGCCGCGAGGCCCGGGAGCGCATTCGGCGTCTGCACTTTCCGGATGTAGCCCTTATTAACCAACATGGAAAGAAGGTCAGGTACTACACCGATCTGCTCAAAGACAAGGTGGTGCTGCTGAACTTCTTTTACGCGAAGTGTGAAGGCGTCTGTCCGGGGGTCACGGCCAACCTGGCCAGAGTTTACAAGCTCCTGGATGCTCACGTGGGACACGACTTTTTCATGTACTCGATCACACTCAAGCCGGACCATGACACGCCGCCGGTGCTGAAGGAGTACGCCCACAAGTACGACGCTGGGCAGGGATGGATGTTCCTGACCGGACAAGAAGACGACATCGAACTGGTCCGGCACGGAATGGGCTTTGTCAATTCCGACCCTGTTTTGGATAAAGACAAATCGCAGCACATCGGAAACGTGTGTTACGGCAGCGAACCACTCATGCTGTGGGGAGGACATCCGGGGATGACCCGTCCCACTTGGCTGGTGAAGGAAATATCTTCTCTCATTCGAGCGGAAGCGAAACCGGCCTAAGAGCCGTGGTGTGAATGGATGGCTTGTGAAACAAGAATTCAACAAGGGCTGAATTCAGTCCAGAAAGTGAAAGAGCACAGTATGACGACAAGAGCAAACGCCCATGCATTCGGCAAGACCCTGTGCCTCGCCGCGTTGGCAGCGCTCGCTCTGGCCATTTGTCAGGGGGCGCCGGCCTTTGCCCAAAACAATCCCGATCCCAACGGCAATGTGGCGCCGTTCGATTTTGCTGACAACTTCTACACCGTTCAAGGCATGGACTTGAACCAGATCAACGCACCCGGTGATGCGCGCATGTGTGTCAACGTGCCCCAGACAAACCCGGATGGCTCGCGGAATTGGGTCATCGACAGCACAAACACCAGTACTACGCACAATACCTGCCGCGTGAACCAGGTTCTCGCGGTTTTCGATCGTAATGGAAACGTCACCTTCTTCAACGCCATGGGCGTGCTGGCGAACTCGAATTCCTTTGCCAACTTGAGCGACCCCAACAGCGTTGGCTCCGCTACTCACGCGGTCGCCAACTCCTTCCGGGCATTTTTTGCGCCCATCCAGAAGCAGGCTAACGGGACGATTGCCACCGTCCCTTGCACGTCTACTGTGACCACAAATTGCGTGAACCTCACCGCGGCTGAAGGCTCGCAGAGAGCAGAGCGCGTCTTTGATACCAATACAACTTATTTCTGCCGTGATCTCCTCAACCTCTGGCGGATTACCTATACGATCTTCACCGCCAAAGCGTTCACTCCCCAAGGCCAGAAGATTCTGGCGCCTTTTGCGGCGGCAAATGGAACCAATTCTGACGGAACACCAATCCTGACCAAGACTGTGGATATAGACAACCTGACGTCGCAGGGGCTCGTGCAACAGATCCAGCCGAACGAAGACGGGAGCCAGGGCATCGGATGGATCATCTGCGTCGTGATCGCCGATCCGACACTCGGCGCCATCACCAAGGACGCATTCCTGGTCTCCGTGGTCTTTCCCGGCACAACGACGCCGGTTTCACCGCAGTTCCAGAAACAATTCAATTGCCTGCAAAGCACCGGGCAGTTCTGCACTCCGTAGTACTTCGTCATGAAGTGTTGCTCAGGGGTAACGCAAGTTGCCCCTGACTGTTTCTTTGCCCGACTGTGGTCAGCCAGGATCACGGTACTCGCTCAATTTCATCTACACAGATCAAAGTTTTGGACGATGCCAGCCATATCGACCTGGGGTTCCCCAGGAGCACATGGAAAGAGTTTCCGCGTGCTCTTTGCTACGGCGGGATGCGTTGACCAAATTCTCGCCTGACTCAACGTTTGGAATCCGGCAGCCTGTGGTCGCGGCGCTCGCCATTCGTGCGACTTGGCTTCAACCCCATATCCAGTTAACATCCTCTTAACATTGGTTCTCTAGAATCCCGCGTTGCCGGCAAGTCAGCTCAGAAATCCAGCGAACCAATCGCCAATGAGTTTAGAGATGTTATGACGGCTCCTATTCGATCATTTCCGGATGCGATAGAACTGAGCGATCCTAGTCTCTATGTGAATCGCGAGTTGAGCCTGCTCGCATTTCAACGCCGCGTTCTTGAAGAAGCCCAGGATCGTACCAACCCGCTGCTCGAGCGCATTAAGTTCCTGTCGATCGTCGGTTCAAATCTCGACGAGTTCTTCATGATTCGTGTTGCAGGTTTGATGAGACAGCTTGAGGCCGGCACCACTGACGTCTCTGCTGATGGCATGACGCCTGCCGAACAATTGGAAGCGATTCGTGCTGAAGTGGCCAACATCGTGGCCGCAGCTCATAAAAGTCTGCGGCGCCAACTGATGCCGGCCCTGGAAGAAGCTGGGGTTCGCGTGCGCGAATATCGACAGCTTTCCGCGGCCCAACAGGGAAGAGCGGACAAGTATTTTTCCCACACAGTCTTTCCGGTTTTAACACCTCTCGCCTTTGATCCGGGCAGACCCTTTCCTCATATCTCGAACCTGAGCTTGAATCTCGCGGTTTTGATTCGCGATGCGGAGGGTGAACAACACTTTGCCAGAATCAAGGTCCCTGTCACCCTGCCCCAGTTGGTTTCGGTGGACGCCCCGGTTCGGCCTTCAAAGTCAAACGGAGTGAAGAACCAGACGCTCGTGTGGCTGGAGGATGTGATCGCCAGCAACTTGAATGCGCTCTTTCCCGGCATGGAGATTCTGGAGGCGCATCCATTCCACGTCACCCGAGACGCGGAAATCGCGATTCAGGAGCTGGAAGCAGGAGACCTGCTGGAAAATACCGAAGAAGGGCTTCGGCAGCGGCGCTTTGGTGATGTGGTTCGGCTTCAGGTCAGCGCCGCAATGCCCTCGAATGTTCTGCGGATCCTGGTCAACAACCTGGAAGTGAATCGCAAATATGTGTCGAAACACAGTGGGCCATTGTCGCTGAGCCGCTTGAAATATCTTGCAGCCATCGACAGGCCGGATCTGAAAGACCCGGCTTTTCTTGCGGCGACCGTGCCGGCGTTTGAGAGCGACGGCGACGATGAGGACATCTTTGCTGCAATTCGCGCGCGTGACGTTCTCCTCCATCACCCGTTCGATTCCTTCCAGCCAGTGATTGATTTCCTGAAAAAATCAGCAAAAGACCCTTCTGTGCTTGCGGTGAAGATGACGCTTTATCGGGTTGGCAGAAATTCGCCCGTCGTTGAAGCGCTGCTGGAGGCAATCGAAGAGGAGAAACAGGTAGCTGCTCTGGTTGAACTCAAAGCCCGCTTCGATGAAGAAAGCAATATCGAGTGGGCGAAGGCGATGGAACGTCAGGGTGTGCATGTGGTGTATGGGTTGCTGGGACTGAAGGTACATTCGAAAATAACTTTGGTCGTGCGGGCTGAAGCCGATGCCATTCGGCGCTACGTGCACCTGGGAACTGGCAACTACAATCCCCTCACGGCACACCTGTATACAGATTTAGGTCTTTTCACCGCCGATGAAGAAATCGGCGCTGACGTCACCGACCTGTTCAACTACCTGACCGGTTATTCGTCAAAAAAAGACTACCGCAAGCTGCTGGTGGCGCCGATTAACCTGCGCGAACGCTTTCAAGAACTGATTCACCGGGAGATCGAGCACCATCGACGCTCCGGAAACGGCTATGTGATCTTCAAGATGAATGCGCTCGAGGAACCCGACATGGTGCGTTCTCTGTACCAGGCGTCGCAGGCAGGAGTCAAGGTTGATCTGATTGTCCGCGGCATTTGCTGCCTCCGTCCGGGAGTTCCCGGAGTCAGTGACAATATTCGCGTGCTCAGTATCGTCGGCCGGTTCCTGGAGCACAGTCGAATCTATTATTTTCACAATGGCGGCAACGAAGAGATCTTCCTGGGCAGTGCTGACCTTATGTCCCGCAACCTGATCCGGCGCGTGGAAGTGCTGTTTCCTGTCGAAGACCGGCGGCTTGTGCGTCATCTGCGTGATCATGTGCTCGAAATCTATTTGCGGGATAACGTCAAAACGCGAGACATGCAATCAAACGGCAGTTACACCCGCCGCACTCGCGAGCCGGAAGAGGAAGAGATCAGCAGCCAGGAGTCTCTGCTCTTTCGTCGCAGAACCAAGCTGAACCATCTCCGTATCAATCTGACCGAGGAAAGCTGAAACACCTGACGCCCGACGTGCGCACAGGAATGCTGTGTGCAATCAAGTGTGTTTGTTAATGTCGAGTTAAAACTTGGTTAAGATCAATGGACGGCATGTGCGCGATGCTCCCCTCGCGTTATACAAATCTCTTATCGACTTCGAGCACCCGCTTGGTGTAACCGTCTGGTCTCCCGCAATCCTGCGAATCGATGCATGAGGCATAACAATGGAGAACAACCACTACGATCTGGTCGTCATCGGAAGCGGTCCTGCGGGGCAGAAAGCCGCAATCTGTGCGGCCAAATTGCGAAAGAAAGTGGCCATCGTTGAGCGGACCCGCACGGTTGGCGGGGTCTGCGTTCATACCGGCACAATTCCCAGCAAAACGCTCCGTGAAGCTGTCCTCTATTTAAGCGGACTGCGACAGCGATCGTTTTACGGACGCGGCTATGCGGTGAAAGACCATATCGCCATGCAAGACCTGGTTTTTCGGGCTCAGGCAGTGATGGCGCGCGAAATCGAAGTGATCAAAGCGCAGCTTCGCCGCAATCAGGTGAATACGCTGGAAGGTACGGCACGGTTTCTGGACGAACATTCGGTCGAAGTGGTTCGCGACGATGCATCTTTGGTAGTGCGGGGCGACAATATCCTGATTGCGTGCGGCACCCGGCCGGCGCATGATGCACAGATGCCGGTCGATGGCAAACGCATCTTTGACTCAGATCAGGTCCACTTGCTCGACGAGTTGCCGCGCGAACTGGTTGTGGTGGGAGCCGGCATCATCGGACTGGAATACGCATCAATGTTCGCCGCGGTCGGTGTGCGCGTGACACTGCTGGATCAGCGCCCTGTGCTGCTGGACTTTGCCGATCGCGAGATTGTGGAAAGTCTTTGCTTCCAGCTTCGGCAATTGGGAACGGTTTTCCGCCTGGGCGAAAAAGTTGTTTCGATCGGCATTGACGACGAACGCGACCGCGTCTTCGGGCGTCTGGAAAGCGGAAAGACGGTGCACGGCCAGGCGATGCTGTATTCGATCGGACGCCAGGCCAACAGCGACCAACTCAACCTGCAAGCTGCCGGCCTCACTTCGGATTCGCGAGGCAAGCTTACCGTCAACGAACACTTTCAGACCGCCGTTTCCCACATCTATGCCGCCGGCGATGTTATTGGGTTTCCCGCACTGGCGAGCACCTCCATGGAACAAGGACGTCTGGCCAGCTGCCACATGTTCGGCAAACCGAGCACCATGAACTCGCAGCAGGTGCCTTATGGGATCTACAGCATCCCCGAGATTTCCATGGTGGGCTGGACGGAAGAGCAACTCACCCAGCAAAAGGCGCCGTATGAAGTCGGGCGCGCTCGTTATGCGGAGCTGGCGAAGGGCCAGATGCTGGGCGACGACCAGGGCATGCTAAAGATCCTGTTCAATCCTGACAATCTGCAGTTGCTCGGCGTGCACGCCATCGGTGATCGTGCCGCCGAGATCGTTCATATAGGCCAAGCCGTGCTTGCCCTGAACGGTACGATGGAATACTTTCGCGATGCGATTTTCAATTATCCGACGCTGGCAGAAGCATATAAAGTGGCTGCGCTCGACGGTCTCAACAAGCTCTGAAACGTCCTCTCGCTCCAGCCCGATCAACGACATGCCGCCTACTTGCTTGAACATTAATGATGCAGGTTCAATTCCTGGCGAGGGAAGCTCATCTGAGCCTGACTTTCGGCACCACAGACATTCCCAGCCGCAAAAGATGCTCAGGGTCCTGGCCCTTCTCAAAGACGATCTTGACTGGAATTCGCTGCACCACCTTGACGTAGTTCCCGGTCGCGTTCTCGGGCGGCAGCAGGCTGAAGAGTGATCCGGTCGCACCGGCGATGCTGAGAACATGTCCATTGTAGGTACGACCATAGGCATCGATAGAGATCTTTACCGGCTGTCCTGGCCGCATATGCTTCAGTTGTGTCTCTTTGAAGTTGGCTGTGACCCAAATATTCGAGCTGTCGAGGGGGACTACGGTCATCAACTGCTGGCCGACGGCAACGTTTTGCCCTGGCTGCGCCGACCGTTGCCCGACAATCCCGCTCACCGGCGCCACAATCGTTGTGTATTGCAGGTTCAACTGGGCCTGCTGAAGGTTCGCAGCAGCGCTTTGAACTTGCGCCTCGGCCGCGCGCGCCTTCGACACCTGAGCGGAGATCTGCTGCGGGCGGGTTTCAGCATTTTTTACCCCGGCTGCAGCCTGGTCGACTTTCGCCCGGGCCTGGGCTACCGCCTGCTCCGCCGCTAACGATGAAGAGCGGGCAGAAGCAACTGCCGCCGCGGTTCCTTTCTGGGTAAGCACCGCCTGAGTGTACTGTTGTTGCGAGATCTCATTTTTTTCCGCCAGAGGTTTGTAGCGTTGGACACTGTCTTGAGCATTTAAGTCGGCAGCCTCAGCCTGCCGCAGTGAGGCCTCGGCGGCATCAAACTGCTTTTGCGCGGCTGTCAGACCGGCCTGAGCGTTGACGACGTCAGCTTGTGCAGTCGACAGGGTACTGGATGTGCTTACCGAAGTGATCGGAACATTGACTCCCTGGGCGGCAGCGTTGGCCTGATCATTTGCCAGCGTCGACTTCGCATTCGCTACGGCGACCTCAAAATCCTTGGGGTCAAGCTGGGCCAGCACCGTGCCAGCCTCTACGTATTCATTGTTGTCGACTGTCACCCGCGTAACGTAACCGGCAACGCGCGAGCTGACGGGATGGATATAGCCGTCAATCTGTGCGTCGTCAGTGCTTTCGTACGAGGTGAAGTAGAAATACAACAGAAGCACGCCCACGATGACCGCCAGACCAGCCCCAGCCGCCAGGATTTTCGTTCGCGGGCTCCAGCGCCTCTTCAGCAGCTTTCCCGGACCCACACCGGGATCTTTGGCCTTCGGTTCTGGCTTTTTCGGACTTTCCGGTGTTTCGGTTACGAGGTCTGTCATGATTATTTGACTCCTAGATACTCAAGACCGGACTGCTCGGCAACGCCGATCGCCTGAGCGAGAGAGATCTTTGCTGCGTTGTAGCTGTACAGACTGGCGATGTATGCCTGGTTGGCGGCCGCTACTGCTTGCTGCGCCTGCACCACCTCAAGGTTGTTGGTCACGCCGGCGCGAAAGCGATCCTGCGACTGCGTCAGGGTCTGGTTCGCCAATTCAATGTTGCTCTGTGCTACGGTAACCAGCTCGCCGGACGAATTCAGGTTGAAGAAAGCTGTGCGCACCTCGGTATCGATCTTGCCGCCCAGGTCTGCGAGCTGTGCCTTGCGATTCTGGAGAGTGGCATCTGCTTTGAGTTTGTCCGCACGAACCTGAGTGCCGAGAAATAACGGGACGGTAACTGTCCCTGCCACGGAGAAGGTCCCGTGCGAGCGGTTAAAGTTGGGACTTCCAATGTCACCGTAGTTGGCGTTCACGCCAACCGAGGGATAATTTTCGGCAGCCGCACCTTGCTGCGCCAGTTCTGCCGCGCGAACCTGTGCCTTGGCCGCAAGGTAATCCGAGCGCGTTGTCTGCGCCTGTTGCAGGGCCTGTTCCAAAGTGACGCCGGTGAGCGCAGAGTAAGGAATCGTATCTGTTGCCTGAAATTGCTGGCCGTTGGGCAGGCCGATGATCCGCGCCAGTGTGAGCTTGTCGATCGCCAGCTGATTCTCCACGGCGATCAGCTGCTGCTGTTGGGTCTGCAATTGTACCTTGGCGCGAAGCACGTCGATGTCTGCGATGACACCATGTTTATTCAGATCCAGGTTCTGGTCGTAAATCGCCTGGTTGGTCCGGACTTGAGCGCGATTCGACTCCACGTTGGCCGCGTCAGAAACAACCTGCAGATAGGCTGTAGCCGTAACCAGGACCACCAAATCGCGATCGCTCTTATAGGAGTAGAGCGCGGCCGTTTCGGACTCGGAAGCCGATTTCCAATTCTTGATGTCAGACCAGTTGAAGATTTTCTGGGACAGGTAAGCGCGAGCATCCTGTACGGAGAATGGACCGACCAATGTCGGAATCGGTACACCGGGAATCGTGTTCAACCGCAATCCCTGTGCCTGCAGATTGATCTGTTGCACAGCTCCAGAGAGTTGGCCATAAAGATTGGGCAGCAGTGCGCTCAGGTTACGCAAGCGCTCAGCATGGGCAGCGCGGGTGTTCTGATTGCTCTGAATCGCGCCAAGGTTGTACTGCAGGGCGCGGCTGAATGCATCTTTGAGCGTGAGGGCGAGCGTAGTTCCCGTCGCTTGCCCGGTGGGCACACTACCTTGAAACGGACTTTGCGCCTGACCGCTCGAGGCGGGAGCTGGCAGAGGTGCTGATGGAGTAGACGAAGTAGCCGCGGGTGCGGTGTATACACCTGGCGTAGCGGTACCAGTCGTCTGGCCGCCAGCCTGTGCAGCTGCAAGAAACACGTTCAGGAGGATACTAAGACACACCAGTTGTTTTCGAAGCCGGTGCTCGGTGAACAGCGCAACACCCTGACGCGGCATCATGATGCTGCCACCCGCTGCCGGGAGAGGCCTTCCATCGTGGCAAGAATTGTTTCCACCGCCAGTTCATCTCCCAGGCTGGAATTGACCATCAGATGGAAACGGTGCCTTTCCGGCCATTCCACGTTGAAATACTGCCTGATGAAAGCCGACCGGTTCTCGTCCACGGTCTCGGCCAGCTCGATGGCTCGCTTTTCGCTGTTGCCGGCGGCCTGCAGGCGGCGGACTTTGTCCTGAAACGGAGCGTAGATGAAAACGTGGAATGCATCTGGGCGATCACCCAGGTAGTACGCGGATCCCCGTCCTACAATGACGCAGTTACCCATGTCCGCCACCTGCCGCACGAGCTTTTGCGTCACGTCACGGACACAGTCGGTATCCACCATTCTCAGACGGGGTGCGTTCAAGCTGCCTTCAAAACTGCCGCGCATGAAGTTCTTGAAGATGCGGTAGGCGGCCGAGTCCCGTTGCTCTTCGTGCTCCTCGACCAGTTTCCGGGCACAGTCGAGCTGCCGCGCGATTTCGTCTGTCAGTAACTGGTCCCACAGCTTCCACTTCAGGCGGGATGCAGCCTTCTCAGCAATGACTGCGGCCCCACTGCCGAACTCGCGCTCAATCGTGATGACTCGAATCATGGTATGTACCTCTTATCCGATTGCTACCTCTCCGCCCCCGCCGGGCTCGTTCTTCTTCAGAAGAAAAGACAGCAGAAACATAATCACTGACGCGACGGCCAGGATCATAAACGTGTCGATGTAGGCAAGGGTTGTCGCCTGGGCAATCGTTTCCCGATAAATGCGTCCAAGAGCCTGCTGGTTTGCTGTGTTGCTGTCCAGACCCAGTTTGGTCAGGCGCGTGGCCAGAGCGGCCACCGTCTCGGGCGCGGTCGGGCTGCCGCGGCTAACGTGCGCCACAAGATAAGCCTGATGGACCTGCGCCCGCCGGGCAATCAGAGTGGTAACCATCGAGGTCCCGATGCTGCTCCCAATGTTACGCATGAAGTTGAGCAATCCGGCCACAGCGTTGCTCTTCGCTGCCGGCATTCCAACATAGGAAACCAGGGTGATGGGGACGAACAGGAACCCCAGGCCCAGAACCTGCACCGAGCGCAGCAGGCTGGCGCTGACAAAACTGATCTGCAGATCAAGCCTTTGCGTCGAACGGTACATGCCGAACGCCAGGAGCAGCCAGCCAAAAGCGATCAGATAACGCGCTTGAAATTTGCTGGTCAGAAATCCCACCAGAGGCATCTCCAGCAGCAACAAAGCGGCGCCGCCGGAAAGCACGAGTCCTGCCAAGGTGGACGTATAACCAACCAGTGTCTGCAGGAATTGCGGCATCATGACCAGACTGGCAAACAATAATATGCCGAGAAAGAACATCATCACGTTCGCGCCGAAAAAGTTGAAGTTCTTGAACAGGCGCACTTCGATGATCGGGGCTTTGTTGAACCATTCCCACACTGCCAGCGATATGAGGCACCCAGCGGCGAGGACGGCTAGAATCAAAATGAAGTTGGACGCGAACCAGTCTTCTTCCTGGCCTTTGTCAAGCATCACTTGGAGCGCGGCCACGCCAACGGCGAGCAGACCGAGGCCGATGTAGTCGAAATTCATGCCTGCAGCGGCTTTCCGCTTCGCCCAAGGCGGGTCCTCGATCAAAAGAATAACCAGGAACAAGGCAAGAATGCCTACCGGCAGGTTAATGAAAAAAATCCAACGCCAGCTGTAATTGTCGGTAATCCACCCACCGAGGGTAGGCCCTACCGTAGGCGCGACCACGGTCGTGACCCCAAAGATAGCGAAAGCCACGCCGCGCAACTGGGGAGGAAACGTATCGGCCAAAATGGCCTGCGCCATGGGCTGCAGCCCACCACCGCCAGCGCCTTGCAAAGCACGAAACAGAATGATCGCACCAAGGTTAGGCGCCAGCCCGCACAAGAGGGAACTCGCGGTGAAGACAGCAAGACAGATTAGAAAAAAGCGCTTGCGGCCCAGAAAACCAGCCAGCCATCCGCCAAGGGGCAACACGATCGCGTTCGAAGCCAGGTAGGAGGTGAGTATCCAGGTGCTCTCGTCGTTGCTGGCGCCAAGGCTGCCCGCCATGTAAGGAAGAGCCACATTGGCGATGCTCGTATCGAGAACCTCCATGAAGGCCGCGATTGAGACTACGAAGGCGATCAGCCAAGGGTTGGCCTTGGGCCGCCAGGGCTCTGGAGCCGAGCGAGGTGCGATGTCGTTCACGCCAGAGCGTTCCGTTTGCGAGTCCATTGGGATCTCAGCGCTCCGGTGTGGCGATGCCGGAGCTTCGGTTTCAGCCAGTTTGGTCGATGCCACCGATGCTGCCAGAGTTGTCTATCGAACCGGCATCCCATTCAGGCCGGAATCGGATGAAACAGAGCAAGTAAGGGGTGGCAGTCCCCAGGAAGAGTGTAACTGAAATGTCCGCAAATGAGCGCACGCGCGACATTTAGGGTGCAATCAACCTGATTTTTTCAGAACGCGGACAAGAACACGAGGCGGGCATTGAATTGCCTTCAAGCTGGATGTTGACGGCTACTTCGGCCTCTATGTTGGCTGCCCCCCAGGGATTCGAACCCCGATATGCTGATCCAGAGTCAGCTGTCCTGCCGTTGAACGAGGGGGCAGCAGATTGGCTGCGGAAGCGGCGTCAAGGACGCCATGCATCATTGATTCTATGATGGCTCATAAAGCTGGTCAAATGCTGAGCGCCGTTTGACCTCCACAATTGCCGCGCACCGCGTGCCCGTTGATGTCTAACGACATGGAAAAGATAACTCGCGAAAAAGAAAACACGGCCGGCGAGATGTAATCACTATCAAATCAAGAATCCAAATGGATGCGACTCCTGGCCGAACCGGAAATTAGCCAACCAGGCCCAATTGCTCGATAGCCTCGCTAGGCAAGGCAGGGAAGCTTCCTGTATAGTTTTTTTTCAACTAAAAACAACAAGTCCCAGTAGTTTAGCCGAGATAGAACCTTCAGAACGCACTAGCGCTTAGCCCAGGATAGTGCGATCGAATTACGGCAGTCTATCTGGTTCTTGCCAGCGAAAAGAGAATCGTGCTACGTACAGTTGTGGTCTTTTCATTCCTTTTTTTTGTTGCAATCAGCGCAGCAGCGCAAACCGAGCGGCCTATACCTCCTGCCGATCGAACCGGCGGCGTTCAAATCACCAACACACCGGCGGAGCAGGATCAGCGCTATCCATCGCGCGATCGCGAAAACGAGGAAGTGCAGGCGCCGAAGCGCCAGAACGAACCCGGAACACGCGAATCTCTGCCGCTGCCTCCGGAGCCAGACACCGAGTTTCAGGAATTTGTTGCCAGTTCTTTGGGAAAGCGGCTTCCAATCTTCGGCCAGAACCTCTTTCGTAACGTCCCTTCTACCTTCGCCCCGCTCGACCGTGTGCCAGTCACACCGGATTACCTGATTGGGCCGGGTGATGAGCTGATGATCCGCTCATGGGGCCAGATTGAAATCAACTACAAAACCAGCGTGGATCGAACCGGATCTATTTATCTGCCCCGGGTAGGCGCGATCAGTGTTGCCGGCCTTCGCTATGACCAGCTCAACGATGCAGTCAAGAACGCTGTCGGACGTGTGTTTAAGAACTTTGAGCTGACCGTGACGCTGGGGCAGTTGCGCTCCATCCAGGTTTTTGTCGTCGGCCAGGTCAGGCGGCCGGGTGTTTACACCGTGAGTTCCCTCAGCACGCTGGTGA
This sequence comes from Candidatus Angelobacter sp., assembly GCA_035262465.1. Lineage (GTDB taxonomy): Bacteria > Acidobacteriota > Terriglobia > Terriglobales > Acidobacteriaceae > Angelobacter. Next base: position 290,297 of record DATFSU010000059.1, on the reverse strand, counting down.
ACGCGTTGTTTGCCTCCGGCGGTCCCTCAAACCATGGATCCATGCGCAATATTCAACTCAAGCGCCAGGGCAAGGAGATCACCAGCTTCGATCTTTATGACCTGATTGTGGGCGGTGACAAGTCCAAAGACGCGCAGTTGTTGCCTGGTGACGTGATTTATGTGGGACCGGTAGGCCATCTGGTGGCGCTTTCCGGTAGCGTCAACGTTCCGGCGATCTTCGAATTGAAAGAGCGTGACACGCTGGGTGACGCCATCAGTTATGCCGGCGGTCTCACCACCACTGCGGCCGGCCAGCGCGCGATTGTTGAACGTATCGACGAACACCATGCCCGCCGCGCGGAAGAGTTTCCCCTTACAGCCGATGGGCTTCACCAGGAGCTGCACGACGGGGACGTTGTGCGCTTTCTGCATATCTCGCCCAGATTTGAAAATGCCGTTACCTTGCGCGGCAACGTCTCGGTGCCCGGCCGGTATCCCTGGCACGAAGGCATGCGAGTCAGGGACCTTATACCCAACCGCGATGTTCTCGTCACCTACGAATACTGGAAGCGGCAGAATCGTCTGGCTCTTGACCTGGAGAGCGAAAGCTTTCAGCTGCGCGAAGACCGCCAGCGCAAAGATCGAATGCAGCCCTATTCCGATCAACGCCCGTCCTCTTCGATGACCAGTGACCAGCAGGAGCAGCAGGGTCAACCGGAACGCAGAAACCGCCAGGATCAGAACACAAACCCAGCTACCGATAACAATCTTGATCGCAACCGGGGCGCCGGCGAAAGGGATCAGGATCTGGAAAGACCTCGCGACAGGATCGAGGCCCAGCGGGCCACAGAAGAAGAGATCAAGAATGAGGTGAAGCGCTCCGCGGCCGAAATAAACTGGGAGTATGCGGGTCACGGGAGCTGATGGGCTCAAGACGAACCTGGAAGACAACAACGAACGCAATTCTGTTCTCTTTAAAGTAGCCAAAGATCCGCGGATCACGCGCGTCGGCCGCGTGCTGCGCAAATTCAGCCTGGACGAAGTGCCGCAGCTCATCAACGTTTTGAAGGGCGACATGAGCCTGGTCGGTCCGCGTCCGCCATTGCCCAGTGAGTTCAAACAATACCGGCTGGACCATCTCCGCCGCCTGGACGTTGTGCCCGGCATTACCGGGCTCTGGCAGATCACCTGCCGGCAGGATCCGTCGTTTGATAACTACATCGCGCTCGATCTCGAGTACATCGAGAACTGGAGTCTCGGACTGGATTTGAAAATCCTGTTGCGCACGATACCGGCGGTGTTCAAAGGCACCGGCGTTTAGGCCAGGTCTTAGTCGCTGAAGTTCTGAGATTGCCTAGTTCCCGCGACACCCACGCTCCCTGCATTCCTGTTTTGGGATGAACAGTTTCAAAAAGGAACTCTTTCGTTATTTTCCAATGAATCTGTAGTCCCGCGGATAACTCCAGCAACACTGAAAACGTCTTACTCACCGCAAGCTTTTCACACCGTGAAAAAGTACGCACGGCTTTTGAAATTTCGGCATGGGTTCTCGACGTTCCATCGCTCATGAGCACGCCATCCGTTTTTTCCGAAGCCGGCCTCACATGCTTCAAATGTAGTCGCTTTCAAACCTGAAAGCCCGGCCCCGTAGTTTCCTGTTCCGAGAAGTCAGATCCCAGTAGATTACGTTGCAAAAGCAGGCTTCCTTAGCTCGATTAGGAGTTGCCATGTCTTTACGCTGGATTCGTCCGACTTTATATGGAATTGATGTCCCGACAGCGCTTGCATCATGGAGACATCCGCGTTCCCAACCCCTTGCTTTCCGCGGCAAGACAGGATGCTTTCAGGTGCAAGTCCCGCCTTAGAAACCGTCAGCACTGGTTAAACCGATCGATTCGCCAGGATTTCTTTGCCAGGTATGGCTGATGGCAGCGCCGGAAAGTCCGGCGTACGCGCATTGCCATGCCGAAGGACTTCCTTGCGCCTTGGCGGCGAAAACCACAAGCAAACCTTTCCACAAAAACCAAATTGAATTTGCCACCAACATGAGGAGGACTGAAAATGTCGAAGCAAGACGCGCGACAAAATGCGCAAGAGTCCCTGATCGTTCACAGGGAAGACGCTGAAGCAAACAACAAAAAAGATTCTAAAAAACCCGTCTCCACTCTGCCGGCCAATCCGAGTCGGCGCTCTTTCATAGGCAAAACCGGAGGTCTGACTGCGATGGCCATGGCAGCAGCCATAGTGCCATTAGAACCCTTGCTGGGTGGGAAGGAGACCACGGCTGAAGCGTCGGTGATAACCTACCAGGAGAACACAAGAGCCAACAGCAGCTTTCAGTACCGCAGGCAGGAGGCTCAGGCTGAAAAGATCAACCCGGGCGTTGCTGCCGACAATGGCGATGCAGCGCTGTACACAGATCACAGCGGCACCTGGAGCAAGACCCTGCAGCATGACAATCTGGAAATCGTCAATCAGGCTTCATATGCCAGTCTTACAAAAGCTCTTACCAGCGGGAACTTCACAGACTTCGAAAGCGTTCTGGTGGGAAATCCCGGTGGAACCAACCCCAACGCGGAACTGAATGGTCCGCAAACGTCGTTGGCTTTTGACCTGGAAGGACTGGACTCGCACGCGACTACCCTGGCGCCGGCACCAACCACGGCAAGCGCCCAGACCGCCGACGAGGAGGTAGAGCACTATTGGGCGGCCATGCTGCGCGATGTAAATTTTACGGACTACGCCACCAACACACTTGCTGCTGCCGCCGCGAGTGAACTCACCAACCTGACCTACATCAAGAGCTCGGCGAACAATGAATATCCGTTTCCGGTTACACCACAGAACTTGTTCCGCGGCCAGATTGCACCCGGCGATGGCAATGTTCAGGGCCCCTATCTTTCGCAACTCATCCTGCAACCAACGTTCTTTGGCGCCCAGCCTATCAACCAGATGTACCAGACGTTCATGCCCAATCAAAACTTCATGACCAGCGTGGCAGAGTTCATGAATGTCCAAAATGGCTTCCCGGCGAGCGCCTCGCTGGCATTCGACACGACGTTCAGGCACATTCGCAATGGCCGTGACCTTACTGCATATACGCACGCGGATGTGCTTCACGAAGCCCACTTTATCGCTTTCCTGGTGCTGGCAGGCATCAACGCGCCACTGAATCCGGGCAATCCTTATGGCACAAAACAAATGGGTGGGCGCGCGATAGGCAACAAGTCAGAACATGGTTTTGGCACACTTGATCCGGCGGACTGTGCGGCAACGCTGCCGGAGATGGCGACGCGAGCCCTCAAAGCAGCGTGGTTTCACAAATGGGTCGTCAACCTGCGCCAGCGTCCAGAGGAGTACGCCGCTCTGGTACAGGCGCGGCTCACCAACAGGACGCCTATGCCGCAGGCGGCACAACACCTGCATGCTGACGTCCTGAATTCGCAGGCGGCTGCGCGAATCTTCTCGCAGTTTGGCACCTATCTGATGCCGGAGGCATTCCCGGAGGGAGCGCCTCCACATCCATGCTATCCCACAGGTCATGGGACCGTTGCCGGGGCTTGCCTGACGGCCTTGAAGTTCTTCTTTGATGGCAGCCAGAAGATCCGGCCGCTGCTATTGGCTGCGGGTAGTGACGTGATGCAGACCAGCGAGGATGGCCTTTCGCTCGTGCCTTATACGGGCGCAGATCGCGACAGCCTGACCGTCAATGGAGAGCTTTCCAAGCTCGCCTTCAACATCTCGTTTGGACACGGCATCCATTCCGGGATCCACTTCCGCAGTTCTACCAACGCTTCCATCCTGCTCGGCGAGCAACTGGGAATCAGCGTGCTCAACGACCGAACCGAGGGCTACAACGAGCCGTTCAACATCAGCATCACGAAGTTTGACGGTACGACCGTTACCTTCAGCAACTCCGGGATGGGTCAATTCGGTGCTCTCGTAGATACGACGTGCCCGGCCGTTTAACCCTAAAAGCTTCTTCACACTAAACCGCCGCTACTGGGTTGATCATGCGATACCCAGTAGCGGTTTCTTCTGCGAATATCGAAATCCGGCCGCAGAAAACAAACTCTCAACATTCGATTCAGCGACTTGGTTTATCCTCACATGTTGGTTTTCCAGGCAACTTCTTTAAGGAGCTTCCATGTCTGAACACATCTCAATTTCCGTCAACAACCGCATTCTTACCCTGCGCATGCAGCGGCCGGAAAAGAAAAATGCGCTGACCCGCGAGATGTATCTGGACATGATTGCAGGGCTGCGGCAAGCTGAGGCCGATGCGAGCGTTCGCGTAGTACTGATCACCGGCACAGAGGATTGCTTTACCGCTGGAAACGACCTGGTGGATTTTGCCAATGCGCGGCCCGGCGAGACCAGCCCGGCCATTGTTTACCTGCAGACACTAGCTGCAGCCAGCAAACCGGTAGTGGCAGCTGTGAGCGGAGTTGCCGTTGGTATCGGCACGACCATGCTGCTGCATTGCGATCTGGTTTATGCAGATTCCACGGCGAGATTCCAGCTTCCGTTTGTGAACCTCGGGCTGTGTCCGGAAGCCGGTTCCAGCGCGATTCTGCCGGGTTTGGTGGGGCAGCGGCGAGCGGCAGAGCTCTTGTTCTTTGGCGAACCTTTTAGCGCCGAGGTTGCGCACGCTCTGGGTGTTGTGAATGAAGTCGTAAGTCAGGGCACATCGCAGACTGCTGCGCTGGGCAAGGCGCAGCAACTCGGGGAAAAGCCTCCTTCGGCGCTGCGGGCCACCAAGGAGTTGCTCAAGCACGCACCCGCGCCGATGATTGCCGATGCCATGGCGCGCGAGACGCAGCAGTTTGCCGCGCTGCTCCAGGGGCCGGAAGCGAAGGAGGCGATGACGGCGTTCTTGCAGCGAAGGAAGCCGGATTTTTCCCGGTTTTAAAAGGAAGCAATCAGCAGTCAGCAATCAGCATTCAGCCCGCGAATATGCCCGGCTAAGATGCGCAGTTCGTAGGTCGTCTTAAAGTGAGAAATGTGTGCGGAAGAAGTCCGAATGGGGATTAGTCACAGCCGGGTCGGCTGATTGCCGGTGGCTGATAGCTGGTGATTAGACTTCCAGGTCTTCGCGCCAGCCATCCTTTTTCATTTCTGACTGGAACCAGCGCTGCAGATGGGTACGAAGTTCGGATGGCATTGTGCCAAACTGGATTCCATGCTGGCCTTCCTTGTTGGCCCAGGCGACACGTCCTGAGAGTTCTGCATGATCTTCGCTTCCAGGAATGGTGAAGCTCAGAATCACCGCCGAATCCTGGCTCAACAGCTTGTGGATAGAGACTGCAGCACCCCCTAAGCTGATGTTCAAGAGCGTTGCTTCCATCCACTCGTCTTCCACTTTCAGGCGGATGGAGTTGTTTGTCTGCTTGCGGTAGTAGCGCTGCTGCTCCGGGCACAGCGTCCCGACAGCAATCTCGGGAGCGGTCTCACGATACGCCTTGAGTTTGCGCAGCAATGTGCGCCGCGAGATTCCCAGGGCCTGGGCGGTCTTGCCCTGATTGCGGCCGCAACGCTCAAGCGCGTCAAGTACAATCTGCCGCTCCACCTGGTCAAGGTCGTGGCTGAGCGCCGGTTTACCGTTGGCTGGCTGGAGGGCCGGGCTCAATTTCAGGTCGGCTGCGGTGATCTGAACGTGAGCATTTCGCGACAGCATGATGGCGCGAAAAAGGCTGTTGCGCAGCTCCCGTACGTTGCCAGGCCAGTCGTATGAGAGCAGGGCGGTAACAGCATCCTGGGCAAAACGGGAGTTGGGATAGTGCTGATGAAGGACCTGTTCAGCGATTGCCAGCAGATCTTCCGGGCGTTCACGCAGCGGCGGAATTTCCAGTTTGAATTCGGCCAGCCGATGATAGAGGTCGTTGCGGAAGCGGCCACTGCGGACGAGTTCTTCCAGGTTCTGGTTAGTGGCGGCCACTACTCTAACGTCAACTTCAACTTTCTTACTTCCACCAAGGCGGTAGTAGGGAACGCCGTCAAGCACGCGCAGGAGCTTTACCTGCACCTTGGGATCAAGGTCGCCAATTTCATCCAGGAAGAGAGTGCCGCCGTCGGCCATTTCAAAGTAGCCGACCTTCTGGGCATCGGCTCCGCTGAAAGCCCCTTTCTCGTAGCCAAAAAGTTCACTTTCGACAAGGTGTTCGGGGATCGCGGCGCAGTTCACGTCGACCCACGGCTTGTTGCAGCGCAGGGAATGGCCATGGATGGAGCGCGCAATCATCTCTTTGCCCGTACCGGTCTCACCCACGATCAGCACGGCCGCCGGATGACACGCCACTTGCTCCACCAGCTTCATCACCCGCTTTAAGGCATCACTGCGGATGATCTGGCTGCTTAGGTCACACGAGTTGTGGACCGCCGTCGACAAATCTCTCCTTATCCGCCGCACCCAGGCCACGGCCGCAACTGCGATAGACCGCAGCGGCGCTGACCGGGCGCCAATACTGCTCTTGTGGGCCATGATGGGACAAGTGAGCTACGCCGGGCAATTAGTAAGCATGTCTGATTGATTACCAAAGTTCTGAACCTTCAGCTTTACCTGGCTACTTTGGACCCAAATAGGAGTACACTCGCGCTCAAAGTTAGATTTTTCCCCCGATTTGGGACCGGTGCCCGGCTCCTGCGTGACAGTTTGGCGCGGACTTGACATCACGGATGTGACAGCTGTGTCACACGCATCTGGGTGATCTCGCCAAGTTCGACGGGGTTCGACTCCGGAACTGCTTGATTCGCAAGGGGTTCCGCGAGCGAATCTGAGAGCCTGATTGGCCCGGCAGTTGCCCAAGGTAGTGTGACGGAGGCGTGTCGAAACGCATGTCAAAGCAGGCCCAGATATTCATCTTTGTCGTCTGTATGGCCGGTCTGGCGACCACCATCTACGGCGGGCTGGTTTGGAATATCGACGACCTGCCGAAGTTCGCGGCCTACCTGCTTGCAGGTGCGCTGGCTTCGCGCCTCAAAGTTGAGCTGCCGGAAATTACCGGCACAATCTCGGTCAGCTTCCTGTTCATTCTCATCGGCATTGCGGAATTGTCGTACAGCGAAACCCTGATTCTGGGCTGCGCAGCCATTTTGATCCAATGCCTATTCACCCGGCGGGGCATGCCGCGGCTGGAACAGGTTTTGTTCAACGTTGCCAGTGCCGCGGTTGCCATCTGGGCGGCTTACTTTACCTACCACGGACCTCTGCAAGCCTATGTGCATGGGAATACCGCGCTGTTGCTGATGTTTTCGGCCGCTGTGTACTTCCTTTTTAACACGCTGCCGGTGGCAACGATCATTTCGCTCACTGAGAACAAGAGCCTGCGCAAGATCTGGACTGACTGCTATTTCTGGTCTTTGCCCTACTATCTGGCCGGTGGCGCAATTACCGCGCTCTTCGGGTGGGTCAACCAGCGAGTAGGATGGCAGCCTACTCTATTGACTCTCCCTGCGATGTTCATCATCTATCGCTCATACCGGCTCTATCTGGGCAAGCTGGCCAATGAAAAAAATCACGTAGCGGAGATGGCAGCCCTGCACATGCGCACCATTGAGGCTTTGGCGCTGGCGATTGAAGCCAAGGACCAGACCACGCATGACCACCTGGAGCGCGTGCGTGTTTACGCCGTAGAGATGGCCAAGAAGCTTAATCTTCCACCGGACGAAGTTGAGGCGCTGCGTGCTGCGGCCCTGCTGCACGATATTGGCAAACTGGCCGTACCGGAGCACATCATCTCCAAGCCCGGCCGCCTGACGCCGGAAGAGTTCGAGAAAATGAAGATTCACCCGATTGTCGGCGCGGAAATCCTGGAGCGAGTGCATTTCCCTTATCCGGTGGTGCCGGTTGTGCGCTACCACCACGAACGTTGGGACGGTACCGGGTATCCAGATGGCCTGAAGGGCGAGGAAATCCCGATCGGCGCAAGGATTCTTTCCGCGGTCGATTGCCTGGACGCGCTGGCCACGGATCGACAGTATCGCAAGGCACTGCCGCTGGACGACGCTATGAATTGGGTCGCCGATCAGGCCGGCAAAGCTTACGATCCGAAAGTGGTCGCGATATTGAAAGCAAGTTATAAGGAATTGGAAGAGATTGTTCATACGCAATCTCTGGTGCCGGACCGGCAGAAGCTTTCCACAGGGTTGAAGGTTGAACGCGGAAGGGCGCCGGCGAGCGGATTTGAAGCGGCCAAGAGCGTGGAGCCCGGGAGCCAGGCGGCATTCCTTTCCTCGATTGCGGCAGCCCGGCAGGAAGCGCAGGCTCTGTTCGAACTCACGCAGGACCTCGGCAATTCTTTGAGTCTGAGCGAGACGCTTTCTGTGCTCAGCGGCCGATTGAAACGGCTTGTGCCTTATGACGCGATTGCTACCTACATCGTGCGCGGCAATGAGTTGCTACCCGAGTATGTGAGCGGCGACAACTTCCGGTTATTTGCTGCGCTGCGTATTCCTCTGGGTGAGGGTTTGTCCGGATGGGTGGCACAGAATCGCAAGCCGATGCTGAACGGGAATCCCACGCTGGAGCACGGTTACGTGCACGATCCCACGCGCTTCAGCCCACTGCGGTCCGCGATTTCGGTTCCGCTCGAAGGGATACAGGGCGTGGTAGGCGTACTCACGCTTTATCACTCGGATCAAGACGCCTATACGCCGGATCACCTGCGCATTCTGTTGGCCATCAGCTCGAAAGTCGCGCTTTCGGTGGAGAATGCACTGGCCTTCCAGGAAGCTGAAAGCTCGGCCACAACCGACTATCTCACGGAGCTGCCCAATGCGCGCTCGCTGTTCCTCCATCTGGATCGCGAATTGGCGCGATGCAAACGCCTGCAAAGCTCGTTGACCGTGATGGTTTGCGATCTCGACGGCTTCAAGAAGATCAACGATCGCTTCGGGCACATCGAAGGGAACCGGATTCTGCGGCACTTCTCCGAAACGCTGCAAGGTTCATGCCGTGAGTACGACTACGTGGCGCGAATGGGTGGAGATGAGTTTGTCATCGTGGCACCGGGACTTAGCGCCTCGGCTGCGGAAGCGCGCGGCATCTGTTTGAGCGAACTGGCCGGGAACGCCGGCCGCGAAATCTGCGGGGTCGAATGGCTGTCGCTGAGCGTTGGCTGCGCTATCTATCCTGAAGATGGCGTGGATGCGGAAAAACTGCTGGCGGAAGCCGATCGCCGCATGTACATCCAGAAGCAGGAACATCACAAAGCCCTCAAAGCTTTTAATGCTGTCAATGAGACGCGCAAGCCCAACGGGGCGCGCGACGCGGTGGCCGGATAATGTTGCGCTTTGTAAGCGGCGCCGTGCTTCGATTGGTGGCGCTCATGCTTATGGCGAGCCTTGCCGGCGCCATGCTCATGCGCATTGCTCCCGGGTTTTCTTCTGACGATCAGGAACTTAACTCCGGGCTTTCTGCAGCAAGCATCCGGGCCGTTCGCCAGGCCCATTTGGCCGACTCAAACATTCCGCGATTTTATGTCCAATACCTTGCGTCGCTGGTCCGAGGCGATTTGGGAACCTCGCGCTCTCTCAATCAGCCGGTGAAGGAGCTTCTTCGTGAGCGGCTTCCGGTGACGCTGTGGAACCTGGCGATTGCCCTGGCCATAGGATGGTTGCTGGGACTGGCATTGGCTGTCGGTGCACAAACCTTGCGCTGGCGCGCGCTAAATTTCCTGGCGAATGGCTTGAGCGGGACATTCATTTCCACCCCGGCCGCCGCGCTTGCTTTGGTCTTCCTGCTATTGCGATTGCCGCCGGCCTTCGCTGCGGCCTTGCTGATCTTTCCCAAGATTTATCGCTATACGGAAAACCTGCTGCAGCAGAGTTCTGAAATGCCGCATGTGCTCACGGCACGAGCGAAGGGTGCGGGTCCTTTGCGAGTCTTAGCCTGGCACGTTGCTCCGATTGCGTTGCCGCAGCTGATTGCATTGGTTGGCGTCTCCATCAGCATCGGCATTGGCGTGCTGTTGCCGATCGAAGTCATAAGCGACGTGGCCGGCATTGGACAACTTGCGTGGCAAGCCGCGCAGGCCCGTGATCTGCCCTTGCTGGTCAACCTCACCATGATTGTGACCTTTGTGACGGTCTGCGCAACATTGATCTCCGATGGCGCGCAGCGCGGTCTGACAAGGAGCGCGGCATGAAGATCGTGCGTTCTACAGCGATCGTGGTGCTGGTGCTCGCTGCTTTTGCGATCCTCTTCGCCAACCATCTTGCGCCTGCAGGCTATGAAAAGCAGTTCAGAGAAATACCGCAGGCCGCAGCGTCCGCTCATCACCTGCTGGGAACCGATGATCTTGGCCGGGATCGCTGGGCCAGACTGCTTTTTGGTATGCGCGTCTCCCTGACGCTGGCGCCGCTGGCGGCGTTCTTCACGACTGTGCTCGCGGGCCTGGTCGGCGGCATTGCCGGATATTGCGGTGGCTGGGTCGAGCGGTTTTGCAAATTGCTGATTGATTTCTTTCTCTCCGTGCCATGGCTGTTTCTCTTGATTACCGTTCGCGCCGTCTTGCCCCTGAACATTTCACCCCAGGCGTCGGTCGCGGTGACATTCACGTCGCTTGGCCTTCTAGGATGGGCGGCTTCCGCGCGCATCATCTGCTCCGGCGCCAAAGAGCTGATGAAATCAGAATTCGTGTGGATGGCGCGAGCTGCGGGCTTTTCCGGCTTCAAACTGATTCGCCTGCATCTGCTGCCCAACCTTCGCGGCGCGTTGTTCGCCCAGTTCTGGATTTCAATTCCAGTATTCATCATTGCTGAAGCTAACCTTGGAGCCTTGGGGCTGGGTGTTTCAGAGCCCTTACCATCGCTGGGAAGCCTATTGCGGGAGCTTCAAGATGCGGTGATGTTACGTCCGGAACCTTGGCGGCTGTTGCCCCTTGCGGTACTTATAGTAGTAATCAGCTCCTTCCAGGTCCTGCTCAACAAACAGGAGGTCCGCGCATGAAGCGCTTGCAGGTTCTTCCCGTAATGCTGCTCCTGGGCTGCACTACGCTCCTGGCGCAGAGCGGGGGAGAACTGCGCTTCTGCCTGCGCTCCGAGCCCAAGACATTCAATCCCCTGCTGGTAGAGGACGATGCTTCTGAAACCGTCCGTTATCTGACCGGCGGAGTACTGGTGCGTGTGAATCGCGTCACGTTGAAGCCGCAGCCGCAATTAGCCAGCGAGTGGAAGGTTTCCGATGGGGGCAAGCGCATCCGCTTCAAACTGCGTGAAGGGTTGAAGTATTCTGACGGCACGCCCTTCTCAACAGCAGACGTCGCCTACACGATAGCGCAGCTCATGGACCCGGCGTTGCATTCGAGCACTGGAGATGCGTTCCGTTCTGGCGAGGGCAAGGCAGAGACCCGGATCGTATCGGCAAACGTGGTGGAGATCAGCTTTCCTGCGCCCGTAGCGAACCTGGTAGATCTGTTCGATACGGTCGCCATCATGTCAGCAAAATCGCCGCAAAAAGAGATGGCCACATTAGGGCCGTTCTATGTGGCTGAGCGCAAAGCTGGATCTTATCTTTTGCTGAAGCGCAATCCTTATTACTGGAAGAAAGATTCTGCGGGAAGGCAGCTGCCTTATCTTGACTCAATCCGTCTCGACATCGAGCAGAACCCGGAAATCGAAGCGATGAGGTACAAGCGCGGCGAAGTGCACCTGATCAATACTGTTTCCCCGGCTATCTTTGAAAAACTCTCCGGCGACAGCGCTTCGGTGCGTGATGCCGGCGCTTCCACTGATACCGAGCAACTCTGGTTCAACCAGGTTCCCAACGCTCCGATCCCGGCTTACAAGCGCGAGTGGTTTAGTTCTACCAATTTCCGGCGGGCAATTTCAGAGGCCATCAATCGTGCGGACCTGGCGCGGATTGTCTTCCATGGCCACGCAATTCCGTCGGTTGGCATTGTTTCACCCAGCAATACGGCCTGGTTCAACAGTAATCTCAAGCCGCATCCATACGATACAGCCAGCGCGCTCCGACGGTTGCAGCAGGACGGTTTCCATCTGCAGGGTGACACGCTGCGCGATAGAGCCGGCAACGCCGTGGAATTCTCCATCGTGACCAACGCGGGCAATCGCGCGCGGGAGAGCATGGCTACCATGATCCAGCAGGACCTCAAAAAAATTGGCATCAAGGTCAACGTGGTTACGCTCGATTTCAATTCTTTGCTGGAGCGGATGACGCAAACCTTCAACTATGAGGCTTGTCTGCTGGGCTTCCAGAAGGTCGATCTGGATCCCAACGGGCAAATGGCGGTGTGGTTGAGTTCGGCAGACAACCACCAGTGGAATCCAAGCCAGAAGACCCCGGCAACCCCCTGGGAGGCGGAGATCGACAAGCTGATGAAGGCGCAAGCCGCGTCCGGCGACCAACACAAGCGCAAACAGTATTGGGACCGTGTGCAGCAAATTGAGTGGGAACAGGAGCCGTTCATCTACCTGGTGAACAAGGATGCGCTGGTTGCGATTGCTCCTACGGTAAAGAACACCGAACCCAGCGTCTTTAGTCCGCAAACCTTTTGGAACGTTGAAACCCTGGCCCTGGCGCAGTCGCACTAGGAATTTTATGAACCTTCTCTCGCTACGATTGACAATCAGTTACAAGGACAAGCCGCCGGTGCTTGAAAACCTGAGCCTTGAGCTGTACCAGGGAGAAGTGTTGGGATTGGTAGGCCACAGCGGCTGCGGGAAGAGCTCTCTGGCGCTGGCTATTCTGGGCTTGTTGAATTTGAAAGGCGGCAAAGCACATGGAACGATTCGCTGGAATGGCCGTGACCTGCTGACGCTGAAGGAACGCGATTGGCGCAAGCTTCGGGGCAAGGAGATTGCCTTTGTGCCGCAGAGTCCCATGTCGTCTTTGAATCCGGCGTTGCGGCTGGGAACGCAGCTGGAAGAAGCGTGGAAGCTACACGGCAACGGCAATCGGAAACATCAAGAGGAAGGCATCTTCCGCGCTCTGATGGATGCAAGCCTGCCGGCAACGGAAGAGTTTCTACGCCGATATCCGTCGGAGATCAGCGTGGGTCAGGCACAGAGGGTATTGATCGCCATGGCTATTCTGCACCGGCCCGCGTTGCTGATTGCCGACGAACCCACCAGCGCACTCGATGCAGTCACCCAGGCTGAGATCCTGGCGCTGTTCTCGGACCTGAATCGCCGGCTAGGCATGAGCCTGCTCTTCATCTCGCACGATCTGCTTTCGGCTTACGGCCTCTGCCACCGTATTGCGCTCATTCACCAAGGTACGATTGTGGAGTGCAACAAGCCGCAAGCCATCTTCTTCAGTCCCCAGCATGAATTCACACAAAAACTGATTGCGTCGCTACCTTCCGTTCCCAGCCCCGCCGAGATCGAAGAAGCGCTGCGCTCTACTTAAGACATCCTGATTATTTTCTGATACTTAGAGTTCCTTTTGTGCTTTGGCCCTGTGTCTGTTTGGCCAAGATGTCTCAAGTTTCCATCTGTCGCATGTGTCACAGGTGGTTCAAGTCTATCTGTTACAACTAGTTACAAGCATCAGCCGCGAATCATCCTGTCACAATTGCGGCCAGTACTGTCACACCGAGGGTCAGATAAGGACAAATAAGGCCATTAGAATCAATAGCTTACTTTCGTAACACTCTGGCTTGCTGGTTGCAATAGAGAGTAGCGGAGGTTCGGCAATGTCTTTCCGATCGAAAGTTGTGATTTTTGTTCTGGGTGCAGCGCTGGCGCTTATCGCTGGCCACACCCTCGCAGTAACAACCCTCCATGGTGCCGTGAATGTAATGGCGTCAGCAGTTTGGGGCTCCTAAAAACTCTCTGTGGTTGAGAACGACTTCCGGGGTTCTACATTTATGAGATTCAACGAGCGAGACCTTGCAAAACGAAGAGTAAGTTGGTTCGTCCATCTCCTTGCAGTGGCCGTAATCCTCGCGCTGTTTCCAGCGGCGGCCCAGGCAAGTGGGGGACATGGCGCGCACGGAAAACTCGCCGCCGATTTGGCCAATTTTCCGGTCAACCCTGACGGAACGGTCGACGTGATCATCCAGTTCAACCAGACGCCCAAAGCGCAGCATTTTGCCGACCTGGCGGCGCGCGGTGGACGCTTGAAGTTTTCGCTGGAGCACATCAACGGGGCGGCCTATCGCATTCCCGTCAAGGTACTGGCGTGGCTGCAGAACCATCCTGACGTAGCGTATGTGACTCCTGACCGTCCGAACAAGGTGGCCTGGTTCGACGGCGGTAACGGGAACGGAAATGGTCCGGATGATGATATTCCTGCAGTGATGGGTGATGTTGCTACGCAGCAATTTGGCCTGGATGGAACAGGAGTCGGTGTAGCCATCATCGACAGCGGTGTCTTCAATCATGACGATCTGCAGAATACCAGCGGCCTGGCCTCGCGCATTGTTTATAGCGAGAGCTTCATTCCCGGCGATGCCAGCACGAATGACGCGTATGGACATGGCACGCACGTTGCCGGAATTCTGGCCGGCAGCGGGCATGACTCGCAGAATGGTTATCCGGCCAAATATATCGGCATTGCGCCGAATGCCAGCATCATCAATTTGCGCGTTCTTGATGCCACAGGCGCCGGCACTGACAGCCAGGTGATCGCCGCGATTCAGCGGGCCATTCAGCTGAAGAGTACTTACAACATTCGCGTCATCAATCTCTCGCTGGGACGGCCGGTGTTTGAATCCTACACGCTTGATCCGGTCTGCCAGGCCGTGGAAGCGGCGTGGCAATCCGGAATCGTGGTGGTTGTAGCTGCGGGCAATTCCGGTCGCGACAATAGCCTTGGAACTCAGGGCTATGCCACTATCAACTCACCCGGCAATGATCCCAACGTGATCACCGTTGGCGCAACCAAGACCAATGGCACGCCCAGCCGCGTCGATGACACGGTGGCCAGCTACAGCTCTAAGGGCCCAACTTTGCTTGACCATGTAGTGAAGCCTGATCTGGTAGCACCGGGTAATCGCATTATTTCCCTGGCGTCTCCAGGCAGCGACCTGGTGGATACATTGACCAGTATGGATATCCTGCCGATTACGACCTGCGTGCAGGGCGTATGCACGACCGGACAATCCGGCAAATATCTGCGTCTCAGTGGCACCAGCATGGCGACACCCATCGTGGCCGGAGCTGCGGCCCTGATGGCCCAAAAAGATCCAACGCTTACGCCTGACACCGTCAAGGCGCGCATGATGAAGACTGCCTGGAAGGGCTACCCGGTTAACAGCTGGGGATACGACAGCAAGGGGCAAGGTCATTTTTCACAATACGACGTGTTTACCATTGGCGCCGGATATCTCGATATTGATGCGGCGTTGAACAGCACTGATGTAGCAAATGGCGGCGCGCCATCACCTATTGTGAACTTTGATTCGACGACGGGGACAGTAACGCTCACCAACAGCCAATCGATTACCTGGGGCAACAGCATCACCTGGGGCAGCTCCATTGTTTGGGGCAACTCAATCGTCTGGGGCAGCAGTGCGGTTCTTTCGGACTCCATAGTCTGGGGCAACTCGATTGTCTGGGGCCAGGCCAATGTCACCGGAAACAGCATTATCTGGGGCAACTCGATTGTGTGGGGCGCAGATTCACTCGCGGGCCTGAACGATTCGGAGGACGGAGAGGACTAGGCATGCCGAAAGCATTATCAGCGCGAATTTTTGTGGCGTTGATCATTGTTTCGGGTTTCCTGCTCGTTGGGAAAGCTGTGCTCAACGTCCAATCGCTGTCGACGCCGCGGTTTGTTGCGATCGTGGTACTGGCGGTGGTGGCAGCAAAGCTTAAAGTCAAGCTGCCGAGTTTAACCGGGACCATGTCAGTGAACCTGCCCTTCATCCTGATGGCGGCTGCGATTCTGGGTACGGCTGAAGCAGTGATCGTAGGGTTTGTCAGTACCTTTGCGCAGTGTCTGTCATGGGACAGGCAAAAACTCAACCCGGTGCAACTGGCATTTAACTGTTGCACCATTACCTTGGCGGTTACGGTCGCGCGGCTTACCTATGTTTCACCGGCGATCGCTCCGTTGATTGCTTCGCCGGCCCTGCGGCTTGCCGTCGCGGCCACCGGCTACTTCCTGGTGAACACAGCGATTGTGGCTGTGGTGATTTCGCTGACGGAAAAAGCTAATTTCGTACTGGTCTGGAAGGAGATGTTCCAGCTGGCATTTGTTTATCTTGTGGCAAGCGCCGGAGTGGCTGGCCTGGCATTGACTGCGGGGCAGGGAATCGACTGGCAAGTTCCGCTGGCCGTGCTGCCGGTGATGATGGGGGTGTTTTATTCCTATCGTCGTTACTTCGGCGTGATAGCACAGGCACAAAACGCTCACGTGGAAGCCGCAGGTGTTGCTGCAGGAGCACGCGTATAGAAAGTTGTTTCAGATCGATGTTGTGCAAATCTTAAATCAGCCGATCAAAAGTGGTAGGTCCAACAAGAGAGGTCAGCCCAAAAGGCTGGCCGCTTTTGCTTTACGATAGAGTTGGGTCATGCTTGCTGGTTTCCAATGCGCAGGGTGCGGGGAGTGGAATGAGACCCAGGTGGATGTCTCCGCCGGGTCGCGCCAGAGCTATGTGGAAGACTGCCAGGTCTGCTGCAAGCCAAATGTTCTGCACGTGATCTGGGATGGCTCCGCCGGCGAGTACACGATCAGCGCTGAACTGGAGTAAGTCACAGGCCCGGGCTAAGTTCAAGATTCCACTACAAATTACTGGGTGGAATTGTCTTTGCTGGGAACTTAGATCATGGTATCTTCTGGCAAAATGTCAGATCAAAACTATTCGAATCCTACGCCGCAGTTCACGACCGCTGAGTATGCTGAAGCGCCGAGTGGGGATCGCTGCGCTGCGTGCAATCAGCACCTGACTGCACGTTACTATCGCGTGAATGGCAGAATGGCGTGCGAGGGTTGTACCGAACAGATCCGCCTCAGATTGCCGCAAGATAGTCACGCATTGTACATTCGCGGGTTGGTTTTCGGCCTCGTTGCGATGGTTATCGGGTTGGTTCTCTACGCCGGCTTCACGATTGTTACTCATTTCTACATCGGATACATCTCTCTGGCCGTCGGCTGGCTGATCGGGAAGGCAATCTTGAAAGGCTCGAACGGCGTCGGCGGCCGCAGATACCAAATCACGGCTGTAATTCTTACCTACGCAGCAGTTTCTTTAGCTGCAATTCCGATAGCTCTTGCAAGCCGATCCGAGCAGACCGCCGCAAATCCCGCAGTCCAAAGCAACTCACAGCCGTCTGGAGAAGGGCAAGCTGCGCCCCACGGCGATTCAGAGACGGAGCCAAACGCCAAAATGAGTCTTGGAACTGCTTTGCTCACCTTGGCGTTACTGGGATTAGCTTCTCCATTCCTCGAACTCCAGGATCCGCTCCATGGCGTAATCGGGTTGGTCATTCTATTCGTGGGCATTCGTATTGCTTGGAGGCTCACGCAGGGGCGCGGAACCGCAAATATCGAGGGCCCTTATGACAACGCGGCGCCTGCTTCTGTTATGAGATGATGCAGGTAGAAACATTGGCAAATTCGTGTCCCAGTCCTCTTTCCAAATAGATCAGAAATGTGCGCGTTGCGCTCTCCCGCTAGCTGCTGGAGCGTTGGAATGCCCACAGTGCTTCACCCTGGTCCATGCCGATCAGATGGAGCAACAGGCGGCCCATGCGCGGGTCCTGGAGGCTGATGGCGACCTGCCGGCCGCCCGTGAGCGCTGGCTAGCCTGTTTACCGCTCTTACCGCCGAAATCAAAGCAAGCGGCCTGGATTCGCGATCATGTGCGCGAGTTGGAAACACGCAACGGAGCACCAGCACCACCGTCGAACCAACCCGCCGCAGCGGCAAAGCCGAAATGGGCCAAATGGCTGGGACCTCTGGCGCCGGTCGCGCTATTTCTAGCCAAATTCAAAACGTTCCTTTTGGCCATCTTCAAATTCAAGTTCCTCTTCAGCTTTGCGGCCTTCATTGCAATCTATTGGGCCGCGTGGGGACCAAAATTTGGTATCGGCTTCGCGGTTTTGATTTTGATCCACGAGATGGGCCACTTTGTTGACGTCAAACGGCGTGGTCTGCCGGCTGAAATGCCTGTGTTTTTGCCCGGGCTGGGCGCCTATGTGCGCTGGAAAGCGATCGGGGTCACGCTGGAGACCCGTGCAGCAGTGAGCCTTGCCGGGCCGCTGGCAGGGTTTCTGTCTGCGGCGGTGTGCGGGGTGCTCTGGTATACAACCGGGAACGGGTTATGGAGTGCCCTGGCCCGAACGGGAGCCTGGCTCAACCTCCTCAACCTGGCGCCGATCTGGATACTTGACGGCGGCAGCGCAGCATATGCTCTCAACAAGATCCAGCGTGGAGTCATTCTGCTGGTAAGCGCGGTGCTTGGTTACGCCCTCCACGACGTGGTGTTTTGGATCGTTGCCGCTTGTACCGGCTTCCGGCTTTTTACTCGTGACGAACCCGAAGAACCCAGCAGCTTTATCATGACGTATTTCATCGTGGTGCTGGTTTGCCTGGCAGTTGTCTTATGGAAGGTGCCGCACGTGGCCGGGCCGCGATAAAACGCGAACTTCATGGAACGCCAATCCACTCGCAATCTTCTAGTCATCTATTCCGCAGCGTGGCTGCGCTCCTTCAATATCGGATTGCTGGGCGTTGTTCTTGGCGTGTTCCTGTCGCGGGAAGGCTTTTCTGCTGCATCGATCGGTCTGGTGATCGCAGCCGGCCTGGCCGGCGCGGCCGCAGGAACGGTCTTCATCACCCTGCGCGCGGATCATCTGGGCCGCAAGCGGACACTGGTGATGTTTGCGCTGCTGAGTGCGCTTGGCGCTACGCCGCTCATTTTTCATTTTGGACTTCTGCCGCTACTGGTGTTGGCCTTTGCCGGCATGATCAACGGTATGGGTTCAGACCGAAGTCCATCCTTCGCGTTGGAGCAGGCGGTCATCCCGGGGCTGGTCAGCGATCGAAAGCGCACATGGACGCTGGCCTGGTATAGCGTGGTGCTGGACGCCAGCGGGGCAGTCGGCGCCCTTGCGGCGGGCTTTCCGTTGCTGGCACAGCGCCTATGGGGCGTGACGCTTGCCGAGGGTTATCGTGCGCTGTTCATCGGTTATGCGGCACTGCATTTGACCAGCGCTATGGTTTACCTGCTGCTCACGCCGGCGGTGGAGATCCCACGGATCAGTCTGCCCGGACGGGCTGTGGCCAACGTCTCGCCGGAGACCAAAGCAACGGTCATCAGGCTCTCCAGCCTTTTTGCGATTGACTCTCTCGGCGGCGGCTTCCTGACTGACGCGCTGGTCTCGTATTGGTTCTTCCGCCGTTTCGGCATCGCGGAGAACAAGCTGGCGTTGCTTTTCTTCACCGTGCATGTCTTGAACGCGCTTTCGCACCTGGGAGCAGCCTGGCTGGCGCGAAGGATCGGGCTGATCAAGACCATGGTTTTCACGCACCTGCCTTCCAGCGTGTTCCTGATCATGGCCGCGTTCATGCCCTCGGCGCGGTGGGCAGTGGTGCTGTTTTTGCTGCGCGAATCCCTGGTGGAGATGGACGTGCCCACGCGGCAATCGTACGTGGCGGCGGTGGTCAGACCGGAGGAGCGAACATTCGCTGCCGGGGTTACCAACCTCACCCGCAATGCGGCGTGGGCTGCCGCATCATCTGTGGCCGGCGTTTTTATGCAACAGGTGGCATTCTCGGCTCCGTTGCTGCTGGGCGGGGGACTGAAGATCGTTTATGACGGTCTGCTGTGGCGGGCTTTCCGCCACGTTCGGCCGCCGGAAGAGAAATAAGTGATTTAGTGTTTCGCAGCCCGCTCCTTTGCCTGAGCCACCAGCTGTTTGAAGCGCGCGTCACCTTGAAGAGGTTTAAGCTCCGGCTCCGTCGCCATGGCGAGTAGAGATCTCGTGGGCAGGCCATGTTCGACCGCATGATTCAAATGCCTAAGAGCGGCCTGAGTCTTGCCGCCAAGGGCCTCGATACAAGCAAGGCCGTACCACACCTCAGCTGTGTCCGGGCTTTCCGGACCCAGAACCTGGACTGCCTTTTCAATCGCTTCGCGCATGCACCTTTCTGCCTCGGCGTAATGGCCTTCGTGTGCCAAAGTGATTCCCAGGTTGGTCAATGTCGTCGGAAGCTCTTTGCTGGAAACGCGGCGCTGGACATCAATTACTTTGAGCAGCACGATCTCCGCATCGCGGTAGTGGCCTTCGTACATCAGCGTGCCCCCCAGGCGTTGCATGGAATGCACTGTATTGGGATGGTCATTACCGAGCATGCGGCTGTTGATATCGGCTGCCTCGCGCAACAATTTCTCCGCCTCGGGGTAACGGCGTTGAAGCATCAGCGTGAGCGCGAGATCGCTCAGGGACGACGCCGTTCCCGGATGGTCATTACCGAGGACGCGGCGCCGGATCTCGAGTGCCTCGCGCAGCAGTCTCTCGGACTCCGGGTAGCGGCCTTCCCGCCTCAGCGTGAACGCCAGGTTGCCCATGAGCGTCAGTGTGTCAGGATGGTCATTGCCGAGCACGCGGCGCCGGATCTCGAGTGCATCGCGCAACAGGTTCTCCGCTTCCTCGGTGCGGCCGGTCATTTCGAGACTGATGGCCAAGTCTCTCATCGACTCTAAAGTGTCCTGGTGTTCTGGCCCGAGGCGGCGGCGCCGAATATCGAAGGCCGACCGTGCTAAGGGCTCCGCCTCGGCGTACCGTAATTGGTCCTGAATGCTCCAGGCAAGATAGGCTATGGATCTCGCTGTGTTGGGATCGTCGTCGCCAAGGACCCGCCGCCGGATAGCCAGCGTCTCCCGCTCCAGCTTCTCAGCTTCTGCGGCTTTGCGCTCTAGATTGAGCGCCCATTCCACCCGGTCCATAGCTTCCAGCGTTTGCGGATGTTCAGGTCCAAGAACGCGAGTACGAATGGCGGCAGCCTGTCTGGCCAACGTTTCTGAGCGGGAATACAAACCCAGTGACTGATAGACTCGCGACATCAGGACCATCATCTGGGCCTGAAGCTCGGGATCCTGAGTCAGTCCGGAATCAATGTCCTTGGACGCTTTGTCTAGAACCTCCCGGGCAGTGATGGTATTGCCGCGCGCCTCGCTTGGGTCGGAGACCTTGAACATATTCGCCATATACTCTGTGACTCGGTCGGCGCGATCGCGCTCGCGGGTGGTGCGCCGCAGCTGTCTCGCCTGCATGAAGGTGAAACCGACTACGACTAGAGCCATGGCTACGGCAAAAGCGGCGCCCACGCGGTGCCTGCGTACATATTTTTTGAGTTGGTAAGCGGCGCTGACCGGACGCGCCACAATGGGCTCATTGTTGAGGAAGCGGCGAATATCCGCGGCCATTTCTAAAGGAGTTTGATAACGCCGGTTGCGGTCCTTTTCCAGCGCCTTCATGGCAATCCAACCCAGATCGCCCTTCAACACGGCGCGAAGTTGTCCTGGACTGGTGCCCCGCGCGCCGGCCTCCGGCGTAGCGTCTTTCTCCGTTTGTATCCTGGTGCTGGGGAGAGGCGGGTCCTGTTCCCGCAGCTGACGCAATACCTCATGCACCGTTTTCCCTTTTACCTCGAACGGCAGAGAACCGGTAAGCAGGACGTATAAGATCACGCCGAGTGAATAGACGTCGGTACGCGTATCTACATCTTCTGCTCCGGAGTCTGCCTGTTCCGGACTCATATATCCCGGAGTTCCCAGAAGACCGCCTGCGTGGGTATGCTGAATTGTCTCGTCGTCGATCAGCGCCAGAGTTTTAGCTAGTCCAAAGTCGATGACTCGCGGCATGGCACTGCCGTCGATTTCCGCCACCAGAATATTTGCCGGCTTCAGGTCACGGTGAACGATGGATTTCTGATGCGCGTGCTGTACGCCTTCGCACGCCCGGATGAAGAGTTCAAGCCGCTCTGGAATCGTTAGCTTTCTGGAGTCGCAATAGTCCGTGATCGGCAGCCCAGGGACATATTCCATGACAAGATAGGGCTCGCCTGCGGGCGTGGAGCCTCCGTCAAACACCTTGGCTATAGCGGGATGGTCCATCAGGGCCAGCGATTGCCGCTCCCATTGAAAACGCTGCAGCAGTGAACCGCTAAAGATCCCCGCACGCAGAAACTTGATGGCCACCTGACGCCGGAAGGGGCTGGTCTGTTCCGCCAGCCAGACTTGCCCCATGCCCCCTTCCCCAAGTTTTCTGATGAGCCGGTAGGGACCAATCTCAGCCGGCACGCTGGCCTCTCCCGCGGCTCGACGTTGCCACGGGCTCTCTGACAGGCTCCCAGGGTCGCGATATGCTGCGAGCAATGAATTGACTTCTGCAAGGAGGCGATCGTCCGCTCCGCACGCATTGCGCAGAAAAGCTTCTTGCTGATCGCTGTCAAGTTCCGAGGCGGCGGTAAACAGTTCTTTAACCTTTGCCCAGTTCTCCGCTTGCTCCATCGTTTCCCTTCCTCAGCTCACGAGTGAGCCATGCCTTTGCGATATTCCATTCGCGCTTCGCCGTGCTGGTGGATATGCCTAAAACCGCCGAGGCCTCTTCCAGCGTCATGCCACCGAAGAACCGCAGCTCCACAAGCAAGGCCTGTTGCGGATCGAGCCGCGAAAGCTGCGTGAGAGCATCGTCCACTGCAAGGACATCGGTGCTACGATCCAGGGCCACGTCGACACCGTCGGCGAGTGACACGAGAAGATCAGCACCTCTTTTGTCGGCACCATGGCTGCGCGCATAGTCGACGAGGATCTGGCGCATCAGGCGTGCTGTGATGGCGATAAGGTGTTGCCGGTCTTGCGTTTGAAACGGCCCTTGCTGAGCCATGCGAATGTACGCTTCATTCACCAGCGCCGTGGTCTGCAAGGTATGGGCGGAGCGCTCTTTGGCCAGATACCAGTGGGCCAGAGAATGCAGTTCCTTATAGATAAGCGGAACCAGCGCGTTGAGCGCCTCCTGGTCGCCTTCTGCCCACTTGGCGATCAATTCGTTCACGGGCTGATGCACCGGCTGAGACATGACCGCTGATGACAACTCCATGGTGCGATTTCCGCTTGCAACGGTTCGCCTCGTGGAGGCGCGCAAAAAATCGTGAACAGCATAGCCAACTTATTTTCCCAAAACAACATTTTGTTGGACCATTTCCTCCCGCCACGCCGCATTTATCAGTAGAAGGCGAAATTCGGGTTCGATGTCGACGGCCTGCTGGTCCTTCCAGTCAGGTGCAGGGGGTTCTGTTGCTAAAACGCCGTCCTACGGCCGGCCAAACGTAATAAGGAGTTGCTATGAAAAGCACCATGATGAAAAACAACATGACGTCCGGTCCAGGATTGCACTTTATTTTGGACGAAAAAAGCGAAGAAACCATCGTGTATTGTTCAGGGCAGATCACCACCAGGTCGGCTCAGTGGTTTGAACAGGAAATACGGTCCCGGGTTATACCGGTTTCTCGGGGCAAGGGGGCTACGGTGACTTCCCGGATCATGTTGGATTTTGCCGAGGTGTTTCATATCGACAACGCCGGCATGGCATCTCTTTTCGCTCTATGGAGAGCGGGACAGCAAAAATGCTGCGACATCGAAATCCACAATTTTGGAGTGCGCCCAGGTGCTCTGACTCAATGGGTACGGCGCATCGCTGGCCGAATCCAAAGTGCGCTGTGGGCTCGGCGGATGACTGAGTCTCTCAAAGCACAGTAGGAATGCTACCGCTCTTATTGGCGCTCGAGGTGCCTTTAGTTCCACGTCCGCGGGCACAATTGGACTACCGGTCAACGAGTGTAGAGCAATTCGTTGATCCAGTGCGAACCGCGTATTGTTCTCAGGAACCTACGCATGAATGCTGGACTCTGGCTTCAAATCGTCCTATCTTTGTTTCATCATGCGTGCCCGGGCCCTCACCTTGTTGCTTTGCGGACTGCCGAGTCTAGCCGCGCTGCGCGCGCAAACCGCTGTATCAGACCAGCCGGTTTTCCGGCTCGACGTCCGTGTGGTACAGGTGGATGCGCAGGTTGTGAGCAAGAAGACGCGGCACGTTACCCCATCGCTGACGCGAGATGACTTTCAGGTTTTCGAAGATAAAGTTCCTCAGAAAATCAGCTCGTTTAGCCAGGATAAGCTGCCGCTCTCCATCGTTATCCTGTTTGATCTCACTGACAGCGTGCGTCCGGTACTGAAATCCCTGGCAGAAGGAGCAAAGGAGGCGCTCGACCATCTGAAACCGGAAGATGAAGTTACCGTGATGGTTTATGCCGCCTCAACGCAGGTACTTCAGCCGGCGACAACGGACCGCGTGCTGGTCGCAGCCGCAATCGAAAAAGCCAGCGCCATGAAGAGCGACGAAGCTGCCTTTTTCAATGAAGGGATCTATCAGGCTGCGGGGCAGTTGGCGAAAGGGCAGAATCCGTCGAGCCGCCGCGTGATCATCTGGTTGACCGACGATGTGCCAAACATACCATCAGAAGACTCAATCCCCATGCGCTATCGGCGCAGTTTGAAGGGTTCCATGCCGCATTCGCTGCAGGAGGCCCTGATGGAGCTTTCGCGGACCAACACGGTCGTCTGCTCCCTGGTCAAGCAGAGCGACCTTTCCGTGGACGGCGAGCAGTCGCTCATGGCTCATACTGCCGAGCGTATGCTGCATCCCCCGGGCGAAGTGAATAAATACGCCGCAGCCACCGGCGGACAGGTGATCGAGTACAAAAAGAAAGAGCTCGACGACAAGCTGGCTGCTCTGATCGATGACCTGCGCATGCGCTACAGCCTTGGCTATCATCCATCTGCACAAAAGCCGAAGGGGAAGTATTGCGCGATTACCGTGAAGCTTTCACCGGCAGTCAAGAAGGAGCTGGGGAACGTAGTGGTAGAGGCCAGACAAGGATACTACCGCTGAACGATATACCTCTTACTGAGCCAGAGCAGGTTTGAATCGGGGCTTGCGGGCGGACGAGCAAGCTCGCTGATGCCGTGCGAAAATCTGAAAGGCTTCCAAAGGATTGGCGGTCTGGAAATCTCTCTTGCAGACCGAACAAACAAAGCTTCCGCCGCTTCCTTTGGCGCTTTGAAAAACCAAAGTCGGCCCGGCGATCAAGCTCGGAGGCGAATCTCGCATGGGGTCCTCAGAAAAATTGTACTCCCCATGCGACCAATTGCAGCCATCAATTCCAGAGTGTCGCTTTTTATCGCATGATGCGTAACCTTAGGCCTTTTGGACACTTCCAAGCGCTTGCAACAGCAGCCGGTTTCAGGTCATCGAACGTATTTACGTGCATTCTGCTGCTCAGTGTGTTACCTTAGAGCTGCGTTAGAATTGAATTGTTGACCTTCTGCAAGAGCCTCTCCTGCCGAAAATCGATAAATCTTTCCAGCGTCAAAATCAACACATCAGGAAAAAGAAAAATGGAACAAGGAACAGTTAAGTGGTTCAACGCCGCTAAGGGATTTGGTTTTATTTCACGCCAAAACGGGGAAGATGTCTTCGTGCATTTCTCCGCCATTCAGTCTGACGGATACCGCAGCCTGCAAGACGGTCAGGCGGTTGAATTCACTGTGACCAAAGGAAAGAAAGGCTGGCAGGCAGAGAACGTTCGTCCTCTGTAAACGCACAGTTTTTTTCAAACAAAGGCGGCTTCGGCCGCCTTTATTTTTTATGTCGCTTCGCTCCAAACCCGCTGTAGGCCGCTGGTCCCATTGGTTTGAAAGTCCGTTGCTCCAAACCGCACATCCGGCCTCGCCGCTGAACGACTTACTCTGCCCGGAGGGTCGACGCCGGATCAATGCGCGCAATCCGCAACGTCGGCGCGAATACCGACAGCGCAGCGGCCAGCACAAGTAGTCCCAGCACCGCCGCGAAGGTCAAAGGATCGTAGGCTTTTACGCCGTATAGCTCGCTCTTGATAAGCCGGAGCGAGACTGCAGCCAGCCCTAGCCCGCCTGCCAGGCCCAATCCCACGGCAATCATCCCTGAGACGCCGATCTCAACCATGGCTCGACGCACAGTGGCTCCCAGCGCCATCCTGATCCCGATTTCCCGCGTTCTCTGAACCACCATGTTGGAAACCAGCCCGTAGATTCCTACCAGAGACAACAACAGGGCCAGGCCAGCCAACGCGCTGAGGAGCAGCACTTCAAATCGCTGCTTTCGTAGTGCTTCAGCCTGTAGCTCATCCAGGCGATGGAAACCGGCAAAGGGCAGTGAAGGATCGGCTTCCGCCATCGCCTTCTGCATGGCTTCTGTAAGGCCATTCACTGGACCTTGTGTGCGCACTACCCAACTTGGTTGGAACCATACATGGAGAAGTCCCAGAAAAGGACCCGGCACCTGCGCAGCGGGAAAATAATACGTAATCTCCGTGGAAAGAGGGGCCGTTTGGAACAAGCCAGGTTGTTTCGTCACATCACCCACCACGCCCACGATCACCGCAGTGGGCTTGCCTAGACGGATATGGCGGCCAACCACGTCTGTGGTGTGAAAAAACCGTTTCGCGAATGACTCGTTGACGATTGCAACCGGCTCGCTGGTTGCCGTGTCGCCATCGGTGAAGGCGCGCCCCGCCAGCAGCGGAATGCGAAGGACGCGAAAGTACTCGGGCGTCACGTAAACGGAGCTGCTCATGTAGCTTTTACCCGCGTCAGGGCCTTCAACCATGGAGAAGCCGTCATTTAGACCCCGTTCAAAAGGCAGGCTGAGTCCCACGGCTGCCGATTCAACTCCTGGAATGCGCTTCATGGCCCCCTGTGATTGCTGCAGCAACCTCTGGAAAGCCGGAGCGTTATGGTAACGCGCATCATCCAGCGAGAGCTGAGCGGTCATGACGTTCGTGGCATCAAAGCCTGGCGGCAAAGTCTGCAGATGGACAAGCGTCCGAATCAGAAGCCCGGAACCCGACAGCAGCACGACGGTGAGCATAACCTCGGCGGCGGTCAGGGCTTGCCGAGTACGCTGGCGCGTTGCATCGGCGTTGCCTCTTGCCAGAAAGTTCATAGAAGGACGGAGTTCCACTTTGCGAATTTCGAGCGCCGGCAAAATTCCAATCAGGAGACACGCACAAATCGACGCAGCCAGAGCAAACATCAGTACGGTTCCGTCTATGCTCAACCCTCCCACGGGCATCATGGAGTCCGGCAGCAGGCTGGTCAGAAGTTTCATGCCGGCTTCGGCCATCGCTACGCCTGCCACACCGCCGGCTAAGGCAAGGATCAGCGGCTCCATCATGAGCTGGCGCAGAATAGAGGCTGGCGTGGCTCCAAGCGCCAGCCGGGTCGCCAGTTCGCCGCTTCGACGCATAACTCGAACCAGCATGAGGCCGGCTAAGTTGGCCGAAGCAATCAGCAGAATGAAGCCCACTGCCGCCATCAGAATCACCATTGGTGTGTGCGCCTGGCTCGCGAGGGCCTGTTGCAGCGGATGGCTGACAAGAAATTCCTCTTTCTCCGGATTGTCTTTGGCGAATTGTATGAATGACGGCGGCTTCAGCACGGCGAGCTGGGCGTTGACCTGATCCCACGTTGAGCCCTCCTTCAAACGCGCCACAACGTGATAGTTTTCCCCCCCGCCTTCGCCTGTCGGGCTTGGCTGCAGTGGAGTCCAGAGATCTGCCGGTGCGTTCACGTGCGTGTTCGCAGGCAACACGCCCACCACAACCTGAGGTTCGCCTTTGAGCGCAATCACCTTACCCAGAATGTTCCGATCTGAGCCGAACGTGGACCTCCATAGCTCAAAGCTCAGAAGCACGGCCTTAGGACCGTGTGGCCGGTCCTCTTCGGAAGTAAAGGTGCGCCCCAGAATGGGTCGAATGCCAAGCACTTCAAAATAACCGGCTGAGACACGCTGATTTTGAATATAACGGACCGCGGTCTCAGTCTGCAGGTTGACGCCGCTCGAGGCAAAGGAATAGCTCGCAGCCTGCACAGTGGGAACGTTGTCGCCGATGAGTTTCAGGGTTTCTCCATCCACCGCCTCATCTTCGTCAAAGAAGCTCTTGTCGGCGACCTTGCCCCGGTGCCGCATCACGGCGGCCAGGCGATTTGCTTCAGGATAGGGAAGCGGACGCAGCATCAGCCCGTTCACCACGCTGAACACCGCGGTGTTAGCTCCGATAGCGAGCGTAAGCGTTAATAAGACCGCGAGGCTGAATCCGGGATTGCGACGCAACTGCCGAAGAGCGTATTTTGTGTCGCGCAGGATGGCTTCGAGCGTTTTCCACTGCCAGACCTCGCGGCCGCGTTCTTCGATCAAGAGAAAATTGCCGAACTCGCGGCGGGCTGCATTTTCGGCTTCCGCCTGCGACATCCCGCCAGCCACCAGTTCTTCAACTTTCTCTTGAAGATGCTCGGCCATCTCCTCGGAGAGATTGTTCAATTCGCGCCGACGGGAGAGAATCCGCGTAAGCCATGTCATTGCGATTACCTCGCTTTTGCGGGCGCCAGAACACGTGTGATGCCTTCCAGCATGCGCTCAAAGCTGGAGACTTCGCGTTGTACGTGTTTACGCCCTTCCGGAGTCAGCTGATAGGTTCGTACCCGACGGTTGGTTGACGAGATGCCCCACTCCGCTTTTACCCAGCCCGCTTTCAGCATCCGTTGCAGAGCTGGGTAGAGCGAGCCCTCTTCGACCTGCAACAGGTCGTTGGAACTCTGTTTGATGTGCTGGGCCAGCGCATACCCGTGCATGGCCTTGTGCTTGAGTGTCTGGAGAATCATCATTTCCAAAGCGCCGGGAAAGAGATCGCGTTGCTCTTGGGTTTTCACACAGCCATTGTAACAAGGCATTTGTCGAATAGCCATAGAGCAAAATAGGGTACTTCACTTCACGATCCATTGGACTGGGCCAGGCGGAAGAGCGTTAGCTGGAAACGCAATGGAAAGAGAAGCTCTCAAAATGCAAAGGCGCGGCGAAAGCGCGCCTCTTGACGCTTCTGCAGGAATGGACTGGCGGGTTATTTGGTCTGCCGGCGCTCTCGCTGCTCGCTGGGAAGAGCATGTTCGGCCTGGCGCGCGGAGATCATCGGTCCGGGCATGCGGATGCCGAGATAAAGAATCGCAGCCACCACGCCGCCCAGCAGAGGCGCGACGATAAAGAGCCAGAGTTGTGACAAAGCCCAGTCGCCCACCCAGACGGCAGGTCCGATGCTGCGCGCGGGGTTGAACGAACCATTGGTTATCGGAATGCCGGCGAGAATGATCACGGTAAGGATCAAACCAATGGGGATTCCAGCGAAGCCTGCGGGGGCGCGATCATCGGTTGCGCCAAGAACGGTAAGAACCAGGAGCATGGTTAGGAACATCTCGGCCACGAAGCACGCTGCCATGCTGTAGTTTCCCGGGGAGTGGGCACCATATCCAGTAGCTGCGCCAGCCAGGGAAGCGAGGCCTCCTCCGGGAGCGCCTTTGGCGATAAAGAGCACCACGCCTGCGCCGATGATGCCGCCAATGGCTTGCGAGATCCAATATCCAAGTGCGTCTTTGGCGCTCATCCGGCGTGCCACCAGCATGCCCATGGTGACAGCGGGGTTGATGTGGCACCCGGAAATCGGTCCCAGAGTATAGGCCATAGCCAAAAGGGAGAGGCCGAACGCCATAGCCACGCCCACGTTATGAACCTGTCCACCCGCGATGACGGCCGTGGTCAACCCAGCAAATACCAGAACGAATGTGCCCAACAGCTCTGCGGCGTATTTCATGTGCACCCTGCTCCTCGGTTTTTCAAAAAGTTATGCTTTTTCGCGGCCAAAAATGCGTCCCTCAAGACCCGCGGCAAACAGCAACTGCAACGGCTTCAGTTGGTTGATAGTTTCAGCGGGCAATTCTACATGGCAGCCCTAGTTTTGACACGAATAATCCAGACAGCGGACGACTATCAGTTTCTTCAAAAGCAACAAAACCCAAGAGTTTTACTACGGAATCTAAACAGGCCATGGCACCAAAGGCATCTGTTCGGTCCCTGGGCGGGTTTATATATTGCTTAGACCACGCGCAAGAGAAGAAAATTGTAAGCCACTAAAAACAAACGGCTTATAGACACAAGCGTAAAACTTCAACCTCTTGGAGTTTGACCAGTGATCAAGGTAAACGCGAAAGTTTTTAAGATTCTCTACCGGCTTACTCTTCCGGGCAGCCTGTTGCTGATTATTTCCGCCTTGTTGATCCGCGTGGGTGTTCTCTCGGATCCGAAATCCAGCATAGTCCAGTTCTTTCCCATAGTGGTGTTTGGTACCGGATTGGCACTGAGCGCATTTTTTCGCCGTAGTCGTCTGTTCTTCGCTTTGCTGGCTCTAACTCTGGCCCAGGCGACATTCACCTGGGCGATCCCGCGGCTTTCGCCGGAGACGGCGCGCATCACGGCCAATGCTGCGGCGCTTCTCCTGCCGCTCAATCTGCTGGTACTCGCATTCCTTAAGGAGCGCGGCATCATCTCGCCGACCGGACGCAAGCGGCTGGCGATCGTAGCTTTGCAGATTCTTGGCGTCTGGATTCTGTGCATGCCGGCTTTCTCTCCGGCCGCCGAGCAACTGGGACGTGTGTTTGCTCCGCCGGCACTGTCGAACTGGAGCGGGCTTTCTCAGCCGGCGCTGGTGGCGTTTCTTCTGGCAGCCGCGGTGATTATGGTCCCGCTTATTCGCCGCTACAAAGCAGTTGAAAGCAGTCTGCTGTGGAGCCTGGTGGCGGCCTTTGTGGCTCTCACCATGGCCCGGGGCAACCATCTGGAAGGCATTTACTTTGCTGCCGGTGGGCTGACGTTGATCGTGGCTTTGATTGAAACCTCTTATGCCATGGCTTACCTGGACGAACTGACTCAGCTGCCGAGCCGCCGCGCTCTCAATGAGGCGTTGCTCAAGCTGGGCGATTCCTACAGCATCGCCATGATGGACGTGGACCACTTTAAGAAATTCAATGACAGCTACGGGCATGAATCCGGCGATCAGGCTCTGCGGCTGGTGGCGTCGCGCCTGGCGCGCATTGCTGGCGGCGGGCGGGCCTATCGTTACGGCGGCGAAGAGTTTGCTGTGATCTTTCCCGGCAAGTCCCCGGAAGAAGTGTTTGTATATCTGGACAGGATGCGGAAGATCATTGAGCAGTCGACATTCACCGTACGAGGAAAAGATCGCCGGCGCAAAGGCAAAATGGGCATCGGACGCGGCAGCAAGAAGGACACCAACGTGACGGTCAGCATTGGCCTGGCAGCGTGCGTTGGTGACCACCTTACGCCGACGGAGGTAATCCGGATGGCGGACCAGGCACTCTACAAAGCCAAAGCACGCGGCCGCAATTGCACGGTTACCGCCAAACTCAGCAAAGGCCCAGGATCAGTACAACAGTTGAAGACCGCGATGAGTATATAACCGGCTCTGTCGCTTCGTTTCGAACCGCTTAAGAGCTTCTATCGCTTAAGGGCTTCGATCAATGGCGAGAGCAGTTAACGCTCCCGAGGCAAGCGGGTCGGCGCCACACGGCCTTGCCGCCGGTCAGCTTTCAGAACTCATTACGCCAAACCCGCTTCACGCATGCGCTGTGCGTGGTTCGCATACGAAATCTCCTGAATGCGGTTGCGATCCAGGCCGAGTGGGTTCGGTGTAAAGATAATGTCGGTCCGGCGGGGAATGTTCGCGGCTTCACGCATAAACAGCTCGCGAACCGGAGCTGCGTATTCCGGGTGTTGCTCAAGCTGCTCGCGCAGGTAATCCATGCCGTGCACCAGGTGACGGCCCTCATCGGCGCGGATGAGTTTGATTCCTTCCAACAGGCGGGGAAACATGCCGGTCTTGGCCAGCAGATCTTCAAAAAACTCATATCCTGTGAGCGCCATTACGCCTTCAACCACGCCCATATAGTGGGCGGCAAAGAGGGTCAGGGACAGTCCCAAATCGCCGTTCTTGCCGTTGGTGAGGGCAGCGCCGATGGCTTCGCCGCGCTGGCGAAGTTCGTCGAGGAGTACGCCCTTGTATTCCGGCACAAGGTAGGCTGTGGTGTCCACGGTGCCGCAAACTTCCTGAAAGTAGCGCTCAAAGAACTCGGCGTGCTTTACCTCCTCAAAGATCTGGGTGGAAAGAAACATGCGACGCTCCAGCTCCGGCACGGCAAGCATGAACCATGCCAGCGTGTCTGAGACACTTACTTCTCCTTCATAAAACAGCGCACAAACCTTGATGAGCTGCTCGCGCTGCTCGCGATTGAGCCTCTGCCAGTGCCCTGTGTCTTCCGTGAGGTCGATTTTGGCAGGGTCCCATATGCCCAGGCTCTTGGCCATGGAGTAAAGCTGGCGAGGAGATTTGGTGCTGTGAGTAGCCGTCGACAAGAGACACCTCCGAATCCGTTAACGGTAGCAGAACGCAGAGGGGAATGCGAGAGGGGGCCGATCAGGGCTGCGGCGGCATCGCAGAACATTTGAAAATATTTAATGTTGTGCAAGAAAATTTTTGCGTCGCCCGATGAGTACAATCATCTGATCAGCGATGTATGAGGAGGTAACATGGCAGCACAACCCCATTCGTTTCCCCAAGACAGCAAGAACTTCAGCCAGGCACTCCTTCCTGAGTTCGATCATGAGATGGCCAACACACGCAAATCACTGGAGCGGATCCAAGATAACAAGCTAGGTTTCAAGCCGCACCCTAAGTCAACGACGCTGGGCGGGTTGGCTACGCACCTGGCTACCATCAACGGCTGGACGGATGCGATCCTCGGCACGGATTCGTTTGACGTGAGCACCGCGCCGCCTCCAACTGAACTCAAATCGCGGGATGCGGTCCTGGCGGAGTTTGATAAGAATGTTGCCACGGCGCGCAAAAACATTGCCGGCGCAACGGACGTCCAGCTGATGAAGCCGTGGTCATTGCTCTCAAAAGGCCAGAACGTCTTTACCCTGCCGCGCATCGCGGTATTGCGCAGCTTTATCATGAGCCACACGATTCATCATCGCGCGCAACTGGGTGTTTACCTGCGTTTGAATGATATTCCGGTTCCTTCCATCTACGGGCCCTCCGCAGATGAAGGGAATATGTAAGCGCGCGAAAACTAAAACTGATCCCAAAACAACTACAGGCCTCGGCGTTTACCGAGGCCTGTTTAAGAGCCCTTTCTGGCTGGGTGCTTTCCCCCGAAACCACCAGCCAGATTGTTAATGCACAGTGATCATCGCAGGCGCAGGCCACAGCGACAAGAGTACGTAGGTAATCGAGAGGACGGCTTATTTCAACGCATTGCTGCGAACGTCGGAAACACTGCGAACTTGGCTGACTTGAGAGTGAACTGACTCAGCAATTTACCCTAACTTGCGAGTAGGAACTTAGCTTACGGCGTAGTAGTCGTATCTTGGTGGCAATGATGATTGGAGCGCCGAACGGCGAAACAGGCCAGGACGTTGTATGTAGCAGTACGCAAGAACGAAATCCCGTATCGTTCTGAAGAATGATGTCGCAGCGAAAAAGCGATTGGGGGAACGTATGCAGATCCGCGTACTAACGTTGACAACTGGTGCCGTGCTGATGAGTTCATTAATAGGATTTGCGCAGCAGAGCCCGCCTGAGCCTAAGACCATACCTGACTCAATCAATTTCATCTGGAAAGACGTTGAGCATGATTTCATAGCCTTGGCGGATGCCATGCCGGAAGACAAATGGAGCTTTAAGCCGACGCAAGGCGAGTTTAAGAACGTACGCACCTTCGCCGAACAGGTAAAGCACGTGGCTTGTGGCAATGAGGCATGGGCCAAGCAGATATCGGGAGAGAAGCCGCCGAAGCGCTGTGATCTTGGTGGCCCGAACCCCGCTAAGAGCAAGGCAGAGATCATGGCTTATTTGCGCGATTCGTTTGCGCAGATTGATAAGGTTATTGTCGAAACGAACTCTGGAAACCTGTTGCATCCAAACCCTGGACAGTATTGGGGCCCTAACCGGCTCGCGGCGCTAACGGCAACCGTTTGGCACATCTCGGATCATTACGGGCAATTGGTGGAGTATCTGCGCATGAACGGCATTGTGCCACCGGCGAGCAGATAACAGCAGAGGTATTTCGCGAGGGTGCCTGTGGTCGCCGGAAGGGCCACAATCCCTGGCATCAGTGTTCATCAGCGCTGCATGTTTGCTAAAATCGCGCAGGTTTCTGATGGCCCGCAAAGTCTCACTCTTCGTGCCGTGCTTTGTCGATCAACTTCAGCCTGAAGTGGCCGTTGATGCGGTCACAGTGCTGCGGCGCGTCGGCTGCGAGGTTGACTATCCTGACGATCAAACCTGTTGCGGTCAGCCGGCATTTAATTCCGGATTCTGGAACGAAGCGCGGCCGTGCGCGGAGCGTTTTCTCCGCGTATTCAGAGACGCCGAGACCATCGTGTGTCCGTCCGGTTCATGCACCACGATGGTGCGCGTCTTTTACCCCGAGTTGATGGGCGCCGGCCCGGGGCATGATGAGGCAGTCGCGGTCGGAAGGCGCACGTTCGAGTTCTCAGAATTCCTGGCAAAGGTGATGGGGCTGAGCGATGTGGGCGCTACGTTTCCGCATACTGTCACGTATCATGCGTCCTGCCACGGCCTGCGCGAGCTCAGGCTGCGCGATGAGCCCCTGAAGCTCCTGCGCGGTGTGAAGGGCCTAAAACTGGTAGATATGCTGCGCTGTGACGAATGCTGCGGATTTGGTGGAACCTTTGCCATGAAGTTTGAGAACATCTCGGTGGCCATGGGGGAGCAAAAAGCGGACAGCATAGCGGTTACCGGAGCTGAATACGTGACCGCAATCGATCCCAGCTGTCTCATGCACGTGCAGGGAATCATGGGCAGGCGAAAGGATGGGGCCAAGACAATCCACCTGGCAAGTATTCTGGCGAGCGAACGATGACATCGGGCGATTGGATGATCGAGAGATCGGGAGATCGGAGAGCAGCCAGGCAGCGCGTGCCTCAGACAGGGATTCCTGTGGCAGGAGCAATTCGATGAGTTCAGCTGCACAACAATTCCTGCGCGATGCCGCTGCCAAATCCGCTGATCTTGTCCATCGCGAGATCATCCGCAAAAACATGGAGAGCTACGACGCTGCGCACCTGCGCGGCCGCAGCCGTTTTAAGGACTGGGAGACGGCGCGCCGGCGCTGCCAGGAGATCAAGCGTGAAGCGATCAATCACCTGGATCACTACCTGCTGCAGTTCGAAGAGAAGGTCATCGCACATGGCGGCCATGTTTTCTGGGCTGCAAATAGCGCCGAGGCATGTGGCTACATCAGAGATCTCGCAGTAAGCCGCGGCGTGCGCACGGTGGTGAAGTCGAAGTCCATGGTGACCGAAGAGATTCACCTTGCGCCGGTGCTCGAAGAGCAGGGAATCAAGGTCTGGGAGACCGACTTGGGCGAGTTTATCGTGCAGCTTCGCAATGAACCGCCCTACCACATCGTGACCCCGGCGATGCACCTGAACCGGCAGCAGATCCGCGATCTTTTCCGCGACAAGCTGGGCGAAGACGTGGCTGATGCCGATCCGCAAAAGCTGGTGGCGCTGGCGCGCCGGAAGCTGCGCGAGGCATTTTTCGCAGCAGAAATGGGAATCTCCGGTGCGAATTTCATTATTGCCGACAGCGGCGCGGTAGCCATTAGCACGAATGAGGGCAACGGCCGCCTGAGCACAAGCCTGCCGCGTATTCACGTGGCCGTAACCGGGATCGAGAAGGTGATTCCACGCCTGGTTGATCTGGCTACGCTGTGGCCGGTTCTAGCCACCTCCGGCACAGGGCAGCCGATCACGACATACAGCACGCTCATTGCCGGCCCGCGTAAGCCAGGAGAAGCCGATGGTCCGGAAGAATTTCACGTTGTCCTGATAGATAACGGACGGAGCGGTCTTCTGGCCAACGCTGAGGAGCGCGAGGTGCTGCATTGCATTCGTTGCGGCGCTTGCCTGAACATCTGTCCGGTCTACCGCAATATCGGCGGGCACACGTACAACACGACCTACCAGGGTCCGATCGGCAGCGTGCTGACACCGCATCTGCGGGGTAGCGATTTCCAGCATCTTTCCTATGCGTCATCTTTGTGCGGCGCTTGCAGCAGCGTCTGCCCCGTGAACATCAACCTGCATCATCATCTGCTGCATAACCGCCGGGACTTCACGGCTGCTGCCGGCTCGAAGGCAAGTGGACGCTTGCAATTCAGGTTGTGGCGCATCGCCATGGTGCATCCACGGCTGTACGCGGTTGGTGGATGGCTGATGCGCCGGGGTTTACGGCTACTCTACGGTCTAGGCTTGGCCGGATCGGCGCTGGACCCGATGCGCGCCTGGAGCCGGAAACGAGCACCGGTGCCCCTGCCACGACGATCATTTCGGGCTCAATGGAAAAAGGGTATGGCGCTGACCGGCGCGGCAAAAGAGTAAGGAGACGAGTTGGCATCAGCGAATCCAAGCCGGGAACAGATTCTTGAGCGTATCCGCGCGGGACTGCGTGTGCCTGCGGCTGAACTGGAAGATCGCAGGTTTGAAGGGCAGATCTTTGAGCCGGTGCAAAACCCGTTGGAACGCTTTCAGCAGGAGTGCAAAGCGAACCTGATGGAGTGTCATCTGGCAGCCGGTGCTCAGGAGACCTCCGCGAAACTGGCGCAGCTCTTACGGGACTTACCGGGGGGCGAGATCTATGTCCAGGACGAGCCAGCATTGCGGAGGATGATGGACGCGGTGGCGGACGGACGAGCGGTCCGGTGGTCGACCGAGGGAGCGCCAAGGGAAACTTCGCAGGCGACCGTGACGCTCGCGGATGCTCTCATTGCACAGACGGGATCAGTTTTTGTAAGCGCCTCCTGCGGAGGCCGGGGCGCGTCAGTGGTTGCACCCTGCCATATTGTAGTCGCGCGGGTCTCGCAGCTGGTGCCAGACCTGGAGACGGCTTTGCGCAATGCCACGGCAGAACAGCGGCTGGAAAAAAATTCCTTCGCTTGCATTATCAGCGGATCGAGCCGCACTGCCGATATCGAAAAGATACTCGTACAGGGCGCCCACGGACCGATTCGCCTGGTCGTGCTGCTGGATCTTGAATCGTAGCCTTCGAATAATCTCCGTGAGCAAGAGGGCAGGGCCGCAATCGTGGTGCATGGCCATCTGGCCGCATAATTACCTCTAAGTTCCCCCCAGATTTCTCGTAACTTTCCCACGACATAAAACACTACTAAGAAGCTTATGAATGTGAGACCTCGCGCGGGCTGGGACTTCCGGGCCATGCCGGTCCTGCGGGGCTCAATGTGATTTTGTGTCCGAAAGGGGTAAGGGGTTATCAGATGAATGCGCGGATGAAGGCAGTAAGCAGTACTGCCAGCCTGTTTGTTGTTTCGACTGAGGCTGGCGGAAGGTTGAAGACGGGAAGATGGACCAGGGTTCAAAGGGCTGTAGAACGAATCCGTTTGCTTTTGAGATCACCAATAGCTTCCTATCTCTGGGAAGTAGCCAAGCGCAGAGCTCTGGGTCGGAAGAAGAGGAACGTTGCAGGTTGGCAAGGACGACGCAGAAACAACTTTGCCGAGTGTGAACGAGACGGCATCGTGATGGGCTTTTGATATAACTCGCGCCGGGACGGCGCAGCCCGCAATTCGGTCCGCTATAATCCCGGGGTGCCTCATCACGCGGCCGGGAAAATGTTTGCTTCGCGCACCAACTGGAACTTGAAGGCGAATCGCCTGGCAGAAGCGCTGGCTAGCCACCGAGCCAGCGGTCGCAAACTGCTGGACCTCGCCGCCTCCAATCCCACGGAGTGCGGCTTCAAGTACGAGACTCCGGCGATCGTGCGCGCGCTGTGCAATCCGTTGTCGCTGCGGTACCATCCTGAACCGCGCGGCATTGAGTCCGCGCGCCGGGCGGTGAGCCAGTACTATGCGACGAGAGGAGATCAAGTCGGCACTGGGGATCTCTTTCTCACCGTCAGCACCAGTGAAGCCTACTCGCACATCTTCCGCCTGCTCTGTGATCCTCGCGACGAAGTTTTAGTTCCCACGCCCAGTTATCCGCTGTTTGATTTTCTGGCGGATGTGAACGATGTGAAGCTGCTACGCTATCCGCTCTTCTACGATCACGGCTGGCATATCGATCTTCACGCTATGGAGCAGGCGATTACGCCCAGGACGCGCGGGGTGATCGTTGTCCACCCTAACAACCCAACCGGACATTACACCAAGGTGGCAGAGATAGCCCGGCTAAATCAGATTTGCGGCGCTCGAAAGATTGCCATCATTGCTGATGAAGTATTTCTTGACTTCTCGCTTGCCGGTGGACCGCAGCCGAGCTTTGTGGGCAACCCAGACGCGCTCACTTTTACGCTGAGCGGGATCTCCAAGATTTCCGGCCTGCCGCAGATGAAGTTTGCGTGGTTGGCCGTAAGTGGTCCCCAGGATTCGAAAAGGGAAGCGTGCGAACGGTTGGAATTGATCGCCGATACCTTTCTTTCCATGAGCACGCCGATTCAGTTGGCTGCGCCTGCACTGCTGCAGCAGGGCGTGCCGTTTCAGCAACAGCTCATGAAGCGGCTGGAGGCAAACCTCAGTGGACTCGATTCCCAGCTTGCGACTCAGGGTCAGGTAGCGCGGTTGGAGATCGAGGGCGGCTGGTACGCCGTGCTGCGAGCGCCCGCGACGCGTGCGGACGAAGATTTGGCAATCGATTTACTGGAAAAGCATGACGTGTACGTGCACCCGGGCCACTTCTATGACTTTCCGGGAGACGGCTATTTAGTGCTGAGCCTGATTACCCCCGAGCGGGATTTTGCCGAGGGTGTGCGCCGTCTGCTTAGTGTTTGCTGAAATCTGGTCCAGGTTTCGGGAAGAGCCGACGCAGGTCCTGGCAAGACAGCTCAGATCTTATTCGTCCTCAGAGTGAGGCCGCCCACGCCCACGAAAGCGTGCAGCCGGTATTTTCCCGGACCGTGGGTTTGCAACGAGCGAAACACGCCGCTCTTGATGCTGGGAGCGTTCAGATCCCCGACCCGCACCGAAAAATCGGCTTTTGCATAATCCTGAGGCCTTATCGAGGTCAGTTCCAGATTGCCCGTACGCATCTCGATGTCTTTATTGCCCTCAACTTCGCCCACGTGCAGATCGCCGCCCTGCATGCGCACGCGCAGATCAGTCTTGCGGGGAACTTCAATCACGGCATGAAAGTTTGATTTGGGCGCCGCAATCTTCAGCGTATTCTGCCCATGGCCGGACGCGATCTGAACCTCGATCTTGCGCGGCTCGTCGGGTGCGTTTTCCTGGTAGACCACGGCAATGCAATCGGATTCGCTGGGAATGATCTGGTAATCCCCGGAACTCAGTTCGATCGCCAGAGGCCAGTTAGGATCAGGCCGTAGCTCGTAGCGACGCTCATGGTTGTTCTGGGCACAGGCAACTACAACCGGCAGAGCGAGCAACAAAGGCAGGAGTCTCCGCATAGATTTCTCCTTGCTTCTTATATACGCCGGTTGGACTACGAAGGTTCCTGGAAGTCTTCAATTAATTTTTTTCTTATTTTGGTGCGGCGGTTTGATCTGATGCCAGTTGCCTTAGCTTGTAGCGTTGGATCTTTCCAGTGGCAGTCTTGGGCAGGTCTTTTACCACTTCAAATCTTTGCGGGCATTTATGCGCGGCTAACCTGGAGAGGACGTGTTGCCGCACTTCTTCAATCAGTTGTGGTGTTTCATTCACGCCTTGCCTGAGCACCAGGTAGGCGGCAGGTTTTATCAGCTGGTTGCCGTCAGCATTTCCGATCGCCGCTGCCTCCTGCACCATTGGATGCTCCAGTAGAACACCTTCAATCTCAATCGGGCTTACCCACATGCCCTTGACCTTCATCATGTCGTCATTGCGGCCGACGTACCAGTAGTAGCCGTCCTTATCGCGATAGTACTTGTCCCCGGTGCGGATCCAGTGCCCCTGGATCGTTTCTTTGGTC
The DNA here is from genome assembly GCA_035262465.1 of Candidatus Angelobacter sp. Classification (GTDB taxonomy): domain Bacteria; phylum Acidobacteriota; class Terriglobia; order Terriglobales; family Acidobacteriaceae; genus Angelobacter. The sequence continues at coordinate 250,461 of DATFSU010000059.1, read as the reverse complement.
TTCTCATGCTGGTTCCAGTAGGAGGCGCAGACGGAGTCGCCCTTGATCAGCAGGCTGCCCACCTCGCCATCAGGAACGTCGTCGCCATTTTCATCCACGATGCGTGCTTCGTAGCCGGGCATGATCTCGCCGCTCGATCCTGGGCGTGCGGCGCCCGGACGGTTGGCGATGAACATGTGCAGCGCTTCGGTGGACCCAATGGCATCCAGAAGCTCCACCCCGAAGCGCTCCTGGAAACGGTGAAAGAGCGTTGCCGGCAGCGCTTCGCCCGCGGAAACGCCATAGCGCACGGTCGAGAGATCAAATTCCCGGCCGCTTTCATGCTTGTAAGAAAGCAGGCTGGCGTAGTTTGAAGGCACGGAGAAGAAAAGCGTCGGCTTATGCTTCTCAATCACGGAAAAGATGTTTGGGGGCGAGGGCGACCCTGGCCACAGAATACTGGTGGCGCCGGCACTGAGCGCGAAGTAAAGGCCATTTCCCAGGCCGTAGGCGAAGAACAGCTTGGCTACGCTGAAGAAGCGGTCCTTCTCGGTGATCTGCAAAATGTTCTTGGCATACAGCTCGGAGCAGACCACCATGTCGTGGTGCAGATGCACGCAGCCTTTGGGAAAGCCGGTGCTGCCGGAAGAGTAGAGCCAGAATGCAGCTTCGTCTTTAGAAGTCGGCTCGGGGGCGAGTTCCGGAGAGCTTTCCTCCATAAGCTGCTGCAGGGAATGCGAGCCTTCCGGCGCTTTTCCAAAGACCACGATCGTCTTGAGACAACGGAGCTTTTCTTTGGGGATGGCTTGTATTTGCGGCAGCAGAGATTCGCTCACGATCAGCACGCGCGTGCGGGAATCGTTCAGGATGTATTCGTACTCCAGCGGCTTGAGCATGGTGTTGATGGGAATCGGCACGGCGCCGATCTTGATCCCGCCGAAAAAGCAGTAAGCGAACTCTGGTGTGTCGAGCAACAGAAGCCCGACCCGCTCTTCCGGCCGCACGCCCAGCTTCTTCAGGGCGTTGCCGGCGCGGTTCACCCGCTCATAAAGCTGTCGATAGCTGACCCGTTCATCGCCGCATTCAAAAGCAATCCTCTGCTCGCGGCCTTCGTGGATGTGGCGATCCACGAAATGGGCGGCAACATTAAAAATCGCCGGTAGCTGGATCGATTTCATGGCTGCAATGAACTGATTCTAAAGCAAAAATCCCGACAAATCTCTGGAACTTACCTTCCGCTTCGGACGTAACTACTTCCATGGCGGAACGCAAATGCATGATAATTTTGCCGTTCTGTTAATAAGCGGCTTCCTCTCGCGTCCTTGGTATTGAGAGGAGCACCGTACTAAATTGCAGGCCACAATGCAAATAGCGCAGGCGAATATGGCAGCCATGGCCGGAGAAGATTTCAGGCCGGGGCTGGAGCAGATTTTCCTTGAGCACAAAGATCTGGTTTACCGGGCCGCATATCGCGTGACCGGAAACTCGAACGACGCAGAAGACGTGCTGCAGACCGTCTTTCTGCGTCTGGTGCGATTGGAAAAGTTTCCTGAGATCTCCAACCTACCGGGATATCTGCACCGCTCCGCAGTGAATGCCTCTCTGGACCTGCTGCGTGGACGAAAAGATTCACAAACTCTCTCTCTCGATGAAGAGCCGAACCAGCCGGAAGCGGCCACGACAGACCATGGGCCACATTCGGCGGAACTGCGGGACTGGCTGCGACATGCCCTGGCGCGGCTCAACTCGCGCTGGGCGGAGATGTTTGTGCTTCGATTTATAGAGGACTACAGCAATCGGGAAATTGCCGCAATTATGAATACCTCGCCGGCGGTAGTTGCTGTGATACTGCATCGTACGCGTGCTTTGTTAAAGAAGGACTTTCAAGGACTGAAGAGGCCAAGCCGATGAAGCGCGAGACCAACACCCCCCAAATAAATGCAAAAGATGCCCTGGAGCAGGCGACTGCAGCCCTGCGCAGCGAACATCCTGACAGCGCCGCGATGAGCGCGGCTTCGGAGCGCGTTTGGCAGCGATTGAGCCAGGAAGCCGTCTCAGCCGCCAGCGTGCACGTGGAATCGATCCGTGGCTGCGAAGACGTAAGAAAACTTTTGGTCCAATATCGTGGCGGCAAGCTCCTTCCCGCCCGCGCTTTGCTGGTGGAAGCTCACCTGCACGATTGCGTTGGCTGCCGCCGCGAATTGGAAACCGGCCAGCGTGAGCGCAGCGCATTGCTTCCCTGGAAGCAGGAGCTTCCCCAGGTCAGAAATACCGGCTTCCGCTGGGTCGCAGCCGCTGCAGCCGTAGTGGTTTTCGGAGTGGCCACATATTTTGCTCAAGCCTGGTATTTCAGCGGACCCTCGGGCATGCGGGCGCGCGTGGAGTCGCTGAATGGCGGGCTCTTTCGCGTTGGCGTGGGCGGGGAGCGGCCGCTGAAGATCGGCGACGAACTGGCTGAGGGTGAACACGTTCGCTCGGCGGGCGGCGCACACGCCATGCTTCGCCTGCGCGACGGCTCGCTGGTCGAGATGAACGAACGGGCTGAGTTCGGCGTCGATATGAGCCGCAAAGACACGACAGTTCAACTCACACGCGGCAACATCATCATTCAGGCGGCCAAGCGCACGAACGGACATCTCTACGTGAACGCACAGGACTGCCGCGTTTCCGTCACGGGAACCGTGTTTTCCGTGAATGCCGGCATGAAGGGTTCGCGCGTTTCTGTGATTGAAGGCGAGGTGCGCGTCGCCGAAGCAGGCGCGGAGAAGGTCCTGCACCCGGGTGACCAGCTTTCCACCAACGTCAGCCTGGGAACCGTGCCGGTGAAGCAGGAGATCGCATGGAGCCAGGACCTGGACAAGCATCTGGCGTTGCTGGCGGAGTTCGCTCACCTGAGCAACAAGCTGGAAGCGGTGCAATTGCCGGGGCTTCGCTACCAGAGCCACGTGCTGCCGACTCTTCCGGCAAATACCATCGTGTATGGCGGAATTCCCAACCTGGGTGACGCCGTACAACAGGCCAACAAGCTTTTCCAGCAGGAGCTTCAGGAATCGGAAGTACTGCGTGAGTGGTGGGACCAGGCGCAATCCAAGCACAATGGGCCCGACTTCAACGAACTCATCGACTACGTTCACGATCTCAGCCAGTATCTCGGCGACGAGATTGTCTTCTCGGTGGCGTTCAACGGGCATGACGGTGAGCCGCTGGTGGTAGCGCAGGTCCAGCATGATGGACTGAAGCAGTTCATTGAGCAGGAAGCGGCCAAGTATGCCGACGCGAAAGACCATGTGCGGGTGCTGGATGATCAGTCGCTGAACCAGCTCTCGTCAAACCAGAAAGACCTTCTGATTCTGGTTCGTCCCGATTTTGTCGCAGCGGCGTGCGATCCAGCGACGCTGAAACAGTTCGTTGCCGGCCTGAACCATGGCGGTGGAGGCTTTGCCGCGACACCGTTTGGCCAGCGGATAGCGGCTCAGTACAAGAATGGCACCGAGATACTCTTTGGCGCCGATCTTGCGACCATGGCGGCAAATCACCGGCCTACCGGCAAAGCGGGACACGAAAGCGTCAACTATGAGCTCACAGGGTTGGCCGATGTCGAATACCTGATTGCCGAACGCAAGGGCAGCGGAGCACAGCTGCAGAATCGAGCTCAGATCACGTTCAAGAACCAGCGGCGCGGCCTGGCATCGTGGCTGGCGGCGCCGGCGCCGATCGGGGGGCTGGACTTTGTATCGAGGGACGCCGGAGCGGCGGCAGCGTTCATCTCCAAGAGTCCATCGGCCATGCTGGACGACATCCTGCACCTCGTGAACAGCGCCGGCGGCAATGCCACAGGGAACGTTGAGCGCGAAGAGTCGGAGCTGAAAGTCCGATTCCATCAGGATCTGGCGGATACGCTCGGCGGTGAAGTCACCTTCGCCTTGGATGGCCCGATCCTTCCTACGCCCTCGTGGAAGCTAATTGTTGAAGTTCACGATCCAAACCGTTTGCAATCCACGATCGAGCAGCTGATTACGGATATGAATTCCCACGTAAAAGGTGAGCACCCGGGGCTTGCGGAGGACCAGGAAACCACGAATGGGCAGACTTTTTATACCATCCGCACGCTGGATGCAACAAAACCGTTCGAGGTTACGTATACGTTTACTGACGGCTACATGATCCTGGGGCCGAGCAAGGCGATGGTGATGAACGCAATTGCAATCCACCAAAACGGAAACTCGCTCGTACATTCGGCTGATTTCCGCGCGCTCTTGCCGCAAGATGAGCACCCTGACGTATCTGCGGTGCTTTACCAGAACCTGGCGCCGGTGATTGGGCCGATCGCGCCACAGCTTTCGCCTTCGCAGTTGCAGTCGCTGCAGCAGCTTGCGGCGGAGACCAAACCCAGCGTGGTATGCGCCTATGGCGAAGACAATGCCATTCGCGTCTCCACCAGCAGCCGGCTCTTTGGCTTTGATTTGAATACCCTGGCTCTCTCCGCTTTGATGAAGGTGGCGAGACCCATGCAGGGACACCGGTTAGAGTAAAGGAACGATGCCGCCGATTATCGAGATGCAAAACCTGACAGTTCGTCTGGGCAACCGGATCATTCTTGACCGGCTGAACGGCGCGCTGTCAGGTCGTTGTATTGGCTTGCTGGGGCCAAACGGCTCGGGCAAATCCACGCTCATCAACACACTGTTGGGTTTCTATCAGCCGGTCGCCGGCGCGGCGCGTATTTTTGGAAAAGAAGTCCGTGGCAATCTGCGCGAACTGCGGGCACAGATCGGGTACATGCCGGAAAGCGATGCTTTCATTGCCGACATGAGCGGCGTGCGCTTCGTCCGCTACATGGCGGAACTTTCCGGGCTGCCGAAGAGCGAGGCCATGGAGCGCGCGCATGAAGCCTTCTTCTATGTCGGCCTGGGTGAGGCGCGCTATCGCAAGGTGGGGACCTATTCCCTGGGCATGAAGCAGCTGGCCAAGCTGGCCCAGGCTATCGCGCACGGGCCGCGGCTGGTGCTTCTCGACGAGCCCACCAACGGCCTTGATCCTGAGGCGCGCCAGCGCATGCTGCAACTGGTACGGGAGATTCGCGATACGGGCGAGGTCTGCGTGCTGATTTCATCCCACCTGCTGCGCGACGTGGAAGAGTGCTGCGACCAGGTGCTGATCCTGAAAGAGGGCAGGATTGCCGCGATCTGTAATCTGGAAGAGGAGCGCAAGGCCAACCTGAAGTTTTTGGAGCTTGAAGTCACCGAAGGCAACGGCTTTCTGGAGTCGGTGCGCGGACTAGGCTGCGAGTGCGCCAGCTTCGGCGCTGGAAGAGTGCGGGTGATCCTTCCGGACAATATCGATCTGCGGCAGATTTACCGCGTTGCCGCGGAGCACGACGTGCAGATTCGCCGCATGAACTATCGCAGAGATACGCTGGAAGACATCTTCCTGAAAGCCATGTCGGGACCACAGGCGGCTGCGGCGCCGCAGGGGAGTGCGAATGGCAGTCTATAGACGCACCTACAAGGCTTACAAAGGCTCGCTGACGCCGGCATGGTCGCGGTTCACCGTGCTCTCGCGCTATGGATTGCAAACGCTATTCAGCTCGCGACCGTTTACGGCATACACGGTCTTATGTTTCATTCCTTTTCTGCTTGGGCTGGGATACATCTATCTGGTCCATAGTGCCGCCATCCAGACTCTGCTGGATATCCGCCTTGGCAATGCGATGCCGGGAACGGTCAATAACGTATGGTTCTTCAGTTTTCTTGGCTGGGAAGTCATCATGGGTTTCATTGCGGCGGCATGGGTGGGACCGGGAATGATTACCAAAGATTTTGCCAATCATTCCGTGCAACTTTACCTGAGCCGTCCGCTTTCGCGCGCCGAATACCTGCTGGGCAAGGTCTCAGTGCTGGCCGCGCTGCTCTCGTGCACCACCTGGATCCCCGCGCTCGTGCTGTTTTTCATCAAAGCTGAACTCTATGGGCATGGCTGGCTTTGGGAGAACCTGTGGATGGTGGGCTCGATCATACTGAGCTGCCTGCTGTGGATCGCCGTGGTTGCGCTGATCTCGATGGCCGTGGCCGTGTGGGTGAGGTGGCGTATTGCCGCAACCGCCCTCATGCTGGGTGTCTTCTTCCTGCTGCCCGCATTGGGAGCAGTGATTAGTCTGATTTTGCGTACACAGTGGGGGCACGTCATCAATTTCCCGATGATGATTACGATCGTCTGGACGCATCTCTTCCGGCTCACCGCAGTCAATCGTCATAACGCCGGTGTCGACATAGTCCCGCTCTGGGCAGCCTGGGCATCGTTGCTGAGCGTATGCACGTTCTGCGTGTGGCTGCTTGATCGCAAACTCCGCGCCCGGGAGGTGGAGCGCGCATGAGCTGCGTCGATAACAGCATCGTCTTTGAGAACGTCTCCAAGTTTTATGGCGAGGTGCTTGGCGTGAACCGGGTAAACCTTGCGCTTCCTCCAGGCCTCACAAGTTTGGTCGGACCAAACGGCTCCGGCAAAACCACGCTGATGAACCTGATGACCGGCCTGGTTCGCCCTACGCAGGGACGCATCAGCGTGCTGGGCCTGACGCCGGACCAGCCGGAAGAGTTTTTCCGCCACGTCGGCTATTGCACGCAATTCGATTCTTTCCCCAAAGGCCTGACCGGCTTTGAGTTCATCTATCAATTTTTGCGACTACGCGGTTTGACCTCGGCCGAGGCAGCCCGGCTGGCGGGGGAAGCCATTGAACGCGTGAACATGGGGCCGGCGGCGCATCGCCGCGTGGCTGGATACAGCAAGGGAATGCGCCAGCGCATCCGCCTCGCCCAGGCAATCGCCCACCATCCTACGGTCCTGGTGCTCGACGAGCCGTTGAATGGCCTTGATCCAATGGCGCGCGCCGAGTCCATCGCCTTGTTCGAAGCGCTGGCCAAGCAGGGCATGCATGTGGTGATCTCCAGCCATGTTCTTCATGAGGTCGACAAGATCTCTGACCAGGTTGTGCTCATGAGCTATGGCTACGTGGTCGCCGAGGGCCAGATTCATGGCGTGCGGACGGAAGTGAAAGAGCATCCCATGCAGATTCTTGTTCGCTGTCCGAAGCCCGGCTTGCTGGCTTCAAGGCTCTTTTCCCAGGACCACGTTGTGGAGGCCAAGCTGAACAACGACGGCAAAGGCGTGCTGGTACGGACGAAAGACGCAGAGCAGTTCTATCAACTTCTGAATCGGATCGTGGTGGAAGAAAACTTCCCGCTGGAAGCCGTTGCTCCTAATGACGACGATGTGAATTCCGTCTACCAGTATCTGATTGGCAGCGGCGGAGGCACGGTATGAGCACAGCAGTCATCGCTCGCGCGCGCAAATCTTTGGTGGAAGCTCCGTGGCAGCTCTGGACTTCACAGTTCATGGCCATTCTCCGCACCGAGGTCAAGAAGAATCTCTGGATGCGGCGGAGCATATGGATCTACCTGCTGGCCTTTGCTCCCGCGGTGATGTTCGGTATCCATGCGCTTACCAGCCCCATGGGACGCAACTGCAGCATTGCTGAAGATACGCGCATCTTTGCTTATGTTTTCCAGATCTTCTATCTGCGTGTCGGAATCTTCTTTTGCTGCATGGGACTCTTCACCTGGCTGTTTCGCGGCGAAGTGGTGGAGAAGAGCCTGCATTACTACTTTCTCTCGCCGGTGCGCAGGCAGGTGCTGGTGGCGGCCAAATTTGTGGCCGGTTTGATCACCACGTCCCTGGTCTTCGGTACTTCGGTCCTGGTCTGTTTCACTTTTGCTTACGGTCATTTCGGCAAGGCGGGCAACGACTTTGTGTTCAATGGCCCGGGCTTCGGCCAATTGATGTCTTACCTGCTGGTTACCGTGCTGGCTTGCCTGGGCTTTGGATCGCTTTTTCTGGCGTTGAGCCTCGTCTTTAAGAATCCGATTCTGCCCGGTATCGTTATCTTGTTGTGGGAGACCTTTCACGCCGTAGCGCCGGCATTGCTGCAAAAGCTGAGCGTGACGTTTTACCTCAAACAATTGTGCCCGGTGACAATTCCGCCTGACGGCATCATGGCCCTGTTTACGGTGGTTGCTGAGCCGGTGTCACCGTGGCTGGCGATACCAGGTTTGCTGTGCCTTAGCATTGCCATCCTTATCTTTGCCTGCCTGCGAATCCGGCAAACGGAGATCAGCTATCTGGCTGATTGAACCCAAAGTCTATGAACCTTGGTTACTAGATAGCAACTAGATTGCTGGTAGGTTGGAGATGGATTAATCTATCTGAGCAGCTTCTCGCGAGGTACGTTATGAGACTCCGTGCCGCTTTTCTTTTCCCCGCGATTCTTTCTTCCACACTGTTTGCTCAAAGACAAGCTCCGGCACCGCCGCCGCAAAGCGCTCGCCAGGCGTTGATCGAGATACTTACCGGCGGCCAGAAGGCAGTCGGGAAGCACCTGACGGTCGAGGTCCAGCAACTTTTGGCCAAGTCAGGCGCCAAGAGCGCCGCTGTGCTTGGTGTGTTCGATCAAATCCGGCAGGCTGGTCCTGAGACCCAGGCATTCGAGTCGGGGCCGCTGCTGCTGGTCATCAACAATCCCGCGCAGCATCAGAAGCTGGAAGTTCACGTCGAAAATGACGACCTGAGCGGCGATGAAGACACACTGGAACTCTCGCTTCACGTAGCGAGAGAAAACGCCGATCAACAGCCGGAGGAGTGGGAGTCATTCCTTTCACGGATCAGTGTCAACATGAAGAAGCAAGCCGGTATCTGGCGCCTGAACAAAGTTGGCGCCGGCGTGGAGTTTCCGCTTGGCGATCCTGAATTCCTGCAGAAAATGTTCTTGAAGGGGATGGATCAGGCGACCGGTTCGGGCGTTGTGGCTTCAGGCAGCCAGGTTGAGCTGAACACGACACCCGAGGCTCAGGAGAAGAAAATGCCTCCGGAGCAGCTGCTGAAGATGATGGCTTTTGCCGAATACTCATATGCCCAGACGCATCCGGATGTCGGATTCAGTTGTTCAATGGGAGACCTCACGGAATCTGCCAAGCCTTTCGGTATTGACCAGCAAGTTTCGACCGGCATCGTCCAAGGGTACAAACTGAGCGTCACCGGTTGCCAGGGGCATCCAGCGGGCAGTTTCCAGATCGTTGCCGAGCCGCTGCAGGGCACCGGCGGCAAGGCCTTTTGCACGGATGCGACACAGAATGTGCGCGTAGCAGATGATGGAAGTGGTGCTACGTGCCTCGCTTTTGGCAGAGTTCCCACCGAAACGCAGAATGACCACTTGGGATTCTACTCCGCAACTACTGACGTAGTGGTAACTGCACCACGCAAGGACCAGAAGTAGCCTGGTTACTTTTGCAAGAACGGATTCGTCTCCCGCTCTTCGCCAATCGTGGTTAGTGGTCCGTGTCCGGGGATGACCTCAGTTTCATCGGGCAGCGCCAGCACCTGGGTGTGCAGTGAGCGAATGATCTTCTCCATTGAACCTCCAGGCAGATCGGTGCGGCCGATGCTGCCGGCGAAGAGCGTATCACCCGCGACCAGTTTCTTCTCAGCAGGGAAGTAAACGCAGATGCTACCTTCCGTGTGGCCGGGCGTGTGGATCACGGTCGACGAGATGCTGCCTATTTTCAGAATTCGTCCCTGAGCGGCAGCCTCATCCACCTGCACCGTTCCGGGCGAACGCATACCTACCCAGGCGGCTTGCATGTCGAGCATTTTGAGCAGGGCATGGTCATGCTGGTTCATCAGGATGGGCGCGCCAGTGGCAGCCTTCAATTTCATGGCGCCGCCAACGTGATCGATGTGCGCGTGCGTGATGACAATCTGTTTCAAGGCGAGCTTTTCCTCGCGTAAAATCTGCAGAATTTCATCAACCTGGTCGCCTGGGTCGATCACCATGGCTTCATGCGTCTGCTCGTCGCCAATGACAGAGCAGTTGCATTGCAATGGGCCAACCGGAAAGATTCTGTGGATCATTAGAATATGCTACTAGCTGCGAGTCGCCGGATGTCAATCCTTCCGTCGGGGTTCAAGTATCCGGCGGCTCTGGCGGCCTGGAAATGACAATGTTTCAGATACCTCCTGCCCTCGACTGGCTCCAAGGATCGACCGAAGGCCGGACATGGCTGCAGGATCTTCCGGTGCGGGTGAAGGCATGTGTCGACCAATGGCAACTGAGCCTGGAGGTGCCATATCAGCGCTCGTTTGTCTCGATTGTTTTTCCTGCCACGTCAGCGGATGGATCGCCGCGGGTTCTGAAGATCCAGTATGCACATCCGGAATCAGATCATGAAGAAGAGGCGCTACGGCTCTGGAACGGAAAAGGCGCAGTGCGGCTCTTTGACTATGATCCAGGGCAACATGCGTTGTTGCTCGAGCGATGCGAACCGGGTGACCATCTTTCCCGCGCCGGAGCTGAGGAGGCGCTCAGGTTTTTCACCGCAACTTTGCCGAGGCTTTGGGTCAGCGCAGGGAAACCCTTTAGGTCGGTGATGGATGAAGCATCCGGTTGGCTGGCTGAGTTGCCGTTGGTATGGGAGCGCGCCGGCCGTCCGTTTGAGCCCGCGTTGCTTGAAGCCGCTCTGGAAGCCCTGGACACGCTTCGCAGCACCCAGGGCGAGCAGGTTCTGGTTCATCAGGATTTGCATGGCGACAACGTTCTACGGGCCACGCGCGAACCATGGCTCGTGATCGATCCAAAACCTTTGGTTGGAGAAAGAGAGTTCTCACTGGCGCCGATCATCCGTGACTACGATTTTGGACACAGCCGCGACGCCGTCATCTCTCGTTTAGATAGGCTTACAGCCGCGTTAGGGCTTAACCGTGAACGCGCCCGACTGTGGGCCATGGGACAAACCCTTGCCTGGGCCTCAGATGGCAGCAAGACTTCGAAGGAACACGTGGAAACCGCAAGATGGTTGTGGCAGGCTTGAGCCAGTCAAATGGGCCGTCCGCAGACGGCCCTAAACTTACTCGAGCGAGAGGCTATTTCTTCGGGCTGGCTGGAGTCTGAGTCTGCACCCTATCCATCACTGACGATCCGCCGCGCCGGCTGGCGAGGTAGGTGAGCGACATGGAAGTAATCATGAAAATGATCGCGCACCATGTGGTCACGCGGGAAAATGCGGTGGCTGTGCCCCGCGGACCAAAAGCGGTCTGGCTGCCCATGCCGCCGAAGGTGGCGGCGATATCGGCGCTCTTGCCGTGCTGCAGCAAGACCACCACGATTAGCACCATGCAAACGATCACGTGAACAAGCGTAATAAATGCGATCAGCATCCTGTTATCAAAATCCTTTCAAGATCCAGGGCTTTTACCCTGATCTTGCAAAATCTGGTGCGGAAGGGGGGATTTGAACCCCCACGCCTTTCGGCGCCACCCCCTCAAGATGGTGTGTCTGCCAGTTCCACCACTTCCGCTCTGGTCTTAAATGCCTCACTGAAGCGATGCAACGCCGAGGATGAGGGCTTATTTACAGCGAGGAGAATTTACATTATAGCAAATCTGGAGCGGCTCCGGACCCTAAGCAGGCGTAAAGTCGGGACGTCTGCACTGCTGGTGGGCGCTTAGGACCCGACAAACGGGAACTCGGGCGAAGCCAGCAGTTTCAGTATCGCACCCCGATCGTGATGGGAATGAAGCGCAGAGGGAAAGTGCTGCTCGGGGCGTAGTGATAACGCCCTTCGATATACATCCGGTAGCGAGACTCGCCGGAAGGAGCAAAGGTAAATCCCACGCCGGCATTGCCTCCGAAAAGGCCGCCGGGAAAACTCGAAGTGGTCTGACTGACGATGACTGTGCCGCCAGAGCACCGGAAGCCCCACCATTGCCAGACAGCCGTACATGGGGTTCCCGCGGCAGGTGTGACCACCTCAGTGCGACTGGCATTGCGGTAATAGTAACCGCCGCCGCCGATCAAGTAGCCTCCAAAACGCCGGCGGTGAAATTCGAGACGGTAATTGGCGGTCAGCACGAAGAGATTGCTGTGACCGTTCAGGTCGCCGGTGGGCGTGCCCGGCCGCAAAGGCTCCAGCGATTCCTCTGTCGGGTAGAGCCAACTCCAGAGGAACTCGCCCACAAATGCGTGATGTTGGTTGAAGTTATATCCTGCGCCCACAACCATTCCGGTTCCCAGGTGCGCGAAGTCAGAGGTGGAGCCTACAGGGACGATGACAGGAAAAGCGAGATTCGTGTTGAGCTTGGCATCGGGATCATATTCCTGGGCAGATAGTGCGTTGAATGAAAGGCCGATCAGGGCGGTAAAAATGAACGCAACTCGAGAGGGGCGAAACATGCGCTTTCTCCTCTTCGAGTGGAGTTTCGAAGCGAGGTGAGCAGTTGCCTTTCGCCGGCAGCCAGAGCCGATGTAGTTGCATAAGAGGAAAAATCCGGCATTGTTGCATACTTTCGCGATGAGCCAAAGCGCTAGGAACGATGGCGGCCTTTGATGTGACGCAGTTTTTTCAAACCCTATCTTGTTGCCGCAGATGCGCAGGTCTTAACCACGATCGCCATGGTCTTTAAACCAAAGGGATCCGCAGCAAGAGCGGCGTAATACAGGCGCAGGCGGGTCAAGAGTTCCGGCTTGGTTTCGCCGCAGAGGACGACGATGATCCTGTGCTTTCGCGGGTTCAGGCTCTCCAGTTGTCCGACCAGGCGATCGAGTTGATTCTTTTGCAGCATGTTGCGCTTGAGCTCGATAAAAACTTCGCTGGTGCGCAGAAAGCCGCTGCATTCCACATAAAGATCAGAGGTTGTACCGCTGTGGCGATATTCCTTTTCAATGATTGCTCGGGGCAGCCGCTCACGAAGAAAACTGGCCAGCGAGTCGCGATATTTAAGTTCCTTGGGAAGTCTTTCCGGCTGCCATTCCTGAATGAGATTAACGACGGTATCCAGCGCTTGCATACGGGTCACCTGACAAATACTATGCACAAATATAGCACCGCATAATAAGTTTTCTAAGTAGTTTGTAGTTTTGGATATAGGTCACAAACTATAAAGCTATAGATAATGTCCTAATAAACTATTGCAGATGGGATGGGGCACTTCGGCGAACAGAAGCATGAACCAGCACACTGCCGGGTGCTGACAATCAGATTCCGTTTTTGGGAAGAAGTACTTAGGGTTGCGGCGTGTTATGAACCCGAATTCGAAAACAAAATAAATCTCGGCGCTCAATACTTCACGATCGCGGCAAAGCTTTTGGGATCCAAACTGGCGCCACCAACCAGCGCGCCGTCAATTTCCTGCTGCGACATGAGCGCTTTGGCATTTTCCGGCTTCACGCTGCCACCGTAAAGAATGCGAGTTTGTGTGGCTACGCCTTCGCCGAAGGCTTCGGCAAGTTCGGTGCGAATAGTGCGATGCGCTTCGGCGGCCAGTTCAGGTGTTGCCGTCTTGCCCGTGCCGATGGCCCAGACGGGTTCGTAAGCCACGACGATCGGAATGGCCTCACCGCCGGAAATTTCACGGAAAGCGATGCTGCATTGACGGCGCAGGACATCGTCGGTGATGCCGGCTTCCCGCTCCTGCAACAGTTCGCCCACGCAGACAATCGGGGCAAGCCCTGCAGCCAGCGCGGCGCGAAGCTTGCGGTTGACCATGTCATCAGTTTCGCCGAAATATTGGCGGCGCTCAGAGTGGCCGATGATTACATGTGAGCAGCCAATCGCACGCAACATGTGGCCGGAAACCGCGCCGGTATAGGCGCCTTCTTTTTCCCAGAACATGTCCTGCCCGCCCACGCCGATCTGACTGCCTCGCGTCGCTTCTACAACTGCAGGAATGTCGATGTAAGGAGGGCAGAGCACGACCTCATCGCGCGCGTGGTCCCACACGTGAGGCAGCAGCGCGGAAACAAACGCGGTCGCCTTTTCCGGCGTCTTATACATCTTCCAGTTGGCGGCGATGAGCTTCTTTCTCATGATGCGGCAGGCTCTGGCGTGATCTGAAGGTGCGGGAAGTTGCGGCCGAGTTGTTCGATGGCCCGAGCGTAAGCTTTGTGCGTACGCTGATCAAACAGAACGAAGCGCACCAGTCTTACAGATTTTGGCGTGTGCAGAAGATCCGCCACGGTGCGGATCGCGATCTCCGCTGCAGCGTCAACCGGGTAGCCGAAAGCCCCGGTTGAAACCGAAGGGAAACTGATGCTGGCGCATAATTTGCGATCGGCTTCCTCCATGGCGTGGCAATAACAACTCTCCAACACCTGGGGTTCATTGCGATTGCCCCCTTGCCATACCGGGCCGACGGTGTGGATCACGTATCGTGCTTTCAGATTCGCGCCGGAGGTGGCGATAGCCTGACCTGCCGGGAGGGTTCCGCGTTGCTCGCGGATTTTCTTGCACTCAGTCAGCAGAGCAGGGCCGGCCGCCTTGTGAATTGCGCCATCCACACCGCCTCCACCGAGCAGGGAAGAGTTGGCGGCGTTGACAATGGCATCAGTGGATTCGTCGGTAATGTCGCCCATGACCAGTTCAAGGGCCGCTCTGGTGCCGATGCGATATCGCAAAGCTGACGCCATGCTATTTGTCTGTAAGCGCCTCTACTCCCGGCAATTTTTTCCCTTCCAGAAACTCCAATGACGCGCCGCCACCGGTGGAGATATGACTGATTTTATCCGCAACACCGGACTGATGCACCGCGGCAACTGAATCACCACCGCCGACAATCGATGTTGCCGCACGATTACCGGCGATCGCCTCGGCGATCTTCATCGTACCCTTCGCAAACGGCGAAACTTCAAAGACGCCCATCGGCCCATTCCATACAATGGTTTTCGCTCCGGCAATCTCCCGAGCAAAGGCCGCGGTTGTCTCGGGGCCGATGTCCAGTCCCATCTTGCCTTCAGGAATGCCGGCATGGCTCGCGATCACCTGGGTGCTGGCGAAAGCGTCAATCTTTTCCGCAACAACATTGTCAGTGGGAAGCAGGAAGCGCACGTTCTTGCTCTGCGCTTCCTGCAAGAGAGATTTGGCCAGCTCAAGCTTGTCGTCTTCCACCAGCGACTTGCCAACCTTCAGGCCCTGGGCCTTGAGGAATGTATAAGCCATGGCGCCGCCGACCAACAGGGCATCGACTTTATTCAGCAGATTGCGGATCACGTCAATCTTATCGGACACCTTGGCCCCGCCGATGATCGCCACGAACGGCTTTTCCGGATTCGTAGTCGCCTTGCTCAGGTATTCCAACTCTTTTTGCATCAGCAGACCGGCGGCGCACTTCTCAATAAATTTCGTAATGCCTGCAGTGGAAGCGTGCGCGCGATGCGCCGAGCCAAACGCGTCATTAACGTAGATATCGGCCAGCGCGGCGAGCTGGCGAGCAAAATTCTCATTGTTGGCTTCTTCTTCCGGGTGAAAGCGGAGGTTTTCCAGGAGCAGGGTCTGGCCTTTTTCCAGCTTCTGCGACATCTCTTCCGCCGCCAGGCCAATGCAGTCAGGCGAGAACCCGACGTTGCAGCCACGAGCAAGCTTTTCATCCAGCAAAATGCGCAGGCGCTCCCCGACAGGCTTGAGGCTCATCTTGGCGTTGAACTTGCCTTTGGGACGGCCAAGGTGCGAAGCCAGAATCAGCCGCGCGCCCTTGCGCAGCGCGTATTCGACGGTCGGCAGGGTTTCACGGATACGCGTGTCGTCGGCAACACGGCCGTCTTCGGTGAGAGGAACGTTGAAGTCTACGCGCATAAAGACACGATGGCCGTCGAGATTCAGATCCTGTATGGAGAGCTTGGCCATGGTCTTATCGGTTGCTACCGCCATCAGAACCCTTTCTTTGCCATGAAATGGACCAGGTCACGCACACGGCAGGAGTATCCCCACTCATTGTCATACCAGGCGATAACCTTCACGCAGTTGCCGGCTACCACGCGCGTGAGCGGTGCGTCCACGATGGAGGATCGCTCGTCGCCGCGGTAGTCGACCGAAACCAGCTCCTCAGTCTGGACCCCAAGGATGCCTTTCATCGATCCCCCGGCAGCTGTTCCCATGGCTTTGTTTACCTCCTCCACGGTGGTGCTCTTTTCGACGAAAGCCACCAGGTCCACAACCGAAACGTTGGGCGTGGGCACGCGCATGGCAAAGCCATCGAGCTTGCCTTTGAGATCAGGGATCACCAGGTGAAGCGCTTTCGCCGCGCCGGTAGAAGTCGGGATCATGGAGAGCGCAGCGGCACGGGCGCGCCGGAGATCTTTATGCGGGAAGTCGAGGATCACCTGGTCATTGGTGTAGGAGTGGATTGTGGTCATGGTGCCGCTCTGGATCTTGAAGCTGTCATGCAGCACTTTGGCTACGGGCGCCAGGCAGTTGGTAGTGCAAGAGGCGTTGGAAACGATATGGTGCTTTGCCGGATCATACTTGTTTTCGTTGACGCCCAAGACAATCGTGATGTCTTCATTCTTGGCCGGCGCCGAGATGATCACTTTCTTGACTGGCCCGCGCAGATGCTTCCTGGCCTGCTCGGCATCCGTAAACTTCCCTGTGGATTCAATCACCAGCTGCGCGCCGACAGACTCCCAGTTGATGGCGGCAGGATCTTTCTCGGAAAAGACCTTGATGCTTTTTCCGCAGATGCTGATGGAATCGCCGGCAGCTTTGATCTCCTGCTTCAGATTGCCGAGGATGGAGTCATATTTGAGCAAATGGGCCAGCGTTGCCGGACTGGTGAGGTCATTCACGGCCACAAATTCAATATTGGGGTCATCGATGGCTGTACGGAGCACGTTGCGTCCGATACGGCCAAAGCCGTTAATGCCAACTTTAATTGCCATGGATTTACCTTACCTCCGACTGAAGAGCCCAAGCCTGTCCAGAAACGATTTGATGCAGAAAGACAGACACAGGCGCGACGATACAGGATTGAAACAAATCAGGTTAGCAGAGGATGTTAACGGCGCGCAATCCAGCCTGAGCTGAAGAACGCTTCGGAGTCGCCGGTCGTTGCTGCTACGGGGTTCAGCGCTCGAGATCATCGAGCAAAACAAGAAACCGCGGGTCGCAAGCCCCGCGGCTTTTTGTTGCTATATCGCTTGGTTGGTCCAAACGCTGGCTACAGTTTTTCCTTCGTGCTTTGCAGACACGTCTCCTCAACCCATTGCTGTCCGGGCTGCTATTGGAGTGCGCCGACTTGCTTTTACGCCTGAACACCAGTTGCCAAGAACCGGATCCGGGGGTTCTGGCTTCCTCAAACTGGTCTTCGGATGTCAGCGACGTACTTGTTCTTTTTTAGAGTGCTGCTCGTCCGCCGCACTGTGTGCTGCCTGGCCCTCTACCTACCGTTTTTCTTGCTTTGGTCTTGAAAAGTGTTTGCTTTTGTCCCTGTTGCTTAGTCCCTGTTTTTGCGAGCTGTTTTTCTTGTCTTTGTTGCACGTTTCAACCAGCGCTCATTTGGGGTCCTTCAACATGCAGGCCTAGGCAGGAACATTCGAGCCTTCAAGTCTGATTGTTCAAGGAGAAACCTAAACAGCTTCTGAGCATTCACGCTTGCGCAATCCGCCGCCGTCATCGGCAGGGACTGTCCTGCCTGGAGTATCAATAATGTCTTTAGCTGATTGCGGGCCGCAATTATAGCAATTTGCACCAGAAGTACAACAAAAGAATGGCGCGATGTGAAATTTTGTTACCTTTCTTGGTTCCCCGCGCCCCACTTTTAGGTTGGATCTTGCTGCTCATTCTCGATTTTCGGGTTCATTTAACCTGGAACAGGTCGGGCTTCTGGGGCTGACCAAGCCGCGATTGCGCCCCACTGCGCCAAAAGCGGGCGCGTCGGGTACCTCGCGCGATTTGTAAGCAAATCCCCAGCTGATGCTGATAATGGGTCGGTTTTTCACACTAACCCACTACCGAAAAGCTCCTTTGCTTGCACACAGTTACTTTCTTGTGTTACACACGAAGCATGCGCAACTGGATGCGCGAGCGCATGAAGCGCCGTAAAAAAAAGACGGAGAATGAGTCGGAGGCCACAGGCAAAGTAGGCCAGGCGAAGCCGCCCGTGGACGAAAGACATCCGGAACCTATTGTTCCCACATACGACGATCAACCTCGTGAGGCTACTGACGCTGCCACTTCAGAGCCCGCCCGAGTGGAGGAACGCCGGATGGAGACCGAGGTTCAGCCGGAATCGCCCTCCATGCCGCCTCCAGGACCGCCGGAACAGAGGCCTGCCCCGCAGAGCGGCCGCGCTACGACGAAGGCTCCCAAGGGTGTAGTTGTTTTGGCGATCGGCCTGCCAGGATCAGGCAAGACCACCTGGTTCAAGCGTCGCGGTGTTACACCGTTATCCAGCGACCTGCTGCGCTCAATCCTGTTCGACGACATCACCGAGCAGCGCTATCAAGGCTTGGTGTTTTCCACCCTCAGATCATTATTGCGGGCCCGGCTCATCGCCCGTATGCCATGGAATTACGTGGATGCCAGCAATCTTGCGCCACATGAGCGCAGGCAATGGATCAAGATGGCTAAAGGCTTTGGCTACGAGGTACATGCAGTATTTTTTGATGTGCCACTTGAGGTCTGCCTGGAGCGCAATCGCAAGCGTGAGCGGCAGGTCAAAGAAGACGTGGTAACGCGCATGGCCGCCAAGCTCAAGCCGCCGGCTTTCGAAGAAGGGTTCGCCAAGATTACAGTTGTTCGCGTGAAGCGTTCGGGCGAAGCTTAGCTATTTCCATCATCATCCCCGGGCGAAGTACACCAGGGCGAAGATCCCAAACCATAAAAAAGCCAGATAGTGCCAATACCAGCTGGTGACCTCGACGGCGATCCTTTGTGACTCAAACCTGAGGGAAAGCAACCGGCCCGCAGCGGCAAAGAGCAAGGCCAGTAATCCTCCGGCAAGGTGGACCGCGTGGGCGCCGGTCAGCAGGTAAAAGTAAGATCGGCTGGGATTAGTGGCTTGATACACGCCTTGAGCGCTCAGGTTTTGCCATACCAGGAACTGTCCGGCCAGGAAACCAAAGCCAAACAGCAAGGTAATACCAAGCCACGGCAGTTCACGCCCGATGCGCGGGGGGACAATCCCCATGACGGCGAACTCTTCTTTGCGGTCCATCGCGCGCCGGGCAAGTTCAAGCGTGCCGCTGCTCAGGACCAGCACAAGGGAATTTACCCACAACTGAAGGTAGGGAAGCTTGAGCACAATCCAGTCCTGAACCCAGCGGTGCGCGTCTTCGTCGTATCGTCCCTTACCGAGGCGGAAGACGTATAGCAACGTGAGGGCCATGAAGACGACTGTTACTGATACCAGGCAGAGCGTCATTGCGATGCGATAACGGCGCATGCGCTGCTTGCGCGAGCGGAAATCCTCAGGAGGTTTGTGGTCGCCGTCATCGCCGCCGCCGAAGCCGCGACGATGCGGGATTTTTCCGGGGCCTCCGCCGCCCAGCTTAGGCTTCCGTTCAATCTCAACGCGATCGCTGATGATCGGCATGACTACTAACTCAGATGGTATTTCGCCTTGCTTTAGCTGGCCGGGTCATTCTGCCGCAAAAAGTCATTTTCGGCCACGGAAACGCCATATTCGTATGGGCCGTGAGCGACTAGCGGTTGCCGCTTGCCAAACCCCTCATCCGGCGCCGGCGAGGGCAAAATCCACTCCAGCGTGGTGCATTGCCAGGGGTTTGCTTCTGCGGCTGGCCCCTTCACCATGCTTCGGAACAGATTGACCAGAAAGATCAGCTGTCCGGCCATGGTGACGATGGCTGCGACCGTAATAAATTTCTGCAGCGGCAGCATCGCCGCTACATATTGTACGCCCGTTAGCTCGGAATATCGCCGTGGATGCCCAGCAATTCCCAGCAGGTGCATGGGGACAAAAGTGGCGTAAGAGCCAGCCAGGGTGATCCAGAAATGAAACCGGCCCAGGCGCTCGTTCATCATGCGGCCGAACATCTTGGGAAACCAGAAATAAGTAGCGGAAAACACAGCAAATAGGCCCGCCATGGCCATGATCAGGTGAAAATGCGCGACGACGAAGTATGTATCGTGCAGATAGACATCCAGGGCGGGCTGGGCGAGCAGCGGGCCGGTGAGGCCACCCGTGATGAACAATGAGACAAAGCCGACAGAAAACAAGAGCGGCGTGGTGTAACGAATTTTCCCGCCATAGAGTGTGCCTGCCCAGTTGAAGGTCTTGACCGCTGAAGGCACCGCGATCGCGGTGGTCAGCGCGGAGAAAGCAAAGCCGGCATGGGGGTCCATGCCGCTGGCAAACATGTGATGTCCCCAGACCATGAATCCCAAGGCGCCGATGGCAATGGTGGCGCCGACCATCGCCTTGTATCCGAACACCGGCTTACGCGCGAAGACCGAGAGTAGATGTGAGGTGACCCCCATCGCGGGAAGAATGGCGATGTAAACCTCGGGATGGCCGAAGAACCAGAACAGATGTTGCCATAGCAAAGGCGATCCGCCGGCGTGTTCGACTGGTTTGCCGCTTACCAGGAGGCCTCCGGGTACAAAGAAGTTGGTTCCGGCATGGCGGTCGAGCAGCAGCATGATGGCTGCGGCGGTAAGAACGCTGAAGGCCAGCAAACTCAAGATCGCGGTTACAAACCAGGCCCAGCAGGTGAGCGGCATGCGCATCATTGTCATTCCCGGTGCGCGGCGCTTGACCGTGGTGGTGACAAAGTTGATCGAACTCATGATCGTAGCCAGGCAGAAGAGCCCGATACTGATGAGCCAAAGGTCGGTGCCGAGGGCTTGCCCCGGGCCGGAAGCCGCCAAGGCACTGAGCGGAGCGTACTGCGTCCAACCGGCGCCGGAAGGGCCACCGGGAACGAAGAAGGCGGCCAGAAGAATGAGGAACGAGGTCAGGGTGGTCCAGAATCCGGCCATGTTGAGCCGGGGAAACGCCATTTCGGATGAACCCAGCTGAAGCGGCAGGAAAAATGTTCCAAAGCCATTCTGCGGCACCGTGGAGAGTACGAAGAAGACCATCAGCGTGCCATGGATGGTCAGGTAGGCGAGGTAGTTTTCCGGCTTGATCTCCCCCAGAAAGGGAATTGCCAGCCTGGGCCAGACCAGGTGAAGACGCATCAGGAGTGAAAGCCATGCGCCAACGAGCACCGCAGCCAAAGACAGAAAGAAGTATTGGCGGCCGATCATCTTGTGATCGGAGGTGAAGAGATAGCGGCTTTTCTGAAATCCCGAGCGCACCGGAGGTCGCCGCAAACCCTGCTTTAAGCTTTGCGGGGCGGGAAGCGAGGGATCCCAATTCTCACCAGAAGCCATAAAGAAATATCGTCTGTTCGTTATCCCTAACCAGCTTTTTGCCGCTGATCAGATTTTCGGCCCACAATCAATTTAAGCCGATAGGGTTCCCTCACCCGCATCGCTGGGTTCGGGGTTTAAAAAAAAGATCAATGCGACTGCAACCACTTCTGAAATTCCTCTTCGCTCACGACGCGCGCAACGGCCCGCATGCGATAGTGTCCAATTCCGCATAACTCGGCGCACGAAATCTCATAGGTTCCTGGTTGCGTCGGCGTGAAATGCGTTTCGATCGCCATTCCCGGCACAGCGTCCTGCTTGAAGCGCATGGCAGGGATAAAGAGGCTGTGAATCACGTCCTGCGCGCGCAATTGAAGCTGGACTGGCCGGCCGACCGGCACGACTAAAGAAGTTGAGACAATATCGTCGCGCCCCGCTGGGTCATTAGGGTCGATGCCGAGCGGGTTACCTTCATCCGGGCGGGCAAACTTTGGCGCGTCGGTGCGACCAAAGACTCCGTCGGGCCCGGGATAGCGGAAGTACCACTGGAACTGGGCGCCGGTGACCTCGATCGTGAGATGGTTGGCATGCTCATCCGGCTGGTGCAGTTTCGACCACAGATGCCCGCCGGAAATGTGGAATCCGAAGAAAATGATGGCAATGGCCAGCGTCCAGGCAATCTCGAAACCAAAGTTGCCGCGCCAGTTCCTGGATTGTCCGTCGACGGCGGGCCGGCGAATCAGCACGAAAACCAGCACCGCCTGTCCGAGAATGAAGAGCGTTCCCAGAATCCAGAAGGCTACGGAAAAATCATGGTCGATCAGTCCCGCCTCAGTAGAGGCAGCGGTGGGGAACCACAGAGGATGGACAATAAACAGATAGAGGCAGCCCAGAGTGATGACAACCAGCGCGATGCGAAGCGCGACCGACATTATGGTTTCTGCTCGCCGGTTCCGTTCTTGACCAGCTTGAGAAATTCCTCGTGCACCCGCGTGTCTTGCGACAGCTCAGGATGGAAGGTTGCGGCCATGATCTTCCCCTGGCGGACCAATACAGGATCGCCGCCGTCCGAGGCCAGTACTTCAACGGTCTTTCCTGTGGCCACGATTTTTGGCGCGCGAATGAAGACCATCTCCAGCGGCTTGGAGCCCAGCCGGGTTGCCGTTTCCTTGATGGAGCTTTCATTCTGCCGGCCATAGGCGTTGCGGCGGATGCGAATATCGAGCGCGCCCAGCGATTGTTGCGGTGGATTTTCAACCTCTGTGGCCAGAAGAATGGCGCCGGCGCAGGTGCCGAAGGTGGGCTTGGCGCTGACGAAGTCGCGCAGCTTTTCCAGAAAGCCGCGCTCGACGAGAAAATTCAGGAAGGTGCTGGATTCTCCGCCGGGGATGACGATGGCGTCGATGGAATCAAGCTGTTCGGGTTTGCGCACCAGCGTGACGGAAGCGCCAAGCTGTTCGAGCCGATGCTTGTGGGCCTCATAATCACCCTGGATTGCAAGAACGCCTACTGTCATTGTTTTCTGAAATCCTGAATCCCGCGAAGCGGGTGAGGGAACCCTATCGTCTAACTCGCTCTTGAGGTACAGATTCTGTACCAGAGGAACACGGCTCAATCTTTCCTAGCCAAAAGGTCATCGTGGTTCTATGGATCCCTCACCAGCCCGCAAGAATTCTCGCGAACTAAACAGTTTGGCTGCGGCTGGTTCGGGATTTCAGAAGAAGCTACCAGCCCCGCGTCTGCAGCATGTCTGCCTCAGACATCGCGGCCACTGCCAGGCCTTTCATAGCGCCGACCAGGTCCTCACTCACTTCAAGTAATACCTTAGGATCGTCAAAGTGGGTGGTGGCACGTACGATCGCGCGGGCACGCTTCTCGGCTTCGGCGGGTTCGCAGAAGTTGATGCTGTCAGCCATGAAAATTCCCGAGCCGACGAAGACTGCTTCGGCTCCCAGTTGGCGAACCAGGGCTGCGTCTGCCGGTGTGGCAATGCCGCCGGCGGAGAAGTTAGGCACGGGCAGCTTGCCGGCCTTCGCCACCAGCCGAACCAGCTCTACCGGAGCCTGCAACTCTTTTGCCTGAGAGTAAAGCTCTGCTTCAGAAAGAACTGTTAAAACATTCATTTCACGGACGATCTGCCGCATATGCTTTACGGCGTGAACCACGTCGCCGGTTCCCGCCTCGCCCTTGGTGCGGATCATCGCCGCGCCCTCGGCGATGCGCCGCAGGGCTTCTCCCAGGTTGCGTGCGCCGCACACGAAGGGTGTCTTAAAGGCGTGCTTGTCGACGTGATGGGCTTCGTCGGCCGGGGTGAGAACTTCTGATTCGTCGATGTAATCGACGCCCAATTCCTGCAGGATCTGCGCCTCAGCAAAGTGGCCGATACGGCACTTGGCCATCACGGGGATGGAGACGGATTGCATGATCTCGCGGATCTTCTTGGGTGACGCCATGCGGGCGACGCCGCCCTGGGCGCGAATCTGCGCCGGTACGCGCTCCAGCGCCATGACGGCGGCTGCGCCTGCTTTTTCTGCGATTTCGGCTTGCGCGGCATCGGTGACGTCCATGATCACGCCGCCCTTGAGCATCTCTGCCAGGCCGGTTTTTAGCCGCAAACCCGTGTTGCCATTCTTCTCAGACATACGCAAACTCCCGCTCGTGCGCGAGCACGACCACTTGTGAGGGGTAACAATCTATTTTACTCGTTTGTGGAGCTTTCTGCTTGTAGCGATTACGCGTTGGGCGCGGCCGCTCCGGCACTGGCCGCAGGCTTTTTAGCCAGACCCGGGAACATCTTTTCCGGATCAATAGCGATAAAGGTTCCCGTGCTACGGGCCAATACGTCGCCCGCTTCGTTGCTGATCTCGGCTACGTTGGTGTGCTTGCGGCCTTCCACCGTCTGTTCATAGCCGGTGACGGTCAGCGGTTTGCCCAGCGGGACCGGTTTGAGGTAGCGAATCTCCATAGCGCTGGTAAGGGCCAGCACGTTGCGGAAGCGATTCACTTTGCCCATGGCTTCGTCGAGAATCGTGGCAATGATGCCGCCATGCGCGTATCCCGGCGGTCCGGTGTATCTGCGCGAAAGCTTGAAGTTGCAGATGGCTTGACGGGCGTCATGGTCCAAATAGAATTTCAGCTTCATGCCGTCGGCGTTGTCTTTGCCGCAGGCGAAGCAGAGGTTCTTGCGGGGCTTGGGTTTTCCGTGGACCGCGTGTCCGTGCGAGGGTTTGGGCTTGGCCATGGGTGAAGCGTGATTTTAACATCCGGCGTGAATGAGATTAAGGGAGCGAACGGATTTAACTGGTGCAAACTGAAGACAAAAAGCTAAAATCAGTGTGAAATCAAAAGCGATTGAATGGCAAAGAAAAGGACGACACTGCCCGGTTTTTTTGTTTCGTATTCCAGCAGGGAACCCTACTTACAAGTACTGTTCCTGTGTTTTTGGATACTGTTCAGGGACAAGTTCCAAATGCATCGAACGCCGAGCGTGCTGCAGAGCGGTGTCAGTCAACTCAGTCAAATCACGGAAGCGATCAAGAGCAGCGAATTTGCGATCGTGGTTCTGGACGGCCTTCGCCCCAATGTCGTGTTTGAATACGGGCTCCTTCGTGCCATGGAAAAACCCGTGATTGTATTGAAAGAAAGGAACGCTCGAGTCGATCTAGAGGGCTATTCCACAGCTGCTGGCACTGTGACTCCTGAGTTGAAACTGAACGTAGATATGCACTTGTCGAACATAAAAGATATCAACTATGCCGAGTGGGATCGGCTAGATCCCCAAAGTTCACTGGAGACAATTGCATCTGAATATGAGAAGAAGAGGTCGGCAATCCCAAGTTATTCGTCCATTTTGGTCCCGCAGCTATGGAAGTGAGCTTCGTATGAATATGGCCGCCCCAGACAGAAAACCGTTTGTTTATGGCGATTTTTATCCGGAAGGTCGCGTTGGTATGCCCCGCCCGCCTGTTCCGGTGGGTTATGCTCCCTACGCTCTGGAGATATTGAGAGAGTTCTCCGCTTCAGAGTTCATTGCAAAGGTCTATCAACTGAACCCGTCATTGCAATGGTCCGTGCTAAGACCAGAAGACGCATCCAGAATGCTGTGGTATAGCCTAGCTCTTA
Organism: Candidatus Angelobacter sp.; assembly: GCA_035262465.1. Classification (GTDB taxonomy): domain Bacteria; phylum Acidobacteriota; class Terriglobia; order Terriglobales; family Acidobacteriaceae; genus Angelobacter. The sequence goes on along the minus strand of DATFSU010000059.1, from coordinate 225,172 downwards.
AGACTCCACGTATGGTTGGTTTTAACATGCAGGGATCTGCTCGCTGGAAAATACAAAATGTGAGAACCGAGAGTGATGAGCAGGGCCAATACGTCGCCGTGGCTCTTTCAAGCGAAAAATAAGATCATGCTGCAAATTGCTGCTGACTATTCAAGCCAGCTATTCTCTAACTATGTCCACACTGATTGAATGCGTTCCTAATTTCTCTGAAGGCCGCAACAAAGCGGTGGTTGACGCGATTGTTGATGCAATGAAGATTCCCGGTGTCTCGCTGCTGGATCGCGAGATGGATGCCGACCACAACCGCTGCGTGATCACCATCGTTGGGGATCGCGAATCGATCGCTGAGGCAGCGATTCGCGGCGTCGGCAAGGCTGCAGAGCTGATCGATCTCACCCGGCATCAGGGGGCGCATCCGCGCATCGGGGCCGCGGACGTGATTCCGTTTATTCCGATTGAGGGCGTGACGATTGAGGATTGCGTGGCTATCGCCCGCAAGGTGGGAGAAGAGATCTGGAAGCGCTTCAAGATTCCGGTGTATCTCTATGAATCAGCGGCAACAAACCAGGATCGACAGAATCTGGAAAACATACGGCGCGGACAGTTTGAAGGGCTCAAAGAAGATGTCCGGGTGAACCCGGCCCGCAAGCCGGACTTTGGCAATGCCGAACTCCATGCCACGGCGGGCGCAACCGTGGTTGGGGCGCGCAAGGCGCTGATTGCCTACAACGTCTTTCTCAACACCAAGGATGTAGATATCGCCAAGAAGATTGCCAAGGCTGTGCGTTATTCAACCGGCGGACTGCGTTTTGTAAAAGGCGCGGGCTTCGAGGTGCGGGGCATGGCGCAGGTGTCGATGAACCTGACCGACTTTGAGCAGACACCGATTGCGCGGGTCTTCGAGTTCGTGAAGCGCGAAGCTGCCCGCTATGGCGTGCAGCCGGTAAGCAGTGAGATTGTCGGCCTGATCCCCAAGAAAGCGCTGGAGCAGGCGGCGGAATGGTTCCTGCAGGTGGAGAACTTTGATTCGTCGATGATCCTGGAGAACCGGCTGGCGGCGGTTACCAGCGGCAAGCTGGCTGTCGGCGGTATTCGTGCCGGAGTAGAGCCGTTCATCGAACAGGTAGCCGCGCCTACTGCGACGCCTGGCGGCGGGAGCGCGGCGGCGGCGACTGCGGCAATGGCCGCGGCGCTGGGGGCGATGGTTGCATCGATGTCTCGGACAAAGAAGGCGTTTGTGCAGTATGAGCCGCAGTTAAGCCAGGCGCTGGCGCGATTGGCCCAGCTTCGTGAAGAGTTGAAGGCCGGGATCGATGCTGACGCGGAGAGTTACAATCACGTGCTGGCTGCCTACAAGCTGGCCAAGACCTCAAGCGACGGGGAAGCGGCGATTGAAGCCGCAATGAAGGTGGCAACCAGCGTTCCGATGGAGACGGCGCAAAGGGCTCGCGAGGTCAGCGACATCATTACCAGCCTGAAACCGATTACCAGTCCGATTATGGCATCCGATCTTACGGTGGCTTCGTCGCTGGCGAGTGCGGCGATCGTGGGTGCGCTGGCCAACGTGGAAATCAATCTGGGTTCGCTAAAAGATGCAGGTTTCGTGGAGCAGATACGTTCTAAAGTTACCGAGCTCCAGAGGTGAATACCTTAAGTAATGTGAATTTAGCATCCTGAGCTGCTGGCGGACGCATCAGACCAAGTAAAACCGGATTAGAATATGACCATGAAACGCATCTTAGTTTTACTGCTCGCTTTCCTGGTGAGCGGACTTCCCGGCTTCGCCGCATCGCTGGGGACGGCCGCGCGCACTGTGATCCCGGTTGAAGTTCAACAGATCATCAACGTGGATTACCGGCGCATGAAGAACTCTGACACGGCCATGGATATGAAGGCCAAACTGCTGCCGCCCAACATGAAGCAGTTTGAAGATGCGTTGAAAGAGATCGGCGTGAACCCCGACAAGGATATCGACCAGATCACCCTGGCGTCCTTCCGGCAGAAGGATCACGGGCTGCAGATGATCGGGATCGCGCAGGGACAGTTCCCGCGCAAAAAGCTGATGCTCAAGATCTCCAAACAGAACATCAAGGGCACGAAGAAGAATGGCTCGATGATCTATCCCATGGCCGGCGGGATGCAGATGACGTTTCTTGATGACTGGACCATGCTCTTCGGCGACATCTCCGCGGTGAAAGCCGCTTTGGATGCGCGCGACGATTCCAGCCAGAGCCTGAATGCCAATCGCGACATCACCGACATGATTCCGTCGGTGGAGCAGGGAACGGTGTGGAGCGTGCTTGATTCTACCGGCACGCAGACCATGCTGAAGTCGGCACTGGGCAGCGCCGCCGACCTGGGTGAGTTCGATACGGTCAAGAAAAAGCTCCTCGGATCACGCTATACGATGGACTTTGATCACGGCGTCGATTTCAATCTGAACGTGGTCACTTCCGACAACACGACCGCGGCCACCCTCTCGTCTGTGTTGAAGGCCGGAATGCTGTTCAAGAAGATGGATGCCACACCGACGGAGAAGACGGCGATCGACGGCACTACCGTTGATTCCGACTCCAACAAACTGGTGGTCCACTTCAAGGCCGATGATAAGAATTTTCAGCAATTGATCGAGTCGCCGATGTTCGCTTCGGTAGTTCGGTAAAGCTTCTTACCACAGAGGGCCCGGAGAAGCACAGAGGAAAGCAAAGTATCACTCTCTGTGTTCCTCGGTACCCTCTGTGGTTCTATCTTTTATAGCTCCGCGCTCATCACCTGCCCCAGCGCGTGCAAGTGCTTCTCGTTTCTCCGATACCACATCCAGAGGCCATGTTTTTCCGCCAACACCAGTCCCGCTTTGCGCAGGATGGCCATATGGTGGGAGATGGTGGGCTGAGAGAGCTTGACGTGCTCCTGCACGTCGCACGCGCACATGCCGACGCCCTTGCCGATCGAGCATTGTCCTTTCTGCTTGAGCAGCCGCAGGATCTTGAGGCGCGCGGGGTCGGCAACGGCCTTCAGGGCGGTGACCAGTTGCTTATCGGTGAAGGGCATCGAGGGCTGCTCCCGGAAGATCGATGTGAATCAATATGTAATCTACCACGGAGACACGGAGACACGGAGAACTGCCAGAAGAGCTGATTTGAAACGTTTTGCTAAGTGATCCAATTCTTTTCAGTGTCTCCGTGCTTCCGTGGTGAGTTTGACTGAGCCGAACTAGAATGGAGCCATGGATGATTCCAGCATCTTCTCCGGCAATGAGCGCAAGGAAAAAGAACAGCAGATGAAGAGCGAGGGACGGCTTCCGCCGGGGCAATCGCTGACCTTGAAGTGGCCGGTGCTGCATTACGGTTCGGTGCCGCGGTTTGATCCGGCGCGGTGGGACTTTAGTATTCGGGGGCTGGTAGAGCAACCGGTGCGGCTGAGCTGGGAGGAATTCAACCGTCTGCCGAAGGTCACTACACATAGCGATTTCCATTGCGTCACGCGTTGGAGCCGCTTTGATAACGATTGGGACGGTGTGGCTTTCCAGGAAGTGCTGAAGCTGGTGAAGTTGAAGCCGGAAGCGCAATTTGTTCTGGTGCACGCGGAACAGGGGTTTACGGCGAATGTGCCGCTCGCGGATCTTGATCGTGGGGAGGTTTTGCTCGCCACGCATCACGACGGCCAGCCGCTGACCCCGGACCACGGGTATCCTTTGCGCCTGATAGTGCCGCATCTGTATGCCTGGAAATCAGTGAAGTGGGCACGCGGGCTGGAGTTTACGGAACGTGATGTCCCCGGCTTCTGGGAGCAGAACGGATATCACATGTATGGGGATCCGTTCCGGGAGCAGAGATTTGAGACTGACTAGCTTTTTCCGAAGTCCCGAGCGGAGCGAGGGAACCCTATAGCTACGATGAACTGCGGTAGGAGTATGAATTTGCCGGGGCTGCGGTTCCTGCCTCGCGCGCCCGGAGCATTATCAATCCGAAAGGGTTCCCTCGCTACGCTCGGGATTTCAGAAACCTACTTCACAATCGCGTTATATCCGTCGCCGGCCAGGCGGGTGCGCATGGCGTCGGCGTCTTTCTTGTCGGTGAAGGGGCCAACCTGCACGTGGAAGAGCGGGTCGCCGGCGCTGCTGGAGATGAAAGCCGGATACTGCTTCTTCTGCAAAGCGGTCCGCAGGATATCGGCATCTTCCTGCTTGGAGACGGCCGCTACCTGCACCATGTATGATCCGCCGGCGCCGGTTTTCACTTCTGTTCCAGCTTGGTCTGGAGATTTACCGCTCGAGGCCGCCGACGATGAGTTCTGCTGATCGGGCGTCTTTCCAGAGGCTGAGGCGGGGTTGGCTGTAGCTGTAGCTGGAGCGCAATCGGAGGAGCCGGGAGGACAGGTTTGAGTGATGGTTTCCGGCGTTTTATTGGCGGCGGAAGGCTTGCCAGCCGAGCTGCCGCCTGTGGGAACAGCGCCGACAATCTCCGTATGGCCGCCCGCTGTAGTGCTCTTGCCGAGCAGATAACCCATGGTGAAAAACACGCCACAGACGATGGCCAGGGCAAAGAATATGCCCAGCAGTTTGCCTGTACTTAGAGTTATTTCCCGATCCTGGATCTGATCGCTTTCTTTTTCGGTTATTTGTGTGCCAGCGGCCATGTGTTATCCCCCGTTTTTTACGGTTCGCTGGCCCCAGTGTACCCCGAATTTTGCCTTGCGCTATTTACCACTTTGGTTGAGGGCCTTGGTCAGGGCAGAGATCATGTCCACTGGTAACGGGAAGACAATGGTGGTGTTTTTCTCCACACCGATCTCGGTCAAGGTCTGCAGATAGCGCAGCTGGATGGCGATGGGCTCACTGGAGAGGATGTGCGCGGCCTCCTGCAGGCGTTGCGAAGCGGAGAACTCACCCTCCGCATGGATGATCTTGGCACGCTTTTCGCGCTCGGCCTCAGCCTGCTTGGCCATGGCGCGCAGCATGGATTCCGGAAGATCGACCTGTTTGACCTCGACATTGGCGACTTTGACGCCGTAAGGAGCAGTGTGCTGGTCCAGGATGCTCTGGATGCGCGTGTTGAGCTTGTCACGATGCGCCAAGAGTTCGTCCAGTTCGACTTCACCGAGGACCGAGCGGAGCGTGGTCTGAGCGAATTGCTGGGTCTGCCAATAGTAGTTCTGCACCTGCACCACGGCCTGAGGAGCGTTCATCACGCGCCAGTAGACGACAGCATTCACCTTCAGGGTGACGTTGTCGCGGGTGATGATGTCCTGAGGCGGGACTTCCAAAGCCTGCTGGCGCAGATCAATGCGGACCATCTTCTGTACCGGCGCAAAGACAAAGATCAGGCCGGGGCCTTTGGCGTCCTGCTGCAGACGGCCGAGAGAAAAGATGACGCCGCGTTCGTACTCGCGCAGGATCTTGATGCAGTTGAGCAGGTACAGCAGAACGATGACGATAGCAGCAAGTAGAGGAATGCCCACGAAGCCTCCCATAACGGTATGAGTCGGAGTCGAAACGGATTCTATGGTACTAGGCCCGATTGCGAAAGCAAAAAATCACCCAGCCGCGGTAGGCTGCAGAGCCGGTTCACGCAGCGGTTCCACCTGCAGCACCAGGTTTTCGACGCGACGAACAACAACGCGGCGGCCGGCTTCAACGCTTTGTGTTGCGACGGCGTCCCAAAGCGTACCTTGCACAAAGACCTTGCCGGCCGGCATGAGTGGCGAGGTGACCAGGCCGATTTCGCCGATCAGGCCCTGTTCGCCGGTGACGACTTTGCTTTTACGCGCTTTCAGCGCAACCGACATCAGGAAAACCGTGATCAACCCCATGGGGATCGCGACGGCCAGAGCAGCCCAGAGCTGCACCCGCATTTGCGGAATCGGCCCATTGACGAGCAGAAGCGCGCCCAGAACCATCAACAGGACACCGCCGGCGCCGATGATGCCATGCGATTGAATCTTGGCCTCTGCGATGAACATGGCAAAGGCGGCGATGATCAGCACCAGGCCGATGGAGCGCAGGGGCAGAAGATCGAGCGTATAAAGCGAAAGCAGAACGCAGACGAATCCCACGACGCCGGGAATGATCGCGCCGGGATGATTGAACTCAATAAAGATCGCCAGTATGCCGATGACAAGAATGATAAAGGCGATACTCGGATCCATCAGCACAGACAGGGTGTGCTCCTTGAGCGTCATCTCCTGGACGTGGACTGGCTTTCCCACGAGATGAAGCTGAACTTTCGAGCCGTCAAAGCGGGTGATGGTCTTGCCATCGAGTTGGCGAAAGAGGTCTTGCTCATCCTTGGCGATATAGTCGATCAGATGCTGGGATAGTGCCTCATCAGCAGTGAATGACTTCGATTGTCGCACCGCGCTTTCCGCAACCTCAACGTTGCGTCCGTGTTTGGTGGTGTATGAGCGCAGAAGGGAAGCGGCGTAGTTTTCGATTTTCTCCTTCATGATCGGATCCATGACTTGTCCACCGCCCCAAACGGGATGGGCCGCTCCAGTGTTGGTCCCGGGCGCCATGGCAGCCACGTCAGCGGCTTCAAGGATGAAGAAGCCTGCGGAAGACGCGTCACTGCCGGCGGGGGTCACATAAATAATGGTGGGGACCTTGGCGGCAAGCAGCTTCTGGATGATGTCTTCCATGGAAGACATGAGGCCACCCGGCGTATGCAGTTCAATCAGGACGGCGTCAGCGTGGGTCGCTTCCGCTTCCTGGATCGCGCGCTCAAAGCGCTGCTCTGACAGCGGCTGGATGGTGTCATCGACAACAATTTTCAGAACGTCGGCCGATGCGACGCGCGAAAAAAGAAAAACCAGCGCAAGAATGGCAAACTTGCATCCGGTGTGAGAAGCGAAATAGCGACGCATAGCTTTGCACCTCAGGGTTTCCGAAACCCGCCCTGCTGGTGGAGAGCAATATCAGCAGTTATTCTCAAGATAATACGATTATAGAAGAGTTAAAGTTCAAGGAAGAGGTCTTGTTGCAGGTAAAAAGGGGTAACCACGTGTTTGTCCTGACCGGCGCGGGGATCAGCGCCGAGAGCGGAATTCCAGTGTTTCAGGGGACTAAGTGGCGCGGACACAGCCATTATGACCTGGCGGATATCGAGACCTGGGAGCGCGATCCGGCGCTGGTTTGGCAGTACTACTCTGATCGTCGCGCTGCGGCGGGCAAGGCTCAGCCGAATGCGGCGCACCTGGCGCTGGCTGATTTTGAGAAATCTGTTGCTCCTGACCAATTTCTGCTTTGTACGCAGAATGTGGACGGTTTGCATGAGGCCGCGGGCTCAAAGAACGTCATTCACATCCATGGCAAGCTGTTTGAAAGCCGCTGCGCGGAGGATTGTGGAAGGCCGGCAGTCGCAGATCGCAAGAGCTACCCGGCCGATGATTTGCCTTGTTGTGAGTGCGGAGCGCTGCTGCGTCCGAATGTCTGCTGGTTCGGCGAACAGCCTTACCAGCTGGATCGCGTGTACCAGGCGTTGGATCGATGCGATGTGTTTGTGGCGATCGGGACCTCTGGATCGGTGCAGCCGGTGGCAAGTTTTGTGGCGCTGCTCAAGCAGAGGCGGCAGCCGGCAACAACGATTTTTCTCGGGCTCGAGAAGCCTGCCAACGCCCTCTACTTCGATGAAGTGCGGCTCGGGCCGGCGGTTGAAGTCGTGCGGCAAGTTTTCTGCAATCTTTGAGCAAGTGACCGCAAGCACCAAGGCGAGAGAGATCCCGCGTTGGGTTTCTTAGATTTTTTAATCTTCCTCCAATACTCCTCTAATTCTCTCCCGTCAGTCTTACTGGCAAGTACGAACCTTCGCGAGTTTTTGCGCCGCCGTCCGATCTTCCGGTTTTACGGGCACTTGGCGCGGTCTGAAGGTTGCAACTGACACGCATCCGGCAGCAGTTGGCACGGAGCGGCGGTTGAACAAGCGGATGAAGCCTTTACCTATTTAGGAGAAAAGTTCATGGAGCTCAAGCTCCATGACGGGAAAGGCAAAAATGAGACCCTCTACTCGGACAGCTGCCGCGAGCGCGGTAGGCTGCGGGCGCCAGGTGATTGCCCGTGTTCTGTTCTGCTCCATTCTTTTCGCGTTTGCCACACTGACCGCGATTGCTCAAACCAATATCAGCCCTGCGACTACCACAGTACAGTTTGGCGGGATGCCGAATGCCGATGGTGTCGTGAGCCCGTTTACCGCACCCGGAGGCGGGGTGGTATTGACCGGCAGCGCGATCAGCGCCTTTACCGGTAAACCGATCCGCTACCTGTGGGTTGGTGATGGCAATTTTGGTTTGTGCCGCGTAGATCCTGAGATCGACGTTCCGGGAACGCACACGATCAATGTGAATACCTGTCCGTTCAAGCTGAACGGCGCCTCGATCACCGGCGGACCGCTGGCTTTCGATTCCACTACAAATTTCCTCTATCTGGCGGACATGAGAAATTCCCAGGGCGTTTTCCGGATGAAATACGATCCCACTGCAGACAGTGGAAACGGCGGCATCGATTTCACCAGCATCTTTGCCATGGCCGGCAATCCAACCAACGCGCGCTTCCAGGGCGGACAGACCGGCTGCTCACTACCCCTGAATACCACGTTGGCTGCGCCCCCGCCAACCGGAGCGGTGGACTACGTCGCTTTGGCGCCGGACGGCAACCTGTGGGTGGGCTTCAAGAAGAGCGGCGCGATCATGCGCATCAACAATCCGGCCACTGCGACTTCCACCGGTTTTGGCACCTGCGCTGACTTCATTCAAGTGGTTGCAACCACGCCTGACAACAAGAAGACCAGCGGCCTGGTATGGCTGGGCCACGATCTGTGGGGCGTAGACGGAACCGGGCCATACGTGATCCGAAATGCCGATACAACCTGCCAGGCGGTGGGATCGACTCCAACCACAACTCCTATCTGCGTCGCGGACCAGACGCAATTGCAAGCCGCAGCCGGCGCCAACAGCGTGGACGGCGATCAGAACTATCCGGCGCTGGACGGCGACAATCTCTACTTCGGTATGGGAGCGCCTGGAAACGATTTCTGGGCCACCAACGTGAGTGAAGGGCCGGCGGCGCAGCAAGTGGATCCGACGTTCATGAGCTTTGCCCAGCTTGCGCTGGTCCTGCCCAGCACTCCTGCCTTTGGCAACGAGAGCGCGATGGGGGTAGACCGCACCGATCACGCAAACCTGGTGGTATTTACCGGCGACGATCCCAGCCTGGTCGGTGCGCTGGGCCAGGGGCGTTGGTTTGAAGCCTGCCAGGGCAATCCGCCTGCTCCAGGAACGTTCAATTGTCCAACGCCTTTCGCTACCGCATTGCCGGGAATCCCGAGCGTAGTGCGAGCGGATGCAAAAGACACTTCGATCCTGGTAAGTTGGACGCCAGCCCAGGCAGCACAGCCGGTTACGGCTTACATTGTCCGCAACACGTTCGCCTCGAATGGAATTACGCTCGCTGATCGCGTGATTACTCCGGGAGCCAGCGGCTTCCCGGCAACCTCAGCCTCCATCAGCGGCGACCCGGTTGCCGGTGTTTCCTACGCTTTCTCTGTGGCGGAGATCAATGGATTCGGAATTGCGCCGTTCTCGAACCAGAGCAACGTAACGCCGTATCCCCAGATCACGCGGCCCGGTATTCCCACGAATGTGCAAGCGCAAGCCGGTGATCAGGCGGCGTTTGTCACGTGGATGGCGCCGGCAAACCAGGGTGGAGCACCGATTGTCAGCTACACGGTCACGGCCCGTGCCAACAACGTGATTACCGCCATACAGCAGACCGTGGGATCACAAGGCGCCGGTCTCAACAGCGCGACGGTGCCTGGACTTACCAACGGTGTGAATTACACCTTCACGGTGCATGCGGATAACGGCTTTGGCCCCGGCCACAGTGGAATGGAGTCCACTCCGTCCAACGTGGTGGTGCCTTCGGCTGGTCCGGTGCTGGTTGTGAAAGGAACCGGGCCGTCGACGTTCACGACTTCGCCCACGCAGCTGACTTACAGCTTCACGATCCAGAACACGTCGATCTTCGCGATCAACAGCGTAACGGCGACCGACAACCTGCTTACGGGTGACGGCGCTTTCATTATCCTGGCGCAACCCAGCCAGGGTAGCTGCGCGACCGGCGGAACTGGTGTAGTCACGCTGGTGTGCAACCTGGGAAGCATGAATTCGGGAGCTACGGCGACGGTGAACGTGATCGTGCAGATTCAGGGCGGCGTCGTTACCGACACGCTGAATGTGACCGCTCTGGACAACGCCTCGGTGACGCAAAGCGGAAGCGCAGCCGTTACGACAGTGCCTCCGCCGCCTCCGTCTCAGAACATTACCGCAACCGTCTCTGTGACCGGAAACGCGCAGGTGCCGAACCCGAACATCGGCCAGGCCGGCAACATCGTGTGGACGGTAAGCAATACCACGCAGAGTGCGGCGCAGAATGTTGTTTTCACCAACAACATTCCGGCGGGGTTGCAGCTCAACAGCATCGCGCTGACGATCAACAATGGCGGCAATTTCGTCTGCACCTTCACTCCGACCGGCGGAGTGGCGGCTGTCTGTCCTGGTAACTTCAACAGCACGCTGGGCGGCACGATCGTGGTGACTACGCCGAGCCTTGGCGGGTCGACCAAGAACGGCGCCAAACCGCCGCAAACCATGATTATGACTGTGAACCTGACGCCTCCGGCCACGACGCCTCACGGCGCAGTGTTCAACTCCACCGGAACCATGACGTTCGGTCCCGGCGGAACGGACACGCTGCCCAACAGCGCCACGGTGAAAATCACGGTGAGGTAATCAGATCCAGGGAAGATGCTGCCGGCAATCGAAAAGATGCCGGCAGCCTCATGACCTGACTGAGATCCCGGAGAAATCAGAAAGAGCTCTTCTCCAAAAAAATCATGCTGCCAACGCCAGGGTGAAGCGATGCCTCGGCCGCTTTTTTGGCATCCAGATAGCTGAGGTACTGTTACTCCAGTTGCCTTACGTGCGGCTCGGCTTTCGAAAGGCGCGTGTGATCCAATTGGGCAAAACCTCGTTCCAGATGAACCTGGAGTTAGCTATGCCGGTGCCGCCGCAGAAAGGACACATGCCAGAGCCGCGACATACAGAGCACAATCGGGAATCAGAGTTGAGGTGGACGTTGCTGCCAGTTCCGTAACACGCGCGGCACTTGCCATTTCCAATACTGTCGCACTCTTCGCAAAAGGTGTTGTTTGGCATTGTCTGAATGCCCCTTACACAAAGCAGATGGAGCGGGAGACCGGGATCGAACCGGCGACGTCCAGCTTGGGAAGCTGGCATTCTACCACTGAATTACTCCCGCCCATGAAAGCGCCGACAGCACTAGTGTAGCACCGCGTGCGGGCTTTACGATTACTGTTAAACTCCGTCGAGCAACAGTTCACTCGTGCCGCAACGCAACCATGGGGTCGATGCGCGAGGCCTTCCAGGCGGGGAAGTAGCCGGCCACTAACGCAGCGCTCAAAAGGATCATCACAGCCACCGCCAGTGATCCTGGGTCGTTGGGTTTGATCTCGAAAAGGAAAGATCGGACAAATCTCGAAGTGCCGAGCGCAATAGGAACGCCGATGACGAGGCCGACGGCCGCCATGATCAGGACTTCGCGCAGCACCATCCAGACGACGTTGCCGCGCCGTGCTCCCAGAGCCATGCGGATGCCGATCTCGCCAGTGCGGCGCGCAACGGTGTATGACATGGTTCCGTACAAACCCACGCAGGCAATCACCAATGCGAGCAGGGCGAAGCCGGTGCAGAGGCGGGCGAAAAGAATTTCTTGGCTCATTTCGCCATTGATCTCGAGAACTTGCGTGGTGAGATTGGTTACCGGAATGCGCGCATCGGCCTGATGAACGACCTCGCGCACCATGCTCGCGTAGCTCAACGGATTGCCGGTGGTGCGCAGAAAGAAAGTTATGTCCTCGACTCGAGGATAGAGGTTTTGCTCGAACGACAGGTAAACGGTTGCCGGGAAATCGCCGGAAACGTCATCGTAGCGCGCGTCGCGGGCCACGCCGATGATCTCCATATCGAGCGGCTTCATCCCTCCAAACGGGTAGCTCATGACGTGCTGGCCAATCGGATTGCGATCCGGAAGGTTGGTCTTTAGCCACGCCTCGTTCACAATGACCACCGGAGGAGAGCCCAGACGGTCGCGGTCGTCGAATTCACGCCCGAGCAGAATGGGAATCTGCATGGTGCTGAAGAAGCCGGGTCCGGCAGCCAGAATGTGAGTTGCTGTGGCGGGAGCGCCAGAGCCATGTCCGGTGGGCGCTTTCTCCGGCCGCAGTTTCCCCATTGGCACCACCGGCCAACCCCAGGCGCCGTCGCCGATCAGCGGGGAATCAGCCAGGGTTGCGCTGCGCACACCCGGAAGCGCGGCGAAACGCTTCTGCAAATCACCAAAGAACGAGATAGCTTCGGGGTTGCGATGTCCGGCCTGCAACGCATTCAGCCTGAACAACAGGACATTTTCGCGGTTGAAGCCCATTTCAAGCGATTGCAGATTGGAAAGCGTGCGCACGAACAATCCTGCGGCAACCAACAGCAGAAGGGAAATTGCGATTTGTGAAACCACGAGAATGCGACCCAAACCGAAGCGCCGCAGCGAGATGGGGCGACGTTCGCCGGCGCGCGCTTCCTTGAGCGTCGGCAAGACATCCACTTTCGTTGCTTCCAGGGCCGGGGCCAGACCGAACAGGAGTCCGGTGAGCATGGTGAGCGTCGCAGCGGCCGCAAGGACGTGCCAGTTCAGTTCGGCGTGCAGAGTGAAGTGATCGTTTCCACCGGCAAAGAGCACGGTGAGCGCGCGAATCCCCCAGATCGCAAACAACACCCCTGCTGCGCCGCCGACTGAGGAGAGCAGCAGGCTCTCGGTCAGCAGCTGGCGGATCACTCGGCCGCGTCCGGCGCCCAGGCTGAGACGCACGGCCAGCTCGCGCCGGCGTGCTGTCGCTCTTGCCAGAAGAAGATTGGCGATATTGGCGCACGCGATGGCGAGGATAAGTCCGACCATCGCCCCCAGAATGAAGAACGGCTGTGAATAGTTGCGGCGCAAGTTGTCCAAACCGCCGGCGCCTTCCCGAAGCAGAAATTCCGGCAGGTTCTGGCGCTCGGTGTCGTTTCTCGCGGTGCTGGCTACCCACTGTTCAAAAACAGGCGCCATGGCCGCCTGCGCGTGCGCCAGTGTGACGTCTGGGCGGAGACGACCCATCATCTCGATCCAGTAGTGATTTTGGTCGAGATACCATGATTCATTCGGATGCTCACTGAACAAGAGATCGGTGTGCAGGGGAAGATAGAAATCCGGCGCCTTCGATGGATCAACGCCGAAAAACCCGGGTGGTGTCACGCCGATCACGGTGAAGGGACGGTTGTTGACCGTTACCTGTTGCCCCGCCGCGGCTGTCGGATCACTGAATCGCTTTTGCGCGAAGGCATAGCTGAGCACAATGACAGGCGCTCCGCCGATGCGATCGTCATCGTCGATCATCAAACGACCCGCGGCCGGAACCAGCCCCAGCCCGCGAAAGTAGTTGCCGGAAACGTACTCGGCGCTGGCCGCTTCGGCCTGACCCTCCAGCTGTAAGGTCATCTTGCCGCCTGGGTAATATGCGAAGAGATCAGAGAAGACGGTTCCGGACTGGCGGAGAAGCTCGTACGCCGGGTAAGGGAAGATCCCCGTGATGGTTCCGTACTTAGGGTCATGATGGAAGTAGCCGTCTTCGCCGTGCACAGTGGAGTTGTCGATATCCTTCTTGCCGGAAAGGTGCCAGTTGATTACAGCGAGCGATTGCGGGTCAGCTACAGGTAGGGAACGCACCAGCAGCGCGTCCAGGAAGCTGTAAATGGCGGTGTTGGCTCCGATCCCAAGCGCAAGCAGCAGCGCAGCCAGGAGGGCGAAAGCAGGGTTTTTGCGCATCATGCGCAGCGCATAGCGCACGTCTTGAATCGTTTGCTCCCAAAGCTTCCACATCCAGACAGAACGGATGTTCTCCTCCAACAGGGTGACGTTGCCCAGCTCGCGACGCGCAGCCCATTTCGCCTGTTCGCGAGGCGCGCCTTCTTCCTGCCGCTCTTCAGTTTCTTCTTCCAGATGGAACTGGAGTTCTTCGTGGACTTCCGCTTCTCTGCGGCGGCGTTGCGTCAACCAAATCAGCTTGCGGATGAACGATCGCATCACCCCTCCTGATTCTCCGGTTTCAAAACCAGTCCCATGGCGCGGGAAAATGCTTCCCACTTCGATTGCTCGCTCGAGAGCTGCTTGCGCCCCAGCGGCGTGAGGCGATAAAACCTGGCCCGTTTTCCCTTATCGGAGAGCTCCCAGGAAGCGGCGATCCACCCTTTGGCCTCCAGCCGGTGAAGAGCCGGATATAAAGAGCCGGTTTCCACCTGGAGCAGCTCTTCCGAAGTCCGTTGAATATGCTTGGCGATGGCATGACCGTGCGTGGGACCGGTCAGCAGCGTGCGCAGGATGAGAAGGTCAAGCGTGCCTTGCAGGAGCTCGAGGCGGGATTGCGGTTTTGGGCTCATTGTGTAGACATACTACTATTAATTGTGTAGAGTGTCTACTGTCAAGATCGAGCCAGGCAAAAACTCTGCTGTGTTACAGTCATTTTTAGCTCCCTATGAAGGAACGCGCTACTCCGCGCTGGCTTGACGTTCTTTGGCTGCTCTTTCTCGCCGGACTTGCGCTTCTGCCGCCCATCAGCGAGATACACAAGCAGGCGACCCTGTTCATCATCGGGGCTTTTCAGCTGCTGGAGAACAGGTTTGTCCGGGCGACGGGCCGGTGGGGACCGGCATGCGCAGTGGCGATCAAGCTGGCGCTGGCAACCTTCCTCATCAATCACACGAATGAGCCGGTCGCGATCAACAGCGACTACTATCCGATCTACTATCTGCCGGTGATGACGGCGGCGATGTACTACGGGCCCGTGGGGACGCTGCTGTGGACGTTGGCGGCATCGGGGGCTTACAGCTCGTACCTCTACCAGGCAGGCAAGCACTTTACCATCACGGCGGACAGCATTTCCCAGCTGGCGATGCGCCTCCTCTTCTTTTTCTTTGTCGCCATGACGGTCAACCGCTTTGTCATGCAATACCGGTTGCAGGCGCAACGATACCAGGAGCTCTCAGAGAGCCTGGCTGAGGCGAATCGCAACCTGAAGCTGGCGCAGGAGGAGGCGAGGCGCGCGGAACGTTTGGCGGCGCTGGGGCAGCTTTCGGCCGGCCTGGCGCATGAGATACGCAATCCGCTGGGAGTGATCAAGGGGTCGGCGGAGATACTCACGCAGAAGCTCAAGGGCGCCGATCCGCTGGCCCAGGAGCTGAGCGGCTACATTTACACTGAGGTCAATCGGGTGAGCGCGCTGGTGGGCCGTTTTCTTGATTTTGCCCGGCCTTCACAGCTGGACCTGGCTCCGATCGACGTGGAGCCATTGGTCGAACGGTGTTTGAAGATCGTTTCCGAGCAGGAAGCGTGTGAGGGCGTGAAATTCCGGCGGGAGTTTGCGCCAGGATTGCCCCAAATAATGCTCGACCAGGATCTCTGCGAGCAGGTTTTTGTCAACTTATTGATGAATGCCTGCGAAGCCATGAGCGGGCCCAGCGGGGAAGTCAATGTACGGGTCCAGCCGGCGCCGGAAGCCGCCGGCGTGATGGTGGAGATTGAAGATAACGGTCCGGGAGTGCCGCTGGAGTTGAAAGAGCAGATTTTCAACCCGTTTGTCACTACGAAGAAGAGCGGGGTTGGGCTGGGGCTGGCGATCGTCTCAAAGATCGTGGATGCGCATGGAGGATCGGTGAAGCTGATCAGCCCGGCGCATCAAGGCGCCTGTTTTCGGGTTACATTTCCTGTACCCGTGGAGGCAGGGATAACGGAGAAGAATCAGAACGTCACCACGGAGACACGGAAGCACGGAGAGGGCTCTGAATCCCGAGCGTAGCGAGGGATCCCTATGGCTCGCGATGCTCTGTCGGGGGAATGATGACCGTTCGTTTTCACAGCGTGGAAGGGAATAGTGATCCCTCACCCGCAACGCCAGCGGATTCGGGATTCCAGAAAAATCATGGCAAATATCCTCATTATTGAAGACGAACCGCGCATGCGCCGGCTGCTGGAGATCAGCCTGGGTGAAGACGGGCATAGTGTTTCTGCGCTGGAAGACGCCGAGAAGGGGTTGATCCATCTGCGCAAGGAGATAGTGGACCTGGTTGTAACCGACTTGAAACTTCCAGGCATGAACGGTCTCGAGTTCCTGCAGGAAGGGAAGCGGTTGAACGGCGCGCTGCCATTTATCGTGATGACCGCATATGGCTCGGTGGAGACTGCGGTGGACGCGATGAAGGCCGGCGCCAGTGACTACGTGCTGAAGCCTTTCACGATGGCAGAGATGAAGCTGGTCATCAACAAGGAGCTTGATGTCCAGCAGGTGCGCGATGAAAACCGGCGGCTGAAGGAAGCCCTGGGCAAACGCTACCACTTCCAGAATATTGTCGGCCGCAGCAGGAAGATGCAGGAGGTCCTGGCGCTGGTGGAGCGGGTGGCGCCTACGAACTCCACGGTGCTGATCGGAGGCGAGAGTGGTGTGGGCAAAGACCTGGTTGCTCGGGCGATCCACCAGAATTCGCGCAGAGCCTCAGGGCCGTTCGTCAAGATCAACAGCACGGCCATACCCGACACTCTTTTTGAAAGCGAGTTGTTTGGTTTTGAGCGTGGCGCGTTCACCGGAGCACTCGCCAGCAAGCCAGGGAAGTTCGAACTGGCGGACAAGGGAACGCTGTTTCTGGATGAAATCGGCGATGTGCCGGCGCCGATCCAGGTGAAGCTGCTGCGCGTGCTGCAGGAGCGTGAGTTCGAGCGCCTGGGCGGGACCAAGACGCTCAAGGTCGATGTGCGCATGATCGCGGCTACGAATCGAGACTTGCGGGCGGCGCTGGAGGAGGGCAGTTTTCGCGAGGACCTCTACTATCGGCTGAACGTAGTGCCGGTTGATATTCCGCCTCTGCGCGAACACAAGGAAGATATCCCCGATCTGGTGAATCATTTCCTCGGCCGCTTTGCCGCCGACAATGAAAAGGAAATTGAGGGCATTACGCCTGCGGCGCTGGCCGCGCTGATGGATTATCACTGGCCGGGAAATGTCCGGCAGTTGGAGAATATGGTCGAGCGGGCAGTTGCGCTGGCGGCGGGGCAGGTGATCGACGTAGGAGATATTCATTTGGACTCTGGACTGGGCAAGGCAGCGACGGCAGCGGCGGCGTCAGATCATTTTTTGCCCGAAGGCATGACCCTGGAGCAGTGGGAAGACAACATGATTCGCGAAGCCCTTCGGCGCGCCAACGGCAACAAGAGCCAGGCAGCGCGGCTTCTGGGATTGTCACGGAATGCACTGCGATACCGGCTGGGGAAGATTGGCGTGCCGGACGAAGCAGAGTAGGCTCTTACGGAGGATTTAGCGATTACGGGCTTGCGCGCTCGCGATCGGCGGTTCTTGATCGTACAAAAGCGCCAGGGCCTTGATGATCGAGTGCTTGTCGGTGCTTACGGCATTGCGTTGCACCGCAAGTTCGGCCTGAAGTTCGAAGATATCGATCGCTCGTTCACGCGGGATATAGAAGCGCTGCTCCGGATCAGAGATTACCCAGACGCCATCCCGCAGGCTGAGGTTGAACTCCCGCTCGACCGTACGCCCCTGAAGCACAGCTCCCTGTTCCAGGGCAAGTGTCTCACTGAACTTCACCCGGATGGTTCCTGTACCGTGCGCGACCTCGATCCGGGTGACTTCGAGATGCTCAACGACGGATAACGGACGGGTGGAGTCCACCCGCTCTCCTCCGAGCAGCCGGCTTGCGAGATCAAGCTGGTCCTGGCGAAGCGCGGCAGCAACGTCACTCTTGTTTGCCTTGCCGCGCTGCCGCATTACGATGACAGATTCGGTAGCACCTGTGTTCGAAGGAGAAGGCGCGGGCGAATCCGCGTCGTCCATAGGTAATCGAGCTTCTGCCGGATGCTGCGGTCGTACCAGCCTGGATACGATTTGCCGGTTCGGTTGCTGTGCTACTTCTGTCAGCAACGTGAGGTCGGCTTTCGGGCCCACGACATAACGAAAGAAGCGCGGTCGGCCGCGGGCCGTCCAGTAGTCGTTGGTCCAGGATTCAGTAATGATTCCTGAGCGAACTGAGCTGAGGAACGTAGTGTCTTTCGCGGAGAGCACAATTCCGACGTGGCCCATCCACACGATCAGGTCTCCCGGATGCGGATGTTTGACCCGCACAAAGCCAGGCGCGCCTCGATGCAGGACACGCGAGCCCTGATAAGAGTAAGGAAGACCGGCCTGCGTATAAAGCATATGCACCAGGTGAGAGCAGTCCGGTTGCGGATCAACGGCGGGACCTGAGCGCAAGGCGAAATCCGCCAGAGCCTGTCCCTGATCAGCAGAGAGCAACGCCGGCGCCGCATTGTCACGTGCACGAGCACTGGCTCGAGTGCCGAGCAGAGCGATGCAAAGGCAAAGATAAAACGCAACGAAATTGCGAGCCGGTCTCATGGCGATCAAAAGCTACTGTTGCCATTGTCTGATGAGTTAGCAGGTTTGCGGGGGCCAAAATCGGGCGGGGTTGGCCCCAAAGGTACATGAGCGCCCGTGGGCGAGAAGTAGAACCAGCGGCCACTTTGGTGGATGGGCAGCCACACTCCGCGTGCAGAGATAAATGCGGCCATCCGCCTTGCTGTGAGAGAAAGCGGATGGCCGTTGTTTCCGAAAAGAAGAATCGTTTAGTGCTGACCGAAGAGTGACAACTCGGGCCGGCCTGAGGCAGGATTGGCTTTGCCATACCACAGCTCAAAGCTCTTCACGAACCGATCGCCTTGCAGGGGAATAGCGCGGCTGCGGCCGCCGGCGCGGATGACGTCGCGGACTTCGAGCGTCTGCGGCTCGCCATCACCGTAGTGAACGATGATGTGATCGAACTCGATCGGCGCGTTGTTCACACGGATCTGCAGAAAGCGGTAACGGCCGGCATACTTGCCGACCTCGATATTGTCATGATCATGCTGGCCGTCAACGTGTGACTGGCCCAGGTAAACCCAATTCGCCGCGCTGGCAGAAGGGGCTACGTAAAGAAGCAGGGCTACAGCAAAAAATAAAACAACAAGTTTCTTCATTTTTGTGGTTGCTCTCCTCTTGGACTGCCTTTCCTTTAGGGAAACCGTGCTCATGATGAGGCCGTATCGGTGACCGGTCAAGTCAAGAGATTGGTTCCGGAGGATGAAACCCGAGTACGAAAGGGAAGTTTTTGTTGACAACCATCGTTCTGATATTTCCGGCAGTTCGATCTATTTCGACTTGACTCTGTAAGACCTGACCCTGTAATGCTTTAGACCGAATTCCCCGCGAAAGGCATTTATCATTTACGAAGCCCTGTGAGGATGGCTTCCGGTGGCTGATCCATGTAGAGGAAACTTGAGCAAGCTGGAGCGTATGAACTGAGATGGAACAGGTGCGCGTGTGCCCTCCCACTTTCCGGCACCCAACTGTATGGGCCCTTTACGGGTCGATCGCCATGCCCTTGATCTATTTTGGAACGCAGCTGATCGCCGCACCCTTTTACCCGGGCTATAGCTTCGTGCAGGACACAGCGAGCATGCTGGGAACGGCGACCTCTCGCCAACCATGGATCTTCAACTTAGGAGCCGTGCTGACCGGAGTAGCGGGGCTTATCGGCGCATTTGGACTATTTCGTGCTCTGCGGACAGTAACCTGGACGGCGCTGGCACTCCTCGTGGGACTCTGCGTGGTGGCTAGCGGTGTGCTTTCTTTGAAGGCCGGCATATTTCCGGCGCCCGATCCGCGCCATGCTTCGTGGCAATTTCTGTTGTTTCCAACTCTGGCTGCGCCGGTGCTTTTGTTGATTGCCCTATGGCGACAAAGCGTCACTTTGAGGATGTATCTCCTTTGTAATGCGGTTGGGCTGCTGTTGATGGCGCCCATGCATAGGACTGCCCCCGTGTTTGCAGCCGGAACGATGCAGCGGCTGTTTGCATTCGTATTGTTTGTGCCGGTCGGAGTGACCGGATATGCGCTGGTCAGGCGAGTTGTTAGGGGACCTGTCACTTCAACGGACAGGTGATGCCCATCTGACGAGCCAATGCGTCTTATACGAAAGGGAAGTTGCCCCCGCAATCTTCAAAGCAATTTTCGACTTAGCAAGGTGCTTGATGTGCAGGGTTTTGTGGGCCGGCTGGAGCGGCGGTTTTTGCGCGGAACGTGGCTACGACTTCTTCTTGGTGGCCTTGGGTTTTAGCGTCTTCGCGTAATCGTAGCTGATCTGCAAATATTTTTGCAGCTCTTTGGTGTTCTTCAGCAGTGAATCAGGAACAGCGACGTACTCGGGCATCACCGCGCCGTAGGCCTCGAAAAGCCTGGTTTTGTGTTTCTTGAGAAACCCTTCGCGCTCGGCTTTGGGGAGGCGGATGGCCAATGATTTGGATTGCAACAACAGCGTGAACATATTGCCGTTGAGCGCAGTGTAAGGATTGGCGGCGCCTTTGCGCTCGATTTCAGGGATGGTCTGGAGAAGCTTTTCATAAAGCTCGACCTGCGGGGATGCGGCTGTCTTTTTCTGTGGGTTCATACGGCGAGAATTCTACTCTGATTTGAGGTTGAGCGGCGAATGGACAACTATGCCCATTCACACCAGAGCAGGCATGAATGGGCACAGTCTGTGAAGGCTAATTGATGGCCGGGACGTTGCGCAGGATGACACGAACGTTGCGCGCGGCGTTGAGCCTGGTGGTCGCGCTCCAGTCGATGTCATGCAGGGAAACGGTGCCTTTGTCGTTGTCAGAGACGTACAGAAGCTGGTCTTGATTGCGCCAGTACTGGGTGGCGGGGAAGACCGTGCCATCGGCCAGGGCAAAGAGCGTGACATTCGGCGCCCAGGCGTCGCGTGGAGAAGGATCGACAGCAGGCCTGTCCGATGAGACCGCGGCTGCAGGCGCCAGGGCCGGAGGCTGACAACTCGCCACGGCCGGCGTGATTGGCTGGCTTTCAGGAAGCAAGTCTGCTGGAACAGCGGAGACAGTCTCATTGTCGGATACAGCAACCTGCCGTGCTGCGGCCGTTACCGTTGGAATGGGCTGATAATTCACGGCGGCGACAGCGCGCGGCTGGGTAAGTTGCGAGCGTTGCATCGGATAGGAGCTTGGTTGCTCACCAAAACGATGCCAGCCCGGCGTTGTCAGCTGAGGCACGAAGATATCGTCCATCACGCGCAGGGTAACGCGCACTTCGCCCTTGAGCGTGGGACGCGGACCGCGTGCGGGCAGAGTGAGGACCTTCCAGGGCCACAGCGGAGGCAGCATCCACTCAACGACGTCGCGCGTGGCGTGACCGTGGCCGATAACCTTGCCTTCTTTGTTCACGTTGAAACCGGCCACGGCAACCACCTTGGCCGTGAGAGGTATGTCGCCTTCAGGGAGGCCTATGCGATCGAAGGCCAGCTTGAGGTAGCCCTTGCCCACAAAATGGCCGGGTTCCTTGTCGGACTCAAGATGTCCGACCATGTAGGTGCCGCGAGGGAAGACGATCTGGCCGAACTGCTGCATGGTCCGCGGATAGCAGAGAAAGGGATCGCCGACACTGACGGTGGCGGAAGAGAACTTGGGTTCGTCGAGCGTGCAGGTCATGAGCGTTCCCGCCGGCACGACGATGTCGCGGGCCTGGACTGTTGCCGCTGTGCCCAGACAAAACAGAACAAGCATGAAGTAGAGTGAGCTGGATTTCATTCTGGATTCCTCCCGTGTGAAGCGCATGTGCCAAACTTGCAGGTGTAGACACGCTGGAAACGTCGTGGCCAGCTTCGATTCCCGAGACGTGCCTTCACGCGCCCGCGCTCGTGAAAAGCAGCCAAAGACGGAAATGGAAGAGGTCTTTCGACTTGAGAC
This sequence comes from Candidatus Angelobacter sp., assembly GCA_035262465.1. Taxonomy (GTDB): domain Bacteria; phylum Acidobacteriota; class Terriglobia; order Terriglobales; family Acidobacteriaceae; genus Angelobacter. Next base: position 203,220 of record DATFSU010000059.1, on the reverse strand, counting down.
GCAAGCGGGGGAGACGGGTCGCTTCACCAAGGAGCTTCATTTCAGGAAAGGTTACGAACGACGAGAAGACGCATACCCCGAACCCCTGTCCACGTCGCCGGAACTGATCCCTGGGCGAGCCGGATTGGGACAAGCAGAAGGCGACCTGCGACCGTTCTCGCGAACGATTGATCAGACGCGCCACTCGCATGTACCAAGCCGGGTAACGGCTCGAAAGTCCGCTTGTGGCTGTCTAGAAGACGCCACCATGCGTTGGGAGATTCAGAGTACAAGTCGAATGCCAAACGACAGCAAATCCCGCACTGTTGAATCTTCAGAAGTTAATTCCACAGGGTGGAGCAAGAAGAAGCAGAGCTGGTGGATTTCAGCCACCGCGAATGGTGATTTTCAGCCAAGAAACTCGCGGCGGTTGCCGGGCGATCTGTTTGGATTGAGAAGAATTAAGAGAAATCTTAAAGGCCCGCGGTCGGAAAGAGTAGGCCTGAGCCTGAGGAAGAGCGCAAGGTCCCTCCGTCCTACTCGCGCGCTGAAGACGGCGCGCACTCGCTAAACGGCCGTCGGGATGACGATCTAAAAAAATCTGGCGGAAGCTATTTCTGCTGCACCGTGACGGTGATCTCGCCTTTGAAACCGATCTTGCCCAGCGGCACGCCAGGGTTGGGACGCTCGTAGTCATCGATCTTGTCGCCTCCTGCTTCGGTTACGGCAACATGGCGGGCAGAGACGTCAAAGGTGAAATGGAAATCTCCCGGATATTTGGAGAGATCCTTGGCCTGGTCTGAGACAGGGGAGTCACCGTGATAAGCAAGCCGGTGGAAAGCGTTGTCATTGATGGAGTAGACGATTCGGTCGCCGCTGGCGTAGTCGATGGTCCACTCAATCCTCTTGGGCGTGCGGAACAATCCCTTTTTGGGGCGCTGTATGGTCACATCAAATACACCATGGCTGGGGCGGAGCCAGGCGTATGTCGAGCCCTTCCAGACCCACCATTCGCCTTCGTGCTTCCACTGCTGCATGTTTTCAAATATGCCAGTACCTTCGGGTGAAGCTGTGGTGGATGATGGCGCAGGAGTGTCCGCCGCAACAGCCTTCAAGCTTCGCTTTAGCTCGAAGGGCGCGGAGCCGGCTTTAATTTCGAAATCAGATTGGTCGCCGGCATAGCCCGGAGCGTCAAGTTTTGCCGTGTACTTGCCCGGCTTTAGCCAAACGATGTCGCCGGCCCTGGCTTTGCGGGGCACCGCTCCGGACTTTGGATCCTGCGAGCTGTAAGTCACGGTGGCTGCAGACGGCGTGATCTTGAATGACACCGCGCCCTGAGGTTGCAGAACGAAGTCAGCGGCGGAGATCTTCTCCGTGGCGCCAGGCTTGAGGTGGATCACCTTGGCTGCGGAATCCTCAAAATGCGGACGGCTCAGATAGATCTTGTGAACACCGGCGCGCAGTGGAACCTGGGCTGTGCCGGCGCCCGCCGGCTGGGAGTCACCGTCGATATGGAGGACGGAATCTGGCGGCAACGAGGAAAGGAGGAGGTGCGCCATAGCGTTGGTTGCATGCGCCTGGCTTTCTTCCAGCGCGCTCAGCAGCACGATCAGATGGGGCTGGTTGCTGGGCTCCAGATTCAATGTTTGATCGTTACTTAAAGTAAAGGTTGAGGTAGCGGACTGAATCTGCGCTTCCAGGCCTTCGGCCGGGATTGGCTGCGGGTCTTGTCCCGTGACATTGGCCTTGAGATCGGAGGTGGCAAACATTCTGGCGCGCTCACCCAGGATGCTGGCGACGGCAACGGAATAGCCATTGGCCTGGAGAGGCCCGGCGAGTTCGACCACTTTGCCCGGTTCAACTTTGAGCGGAAGGATCAGGATGGTGGAGGAGCCATTGAAGATCCTGATAACCGGCGCGCCGGGAGCGATCTGATCGACAGCGAGGCTTCCGGTGGTAAGCGGCGTTTCCGGCTGTTCGCCAATGGCGACCGTGGCGTTCTTGATGTCGGAAAGAATCTCCATGCGCGGCAGCAACGGAGTGAGCGTGAATTGGACAGGCGCAGTGGCCTGGCCAGCGACGGTGGTCACGCGCTGCACGCTTGCCTGGTAGCCTGCATGCGTAGCCTGGATCACATGCTCCTGTCCGGGCTCAAGAACCACAGGCGAGGTTGCGGGATTTCCGTCGACGGAGAACGTGGTGTCGGGGATATTCGCGGTTAGCGCTACAGATAGAGGCGCCGACGGCGGCTGCGGTGCGCGACGTTTGGCAAATTTGTAGCCCACGAATGCCGCCACAGCCAGAATAGGTACCAGCACGATAGCCGCCCAGAGTTTGATGGAAGACGCAAGCTTGCTCTTGGCGGAAGCCTGCCTTTGGGCTTGCGCGGGAGCTGGAGCGACCGTCAGTGGGCTTGTAGGCGCAATTGCCGCAGACGGCTGCGCTATCGGAGCGGGTGATGCGGTTCCGGCCGGAGAGGTAGTCGAAGGCGTTTTATCTGTTCGGACCAGGGAAGCGGTGAGAGCTTCTGAAAGTTGCGAGCTTCCAGTAACCGGAGCAGGCGCGGCGGCGGCCGCGGATTTGTCGCTCCGAATGAGCGAAGCGGTTGCGGCTTCGGACGGCTGCAGGCCTGAAGTATTGGTTGAGCGTCCGCGCTGTGGCGATGACGGGGGTGACTGAGGATCAGTAAAGCGCGAACGGGTCTTGCTGTCCATGCTGTTCAGCAGAGTGGTTTCGAGCTGAGCCAGGCGGGATTCGCGCGGGTGGCGAGCCATGGCTTCGCGAACTTTATCGAGAGCGCCGGCCAGGTTGCCGGCGGCCTGGAGCTCACGGGCTTCGAGGACCGTGGCATCGACCAGGGCCTGGCGTTCGCGGTCCTGAATCTGGGCGGAGAGGCTGCGAGCGACGGGGTTGGTAGCATCGAGCTTGAGAGCCTCTTCTACCAGTGACTGGGATTCACGCCAGTCGGCATTGAGACGGAGGCGAGCCTGCTCCAGCAGGGCGCTGAGAAAGGCGCCGCGGAGAGTGCGATCGCGGCCGTCGAGTTCGACGGCGTTGCGGAGTAGATTGAGGCCGGTCGATGTGTCGCCGGAGGCAAGAGACTGGCGGCCTTCGGCCAGGAACTCGTGCGCCTGCTGATGCTTCTCCGCGCCCTGGATGGCGAGTTTATCGAGGCTGGCGAGTTCGCGATCCTCGGGGAACTCGGCCAGGCCGTCGCGAACGGCTTGCTGGGCTTTGTCATATTCGCCGGCTTCGAGGTGCTGATCGATCTGGCGGACCCAGCGGGAGCGGGATTCTTCACGCAACTGGGCTTCACGCTTGAGCTTCAAGCGCTGCACTTCAGCGTCAAAGCCGGGATATTGCGGGTAAATGTTGTGCAGGATGTCCCACTGTCCCAGCGCTTCGTTGAATTGCGAGTTCTGCTCATACTGCTTGGCGCGGCTGACGATGGAGTCGAGCAGGTCGCGGCGTCCACGGACGAGCTTGAGCGACTCCTTGAAATGCGCTTCGTTGGGGAAATTGTCGACCGCCTCGCGCAGGATATTGATCTTGCGATCCAGATCCGCCTCGGTCTCGACCTTCTGATCGATATCTGCGACGGCGGCGCTCCGCTCCTGGCGGTCACGCTCGTCCACTTCCAGCTTCAGGGCCTGGAACATAGGATCGTTGGGATTCTTGGTGAGGAACTCATTGCAGAGAGCGGCGGCCTTGGAAAAATTCTTGTCTTCAAGGCAGCGGCGCGCTTCCGCATAACCGGCACGCAAGGCTTCACGCTCAGAACGAATTTGATTGTAGAGAGATTGATATTGGGCATCCTTCTCGGGCGTCGATGTACGGCTGGCGTTGCGCGAAATTTCGAGCAGGCGTTCGAGCTTGTCGAGCGCGGTAGAGACTTCGCCGCACTGATAAGCCTTCAGCGCCGACTGGTAGAGTTGCTCTTTCTCTGCTCGGGCTTTGCTGGCGTCTTTTTCCAGGCGATCGACCTGGTCAAGCAGGCTGTGCGCCTTGGCGTCAGCGGGATTGACGCGGAGAATCTCCTCCAGGCCCATGCGCGCCTGGCTGAAGTACTGGTTTTCAATGTGCTGCTGCACGAGGCGGTACCAGTTGTCGATCTGTTTTTCATTGCGCTGGCGCTCGATCTGCGTCTTCAGACGCAGCGCGTCAGTGTTGTTGGGATCGATTTCCAACACTTCCTGAACCTTCTGCAGCGCGAGAGGATATTCCTCTTCTTCCACGCGAGTGCGCGCGCTCTCCATGAGCTGGCGGATTGTCTTCTGCTTGATGGCCTGGTCCAGCTGCATGCGCAGCAGAGAGATCTGCAAATCTATATGGCCTTCGGCTTCGAGCTCGCTGAGTATTTCGCGGGCAAACTGGAAGTCGCCTTCCGCCTGGGCCTTTTTCACTCGCTCAATGCGCGGCTGAATCTTGGCGGAGTCAAAGTATTCGATCGGCTCATTGCGCAGAGCTTTTTTGAGGACCTCGGCATACTCGCGCGAACTGGAGAAGCGGTGCCAGGGCTGCTTTGCCATGGCTTTTGCGATCGTACGGCTCAGCGCTTCGTTGACCGAGCTGTTGATGTCGGAAACCGGCGGCGGAATGTAGCTGCGAATCGCTTCAAACACCTCGGCTTCCGTGGGCAGATCAAAAGGCTTGCGCCGCGTGAGCGCTTCATATGTGACCACGCCCAGGGCAAAGACATCCGACAGCACCGACGGCGCTTTATGATCGAGCAGCTCCGGCGCCAGGAAGTGCAACGTGCCTTTGATGCCGGTCATGCTGTGGGTGTCGGAAAGGTGGACCACGCCAAAGTCGATCAGCTTGACCGAATCGTCGTCCATCACAAAGATGTTCGAAGGCTTCAGATCGCGATGCACCAGACCGTGATCGTGCGCCGCCTGCAGGCCGCGGCAGGCTTGCACCATGATGTCAACCGTGCGTTCAACGGTCAGCCGCGTGCTCGCCTTCTTGATGAGATGGTCTAACGTGGCGCCGGGCAGCAGCGGCATGACAAAGTAAGGTTTGTGCTGGCCGGCCTCCTCAAATTCGCCGGTTTCCAGAATGTCAACGATGTTGGGATGGCTCAGCCGCGCCAGCACGCTCCACTCTTTTTCAAAGAGCTCCAGCGCCTGTGAACTCAGGCCTCCCCAGATGGTTTTGAGCGCGACAAAGCGCCGGGTCACCGTGTCATAGGCCTTGTACACCACGCCCATGCCACCTTGTCCGATGGGAGGGTCTTTAATTTCGTATCGGCCAGCAACCACGAACGCATCTTGTGGTTGACGCTTCATATGCATAGCAATGCCTACCTGGGGGTACGGTAAAACACTTACTTTGGGGCGCGGGTAAGGAATTGTAACCTAAGACACACGAATCCGAACCCGCCTTGCTACGGATTAGTGCTTTTAATTTTGCGAGCGTTTCAGCCAAGTGAAAAAGTTTGCAGCTGCCAGCCATCGCACGGCCGAAAACTGGCGGCAATCGCCAAGAAGCCAGGAACTGAAAGCAAAAACCTGTTGCGGATTCATACAGCATGAACGGGATCGAAGCATGGCCACGGCGAGACGCGGGGCCGCATGTGAAAAATAATTCAACAATCGTTTGATCGCGCGTTGGAATGGCGCTATTGTCTGGGGACCGGTACAAGCTCGCGAATTCCTGGCTGTACGAGAGGCCTGCATGGCAACTATCAATGGCATCGAAGGCATGACCGCGGAGCAACTGGTGTTCGAGCTCGAGAACGGAGCCCGCTTCGTTCAATATCAGTACTGCATCTCGGCAGCTGTCATCACGTTCAAGCAGTTCACGAACATCTACTTCATGCGGCCCGGGCGGGGCGAGTCAGTACGCGGACTTCAATGGACGCTGCTGAGCCTGGTCGCGGGCTGGTGGGGTATTCCCTGGGGACCGATCTATACCATCCAGTCCATCTGGGTGAACCTGCGGGGCGGCAATGACGTGACACCGGAAGTCGCGACCGCGCTGAATCTGCCGATCGACAAGAGCACCTTGTATAGGGAAGAAAAGGGAAGAGCGGCGGGCGCAAGCTGATTGCGGCGGTGCGAACTTCTTCGCCCAAAGGCGCCTGGGCATTCTGCGCCGCCATCGCAGCGTGCTTCTGGCTACTCGGGTGCTTCCAGCTACTGCGCTAGCGGCACGCTGTACTGCGAGGCGAAGAGCTGCCACTCGCCATCATTCTTCATCCAGACATCGGTGAGCCGGTCGCGATATTCATAGCGTTTGCCCTTCGAGGTTCCCATCTCATGGTAAGCGCCAATCACCACGGCTACGTTCCCGTGGACGACTACTCTCAGGTCTGACTCTTCCGCCAAATCGACCTGTGTTGCGGTGTCGGCGGTGTGCGACATATATCCCATTTTTCCGAAGACGCTGCCGTCTTCCACGGTTATCACGAAGTCTTCGGCCAGCATTGAGGTCATGATTTTGATGTTGCGCAGCTTGTAGGCGTCAGTCCACTTCTTTTCCAGGGCAAGGACTTTGGACACCTCGGGCGACGCCTGGGCAGAGGCGGCTATCGGCAGAAGGCAAAGCGTGCAAATTGCAAGCAGTTGAGACAGTTTCATTGCGCTTTTATGGCACAGCTCTGGCGGCGGGGCAAGTTACTTGCAGGCTACCCGGTATCCAATTGGAAAAGCGGGGCCTTCCGGGATACTATTCTGATCAAGCCGGAACCGGAGGCCCCATGCTTCTAACCCACCATCTTCAGAACGGCATCTCTGATCTGCGTTACGGTGCACGGACGCTGCTCAAGCATCCCGGCTTTGCCTGCATTGTTGTGCTGACTCTGGCCCTGGGGATCGGGATTAATACAGCAGTTTTCAGCCTGGTGCACGGAATTCTTCTTCAGCCTTTGCCTTATGCGCAGCCAGAAGAGCTGGTGGCGGTAGGGAAGAGCAATCTCACTAAAGCCATGCTGGTGGGATTTCAGCAAAGGCTCACGCAGACTGAAGTCGCTACCGCCTCGGTCAACAAGATTTTTATTTACAGCGGCAATGGACAGGCGGTCCGGCTTGCTGGCAATGAGATTTCTTCGAACATGTTTTCCATGTTGCGGGTCACACCCAAGCTGGGCCGCATGTTCGGCCGGGACGATCAGGCTCCGGGACAGGACCATTTTGTCATCCTGAGCTATTCGTTGTGGCAAACCCGATTTGGCGGCGACCCGAAAATTCTTGGCCGCACCATCATGCTGAATGATGTTGGCCATGAAGTCGTGGGCGTCATGCCTTTTGACTTTGAGTTTCCTGCCGCAACTTCGCAGCTCTGGGTGCCTGCGGAGATCAATCTTTCCAGCAGCGAGGGCATGTGGGAGTTTGGCTACAACATCTATGGACGGCTTCGCCCTGGCGCTACTATGACCGCTGCACACGCTGAATTTGACGCCGTCTATCCCCAGATTTGGAAGACCTGTCCGTTTCCGTTGGGGGATTATTTTGTGAAGCAGGCTGGTTTTCAATCGCTACGCGACTTTGGCGTTTCCAGCGCGCGAACGACTCTGCTGATGCTGCTGGGCGCCGTAGCGATGATCCTGCTGATCGCCTGCGTGAACGTTGCCAGCCTTCTGCTTTCACGCTCCACCAGCCGCGAAAAAGAGATTGCCGTCCGCACTGCGCTGGGCGCGAGCCGCAGCCGCATTACAACTCAGTTGCTGACAGAAAGCGTTTTGCTGGGGGTTGTTGCAGGAGCGGTAGGTTGTGGTCTGGCATATTTTTCTTTGCTGGCGTTAAAAGCGGTGTTGCCGGCAGACACGCCACGCCTTGCAAATGCCACAATTGATCTCTCAGTGCTGCTTTTTTCCGCAGCACTGTCTGTCGTATCCAGCGTGCTCTTTGGCTTGGCGCCGGCATTGCAGACATCAAAGCCTGACATCGAGCAGACGCTCCGCGCCAATGCTCAGTCTGCTGGTGTTAGCCGTGGCCGAAGAAAGCTCTCGGCTGCGTTGGTGGTGGCTGAGATTTCCATGGCGGTGATTCTGGCCAGCGGCGCAGGACTGCTGATCAAAAATCTCTGGATTCTCAGCCATACGCATACCGGTTTTAGCGAAGAGCATCTTCTCTTTGCCGATGTGACGCCTACTGATGAATTCTGCAAACAGCATGATGGATGCCGTGCCTTCTACCGCAGCCTGCTGGACCGCGCTGAGGCCCTGCCCGGAGTAAAGAGTGCAGCGTACACCGCCGTGGTGCCGATGGAGTGGTTCGCTGAGGTGCCGCTGGTTGCACAGGACCGGCCGGAGACGAAAACCACGCCGCATATTGTCTGGTACTTCCATATCAGCCCCGGCTATTTCAGGACCATGGAAATCCCTTTATTGTCCGGCCGCGATTTCAATTCATCAGACCGGAATAATACCGGCAGGGTAGCAATCATCAGCAAAAGTGTGGCGGAAGGGTTGTGGCCGAATGAAAGCGCGCTGGGCAAACACGTAACTTTTGCGGACGTGCCCGCTCCCGGCGGTCCGCAATGGGCCACCATTATTGGCGTGGTCAATGACGTGCGCCACTCCAAGATCAAACTTGCAGGCTTTCGGGCCCAAGTAAAAGGCGATATCTATTTCCCGTACACGCAGCAACCGCTCTCAAACATGACATTGGTGTTGCATGCGTCAGGAGACATGGGCGCGCTGAGCAGCGCTTTGCCGGGCACGATTGCCGCAGTTGACAGCGCAGTACCGATCAGCCATTTCCGTACGGTCCACGAAATCATCGCCAACCAGGAATCTGCGCCTCGTTCCACCATGTGGCTGTTCTCCATCTTTGCCGGGCTCGCGCTGTTTCTGGGCGTGATCGGCATCTACAGCGTGATCTCGTATTCGGTGGCACAGCGGACGCGGGAGATCGGTATTCGTATGGCGATGGGTGCCAGCAAGGAGCAGGTGCTGGCGATGATCCTTGGGCAGGGAAGCCGCTTGATTCTCGGCGGCATTGTAGCGGGAATTGCCGGAACGCTGGCCCTGACGCGGGTGATCTCAAGCTTGCTTTATGGCGTCAGCCCCAGTGATCCGTTGACTCTTGGTCTGGTTGCTCTTGTTGTGACTGCCGCTGCGATCTTAGCGACATCCATTCCTTCTCTCCGAGCTACACGAGTGAACCCGACTGTGTGTCTGAAGTATGAATAGAACTTAAGAGGCAAGACTCGGACGTGGCTTTCTCTTTCCCGGGGCTCATCGCGTCTTTACTTCCAGTGCGCCATCGCTTCTCAGGTCATCAAGAATCACGGCTGTGGTGTCACGGTTGGCAGTTGCAGCGGCCACGTGCTTGAGCAGCGCTTCATAATTCTTTCTCTGGTCTTTCTTTGCGCTGATCAGTCCGGCCATAAAAAACACCAGGCCGGCAAAGCTGGACAACGGCAAAATGGCCTGGACCAGCGCCGTGAGGTCATAGCGCAGCCACTGAATCGCACTCGCGGCATGGATGGCCGAAGGAAGCACGACACCGGCAATGATCAGGCGATAACCTGCCGGCCATTTCACGTTATGAAAATAGAGAAGGCTAAGCAGCACCAGCGATGAAATGAAGTCGCCGGCCAGGGTTACGTTTAATACGGCAGTATCGGTCCGGGCCGGCAATGAGCTTCCAATCGAGAGGATCGCGAGCAACGCCAGCGCGGTGGTCCATGCCTGAGCCAGTCTTTTGGCGGGCAGGATCGCGCACGTGATCTCAATCGCCAGCAGGATGAGAAGGAAATTTTCCGCAATCGAGCCATAGCTGTAGACGTACCAATACCCGTAGTTGGGTACGGGCCACAGCGCAACTACAAAGAGCATCAGATTCAGCAGAGCTTCATAGAGCGCGAAGATCGGCACCAGTACCAGCCGCGGCCACAGCGCTCGCCCAGAAAGCCATATGACGAAGCCGAGGGCCACCGTGGCGAACAGTACTGCTATCTCACGCCCGCTCCAATAACTCACAAGGCGTTTCACCAGGAAACCGCCGACGAGATATAGAGGTCCAAACATGAGAACGACCCTTCGCTTCACCGCTGCATTTGCCATGCTGCTGCTGGTGGCCGGCAGCTACGAGATGCTTCACGTCCCGGCAAGCCCGAGTATCCACGCCCTTGATGGCCCACCGTGTCCACGCAACATTTGTCCGCCTCCGCCCAACCCAGCAAATTAGGTGAGCGAGGTTTCTAAACCCGTGGCCGCTTTCTTGCCGAGACGAAAAGCCAGGCCACCGAAGGCGCCCACCAGCAGAAGAGCTGCCAGCAGTTGCCAGAGCGGCATGTGATCTGAAACCAGGACCCAGATCAGGGCAGCAACGCAAATTCCTGCCACGATCGCCAGGTGGCTGCTTGCCTCGCGATCGAAATGCTGGGCTGCCGGGGCGGCCGCGCCAGCATACACAAGAGAGCTGCGCAGATGGCGCAACTGTATGAGGACCAGGTAAGCATCGTGGTTCTCGTCGTTATATGAGGACGTAAAATGGCCGATTGCCAGATCGAAAACTTTCGCGACATCGCCCATGAATTCCTGGAAGCCAAACTCGCTGACCTGCCGAAAAACCACCCCGAGCGTGTGGGCCGAATCGGTTGCCTCGTGGAGCTGGTCGGCGAATTCCGCCGGCGCGCCAGGGTCAATTACCGGGTAAAACTGGTATCCAAATTCTGCAATGGCCCAGAGGATATGGCGAATGTCTGCTGGGTGAAGAGAGGAGAGCCTGTCTGCGAAGGCTCTTAGCTGCGCGCTGGCTGGACGCGCAACGGAACTGGCGAATTCATTTCCTTGCATGACGCCTTTCTTTCTTCCCGGAGGGATTGCGACACGCGTGTCTCTTTATATCCACAAGCACCGGAACGCGCGCGTACAATACGCTCCTGGCGCTTTGGCCTGCCGCAAGTATTCGCTGCACCGCGGCGACGGCCGCTGATTGCGACCTTCTCCCTCGCCAAGCTGGCCTGAGCAGCCTTTGTGGTTTGTTCCTTCTCTGAGTAGCTGTTGATGCTTTACTAGTTCGGGCGGCTAGCTTTTTGAAATTCCGCCTTACAGTCTCCGGAATCTCAGCAAGAAGAAATAATATGCTGATGGGGTGGTCATCAGTCAAATGAAGAATGAGTTCCCGTGGTGGTTTGGTTTCAAAACGGAACTACTACCGGGCGTGCCATGAGGTAGTGCGAAAAATCCGGTAGTAGGACAGATTCGGATTCAGAGAGAGAAGCACGTGCGGGACCCTGAACTGCTGCGCTCGCTAAACGGCCCTCAGGATAACGGGCCAAAGCTTTAAGTTGATTCGAGCGATTTTTTCGCTAATTGAATAACCCACCCTTTGCGTCCGCCTGCAGAGTTGAGGGTCGGCATGAGTTGCGGAACGCAAAGGATGGGTACCCACCGAGTCGTCAAATCAAAGTCGTCAGATCGAAATTTCAGAATCCCGGTTTTTGAGAGTCCAGATCTTCAGAGTCCAGGTCCCGGATGCATGTTCGGATTGACCCTGATATGGTTGTCGACCTTTCTGCTTCCGGCGTGCTCGCCCGCGATCTTAGCCGCCTGCTGCTTGGCGGTGCCCGTCTTCACGGTTCCGGTGAGCTTGACTTCCGTGTCGGTGACGTGCACGGCAACGCTCGAGTAAACCATGTGTGGATCTTTCTTCAGCTCGTCCTTGATGGACTGCTCTAGGGCGCGGTCTTCAGGGTTGGGTTCGGCGTCGACGTGCGGAGGCGCCTCAGCCGGGTGCGCCTGCTGTGACTGGTCAGAGGCAGGGGGTGGCGACTGCGACTGTGGCTGCTGGCTGTTGGCCTGAATGGCAGCCAGAGCAAGTATGGCCAGAATTGCGAGTTTGACAGGAAAATGCTTCATCGTCTGTGGCCCTCCTGAACTTAGGGTATGGAGCCGAGCGAAAACAGCGCAAGGCTCAGAAAGGTGTGATGCGCGTTCGTTTGAACACGGAGAGAGGGACTGGGTGATCGTTGAGCCGGGTTCAAGGCAGATTCTGCGCCGAGTTCGGCTGTACGTAATCCGGCCCAAATCCACCGTTCCCGCTGGTTGAAAACCACCATCCACCAGGGCTACACAACTCAATGTTGGCTAAAAGAGGCAAAATCAGTCAGATATCCGCTACGGCGGTTTGGCATGCTGGTTGCCTTACCTTAGGCAACGGTTGAAGTCTCTATAAAGGGAAGAAGTGTTAGCGCGGCGTTTCACCCCGGGAAGCTGAAGAGGGCTTGCCCGGGGGCCGGGGCTGCCGGTTGAGGTGAAGAGACGCCGCGCTTTGAGGAATCCATAAGGGGAATCATGAGCAAGAAGTTCTTAGTATTGGTGATGTTTGCGGTGACGGGATTGGGGGCGGCGTGGGCGCAGTCGGATGACTACCCACAGCAACCGCCGAGTCAGAACGATCCGCCTGCGGCACAGGGGCCGAGCGCTCCAGGACCGGACGATCAGTCGCAGCGGGGTGAAGGTCCGGCGCCGGATGTGGCGAGAATCAGCCTGGTCAAAGGTGATGTCTCACAGCAGCGCGGTGATACCGGCGACTGGACAGCAACCACGGTCAACGCACCCGTGATGCAAGGAGATCAGGTAGCTACCGGCGACAACGCACGCACGGAAATTCAGCTTGATTCCGGGAACCTGGTGCGGCTGGCGGGACATAGCCAGGTGAAGCTGGCCGATCTCTCGCGCTCGCGCATACAGATTCAGGTCGCGCAGGGATATGCCAACTACTCGATGTTCAGGACCGGCGAAGCGGATGTGGAGATCGATACGCCGAACGTCGCTGTGCACCCGGTGAAGGCAGGAAGGTATCGCGTACAGGTGATGTCGGATGAGGAGACGGATGTGATTGTCCGCGAAGGCGAAGCGGAGATCACGACGCAGCAGGGCAGCACTCGGGTGAAAGAAGGCGAGCTGATTACGATTCGTGGATGCGACAACCCGGAGTATCGCGTGGACAGCGCCCCGGTGAGGGATGATTGGGATCAGTGGAATCGAGATCGCGACAACGTGATTAACAACTCGCAGAGCGTGAGCCGCACCAACCGCTATTACACCGGCGTGAATGATCTCGATGGCAACGGCCGTTGGGTCTACGTTCCAGGATACGGAAACGTTTGGCAGCCGTACCAGCAAGCTAACTGGGCGCCATATCAGGCTGGCCGCTGGGTTTGGGAACCGTACTACGGTTGGACCTGGGTTTCTTACGAACCCTGGGGATGGGCTCCTTATCACTATGGGCGTTGGTTTTTCTATAGCGGAAGCTGGTGCTGGTGGCCCGGACCTGTGTACGTCAGCTATCGTCCAGTGTGGTCGCCGGCATTTGTGTTCTTCGTCGGCTTTGGGGCGCACGCGGGATTCGGCTTCGGCTCCATCGGATGGTTCCCGGTGGGCCCGCATGATTTCTTTTACCCCTGGTACGGACGCGGCTTCAACCACGTGACCGTGGTCAACGTCACGAACATCAACATCATCAACCGCGGGGGATTTGTCGCGCCTCTGGCCGTCCGTGGACGCCAGCCATTTTTCTCCAACGCGCGCCTGGTTGAGACCAATGCCCGTGTTCGCGGTTCCATCACCACGGTCTCCAGCGCAGACTTCGGCCGCGGCGACTTCCACAACCGCCGCTTCGGCGTCGATGAGCGCGAGTGGCGTGAAGGCCGCGTGATGACGGCGAACCTCCCGGTGGTTCCTTCGCGTGAAAACCTGCGCGTCACCTCTGAAGGCCGAGCCGGCATGCCGGCTTCAGTGCGGCCGCGCAGTGACGAGCACTTTTATGCTCAGCACCGCCCGCCGGCCGGACCTGAGTCTTTCCACAACCAGATCGAGCACGTTCAGCGTGTGGTCGGGTCGCAGGGCATGAACGCCCGAACCGGAATTGCCGAGGTTCCGCGGAATGATCGGCCTGCAGGAAGCTTTGGCAATCAACCTCGCACCGAAAGCAACAGCCGCTTCAGCCGTCCTGAAGGCGGCAACAGCACCGGCGGAAGTGAGGGTTCTCGCGGCGGGTGGAGCAGATTCGGGCCGCCTGCGAACCGTTCCGGCGGCGAATCCATGAATAACGGTCGTCGGTCTGAAAGCGGGCCCATGGTTCGCTCCAACGATCAGGGGCGTGTGCTTCGAACTGACAGTTCCGCTCGCGGACCGCAGGATGATCACGGCTGGCAGCGCTTTCCGACCAACACCGATCGGGAGAACAACGATCGCGGCAACAACGATCGTCAAAATAACGATCGTCAAAATAACGATCGCGGCGCTCGTTCCAATGATTCGCCGGCGAACCGTGGAGACTACGGTGGCAAGCCTCCACTCGATTTGCACCGGCCGATCGTGACCACGCGTGACGATTCGCGCTCCGGCTCGCGCAACGATCAAGGATACAGACCTTCGCCCTCGCGGACGCCTGACATGCGCAATGATCAGGGTTACCGGCCGCCGCCGGAATCGCGGAGCACTCCGTACTCACCTTCGCGCTCGGGCGGTTATGGCCCGCCGCCGTCGCGGTCAGGTGGCTATGCTCCGCCGTCGCGCTCGGAATCACGTTACGACTCCAGGTCAGGACGTGGTAGTTCATCCTCCTCGCATGGCTCAGGCGAGCGAGGCGGTCATAGTGAGTCGAGATCGTCCGGCCCCAAGCAGCGTTAACAAGCGCTTACAGGTCTCCTTCCTGACAGCGGTGACTGGACGACAACAGAAAGGGCGATCCCAACCACGATCGCCCTTTTTGATTTTCTGTCTCTTACAGCTACCAGACACCTTTATCGCTGCCTGTGATCTTGAAAGCCACCGCAGCAGCGGAAGCCAGCGGCGGCAGCAGGCTCAAGCGGAAGGTTGCCGGAACATTCCCGCGGAAGGCTGCCTGGGTGATCTGTTGCGTGTACAGCCGCGCGCCATAGGGCATGATCGGCAGGCGGAGGAAGCGCGCTCGGGTGTAGATCTTGTCTCCGCCCACGGTGGCATCGGCAACCACCCATGCCGGCAGATTCAGTCCCATACCGCGATACCGTTGCACGTAGTCGGAAACAATCTTCAGAAAACCGGCTACGCCTGGCCATATGCCCGCAGCGATCGCCGCGGCGCGCAGTTCGGGAAAATCGACTTTGCCGGATTCCACCAGCGTCGCCGCGTTCAGAATGTCGCACACGCGGAAATAGAAATGGCGATACATGCGTTGCAGGGTGGCGGCAAAAATGCGCTCTTCCGGCGCCGGCGCAAAGAAATGATGTCCTCCAACACTCACCTTGACCCGCCGATCGACAAACCGGGTTGCCAGCGCAATGTGCTCGCCGGTCTGGCCCAACCGTCCAATGTGTGTCTCGATTGCCTCCGGCAATTCCGGGAGTGCGAAATTCCATTTGCAGGCAAGCCGGTCGCCCCAGCTGCGCGCCTCCATCTTGGCGCCAAAACGCTTGGTAAAGACCTCAATGATCTTCGACTTGCTGCCCGTGGAAACCAGGTCAAGATCATTGCCCAAATCCGGCCAGTGGTCCAGGGTCTTCATTACCACGGTTGGGCAATCTTCTTCTTCCAGTGCATTACATACCGGCTCCAAGCGGCTCAGCGCATTGGCAATACGGGCCCGCTCGCGAGTAAGGGTTTCCACTGCCCAGGCCTGCACGCTGGCGTTGCCCAGGTTGCCGCCCACCCGGTTGATCACCTCAAAAGCGCGGATGACCACGTGGTTCGAATCCGCCAGCTCGATAAAATCCTTACGCTGCTCCGGAGTGAGCGAGCTCAGCAACGGAAACACGTCGGCAGCCGAGGTTGGTCTTAGAGTTAATTTTAAAAATGCATCAATATATTGGTTTTCGTTCTTGATTGCTGTTGCCATCGGGGCCGGATGCTCCTGGTGTAGTACTGAGTGAATAAGATGAAAGTTCAGGCAGAGTAGGTTGTCGGGGACAAAGCACTCAGCCACCAGCAATCAGCATTCAGCCAAAAACCACGTGTACCGCAAAGCGCGCCAAGGACGCAAAGCAGGAGAGGGCTGGAATTCCTGTTTAGGTTTCTTTGCAGAAGCCTGGTCGACAGCGATTGGATTTCGAAGGGTGCAATCCTACCCCTTTGCGTCCGTTGCGTCCTTTGCTGTCAGTTTCCTTTGGCTGAATGCTGAGTGCTGATAGCTGACCGCTACTTTATAATCGCCAGTTCACGGATCAAGCGTTTCAGAAGTGATCAGGGCGAGGCCGTCGTGCGCGCCGAGCTCTGTGCAACAAGGGCAGCACGATCTCAAGCCATAGCAAGAAACAATAGCGGTCTGGAGCGAACCGACAATCATGAAGTCGTTTGACGATTTAAGACAATGGGTTGCCGCCCTCGATAAAGCTGGCGAACTCAAACGCATACGTACGGAAGTCGATCCCGTCCTGGAGATCACCGAGATCGCTGACCGCGTCTCCAAGGGCGCGGCAAAAAAGTATGGCCGTCCCGGCGGTCCGGCGCTGCTCTTTGAAAATGTCAAGGGCGCCAATGGCATTCCCGTACTCATCAACCAGTTCGGCTCCGAGCGGCGCATGCAGATGGCGCTGGGTGTCGATAGCCTTGACGAGATAGCCGAGCGCATCCGCCAGCTGCTCAACATGAAGTCGCCCGAAGGCTTCCTGGAAAAGCTCAAAATGCTGCCCATGCTCGCCGATATGGGAAAGTTTTTCCCCAAAGTCGTTACCGGCGGCCCGTGCAAAGAGGTGGTAAAGAAAAAGGACTTTTCGCTGCTCGATTTTCCCATTCTCCAGTGCTGGCCCCAGGATGCCGGCCGCTTCATCACCCTTCCGTGCGTGATCACCCGCGACCCCAAAACCGGGAAGCGCAATGTCGGCATGTATCGCATGCAGATCTACGATGCCACCTCCGCCGGCATGCACTGGCAGCGCCAGAAGGTCGCCGCCGAACACTACCGCGACATGCTGCGCGGCGTTTCGAAAGACGATTCTGGAGCGCAGCCGCCCGCGGCTGCGGGCGAAAATGCAAAGCGCCGTTCCGGCGTCGACATTATGGCTCGCTCCGGCGGTGGCTCCATGCTTGCCCCAGGAGACCGCCCCAGCGGAACTATGGAGGTCGCTGTCGCCATCGGCACCGAACCCGCTCTTACTTTTTCCGCCATCGTTCCTGCTCCGCCGGAGGTCGAAGAGTTCATCATCGCCGGCTTCCTGCGCCAGCAACCGGTCGAGCTGGTGAAATGTGAAACAGTCGACCTGGAAGTTCCGGCCTCCGCCGAAATCGTTCTTGAAGGTTACGTCAAGCTCGACGAGCTCCGTACTGAAGGTCCCTTCGGCGATCATACCGGTTTCTACTCGCTCGAGGACGAATACCCGGTCTTTCACTGCACTTGTATTACCCATCGCAAGAACCCGATTTATGCCACCACGATCGTAGGTAAACCGCCGATGGAAGACGCCTGGATGGGCAAAGCCGTCGAGCGCATCTTCTTGCCGCTGATGAAGCTCACGCTGCCGGAGATCGTGGACGTGAACCTGCCCGTCGAGGGTATTTTTCACAACCTGATGATCGTCTCTATCCGCAAGTCGTATCCCGGCCACGCGCGCAAGGTCATGAACGGCATATGGGCGCTCGGCCAGGCGATGTTCACCAAGTGCATCGTGGTCGTGGATGAGGACGTGAACGTGCAGGATACCGGCGAAGTCGTACTCAAAGTTTTCAACCATATTGATCCGGAGCGCGATATTCAGTTCACGCTCGGCCCGGTGGATTCGCTCGATCACGCCTCGCGGCTGCCCAACTTCGGCTCCAAGATGGGCATCGACGCCACCCGCAAATGGCCCACTGAGGGCTTCACGCGCCCCTGGCCCGATGAGATCCTGATGGACGAGAAAACCAAGGCGCAGGTGGATAAGAAGTGGAAGGATTTGGGGATCGAGTGAAACAATCGCCGTGATCGCGCGTGAGCGCCGTCATCGCCCGTGATCGGGAAGCAAGGTATCTAGCGTGTTGTGAGAGTTTGCGATTCACGACGAACTCCTGATTACGATCGAGAAATAGAGTTACTTCCAAAGAAGAAACAGCGCGACAGCGCGAGATGATAAAGCCAGCATGTAAAGGCCCGGCCTATCCCAAAAAAAAATGGAATAAATAGCACCTGGACAGCAATACCAACTATGAATGCCCGTAAACTCATTCTCGTCCTCCATCGCTGGGTAGGACTTGTAGCTGCCCTGGCCCTCCTGGCTCTCGGCCTTTCCGCTGCGCTCCTGATCTTCGAACGCCCAATCCATCGCCTCTTGAATGGTCCGCTGGTCAAAGTCACTCCGGCCGGCGCGCGGCTGCCCTTGAATGAGATTACCCGGCGGCTGGGCCAGACCTATCCGCAATACCACGTTGCCGGATGGACGCTACCGCAACAGCTGGACGATGTCGCCGCGGTCATCCTGGAGATCAACCCCAGCGCTGCGCCTGCCTCTACCTCAACCAAGGATGTTGAAGCTGTGGAACTCGCAGTGAACCCTTATACCGGAGAAGTGCTGGGCGATCTGGAGAAAGCCAATGGCCTGATGCTATACGTGCACCAGTTTCACACGCGTTTTCTCGCCGGCAATGCCGGCACGGCGATTGTGGGATGGTCGGCCGTCTGTTTGCTGGTCTTGAACCTGACGGGGATCATCCTATGGTGGCGGCGCAAGGTCGGACGCTTCCGCTGGAACCTGACCGGTGCAGCATTTTATTTCCAAACACACCAGGCGGTTGGGGTCTATGCCTGGATCTTTCTCATGATACTGTCGCTGACCGGCATTGCGCTTCATTGGGAACGCGAGGCCGGCCGGCTCGCGGATTGGCTCACCGACTCGCCACCTCCGGCGAAGATGCTTCCGGCCGATCCAGTGCAAGTGGGGGCCATCCCCCTGGACTCCGACCAGCTCGTTTCCATCGCGGAGAAGAGCGCGCCCGGAGCGCAGGTCACGGTCATACAGCTCGCCCAGGGCCCAAAGGCTCCCGTTCGCATCATTATGAAATATCCTGAAGACCACACGCCCGCCGGCCGGACCAACCTCTTCCTTGACGGCTACAGCGGCAAGGTTCGACAGCTGACCGACAGCCGCTCGGCTCCGCTTGGCTTTAAGCTCATGCGTTTGTGGAATCGCGAGTATCACACTGGAGACATTTTCGGTTGGCCCACCCAGATGCTGGCACTGGTCTTCAGCCTGGCTCTGGTGGTCATGGCGATTACCGGTCCCATGATCTGGTACAAACGAAAGCGAACGTCGAAAACCGCCCAGGCGGCCGCTGTTGGCGAGTAACAACACCTGCGCTCTTACGATTCGTCTGTTGGGCATCCAACCGGCGTTTCACATTTCCATAGGGCGTAACGCCGAGAGTGTCCCGTGCGCCGGCACGTTACACTTTCACCCGTGAGCTCACCTTCACCACTCGGGGCTGCCATCCAAAGACCGGAACAGCGTGTGCAAGGCATCGACCTGCTGCGCGGACTCTGCATTGTGGCTGTGGTTCTTCACCACATCAATTTGCGGATTCGCCTAGAGCGCACTCCTCTGGGCCCGCTGCTGGGACAAGCCGCCAGCCGGGTCCTCTTCTGGAGCGGATATAACGGCGTGATCGTCTTCTTTGTGATCTCCGGCTTTCTCATCACCACGTGGTCGCTCCGGCGCTGGAGCACTCTGGGAGAGATCAGCCGCAGCGGCTTCTACCGCATGCGCTTCGCCCGCATCGCCCCGTGCTTGCTGGGATTGCTCGTGATTTTGAGTATCCTCGACCGCCTTGGCGTGCCGCGCTTCGTTATCGACACGCATCGCAGTTCGCTGCCTCACGCGCTGCTGGCCGCGCTCACCTTTCACATCAATTGGCTTGAGGCTCGCACCGGCTACCTGCCGGCATCCTGGGATGTGCTCTGGTCGCTCTCGATTGAAGAAGTCTTCTACCTTGTCTTTCCGCTGGTCTGCACGCTGTTGCGCAAGCAGGCCATGATCATCGGCTTCCTCTGCTGCTTTCTGGTCATCGGCCCGTGGACGCGCGTGCACACGCAGAACCAGTATTGGGCTGAGAATGGCTACCTCTCCTGCATGGACGGTATCGCGCTCGGCTGCCTCGCCGCGATCGCCGCCGCAAGAATCCGCATCGGCACGCGGGCAAGAGTGGTGTTGGGTGCTATGGGAGCGCTGCTTTGCGTCTTCATCGACGCCTTTCGCGTCACCGCCTTTCGCACCGGCCTCTACAAATTTGGATTGGACATCAGCATTCTTGAACTCGGTACCGCCCTGCTCCTGATCTCGATACAACTGAAATTTGTGGCCGGCACTACCCCCCGGCCGTTGGCCGCGAACGATGCCGCTTCGCCGGCGCGTGCAAGACCCTTCGCCTGGAGCCAACCGCTCTTCCACTCCGCGGACTGGCTTCGCTGGTTCGGACGCAACAGCTATGAGATCTACCTGACCCACATGTTTGCGATCTGGCCCATGGTGTTCGCATTCCAGCATTCCGGCATCCGAATCGGCGCCGCGCCTGCGCTGTTTCTCGCCACTACCGCCCTGGCCGGCGTGCTGGGCTGGCTGCTGGCGCGCTTTTACTCTGAGCCGCTGAATCGCCGGCTCAGGCAGACCTTGGTTCGGCACGACAAGGTGCCGCGCAAAATGCATGCAACCGGATCTGAGTAAACCGCAGGATGCACAATTTCATTTGCCAATTCTGGCATTTTCGGCGATTTTGGCAATGAGCAGTTCTTTTGAGGAGCCCATCATGAATCCGTTTCCCCCAATCGCGTCCGATCTCGGCCGCACCGTGGCCCAGGCCAAGCCCCTGCTCACGAAGCTCGATAACGCCGATACCACCGCGCGTCCCAGCGAAAACAAGTGGGCCAAGAAAGAGATCCTCGGCCATCTGCTCGATTCGGCTTCCAACAACCACCAGCGCTTTGTCCGCGCCGCGCAACACGGAAGCCTCACCTTTCCCGGCTACGATCAGAATTTTCTGGTCGATCTCCAGCACTTCGCCGACGTTGACTGGAATTTCCTGGTCGACTTCTGGGCCGGTTACAACCGCTTCCTCGCCCACGTCATCAACAACCTCCCCGCCGATGCCGCTAAGATCACGTGCAACATCGGCAACAACAAGCCCGCCACGCTCGAATGGATCGCCGGCGACTATGTCGCTCACTTAAAGCATCACTTGAACCAGATCCTGGGCCAGACTTTTGAAACCAATTATGGAAAATAGATGTGGCGAAGACCAAGGCTAAGCACCCTACTCTCCTCGATCTCGTGGCCCTCTCCGGCTTCGAACGCCCACAGAACCTGATACATCTTTTTGTCGGTGGTTCAGAACTCCATGGAGCAAAGATCGGCAAGACCGACGATACCGACCTTTACGGCGTCTACATGGAGGACCCGGCGCATGCGCTGGGTCTTGAACCGCGCGAGCACTTTGTCTGGTCGACCGCGGGCGACGAGCGCCGCAACGGCCCCGATGATGTAGACGTAACGCTGTATTCTCTTCGCAAGTGGGCCGGCATGGCAGCCAAAGGCAATGCTACCGCGCTGCACTTTCTCTTTGCGGAACCGCGTGAGGTAGCACCTGAAACCTGGCAAACAATCCAGGCAGGTCGGGCATTATTTCTTGCCCGTGCTTCGGCCAGGCAATTTCTCGGCTTTGCAGACGACCAGTTCAAACGGCTCACAGGCGAGAAGGGAAGCGGCAAGAAAGGGCAGCGGCCGGAACATATCGGCAAGTTTGGTTATGACACCAAAGCTGCGATGCACGGCCTACGCTTGCTGTACGAATGCCTGGAATTAATGCAGCATCGCCGCATTACCTTGCCGCGCCCAGAAAAAGAGCTGCTGATTGAAGTCCGCAGCGGCGCGTGGAAACTGGACCGCGTCTTGGCCGAGGCCAAGCGATTATCCAGGGAGGTAGAGGAGTCCGTTGCGATTTCGCCACTCCCCGACAAAGTCGATCGCAATGCCATCTCAGAACTAATCTCTCACGTGCATCTGGAATTCTGGAAGCGACATTAGATCGGTTCTAGTCACGCATTAGCTTCCAGCGCCCTCGCTCTCAGCTTGAAAATCAGTTGTTGTGAACCGCCAGTACGATAACTATTGCGAGAATTATTGCCGTGATTGCCCATGCCGCTGGCCTGGCAAAATTGATGGTGAATGGCAGCCCGGTCCGCTTTGGGACCAATAATTTTGGCTCGGCCCGGTTGAAATAGAAAATCAGAAATTTCCAGTGCTGCGGATTTTTGTCCGTAAGCATGAGCCATGCTCCTTTGTCTCATCAGTGGTTCCGAATTATACTGAACGCATGTCGATCTTTCGCGATCTGGCCGGCATTGCCAAAGGCATGTCCGTTACTTTCCGGGAGATGTTTGCTCCCACGGTGGTTGAGGATTATCCCAACAAGAAGCTGCCCAATGAGGGTGCGGTTTTCCAGGAGCGTTTCCGCGGACTGCACGAACTCCAGCGTGATGAAAACGGCCTGGAGAAGTGTGTAGCGTGTTTCCTTTGTGCTGCCGCCTGCCCTTCCAACTGCATTTACATTGAGGCCGCCGAGAACACGGAAGAGAACCGCATCAGCGGCGCCGAGCGCTACGCCAAGGTCTATAACATCGACTACAACCGCTGTATCTTTTGCGGCTATTGCGTCGAAGCCTGCCCCACCGACGCCATCACCCACGGTCACGGCTTCAAATTGGCAACCTTCAATGCCAGCAACCTGGTCTATCGCAAAGAGGCTTTGCTGGTGCCGATCCCGGCCAATGCCGGCAAGCCGCTCGCACCGCCGGAAGCGGTCGTGGTTCCGGACGATCGCCGGAATCGCACATAGTCGGAAATCACCGCAAAGGACGCTAAGGTCGCAACGCAAGCGGAAGATCGCGTGACGATCGTTTGTTAAAGTACTCAAGTTCCTTCGCGTCCGTTGCGGCCTTTGCGGTTTATGTCCTTCCGATTCCGGCGATTTCGTGCGATGTCGGCGATTCCGGCGATGTCCTCACGGTTTCTTTGTCGGCCGCAACACCACCTCGCTCATAAACGCCTGCGGGCGCGAAGTCACCAGCATCGCTACAGCGTGAGCAACGTCTTCGGGTATCAACATCTTTTCCGGGCTCTTGCCTTCATGAGGGGAAAACTCCGTATGTGTCGAGCCCGGACAGACGACCGCCACGCGGATGTTGTGCCCGCGCAACTCCTCCGCCACGGAATAGGAAAGTCCGTTCAGCCCCCACTTGGAAGCGCCATACGCAGCACCGTTTGGCAGGGGATTTTTCCCCGCAATTGACGAAATATTAATAATGTCGCCGCCGCCATTGGCTATCATCATGGGCGCCAGTCCGCGAATCATGTGAAACACTCCGCGCAAATTGGTGTTAAAGATGGTGTCCCATTTCTCGAGCGGCATGGTGTGCAAGGGGCCGCTGTATCCGCCCACACCGGCGTTGTTGATGAGGATGTCGAGGCGGCGGAAGGTCTTTTGTACCCGTTCCGCCAGCGCAGCCACGGAACTCCATTCCGCCACGTCACAGGCGATGGCTTCCGCGTCTCCGCCTGCCGCTCGGATCTGTCCGGCAGTATGTTGGAGGCGCGCCAGCGTCCGCCCGCAGACAACCGTCGTGGCTCCCAAGCTACCCAGTTTTAGCGCGATTGCAGCCCCGATTCCCCGGCCTGCGCCGGTTACGAGCGCGATTTTTCCGTTCAAAGCCTTGTTCATCTTGCTTTTTTCCTTAAATTCACCTGAACTTCATTGCCTATTATCTGATGGAACGATTTCTCCCCGCGCGGTGTCAAATGTGAAAGGATTGTGCCCTTCGCAGTTCGCTGGTTTTCGGCTGCGAAGCATTGGGGAAAAGCCGGGCTGGATAACTATCACCGGCAACTTTGCATCTGACCAGTAAACTGCCATGTGAAACGCAGCTTGCCTAAACGTGGGGTCTGTCTTTTATAATCCGTGCCTCAAAGGTTTTAACGGAAAAAACGGGCCCGAACGGTGTTGCGTTCACCAGCGATCGGGCCGGCAATTCTGGCAGATGGATTGAAGGAGCAAAACGTAATGAGAAAAGTGCTTGTCACACTTGTGCTTGCGCTAACCACGTCAGCCCTGGCGCAGGGAACTTCGCCTTCGCAACAGCCGGCACCGGGAACACCTCCCGCGCAACAGCCTTCCACTCAACCTGGCGCGGAGCAGACCAACACCCCCACCAACCAAAAAGTAATTAAGGATCCGGCCGAATATAACGCCTACATGAGCGCGTTGAATACGACCGATCCCGCTGCCAGAGCCCAGGCCATGGAAGCCTTCGTTGCCCAGTATCCGCAGAGCATCGTCAAGCTGGAAGCTCTGGAGCAGGCTATGGGGGCTTACCAGCAGGCCAATAATCAGCCGAAGGTAGAGCAACTGGCCAGTCAGATTCTGCAGATCCAGCCCAACAACGTCCGCGCTCTTGCCATCGTGGTTTTTCTTCAACGGAACCAGATTAAGGATGCGGCCAGCGGAGCAAAAGCGCGCGGTGATGCTGAGCGCTGTCTGCAAGAGCTGCCGAATTGGAAACAGCCCGATGGCGTTACTCCCGCCGACTACGAAAAGATGAAGAACCAGATGACAAACATCTGCGCCGGCACGGCGGCTTTCGGCGCTTTGCAGCAGCAGGATTACGCGGCCGCGCAAAAGTTCTACGCTCAGGCGCTCAAGATCGATCCCAACGATCTGGCCAATAACTACCAGATGGCCATTGCTTTGCTGCAGGCGAATCCGATGAACCCTCTGGGTTTCTGGTACGGCGCCAAGGCGCTCAGCCTGGCCCAGACCGCCAATCCGAAGGCCTACGAGGCGTGGTCTCCGTATTTTCTTTCCCGCTACAAGAAATACCACGGCAATACTGACGACTGGAATCAGCGCGTGGCCGCCGCAGCAAGCCAGACTGCTCCTCCGGCCGATTTTGTAGCCAGCATTCCCCTGGCTCCAACGCCCTGCGACCTCGCTGCCCAGGCAGCACAGCAGAACACGGTCGACGATCTCTCTTTCAGCGATTGGGAACTGGTGCTCTCCTGCCGCGACAAGACCCCGGCCAACAAAGCGGCTGCGGATAAACTCTGGCAGGGAATTCAGGCTAAGCAGAAAGGCGGCGAAGCCAAGCTGAAGATCCCGGTGAAGGTCGTTGCCAATCCGGATCCAAACACCCTTCAAGTGGCGCTGAGTGAAGACAATCAGACGGCCAACAAAGCCGATATGACGGTCACCATGGAAAAGCCGCTCACCAAACCGCCGGCCGTCGGCGCGAATATTGATGTGATCGGCGTGATTTCCGATTTCGCGCCGGATCCTTTCATGTTCACCATGACCAAAGGTGAGCTGCCGGCGGCCAAAACTCCGGCTAAAACCCCGGCAAAGAAGACCGGAAAAAAGACCACCACCAAAAGATCGCAATAGAGAAAGTTTTTGGAAGATCGAAGGCAGCTCCGAACGGGCTGCCTTTTTTATTCACCCAGCATTAATCGCTGCACCGTATGAGCGCGGCCCGTCGCGCCGTCACAGCCGATCAGCACGCCGCAGAAGCGCGGATCGCCTTTAGCGGCCTCGAATCTTCCCGGAAGCCCGGTCAGAAATCTCTGCAACACCTGCTCCTTTTGCACGCCGATCACGCTGTCGTACGGTCCAGACATCCCGACATCCGTCTGGTAGGCTGTGCCACTGGGCAGGATGCGAGTGTCTGCCGTAGGCACATGCGTGTGCGTGCCCAGAACCGCGGTAACGCGGCCATCCAGGTACCAACCAAGAGCAATCTTCTCCGATGTCGCCTCCGCGTGAAAATCCACGATGACCACTTTGCTCTTCACCTTGGCCAGCAACGTGTCCGCTTTGCGGAAAGGATCGTCAGTATCCTGCATGAAGACGCGTCCCTGCAGATTCATCACGGCAAAACTCTGGCCTTGCGGGGTTGAGCCCTCATAGAGGCCCACACCAGGAACGCCTTCCGCGTAGTTCGCGGGACGCAAAACCTTCCGTGCCCGTCCGCGCGGATCACCATTCGCGGAGTTGAAGTAATCCACAATCTCGCGCTTGTCCCAGATGTGATTGCCTGTAGTGAGCACATGGCAACCAAGGTCAAACAACTCGTCGGCGATGGCTGGCGTCAACCCAAAGCCGCCCGCTGCATTTTCAGCATTGGCAATCACCAAGTCCACCTCGTTGGTTTCCACCACGTGCGAGAGATGGTCGCGCACGATCTTGCGTCCGGCGCTGCCGAAAATGTCGCCAATGAAGAGGATTTGCATGAATGCTTGATACTAACATCCGGCTCGACGTACGATCGGTGATAGTTTGTACCTCTCTGACCTGGAACTGCAGTGCTATACTCTGTGCCCACACCGAGAGGAAATCTGCTCATGCGACTGCGACTTCTAAGTGCTTTTCTCTTGCTCATCACCCTGTTCGCCAGTGGCAAGCAGGAGAAGAAAGAGCCTGATACCGTCAATACTTCCGGCAATACAATGGAAGCTCCTTTCTTCAAGCTGCATTACACTTTTCCTCAGGGCTGGTCGGCTGAAAACGATGACGTGCGGATGACGAAAAACCGCCAAAATCATGAAGATGCCATCAAGCGCTCCCAAGCTGCGCATTCCCACACGATCATGCCCGGCAACACCAAGCCAACGTTTTATTGGAGCTACGACTTACTTCTGGCAACGCGTGAACCCATGCCGGATGGAACGCCTTCCTCGCCCTTCATTCAAGTTCGTGCCGCGGAACGCCCGCCTCTCATCCTGAACGAAGCAGGAGACCAGGCACGCTTGATGGGCCAGTTGCCTCGCACCAAGCTTCTCGAAGGGCCGAAGGAACAAAAATTCTCCGGTCATAAATTTGCGCGTTCGGTATTGGCCTTCCATAATCCGGAGACCACGGATGAGCAGTTTGAGATTCTGTTTGAGTCTGTATCTGGGAACTATTTGCTGCTCTTTGAGTTCCACGCAAAGACTCTGCCGGAGGCCAACGAACTTGCTCAAACGATGGAATCTGTCAAGCTTAAGTAAGTCTGGTTCGCGGATCGCGCAGCGGCCCATAAAACGCGTGAGCCGAAGTTGAAAATCGCCGGTTAATCCTGCAGTTCCACTTCTGTTAGAAAATCGTAATTTCCCGCTGCACCTACGTGCACGTTGGTCACCCGCTGTGAATGCACTACGACATTATCGAAATACCAGAGGTTAATGTAGGGAAGCTCGTCGGCCAGAATCCGCTGAACCTGCGCGTAGATCTGTTTGCGTTCTGCTTGGTTCACGGTGCTTCGCCCCGCGTCGATCAGGTGATCGACTTGCGCATTTACGTAAAACCCTCGATTCGCATGCCTGGGCGGAAAGCTCGAGGAGTGAAAGGCATAATAAAAGATGTCAGGATCTTCATTGCCGCCGATCCAGCGCAGGGAGTAAAGCTGGAAGGCTCCTTTCTGGACGTCGGAGTAAAATGTGGCAAACTCAAAGCTGCGAATATCCAGCGCGATGCCTACCTGGCGCAGTTGTTGCTGCAGTACGGCGGCCAGCAGCCGCGTGGTCTCCTCCGTGGATGTCTTCATCAGAAGATGAAAGCGTATTCCGTCCTGCCCTCGTGGGTATCCTGCCGCGTCGAGCATGGCATTGGCCTGCTTCGGATCATAGTCGTAATGCGCGACATCGCCGTAATAAGCCCAGTGTTGCGGCGGAAGCACGCTGTCGGCCAACCGCCCTTCGTCGCCAAACAGGTAGTGCAGCATCGGCGCGCGATCGATGGCATGGGCCAGCGCCTGGCGCACCCGCACATCTTTGAGAATCGGATCGCGCATGTTGAAGGTCAGGTATGCCAAAACGGTGCCCGGACGCTGCTCCACCGCGAGCTTGGGATTGCGCCGCAGTGTGTTGATCATGTCCGCGCTCAAAGAACCGCTGGGAGAAATATCAGCACTGCCCTTGCGCAGCTCAAGCGCTCGAGTGGTCGCATCGGGGACAACCGCAAAGCGCACCCGCTCCACACGCGCTCGTTCTCCCCAGTAGGTGTTGTTGCGCTCAATCACCACCTGGCTGTCAGGCTCCTGCAGCACAAAACGGAATGGCCCGGAGCCCACAGGCAAGCGATTGAAGGTCTTGTCGCTTCCGTACGGCACAATGCCGAAGGCGCCGTCGGAGAGGTTGTACAGCAGCGTCACGTCCGGTTCAGAAAGATGCAGAATCACTGTGGATTCATCCGGTGTTTCAACTTGGGAAATCAGCCGGTAGGTCGTTGTCTTCAGCGTAATCATGGATCCGTCGCGGATGGTATCGAGCGTCCATTTCACGTCGCGAGCCGTAAGCGGCCGGCCATCGTGGAAGTGAATACCCGAACGTAAATGAAAGATATACGTGCGCGGATCCGGAACCTCCCAGCGCTCTGCCACCCAGGGCTGTATGTTGAAGTGCTCATCCCGATGGACCAGGGGATCGAACAGGAGCTGGTCAATCCTCTCTGACTGCGCATCGGTTCCCACCCGCGGATCCAGGTTGGTGGGGCTGTTTTCGATGATCATGACCAGCGTGTTGGGATCAGCATGTTTCGCGCAGCCAGCCAGACTTAGGATGCTTAACATCAAAAATCCTAACCACCGAAGAGCGCCGAGATGTTTTATCTGAAACCCTGAACCCGCGAGTTTTGCGGGTGAGGGATCCATATCGTCAGCAAAATGTCGGCGGGATCTCGAGCTTTTCGTAACAATAGGGATCTCTCGCTGGGCTCGAGACTTCAGAAAAAAAGCCCCTTCTGTTCCCCTGCGCCCTCTGTAATTAGACATACGAAATTTTTCCCAGCACTACGGCCTTCTCGGCCCCCGTGGCTGAAGGCACATTCCCCGGCTGGCGATGCCAGGTCTGATATGCCAGCAGCGCGAAGGCAACGGCTTCTTTTGCCTGGCTCGGCACGCCATAGTCGTCAGACTGGCGGAGCCTCAGCCCCATCTTGGCTGTTTCTTCCACCAGCATCTTCATCAAGGTTGCATTTTTCGATCCGCCGCCGGAAACGACCACCTGACGGTATCGTCCACCCGGCAACACAAAGCGGTCGATCGCGGCTGCAATGGAGCGCGGCGTAAGCGCCGTAGCTGTGGCAATCACGTCAGCCTTGGACGCACTGCCGCACCTGCGCAGAAAGGCTCGAGCGTATTCGCGGCCAAATTCCTCACGTCCGGCTGTCTTCGGCGGCTTTCGTTTGAAATAGGACGCGCGCAGCATCTCTTCCAACACCGGTTCAATAACCTCTCCGCGCTTCGCAATGGCACCGTTGCGATCGAACGGCTGATTGAACAGCATCTGCATGAGCTGGTCGATCACCATGTTCCCCGGACCGGTATCAAACGCGATCACCGCATCCGGCTTGGCGTCCGCAGAGATTGCCGTAAGATTGGCAATACCGCCGATGTTCTGTACGATCCTTCCCACATGCTTGTCGCGAAAAACCGCGTAATCCAGAAATGGCACCAGCGGTGCGCCTTTGCCGCCAGCCGCCATGTCCGCAGGCCGAAAATCGGAAACCACCGGCACGCCCAGCTGCGTTGCCACTACTGAGCCTTCGCCTGTCTGCCAGGTGCATGTGATCTTCTTTCCGAGATAAGGTGCGGCGTCACCCTGGTGGTAGATGGTCTGTCCGTGGCAGCCCACGAGATCAAGGACTCGGGTGCGCGTTTTCTTCTGCGCCGTGCGTACAGCGTCCGCGTAAAATTCGCCAAGCCGAAAATTGAGCCGGGAAAGTTCGCCTACGCTGCTCCTGCCGGCATTCATGGCTCCCAGAACGGCTTGCCGCAGCGATTTTGGATAATCCAGATGATGGTGGCCCAGCAGCTCAAAATGCAGATAGGATCCCAGGCCGCGCAGCCGCACGAAGGCTACATCCACTCCATCAGCGGAGGTTCCGCTCATCACCCCGGCGACGATCAAACGTTGATCTCCTTTGCGGTATGCAGGCGGTCGTCGATTACTCTTCCATCCACGATGCGCGAGAAGTCGCCCACTATCTTCTTGAGCTTTGCCACGACTTTGGCTTTAGGTTCCGCGGAAAAGCCGCGCAGCTCTTTGGCGCGCTTCTTGAAGCTGAGCACGCGTCGTGCTGCCTTCTCTACCTGGGCGGCGAATCTGCGATCGCGCTCCGCTTCGCGCACCACCGCTTCATAACCACGCCAGACCAGCTCCAGGTTATGGCATACCAGGAACATATCAGCGCCGGCGCGCAGGGTTTCCACGGCAACATCTTCGATTGACCCGGTCGAGAGCACGCCTCCCATCTCCAGGTCGTCAGAGATGATCAGCCCGCGGTAGCCGATCTTTTTGCGCAGCACCTCCTGCATCCACTTTCGCGACAGCGAGGCCGGCAGCTTGTCCCTGGTGACCTCCGGGTAGGCGGCGTGAGCCACCATCACAAACGGAATCTGCGTCCGCAGCTCGCGATAGGGCGCCAGATCTTCGGCCCACATTGCCTTCCAACCCTTCTGCACAACAGGCATATTGTGGTGGCTATCCAGATTTCCCTCGCCCAGGCCGGGGAAGTGCTTGCCGCACCCCAGCACCTTAGCCGCCTTTAGCCCCTTCAGGAATTCGCGGGCATAGCCGACAGTCTCCTTAGGGTCGGCCGACGCGGTTCGGCTGGTCAGGACTGAACGCGAGGCCTCAAAACCCAGGTCGAATACGGGAGCGAAGTCTGTGTTGAAGCCCAGCGCGCGTGCCTCCAGACCCAGGATGTTTCCGTGCATGCGGAAGAGCTTGCGGTTGCCGGTGGCGAATACCTGCTCCACCGACGGCGCGGGGGCGATCACTTTTTTCAGCCGGTCCACGGTGCCGCCCTCCAGGTCGACGCACAAGAACATGGGAACCCGCGTTGTCGTCTGCGAGTCACGCAGCAATCGCCATGTCTGCATCGGTTCCTCAATGTTGCGGGCAAACAGGATCACGCCGCCCGGCTGCAATTCAGTCAGAGCGGTCTGCAATTTGTTGTCAATTTCGACCCCGTCAAAGCCCAGGATGAGAAGTTGTCCTACCTGCCGGCGAAGAGTCTCCGTTTTTGCCATGTTCTTCGATTATACGAAGAGTGGAGCGCAGTCGCGTACCCGGCATTTATTTCGCTAACAGCTCGGGTTGCGGTCAGCATCAGTGGCATTGGGCCGAACTGTTGTCGGGAAAGTCGGGAAGGGCGTTGCCTTGCAGATCGCGATTTTGAAAACGGCAATCGGCGCTGAAATTTGGATCCTGCGAGAAATTGATCGCCATAGTGTTATCGATATGGTTCCCTTGGAACGCGAGCCTGGTGTTGGCAACGCCGCTGACTGCCGGATAGCTCCAGATCGCGGTTACGTTGGCGCCGCCGTCGTTGGAAATGGTGTTGCCGGAGAACACTGAATTCTGTACCTGGCCGCGCAGCACCAGAGCCATCGATCCGTTGGCTTTCATCTCGATCGTGTTGCCGGTAATGCTCCAGTTGGAAAACGTCACGTTGGGGCCACCGCCACCAATGACAATGCCAAAAAACGCAGGATGGATGATCTGGTTTGATTGCAAAGTTACCCCGCTGTTGTTAAAGCTGTCATTGTTGAAGCCATAGAGAACATTGCGCGCGATATTATCGTGAAAATTTGCTGGCCCCAGGGCCCAGCCTCCGTAGCCGAGCGTGTAGCCATCCACCACATTGTTCCGTATTTCTGCTACAGCATTGTTTACAACAATGCCGTCAATGGCTCCGCCGGGCGGCGAGCCGCTGACGGTGGCATGTCCGGGGGCAACCACTGCAACGTGTTCAATGATGCTGCCCTGATTCTGCTGCGGATCTACCGGCTGCGAATTTCCCCAGATCTGCACGGCGAAGGTTTCGAAGACCACGTTGATAAACCCCACATCGCCCGAGCCTCCGATAACGTTGACGTTGTGAATCCAATGCCCGCCCTGATCCGATCGCAAGATAATTCCTTCCAGGTTCAGCGGAAGACCGCCGGGAGAAGTCAGATGGTCATGGTTGGCGTCGATCGTAAGATCGGAAATCTCAATCCCGGAAGATTGCGGCGAATGAGTGCCGATCACCACGTTGCGCCCGCCGCTCAGGAGCGCGCCGCTCTGGTCAACAAACTGGTCCGGCAGAAAAGACGCAAGCTGCAGCGTGGTATGGTCAGGACCGCGGCCGTGAATCTTCCAGTTTTTTTCCGCGGTAAAGCCGCGCTCGACGCCCTGTGTATGCCCAATATTCAGCTTCCAGTCATATTGTCCATTGGTCTGGAAGGTGCCGCTGGAGAGGCAAACAATCAGGTTTTCCGGAGCAATATTTGTCTGTGTTCCCAAGGCGGGGTGTTGGCCTTCGCTGATCGTACGCAGGATGGCGTCAAATTTGTCCGCTGAACTCCCATCCAGCGGATCGCTGAAGCTGGTGCCGGATTGCTTGCCGCCTGAAGCCGGCCTGCCGACAAAGATCCGGGTGAAGCCTGCCGGCACAGCAGCGGTGCAATCCTGGGAAGTTACCTCAGGAGTCTGGAGCTGCATACAGGATGCCAGCGTCAGAACAATTGCGGCCAAAACGACGAAGCGAGCGACCTTCATACAACTTCCTTGCCTTGCGTGCGCTAGAACGCTCAGGAAGCGGTCCGCGCCGAACACGCCTTTCGGCAGGATTGAAGTGCCCCAGCTATCCAGTGGCATCTGGTTAGATCTGGTCTTGGAAACTGATGTATCAGATCAAGGGTCTGCTTTTGTTTCTGCGTGAAAGACGATTAACCCCAGTATAACAGCGGCGAAAAAACATTCTGGTAAACCCGAAGGCAAGGCGGAAGATATTTTTAAGGAATTAAGACGAAATCTTTGCACCACCAAGGGCAACCTGCAAGCGGGAATAGTCCGAGCAGAGAGTGAATTGTTCGGCTGGGCGCTATATCTGCTTCTTCAGCTCGTTCAGCAGATTCAACGCCTCAAGCGGCGTGAGATGATTCAAATCCGCTTCTTTCAGCCGATCTACAATTTTCTGTGTCAGCGGCGTAAACATCGTCAACTGCATCTGCGGCTCCGGTTCGCTTGCTCCGGGCGAAAGATGCGCCGTCGCCTGGTGTTCGGCATTTTCATGTTCATGCAGCACCTCGCGCGCCCGGACG
This sequence comes from Candidatus Angelobacter sp., assembly GCA_035262465.1. Lineage (GTDB taxonomy): Bacteria > Acidobacteriota > Terriglobia > Terriglobales > Acidobacteriaceae > Angelobacter. The sequence continues at coordinate 170,230 of DATFSU010000059.1, read as the reverse complement.
ACCACCTCCGGCGGCAACCCCGCCAGCTTGGCCACCTCGATTCCGTAGCTGCGATCCGCACGCCCCGGCTCTACCTTGCGCAAAAAGACAATCCCCCCGGCATTCTCTTTCACCGAGACGTGGAAATTCTTCACACCCTCCAGCCGGTCGAGTTCGGTCAGCTCGTGATAGTGCGTCGCAAAGAGCGTCCTGGCGCGGCTGGTGGAGTGGATGTATTCAATCACGGCCCATGCGATGGCGAGCCCATCGTAGGTGGCCGTGCCGCGCCCAATTTCGTCCAGCAGCACCAATGACCGCGTCGTCGCGGTATTCAGGATCGCCGCCGTCTCCGTCATCTCAACCATGAAGGTAGACCGGCCGCGCGCCAGGTTATCACTGGCGCCGATGCGGGTAAAAATCCTGTCCGTTACCGGCAGTCGCGCCGAGCGGGCGGGAACAAATCCACCCATCTGCGCCATCAGCACCATGAGCGCCGTCTGCCGCAGATACGTTGACTTGCCTCCCATGTTCGGCCCGGTGATCAAAAGAATGTTGTGCGTGCTCGAATTGAGATAGAGATCGTTGGGCACAAAACGGTCGTTGCTGCCGGTGAGCTCCAGCTGTTCCAGCACCGGGTGGCGGCCTTCGATAATCTCCAGCTCGCTTGCCTCTGCGCTGAACTGCGGGCGGCAGTAGGCCCGGTTCTGCGCGATAAACGACAGCGACGCCAGCACGTCGACCTCCGCCAGCGCCAGCGACGTCTGCCGGATCCTCTTCGCCTCAGCAGCGATCGCCGTGCGCAGCTCAGCAAAAAGCCGCCGCTCGATTTCCACGATCTTTTCCTGCGCATCCAGCACCTTGGCTTCATATTCCTTCAGCTCCGGCGTTGTGAAGCGTTCGGCGTTCACCAGTGTCTGTTTGCGCTCGTAGTCCGCTGGCGCATGGTGCAGGTTGGCTTTGCTGATCTCGATGTAGTAACCAAAAACGGAGTTGAATTTGACCTTGAGCGAGTTGATTCCGGTGCGCTTGCGCTCGCGCTCTTCAATCTGCGCGATGTACTGCTTGGAATTGCGGCTCAAATTGCGCAGGTCATCCAGTTCCTTGTCGACCTCCGGCTGGATTACCCCGCCATCGGCCAGCGTCAACGGCGGCTCGGCGACAATCGTCTTCTCGATACGCTCACGCAGGTCTGCCATTTCATCCAGCAGGCTGTTCAGCTCAGCCGGCCGAACGGCCGCCAAGCGTGCAAGCGCGGTTTTGATACGGGGAATTCGATTCAGGCTCGTGCAAAGCGCCAGCACGTCGCGCGGATTCGCCGTTTCCAAAGTTACGCGGCTCAGCAGGCGCTCAATATCGAGCACGCCTTCCAGCGCCCGCCGCAGTTCCTCGCGGGCGACGAATTCCTTCACTCCTGTCTCTACCGCGTCCAGGCGCTGATTGATTTCCGCGATGCTGATGGACGGCCGCAGCATCCATGAGCGCAGCAGGCGCTTACCCATGGGTGTGAGCGTCGCGTCCAGCGCGCGGAAAAGCGTGACCTCGCTTCCGGTATTGGCAAAGAGCGGTTCCACCAGCTCCAGGTTGCGGACCGTGACTGCATCCAGCACCAGGTATTCCTGGCGATCGTAAAAGCCGATGCGGTCCACGTGCTCCAGCGTGCCGCGCTGTGTGGACCGGACGTAGTGAAGAATGGCTCCCGCTGCCGTGGCTGCGGCCGGCCGTCCCTGCAGTCCAAATCCCTCCAGTGACAACACGCCGAGCTTGTTCTCCAGCAGAGGAATCGCGTAATCCGGCGCAAACACCCAATCTTCCAGCGGTGTCTCGGTAAAGCGGGCACGTTCACCTGATTGCTCGAAACCTGCAGGCCTACCGTGCCTGGGCTCCATTGCGGCGGAAGAATTCCGACCCGTCATCGGCTCTGTCCGCTCCATGGGCGCCTGATCGAACAACGGCAGGGAAGAGGGATACAGAACTTCCCGCGGCCGCAACTGCTGCAGCTCTTCCAGAATCCGCCGCTCGGCCTCAGGGCCGCGAAACTCCGTGGCGCGAAATTCGCCGGTAGAAAGATCGAGCGCAGCCAGTCCCACCGCCCCGCCGCTCCCGGGAGAGGTTGCGCGCGCCAACGCCGCCAGGAAATTGTTCTCCTCTGAACCCACGCTCGAATCCAGGGCCGTTCCCGGCGTGAGCACCCGCGTTACCTCGCGGCGCACCAGTTTCTTGGCCAGCCGAGGGTCTTCCATCTGCTCGCAGATCGCCACCCGGAATCCCTTCCGCAGCAGCTTGGATAGATAGTTTTCCGCCGCATGATAGGGCACGCCGCACATGGGAATGGCCTGGTCCTTTTCCTTGTTGCGCGAGGTTAGCGTGATCTGCAATTCCCGCGACGCTACCACCGCATCTTCAAAGAACAGCTCGTAAAAGTCTCCCAGGCGGAAGAAGAGCAGAGCATTCGGATGTTGCTTCTTGATGGCGGCATATTGCCGCATCAGGGGAGTGGAAGGCTCGGTCATTCGGGTGTGACCATTTTAAGACAGATCAGGCTCTCCGACAGAAGAGGAATCGGCCCCCGGCTCGAGGCAGTGGTTTTGGCGCCGACTGAAGCCAATGGTTTGACTGAGCAGCACCAAATCATGAATTGCTCATCCTACTATTGTGCTCTCGTACGATTCTGGAGTTACAAAAATTCATGACTATGGCCTGATTGGCGACTGCCGCGCCACAGCCCTGATCTCAAACTACGGCTCCATCGATTGGCTGTGCTGGCCCCGTTTTGACAGCCCATCCATTTTTGCCGGGATTCTGGACCGGAGCAAAGGCGGCTTCTGGTCGATAGCGCCCATGGAAGTGCGCGAGACCACGCGCCGCTATGTTGGCGATTCCAATGTTCTCGAAACAGAGTTTCATTGTTCCGGCGGACGAGCCACGCTTACCGATCTGATGCCGGTTGCGGCGGAGGATTTCAAGCGAAAGAACATGCTTCCCGCGCACGAACTTCTTCGCCAGTTGGTTTGTACTGACGGCGAGGTTGAGATCAGGTTTGATTTTGAGCCGCGGCCTTCTTATGGAGCAAAGCCGGCGTGCATTCGTGATATGGGGCCGCTCGGTTTGCGCATGCATGTTGGTGGCGGGACCTATTGGTTGCGCAGCAGTGTTCCGCTCAGAATCGATGAACACGGTGCTCATCTCCGGATCGTGGTGAAATGCGGTGACTCGCTTCAGTTCTCGCTCAGCTATGCGGAGGAGTCACCGGCCGTGCTGCCGATGTTGGGCCATCGGGTAGAGGAAGCAATTCGGCGCTCGGTTGCATGGTGGGAGGAATGGGCTGCTCGATCCAATTATGAAGGCCCGTATCGTCATGCGGTCAGGAGAAGCGCTCTGGTTCTGAAACTCATGGCTTATGCTCCATCGGGCGCCATTATCGCCGCGCCAACAACATCATTGCCGGAAAGAATCGGCGATGGCCTGAACTGGGACTACCGCTTTTGCTGGCTGCGCGACGCTTCATTGACCGTTCGTGCACTATTGGGCCTGGGCTATCGAGATGAAACCGAGGGCTTTCTTACCTGGCTGTTGCACGCGACGCGCCTGACCCAGCCTGAGCTCAGGATCTTGTATACGGTTTTCGGACAGCTCGCTCCTCACGAGCACGAGCTTGGGCACCTGAGCGGCTATCGGGACTCGCCTCCGGTGCGCGTTGGCAATGGCGCCCGGGAGCAGCTTCAACTGGATGTCTACGGCGAGGTCATCGACGCCAGCGCGCAATATGGGCAGTTCAACGGAAGATTTGACCGCAGCACGCAGAAAGTCTTGATCGGGTTTGGAAAATACGTCGCGAAAAACTGGGACCAGCCCGATGAAGGCATCTGGGAGCCGCGATCGGGGAAGAGCAACCACACCCATTCACGGCTGCTCTGCTGGACCGCCCTCGATCGTCTGCTTGCCATGGATGACAAAGGCCTGCTTGCCGGAGTTCCGCGTGAATGGTTTGCGCGCGAGCGTGACCGGATCCGGGAACAAATTCAGCAGCGCGCCTGGAACGATCATCTCAAGAGCTATGTGGGCGCATTTGACGGCGACGGGATGGATGCCACGCTCCTCCGCATTCCCTGGTATGGCTTTGAGGAAGCCGGCTCTGAGCGGATGAAGAGCACATACAAGAAGGTATGTGAGCAACTCAGCGCCGGCGATGGGCTGCTGTTTCGTTACAAGTGCGAGCCGAGCGAAGGAGCTTTCGGGATTTGTTGCTTCTGGGCCGTCGAATATCTTGCTCTGGCCGGAAGGCTTCAAGAAGCTTACCGGCAGCTGGATTCGCTTCTGAAATTCAGCAACGATCTGGGGCTGTTTGCCGAAGAAATTGATCCCGGCTCCGGCGACGCTCTGGGGAATTTTCCCCAGGCTTTTACACATATCGGGCTGATCAGCGCGGCACTGACCCTCGCGGAGCAGGAGCGCGGGGCTGGGCATCCGGCGATTCAGACGGGTGACGATGTGAGAGCTTCCGCGGGAGTAAAAGGATGAACTGGATAAGCTGGCTGGTCTGGGGATTTGCCGCGACCATCGTGCTGACCACGATCAGCTCGGCGGCCCAGGGTCTTGGCCTCACGCGAATGAATTTGCCGTACATGCTGGGCACGATTTTTACACTTGATCGCGACCGGGCAAAATTCTACGGTTTTGCCGTTCACCTCCTTGCTGGATGGATATTTTCCCTCATCTACGTGTTGCTCTTTCAGGAACTGGGCGTCGCCGGATGGTGGCGCGGGGCAGTCTTCGGCCTGATCCATGGGATCGCGGTACTGGTATTGGTGACGGGACTGCTCCCCGGTTTGCATCCTCGCATGGCGAGCGAGCAGCACGGCCCTGAAGCACGGAGCCTGCTCGAGCCGCCGGGCTTCATGGCACTTCACTACGGTGTGCAGACGCCGCTGACCATTTTGCTGTCGCATCTGGTCTTTGGCATCATGCTGGGAGCGTTCTATCGCTTGAAGTGAGCTTGGCCGCGAATACATGCGCTCGTCATGAAATTGTCGCTATACGACATACATGGAAAACGCGCGGACTGCAACGGCATCCAATCTCTCAGAGACGTTTTTGTAGAAAAAAAGGGGGAGAAAGTGGCCAGGCATGAAGTGGTTGCCATTACCGGCGCTTCCGCTGGCGTGGGGAGAGCTGCCGTTCGAGAGTTTGCCCGGCATGGCGCATGGATCGGTTTGATTGCCCGGGGGAAAGATGGGTTAGAAGGCGCGCGTCGCGAAGTTGAAGCAGCCGGCGGAAAAGCGCTGGTGCTCATTGCCGATGTAGCTGATCCGGCACAAGTGGAAGCGGCCGCACAGCAGGTGGAAGATCAGCTCGGCCCAATCGATATCTGGGTCAACAATGCAATGGCCTCTGTGTTTTCTCCTATCAAGGAGATGCCGGCGGAGGAATTCAAGCGCGTCACAGAAGTCACCTATCTTGGATATGTCTACGGCTCTCTGGCAGCGCTGAAGCGCATGCTTCCGCGCGACCGTGGAACGATTGTGCATGTGGGCTCAGCCCTGGCTTATCGCAGTATCCCGTTGCAATCCGCGTATTGCGCCGCCAAGCACGCAATTCTGGGATTCTTTGCCGCCTTGCGCACTGAACTCATGCACGACAAGAGCAACGTAAAGACCCTTATGGTGCAAATGCCGGCTCTCAACACGCCACAGTTCGGCTGGGTCAAGAGCAGATTGCCACGCAAGGCATGTCCTGTTCCACCGATTTTCCAGCCGGAAGTCGCGGCTCGCGCCATCTACTACGCGGCGCATCACCCGGGCCGGCGCGAATACTACGCCGGGTGGTCTACCGTGAAGGCGATCCTCGGCAACAAACTGATGCCTTCACTCGGCGACCGCTACCTGGCGTGCGACGGCTACGAAGCCCAGCAGCACGATGGCCCTGAAGATCCCAGGCGACCCAACAATCTGTGGGAGCCAGTCGCGGGGGATCACGGCGCACATGGAACGTTTGACAAGCTTGCCGAGGATTCCAGCTTTGAACTGTGGGCGGAAACACATTCAAGATGGCTGGCTGCTGCAGCAGCATTGATCGCAGTGGGCGCTTTCACCATCAGCCGCATGGTGAAAGCGGAGAAGCGCGCCGGCCCATCGCTCAAGAAAGCCGCGTAGCCTGCAAGGAACAAGTCCTGGATAGGTCTATGCGGCCTCGGCTTCCCGATCTCCCATCGCGTACAGAATTAGTTCAACGCGGCTCGAAATCCCGAGCTTGTCATAGATGCGGAACAGATGGTTCTTGATGGTGTGCTCGCTTACACAAAGGCGGGTTGATATCTCCTTGTTGGTAAGACCCTGGGCCACCAGCGGTACAATTTCCTGTTCGCGTTTTGTGAGGAGCGCATCCCCCTGGGAATTCACGCATCGAAACGGCACGGCTGTCTCCAGGGCTCCCAGCACTTGATGCAAATCTGCGCTGCTTGCCCAGATCTGCCCGCCGTGAACTGCGGCAATGCATCGGGTCAGAAGTTGCGTGGAAGCCGAGCGCTTGAAAACGCCTCGCGCCCCCACGCGAAATGCGTCGATTACGATTTGGTGATCCGAATCGTCCATCAACACAATACAGCGCGTTTTCGAGGCGAGTTGGCGCGCCTGACGAACCACTTCCAGCCCTCTATATGGACCATCGGCCAAATGAGTGCTGACAATCGCAACATCTGGAACACATTCGACAATCGCCCTGAGCGTCTCACCTGAGGTAACAGCACATTTCACAATGCTGAGGGTCTTCACCCGGCTCAGCGCCCGCGCCAGCAATTCGGAGGTCATAAAGCTGGCGTCGCTTACAACAACAGAAATTGGTAAATCACGCTTTCGACGGCCGGCAGATCGGTGGTCCTCGTTGGCGGTAGCGGTAGAAGATGCGTGCGCTGTTCCATGCGTCATTTCCTGACGATCACTTGCGGCATTCTCTACGCGACTTCTCATAAAAATACTCCTGGTGAACTGGCCGTCCTGCACACTGGTAAAGTCTTGATCCGCCGGGCCCATTGCTTTCGTACAGAAGCCCTCGTTACAGGCGAAATACCGACTTCGCCGGAGCGTCTTGGTTCGGAGGCCATATATGGTCGTAAGCCCTTTTTGTTGCGAAACGGGCGGGCACTCGCCTGCAAGCATGAAGTTCGCAAAGATTGCGGCTCATGCAGTGTCCGTGACCGGGAGCGCCATAGTCCCTTCGCGAACGGTCATCTCCCCAAGTTCGACGATCAGGTGGTGCAGTCTTGCTCTTGGCCCAAACTTCTCTCCTGTGCAAAACCGGATGGCCCCATTTGTGAGAGAACCGCCGGAAACAAGGAGGGCCAAGCAATTGGGCCTGCTTGCCGCGGATTCTGTCTCGGTGTGAAGCACAACCGAGAAAGACGTTCATGTCCTTAGAAATCCGTCTTAACTTGCAGAAAGCTTTCTTGTAAAAGAATGATGCACGCCACGCGGCGTGGTTGGCTCAGGCTCGATTAAAGTATTGTTTGCAGGCGAAAGCGCCGCTGATAGTAGCGCAACGCCGACGTGCACGCGCCGAGATGTGCCATCGAGTTATTGAGAAAAGGAGATACATCGCTCTGAGAATGTGTCCTCAGTATCGGCTCTCTGACAGTGAATTGACTCAGAGGTTTTCTTCTCACCCAAGGCACAGTGGTCTACTCATTGCGAGCCGCATCATCAGCGGCTAGGATTCTTGAATAAAGAGGGGCAGACAGTTGCTATCCGCGCATGCCCTGCTGGGTGACTTCGGATTTAAACGCCCTCAAATGTAGTTGAGATGGCGAAGCTACGTCGAGCTAAGTAGTTTTTCAGGTTTCCTGGCATGTGCGATTAAGAGATGTTTCTACCGCAAAACGCTATTAAATCGAAATCGCAGCACAGGGAGTGCTGGTACGTGGTCTACACCCGCGCCCGTCATGAAAAATGTGTTGCCGAGCACTGCAGACAGAAAGGCATAACGGTTTTTCTTCCCCTGTATCAAGTACAGCGCCGATGGAAAGACCGCCGGGCTGAAGTCCTTCTGCCGCTGTTCCCCTCCTACGTGTTTGTTCACATCGCTCTTGCCGATCGCCTCCACATTCTGGGGCTTCCGGGCATAGTTTCGTTGGTTTCTTTTAATAATGTTCCCGCTGAAGTGCCGGAACCGCAGATCGAATCCCTAAAACAGGCGACAACTCTCGGCAGGGCGGAACCCCACGTCTATCTTCATTCCGGCCGCCACGTGCGGGTTACAGCCGGGCCTCTTGTTGGCCTGGAAGGCATCGTAGTCGAGATAAAGAACAGACTGCATGTGATCGTCTCGTTCGAGTGGATGGCGCGATCGGTGGCCGTGTCCCTTGATGCTGCAGACGTGGAGACCTTGCGCTAAAGGTTGCAAATCCCAATGTATTCGACCTCCATGAGCAACGCCGTTGAGCGCAGCGGAATGCCGGCACCTTCGTCCCTGGGCGCACGCGAGCAGGGTGAAAAATTACTCAGGTATTTTGGCTTGCGCGAGTCTCCCTTCGGTGTTACGCCGAATCCGGCCTTCCTTTTTTCCTCCAGGATGCACCATGCGGCGTTGCAATCGATGATTGACTCAATCGAATTGAACCTCGGGTTCACGGTGCTTCTTGGCGGTCCGGGGATGGGAAAGACTACTCTGCTGCTTCAACTGTTGACGCAATACCGCGATTCCGCGCGCACGGCGTTCATTTTCCAAACACAGTGCAAGCGTTATGAGCTCCTTCGCTTCCTCGCCTGGGAACTTGAATTGCCGGCCATTCCGGATAAAGACGAAGTTGCCTTGCACCAGCGGCTCAAGGAAATGCTGGTGAAGGAAGCCAGAGCCGGACGGAAGGTGCTCATCTTTATTGACGAAGCCCAAAACCTGCGACAACCTTCGCTTGAGGCGATTCGCTTGCTTTCCGATTTTGAAACGGCCAAGGCCAAACTGTTGCACATCATCTTGTCCGGGTCTGCACGGTTAGGCGAAACGCTACTCGCTCCGGAGCTTTCGCAACTGGCGCAGCGCATCGCAACCGTCTGCCGGCTGGAGCCCCTGAGCCCCGAGGAAGTACACCGTTACGTATCCTTCCGGCTGGGCGTTGCAGGGTGCAGAGCTGCTGAGCACCTCTTCTCGCCGGAAGCGCTGGCCGAGATCGCGGAAAGAAGCGAAGGCATTCCCAGAGTCGTCAATTCGATCTGTTACCGCGCGCTGGTGTTGGCCTATGCCGGAAATGAGCGGCGTGTCAGCCGCACGCTGGCTCGTCAGGCTGCACGAGATCTTGATCTGGCGCACCCGTCGGGGGCTCTCGACGCGAGCATCCTGGAACCGTTGTCGTGGCCCCAGGACTCTTCTGCTCGGCATGCCGATCTCAACTTTAGAGGGGAGAAACACGCTGTTTTCAGCTCTGAACCACCTGAGCCGGAGTTGCCGGAAGCAACAGGGGGTGAGGGTAGAGCGTTTCCGCCGACCACGACGCCGCCTATCGGGGTGGACTCAGCCCAGCAGCAGCCATTTCGACCGCAGTGCAAACCCGTCCAGGAGGATTTCCAGAGGGAAGAGCAACCGTCGAACCCAGGCCTCGCCACGCCTTACGCTGCGCAGCGAGTTCCCAAACCAAAGCAAGGCACTTTGAGAAGGATGCGCTCCACGCTGGTACTCTCAGCCCTGCTTCTTGCCGCCGCTCTGGGTGCAGGGTGGTATGAAATGAATCTAAGATCCGGCGGGGAGGGGCAGGACGGTGCCGCGGTGAATCCAGTCTCTTCGTCTGGCGCAAGCAGAGACCAGAGTTCTCAGCCATCGGACGCGTCCCAGATATATACTCCTGCTCCAGCCGCAGAACCCAGTGCAAATCCGGCGGGGCGTAAAAGAATCGGGGGAGCTAAAAGGCAAGCCCCGATCATCGAATTTCCGCAAAGCGTGGCCCCATCCAAGATTCAGCGGCAGCCCGATACTCCTTTGCAAGAACCGGTTCCTGCTGAGTCCGCAACCGCCAGCACGATCCCGCACAATCTGACGCTGCCTGCCGAGACGATGCCCGCGCCGCAGCCCGCACCACGCCGGGAAAACCCGCAGGTAGCAATCGCGGCGATCGACGAACCCGCCGCCCCAAGCGACTCTGAAAATGAGGATGAATCCCTTCGACAACCAATCAAGGTCGTCAAGCCGACCTACCCAAGACTTGCAGAGGCGAGGCACATTGAAGGCGATGTGCTTCTCGACCTGCATATTGATTCGAGCGGAATGGTCCAGAGCGTCCGGACCATAAGCGGGAATTCTCTGTTGAGCGAGGCGGCACAGGCCGCGGCAAGGCAGTGGCAATACCCACCCACGCCAGGGGACCAACCGTCGATTTCTGTCACCAGGGTCCGTTTCAATTTCAGGCTGCCTTCTGGGAGCAATCGATGAGAACGGCCCGGCAAAGAATGTTCTGGACGATCTATTTCAGCGGACCAACCCATGAGTAGAGATTTCGAGCTCTTGCGAATGATTGAACAGCGGACGAAGAGTGCCGCCAGGGTTCCGCGCCGCGAAGTGTACCCTGAGATCGTTCCACAATCTGAGGTGAATGATCCGCAGATTCCCGCCGCCAGCGAACAATCCGGGAGATGGGAATCCGATTGGTTGAAGGCTCTCGCGATTGTCCGCAAGAGGTGGCGGCTTGCAGCCTCCTTCGCTGCCCTGATCATGGTTGTTGTGGGATTGGTTGTGTTTTCGATCAAGCCCGAATATCAACCTTCCGGACAGCTTGAAATCGATCCCCCCGGCGGCGAAGCATTCACGATGCAGGCGAACGGAAGTCCGCTGAGCGAAACGCAATACCTTGAAACTCAGGCGCAGAGCTTGCAAACCGATGATCTTGCTGTGGCCGTAATTCGTAAACTTGGACTCGATCGCAATCCCGATTTTAACGCCAAGATCCCCACGGAGGCAGTCCCCGAAGATCCCCTCCAACTGACCGGCGCGGAAAGCGCCGCCTTGCGCGCTTTCCGCAGCCGCCTGAACGTGGTGCACGATCCCAGCAGCCACATCATTACGGTGAGCGTGGCCGCTCATGACCCGAAACTTGCGGCCAGCGTTACCAATACGTTGATGCAAACCTTTGTCGACCGCACCCTGAAGATGAGGCGGGATGCAATCGCCGGCTCCAGAACCTGGCTGCAGTCACAACTCAACGATGTCCGCGCCCAGGCAGAGGAATCCAATCGCGAACTTGCGGCCTTCCAGAAACGGACCGGAGTCGCTGAGATCGACGACACCAAGAACACGTACGGCGACCTGATGACGGACCTGAACCGACAGACGACGCAGGTCCAATCAGAACGTATTCAGCTTGAGTCCTATCTCCAAAAAGCGCAGGAAGGTGGCGTTGATTCGCTGCCTCAGGTACGGGATAACCCGGTGGTGCAGAAGCTCACCCAGAACCTGGCAGACGTACGCGCTCAGCTTTCGCAAGAGCAGGTCATTTACGGAGTCAATCACCCGAACACCAAAAAACTGCAGAGCCAGGTAGATGAGCTGGAAAAGCAGCTCAGCATACAAAGAAAAGAGGCCCTCGCTCAGCTCCGCATTAGTTATGACGCGGCGCGAGCGCGGGAAAAGATGATGGCGGCGCAAAAGCATGAAGCCGGCAAGACGGCCAGCGACATGGCGGAGTACAACAACCTCAAGAGACAGGCGCAGGCGCAAACCACGTTGTACAACACGCTGCTGGGCCGGATCGAGGAAGCTGGAATTGCGGCGGCGTCACAGTCCAGCAGAATTCGCATCGCAGACTTTGCGCGCATTCTTGACCGGCCCACGCGCCCGCACCGCCTGCCTTATCTTGCCTTCGGCCTTGTGGCGGGATTGATTGGTGGAGTTGTACTCGCATTCATGCGGGAAAAGGTGGATCGCCGCCTGCATACTCCGCAGGACGTTCGCGATTGGACCGGCATTCCAACCGTTTCACTGATTCCCGAATTTACCGGTGAGAGATTGCGCCGGGGGAACAAAGTGCTGAAACCCGCCGGAGGGCCGGCTAAGTTTCTGCTGGAACGGCCACATTCCCCTGAATCCGAAGCCGTGCGCGCACTCCATGCAAACATTGTTCTAGCCAAGGAGGAGCAACCACAGGCCGTCCTGATCACGTCGTCGTTACCGGGCGAGGGCAAGACGACAGTGGCGCTCAATTTGGCGTTGGCCTTGTCCCAGTACCAGCGCACATGCCTGGTAGATGCCGATCTTCGCCGTCCATGCGTCGCTGCCGCCTGCAATGTAGGCGCTGACAAAGGCGTGGGAGACGTTCTGCTGGGATCCGCTGCACTCGAAGATGTATTGGTCGGCGTGCATGATTCACCTCACCTCGCGGTTCTACCAGGCGGGAAAGCGAGTGACGATCGCGCACACCTGATCGCCAGCGCGGCAATGGAATCAATCATGGAGTCCCTGCGGGCTCAATTCGATTTCATTGTCCTCGATTCGCCCCCGCTCATTCCTTACGCGGAGGGCCGTGTCCTCTCAACGCTGACTGACGGCATCATTTTTGTTACCCGGTCCGGGGTCACGCCGGCATCCGCCATGGCTCGGAGCATGGAGTTGCTGTGTGAGGTCAAATCGCCGCGAATCGTCAAAGTTGTACTCAACGCGCACAATTTCCCCAACCAGGACTACTACTACTATCCCTATAAACGCAATAAGCGAGCCTAGCTGTGCCACCTTTCGGCATAGAACTCAACCTTACACTGGACCATCAAATGCGCTTCATCGATCGCTTCATTAACGGACGCAGAATACTGATCGCCGCCTTCCAGGGCTTGCTTGTGATTGCGACTTATTACATAGCCTTCGCATTAAGACTGGACTTCTCTGTGAACGCCCAGGCACGAAGAGCGTTTCTCTTATCGTTGCCCTGGGTACTCGTGATCAAGCTGGTTACGTTTCGCGCCTATGGACTGCTGCAGGGATGGTGGAGATATGTGGGAATGAGCGATCTCATGGATATCACGAAGGCCAGCCTGACCAGCGCCGCGCTGATTTATGCGGCTCTTTGGGTGGGGCTTTGGCCCCGGCTGGGATATCCACGGTCGGTTGTTCTCATTGATCTGATACTCACAATCTTCTGCATCGGCGGGGCAAGATTTCTGGTTCGCGCGTATACCGAAACCGTACAAACGTGTGTTGCGCAAAAGGAAACGCTCGTGGTGGGGGCAGGTGTCGCAGGTACCACGATGATGCGCGAACTGAAGCAGAATCCGGATCTCGACTACAAGCCGATCGGGTTCGTCGATGACGACCTCACCAAGGTAGGCATCAGAATCCACGGCAAAAAGGTTCTCGGCACCACCAGTGACATCACCGCTCTGGTGGAGGAGCACGGCGTCAAGTGCGTGTTGATTGCGATTCCGTCCGCCCCGGGCAAGAAGATTGACGAAATCATCAGCAAGTGCTCGCAATGCAAGGTGGAATTCAAGATCCTCAACGGTGTAGGGAAGCGGATCGACGGGGAACCCCGGATTAACCAGATACGACAGGTCCGGCTGGAGGATTTTCTGGGCCGAGAGCCCGTTCGCCTGGACCTGGGAAATATCCAGAAAAAATTAGAGGGCGAATCAGTGCTGATTACCGGCGCCGGGGGCTCCATCGGCTCTGAACTGGCCCGCCAGGTCTCTCAATTTCGGCCGGCGAAAGTCGTGCTCCTGGAACGGTCAGAAAGCGATCTGTTCCGCCTTTGTTGTGAGCTTCGCTCAAAATTCCCGCTGTTGAATCACGTTCCCGTCGTCGGCGACATTCTGGATGTGGGTCTGCTGCGGGAAGTGTTTGCTGCCCACAGGCCGCACTCAGTCTTTCATGCCGCCGCCTACAAGCACGTTCCCATGATGGAGACGAATTGCTTCCAGGCTGTGACCAACAACATTTTCGGCACATACAACGTTGCTCTGGTGGCCCGGCAATATGAGGTAAAGGACTTTGTCCTGATTTCCACCGACAAAGCCGTGAAGCCGAGCAACATCATGGGCGCATCCAAGCGAATCGCGGAGCTGATCATTCTGGGGCTCCAGCAGCAGCGGACGCGTTTTGTCGCGGTGCGTTTCGGGAACGTCCTGGGCAGTAACGGCAGCGTGTTACCCATCTTTGAAGAGCAAGTCCGGAATGGCGGCCCGGTTACGGTTACGCATCGGGAAGCCAAGCGGTATTTCATGCTGATTCCCGAGGCCGTCCAGCTGGTGCTTCAGGCATCAACCATGGGGCAAGGCGGTGAAATCTTCATCCTCGATATGGGAGAAGAGGTGAAGATCGACGATCTGGCCAGAAATATGATTCGGCTTGCCGGTTTCGAACCGGACAAGGAGATCAAAATCGTTTATACGGGCTTGCGTCCGGGAGAGAAGCTCTCAGAAGAGCTGCGTCTCCAGGGCGAGGGGCTGGCGCCGACTGCGCACGAAAAAATCCGCGTGTTGCAATGCGGGAAGGTCGATTTCCTGGAGATGCGCGCCTGGCTGGATGAACTCTCAACGCTGGTGGAGTCACGAAACGTGCATGGTTTGGTAAAGACGCTAAGGTCGCTGGTTCCCGAATACCATCCCAGTGCAGAGATCCTGGCGCTTTGCGATGTGGACCGGCACGATTCCATCACGCGTTACCGGCGCGGCCGCGCCAGCCTGGCAGCGCACCTCAGCGATGCTGCAGCCTAGTTCACAGCCAATCCGCAGCTATTCGGAAAGAACCGGTTCGCCGGCAGCGATTTACATTCCCAGCCATTCTAAGGAGTACAGGTGACAACTGAAGCAGAAGTGAAATCCATCGTCGAGCGTCAGGAAAAAGCGGCACCACTGCAGTTTCTTGATTTGAGACAACAATTTGAGCAGATTCGCGACGAGGTAATGCGTGCTGTAACCGGCGTCCTGGAATCCCAGCGCTTCATCCTCGGACCGGAAGTAGAACAACTCGAAAAAGAGATGGCGAATTATTTGGGCTGCCGTTTTGCGGTGGCCTGCGCTTCCGGAACTGATGCCTTGATCCTGGCACTCATGGCAAAAGGAATCGGCCCCGGCGACGAGGTGATTACCACGCCGTTCACCTTTGTCGCCACCGCCGGAGCGATCGTACGGACGGGAGCCACCCCGGTCTTCGCGGATATTGACCCGGCAACCTACAATCTCGACCCGGAGAGCGCGGCCCAGCGAATCACGTCAAAAACGCGAGCTGTAATCCCCGTTCACCTGTTTGGCCTCCCCGCTGAAATGCAGCCGCTGATGGAGACGGCGGAGCTTCACGGCATCGCCGTGATCGAAGACGCAGCCCAGGCTATCGGTGCGACATATCATGGCCGGAATGTGGGCACTATCGGGGCGATGGGATGCTTCAGTTTTTTCCCCTCGAAGAATCTGGGTGGGGCCGGCGACGGCGGCATCATCACCACCAATGATCCGAATCACGCGGAGCGGCTGAGACTTCTGCGTGTCCACGGCAGCCGCCACAAGTATCAGTACGAGATTCTCGGCACCAACAGCCGCCTGGACACATTGCAGGCAGCGATTGTGAGAGTGAAGTTGCGCCACTTGAATGACTGGACAGACAAACGGCGCCGGAACGCGGAGAGATATCGCCGGCAGTTCGCAAAGTCCAATGTGCCAAATTCGCTTCTATTGCCGGCTGAACCCAAAGGAACGCGGCATGTGTACAACCAGTTCACCATGCGCTGTCCTCAGCGCGACCTTTTACGGGATCATCTGAATCGTGAGCAGATCCCAACCGAGATCTATTACCCGTATCCGCTCCATCTTCAGCCTGCGTTTGCTTATCTCGGCTACAAAGAAGGCAGCCTGCCGCATGCCGAAGCTGCCGCGCGGGAGGTGTTGTCTGTTCCCAATTACCCCGAACTCATGGAAGACCAGCAACAGATGATCGTTAGCGCGGTTGCGCGTTTTTTCAGTCAGGGTTCCGTCATTTTGGAAAGGGAGATGTAAGCAATGGTTTATCCCAACATCGCTGTAATCGGCTGTGGATACTGGGGCAAGAATGTTGTGCGCACGTTTCACTCCCTGGGGGCTTTGCGCTGTGTGTGTGACGTGCGCGAGCAGGTGCTTGAGACCGCCCGGAACAAATATGGCGTGCAGACCAGCTGCAACATGAAGGAAGTTCTGGCAGACCCTGAAGTGGAAGGCGTCGCAATCGCAGCGCCCGCGGTCCATCACTACCAACTGGTCAAGCAGGCGCTGGAAGCGGGCAAGCACGTCCTGGTGGAAAAACCGTTAGCGCTGCATCTGGCGGAAGGACGGCATCTGGCCGCGATTGCAGACTCGAATGCCCGGGTGCTCATGGTTGGTCATATCCTGCAATATCATCCGGCAATCCTCAAACTGAAGGATCTGATCTCGGCAGGAGAGCTGGGAAGAATCAAGTACATCTATTCGTCACGGCTCAACCTGGGCAAGCTGCGTGCCGAAGAAAATATCCTATGGAGTTTCGCTCCCCATGATATTTCCGCGGTGCTGTACCTGCTGGAAGAGATGCCGGTGCGGGTTGCCAGTCACGGGGGTACTTATGTCGACTCGCGGGTCGCCGACACAACCCTGAGCACCTGCCAGTTCGCAAGCGGCGTTAATGTCCACATCTTCGTGAGCTGGCTGCATCCGTTCAAAGAGCAGAAGCTGACGATTGTCGGCGGGAGGAAGATGGCTGTCTTTGACGACATGGAGCCGGAGCGCAAGCTGGTGCTGTATTCGCATCGCATTGACTGGGTTGACCGCGTGCCCGTCGCGCACAAAGATGATGGCCAGGTCGTGCCGATTCCCAGGGAGGAACCTCTGCGATGCGAATGTGAGCATTTCCTGGAGTGCATCCGGGAAGATCGAAAGCCACGCACTGACGCTGCCGGCGGCTTGCAGGTTTTGGAGGTGCTCGATGCCTGCGAGCGCTCATTGCGCAGCGGAGGCTCTCCGGTGGAGCTCAAAAGCAGCGAACCATCTTATACATCGCACTCCACGGCAGTCATTGACTCAAATTGCGAAATCGGGCGGGAAACAAAGATCTGGCACTTTTCGCATGTGATGGATGGAGCGAGAATCGGCGCGCGCTGCAACATTGGGCAGAACGTAGTGATCAGCCCCGGCGTTAGGATCGGGAACAACGTCAAAATTCAGAACAACGTCTCGGTCTACACGGGAGTGGAACTTGAAGACGATGTGTTTTGCGGACCTTCCATGGTCTTCACCAACGTAATCAACCCGCGTAGTCATATCAACCGGAAAAGCGAATACCGCCGCACGCTGGTCAAGCGCGGAGCTTCGATCGGTGCAAACGCAACCGTCGTATGCGGATTGACCCTGGGCGAGTACAGCTTTGTCGCTGCTGGAGCTGTGGTGACGCGCGATGTGCCTGATTACGCTCTTGTTATGGGCGTGCCCGCGGAACAGGTGGGTTGGATGTGCTATTGCGGCATACGGCTTCCGAACTCAGCTCCCCGGGCCGTGTGCCTGGACTGCGGCCGCGTCTACCACATCGAGAATGATTCCTGCCGCGCAGTGAGCGGTGCGGTCGCGAAGCAGCCGACCCTGGTCGTCGCTTCACCACTTGCTGCTTAGCCATTTCTTTCACCGATCGATCCAGGATGAATATGCCGGACAGATTTATTGCCTTCCATAAGCCTTCCATTGGTCCCGAGGAACTTGCTGCCGTGTCCAGAGTGCTTGAGTCCGGTTGGCTGACGACAGGACCGGTGGCACAGAAGTTCGAACGGGACTTTGAAGCTTACGTTGGCTGCAGATATGCTCTGGCGGTGAACTCCTGCACAGCGGCGCTGCAGCTTGGGCTCGATGCCATCGAGCTTAAGCCAAACGAAGAAGTTCTTGTGCCGACGTACACATTCACCGCCAGCGCCGCAGTCGTAGCCCACGCCGGGGCGCGCCCGGTTCTTTGTGACTCTGTTCCCGGCGGATTCAACGTGGACCCTGCTGACATCGAGTCTCGCATTAATCCGAAGACTCGGGCGATTATGGCAGTTCATATCGGCGGGGAGCCATGTAACCTCACCGCAATTCGTCAAATCGCGGCTCGATACGGACTTCACCTGATTGAGGACGCGGCGCATGCCCTGCCTGCCTCTCACGACAGAGAACGCGTCGGATGCAACTCCGAAATCGGCGCGTTCAGCTTCTATGCGACCAAGACCATCACGACCGGTGAAGGCGGAATGTTTGTAACCAACAACGAAGCCTATGCACAGCGGGCCAGGCTGATGCGGTTACACGGAATCAGCGGCGATGCCTGGAAAAGATACGCTAAAGAAGGGACCTGGCATTACGACGTGACGGATGTTGGATTCAAGATGAACATGCCCGACCTGCTGGCGGCTATCGGACAGGCGCAACTGCAAAAGGCGGATTGGTTCCACCGGCGCCGGCGGACAATTGCTTCCTTGTACCGCGTCCTGCTTTCTTCAGTCGACGAACTGGAAATGCCGCCATTTTCCGATGGACATTCATGGCACTTGTTCATCTTGCGGCTCCGCCCGGCGCTTCTGGGCAAAGACCGCAACGAGTTCATTGAGGATCTAAAAGACGCCGGTATCGGCACCAGTGTGCACTTCATTCCCCTGCACCTGCATTCCTTGTATCGCCGGCGCTACGGTTACAAAAGGGGCGATTTTCCGAATGCTGAATCCGCCTACGAGCGTGCAATTTCTCTGCCCATCTACCCGCATATGAGCGATGCTGACGTTGAGTATGTGGCAAATACGCTCCGGCGCATGGTTCATGCGAATCGCGTGCGCCGCTACGCAAATAGTATGCAACCATGAAAGAACAATCTTACGTTGCGCTGCAACAGCCGTTTTCGCCGTGGTGCAACTCCAGGAGAAAGCGTCTGCTGGATCTGGTTCTTGCAAGCCTTGCGCTGGCCGTGACCGCTCCCCTCATGCTTGTGACTGCCGTTGCCATTCGAGTAACGTCTGGTAGTCCGGTATTGTTCAGGCAATGGCGATCAGGATGGAACGGCCGGCCTTTTCAATTGCTCAAGTTTCGCACCATGCAAATCGCCGCAGTGGCGTATGGTCCTGGCGTTACACGGTCGGGAGATGCTCGAATCACGCGATTGGGCCGCTGGCTGCGAAGATGGAAACTGGACGAGTTGCCGCAATTGATCAACGTGTTTTTTGGGGAAATGTCGATGGTTGGACCACGGCCTGACCTTGAACAGTATTGGCTGCAAAGCGGTCACACCGAACGCCAGGCGCTCGCCACAAAACCGGGAATCACCGGGGCAGCCAGCTTAATCTTTCGCAATGAAGAGGATCTGCTTGCCCAGGTTCCCGAGTCTGAGCTGACAACTTTCTACTTGCGCCGCCTGCTACCGAGGAAAGCCCGCCTGGATCGCGACTATGCGGCGCAGGCTACATTCTGGACTGACTGCAGAGTGTTAACGAGAACGTTATTTCACATTTTTTCAAACGATTCCGGTTCTCCGGAGTTCATGGAAACCCGGGAGCAGCGTCTCAGATACCCTGCGCAGCGTTCAAATTCCTAACGCGCAGGCCGGTATTCGCAATGGATCGCAGCAACCCGTCGAAGCAATCCGAAACGATCCGCCAAAGGCTGGCCGCAGATGTCACTGCGGGGGGAGACGCGATCTCTGTAATCGTGCCGGTATTGAACGAAAGCACGCACATACAGAGGACAATAGAATCGCTGCTGGCACAGGACGCTGCGCCTCTCCGGCTGGAGCTTCTCTTTGTTGATGGTGGGTCGCGGGACGGCACACGCGAAATTATCGGCCGGTACGCCCGGCAACATCCAACAGTCAAGCTGCTCGAGAATCCCCGTCGCACTACGCCGGTCGCGCTGAACATTGGCCTGCGCGCCGCTCAAGGAAAATACGTCGCGATCCTGGGAGCACATGCCGGCTATCCGCCTGATTACATCAAAACCTGTTGGGAGGAACTGGAGACCCACAGGGCCGCCGGATGCAGCGGGTGCTTGCATACTCTGGCGGCAAACCAGAATTTGGGAGCTCACCTGGCGGCATGGTGTATCGGTCATCGTTTTGCGTCGTCAGGCAAGTCCGTGCGCACTCATCGCGAAGGATACGCAGATACCATTCCTTTTCCTGTTTTCTGCAAGCAGGCGTTGATCGACGCTGGCGGCTACGATGAGATACTGAGCCGCAACCAGGACAACGAAATGAATGAGCGACTCAGAGCGCAGGGTCACCGGCTCTATTTAACGGCGCGAACGCAAGCCGCATACTACGCGCGTCCTGGCCTCAGGAGCCTCCTGGCCCACGCATACAACACAGGCAAATGGAACGGCAGAACGGCACGCCGAGGCGGAGGTCTGTCTCTGTACCATTTCGCGCCGCTCGCACTCTTTGTAACCATTTTGATTGCCCTGGCTCTGGTCCCGATTGCCCGGCAAAGCGGTTACTTTGCATTACTGCTGCTCTGGTTGCCGATAGCCGCCCATCTTTGTATGGGAACCGTTGCTGGTATAGACACTGCAATCCGGCAGCGCAGCGCGGCTGCACTGCTGTTGCCGCCCGTGATTCTTGCATTTCATCTGGCGTACGGTTTCGGAACGGCGGTGGGCCTCTTAGGTCGATTGCCGCTGGTTGCGCACCGGCAGCCGCGGGAAGTTTTCGCAAAATCGTGGTCAGTGGAAGCGAAGCCAAAGCCGTAGATTGCAGATGAAGGTCGCTACTGTCCTCGGAGCACGTCCGCAGTTTATTAAGGCTGCCGTTGTCTCAAAGGCAATCAGTCATAGCACGGATATTGAAGAAATCATGGTCCACACCGGCCAGCATTACGATGACAAGATGTCTGAGGTGTTCTTCCAGGAACTGGACATCGCCAGGCCGGCTTACAACCTGGGCATTGGATCTGGCCAGCATGGTTTTCAGACCGGGCGGATGCTTGAGGCGATCGAGAGTGTGCTTCTGGAGGAGATTCCCGACTGGGTCATCGTATATGGGGATACGAATTCCACCCTGGCAGCGGTTCTGGCCGCCGTCAAGTTACACATCCCGATCGCCCACGTGGAAGCAGGTCTGCGTTCTTTCGATCGCCGTATGCCCGAGGAAATAAATCGCGTGTTGGCTGACCACGCCTCTGACTTCCTTTTCACTCCGACTCAGGCGGCGCTCCACAATCTTCTCCGCGAGGGCTTGCCGGATTCTTCCATTCACGTGGTGGGGGACGTGATGTTCGACGCAGCCATCTACTATGGATCCAAAGCGAAGGAGCACAGTGAGGTGTTGCGCAATCTCAGTCTCAGGAGCAGGGACTACATTCTGGCAACGCTTCACCGGGCTGAAAATACTGATGACCCTGAATGCCTGCGGTCGATTTTGAGCGGCCTGGCACAAATGGCAAGGGAAGTGCCGGTGATGTTGCCGATCCATCCGCGAACGCGCAGGATTCTTCACGATAACGGCGTCTTGCGGGAAATCTCGCGGTACATCAGCGTGATCGACCCGTTGGGCTATCTGGACATGATGATGCTGGAGCAAAACGCCAGGTTGATTGCCACCGATTCTGGCGGTGTGCAAAAAGAGGCGTATTTCCACGGCGTTCCTTGCGTGACGTTTCGCGAAAGCACAGAGTGGGTGGAACTGATTGAGCTCGGTTGGAACCGCCTGGCGCCGCCGGTCAGCGCCGCCGCCGTGCTTTCCGGATTACACGATGGTCTTGAGAGCAGGCCGAGCCCTTCAGAAAGTCCTTACGGAGACGGCCACGCCGCCGAACGCATCGTTCAGATTCTGTTGCAAACAAGCGGGCCATCCTCGAGACGCACGGACGGCCGTGATATATCCACGCCGGCTCGCAAGCTGCCGGGACTCGCCCGCCTCCGTCATAGTTGTCCATCATGATGAAGGAACCCGGTTGTGATCGCGACTGAAATAGCCCGGCCCCGAATCGCGCACCTCACTTCGGCTCACTCGGCACGTGACAACCGCATTCTGGACCGCGAGTGCAGGTACCTGGCAGCACGCGGATATAACGTCACTCTGATCGCTCCCCACAGTTGTGATGAAACGATTGACAATGTTCAGATCCGGGCGGTTATGCCGGCCTTAAACCGGAGGGAGCGTGTGGCTCACGTCGTGCCGGCGGTGTATCGTCGCGCGGTGGAGCAAGATGCGGAACTCTATCACTTTCATGATCCGGAGCTGATTCCGCTTGCGTTGCTTTTGCGCCGCAGGCACAAGAAGGTGATCTATGACGTTCATGAGGACTATCCCAGCACCATCAACTCATCGTCGTGGCTGCCGCACCGGGTTCGCGGGACCGCAGCCTGGTTCTTCGGAAGGCTGGAGCGTTATGCTGCACAGCGATTTTCCGCCTTGATCGGCGCCAACTCGGAGATCACCCGGCGAATATCTCCATTCAATCCGCACACCATCACCATCGGCAACTATCCTTCGTTCAAAGATTATCCATTTGCCCCTGGCTTTGATACTGCTCGTTATGCCGCTGGTGCGCTCGTCAGCTTCGGAGGGATCAGCGGGCGAACCTGCACGCAAGCGATCGTCGAAGCGCTGGGACTGTTGCCCGCGACCGTAAAGGCGGATTTATTGCTCGGCGGGAGCGTGTGGTCCAAAGACTTGTTCACTGCTATCGCTCAGATGCCGGGTTGGAGCCGGGTGACATATGCGAAGCTGCTGCCTGTGAGCGTGATGCTGGAACGGCTTTTGAGCGCGAGTGTAGCGTTCATTCTCTTCAGTCCGGAGCCCAATCATTTTGGAGTCGGGTCCAACCGTTTCTTTGAAGCACTGGCAGCGGGCTTGCCCGTGATCACCTCAAACTTTCCCAACTGGGAGAAGTTAGTGAACGGAATCGGATGCGGAATTGCCGTTGACCCAACCGACCCGCGAGCGATCGCGGAAGCAACACTCTATCTGTTATCACACCCCGCCGAGGCAGCGGCAATGGGACGCCGGGGCTACGAGGTAGCTGCTGCGCGTTTCAACTGGGAGCTCGAAAGTTGCAAGTTGGATCAACTTTACAGACAGCTTCTGAACGGCGACCAATGAGGGTGGCGCTGGAGTTTGTGCCCGCTCAGTCAACCGAACAGCGGTGCAGGCTGAGATATGCCTTTCAACTGTTCTGCGCCATCTATGGCCATAAACCGATCCTGGAGAACACCAGGAGCGCGATTGCAGATGTGTTGATTACGTATTCCAGCGATCCCGGAAGGCGACCGGGCACCAAGGTTGTGCGTCTTTACAACGGATACCGGCCACGTCCTCTCACAAGTCCGGCGCCGCGCCCATGCTCCTTTGGTCAAGAGGACAAGGCGACGGTGCTTTTCTATCCGCCTGAAGATTCGGCGGAGCCGGATTGGCTCGGCGAGATATTTGAGTGGACCTCTTGTGCCCACGAATACAGTGCCAGGGGCCGCGACTCTGTCGGCCGCATTCCTTTCGAGGAGAGCATCTTCGCTCGCTACAGACTCGATGAGCAGACGCCGTACGCCGGGTTGGCCATGTGGTTTCTGCAACGCGCAATCTGCAGACTATCCCCGGTCGCAAGAGAATCGGCTCGCGCGCCGGAGACATGGCTCGGACATGCAATTGTTTGCTCGCACGATGTCGATTTTATTTCTTCAGGGTATTTCTCGACGCTCTACCGGCTGGCAAAGAACGCACTGATCTCGCTGCTGCAAAAATCTCCGATCGTTGCGCTCGGCATAGCGGCACGTGCTGTGCGGTTTGCCCTGGGCGGAAAGAATCCGTTGCGGAATATCGAAAAGCTCGCGAGGTGGGAGCACTCTTCCGGGCTCACCTCGTCGTTCAACTTTATCGCCCGCCATGGCCATCGGCGCGATGCCAATTACCGGATTGAAGATCCGGCGGTGATTGCCCTCGCGCAACGCCTTCAGTCGATGGGGATGGAGATTGGATTGCACGGCTCGTACACCAGTCTGAACACGAACAGCGGACTAGCTGAAGAATTCGGTGTATTGCAACAACAGGGATTTCGCGCTTTGGGCAGCAGGCAACACTGGCTCCGGTTCACGCTGGACCGGCTTATTCCCGCGGTGGAAAACGCAGGAGCGCATTTTGACACGTCCTTCGGCTGGCAGAATCGCATCGGATTCAGAGCGGGCGCGTGCTTCCCGTTTCCTCCTTACAACTTCGCTGAGGAGCGGCCGGCAAGATTTCTCGAACTTCCTTTGGCAGTCATGGATCAGGCGTTGCCGGCGAAGGCTGATGACGCGTTTGCTGCCGTGAAGAAGCTGCTTGCGACAAGCCGCATGTATGGCTGGGGCGGCGTTTCATTGCTCTGGCATCCCGAAGCTTTTGGAGGCGGACAGCTGCCGGTTGGTATCGGACGTGCATTTTATGAGCTGGTTCGTGCGCGGGCGGCCTGGAAGGATACCTGGGTATCTGGAGAAGAATTTGTGCGGAGAGTACGCCATCGATTCGTAGAAGCTGGGCTGATGGACACGGGCTGGGGGAGAGATTTCATCAATGTCGACGAAAGCGCTCAAGTTCCCGTCGAAGCTGCATACAGAAGAAGCTTTCACGCTGCGCTATCTTGAGCCCGGCGAATTATCCCTTTGGGACACCCTGGTCGAGAGATCGCCGCAGGGTTCAGTCTTTTGCCGGGCATGGTGGTTGAACGCGATTGGAGATGTTCGTGTGCTGGCGTGCTTTTCGGGCGCCGAACTCGTCGCGGGTATTCCGCTGTACTTTGAGCGCCACTATGGTATCACGGTATGCACCATGCCGAAGCTGACGCGGGCGTGGGGCGTGATCATGCGTCCGCTGGAAGGCAAGAGGTTCGCTGCGGTGTCGCGGGAGACAAAGATTCTGCGGGTATTTGCGGCTCAACTGGCCAGTCACAAGCTTTTTTTTCAGGCGTTTCACTCGAGCCTTCCGAATTGGCTGCCGTTCTATTGGTCAGGATTTCGGCAGACCACGCGCTTCACGCAGGTTCTCGATGATCTCAGCGACCTGGGGCGAATCTGGCACGGGATGTCAGAGAGCGCTCGAGGCCAGGTGAAGAAGGCGGAAAAAACCGGACTTACGGTCATTCCCTGCGGCATCGAGGACGTTTACAGGTGCGAATGCGAAAGTTTTCGACGGCAGGCAAAGAAACCATCCCATACCGAGTTCCTTCTGCGAAACGTCTATGAGGCGGCCACAGAAAACGGCAACGGCGCCTGTTTCGCGGTGGTAGATCGTGAAGGGACGGTGCATTCGGCGCGCCTGCTGGTATGGGATGATGACCGCACCTATAACATTGTGGCCGGCGCCGATAGCGAATTGCGCGGCAGCGGCGCCAACTCATTGGGCGTGTGGCACGCCATCCAGTTTGCCGCACAACACAGTCGTGCGCTCGACTTTGCGGGCTCCATGATCGAGGGCATTGCACGCTTCAACCGAAACTTTGGCGCCAAGCAAGTGCCGTACAACTATGTGATGAAAGCTCCAGCGTTAGTGAATTGCTACCTGCAAATCGCGGGCAAGCTGTAGCCAGATTCTTTCCATCCTCATTTCCTGCGAGGTTTTCCGAAGCATGACCGGTTCTATTTTGCACGATTCGATTACTCAGGTTTCTTCCCATCAATTGAACGCGACGCCGGAGATCGTCTTTGCCCCTCCCGCCTGGTATTTTGAACTGCCTCTGTGGATTCGAGACCCGAGGGCGCCCGGCAATGCAGCCCACAATTGTCCGCTGGCGATGCGTATCCGTGGACCGCTCAGCCAGGGAGCACTGGCGCAAAGTCTTCAGGAGGTCCTGCGGCGGCAGCGTGCTTTACGCTCGTCCTTTCGCGTTGTGGATGGCAAGCCGGAGCAGTTGATTATGCCAATCCAGGAACTCAATGTCCCGCTTCTCGATCTGACCGGGTTGCCTGAAGAGGTGAGAGAAGCGAAGGCGCTGGAGGCAGTGGCAGAAGAGGCGCGGCGGCCATTCGATTTGAGCCGCGGACCCCTGCTTCGAACCCTGTTGGCGCGTCTCACCGTCGACGATCACATCTTGCTGCTTACAACCCATCATGTTGTGTGCGATTACTGGTCTACACGCATTCTGATTCGTGAACTTTTCACGCTCTATGCTTCTTTCAGTGCACAACAGCCGTCACCGCTGCCCGAACAAGGTTTCCGGTATTCGGACTATGTGAAATGGCTTGAAGAACGCTTGCGGAGCAATGAAGCCGAGCTCATGGGATTTTGGAACGAGCGGCTGGCCGGCAAGGACTTTCATCATCTTGCTGCTGATCACGCACCCTCAAGCCCCCGAAGCTACCGCGGCCGTTTGGAAAGAATGATTTTTCCCGAAGAGTTGACCCGTTCCATCAGGCAGCTGGCTGTTCGCGAGCGGCTTAGCCCATTCATGGTCATGCTGGCGGCTTTGCAGTGTTTGGTCCAGCGATGTTCCGGGGATGATGACATTGGCATCGGTTCATGTGTGGCGAACCGACCGTTGCCTGAGCTTGAAGGAGTCATCGGCCCGTTTGCCAATGTATCGGTTTTGCGGACCGATCTTTCCGGCAACCCTACTGGCCGGGAAGTGTTCCGTCGTGTGCGGGAAACGTGTCTGGCAGCTTTCAACTATCAGGATGTGCCTTTCGGAACCCTGGTGGAACATTACCAGCCGGCATTCGATCCAGCACGGCATCCGCTATTCCAGATACTGTTCGTTTTTCTGAATGCGCCGAGTGAACCCTGGGAAGCGCCCGGTCTCACGGTTGAGCCCATGGCAGTTGATACCGGGACTTCATGTTTCGAGGTGAGCATGAATGTGCGAGTTCATGAGCGGCCCGAAATAGAGCTGCAGTACAGCTCTGACCTGTTTGATACGGCAACCATTCGCGGCTTCCTGCAGGACTATCGTGCTGTGCTGGAATCATTGTGCGCCAACCCGGATGCGCGGCTCGACGAACTGGCAATCGGGAAGCAAAAGACTGGAATGAAGGCAGAAGAGCAGCCGCGCGTTGCCGTGATAGAGTACGCCCAGCCGAAAAGGGACATCGAATCGAAGCTGCTTGAGTTGTGGGAATCAGTTCTTGAAAGGCGGCCCATAGGAGTGAACGACAACTTCTTCGAAGTGGGCGGAGACTCACTCCGCGCCGTACGGCTGTTTGCCCGAATCGAGCAAACCTTCAAGCGCGCGATTCCGCTGGGAGCACTTGTTCAATCACCGACCATCGCGACGCTAGCGAGAGTGATTTCCGAGGCCGGTGCGAACAGCAACCCGTGCGTGGTTACGATTCAGGCCGGCAGCATCCACCCACCGCTGTTCTGCATTCCGGGACAAACTGGCAGCGTGTTGATGTTTCGTACCCTGGCACAGTCTATGGGCCCGGATCAGCCGGTCTACGGGTTGCAGCCGCAGGGGCTTGACGGCAAGCAACCGCCGCTCACGCGGATCGAAGACATGGCGGCAAACTTTGTTACACAAATCCAAGTGGTCCAGCCGGAGGGGCCGTACATTCTGATTGGTTACTGCATGGGAGGCACAATCGCGCTCGAAATAGCGCAGCAGTTGCGCCGGCAGGGCAAGGCTGCAGGTCTGGTGGCTATGTTGGATACCTACAACTGGAGCGTGCTCAAGCGCACCTCGTTGATCGACGATTTTCATTTTCGGGCGCAGCAGTGGTGGTTCAGCTGGCGCCCCGGCGGTTTGCGGTGGAAGGAATTGCAGAGGCGAAAAGGACTGGGCTCCATGGTTGGCTTAGCGTTACCTGACCGGAAGGAATCGCTGGGAAGATCAACCGACTTCTGGACGAAACCGGCCGCCGAGCTTGTCTCAGAATGCAACCGTAATGCCGCGCTTAACTACTCGCCACAAATCTTCCCCGGCCGCTTTCTGCATGTGCGTCCAGCGAAACAATTCGCCAGATACCAAAGACGGGAGATGAGCCTGAACCGCTTTGCTGCACAGGGTGTGGAAGAATTCTTTCTTTGCGGGTATCCGGCGCAGATGCTGGAGGCGCCTGCAGTGAATGAACTGGCCGCGAAACTCAGAGCGTCGATGGAGGCCTGCGTTTCTACCCAAGACTGTGACCCGGTTCCTCCGGGCTCACCGATGGCTGCCTGAATCTCGGACGCTGGCTGACTCGTGTCAACTCTTTCAAAATTACAGGAACGCGCAAGCGGATTTGTCACGGCCCTGCCGGCGGGATTCGCACGGGTAGGTCTGAACTGGAGCGTGTTGCGCAATTTCAGCATACTCAGCGGTGGGTCAGCTCTGGCGCAGGGATTTACCCTGGCCGTTACACCTCTGATCACGCGGCTGTATCTTCCGGCTAATCTCGGGCAGTTGGGATTGTTTATGGCTTTTATCAACGTTGCCGTCCTTGCGGCCTCGCTGCGTTATGAATTCGCCATTGTCTCAGCTCGAAGTGACCGTGAAGCCGCTCAATTAACGTTGTGCTGCTTCCTGCTGGCGTTACCGGTCGGCACGATCGCTGCGCTTGTATTTTATTTGCTGGTGCGGGAGGGAATCCTCGGCTACGGCAACATGCCGCTGTATGCAGCTGTTCTGGTCATTCCGGCGATGCTGTGCACCGCCGCGTTCGCGGCGCTTCGCTACTGGTTGCTGCGCAAAGAGCGGTTCGGCCTGATATCGCACGGGATGGTCTTCCAGAACGCCAGCCGCGCGCTCACGCAAGCCGGCTTTGGATGGTTAGGGCCCTATACGGCTGGGTTGCTCGCGGGCGAGATCATCGGACGGTGTTCAGGAATGAGCCGCATGCTTCGGGCCGCGTGGCCGGCGCTGAAGCGGGAGCTCGCTGGAAGCGACTTTCGCCAGATCAAAGAGACACTCAACAACAATCGTGAATTCGCACTGTACTCGCTGCCGTCGTCGCTCCTGGATACGCTCGCAACCTCCATTTCTCTTCCGCTGGTCGTGTATCTCTACGGGTTGAATGCCGGTGGTAGTTTTTCGTTGGTTGCGCGAGTCCTCGCGCTGCCGGCCGTTTTGATCACGGCCAACGTCGCGGATGCATTTCACCGCAGGGCCGCCACGGTTGCGCAGACGAATCCTGTTGCATTGCCGGGGCTGGTGAAAAGAATGGGCGGTTTGCTCCTGTTGGCGGGGATTTGCCCGGCGGCCACTCTGATTGCATTCGGCCCACAGTTGTTCGCGTGGGTATTCGGCAGCAAATGGGTAGAGGCTGGAGTCATGGCAGCCTGGATCGCTCCTTTGTTCCTGGCGCAATTCATCGTGAGCCCATTGAGCCGCGTTGTGCTGGTGGTTGGCCGGCAGAAAGTAAAGTTCATCTACGACATCATCACATTCGGCGGCACAATCGCGGTATTTGCAATTGCGCACGATCGCCAGTGGCCGGTGATGACAGCCATTGCGGTGCTCGCTGGTCTGAGAACTGCAGCCTATGCCGTTTTCTTCCTGCTGCTGCTGAATATCTCAGCAACGCATGTTCAGCAAACCGGCGCTGTAGTCGGTTGTGCAGGTGAGATGTGATCAACGAAACGGTTGCGCGCGGAACGTGGACGGTTTCAACTGTAGAGCGTGCCCCATATAAACGACAGGCCTTCGAATCCGGCGCCGCTGCCAGGATCAAGATAGTGTTCGGGGCGCTGGCTTACATTGCGGTATTCCAATGGGTGTACGCGACGATTCTCACCCAACATTATGCCTATGAAGGTTTTAAGTATCGCCAGGACCCAACGGTGATTGCAGCCACATGGCTGCTGGCGGTTGTGCCCTCGTTTTGGATGCCCGTCAGTTTGAGACGGCCTTCGCAACTGGCTTACTGGTTTTTCTACCTGGTTGTTGTCGTTCCGGTTGCGGTGGTTACCGTTCACTCTTATCCGGGAGATGCGCACAGTGGAATAGTCACTGCGGTGTGGATTGTCGGTGCGTTCGCCGTGCTGGGGCTGATCTATGCCGTACCTCTGGCCTCGATGCGTCATGATCGATTCCGGCCGCAAACGCTGTGGATAGCCGTTTTGGCAATAAGCGCGCTTTCCTATGCACTGATCTTGTCGACGTTCGGACTTCGTTTGCACCTTGCTTCACTCTCCGACATATACCAGGTGCGCGCTGAATACGGAAAAATCCTGGGCAATACCAACGTTTATATATCGTACGTAGTCGACTGGCAGGCGCTGGTTCTCAATCCGCTGCTGATTCTTGTTGGCTTGATGTCGCGAAGAAAGCTGTTGGTTTTGAGCGGAGCTATCGGTCAGCTCATGATCTATTCGTTTACGGGTTTTCGGACTGTTCTTTTTTCGACCAGCGTGCTCCTTTTGCTTCTGCTCCTTTGTCGTTCGCAAGCACGCTTCGGCATTCGCATGCTGCTAGCATTGACGGGCGCGATTGCGTTCGCGGCGGCCTATTTTCTCTGGTCCGGATCCTTGTCTCTGTTCAGCCTGGTAGTAGAAAGACTTGTCGGTCTGCCAGGTCTGCTGACAGGCTTTTATTTCTCATTTTTCGCACATCATCCCAAAATGATGCTTTCGCACAGCGTCCTGGGAGGCATCTTCCACAACCCATACGGGTCGGCCCCGCCACTCATCATCGGCAAAGTGTATTTTCCAAGCTGGGAAACGTATGCGAACGCGAATTTCTGGGCAGACGCTTTTGCCAATTTTGGGATTTGGGCCGTTTTCGCCTTCACCGCGATTTTGGGTGCGGTGTTTTGGTTTTACGATTCCCTTGCACGCGATACTGATTTGCGCCTGGCGGCCCTCATGCTGGTAATGCCTGCTATTTCACTGGCCAACACTGGTCTGCTCACGTGCCTGATGACACATGGCCTGGGTTTTGCGTGCCTTGTGATGTACTGCCTGCCAAAGCAAATACACGTGCCGGCCATAAACGGGCGTACGCAATTGCCATACGCGCCACCCTGGAGCACGCGATCGAGGAACCCGGCTTAAGAAGGGAAGAGCAGCGAGGTTCGCTCGCTGCTCTTCGGGGAGGTTGATGATTGAGGTTTGCGCAACTCTAGCTCTGGGTAAATGCGGTTACATCCATGGCCAGGGCTTTGTGGCGCCGCCGAACTCGTAGATGCCGATGTCAAAACCCGAACCGAAAGGCCGGGGAACACCGTCAAAATCGATAGTCGGCGCGGCTGTAGAGGTACCGGAGTTGATGGCGCGACTGCCGGACTGCACGTGATAGTCGCCGCTGCCGTCAGGCTGAAAGTTGACGAACAGCGGGTCAGCGTTGATTGTTCCTGCAGCAACCAGTCCATTGTTCAATTCGATCCCTGATTTGTTATTCCAGATCAGGTTGTTGATGTACTGGTTGTCTGTTCCCGTCAGCGCATCTTCGACGATCGGCTGACCGCCTCCCCATGTGCTGGCAGGATTATCAACGATCATATTGTTCACGACGATCATGCCTGAGGCGACTGCCGTACCCCCAGCCGGAGCTCCGATAAGAATACCGGCTTCGCCGTTCTGGAAGACAAGGTTGTTCGCGATTACGACGTTCTTGGGAGCATGCCATAGATGAATGCCGTAAGCCCAGGCGCGATAGACGATGTTGTTCATGATGTGGCCGCGCAGATTGGCATGGTAAATGCCCTGCACGGTCCCGCATTTGACCGAGAAGCCCTGGCCGATATCGTGGACCACATTGCCAATGGTGTCGTCGTCACTGGCGTTGTAATTGGCGTTGTCAATGCCGGCTCCGCCGCTGCTGCAGGCAGCGGGAATATTGTGAACGTTGTTTCCAACAATCCGGACAAAGGAGCCATTATTCAGGATTCCAATCCGGCCATCGCCGCTGATATCGAATCCCATGATGTCGATGTAATTGGCGGAGTTTAACCACATATACTGCGCGCCGGTGGTGCGGATCTTCGCGCCCCACTTGGCATCAGAGATGAAACGAATGCGAGCGCTCGACGTACCGCTGGTACTCGTTGTGACCGCTCCGTAGGTTCCGGAAGCCACGTGCACCACGGCACCGGCTTTGGCCACGTCGGCGGCGTGCTGGAGTGTAGCCCATGGCGCTGATGCTGAGCCGCTATTGGAATCGCTTCCACTCGGGGACACGTAGTAATTCGTATCCGATGGCGTCGGTGCCGGCGTCGGTGCCGGCGTCAGCGCCGGGGTTAGGGCAGGCGTAAGTGCAAGAGTTGCAGTGGCTGTAGCGGCTTTATACTCATACGCTCCGATGTCATATGCAGCTCCCTGTGGGCGAGAAACACCAACCCTGTCGGTTGTAACATATGGCACTGTTGTACCCTGATCAATCGCGGCAGAAGCTGAGGTTAAATGATAATCAGCTGTACTTGCGCTTACAAATCCCCCACTCGATGCAGTTACATTATTTGTACCGCAATTCGCCGCTGCACCATTGATAAACATATTGTGGTCACACGTTGCTCCACTACCCAAAAACCCCATGCCCACAATATTATTTTTCAACGTCACGGTAGTTGACCCACCGTAATCAATATCTGCCCCACGCTGAATCGTATTAGGGTTAGTTCCAACAACCGTATTGTTATAAACCTGAACGTTAGACGCAGAACGAATTACCATACCCCAAGCCGCAACGCCTTTACCATCAATAACGTTGTTGTAAATCCTGGCTCCTACAGCACCGGGGGTGTGATAAAACTGGATGCCTGCACCAGATGAATTGATGATCGTATTATTGTTGATTGTTATATTTTGATTGCCATATGAAACATATATACCGTGTGTAGTTGTATCTGAACCAATGTTCCTTATTGTGTTGTTGCGAAGGATATTATTTGTTGCATAATCAGTACCGGTACCGCTATATCCTATCCAAAACGCAGCGCAGCAACCTTTATAGTTTTGAACAGTAATGCCATCAATAACAAGCCAATTCTTGGCAACAATCTGCATGAAACTACTTGCGGCATTCTGACCATCAAATACTGGAGTCTCTCCGGGGTAATTTGTCCAAGTAATAGGTGCTGCTTGTGTTCCCGATGGAGAATTCCAAGTAAGACCTGCCTGTCCGGTGTATGTACCTCCTCGGGCAAAAAGCGTATCTCCGGCCACAAGTCGGCCCGAAGCGTAACTTATTGTTTTCCAAGGTGAGGTGATGGAACCTGTGTTTGAGTCACTGCCTGTTGGAGACATGTAATAGCAGGCATGAATACATGTAGGCGACGGACTGGGCGTCGGCGACGGAGTGGGTGCTGGCGTCGGGGTTGGCGTTGGGCTCGGTATTGGAGCAGGAGTTGGAGTGGGTGTGGGGCTGGGCGTCGGCGTAGGAGTCGGCGTTGGTGTTGGGGGCGGCTTTACGGTAAAAGATATGGATTTCGAAGCGACTTTCCCGAGTGAGTTCCATGCCTTGACTACGGAAAAGTGATTTCCGGTCGCCAATGGCAGGTTGACGTTCAGGGATGTCGTATTGTGAACCGTGTACAGGCTCTTATTGTCGACATAGACGCGGATGGCGGTGACTTGAGGACCGCCGCCGCTGGCTGTAGCAGCAAAGTGAACAGGGGAAGTGCTCGTTGCACCTGCAGTCGGAGACGTCACGGTGATTGATTGTGCCAACGAGATAGCGGTGGACAGAATGAGCGTTGCAAGACAGAAAGTGAGTTTCTTCAACTCTGGGACTCCTGGGGGTGGTTTGTCGTCCAGGAGTCACCTTACAGAACGAGCTACTCTGCCTATATCGGGCACCCGCCTTGAGTGATCTCCGAAAGGACCCTAATTGAATCCGGGCAATTTCTTAATACCGGTTTAATTGCACGGCGTTCACAACAACAGACTCAAATATGCTGCGCCTAGTTGCAGTGTGTTCACAGCAACCCACTCAAATATTCTGCGCACAAAAACGAGCGATCTGTGCGCAGTGGCAAAAAACGCTCATGCGGAATTGACCAATGCGGTACAGCGGCAAACCAAAGATCAAGTTCATTCTTTCTTTTTTCGGGATTGTAGTCCTGGGTTTAGTGATCTGGCAATGGCAGCCTCGTTCTGTGCAGAGCGAAGCCAGTGCCTTGCCGTCGACGATGCAGCCTGCCCCGCCCGCGATCTTTGAATACTACGTGAGCCCTCGCGGCAATGATGCTGGTGACGGAAGCGCGACGTCTCCATGGGCGACCATCCAGCACGCGGCCAATGTCGCAGGGCCGGGCGCTCTCGTTCATGTAACACCGGGCAAGTACATTGAAGCGATTAGAACCACAACCAGCGGAAACTCCGCTGCGCGGATCACCTTTCGCTCTGACG
This sequence comes from Candidatus Angelobacter sp., assembly GCA_035262465.1. Lineage (GTDB taxonomy): Bacteria > Acidobacteriota > Terriglobia > Terriglobales > Acidobacteriaceae > Angelobacter. The sequence continues at coordinate 136,126 of DATFSU010000059.1, read as the reverse complement.
CGAAGTGGGGAGCAAAGATCATCGCTCCCGGATCGGATTCGGCCTGGGAGAATCGCGCCAGCTACGTGGACATTGAAGGCTTCGATATTACCGGCAGCGCAAGACTGGGAATCCTGAACCAGGGTTCTTTTGTCCGAATCATGGGCAATCACATTCATGACATCCCGGCTCAATGCGGCAACGGTGGCGGCGCGGGCATCAACAATGCGAACTACCAGGCCAGTGATAACGACGTGGTTGGAAATCTGGTCCACGATATTGGTTCAACCCTATCCGTCAAATGTGGCACGGTGCAGGGCATTTACCACGCCAACCTGCGCGGCCACATCATGAACAACATCGTCTATCGAGCCTGGGCCTATGGCATTCATCTGTGGCACGCTCCCAAAAACGTCGTGGTGGCCAACAATCTTGTGTTCCAGAACGGCGAAGCGGGCATTCTTGTCGGCGCCGGCGATGCGCCGGGCGGAGTAGTCGCTTCGGGCATCGTGGTTGTAAACAACATGATCCTGAACAATCCCGCCAGTACGTGGGGTGGGGGCCAGGCAATTATCGAGAGCGGGCTTACCGGAGCTGACAACAAATACAGTAACAACCTGATCTGGAGTAACAAGCAGGGAATTGTGCTGCAGAACGGAATCAGCACGGCGGGAACAATCAAAGCGGATCCACGGCTCGAAGACTATCGAGCCGATGGCAGCGGGAACTACCACCTTTCGCAATCAAGCCCGGCGATAGCGGCCGGCACCGTTGTGGGCGTGCCGCCTATCGATTTCGATGGTCATATCCGGCCTGCCGCCTCGCGTCCAGACATTGGTCCTTACCAGAGCGGGGCGAAACAGACGGTGTGGCCCTGGGCTTTTTAGGACTTCTTCAACTTCAAGTACCGAACAATCAGCCCAACTTTCGTAAACAAACCATCAGAAACGAATAGAGCCCGATGGAGGTCGGGAGTATGCTCGCAAGCACCATATCGAACCGTCAATTGCAAAGAGAGAAGTCCTTTGTCTCAGTGCCGGAGCTCATTCGAGCCAACGTAGAGGCGCGAGGAGGTGCCCTGGCGGTTTCCTCGCGTGAGGAAAGCCTAAGCTACCAGGAACTCCACAACAGGGCCAAAAATCTGATGAACAGCCTGCTCTCGCTGGGTGTGACAAAGGATGTTCCGGTTGGAGTTCTTCTCAATCGATCCCCTTCATTCGTAGTAGCCGGGCTTGCTGTGCTGATGGCGGGCGGAGCGTACGTTCCTCTGGATCCGACATATCCTCGCGAACGTCTCGATTTCATCTTGAACGACGCTCAGATCCAGATTGGAATCACCGATCAGAAACATAGCCACCTCGCAAAGGAGGAGGGAATTGCCTGGCTTGACGTTGACAATCCGGCACTTCAGACTCCGACGCAAATTGAACCTGACCCGCCGAGACCGGAAAGTCTCGCCTACATCATCTATACATCCGGCTCGACAGGACGACCGAAAGGCGTGCAGATAGAACACCGCGCTCTGCTCAATCTGGTGAATTGGCATAACGATGTCTTCGGTGTCTCCGCCGCAGACCGAGCCTGTCAGTATTCCAGCATAGGGTTTGATGCGACCGTCGCGGAGATATGGCCTCACCTGGTAGCTGGTGCCAGCGTCCTCGTCGTCGATGAATGCGTAAGACACGATGCGACGGCTTTGCGTGATTGGCTGACGAAGAATCAAATCAATATCGCATTGATTCCCACGCCAATGGCGGAAAAGCTGATCCAACTCGAGTGGCCCAGAGACGTTGCCCTGCGTGCGCTGCTTACCGGAGGAGACAAACTGTATCGTTACGCTCCGGCATCGTTGCCATTCAAGCTGGTGAACAACTATGGACCCACCGAGACGACGGTGGTTGCGACTTCGGGGGACGTGCCTGTGTCCGGCGATTCGCCAGAGCCCTCCATTGGCAGGCCGATTCACAACGTTACCGTGCGGATTCTCGATGAACGTTTGCGTCCCGTTCCTGAAGGCGTGTCCGGCGAAATCTACATCGGCGGCGCAGGCCTCGGCCGGGGCTATGTGAATCCTGAATTGACGGCTCATGCCTTTGTGGCCAGCCCCTTCGCAGAGGACGAAGGACGCTTATACAAGACCGGAGATATCGGGTTTTATCTGCCGGGCGGTGAAATTGCCTTCGTGGGCAGGAACGACGATCAAATCAAAATACGCGGTTTTCGCATTGAACCCAACGAGATCGTAGCCGCTTTGAATCGACATCCGGCAGTCGAGAGCAGCGCTGTTAAGGTTGTCGGCAGCTTCGAAGAGAAGAAGCTGGCCGGGTACATCGTTCCCGCCGCGGACGGCCCTCCCCGCGCTGGAGAGTTGCTGACGTTTCTGCGCGATCTTCTTCCTGAGTACATGGTTCCAACGCTCTTCGTGCGGTGCGAAGCTCTGCCGATGACTGTGAACGGCAAGGTTGATCGCGGCGCGCTGCCGGAACCCACAGCTTCCAACATCTTGCGAGATGTCCCGACCGATGTCTCGCAAACCGAGTATGAACGCCAGCTGCTCGCAATGTTGAAAAAGCTGCTGAAGATCAATGACATCTCGCTGGGCGATAACTTCTTTCTTCTTGGCGGCCACTCGCTGCTGGGTGCGCAACTCATCACTGAAGTGAAGAAGGCATTTGGCGTGGAACTGGCGCTGGTCGATCTGTTTGAAAGCGGTACGGTCACGGCCATCGCCGCGCGAATCCAACAGCTGGCGCAGGCCAAACCAGTTGACGCTGAGGCTGCCTGATATGAGTTCGGTGCAACAACCCGTTACCGATCATCGGAGCCTGAGCCTCTACCGTCTCTATAATCCTGCGATCCTTGCAGATCCCTATCCTCTCTATGCGCAGCTTCGCAGTCAGGACCCTGTGCACTGGGACCCGTTTCTCCACGCCTGGGTCGTGACCCGCTACCCGGATGTAGTGACGGTGCTGCAGTCATTTTCAGCGAAGTGCGCCCCGGCGCCGCAAAGAATGGAGTCGATGGGCCTCTCGAGCCTGGACCGCATCGGACAGATCATGGTGCGCCAGCACCTGTTCATGGACCCGCCCGACCACACCCGGCTTCGCGCGGTATGTTCGCAGGCATTTACACCTCATCGGGTGGAACGGCTCCGCGCCCGCGTACAGGAGATCGTGAACGCGCTGCTGGAACCGCATCTTCCATTGGGCCGAATCGAGTTGATGCGGGATCTGGCCAATCCGCTCCCTGCGATCGTGAGCGCCGGCATCCTGGGGCTGCCGCCATCTGACCACGAGCAACTAAAGGCCTGGTCCGCCGATTTTGCCGAGGTGCTGGGAAATTTCCAGCATAATCCCGACCACAGCCTCCGCATGTCGAGAAGCCTGGATGAAACGACCGCCTATTTCCGCGAAGCCATTCGTCAAGAGCGCAACCGCCCGGCGGGCGATTCCATGATCAGTGTTCTGGTCAATGCAGAAATCAACGGCCAGAGACTGACAGACGAGGTGATCATTGCGAACTGCATTCTGCTGATGGTTGGCGCCCAGGAGACAACTCCCAATCTGATTGGCAATGGGATGCTCACCTTGTTGCGCAATCGCCGAGAGTTCAAGAAGCTGCGCTCTGATCCTTCTCTGCTGCCTTCAGCCATCGAAGAGATGCTTCGCTTTGAAGCCCCGAGCCAGCACACGACTCGAATTCCGCAGCAGAACGTAGCCCTGGGAGACAAGAAGATCTCCGGCGGGCAATCGGTGATCGCGGTCATGGGCGCCGCTAACCGGGATCCTGAGCGCTTTCCTGATCCAGACAGGTTCGAGATTGCGCGCAAGGACAACAAGCATCTCGCGTTCGGAGCAGGCGCTCACTACTGTTTTGGCGCCCCCCTCGGCCGCATGGAGGCTAGCATCGCCTTCAGCACCCTGATCGAGCGAATTTCAGATTTCAGCCTGGCGACCGACCGGCTCGCCTGGCGGGAAAACACAGGGCTTCGCGGGCTCGTTGAGCTGCCACTCTTGTTTGCAAACTAACCAGTTGAGGGTGGGAACCACGTGTTCGCCACAAGACCATCAGCTTTCATGGAAGAGGTAATGAATGACCACGTCTCTACTTGCCGTCCCAGCACAATCGTTTGTTGATCGAATCCAATCGCGCAAAGCCAAGATCGGCATCATCGGCCTTGGCTATGTTGGTCTTCCGCTTGCGCTGCTCTTTGCTGAGGAGGGCTTTCCTGTGCTCGGGTTCGACATCGATTCGCAAAAAGTGGAAGCACTGGTCAATGGCGAGTCTTACATTTATCGCGTGCCGAAGACTGAGATCCAGCTGGCGCAGCGTAGAGGCTTCAACGCTACCAGCGATTACGCCCTCGCTTCCGGTATGGATGCAATCGTGATCTGCGTGCCAACGCCTTTGGACGAGCATCGGCAACCGGATCTGAGTTATGTGAGATCGACGGTGGAATCCATTGCTCCTCATCTCCGCGCTGGGCAGCTTGTGGTTTTGGAAAGCACAACCTATCCCGGTACGACGGAGGAACTGGTGGTTCCCATTGTGGAAAAGATGAATCGTGCGGAGTGCGGTGTGGCGCGAAATGGCCAGCCGCAAACCAACAGCATCTTTGTGGCCTTCTCGCCGGAACGCGAAGACCCTGGAAATGACATCATCGCCCGGAGAGATGTTCCCAAAGTCGTCGGAGGCATTGACGCGAGGGCAACCGAACTCGCGCGTGAGCTGTATGCCGCTCTATTTCACCGCGTGGTCACTGTCTCTGCGCCCGCGGTTGCAGAGATGACGAAGCTGCTGGAGAACATTTATCGGTGCGTCAACATAGCTTTGGTCAACGAATTGAAATTGCTTTGCCTGCGCATGGGAATTGATGTCTGGGAGGTAATAGATGCGGCCGCAACCAAGCCTTTTGGGTTCCAGCCGTTTTATCCAGGGCCAGGCCTGGGAGGCCACTGTATCCCCATCGATCCGTTCTACCTCTCCTGGAAAGCGCAGCAATGGGATTTCCAGATGAGATTCATCGAACTTGCCGGCGAGATCAACACTGCGATGCCGCGGCACGTGGTAGAGGCAGTCAGCTCCGCCTTGAACAGCAGGAATAAGCCGGTGAACGGCTCGCGCGTGCTGGTCCTGGGCGTCTCCTATAAAAAGGATATCGACGACCTTCGTGAATCCCCGGCTCTAACCATCATTGAGCTGCTGCGCGCTCAGGGTGCAGTGGTCAGCTACCACGACCCGTTCTTCCCGTTTCTGGACAAAGGCCGAAAGTACAACCTCCAGCTCCGGTGCTCGTCCCTGGAAAACCTGGGCCACTATGACTGTGTGCTGATCGTGACTGATCACTCCACCTACGACTATGAAGAAATCGTGGACCAGGCACAACTAATTGTCGATACACGGAATGCCACGCGCGGCATCAACTCGGCCAAGGTGGTTCGTTGCTGAAGGTCGTAAATCCGCCGATTTTCATCTTTAACACGTGTGCATTCAATTCAAGGAGGTCCTTATGCATCGTGCGATCACGCGCTTGACCATCATCGCAGCCGTTTTTCTATTTGCGAGTCCCGTATCAGCGCAGGTTGTCATTCCACAACAGGAAAGTCCTTCGCCGGCTGGACTTCCGTCGGAAGCCAACCCGGCTCAGCAAACGCCTACCCCGGCCGGAATCCCCGACGAGAGCAAAAAGCCCCCAGCAGATAGCGCAGGATCGACTGCTACTTCTGATGAATCCAAGCCAGCGCTGCTTACCAGAGCCAGCGCCAACGATGGAGTGCGCATCGGGAGCGGCGATCTGCTGCAGGTCAGCGTCTTTGGCGCGTCGGACTATAACCACGAAGTCCGCGTGGGAACAGACGGTTCTATCAACCTGCCATTCATCGGGTCGGTGAAAGTCGCGGGGCTTACGCCGCGGGCCATTGCCACTGACTTGCAGGGGCGGCTCAGCCAGGGAGGCTACTTCAACAATCCGCAGGTGAGCGTCTTCGTCAAGGAATACGCAACCCAGGGCGTGTCGGTACTGGGCGAGGTGCAAAAGCCGGGGGTGTACCCGCTTTATGGCTCGCGAACACTCTTTGACGTGCTTTCTGCCGCGCAGGGCACCACGCAGGTGGCAGGCGACAAAGTGTACATCACCCACCGCGACCGCCCACAACAAGCGGAAGTTGTTAAGCTCAGTTACGATCCAACAGGCGCCGCACGAAGCAATGTTCCGGTGCTGCCAGGGGATACGGTCATCGTTCAGAAAGCAAGCATGATGTATGTGGTCGGGAATGTGCACAAGCCTACTGGGATCGCCATGGTCGATCCTGGGCTGACAGTGTTGAAGGCCATCGCTTTGGCGCAGGGTATCGCGCCGAATGCTGCGCTGGATAAAGCAAGGCTGGTGCGCAAGACTTCCGACGGACAAGTAGCCGTTCCGCTGCAGCTCAAGAAAATGCTGGCCGCCCAGGTTCCGGATATGCGCGTGGAGCCCGGCGACGTCCTGTTCATTCCGAACAGCGCGGCCACGGCCGCGTTCAAGAAAGGGCTGGAGCTTGCCCTGCAAACAGCCAGCGGCGTGCTTATTTATCATCAATATTGAAATATTGACCGGGCGCATGCACCGCCCACTGCACCTACGCCATGTGCCGACAATTTACGTGTCTCGGATACAGCATACCTAAGAGAGGGTTGCGATTGTATGCGCGTATCCGACTATTCAGAGTGAACCCCTCACATCCTCGGATCTCGTTCTCAAGCCGTGCGGTGGTGCATCCTTAACTGCCTAGCTGGACTTAACAACTTCTGAAAAGCCATGACCGCGCCGGAAACGCGGTCATTTTATTTTCATTTCCGGTTGAGTTGGGAGTGATGAAGCTTTGCCGCCTCCGCCTCCCCGAGTGCCGGCGTGAACGCCCCAAAATGAATCCTGAGTCTCTGTCCTCGCGTAGTCGGTAGCGGCGCGCATAATTCTCCGCGAAAGATTAACCCGGTTTTAACCTGCTCTTAACCAGAAGCATTCACGAAGAATTACGATGCCGATGAATGCGGAGAGGCACCCTACTTACGATTGTGCTGCTGGTCGCAGTGGTTCTCCTGGGCACCCAGATTTCAGAATTGTTTGACACATGGGACAACACCCTGCAGACCGGCAACGACATTGAATTCAACTTGACAATAGTTGCTCTCTGCATAGGCGCTTGCGTTTTATTTGCAAAGCTTATCTTGAGACTCTTCCGGAATTTGGTTAGGGAGAGCCACCCTTTCTTACTGCACCGACTTCCCCAGTCCTCTCGCTCTACGCGGGAGCTTTGCTGCTTTCTGCTCGCTCCTTCACCGCCTCCTCTTCGCGTTTAAAAAACAATTACTCGACACCGCAACCGTGTAAGGACTCTTTGTGTCTGCGGCCACAGTTCACAACATCGACAGAGCCTCGACGAATGCTCCCGGCCAGGCCGGTTCGAGCCGGCCTAATTTGAAAGTCAGTGGAAGGAGAAATTCCGTATGCGACGCCACCTTTTGTTGTTCGCGATGATCATCAGCGCAATCCAGTATTGCGTTGCCCAGCAGCAGCTAGGCTCAATCAGCGGCACCGTGACAGATAGCACTGGTGCGGTGATCAAACAGGCTACCGTCGAAGTCGTGAACCTGGCTACGAACCTGAAAGTTATCGTCAAGGCACAGAACAATGGGTTCTATATTGTTCCGGATCTGCCTATCGGCATGTATGCCGTAACCATTTCAGGAACCGGATTCACCTCAGAAAGACACAGCCAAATCCTGGTGCAGGCGAACCGGACGGTAACGGTTTCCGCTGCGCTGAAAGTTGGGCAGGTAGAGACCGTGGTCGAAGTAAAGGGCACGCCGCTCCTCAATCAAACTGACCCTACCATTGGCTACGTATTGAACGAGGCTACGATCAATGGCACGCCCCTTGGTACAGGCAGCTTTACTCAATTGGCCACGCTCAGCCCAGGTGCAAACGCCGATTTGCTCTCCGGTTCCGGCACCAACACTGGACTCGGAAACCAGAGCATCTGGGCCAATGGTCAGCGTGATTCCAGCAACAGTTTTTCGGTCAACAGCGTAACCGTCAACAATCTCTTTAATGGAAAGTCGGCCAGCCAGGTTGCGGACAACCGATTCACGCTCAACACCGGCCAGCGCAACGTCGGAGGCGGCGAGGTGCAGACCAACATGTCGGTCTATGATTCTACCGGTCAGAGTTTGCCAACTCCGGCCCCGGAGACCATCCAAGAGCTGCGTGTGAGCACCGCCATGTATGACGCGTCGCAGGGGGCCAATAGCGGCGCCCACATTGAGGTGATCACCAAGTCCGGAGCCAACGCTTTTCACGGACAGGCATACGAATACCGCCAATCCGATGCCTGGAATGCCGCGCCGTGGTTTCGTAATAACAGCCCAACAATTCTCGAATCGCAAAAGGTGCCGGTCTTGCACAATAATCGGTTCGGCGCGACCCTGGGTGGCCCAATCGTCAAGAACAAGTTATTTTTCTTTGTTGCGTACGAAGGCGGCCGGGTCACCGACGGGCTGGGGGGCAACTCTACGACGACAGTCCCGCTGCATCTGACCGATGACCGCAGCGCGGCTGGGCTGGCTCTGGTTGCACAGCAGGACTTTGGCGTAACCGTCAATCCGGCCAAGATCGACCCGGCGGCTGTGCAACTTTTCCAATTCAAGCTCCCGAATGGTCAATTTTTGATTCCCAACCCCACGACCACTAGCTTGGCGCAGGCCAAAGCCCAGGGATTCGACGTTCTGGCTACGGCTCCGGCGTCGACGTTTTCCCAAGACCAGTTCAATACCAATATCGATTACAACATCAGCTCCAGCGATCGCCTGTCCGGGAAATACTTCTACTCGTACAATCCGTCGACCAGTCCCTTTGCGGCGAGCAGTCTGCTGGGGTTTACGCAGACGAACCAGGCCGGGAGCCAGGTGGCCTCGCTTGATAACACTACGACTCTTGCGCCGACGCTTACCTGGAACCAAAAGCTAGGATTCGCCCGCATGCATACTTTTGCTACCACCGAACAGCCCCTGACGCCGGCGGACGCGGGCATCAACCTGTTCGGCTTGACACGCTTTCCCGCCATCGTTTGCTTTACCTGTGACAACAACATACGGCGAGGAGTTACGTTTGGTCCCAGCGGCAGCTTCGCGAATGCAGGTTTTGCGCAAAACCAGCTTGAGGCGTCTACCAACCTGCTGTGGGCCCATGGGGCGCACACCATTTCCACCGGTTTCAACTTCGATATTGGTCAGTTGAATGTCCTCAACCGCAATAACGAGGCCGCCACGCTCGATGCCAACGATTTTCCAAGCTTGATCCAGGGCCAGTTCAGCGCCGCGTTCTCCAAGTTCTTTGACGGCGCAACCAGCCGCTACTATCGCTCTAAGCAAGTCGGCGCTTATGTCCAGGACAGCTTCAAAGCCCGCAAGAATCTGACCCTCAGTCTTGGGCTGCGCTATGACTGGGACGGCCCCCTGACGGAAAAGAACGGCATGCTGGCCAACTTTGACGCCAGCCGCTATCAGTACGACGCAGCAACCGACACGATCGTGAATAGCGGGATTGTGGTTGCAGGCAACAACCCGACAATGGGCACTTCAGGCGTCAGCGACTCGACCATGAAAGGGCGGCAGTGGGGATTTGGGCCGCGGGCCGGTGTTGCGTGGAGCCCGTCCTTCCTGAAGAATTTTGTCGTACGTGCCGGCTTCGGAATCTACTATGACCGCGGCGAATTCTTCAGCGAATTCTCGCCCGGCGCCGGCCGAGGATTCAATGGGCCATTTGGGGTAACTCTTGCTCTGCCGTTTGTCACCCAGCTCACGACGACGCCAACCAGCACGCTCTCCAATCCTTTTGGGACTACGCCTCCCACACCACCGAACAACGCGCAGGCGATTACACAGATCCTGCCGAATATCGCTGGGATAAAGTCGGGGGCGAGCACGTACCTGTTTGGCGGCTACGATATGAACAACGTATTGCCATACACCGAGAACTGGTCATTCGACCTGCAATGGCAGCCCATGAATAGTTGGGTGATGACTCTGGGGTATGTCGGGAATCGTGGCTTGCATGAGGTTCTGCCAATCCCTTTCAACCAGCCTGGAATCGCCACGGCGCAAAATCCAATCCACGGAGAGACATCCTCGTATGGATTCAACATCGTTCCCAGCGAAACCGTCCATTCCATCGATGGGGGCAATACAGACCTGCGCGTGCCCTTCCTAGGTTACAGTACCAACGCGGTGCTCTACCGGACGGAGGGCATCTCCTCCTACCATGCGCTGCAGGCAGGAGTACAAAAGCAGATGAGCCACGGCCTGCAACTTACCGCGTCCTACACGTGGTCACATGCCTTTGATGAGCAGAGCGATCTGGGACTCTTCTTCAACGGCAATGACCCGCTCAATCCACGCACGTCATATGCGACATCCACGTTCGACCGGACGCATGTTTTCGTCATCAGTTATCTATATCAGTTGCCCAGCTTCGCCAAAACGAACTCCCTGTTGAGTAAATTCGTGAATGGATGGGGGCTGAGCGGGATTACCGTGGCTCAGAGCGGACAGCCGTACAACATCATCGATTTTTCGGGCGCGGTTGCCGGACTGTTCTACGGGACGCAGGTCAGCATCCTCGATCCCATCCTGGGCCTTGCACCCGGCGTGAGCCCCAGTTCCGCACTCTTGCGCGGGAATCCGGTCGTGAATCCGAATGGCGGTCTGAATGTTCTGGATCCCAGCAAGTTCGCCATTCCGACGGTTACTCCTGGTACGGACGGTGTTCCGCTCGGCGACAACATGGAAACTGCTTTCGGCGGCGGAGGCCGCAACATTTTTCGTGCGCCTTTCCAGACGCGGTTTGACACGGCCTTGAGAAAGGAGACCAAGCTGACGGAGCGGTTCGGGCTGAAGTATGAGTTCGACGCTTTTAACGTGTTTAACCACGCAAGTTTTGCTGCGCCTCGCAATAGTACGAGCCTCTACAACAACACGGTCCTGAAGAACAATGTACCCATCAGCGTCTCTTCAGCGAACGCCGGCAGCATGGGGAACATTACACAGACAATCGGCGGCCCGCGGTTCTTACAGATGTCGATGCACCTTACTTTCTGATTTCCGGTTGAGGAGGAACAAGAGAGATGGCGAAACGCACGATGGCGATTTACTTGATGGTGTTCCTGGCCATGGCGGGGGCCGCGCAATCGCGGCCCGACTTCTCCGGCACCTGGAAACAAAACATGGAGAAGAGTCCAACGAAGAGTTCCTGGCTCAAGAGTTATGTCAACAAGATCGAGTTCCAGGATGCGAATTTGAAAGTGACAACCACTACGGTCGGCGATCGAGGAGAACGCACGTATGACCGCACCTACGTGATCGGCAAAGAGCAGAAGTCACAAGACCGCGAGGGCGACGAGTTTACGACCAACGTGAAATGGGAGGGCAACACCCTGGTATTTGAAACTGTCGAGAAAGAGCACGATTCAGTCTTGACCGGCAAGGAGGTCTGGACGCTCTCCGACGACGGCAAGACCCTGACCAAGAACATTCATCGGTCCGGCCCGCGGGGAGATTCGGACCAGCAATATGTTTTGGAAAAACAGTAGCCGGCCAAGGCACACTACGATTAGTAGCGCAGCCAAGAAGCCGCCAAGTTATTTACGGCAGTCCGGTCCTAAATCTGCTTCAGGGCTCCAGCGTCTTGTGACGAACGATGTTTTGTTTTTCCTATGGTTCAAAGCTGCAGCCAAACTTCACACTGTCGCTGTGGACACCGGGGGTTTGACCATCGCTGCGACGACCAAGCCAATAAGGAAATAGCCGATTGCCACAAAAATTATGTTGGTCGTGATGAAGCCGACTGGGAACCCATAGAAGTTCGAAAACGATATATTGGTCGTGATGCTGGCCAACAAACCCAAGACTACAATGAATCCCAGGCGGGAAGAATAGCGCTGCAATCGTGCCTGGGCGACTAAAAAGCCTGCGATCAACGCTTGAACGATGTTGGTGAAAAACTCGACAACGAATGGCCGGGCAGTGATAGGCCGCGCGACCGGGTGATAAACCAGGAATTGCCGCGGCTCGTTGGTGCGCGTTCGTGCAAGCTCCCTCATGGAATGTAACCTTGCGGCAAAAGAGGCGCTATCCGGAACGGCATATCCCGGAGAAACATAAACCCCTGCGTCCGTCAATTTGCCCTTCGTCTCCAGCGCCTGCTCCGTCGGGAGGCTGCGTAGGCCGTTAAGTTGAAAGGGAAGTACCTCATGCCATATTCCGCCCCAGATAAACAATACAATCCCACCCAGGATGCCCGCTATGACGATCTTCATGGTCGCTCCTTTGTGTTTTGTGTATTTGCGTCCTGTGCATTTTCACCCTGCCCGTCAACTTCGGCAAGAAAAATCGAAGGCACCGCATACGTCGTGGTTGCCTTTGGCTATCTTCCATCCAGGCAACTGAATGGAATCGACAAGCCAGTTGGGGAGCTAGGCGCCGCCGATGGTTGTAACCTTGGCGGCGACAGCGTCGCGTCTTCCACGCTTTTGCGATCTCCCACTTCATTCCAGGAGTCATGTCCTTGCGAACCGTTTTGTTTGCGGAATAATCTTCTAGTTTGGCGGCTTTCCTTCGCGAATCGTGCTGGTACCATTTTGGGAACCGAGACCAGCTGCTTAAGGCCGCTAGGGGCAGCGAATCTTGGTTTCTCCCATGCTTTTTGCCTTCCCAGCATTTGCCTGCGTTCGCCCTTGACAATGGGATTGCGTGTGTTAGGCTGTGGTTCCTCTCGAAATTCGTAAAAATTCATAACCTTACTTTCTTTGGTTTTTTTAAGGGTCCCAGCCTAAATCGTGGTTGATCCGTTGGAAATTTACCTCCGCGCAGGATGAGTGTGTGCAGGCGAATTGTCTAGAAAGGAAACTTTTATGCAGATGAGTATTGCTCACAGAGGTGGGAGGGGATTCATTTTTGGTTGTTTAACTGCCCTTGGTGCGTTGCTGCTCCTGGGCACTGCTTTTGCCGACAAAGCTAAGAACAGTAGCGCAGGAGTGTTGAGTGACTCCGATTGGATCATGGTTAAGGGAGAGCAAGGGCCAAACCAGGTTATCGCCACTGATTTGGAGAGTGATGGCGTTCTCGATTTAGTCACGGTGAATTCATCCAACAACACGATTTCAGTAATGAAGACACAAGGCAACGGCTTGATCAGTTTAAAGACAAAGATTACAGCGCCGGGCCAAACTCCTTACTCTGTGGCTGCCGGCCGGCTTAGCGGAGGCCGCTATCCGGATCTGGTGGTGGCAAATTTAGGGTCTTCAAACCTTTCTATTTTCTATGCCGACGGCCAAGGCGGCTTCAAGCCCGGGGTGCAGGTGGCGACTGAGAAGGCGCCCATTTTTGTTGTTACTGCCGACCTGGACGGCGATGGGTTAGACGACATTGCGGTGTTGAACATGGAAAAGGACACCGTGACCGTGTATTTCAATAACCCCAACCATGATTTCAAGCCCGATCTTGTCCTCAACGCTGGAAAGTCGCCAGTTTTCCTGGCGGCTGAGGACGTTAACGGCGACGGGCGTAAGGATCTGATTACTGCGAATAATGAAGGCGGAAACATCTCGGTGTTCCTCAACAACGGACATAGGACGTTTGCCGAGGGAATGACGTTCGAGACCGGCGCAGGCCCGGTGGCTCTGGGAGTGGCGGACTTCAACGGTGACGGATTTCCCGACATCGCTACCGCCAATGAAGACGCGGGAACAGTAACGTTGTTGCTGGGCCAAGGTAATGGGCAATTCAAGAAAGGCAACGAATACAGCGTACGCCATCCGCAGACCATCGCCGTAGCTGATATCGACGGGGCCAAGAAACCGGCTGTAATTGTTTCCGAGCGTGAGACCGGTACCCTGGCGATTTTGTCCAACAGAGGCGACGGATCACTCGCGGATCCCGTAAGAATTCGCCCCGATGGTGAGCACCTGACCTCCCTGGTAACGGCAGACCTCAATCACGATGGCAAAATTGACATTGTGGGAGCCAGCTTTATATCGGGCAATGTGGCTGTGTTACTGCAGGGCGTTCAAGTGCCTCGCGTTGAGAGCGTCGACCCTAACCAATCTCACCGAGTCCATGCTGTAGGAAATGGGCTCGATCGCGATATTCACATTCAGTTCAGTACCGCCATGTCTCCGTCAAGCCTCACCAATCAAACGGTTCTGGTCTATGGATCCATGTCGGGCTATCACAAGACGAATCTCACCTACGACGCAAAGCAGCACTTGGTGACTCTAAAGCCTACACTGGGCCTGTTTGGTGCCAATCGCGACAATCGCTTCAAAATTGGCGAGTTAGTGACGGTAACTCTGACCGATGGCGTGCTTTCCAGTGAAGGCATACCGATGAAGCACGGTTATATCGCAGATTTCGAAATCAAACCCACGGCAGGTACGGGGCAGTTTCAGGAGGATCAACGCGTTTCCTGCGTCAAAGTTCCAGGTCGACTGAGGGCCGCCGACATGGATAATGACAACCATGTCGACGTCGTCGCTATGTGCCGCGAAGTGGACAGCGTGCGCCTGTACTTTAACGACGGTAAGGGGCATTTGGGTCATTCCGTCACACTTCCAACGAAGGGGAATGGTCCATGGGACCTGTGGGTGGCTGACCTTAATCGTGATGGGATTATGGACATAGCGATTGTCAATACATTCACTTCTGATTTGATCGTGATGTACGGGTTGGGTGACCACAAATTCGCTTCGCCAAGCAAGATAGCCTCAGGAGCCGGTCCGATGGGCGTGATTGCGGCGGATGTCAATGCTGATGGGTGGTTGGATTTGGTGACGGTTACTAAGGGTGGCCCGGAAGCTCTTGTGTTTATGAACGACCATAAGGGAGGTTTTGAAAAGCCCGTCAGCTACAAAGTATCGCCCTCGCCGTACCATCTGACGGCCCGCGATATCAATGGCGATGGATCTGTGGACCTCATGATGACGAATCTGGAGTCTGACCGTGGAACCATTTTACTGAATAACGGGGACGGTACTTTCAGCGAGAAACAGGAGTTTCCCCTGTTGTTGGCGAAGGCTCTTGTTGCTGACGTATTTTCACCCGTTGTCGACCCCGGTCTTAACAAGGGGTTTCCCGGAATCATCACGGTCAATACTGCTTCGGACGATATCTCAATATTCCTCAGTGACGGAATGGGGCAATTCAAACAACCGATTAAAGTTTCCGTGGGTGCGACACCTACAGACCAGGTTGTAGGTGACTTTAACGCCGACGGTTTTCCGGATGTTGCTGTGACCCTGGACGGCGGAAAAGTGGCAGTGCTGTTGAATGACGCTGACAACAAAGGGGGGGTGCACAAAGTGGCGGAAATCCAAGTGGGGGACAATCCGACCTCTCCTATACTCGGCGATTTCAATGAGGATGGCACCTTGGATATGATCGTGGCGAATCAGTACTCTCATGACATCTCAGTCTTGCTCAATCCGCCGAACGCGGCGGAAGCTGCTAAGATGGCGGCCAAGATCGCTGCCGAGTCGAAGGTACTTCGGGCGGCAACTCCCGGCGAGCACAGCGAACACTAGACCTAACAACCAAATTTGGCAGGCAACGGTGCGTGGACCATCGGTCCACGCACCATAACCGGTGAGGTATTCTTGGAGAACTATCCGGGTCTCACGGTTGGTGACTGACGTTGCATCTCGCCGGCAGGATGTCCGACGGCTATCGTGTAAACGATTGCCTCGTCGACTCCGTTCAAATCGATCATTTGATTCAGTTCGTCATCTACAAAACCGCCGATGGCCACTGAACCGATTCCCAACGCGGTACACACGAGATAAATATTCTGAACTATATGCCCCGCATCCAAAAGGACAAACCTGTACCCGCGCTCTCCGTATTTGAATCGCGCTCGCTCGAAGATGGAACCGAGCAGAAAAACCACACTGGCTTGGGCCACCACTTCCGGGTACAGCATGGCATGCTCCAAGTCTTTACTCAGGTCCCGGGCAAGCAGGCATTCCAGTGAGTGATTCAGCGGCTGAAAGTGATAAAGGCCACACGGCAACCTTTCCACGCGTTGCGCAACAAGATAAATTTCATTGGGATAGAGTGCCCCCGCCGAAGGAGCAGTACGCTTGCGCAGAATATTAACGCCGTCGCTCACGACCGACTCGTCACTAATGCCGTAACTCAGCTCCAGGATGCATGATAAGTGTTCGATTGAAACTGGCGCCCCGGAGAACTCTCGAATGGAGCGACGGTTGCGAAGCACACATTCAAGAGGCTGTGCTATTGCGGGCACAGCGGGCGGGAGAGGAATCCGCTCGGCTGATCTGTATTCTTTGAAGGAGTGGCCCAATGCATGATTCAACTCATCGGGGAGCGGCCCGCGGTTCTGCGCTGGCAGAAATGAACCATGTTTTGCTCTGCGGATCTTCGTGTTTTCATGAAAGACTTCAGATACGGAGAAAAGATCCCCGTCAAACCTCTTACGGCTGTCGGTATCGGAATGTTTGACCATTTGCTTTCCCTTCAGATCGGAACAGAAGACGCCCGCCTGGATGAGAGAGGGCTGCAAGTCCGCGCCGTCACATCCTAGGGAAACGGATGGGGAACAGAATTGAGCTCCTTCTCTTGCGGATCGCGATCGGTATGACCCAACCTACGAGGTAACGTGTAGAGACGTTCTCCCCCGAGTAAAGGATAGTTATGATCCGAATTGAGATCAATCATCCCCGGAATCAGAACTTTTACAACGTGGAAGCCCAAATCGGATATGTCCGGCTGCGTCAAGTCCACCGCGATGACTTCAAATCCCTTTTCCGCCAGGGCCAGCACACAAGTCTTTAGATCATCCCGGGTAGTTGCAGCTCCGAAACTACGTATGGACGTTACATCGGTTGTTTCCGGGTTGGTTAGCAGAAAATCAAGATAAGCGATACTACTCAGAGAGCTAAAAAGGCGTACGTGGTCTTCGAAAGTGACTACATCGGTAAAGTCTGCGCGGTAAGAGTGGCCCGCAGACTGCTGTTTCATCACTTTCAACCAGCGCCGCACCTGGGCCGCTTCATTGAGAGCTTTCAAGGCAGCGGTCTGTGGGTCCAGGTTCGCGGAGGCCCCCACAGCGACCGCAAGACCGTCCTGACGCTCGTCAACCAGCACGCCCAAAAGTACGGGGATGGCTAAATCTGCCGTGATGTCAGCAAGATGCAAAGTGACATTGCAAGGCTCGAAACGCTCTTTGAGAATTGGAGCTAACCAAGATCCAGTCCTCCACTCAACCTGCGGGGACGGCATTCGATTCATCCACATACACATGAAGGCGTCGCGCTCGACTACCTCATACAATCCGCCAAGGATAGCCTCAGCCCGAGAACGTTGGCAGCACAGACCGGTGCTCACACCGAAGGCAATGAGATCACTGGGGTGTTTGTATCGAAATGGTACATACACAAGACAAGCCGGAACCAAGACAGGTTTTTCGCAAGTGATCGAGTATCCCTGTACCCAGCTGATCTCCAGATCCTCGGAGAATGGGTGGTGGATGAACCCGGGACTGGTGTACTGCGTTTGGGAATACAGAGCAAAAGAGGAAGGATTTGCAACCCGGTAGCCGAGGCTCTGCAGATGTTTGTAGCTCGAAACAATGAGGTCCCGGTCGTCGTATATTCCGCTGCAATAGCGTTCAAAGGTTTCACCGACGGCACTGGCCATCGCGACCTCACGTGTCAGCCCCGCACCAGAGCTTCCTCGGAGCATTGGCTGTTCCGGGTTTCCATACAGCCTGCCACTGTCCGTCGCAACTGTGAACGCGTGAAAAATACGGGGCTCATCAGTCTCAATCATTCGCTCAGAGACTTGTTTTATGATCCCTGTCCGATCTCCTATTCCCCGCGATGCTGCGGCAAGCGTCTCAGAAGCTCTTCGGCTAAGGTCACCTAAAGTCGGCATTCTGTCACCACACTCGAGCTTAATCAGACCAGGCTTTGAACGGCGGCCTGTGCTTCGCACGCTCGCCACATGCGGGGCATCGAGGCAGCTTCAAGACATCGTGAAACTGCGTGTCAAATGTCAGTAAATCGAGCGTAAACATGCGCGCATATGTCGTTGGAGGACTGAAGCGGGTCAGTAACCTGATGACTTCCAGGGCCGCCATGTCTGCAATCGTCCGCCTGAATTGTGGAAGCCTGCCAAACTGCCGAGGAATGTGTCCAGCTCGTATATGCTGCTCATAAACCAGGTGCGGCTCGTAGTGAACAAGATTTGCTTTCAATCGCAGCTCGTAACACTTGTAACAAGCTGTCTGATGCGGCACGATGGTTGGGCCAAGATACCCCTCCTGCGCGCGAATACCAATTGGCATCCACATCGTGTTCGTCTCCAGGCACGCTTCATTCAAGCTTTCCAGACGGCCTGGATTCCACCCTTCCATCGCCAAAACTAAGAAATCGAGTCCCTTGAGTGATTCCAGAACAGACTTCCATTCTTCATCAACAACCCTGATGCCTCGATAACTAACCCAGGGATTCCGCAACCTGCATTGTTGGCTCATCCGCTCTTCAGCACTTTCTTCTCCTGACAAATCATGGGCACAACAAATTCCAAGTAACTCGCCGATCCCATTGTCGGCGAGCGAACTCAACAACGAGCAGCCGATCGCGCCCAGACCGATCACACCCACCTGCGATGCAGCCAGCTTGTCCTGAATTCTGTGGGGTTCGGTTGAATACTGTGAGAAGAAAGTTAATTGTGAGGAGTAGAACTGTTGCTGATCCTCGGAAAGCCGTGTTGCGCCTGGAGCTGCATCTTCAACGAGTCGGGCCTCAAACAGCTGCTGCAACGAATCCAAAATCTGCGATTCATCGAAATCCCTCATTTCATTGAGGATGTCATCAACCGTCCGCGTCCCGTCCAGGAGCGAGATTAGCTGGTCTAACAAGCCCGAAGAATCACAAGGCTTTAGGCGAAGGCTTCGGCCTTCGCTTTGAAACTGAATGTCATCCGTACCAGGAACCGCAAAGATTTCATAGCTCCTGTGAAGACAGGGCTTCCGCACAACAAAATCTCGCTTCAGCATAGGACCTTCGTGGCCGCACAGTTAGCGCACTACTCCCTGGATCAACGCGCAACGCTACAGTTTGAAATTCAGGCTTGCCGCTTAGTCATCGCCCCTTGGTGCGTTCCAGTTCCTGCATAGCTTTGGAAAGCACTTTAGGTATGGCAGTATGATCTCCAGCGGCACAGCTCTCGATCGCTCGCGCGAGTTCCAACGCCATTGGTGCTACGCTCTCTTTTTGTTCCGAAAGAACACTCTTGGCCAGGACCCTGGCCATGGCGCCACCTCAAGTGCAGCTTCCATCCCCGCAACCGCCACTGGAGCTACTGCTCCCCGCCGCGGCCGAAGAAATTGCACTTGAGAGACGTTCTACGAATTCCTGGATGGTGAATGCTGGTTGGGCTCCCATATACGTTACACTCCCTTCTTCTGGAGATTAGTCTTCGCTAGGGTCCCTACAGACGACACGGAGGCACAAACGCTTGCAGCGACTCTGTAATATCACCAGAACGCCAATTCGTCAAGAGCTGAACTGGACAGCGGCGCGACGCACTGAATGCGACGCGAACGGTGATGGTTCAATAGTTTTATGCCCTATTTTCCGGCACACTACGATTTGTGCGGCAACCAAAAAACTGGCAAGTTGTTGATTTTATGGCGCCCTAAGTGACGATCTTAGAAATCTTTTGAGCCCAGGCGTGTGAATCGATGAGCGAGTCGCCCGTCGTGCCATCCAAATGCTTTGCGCGTACTTTGCATATTTCCAGAAGCAAAAGGGTCACTCCGACGGGCACGTCGCCTTGTCCTCGGTTACCTCAACGAGCGCCCGTCCCGAGAGACAGCTTCTTTTTTAGAATTGTCGCGTCGTAGTGCCGGTGTTATTGGCGATCTGCAGACCAACGGTTACCGGATCAGGTTGAGAGGTAAGGTCCACCCCATTGACGTTGACTGTGTAACTGAAAGCGGTGTTGCTGCCGTGGTTGGCTTTGAGGCTGAAGTTGACCTGCAACCCATTGATGATGGCATTCAACTCGAAGTGATGGTTCCCGCTAACCTGAAGGAAAGAACCGGCCGGTATGGTCAAAGAAAAGCTGCCAATGGTCAGCTTGACCAGTTGGTGGGCTAAATCGATTCCCTGGCTATTTGCACCCAGAGTGAAGTCGCCTTGCTCGTGGAACCCCTGGGGGCTGATATTCAGGTTGTCGATGGTGAACGCGGCAAAGGGCGCGTTCAGGTTGGCGATCGCGACGCCCAACGGATTGGAGCCTACTGGAACCGTAGCCACTACGGTGTTGGTCGCCGTGTCGATGACCGAAACGCTGGCTGTGTTCTCGTTCGTAATAAAGACCGATGCGCCGTCAGGAGTGATGGCCACTCCGAAGGGTTGGGAGAAAGGAGAAATGTTGGCCACCGCCGTATTGCTCGCAGTGTCAATCACGGTGACTGCGCCGGCGTTGAGATCGCTTACGTAGGCGCGGGTGCCGTCCGGAGTGATGGCAATGCCTAAGGGAAAGTCCGCGGTAGGAATTGTGGTGATCACAGTGTTGTTGGCGGTGCTCATCGCAGTGACTACCGGCGCGGTTCCTCCGGCAGCACAGACCGTCCCCCCCGAAGGCGTGATCGCAATACCAGGTCCTGTCTGATTGCCGCTTACTACTACGCTCGGACCCACTTGCGTATTGGTGGCTGTGTCGATGACCACAACGTTGAGCTGAGGAGCAAAGTCGTCGGTTAAGACATACACGCGCTTCCCATCCGGAGTGACCGCCGCAGCACCTGCAAAGAACTGAGCAAGCGTGATCACGTCCGTTACGGTATTGGTCGCGGTGCTCACGACCTGAACAGTGGCTACGCCGCCGTTGGCAGGCACGTAGAGAGTGTTTCCATCTGGAGTGATTGCCGGGAACTTGGGGCCCACGGCCCCTGCGGGTCCTGTGAGTGGCCCGATGGTCGCTGTTATGGAGTTAGTGGCAGTGTTGATCACTGAAATCGTGCCGCCGTTTTCGTTCGTGACGTAGGCTGTCGCGCCATCTGGAGAAAACGCGATGCCGATCGGCGCCAGGCCCACTGGGATGGTGGCGGTTACGGTGTTGCTGGGCACGTCGATCACAGAAACGCTGTTGCTGTTGTTGTTGGCTACATATGCGACAGTCTGGGCGTGCAGCGGTCGGAGTGCGAAAGCGACGGTGATCAGGCTAAAGGTCAATACGCGCAGAAATCCGGAAAACAGGCGACTCCTGCTCGTCCCTGGGCTCAAGGAACGATTCAATGTCATAGTTACTCCTTCTGGTAAACCTTTCTTGCGCCATTTGGGGTTTGGCGCGTGCGAGAAGCGGACTAGGTTAAGCC
The DNA here is from genome assembly GCA_035262465.1 of Candidatus Angelobacter sp. GTDB lineage: Bacteria > Acidobacteriota > Terriglobia > Terriglobales > Acidobacteriaceae > Angelobacter. The sequence continues at coordinate 114,711 of DATFSU010000059.1, read as the reverse complement.
CAATTTGAGCTGGACCTTGAATGCCCTGCGCGCGTGGTTGGTGGCCTTTTTGTAAAAATGTCCTGCCAATTCCGCCCTGGACAGTTCCTATCAGCGACCGTGCAAGCCGAGGAAGCCGGAAATGTCATCGCCATGGAAATTGTGCTTGGCTACTGAGCGGAACCGGAATCAATTCAAGGATCGAGAAGCGCGCACCGAGGCGTTCGATTAGCACCTTACCGCGCCTGGAGTGTGCCATCGAACTCAATTAGAAATAACGAATAGATCACTGGTTGGCTGGCAAGGTGGTAAAGCCGGCGGGCGGTTTGCACAAGGAGAAAAGGCATCGACAGTGTCGGGCGATCGGTTCAACCATGAGCAATGAGCACGTCTTGTTCACGAAGAAAGGGTATTTCCTGGTGCCTTGAATCAAGAGGAAATTGTTATGGCGCGCCCTGAGAGATTCGAACTCCCGGCCTTCTGATTCGTAGTCAGACGCTCTATCCAGCTGAGCTAAGGGCGCGCAGTGGGGTAGGGAACAACTCCTCTATTCTAGCAAAGCCTCTGTGATCTGTCGCAGGGCAGAGGCAGCTTAGGGCACAACGCCGGCTATGAGCTTTTTGCGAATTTTTGCGGTCTCACATTCTGGTTGAGCCGGAAAAAGTTATTTGGATCATAACGGGATTTGATCGCGATCACACGTTCCCAGCGCTGGTGATAGGCTTCCGGCACACGCTCCTGTTCATCGCCGCTCATGAAATTGACGCAGACGCCGGGCTTCATTGCCGGCCGCAGGGTCTTGAAAAGACCGCGAACCCAGGCGATGTTGCCGCTATCGGCTGACGGATCCTGCCAATTCGCCAGCAAATTTATGATGAAAGGCGCGCTACGATCGCCAAAGGCGGTGGCATCTGCGGCAACCTGCGCTGCCGCGCCGCCCAGATAGGCAAGTTCGATTTGCGCATCGAGCGACGGAATCGTTGTGACGGCCTCAACCAGGCGAGAGATGGTGGCATCGTCAAGGCCCGCAAAATAACCCGATTTGGTGTAATAGCGGCGGCCGTGCGGAAAATCGGAATCAGCCATGGTCTGGAGCTGCAGGAATGAAACCGCTTTGCGGTTCACTGAATCTCTGTGGCAGAAGGAGAGAGCGCGCTGTAAATGCGGTGTGCCGGCTTCAGGATCGCCGGTCCAGACCAGGGAATTGCCGGCTACAGGCCGTCCGCGGAGTTCGACAGGTACGTTCCCAGCACGCGGAGCAAGGCGCAGGTCGATGTTCCATTTTAGATCGAGCGGCGCTTCCGCCATGAAGTCGCGCCAGAATTCTAGGAGCCGCCCAATCCCGGCTTCAGGACACAATCCCTGAGCAAGCACCACGGAGGTAAGCGGGTGCAGCTTGATCTCAAATTCGGTGACCACGCCAAAATTACCACCGCCGCCGCGCAACGCCCAGAATAGATCCGCATTCTCCCTGGCATTGGCGCGAACCAGGGAGCCGTCAGCGGTGACGAGCGAGAACCCTTCGACGTTATCGCATGAGAGTCCGAAGCGGCGCGTAAGCCATCCTGTGCCGCCACCTAAAACCAGGCCGCTTGCGCCGGTATGAGAGACTACGCCGGAAGGGAAGACCAGTCCCGCCTTTTGCGTTGCAGTATCAATCGATCCCAGCAGGCAGCCGCCGGCAAATCTGGCCCGCTGAGACTCGGCATCGACGGTGACCTGCCGCATTCGCGACAAATCAATCACCATTCCGTCATCGCATGAGCTGAACCCGGCAAGGCTGTGTCCGCCGCAGCGGATGGCGGTAAGAATTCCTGCATCAGACGCGGCGCGGACTGCAGTTTGCACATCGCCCACGCCGGCGCAGCGGGCAATGAGCGCGGGCTTGCGATCAAACATCCCATTCCAGATACCGCGCGCCTCGTCGTAGCGAGAATCGCCTGGCCGCAGCAGATCGCCCCTAATCTTTCCGTGGAGCGAAGAGTAGAATTCTTCGCCGAGGTTGATCATTGCGCGATCCTTTTGCCCCATCGGTTGCGCAGGTATAAGAGTGAAATGATCGCGAGGAAAACCAGAAATTCCGGTACTGCCCATTTCATCCCGTCAACAGCGAAGGTTGTCCCGGCGATGGCCAGGAGAACCAGGATTCCAAGAACCGTGAAGAATGGATGTGCACGCAGACGCATCGGCAGCTTTGACAGACGTTCTCCGCTGAGTGTTTTCCGAAAACGCAGATGAGTGATGAGAATCACCAGCCAGACAAAAAGCATTCCCGCTACAGCGACGCCGTAGAGAATGAGGAACGCGTTTGCTGGAGCTTTGAGCGCCAGCACGATAGCAGCGATGATTCCTGCAGTTGAAGCCGCCAAGGCAAAGTGGGGAACGCCGTTTCCACTTATCCTTCCCAGCCATGTTGGTCCGTAACCGCCGCGACCCAGCGAGTAGAGCATTCGCGTGGAGAGATACAGGTTAGTATTCACGCTGGAGAGCGCTGCGGTAAGCACGACAAAGTTCATGATCGCAGCGGCAAAAGGGATGTGCGCGGCAGCAAATGCGGTCACAAACGGGCTGCCGGAGAGCGTGGACGAGCCGCTGGCACGGGTCCATGGAACCATCGTCACCATGATGGCGATGGCTAGCACGTAGAAAAAGATGAGCCGGTAAACGATGGCGCGCATGGCGCGCGGAATCGTAACTTCCGGACGTTCGGCCTCACCGGCTGTAACGGCAATGATCTCAACTCCCATGTAGCTGGTGACGGTGATGGTGAGCGAAAGCCAAACGCCCTTCCAGCCTGAGGGCAGGAAGCCGCCGTGCTGGGTCAGGTTGGCCAAGCCGATTGCATGCCGCGAGCCGACGCCGAAGATCAGCGAGATCCCAACGACGATGAAAGCGAGAATAGCCGCCACCTTGATCATGGCGAACCAGTATTCAAATTCGCCGAGGCGGTTGACCTGCATGGAATTGAGCGCTACCAGGGCGGATGAAACCAATGTTACCCAGATCCATTGCGGAACATTGGGAAACCAGTAAGAGATGTATATTCCGGCGGCAGTGACCTCTGCGCCGATGGCGATGATTTGTGCCGCTCCGTACGTGGCTCGCACGGCGAAGCCGGCCCACGGGTTGAGATATTGTTCTGCGTAAACGCCAAATGCGCCGGCTACAGGATGGACGACGGCCATCTCCGTGAGAACGTATGACATGATGAGCGCAATCGCCGCGCCCAGAAGATAGGAAAGAATGACGCCGGGACCAGCCAGTCGAATGGTCACACTGCTTCCCAGAAACAGTCCGACGCCGATCGCGCCGCCGATGGCCATCATGGTGAGCTGGCGCTGGCTCAGGCGGCGATGGAGACCTTCGGTAGCCTCTGTAGGCGGCGTCGCCGCGGAGAAGCGCGATAGCGATTCCTGGGCTTGGTTATCGGTTAGCATAGTTTCCCTATTCTGTGAGTTGAATAAGAACGCCTTTCTTCTTTATCGCATCTGGGTGAATCACTCAACCGACATACAGCCTTGGGCGGGTTCGATCTGCCACTGTCCCGACCTTTTGATAGCGTGCAAAGCGACCGCGCCTCCTCCACCACAGACCATCTGCGTGCCCGATCCTTTCTCGCAGCCGCTGTGTGCGAAGAAGAACAATGCCTCAGAGTGCGCACGATCAAAGACAACACGGGAAAAGGAAACATAGGTGAAGCCTTCATGCGAACTGAGCGGCATCTGTTCAGCCATTGTGTAAGCGACGGGAACGTCCAACCGGTGCTGATATTCGCGCAACATGTACTGAGCATCTCCCAGCGCCTGCAAGGGCTTGATCAGCGACCATGGTACTTTTCCCTGGTCGTGCAGGGCCCGGCTGCAGTTCCCGGAGAGAAGCTCGTCGAAAACCGCGGTACGCTGCGATATGTAGAGCTGTTCGGGATGATTCCTGCTGTACCTGGTGAGCCATGCGGAGTATAACGCGTATTCATCGTCAGTGATCTGGTTAGGAAGCTGCTGGACGCCGCATCCAGCCATGCAAATCAACATCAAAACGACAGCGATGCGCCATGCTACTGCAGGCCTGGTCTTGCGCGTGCGACGTCTTGCGGCATCTTCCATACAGAATCCTTGTAAGATCAGGCGTTTGCGAGTTCCGCCAGCGCGCTTCCGAATCTGCGGACTTCCTCCACGGTGTTGTAATGCACCAACGACGCTCTGACCGCGCCGCTCTCCCTGGTCAGGCCGAGTCGTTTCATCAATCGCGGCGAATACATGTGGCCATCGCGCACGCTGATGTTGTGTCTGGCCAGCCCCTCGGTCACTTGCGCCGGCGCAATACCGGGAAGATTGAAGCATAACGTCGGAGTACGGCAGGCAATCTGATCTCTGGCGGTAATGCCGTACACGGTGGCGTTGGCCTCCGCCAGCGCGTCGAGCATCGCACGCGAAAGTTGCGCCTCGTAGCTACGGATGGCTTCCGTAGCTGCTACCAGCGTGGCCCGACGCGAACTTGCTACCGGCTGGATGAGCCTGCCGAGGTCTTCGAGATAATGCACAGCGGCGTCCATGCCGGCGACGTTCTCATAGATATACGTTCCAATCTCCAGTTTGGCGGGAGTCGTATCGGGAACAAAATCTTCGCGGAAAGTAGGAAGAGCGTTCAAGGTTTCCATACGGCCCCAAAGAAATCCCATGTGCGGAGAAAAGATTTTGTAGCCGGAGCAGACCAGGTAGTCGCAATCAAAAGCCTGAACGTCGATCGGTCCGTGTGGACCGTAATGCACGGCGTCAACAAACACCTCGGCTCCGGCGGCGTGAGCGCGCCGGGAGACCCCGGCAATATCGAGAATGGAGCCAATCGCATTGGACGCCAGTGTGCAGGCTACGATCCGAGTTCGCGGCGAAAGCAGATTATCCAGATCTTCCGGATGCAGCCGGCCATCTTCGCGAAAATGCCACCAGACAATCTTTGCGCCTTCACGCTCCAGCGCCAGCCAGACGGCAATGTTGGCCTCATGATCGAGATCGGTGACGATGATTTCACGCCGGTCCTTGAGCGATTGGCCGACGGCGATGCTGATGAGCCGCATGAACGACGTCGCATTCATGCCGAAGGAAATTTCATCGGCATGACGCGCGTTGACCAGCAAGGCGACGCTTTCACGGGCTCGCGCAATCGCGGCGTCGACTTCCTGCGACTGTCTGTATCTCCCGCCTCGCTGCACATTGCGACGAAGAAGATGATCGGCGACGGCTTCCAGGACCGCTTTGGGTGACTGCGCGCCGGCAGCATTGTCAAAGAAGATGTATCCATCCTGCAGCGCGGGGAAAGCCGCGCGCTGCTGCTCTACGGGGAACTCAACCATAAGGAAATAATATCCCACGGGCACATGGTTGCAATGAAGACAAAACCCCTGCCGTCCAACGAGCAGAATTACGACTAGCTACCGGATGGAGAGCTGATTGACGACTTTCCTGTTGCCGGCGTACGCCCGAGCCAGTTGCATCGCCATTTCCCGCTGCATGGAGCTTTGAACAGAGCCATTGAGCGTGACTGTTTGATCGTCGGCATCCACCTTGATGTCCGATCCCGCGTAGGCCGGATTCTTGCTGTCGACCGCTTTTTGCAGCTTTTCTTTCACGTCCTTGGTCGACATCTGGTTGTGATGTTCCTTGGTGTTTGGGGCGTTCTGATCCGGTAGCGGTGGGAGCGTCGAGGGTGACTGCGGGAGCTGGGCCATGGATTGCCCCCCGAGCGCCAACGACAGAATTACGGCGAAGAGTGCCGGGAACGGAGAATTTCGCGTCGCGGTAGCCAAGCAGCTGACAAGGCGTGAAGCCAAAGTGACCATAAAATCTCCCCACGTATTTTGATGCCTGCGGCCCAGTTGTTGTTGGCGAGCACGGGCCTGCTGCTCCGGTTCGGCCTAACTGATTCGAAAACCATATGTTTCAGCCCTGGGGCAGTCCGTCCCAGTCAAGGCGTGTTGCAAAATGGAACGATGGAATGAAGGAAGGTCAAAAAAATTGAGAATCGCTGCAATTTGACACGCATCCAATCCCGCCAGTACGATTACCAGCTCATGACAGCACTGCGTCGGATGCCGATGTGTATGAACAACTCATGTTGTTCGTGCGTTTTTTTCGGCGCGTCTGGCGGGTGATCCTACTGCAATAGTTTTAAGAAGTTCACCAACCCACTCACCAGACGTGAGTGGGTTTTCTTTTTGGCGGGAAATGCTGATGGGAAGGGAATTCCAATCGGAGGACGGAAAATGGCAGATCAAACCCATAAAACAAACACCAAGACCAGAACACTTTCACTGGACGGTTGGGCGGTGGCGATTGCGCTGCTGCTGGCAGGGCTCGTCCGGCTGGGCTTACTCAAACACATAGCGTGGTAACAGCAGGAATTTCTGACAGGAGAAGATCCATGGCAAGCTCAAGTGTTGTACTCAGGGCAGAACCAATTCAATGGCCGAAGAAGCTGATTGCGCTGCTTCCGGGCGTGGCGTTGCTGACGATCGTAGGCATGGCGGGAAAAGTCCTGGAAAAATCAATCAACACCTACACCAAGACACATCATATCGTTTTTCCCAGCATTGAGTATGTGCTGTGGGCCATCTTGGTCGGGCTGTTGATTTCGAATACCGTCGGCGTGCCGGCCTGGTTCAAGCCGGGTGTGGCTACCTATGAATTCTGGCTGAAGACCGGAATCGTTCTGCTGGGTGCGCGTTTCCTGCTCGGGGATGTGCTCAAGCTGGGGTCAGTGAGCCTGGTGCTGGTTCTGGTGGAACTAACGTTGTCGATCGCCTTCATGACGCTGCTGGGACGAATTTTCAAGCTCAGCCCAAAACTTACGAGTTTGCTGGCGGTGGGATCTTCGATCTGCGGTGTTTCGGCCATCATCGCGGCGAAGGGCGCGATTGACGCGGATGATGAAGATGCGTCTTTTGCAATTGCAGCGATCCTGGCGCTGGGTGCGCTGGCGCTCTTTACTTTTCCACCGATCGGGCACTGGTTGGGCATGAGCGATCACATGTATGGGCTATGGGCGGGCACCGGCGTCGACAATACAGCCGAAGCAGTTGCGGCCGGCGCGCTGTACTCTGACGCCGCGGCAAAGATTGCAGTGCTCGCAAAGACCACGCGCAATGCCATGATCGGGTTTGTGGTCCTTGGTTATGCGCTTTATTGGGCGGCGCGTGAAGGCCGGCAGGCAGTGGGGAATAAGGCTGCTTTTTTATGGCAGAAGTTCCCCAAGTTTGTGCTGGGCTTTCTGCTGATCTCATTGCTCGCCAGCGTGAGCCTGTTCAACAAAGATCAGATCAACAGCATTGCCAACCTTTCACGCTGGGCGTTCCTGCTCACCTTTGCCGGCGTCGGCCTGCGGATCAATTTCAAGGAGATGAAGAAGCAAGGGCTGCGGCCGTTCATTGTGGGCGCGCTGGGCGAAATTGTGATTGCCGCGATTACCCTGGGGTTGGTGCTGGGAGCAAGCAAGCTGGTGAGGCTGTAACGCGGCCCGCCGTGCCCCGGGAGATTCGTGTGTGTTGCTCGGGGCACTCGGGGGTGTTTTGAGCGTGATACATTGAATCCATATGGATTCTGATCTCAAGAAACGCCTGGGCGTTACGCTGGCGATTTTCGTGGTAGCTGGAGCAATCGAAGGCGGCTATCTGTGGTACAGCCGCCGGGATACCTCGGTTCCGAAGAAGGCGGAGCGAACCTATTCCACCAACGACGACGACTACGTCAAGGTCAACAAGATTTTTCCGTACAACCTGGAATCGGCGAAGAAAGAGCTGGTGGGTAAGCCGGTGTGGGTGAAGAGCGGGAACCAGGCGCCGTATTATCGCTATGAGGAGAGCACGCACGGCGTGAATTTTAAACAGCAGGTTGGCGTATTGCCTCCCATGGCGAAGCTGCAGGTCAAGGACGTTGTTCTTGCCCGCAAACCGGCTTCGCTCAAACCGGGAGAAGTGGCGGTGGTGCAGAAGCAGATCATGGCTGTATTCGAGAAAGACGGCGAGCGAGGCACATTCACTGCTTCCATCGGCACAAATACCGGCGATGACTACACTTTCACAGCCAACGATCTTCTATTCTTTGACGATCCGCACCAGATCTACAAGCATTGGCCGCCGGAGATCTGGAGCGCGATCGATAAGCATGAAGGCGCGATTGGGATGAGCGAGTTGCAGGCCAGCTTTGCCTTCGGCGCCGCAGGCAGCTCTGACTCAGAAAAATACGGCGATCGCACGGTTGAGTTTGAGAATGGCGGTAACCCGGTGACTGTCACCTTCGAGAAGAACAAAGCAGTGAAGGTTACGCCGGGCAAGGCGCAATAGCGGCGAGCCGTCTCCGTGCGGCTTAGATCAGGAGGAGCCGGGCTTTTAGCTTCCTGATTTGCGTCCCTTTTTAGCGGGGGCTTCTTCCTCGGCCGGCGCAGCGGCAGCACCGGTGGAAGAGCGTATCGGTTTCTTGACTTCGGCGATGCTCATCTTGAGCGCTTCAAGGATATCGATCACAGGCGCTTTGTGTTTAGGTTCGGCGGTCGCGACCACTTCCTTGCCGGCAACTTTCGATTCAATCATCTTCATCAGGTTTTCGCGATAGCCGTCTTTATATTTCTCAGGCTCGAATGTGGCCAGAAGCGTATCGATGAGCATCTTGGCCATCTTGAGCTCTTGTTCCTTGACCAGGCTGGTATCAGTGCGGAACTCCTCCACCTGGCGAATCTCGTCAGGGTAATACATGGTGTGGAGCAGAATGCCCTTCGGTCCGGGACGCAGAATCACGATGTGCTCGCGGTTGTGCATAGCGATTTTGGCCACGCCGACGCAGCCGCTCTGCCGTAACGCCTCAAAAAGCAGGGCATAGGGCTTCTCGCCTGCCTCGTCTGGCGCCATGTAATAGGAGCTTTCAAGAAAGATGGCGTCCACTTCCGCGGCTTTCACGAATTCCAGGACTTCCATGGTCTTGGCAGTCTTCGGGGCTACCTTTTTAATATCCTCATCGTCAATGACCACGTACTTGTCTTTTTCGTATTCGTAGCCCTTAACGATCTCAGTGCGGGGAATGGGCTTATCTTCCGCCTGGCAATAGAGCACCTGCTTGACGCGGGAATTGTCATGTTTATGGAGCTGGTTGAAGCCTACGGTTTCGCTCCGGGCTGCGCTGTACAATTTAACCGGGAGCGACAGCAAGCCGAAGGTGAGATGTCCCTTCCAGACGGTACTGGCCATGTATGTTCTCCGAATACGGGCGTAGACCAGTATGAAAGCACAAAAAACGGTGCATTACAATCTCTCGAATAGCCCATGTCACTAGAAGAGTACCGGCGGAAAAGAGTCTTCTCGCGCACCCCTGAGCCCCCAGCCAAAGAGGCTGAGCAGAAGGAGAACCGCTTTTTTATTCAGCGACATAGCGCACGACGTCTCCACTATGACTTGAGGTTGGAAATGGACGGTGTGCTCAAGTCCTGGGCCCTGCCGAATGGCCCCACCCTCGATCCCACCATCAAGCGTCTCGCGGTCCACGTGGAAGATCATCCGCTCGACTACGGCAGCTTTGAAGGCACCATCCCCAGCGGCAACTACGGCGCCGGCAACGTGATCCTATGGGACCGCGGAACCTATGAATGGATGGGTGAAAAGAATCCGGAACAGATGTGGAAGGCCGGCGATCTCAAGTTCCGTCTCCACGGACAGAAACTCGCAGGGGAGTTTGCGCTGGTCCGCACCAACCGCAGCAAAGGCAAAGACTGGCTGCTGATCAAGAAAAAAGACTTCGCTGTCCGCGCAGGCTGGGACCCGGAGAGCGATACACGCAGCGTGCTGCAAAGCACCGCTGAGATTTCAGCGATCGAAGGCGCGGTCAAAGCCGAGATGCCGTTGTCACTCGAGCCAATGCTCGCCACTCTGGTTACGTCCATTCCGCCCGGAACCGACTGGCTCTACGAAGTGAAGTGGGACGGCTATCGCGCCCTCTGCTTTGTTGCCGAGGGCAAGGTGCGGATGCTCTCGCGGCGCGGCAACAATCTCAACAAACAGTTCGCGCCCGTCGCTGAAGCGCTGCAGCAATGCGTGAAGGCTGAGACCGCCATCATCGACGGCGAGGTGGTCGCGCTCGATGAAAAAGGCAAGCCAAGCTTCCAGCATCTGCAGAACTACACTGGCTTTGGCACCAAGCCCGCGCTGAAGGGCGTAGCCCCGCCGCCGCTGAACTTCTTCGCCTTCGATCTCCTCTATCTCAACGGCTATGACCTGCGCAAAGCCGCGCTGATCGACCGCCGTCAGCTTCTGGCATCAATCCTCTTGCCCAGTGAAAGCGTGCGTTATTCAGATCATTTTGCCGGCAAGGGAGAAGAGCTGCTGCAAGCCGTGCGCGCGCAGGGCCTGGAAGGAATTATTGCCAAGCAGGCCCAAAGCCGCTATGAATCGCGGCGCAGCAACGCCTGGCTGAAGATCAAGGTCACAACCCAACAGGACTTCGTCATCTGCGGCTATCTGGAAGGCGAGCGCGATTATTTCGGAGCGCTGGTGCTTGGCTATCACAAGGACGCCCAACTCGTGTATGCCGGAAACGTTGGTTCGGGCTTCACGCAGCAATCGCTGAAGTCAGTGTTTGAAACGCTGAAGCCGCTGATCACCACGAAGGCCGTCCTCACCGACGTGCCCAAGGATGTCGGCGAGGTCACCTGGGTTAAGCCTGAGCTTGTCTGTACCGTGAAGTTCACCTCGTGGACCGATGACAATCGACTGCGTGCGCCGGTCTTTCTCGGACTCCGGAATGATGTTGTTGCCGATGAGATCGTGCGCGAAACCGGCCTGGTTGTGGCAGACGCGGCCGCGGCGCCGGCCGAGAGGGAAGTCCTGCTTCCGCCTGAGAAGGCCGAAGCCACGCTCACACTTGACGGGCGCCAGCTCAAATTCACCAACCTGAAAAAAGTGTTCTATCCCGCTGATGGCTACACCAAGCGCGACGTCATCAACTTTTATGACGGTGTGGCTGATCTTCTCGTGCCGCACCTTGCAGCCCGTCCGCTCTCGCTCAAGCGCTATCCCAACGGGATCGACCAGGACTACTTCTTCCAGAAGGACGCCTCCGGTTTTCCCGACTGGCTGCATCGCGAGGAACTGGACGACGACGAAGATACTGGCTCAAAGACGCGTGTGATCTGCGATGACCGGGCGTCATTGCTCTTTCTGGCCAATCTTGGCTGCATCGACCAGAACCCGTACATGAGCCGGCTCGGATCGCTCGAACATCCCGACTTCATCCTGATCGACCTCGACCCCTACCACTGCGGCTATGACCGCATTGTCGAGGCTGCGAGGCTGATTCATGACAAGCTGCGCATGATCGGCCTGGAAGGATATCCCAAGACCACCGGCGGCAACGGCATGCATATATACGTCCCAGTCGAGCCGATTTATGAGTCCAACCAGACGCGGGCATTCGCCGAAGTGCTGGCGCGATGGGTCGCCTCCGAGCGGCCCGACTTATTCACCACGCCGCGAACTGTCTCCGCCCGCGAGAAGGGCAAGGTTTACTTCGACTACCTGCAAAACGCCAGCGGCAAAACCATTTCCGCGCCTTACGTCCTGCGCGCGCATCCGGGTGCGCCGGTGGCCACGCCGCTCAAATGGGAAGAAGTTGTCCCGGGCCTGAAGCCACAGCAGTTTCATATTGCCAACGTTCTGCGGCGGTTTGACCGCGTTGGTGATCTGTTTGAAGGCGTACTGAAGAAGCCTCAGGAGCTGGGCCCGGCGCTGGAGAAGCTGGGAAAGGCGATGGGGTAGACGAGAAGCCGCGCAGTGAGGCATTTTAACCCGACCGACAAAACTGTATGACGAAGCGCTTCAGTCCCGCGCAGTGGGACGTATGGTAAATAGCCCGCCATTCTAATCGCGAAGCCGATTGAGCGCCGCCAGGCGGGTCTGAGAATAGCCCGGGAGGAATTGCCGGGTAAAGGGGGCCCAGAAACTGGAAAGGATTGAGTGCCGCCAGGCGCGTGTGAGAATAGCCCGGCAGGAACTGCCGGGTATGCGTGGGACAATTTGGTGAGTCCCGCAAGGGACGACTGAAGTTACAATCACAGACTCATGTCCTACCATGCACGAAATTGCTCGCTACATCATTGCGTGTTTTCGACGAAGAACCGCGTGGCGTCGATCCGAGAAGATATCCAAGATCGGCTGTGGGCGTATATGGGCGGGATTGCCCGAAGCAATAAAATGAAGGCACTTGCTGTTGGAGGCGTTGCCGATCATTGCCATATCCTGCTTTCGCTTCCACCGACGATAACAGTCGCCAAAGCAATTCAATTAGTGAAGTCAGGTTCTTCAAAGTGGATACATGACCAAACCGCCAGTCGCCGTTTTGCGTGGCAAGAAGGTTATGGCGCCTTTAGCATTGGGGCATCCCAGGTGCCAGCGACGATTCGCTACATTCTGGATCAGCCCCGGCACCATAGAAAAATGGCCTTTGTCGACGAATGGGAAACGATTCTTGGTCGACACGCGTTCATGGATGAGGTTGAGTTCAGCCGTCCCTGACGGGACTGGGTTTCTTGGACCCTTTACCCGGCAGTTCCTGCCGGGCTATTCTCACGCGCGCCTGACGGCGCTCTTTTCCACCAAGCTCTTCATCTCCAGTACCTCCAGCGGACACTCCGGCCAGTTATGCCGCCAGCAAATGATCATCTTGCAGCCATCCACGGGATGCCCATGCGCTACAAAATTGTGGCTCTCATATTCAAACTCCACCAGCAGTCGTTGATGGCGGCCGGGTTCCACCTCCCGCATCACCTCGCCGTCCGGAAACTGTGTCTGTATGTGTGTGATGGTAAATCCCAGGTCGCTCGCCATCGCCGCAAAAAGCACCATCACCCCAAGCTCATTTGATCATGCCGGTCTCAAGATCATACGCAAGGTTTTTCAGCACCTGCTCACACCGTCGCAGACGTTTTTGATTCCCGTTAGCGAAATGCCCGCGCAAAAAGCGTGGAGCCGCTGAGATGTTAGCCGATTGAGCGCCGCCAGGCGCGTATGAAAATAGCCCGGCAGGAACTGCCGGGTATGCGTGGGAAAATTGGTGAGTCCCGGAAGGGACGGCTGAAGTTACTCAATCTCCGGCGGCGGGATCTGCGACGGGTCGCTAATCTCCTGGCCGAACTGGAGGATGTAACCGTTGTTGTCGCGTATCGCGAACTCGCGCATGCCATAGTAGAAACTCTCCAGCGGATATACCACGTTGGCTCGATCTTTGATCTCGTCCCACAGAGCATCCACATCGGTGGAGTTGAAATAGAGCGACCGGTGAGCACGGGCTTTTCAAACGGCTCGTGCGCATTGGGAAGGCTGATCATCAATTCAACACTGTCTCTGCGCAGCGCGGCCCAGCCTTCGAACCGATTCACGCACACAAAGCCCAGCAGATTGCGATAAAAGAGAATCGTGTCATCAATGTTGTTCACAGCCAGCATCGGGCGAACATTTTCAAGTTTCATAGCGAATGAATCATGGCGCTGACAACCTTCTTAATACTTCATGCTGAAGTTGAGCAGGTTCCACTGGAAGGAAAACCAGACAAACGCGAGGCATGCCAGTACGAGCAGCAAATTCCACACCTTGGCCCAGAACCACTCATGAGGATCGCGCCACGAGCGGAAGCAGGCGAGAAGAACCACCAGCGTTCCCAGCGCTCCCAGAGTTCCGAGCGTCTGGATCAGATGGAATTTCGTGTCGCTGCGCGAGCTGAGCGTGGCCAGCGAATCGCTCGTAATTACCTTTAAAAAGATAAGAAGGAAGGCGATATCCACGGCGCAGACCAGTCGCACCCAGGGACGCAGCCGCAGTGATTGCGGGTCAAGCTCCAGGCGATGATGATAATGCCCGCGTATGATTGCGCCCAGGGGCCAGAAAACGAGCGTCAGGCCCAGGATAATGACCACTGCCAGGATCAAGGATTGGTTGAAGTCACTGTTGTCGACGAGCTTCACGCGCTGGTACACCACGGCAGGGAAGTTCGGTATGAGCTGCATCTGGTTGTGGTCGAGACGGCGGAACGCGATCAGGTCTTGCCCGTTCACGGAGCGATAGACCAGCGGCGCAATCTCCTGCCATTTCTTCAGCTGGCCATTGAAGTCCTTCAACGGCTCGACTTTGATGGTTCCGTTTTCGTCAGGCATGACCTGGATGTTGTCGACGAGGTTGGCTACCTTCAGAAAATTGCTCTCAGAGCGCCGGCTGGTGAGATAGTAGCCGGCGACGGCTTTGGCGTCAGCATCGGCGGTAGCGAGCTTTTCCACTTTCGGCGGCGTGTACGGAAAATAGCGATCCAAAAAGTGTTCCCAAAGCGCGGTGCGCGGGCTGATATCGCCCTTGCCGGCGCTGTTGTAGGAGACAAAAAAACCAATTCCGGTATCGGGCATCAGGTGCAAGTCGCTGTGGAAATAAACGGTGTCTCCGCCGTGACCGATGATGCGATGCCCGTTCCGTGACTCTTCATAAAAGCCCAGGCACATGCCGTTGAGCTCCGGGCTCAGACCAAATTGCCGCGAGTGCATCTGAACTGCGGTTTCCGGGCGCAGGATCTGCGTGTTGTCGAACTTGCCGTTATTGAGGTGGGCGATCATGAATCGCGAAAGGTCGGCCGCTGTGGCAGCGAGCGCTCCCGCAGGCGCTTCTTCGATCATCTCAAACGGCTTTGCTTTGCCTGAGCCTTCGTTGTATCCGTTTGACATCAGGGGTTTGAGTTCCGCGGGAAGAGGCTGCACGAAGGTGGAATGCGTCATTCCCAGCGGCTTAAAAATCTTTTCTGCCACATAGTCATTGAAGGACTCGCCGGAGACACGCTCAACAATGTAGCCCGCGAGCGTTGCCCCGTAGTTCGAATATGCCGGTGTTGTGCCGGGAGGAAAGATGCGTTCGGGGATCAGCTGCGAGAGATGCTGCCTGAGGGTTGCCGTAGGCGCCACTTCTTCGGTGATCAGATCCTTGACTTGTTCTTCGAAGCCGGGAGTGTGCGTCATGAGATTGCGCAGCGTGATCGGCTTGCCGAACTTGGGAGGAATTTTGAAATCCAGATATTCGTTGACATCCTTGTCCAGATCCAATTTTCCTTGCTCCACCAACTGCATCACAGCGGTCCAGGTAAAAAGTTTGGAAATAGAACCTGGCCGAAAAAGTGTGGCGTCGACGGTTACGGGCTTTCTGTTGTTCACATCGCTGTAGCCATAGCCTTTGGCGAAAAGGATCGCGCCATCTTTCACCACCAGCACCACCGCGCCGGCAATGTTTTCGCGCTCAAGTTGCATGGGAACGAAGCCGTCAAGGAATGCATGGACATCGTCTGCCGTCATTGCGTGAGGCGGCTCGGTGACGCTGGATTCGCTCGCCGCCGGCCCTTGCGGTGACGGTGGCGCGGGCGTAGCTGTGGCCTTGGGCGATTGTGCGATGGAAGGCAGATTTAGAAGCAGGCCGGCAAGCAGCGCGAAGGACAGAAGAACCCGCAGTTTCATGGAGATGAAATGTCTCCCGTTCCCCGGACTTCAGGTTAGTTGTGGAACGGGGAAGAATATCATGCGGCAGAACAACTCTAAAAATGGCAACAACTCTAAAAATGGCAACCGCAATCGTGGCGATGTTCTGTGCGCTTAACTGCCTGCCGAAGCGCCTGCTTCCTGTCGGCGTGAAAGCAAGCCGCTCATCGCCCAGATGCCGAGCAGCGGTCCCAGGGCCATGCTGGCCAGCGCCCAGTTCCATCCGTAGCGTGAGGCAATCGCCGCCATCAGACGTATCACGGCTGCGGTGAGCAGAAATCCCAGCGCCACCTGGCAGGTCAGCGCCGTGCCGACATAGTTTTTGTCTGAGACTTCGCTGATGATGGTAGAGAATTGTGCGGAATCAGCGATCACGGCAATGCCCCAGATCAACGCCAGCGGAACCAGCAGCGCCGCCTGGTGCAACACCAGCGCTGCTGCCACACAACAGGCGGCGCTGGCCGCCATGGCAATCATTGTCACCCTTGCACGCTGGGCAACCCGCATTGATGCCTGTTGATCCTGCAGGCGATCGCTGGCTAGGCCGGCCCATATGCAACCAACCGCGCCAATGGCGATCGCTAAAGCCGCCACCCATTCATACTGAGTTCGCGACCAACCGGTCGCCGCTGCGACAACCACCGCGATCCATCCCCACATGCTGTAAAGTTCCCACATGTGTCCCAGGTAACCGAGGTTGGCCAGGCGCAAGGGGCGATTGCGGATAATTTCGAAGATCTGTGCCGGATCAAAGCGCGATTGCGGCATGGCAAAAGGTCCTTCGCGCACGCCGGCTATCACAATCACCGCTCCCAGCACTGCCTGTAGACTGCCGAGTAGAACCACGCCTCGCCAGGGAATGCGGCCGATAGCATTGGCTGCATGCGGTACTGCAGACCCAACCGTCAGGGCGCCGATCATGATGCCCAGGGCGAGCCCACGGCCCCGCTGGAACCATCCGGCAATGATCTTCATGCCCACGGGATAAACGCCGGCAAGAAAAAATCCGGTCGCGCCGCGCAACAGGATCGCCGTCAAAGGCTCAGCCGCAAAGAAAGCAAATGCAGCATTGGCCGATGCAGCCAGCAAGGCCGATACCACCAATACTTTGATCGGGCTGAAGACGTCAGGAATATTGAAGAGAGCAAAGGTGATGGCGCCAATGGAAAAACCGATCTGCACGGCAATCGTCAGCCATGAACCCAGCGCCAGCCCGGAATGCCACAGACCGGTGATCTGGGGGATCACCGCCGTGCCGGTAAACCACAACGACATCGCCAGCAACTCGGCCAGCGACAACAAAAAAAGAACCCGCCGGGAAGAAAGTTCCTGGCGGGCCGCTGTTTCCGCTAAAACTGCCATTAGCTCTTAAGCTTCCGGCGCTCGCAAGATTCCACCATGTGCGTGGGATCGACCGCGTCACTGTCCATCTGGATCTCCACGATCTTTCCTTCCTTGTCGATCAGGAAATTCACGCGGCGGCCGATCTTGCTCTTTTCATTATAGAGGCCATATTTCCTGGTTACGTCGCCGCCCCAATCGCTGAGCAATGGGAAGGTTACGTTGATCTTTTCCGCCCAAGCGGCGTTGCTGAAGGGGCTGTCCATGCTTACACCCAGTACCTGGGTATCTGCAGCTTCCAGTTTCTTGAGGTTCGCCTGGAAGTTCTGCATCTGCTTGGTTCAACCACCGGTGAAGGCGAAGATATAAAACGCCAGTGCGACGTTTTTCTTGCCTTTGAAGTCGTGGAGCGAAACCTGGTTTCTGAAAGTCTGGTCGCGCAGTGTGAAGTCAGGGGCTTCGTCGCCTACCTTCAATGTCATCGGTGGCGCGGCCGGAGCTTCCTTCTTCTCTTCTTTCTTTTCCTGCGACCACAGGCTCATACCGGCCCGTGGACCCAGTAGCGCAAGCGTTCCAAACAACTTGACAGCGGTTCTACGAAGCATGGTTCTTCCCTCCGCTTGGGTTTTCAGACGTTAAGCCTAAATATTCGAAACGATTGCGTCAATAGCATGAAACAGGCATGCATCTTGTACAGCCTTCGTTCACGCATGGGTGTTACTATTTCCGGAAAGAGAGATTCCCCATGAAAGCATCTTTCTACTGCTTGGTAGTTGCTGTTGCGCTTTCCGCGATCAGTGCAGCCCAGGTTTCAGCTACGCCCGGATCCATTCAACTCAACACCATCTACGCCGGCGCCGACGGCAAATTTGAGGCCGCGCCCGATACCGCCGTGGTGCGCATGGACATAGCCTCCCAGCAGGATTCCTCGCGCGCCGCTTACAACAAGGCCGCAGCGGCGGTGGATCATGTGCGCCAGATACTGAAGAGCAGCGGAATCGATGTGAAGGCGGCTCAATTCGGGCTATATCAGATGCAGCCGGTGATTGACTGGAAAGACCCGAAGCATAAAGTGCTGGCGTATCGCGTAACCTCAGACGTGACTTTGAAGCTGCGTGACTTCTCCAAGGCCGGTGAACTTATCGAGCAACTCGCCGGCGTCGAAGATACGCAGAACCAGTCCATTACCTACACGCTGGAGAACATCGATGAGGCCAAGGCGAAAGCTTCTGAAGACGCCCTCAAGAAGGCGCGCAATCAGGCCGGAGCTGTCGCCACCGCCGGGGGACGTGCTCTGGGTGAGCTCCTCTATGCCTCAGTCGACGTGACGCAGCCCAACATTATTCCCGTGTTTGCACAGGCGAACATGGCGCGGACGGCGGGGGCCGGCATCACGCCGCCGCCGACGGCGGAGTTCAGCCCGCAGACGGTCACCATCAACGCCCACGTCAACGCGCTCTTCGCGCTGAAGTAGCCTACTGCGACATCACCAGCGGCAGGCCATTCTTGGCATTGCCGATCACGATGATCTTCGCGTTCGGGCTCTTAGCCAGGTTCTCCGTGGCCTCAATCCCTTTCCACTCCAGCAATTGCGCGCTGATCCCCTGGGCCACGATCTGCTGGAAATCATGAATACCCTGGGCTTCGATCCGCTTGCGGTCCGCCTCCTGCCGCTCTTTCTGCAGACGGAAGCTCATCGCCAGCGACTCCTGCTCTGCCTGTTGTTTGGCCTCGATCGAAGAGCGCAAAGCGTGGGGCAGCTGAATGTCGCGCAGCAAGACGTTCTCAATCACGATCCCGCGCGGCTCCAGCGACGCCTTCAGTCCCTGCATGATTTCATCCTCTACCTGCTTGCGTGAACTGGAGTAAAGCGTGTTGGCGGAATGGCCGGCCGTGGTGTCTCGGATCACAGAGCGCAGATTGGGATCTACGATGGTCGGGCCGTAATTGGTTCCGATGGTCTGAAATACGTTGGCAGCCTTGTCCCGACTCAGGTGATAAATCAGCGAGGTATCAATCTCAAGGTTCAGGCCTTCGCTGGAGGGAGTGGAGGTGTGCTCCTCCTGTGTCTGTGTGCGCACTGACATTACATGGTTGATCTTGAACGGCGAAACAAGGTGTGTTCCCTCAGGCAGCACTTCGCCGGTGACCGCGCCGAATGAGGTGAGCACGCCGACACTGCCGGCCGGTACATACGCCAGTGAGGCCCAACCGAGAATGAGCACCAAGATCAGCCCAATCCCGATCAATAGAGGGGCCCCGACGGAGCGGGGGTTTGCGTTGATGACTCTGGGATCGAAGTGTGCCATTGCTTGTCTCCTTTATTGTTGGTGAGAAATGGATTTGTGGGCAGTTGTCTCTCTTCCGGACCAGAGAGTGCATTAAGTCTTTCTAATTGATTGCTTTATCTTGGCCCTAGCATAACCGGGCTAGGGCATTGCGGATAGGTAATATTGTGAGAGCCGGGGAGGCGGGAAAAATCCACAGGGCAATTTTTTCAGAGGCAGGGAATTCCTACCCGATTTTCCACTGAGGAACTCTCCTAAGGTCTTTATTTCCAATACGTCTTAAATGGCACGGAGGGTGCTATTACACAAGGCAGACGAAGTGGCGCGCATCGGGGCGCTTTCGAATGGATCTAACGGCCAGAGATCCCTCGAAAGTGCCTCGTTGCATTTTGAGCGGTCCTGCGGGCGTGAGCGAAGCGGGAGCCCGCACGCGAAATCCCGAGCGGTTTTTGCGAGGGATCTGCTTGTGAGGCATTCAGGCGGGATCCGGCAATTTCGCCTGATCGATGTGACCGTGGCTAAAGAAAGCAGCGCATGTCTTTCTGCTGTTCCTCGGTTAGATACTTTTTCCCAAATATGAAAAGGTCACCCTTGGCATAGAACATAAACACCCGCTTGTTCTCGCCTTTTATGCTCACCTCAGTCCATGCCACGCGCCAATTGGACGAATCACCACTTACCA
The DNA here is from genome assembly GCA_035262465.1 of Candidatus Angelobacter sp. Lineage (GTDB taxonomy): Bacteria > Acidobacteriota > Terriglobia > Terriglobales > Acidobacteriaceae > Angelobacter. The sequence goes on along the minus strand of DATFSU010000059.1, from coordinate 94,887 downwards.
AGAATCCATTATCATCAAGTTCAGCGTGATAATTCTTGCCAGCTAATCCGGATCGTGAGTAGCCCTTGCGAAAATAACGCTGGGGGAACAGGTTTGTGATTCCAGCATAAACACAATAGGCAGCCACCATCATGAGTAACAATGGCCCTAAATCCGGGTATCGGAAGAAAGCAACAAGGCCAAGCAAAACCCCCAGTAATGTATAACCGAGCGCCCTTTTGACGAGTCTGCGCTTGTCCTTTGCCGTGTGTAACACAATCTGCCCAGCAACAAACTCATCAGCGGGAATCTCATAATTGAATTGCATAGAGAGGGGAATTGTCCGCTGCTTTACGCACGTAGGGCAAGGTTACTAATGAGCCGGATTTCGGTGGTGTCGCAGGTTGATCCAGCGCTTTCAATTTTGTCATGCTAAGCGCCGCGCGAGTCCCGGTGAAGCCGGGATGAGCGCAAGTCCGGGGTCCCCAGACAGCCCGACTTTGGCTGGCAGGGGTGGAAGTCGAAGCATCCCGATAATGTGCAAATAGGCCATGCGGTTTCAGGGAGTTCTCTCGATGCCGCGGCTTCCAACGCTTGCAGGGGAAAGGGAGTATTTCGAGAGAATTCCCTAAGACGGTATTGGAGATGACGGAATTTTCGGGATGTTTCGACTCGCCCTCGCTCTCCCGCTATGCGAGATCGTTCGGACTTCGCTCAACATGACAAGATCTAAATATTTATCGCCAGACTGAGACACTATCGGATTTTCCAGGAATGCAAGACGGATGAAAAAACCATTCTGAAAGCATCAGACCTCAAATCGACAAATCCTCAAGAGGCACTCGACAAAAGCTTCGCAATCGCTTCATACCGAGCCAGATGACTTCGAGCAGAGGGAAGCAGCAGATTCAACTTGACCTGTATCTGGGCGATCGGTACCGGAGAGCCCAGGCTCCATCCAATCTCGCCTATATGATCAACCGGCCAGTCGTCGAGATGGCGTTCGCCCTCGCGTAACGCGGACGCCTTGGTTACCATGCCATCGTTGATCTTGCCGGTGCGTTCGCGAATGAGCGCCGCCAGCTCGAAGAAAACAAATTGGTTATTCGCCAGGGACGCGTCGCCGGCAATGTTGATGTATTCAATGGTCTTGATGTCGGGCGTTTTGCTGTTGAAGTCGCGACAAAAGTCGCTGGTGAGATCTTGGATCGCGTCGGTGTTGCCGAACATGTCGTGAACGAATTGGGGAAGCTCTGAAGCCAGAGGACCTTTGCCATCGGCAACAGCATCGGCCACCGGTGAGCCCTGGTGCGGAGTGCCAATCGTCACCAGTGTTTTGACTCGCCCAGCCAGATTGTCATCCAGCTGGAATGCGCGACGCGCGTCGAGCCCGCCCATGCTATGGGCAATGATGTGCAGAGGCTCTGGAACTGCCTGCGGGATCTGTTGAATCAATTGCCCGGCTCGCTTTTCCACGTGGCCGACCGGATCGACGGTGGGTACCACAACGTTCCAGTCCTGGTCCTCAAGAAACGACTCGACGCCGTTGAAGTAATGCACAGGCTGAAAGCCGGGAATCAGATCCCCGAATCCAAAAATACCGTGGGCAAGAACGATTGTTCCTTTGCTCATTTGTGTGCCTTGAGAACATCAGGGCCCTCAGATAAGTCACCGAACAACCTGGAATGTTTACCAACCTGGAGATAGGAGATGCGCCGATAAGCTATACCAACTGCACCTTTTCCCTCAAATCAACGCCTGCCCGCCGCAGGATGGCGGCGATCTCGCCGTCATTGAGTCGCGTGGCGTCATATTCGACGCGGATCTTATGATCCTTTTCGTCAAATTTGATCTTCCGTACGCCGTAAACCTCCCAGGCGTTATTGAGCGCGGACATCTCTTTCTCGCCGGGCGGCGTGCCGTACTTGAAAACTACGTCCAGAAGGGTCATGTATCTCCTCAAGCCGATTGCGGTCATGAAAATAATAGCATCCGCGGAAAACGTGAGGTCGTTCAGTAAATCGATACGGATCGGCATCGGTTGTCCTTATATACCCCATGGGGGTATAATGTTATTCTTACTGTTAAGGACATCCAATGCGAAAAAAGAGTACCGACAGCGGGCAGGTTTTGCGAACGGCGCAGCGCAATGGCGAGACCCAGGCGGATCTGCTGCTTCGCCTGCGCCGCGTTGAAGGCCAGGTGCGCGGCATTCAGAAGATGGTGGAAACCCAGAGGTACTGTCCGGAGATTCTTATACAGATGTCTGCCGTCCACGAATCTCTGCGTGCGGTGGAACGCATTCTGATGAAAAACCACCTGCAACACTGCGCTACCGAGGCCCTGCGCTCAGGGGACGAGAAGCAGGCACAACGCACCTACGACGAATTGACCGAGCTTTTCTACAAACATGCTCGTTGAGCCAAGTACATTTATGACCTCCGGAACCCATATCGTGAAAGACCCGGTTTGCCATATGGACGTTGACCCTGCCAAGGCGCGGGGATCAGCGGAGCACAAAGGGCAAACCTATTATTTCTGCAGCCCCCGCTGTGTTGAGCGCTTCCAGGTCGAGCCGGAGAAGTATCTGTCGCCAAATCCGCCGGCAACTCAGCTCGTAACGCTCGGTGGAATTGCTCCCGCGAAGCCGGCGTCCACGTCCACTCAGCCGCCGCCCGACGCGAAGGGAAATATCAGCTACGTCTGCCCCATGGATCCCGAAGTCCGCGAAAACACGGCCGGTCCATGCCCCAAGTGCGGCATGGCACTCGAACCCGAAGCCGTGGAATACACCTGCCCCATGCATCCGGAGATCGTTCGTCCTGGTCCGGGACACTGCCCGATCTGCGGTATGGCCCTGGAGCCACGCATCGCCACCGGCGTTCATCCGGAAGACAATTCCGAACTGCGCAGCATGCAGCGCCGCTTCTGGGTTGGCGTTGCTCTCAGTATTCCGCTGCTTGTTCTCTCGATGGGAGGGATGGCTGCAGGCAGTCTGATAAATCGCCTGCCTTCGGGAGCCATGGAGTGGCTGCAACTCGCTTTGGCTGCGCCCGTGGTCCTGTGGGGAGGCTGGCCGTTCTTCGAACGTGGCTGGGCTTCGCTGGTCAACCGCCATTTGAACATGTTTACGCTCATCGCGATGGGCACCGGCACGGCCTTTGTTTATAGCGTGATCGCCACGGTCGCGCCGGGAGCTTTTCCCCAATCCTTTCTCGGCCACGGCGGCCGTCCGGAAGTTTACTTTGAAGTCAGCGCCATGATCGTCACACTGGTGCTGCTGGGCCAGGTGCTGGAACTGCGAGCGCGGCGGCAAACCGGTTCAGCCATTAAGGCGTTGCTCGATCTGGGCCCCAAAACCGCGCTGCGCGTGCGCACAGATGGTCAAGATCAAGAAGTTTCACTCGAGCATGTTCATCGCGGCGACCGCCTTCGTGTCCGGCCCGGCGACCGCGTTCCCGTCGACGGCGTAATAGAGGAGGGAAGCAGCGCAGTAGATGAATCGATGATCACCGGTGAATCGCTGCCGGTGGAGAAATCTGCAGGAGCCAAAGTGATCGGCGGGACGGTGAATCAGACCGGGTCCTTCATCATGCGCGCCGAGAAGCTCGGCTCAGAAACGCTGCTGGCGCAGATTGTGCGCATGGTAGCCCAGGCGCAGCGCAGCCGTGCACCAATTCAATCGCTTGCCGACAAAGTTTCAGGCTACTTTGTGCCCGCGGTCCTGCTGGTGGCAGTGCTTACCTTCATTGTGTGGTCGATCTGGGGCCCTGAACCGCGATTTGCTCACGCCCTGGTCAACGCTGTAGCTGTGCTGATCATTGCTTGCCCGTGCGCTCTGGGCCTGGCTACGCCGATGACAGTCATGGTCGGAACCGGACGAGGCGCGCGCGCCGGAGTTCTGGTGAGAAATGCGGAAGCGCTCGAAACCATGGAAAAAGTCGACACGCTTGTCCTGGATAAAACCGGCACATTGACGGAAGGGAAGCCGCAAGTCACCGAGGTCATCGCTGCGGGCGATACGTCAGACACTGAGTTGCTGCGCCTGGCCGCCTCCATGGAGCGCTCCAGCGAACACCCGCTTGCCGCGGCGATCGTGCGTGCCGCAACCGAGCGCGGGTTGAAGATGGAAAGCTCTTCCGACTTTCAGTCTCTTACCGGCAAGGGAGTCACTGGCCAGATTGCGGGCCGTGAAGTCACGATCGGAACCGCGGCGCTTTTTGCCGAGAGAAACATTGACCTGGCAGCGCTCGCCGGCCAGGCCGATAGCCTGCGCCGTGGCGGCCGGACCGTGATGTTCGTCGTCGTCGCCGGCCGGTCTGCCGGGCTGATTGCTGTCGCCGACCCTATTAAAGCCTCAGCGCAGGATACCATTAACGCGCTCAAGCGAACCGGTTTGCAACTGATAATGCTGACCGGCGACAATCGGCTTACAGCTCAAGCGATCGCCGGTGAGCTCGGGATCGAGAAATTTGAAGCCGAAGTCCTGCCGCAGGACAAATCACTGGCCATCAAGAAACTGCAGAACGAAGGGCACATCGTCGCCATGGCCGGCGACGGCGTCAATGATGCGCCGGCGCTGGCGCAGGCTGACGTCGGCATTGCCATGGGAACCGGAACCGACGTCGCGATGGAGAGTGCAGATATCACTCTGGTCAAAGGCGACCTGAGCGCGATTCTTCGTGCTCGCAAGCTGAGCCGAGCCGCCATGGGGAACATCCGCCAGAATCTTTTCTTCGCCTTCATCTACAACCTGCTCGGAGTGCCCATCGCTGCCGGCCTGCTTTATCCCTTTACCGGACTGCTGCTCCAACCTGTATTTGCCGCCGTAGCCATGAGCTTCAGCTCCGTGTCAGTGATTGCCAACGCTTTGCGTCTCCGCAATGCCCGCCTCTGACTTCTTTTCCGACCCTGTTTTTACTGCTTATTTACAACACACTTAAGCATTTACCTGTTGACGGAAGCTCCCGGCAGTGCAAAGATTTTGAACCAGCTATTCTGAAGATTTTCCGTCTTCCTTGAGCCTTGGTAGCGCGTCACCCTCGCCGTTCTTCGGGAGTTCGTATGCCTAGATTGCGTGGTCTGGTTGGCATTGGTCAATGCTGTCTGCTCTTGGTGTTGGTTGCGGCCGTATGTTTCGGACAGAACTCGTCGCAGCAGGCTTCCGGCGCGCTGGCTGCGGCTGGACAATCGCCCGCTGCATCTGTTCCGGCTGACGATGCCGACGCTGACAGCGCGGACATCCCAGCGTTTGCCCGCGGACGCATTTCCGAACAGGAGTACTTCGCGCTAAGGGACCAGGAAATCCGAACCCGGCGGGGCATTGACGATCTGTTGCGAACTCCCCAGGCGCGATCGGCCGCCGTGCGCAAGATGCAAGCGCAGGAGCTGATTCTGCGCGTGGTTCCACAGGGACTGAATCCCCTGGGCTCATTGCTGCCAGTGATTTCCGCGCCAAGCTGGACCTCCTTGGGCCCGGATCCCATCCCGAATGGGCAGACCACCAACGTCGAAGTGCCGGTAAGTGGGCGTGTAACCGCCATCGTGGTGAGCCCCGCGTCAGATCAGATCGTCTACGTCGGCACGGCGCAGGGTGGAGTTTATCGAACGCTCGACGGCGGAACTACCTGGACAGCGCTGCTTGATTCGGCGCAATCGCTGGCAATCGGCGCGCTGGCTCTTGATCCACTCAATGCCGATACGCTTTTTGTCGGTACCGGCGAGGGCAATCTCTCCGGCGACAGCTTCTTCGGCGTCGGACTCTATATCATCCGGAGCGCTTCAACTGCAACTCCGGCGGTGACCGGGCCGTTCAATACTGACGGCGCCAACGACCTGTTTACCGGGCGCGCCATTACCAGGATTCTCGTCAACCCGACGGATGACACCAAGATCCTGGTTTCCACGGCATCCGGTGTAAGCGGTTTGAGTCAGGATGCATTCGGAACGCTGCCGAGTCGCGGCGTCTTCCTCTCCACCAATGCACAAAGCGCAACGCCCACGTTCACAAAAATAACGGTGCAGACAGGAAGCACGTTCCAGAATCGAACTGTCACTGACATGATGATGGATCCCAACCCTAGTAATCCCAGCAGGATATTAGTGTGGGTATTTGGTACTGCCGTGGCCGGCGACGGCGGTTTGTGGGTAAGTACCGCCGGAGATCCATGGGCCAACACCGCTACGTGGATTCAGACCATTACGCGGCAGGGTTTCGGTAAGTTTGCCGCGACTAGCCCGGGAGCTCCTGCTGTAACCACTTTCGCTCTTGCCCAGGATGAAAAGGCTACCTGTGCTGGAGCAACAAATCAGGGATCGTTGCGAACATCCGCTGATGGCATTACCTGGAGCGCGCCAATCGCAGCTGCCAGCGGCTTTTGCGGCGGCCAATGCTTCTATGACATGGTTCCGGCGCTTAGTCCGACGAGCGCCAGTACGATTTTGCTTGGCGGATCAGCAAACAGCGGCACAAGCAATACGCCCGGCACCTGCGCCAGCAACGTGCTCGTTAGATCAACGAACGGAGGAGCGGCGTTCGCCCGGGTAGATAACAACCTCCATGCCGACTTCCACGCTCTGGCGTTCGCGCCCAGCAATGCGAACCTGATCTACGCCGGCAACGATGGCGGCATTTTCCGCTCTGCCGACGGTGGCGCCACATGGTCCAGCATCAACACGGCTGGGTTCAATGCCACGCAGTTTGTCAGCTTGTCAGTCCACCCAACTGACGGGAACTTCGCCATCGGAGGAACTCAGGATAATGGTACGGAATTCATGAAGCCCGACGGCACGTGGACCCGGGCTGATGCCGGTGACGGTGGTTACTCTGCGATCGACCAGAGCGCCACCGATACGACCAATGTCACGATGTATCACACTTATTTCAATCAGACGAATAATCTGATCGCCTTTGCGCGTGTGACCACGGTGGCTGCCGCTACCGAAGGCGGCTGGGACGTTTTTGGATGTCCGGCCCAGCCTGGCCTTACCGCCAACGGAATTACCTGCACTGACTCAGTTCTGTTTTATCCGCCGATGGCTCTTGGTCCTGGAATCCCCAACACGCTTTACTTCGGCACCGATCACCTGTATCGCTCACCCGATAGCGGCACAACCATGACAGCGATGAGCCAGAGCTTTGGGTGCTGCGATCCCAACACTACGAACAATGTCCGCGTGAGCGCGATTGGAATCTCGCCCCAGGATGACAACGTGCGTCTTCTCGGGTTGACCAACGGCAAAGTGTTTGCGACGACAGCCGGCGCGAACCCGATGACCGATATTACCGGACCCTGGCTCGCGAAATTCGTGGCCCGCACGGTTTTTGATCCCAACAACGATGAAACTGCTTACGTGACGCTGGACGGCTATGGCACTGTGGCCGCCCCGATGTCGCATGTTTTCAAAACCACGGGGTTGACCGGAGAGCCGCCAACTGCCACCTGGACAAACGCTTCCAATGGTCTGCCCGACGTGCCGGTGAATGCATTCGCAGTCGATCCGCTGAATTCAGATTATCTCTATGCCGGCACCGATATCGGGGTGTTCGCCTCCGTCGATGGCGGATCAAGTTGGACTGCCTATGGAACCGGCTTACCGCGAGTAGCCGTCTTCGATTTGCACGTACAGAAGACAAGCCATAAAGTTCGCATCGGAACGCATGGACGCGGAGCGTGGGAAATTCCCGCTTCGCTGTTCGCGAACAATACATCGCTTGGCGCAAACCTGATTACCCCGACACTCGGACAGAATGTGATTCTGACCGCCACTATAAATAACGGCGCAGGTGTGAACGTACCCACTGGGACAGTGACGTTCCTGGATGGTGCGACCGTTCTGGGTACCGGGCCGGTGGATGGCTCCGGCAACGCCACCTTCCAGACGACGACTCTGACTGGAGGCGTGCATAGCATTACGGCTTCCTATGGTGGCGACACACTCTATCTCACCAGCAGCTCGGCGGCTTTAGCGATTAACGTCATTAGTCCCGGAGCAACACCGACGACAACGGCGCTATCGTCTGACACCGCGAACGGCGTTTTCGGGAACCCGATAACTCTCACGGCGAACGTGACGCATTCCACGGGCGCAGCCGCTCCCACGGGTACGGTTACATTTGATGACGGGGTCGTGTCGATTGGGTCAGCGCCGGTTGATGCCCAAGGAAACGCTTCAGTGGTAATTTCAACCCTGGGTGTTGGCAGCAATAGCTTATCGGCAATTTACGGGGGCGACGCGACCTATGCCGCCAGCACGTCGACCGGGATCGCAGTCGTGGTGCGCGGCCCTACCTCGCTCGACCTGGGTGCCAGCTTCGCGAGTCTCCCGCTCGGTGCTACCCAGACTTTCACCGCTACCCTAACTACAGTTGGAACCCACACCTTACCCACCGGACAGGTTATATTCAAGGATGGCGCTACCACTCTAGGCCAAGTGGCGTTTGGACTTGCAAAGGCTGTAACCTTCCAGATATCTACGCTCGCAGCCGGCTCTCACACGATTACAGCGCAATATGCCGGTGATAGCACCTTCCTAGGCAGCACGTCCGCTAGTGTCACGGTAACGGTTGTAACCACGCCGCCTGACTACCAGCTCAATATTCCAAATGGCAGCGCGACCGTAGCCGCAGGGCAGTCGGCCACATACAACATTTCGGTTACGCCGCAAGGCGGGTTCAACGGCGCCATCAACTTTGCCTGTTCAGGGTTGCCCGGAGCCTCAAGCTGCGGCTTCAATCCGGCCACGTTGACGCCAAACGGCGGCCCCGTGAGCACCACGCTGACCATAGCTACCACTGCACGGACGGTTGCTTCAGCTCAGCCGATGCATGGCGCAACGCTGGCGACCATCATGGGATTTGGTTTCCTGGGGATCGTCTTTCTGGGTGCGCCATCGCGCAGGCGTCGCAGCTTGCGCCGAGCTGGAATGATGCTATTGGGCATAACGCTGGTGTTTGGCCCGGCTTCCTGCGGAGGCGGCGGCTCGACGCCACACACCGTTACCGGCACTCCGGCCGGAACGTTCAGTGTGACCGTAACTGCAACTTCAGGCACAACGACTCATGCATCGGTGATTACGCTGGTGGTGCAGTAAGCCGACCATCCGGCTTGTTCGTACAATATCCATCAACAAAAAAAGGCACCGTAAACCGGTGCCTTTGGCCTTCATATTGAGTCGATCTACTTCGGGCAGGGCTGGGCGGGCCCAGGCAATGCAGCAGTGTTGGGATAGCTGAACGCGCCTTTGAAGGCATCCGAAGGCGCAGTCTGGGTAAACCACTGCACCAACGCCTCCGTCTGCGGATGGAAGGTGAATGTTCCTCCCTGACTGTTTCCACCCTGATTGCCGTTTTCGTTCAGTTCGAGGGTCACGGGAAATGCCGGATGAGCCAGGACTTCCACCGGATCTCCGGTTTCAAGATTGCCCTGGCAGCCGGAGCCGTCAGGGAACTGCCACCGTGGCGTCAGGTTGTTGATGAATGGATCGTTGAACGATTCGGAAATCTCATGGCTCATGGGAAGAATGTCGAGGATCTCTGCGTTACGGAAGGTCCCCGGCGAGACCCAGCTGGTAAACGCCGAAACCCAGCGAGGCTGAGGAGTGACCGAGGTATCTCTGAAGAATGTGTGGAAGCCCAGAACGCAGCAGGGTCCGCGCGTAACCAGAGGCGTGGCGCTGGGCGTAAACAGGAAGACATTCGGGAAGAGCATTACGTTCATGGCATCGGTGGTCCAGTCACCGGCGTTGATGGCGGCAATCCCGATATTGCTGAATTGCTGGTTAAAGAACTGTTGCAACATGAAGACCACGGTGTTGCCGTCAGTGGATGTGCGGGTAAACCATGTCCGCACCGGGGTAACTACGCCCTGGATTCTGACATTTACGATAAACGGCACCGTGACCGACACGTGCTCCACGATGCTTACCGGCGTCAGGTTGGTATGCCAATTATCCCTCATATGGTTGAAGAACTCCGCGCGTTGTACGGCATCCGCAAATTGAACGTGGCCTACGCTGTAGTCGGCGGCCTGAAAGTTCGGTGAAAACAGGGTCAAATTCTCAAATGGGGCCACCGGTACGGTGGCAAATGTGCTGCCATCCTGATTCAGCAGGATCACATCGACAGAAATAATCTTGGTAGGGATGCTGGTGGTACGGCCAAGGGCTGGATCGTTACCCATCATCGTAAAGGGGAAGGTTTTCCCTCCGGAAACAAACGAGCCGGAAAAGTTGGCGACGGAAACAACGTTAGCCAGGCTGCCGGGCGTCACCGCGATGTTGGATGACGCTGCTGGATTTTCGTCATTTAAAAAATCGATCGGCTGGCTGATATCAAGCGGAGGCATCGCCGCGAAGTCGCCTATGGCTGAAACGTCCGGCTGGCTGGTCGCGGACGCGGGTTGTGCGGTTTGAATATTGTTTTGATCTTGAGCAAATATGCTGCCTGCCATCAGGAAAGCAACTAAGAAAGGAAGCAATACCGAAAGGATCTTTGTACGCATCATTTTCTCCTTACATTACTTGCGTTGTAGAACTCTGGCAGGACTGAAAGCATACTATTCCGCTATAAGACAGAACAATAAGGGTTTGGAACTACGAGTACTAGGTAGGCTGGTGTTTGAACTACAACTTCAGGAAGCAGAGTAGGTTCATTGTGAGTTGCAGGTTGCTTCTAGTCAGAGGGTGAGTTGAGATGCGTTGGAGCAAAGTAAGTCTTCACTCTAGCTCGTGAACCCGAGGCTAGCGAGAGGGAAACTCGCGCGCTTTTTTTTCCCGGGGCCTTTTTAAGCCACGGTTCTCTTGAGCTGACCGCATGCAGCATAAATATCCCGTCCGCGCGGGCGGCGGATGAATGCCGGAACGCCGGCCTTGGCAAGAACGCTCTGAAAGCCGAGCACGCGTTGCTCCGCCGGCGTGCCGAAATCAATTCCTGGGCCGGGATTCAACGCGATGAGATTAATCTTGCAGCGGACGCCGCGCACCAGTTCCACCACTTCGCGTGCATGGTCCGGGCTGTCATTCACGCCGTCGAGCAACACATATTCAAACGTAATGCGTTCGCGGTTGCGCAGAGGGAAGTCACGCGCCGCCTGCATCAGCATTTCCAGGTTCCACTTCCGGTTGATGGGCATGATCCGGTTGCGCAGTTCGTCATTCGACGCATTCAGCGAAATGGCCAGCTTGGGACGCAGGGCCTCGCTGCCGAAATCATGAATGCGGGGGATGATGCCTGAAGTCGACACCGTCATGCGCGAAGCCGGGATACCGACACCTTCCACCAGCAGTCGCGCTGCTTTCATGAACTGAGGATAGTTCAGGAAGGGTTCGCCCATACCCATAAAGACGATGTTCACGCGCTGCCTTTCCAGATCGACGCCGCGATCATTCAACACGGCAATTACCTGGCCTACAATCTCTCCCGCGCTCAGGTTGCGTTTTACTCCGAGCAGCGCAGTGAGGCAGAACTGGCAGTTGACTGCACAGCCTACCTGGCTGGAGACGCAGATTGTGGCCCGGTTCCACTCAGAATCGCCGGCCTCGCTGCCGTCGCCGGCTTCTCCGCCATCACCTTCAGGCATCCAAACCGTCTCGACGGATTCGCCGTCAGCCATGGCGATCAGGTAGCGGATGGTCCCATCGGTCGAGTGAAAGCTTTTCTCCACGCTCGGGTGGCGTATCTCGAGTCCTTCATCTTTCAGCAATGTGCGAAATTGTTTGGGCAGAGTTAAGACCGAATCAAGTGCAGGTACCCGTTGCGGGTAAAGGGCTTCAAAAAGCTGGCGCGCACGGTACTCAGGCTGACCATGTTTTTGTGCAATTTTGCTAAGCTCTTGATAATCAAGACCCAGCAACCCGGTTTGCGGTTCATTTGCCATACTAAAATCGCGTTCAACCTAAAATTCTACAACTTACCCGAAAAAATACCTGCTTCCCTCAGAGGGTCAAGATAAGACATTGATTTTAAATGACATATATTTGCCCATGCGACCAATTCTGGTGTGTGAGAATCATATATGTGCCGCAGATGGAAACAGCAGTGCTAAAAGGTGCTCCATTGAATGAACCCAGAAACATTCATCGGGAGGTCCTTTCCAACGGCCTGATCGTTCTCAGTGAAGAGATGGCTCACATTCGCTCGGTGGCGATCGGCATATGGATGAAGACCGGATCGCGTGATGAAGCGCCCGAGGTGAATGGCATCTCGCATTTTACCGAGCACATGGTGTTCAAAGGCACCAAGAGCCGCTCCGCCCGAGATATTGCACGTCAGGTGGATTCCATCGGCGGCAACATGGATGCATTTACGGGCAAAGAAACGATCTGCTTCAACATCAAGGTGTTGGACGAGCACATTCCCATCGCCATCGACATTCTGAGTGATCTGGTTCTGAACCCGGTGTTTGCCGCGAACGACATATCCAGGGAAAAGGGCGTAATCCTGGAAGAGATCAAAATGGACGAAGATAACCCCGATTATCTTGTTCATGAGATCTTCACACAAAGCTTCTGGAAAGACCATCCGCTGGGCAAGCCGATCCTGGGAACCAAAGAGACGGTGCGTTCTTTCGAGCAGGAGAAGCTGTTCGATTTCTACCGCCAGCGCTTTGCGCCCAACAACATGATCATCTCCGCCGCCGGCAATCTCAATCACGACGAGTTCGTCAATTTGATCAAAGACCGCTTTGCCGGCTTGTCGAGCGTACCCAACGGATTCCATCTTCCGGCGCCGGATGTCACGCCGAGGATTGTTACGCGCAACAAGAAGTCCCTGGAACAGGTGCAGCTTTGTCTCGGCGTTCCGTCCCATCCCATTTCGTATGAAAAGCGTTATGTCTCTTACGTTTTGAACACGATGCTCGGTGGAGGGATGAGTTCCCGGCTTTTCCAGAAGATTCGCGAAGACCAGGGGCTGGTCTATTCCATCTATAGCGATCTCAATCCTTATCGTGATACCGGCTGCCTGGCGGTATATGCGGGTACCTCGCTTGAATCGACGCGAAAGGTCGTGGATTCCGTGATGGCAGAGTTCCGGGAACTGAAGTTGGAGGCCATCCCGGACGACGAACTCCGCCGCGCTAAGGACCAGCTCAAGGGCAGCCTGATGCTCAGCCTGGAGTCGAGCACCTCACGCATGTCCAACCTGGCCCGCCAGGAAATGTATTTTGAACGTTTCTTCAGCCTGGATGAAACCATCGAGCAGATTGAATCGGTTAGCGCCGATGAAGTCTGCGAGATGGCCAACTGTCTCTTCCATCCGGACAAGGTCGCCGTGGCCGTGTTGGGAAATCTGGATGGGCTGAAATTGTCGCGCGAAAATCTGGTCTGTTAAAAAGCACTCAGCCATCAGCTATCGGCATTCAGCATTCAGCCCCCAAACATTTTCCGTGCCGGCTAAAGAACTCCTTTCACCGCGGAGCACGCAGAGAACGCAGAGAAGAAGCGGCAGAGGCCGACGGCACCTTGATCGAGGGCCTCCTGCTCTTTGTTCTCTGCGCCCTTTGCGTCCTCTGCGGTTGATGCTTTTGTTTGTGGCTGAATGCTGGTTGCTGATTGCTATCTCTCCACCACGCTCTCCAGCATCGAAAAGAACTCCGGGAAGGAAATCTTCGCTGACTCCGCTCCGTGGATCGCCGTTTCTCCTTCGGCCCGCAGCGCTGCAACGGCAAAAGCCATCGCAATCCGATGATCGCCACCGGAGTCGACCTCGGCCCCGTGGAGTCTCTGGCCGCCGGGGACAAGCAGACCGTCTTCCCGCTCTTCGCACTGGGCGCCCATCGCCTGCAGATTGCGCGCCACCAGCGCGATCCGGTCAGATTCCTTGACGCGCAGCTCTTTGGCGTCGCGGATCTCGATGCCGTCACGCGTGTAAGGCGCAATGGCCGCTAAAACCGGCAGCTCGTCGATCAGAGCTACCGACTGCGCGCCTTCAATCGTGGTTCCTCGCAGCCTGCCATGTTCGATCTTGACCGTACCTACCAGCTCGCCGTGGTGTTCCTCAAGATTGATCACGGAAATGCCGGCGCCCATGATCTTCAATACATCCAGCAGGGAAGCGCGCGTTGGGTTGAGCAGCAGGTTGTCGATCACCAGGTTGGAATCAGGAAAGAGAGCTGCGGCGCAAAGAAAGAATGCCGCGGATGAGATGTCCCCGGGGACAGCAGCTTCTATGGAGCTGAGCTTCTGGCCGCCGCGAATGGTCGTACGATTGCGGTTGCGCGAGAGCTCCACGCCAAACGCGCGCAGCGCCTGTTCGGTGTGATCGCGAGTGCGGTGCGGCTCTTCCACGGAGGTTTCGCCGGCGGCAAACAGCCCGGCAAACAGGACCGCCGACTTTACCTGGGCGCTGGCGATGGGCATTTTGTATTCAATGCTTTGCAGTTGTCCCCCGTGAATATGGAGCGGCGGGCGATCATTGGCTGCGGCGCTGATCTCTGCTCCCATCAGGCGCAACGGAGCCATGATCCGCGCCATCGGCCGGCGCGAAAGCGATTCGTCGCCGTGTAGTTCGCAGGAGAAATCCTGGCCCGCCAGAATTCCTGAGAGCATGCGCATGGTTGAACCGGAGTTGCCGCAGTCCAGACTTGCTTTTGGTTGTTCCAGCCGCTCACGTCCATCAATCCGGGTAATGCCGTCAGAGTTTCTATGCACGGTGCAGCCGAGTTGCTGCACGCAGCCCAGCGTGCTGGCGCAATCAGCGCCGGTGGAGAAGTTACCCAGTTTCGTTGTGCCTCCGGCAATTGCCGCCAGCATGGCATAGCGATGAGAGATGGATTTGTCGCCGGGCAATCGCAAAGAGCCAAGAATATTTTTTGCAGGACGAATGATCACCAAGGGTTGCTCCATCACAGTAGCAGCTACGGATTTAGTTGCCCATGACCCGGAAAAAATACGGGACGCCAATTCCCGCCGAAAATACAAACCTGCTGTCCCGTAAAACATCTTAACGTCAGCACGTAAGTAAAAGCCTCGTGCCGGCAAGCAGCAACACCCAGGTTAGGAATGTTGGCCCCTGCCCGGATTTTGCTCTTTAACAATTCAAGATTAGCAGGTTAGCCAATGAAGAACCGTCCCATACCTCTTCTGGTGCTCGTACTGTTTTGCTGCAGCATATACGGTCTGGCGCAACGCCCCGGCGACATCTCACCTTATTCCGGCCCTCGCAACCCCAACGATTCTCTTGCTCACGACAATACATCGATTATCAGCGGAATGGTTGAGGATATGCACAATGCACCCTTGAAGGACGTGCGCGTGGAGCTTACGGACGGCAACGGCATGGTGGTGGGCTCCACTTATACCAACGCTGCTGGAGCTTTTGAATTCGATCGCGTGCCTTCAGGAACTTACAAGGTGGTGGCCACTGCCGGACTGGCGCAGAGCAGCGAACGGGTGCAGACAAATTCCTGGAATAGCTCGGTGGCAATCCACATGGCCGCCAACGATGTGCCGCAGGACGGTATTCAAGGAGAGTCCGTTTCTGTGGCTCAGCTGAAGATCCCTGGCAAAGCGCGCGATGAATATCGCAAAGCGCATGCAGCCATGGAAAAGGAAAAGCTGGACGACGCGAGCCGTCACCTGGAGAAAGCGCTCACGATCGCTCCGGATTATGCCGATGCCCTGACCTTGCGCGCGGTTCTGGAACTGAACCATCAGAATTCGCAGGCTGCCAAGGCTGATCTGGACAAGGCAATCAAGGCAGACCCAAATCTCGCCGTGGCCTATCTGGTGATGGGTTCGGCTCTGAACATGGAATCGAAATTCGATGATGCGCTAAGAAGCTTGCAGCGGGGAGAGTCGCTGGCTCCGAATTCCTGGCAGGCGCATTTTGAAATGGCCAAGGCCTATATCGGCAAGGAAGAGTACCAGCAGGCTCTCGGTCACCTGCAGCGGGCGGAAAGCATGGCGCCCACGTCCTATCCGCTCATTTATCTGTTACAGGCCCATGCGCACCTGGCGATGAAACAATATCCGCAGGCCATGACAGCGCTGCAGGCCTACCTGAAAAAAGAGCCGGAAGGTCCGAACAGCGCTGAAGCCAGGAAGATGCTGGAAAAAGCCCAGGCTTTCGTGTCAGAAAACAAATAGCCCGAGTGCAATCCCTCAATTGCTGGTGGCTTTGTCCGGCGTTGGAGCAGGAGCGTGGAGCAGAAACGGCTCTTCCGGCATTACGATCCAGGCAGCAAAATAAGCGACCACACCGAAGGCGCCAAAAAGGGCGCACACCGCCCACACAATGCGTACCACGGTGACGTCAAGGTCGAAGTATTCTGAGAATCCCAGGCACACGCCGGCGATTTTGCGCCCATTCCTCGGCCGCACCAGCTTCTTCCGCGCAACCACGCCCGCGACGCGCTTGCCGCAATAGTTGCAGAGGTTTGAATCGTCGGGGATAACCTTGCCGCAGTAATTGCAATACATGAGATTTCTCCTTCCGGGCGCCGGTTCGGCGAACGACGCAGCCAGCCTAAGTGGATGCGCCTGACCTCTGATACGCAATATCCCGGCGAAAAGTTCTGCCACACCGCTTTCTACCGATAAACCAGTCGTTTAGCCGCGGTTTACGCTTCGGTTATTAACTGCGATAGCTAACAAAACTGTAGTTACCTGAGTAATGGAGGTTATCAGAGTAATAAGGTGTCAAGCTGACGCCTATCGGGCAGTTTACCTGATTTCTAAGACCGGCCATAAACGATACAACAGCCTTGCTCCCCCGCATCCTTTAAGACGGATACGGACAAAAACGACTATGACCAGACCGCTCAAACCAGTGAAAGAGTTCTATACAGAACCCGAAGCCGCTGGATACCTCAATATCTCCCTGTCTGAGCTGTATTCGCTGCTCGATGAATACATTTTCAACGACGGGAGCCCCCGGCCTCAAGATCTTACGTTTTGCGAGGCGGACCTGGTTCTGCTTGGTTTTTGGAGTAAAACCAGGGAGAATCCCAAGGTTCTGCGCATGCCCCGCCGCCGCGAGGCTTGAAGCTTTTACACCGTAAGAATTTCCAGGTACACTGACCAAATGGCCATGGCCTACTTGCAAGTCCTTGTAGTGCTATGGCTTAGCTCAGCTCATCTTTGGCATGCCATGTGCCTTATACATTGGGCAAAACCAAGAGGGTCTCCCAATGGCACACATGGCACCCAATTACGAGGAGCGGCAAGAGTTTTGGAAACCAGCTGTTGCTCCGCGTCCTTCTGAAGCCGCGGAGACGACCGAACAGGTATGTCAGGAATGTGGAACTGATTTCGTTGTCGGGTCCCGTTTCTGCTATGTCTGCGGGGCCGACCGCAATGCTAATTTGTCTGATACCGCTGTAACCGGTTTTCGAGCCTGGATCGAATTTGTCTCGCTCCGGGATTCCCTGGGCCAGACCACCGGGTCCATGGTGGCCCTGATCATGGGCTGCGCTTGCGTGATCGCCGCAGTGGTAACCGGTTTTGTCTTCACGGCCACAACTCTGCTGGATTGGCAGGCCGTCCAGCTCTGGCGCATTGAATGGCTTTTGGCAGCGGTGGCGATCTTTGCCTTGGGATTTTTACTCAAGAAAAAATAAATTCTCTCCTGACAAACAGCAACGAGGCGGCGAGCGCATTCGCCGCCTCGTTTGTTTTGTGCTCACCCGATTTCTTGCACAACACAGCGGCCGCCTTGTGGGCGGCCGCTGAACCTTGCTGGTTGCTATAACTGCGGGGGAGTTGGGCTAGGCGATGGCTGAACCGAGTTTGGCATGTCGCTTGGTGTCGGCGGATTAGAAATCGGGCTGCCGGTTGAACCTGGGCCCGGCGTCGCGCTTCCCGGAGCGCATGGCCCGCTCGACGGGCTGCCGGCTACGGTAGTTGAAGTGCCCGCAGGCTGCGATGGCGTGCTGCCGGCAATGGTTGAGCTGCTCGGGCTTGACGCAGGGCTTGTGCTCGTCGAAGGTGTCGTGCTGGTGGTGCCGCTATTGGTGGGCGTGCACGGAGCAGCAACCGTCGTGGTTGTGCTTGATTGGTTGCTCGTGCCCAACGTTCCACCGGTAACGCTGCCGGCACTGCCGGCGGTACTCGGTGTGCCCTGCGTTGCCGCGGGTGTTCCGGTTGAACTGGCTCCGGGAGTTGTTGTTGTAGTCGCCGGGCTTTGCGTAGTCGTTGTGCCCGGCGTTGTTGTTCCAGGCATTGTTGATGTCGCGCCAGGCTGAGTTGTTGTTGTACCCGGCTGGGTATTCGTTGTGCCTGGCTGAGGAGTCGTCGTGGTCGGAGTTGTCTGCGAGCCCATTCCCGGACTCGGTGTTACTGTACCCGTGTTTTGCGCCATGGCCATGCCAGCGGCGAGCGCAAACACTGATGTCACCATTAAAACTTTTCGCATAGAGCATGCTCCTTGTCAGAATTGCTGCGGCCGGACGGTCAAGGGCCGCACGAGATAAACATGTATCCCTGCTTACAAAATCGCTTTTTTATTACGATGCCCATGACCGCGGTGAGGATGGCAGAAGCAGAGTTGCCGGCGTCTGATTTGCGAGTCACACGGCACATTTTGACTGTTACCTTACTTGGGCCCATTACGCGCAAGATGGACAAATCCGGCAGTTTGCTTCTATTCTTCGGCTGTACCATGCAATAAAATCAGAAGTAATGAGAGTCTCAGCCGTAGATTAGACGGCATGTGCGTGTTTGCCGGGCGTTTGTCTTTTTATTGCTCGATTGCGTTATTCAAGGGGAAACGATCTTGAGTTCATTGTTTATATCCGTCCGTGTTCGTCTGATTTTCCTGCTGGCGCTGATGATGAGCAGCTTCGGCTTCGCGGGAAGGTTATACGCGCAGGACACCGAGCTCTCCGCCGACGAAATCATTCAAGTCCTGCAAGAAAATCCTGACGTTCTGGCTGACGCCAAAGCTGAGATCGTGGCCCAGCTGCGCGACCGCGGTTACAACGTCTCTGAGAAAGACATCACCGATGATCGTCTCTTCAGCCAGATCCGCTCCAATGACCAGGTGCGGCAAATGGCCAGCGACGAGCTTGTCCGTCGCGGCTTTGGCCCTCAGGGAGACGAAGGTACTTCGGCGCAAGATCAGCAAAACGGGCAGCAGGTATCGGGTCAAAACCAGGATCAGAACCAGCCCCAGAACCAAGGTCAGGGCCAGGGCCAGCCGCAAAACCAGGGTGGCCAATATCAAGGCGAGTATTCGGGAATGCCTCTGCCAAGCCCAACCCCGCAGGGGCGGATCTTTGGCCAGCTGCCGTCGCGAAGCACGCAGCCGGGAACCATTGGGTCGCGAACCCGGACTACTCAGCGACCCCAGGAACAAGGCAAGCAAAAACCTGCGGGTCCGCCGCAGGAGCAATATCCCCTGCGCAATCTCCCAGCGTTGCGCGATCTATATACGCAGGCTCTGCCGGACGACACCAAGCTGGAGCGTTTTGGCGCGGCGCTTTTTCGCAACAGCATTGCAACTTCAAGCAAAGACAACGTGCCTCTCAGCATCCCAATCGGGCCTGACTACGTGCTTGGTCCCGGTGACGAAATGGTGATCGACTACTGGGGCTCAAGTACGCAACACATTCAACGCGCAGTAGATCGGGAAGGGCGGATCGCACTTCCCGAGGCTGGAACGCTGGTGGTGGCGGGGCGCACGCTCGGCGAAGCACAGCAGATGGTGCAACGCATGCTGGGGCAGCAATTGCGCGGCATCAGCGTGGACGTGACGCTGGGCAAGCTGCGTTCCGTGCGGGTCTTTGTGGTGGGCGACATCAAGAATCCCGGCGCCTATGACATCAGCTCACTCTCCACGCCATTGAGCGCGCTCATCGCTGCGGGCGGCCCTACCGAAACCGGTTCATACCGCATCGTGAAGCACTATCGCGGCAAGGCATTGGTTGAAGAAGTCGATCTTTATGACCTGATGTTGAAAGGCGTAAGCGGGGCGGAGGTTCATCTCGAATCGGGTGACACGATTCTGGTTCCGACCGTGGGCCCGCAGGTAACCGTCTCCGGTAAAGTGCGGCGTCCAGCCATCTATGAGCTTCGACATGAACAGACTTTGGATCAGGTCCTGGATCTTGCCGGCGGCGTTCCCGTTACCGGCGAGCTGAACCAGATCAAGGTGGAGAGGGTGCAGGCGCATGAGCGGAAGGAGATGCTGAGCGTGAGCCTGAACAGCGGGTCCACCGGGCACTCTTCGACCGATGGCGTATCCACCGACGCCTTCAGCCGCTTTCGCGTCCAGGATGGAGACGTAGTCATCGTTGCGCCGATTCTTCCTTACAGTAATCGCACCGTCTACTTGCAAGGCCATGTTTTCCGCCCGGGAAAATATCCATATAAAGAGGGCTTCAAAGTTACCGATCTCATCGGCTCATTTGACGATCTGCTCCCTGAGCCGGCCGACCGTGCCGAGATTATCCGTCTGCATCTGCCGGATTTTGCGCCGGAGGTGATTCCTTTCAACCTGCACGATGTCCTGGCCAAGACGGTGGCGGCGCCGAGCCTGGAGCCTTTTGACACCGTGCGCGTCTTTGGACGGTATGAGATCGACGCGCCCAAAGTTTCAATCTATGGCGAGGTACTGCGTCCGGGCGAGTATCCGCTTACCGAGCGCATGACGGCTGCCGATCTGTTGCGGCTGGCCGGAGGCTTCAAACGGAGCGCCTATCGGCAAGCGGCCGATCTTACCAGCTACTCGATTGTGGATGGCGACCGCGTTGAACTGGAGCACCGGGATGTGCGAATTGAGCGCGCGCTGGCCGGTGAGGCCGATACGGACGTGCTGCTGAAACCTGGCGACGTTCTCACCATCAGCCAGATTGGCGGCTGGAGCGATATTGGCGGCGCAATCTCCGTCACCGGAGAAGTCGGGCATCCTGGACGTTATGGCATTGAGCGCGGTGAACATCTCAGCTCGATTCTCAAGCGCGTCGGCGGTTTTTCCGCGGAAGCGTATCCTTACGCGGCGATTCTGGATCGCGCCTCAGTGCGTGAAGCTTCGGCCAAGAGCCGCGAGGACATGGTCGCCAGACTGCAGGACCAAACCATGGTTGGCTCGCGGACGCAATCCATCGCCAGCCAGCGCGAACAGCAGCAACTCATCAACCGTCTCAAGCAAATCCAGCCCAGCGGACGCATGATCATTCACATCAACGCGCCAATTGAAAAATGGACCAACACCATTGCGGATATAGAGGTTCGCCCCGGTGATACGCTCTACATCCCCAAGAAGCCAAACTTCGTGATGGTTGCAGGGCAGGTGTATAACCCCGCGGCGATCACATTCAGCCCGGGGAAAAATGCCAAGTGGTACCTGAAGCAGGCAGGCGGCCCCACCAGCCTGGCCGACAAGAAATATATTTTCGTGGTGCGCGCCAATGGGACCGTAGTCGGGCACGGATCAGGGGAATGGTGGTCAGGTAACGTGCTCAGCACTGTCTTGCAGCCGGGGGACACGGTTTTTGTCCCGGATAAGGCTTCAGGCGGCAGCAACCTGGTAAAGAATTTGACCACGTCCATGTCGCTTCTTTCTGGCGCCGCAGTAGCGGTAGCGGCAATCCATACGTTCTAAACCAAGAATTGAGTTGACCCGAATGGGACTTAGAAGGCTCGCTTTCATATCCATACTGATTATGGGCTCCGCGGTATCCTGGGGCCAGACCAGCGACAGCACATCTGCTACTCCCGCTCCGTCGCCGGTGCCTACGCCAAATTTCTTTGCTGCAGAAAATACACATTACTCCAGCGACAATCCGGTGGAGTTCATGCGCAATTTCGGGCGCGATCAGAAAGCCATCTGGACGAGTCCGTTCAAAGTCAAAATTCAGGACTTGAATTGGCTCGTTCCAATGGCCGGGTTGACCGCCGGTCTGATCAATGCCGATGCGGAAATGTCATCCCGAATCAATCCGACGAACACCTTTCCCAAACACGCAAGTACGATTTCAAACGCGGGCGCAGCGCTCGCTGTCGGCGGCAGCGGGGCGCTGTACCTGTTGGGCAAGATGCGCAGCGATCAGCATCAACAGGAAACCGGCATCCTGGCGGTGGAGGCGGCAGTCAACAGCGTTGTGGTCACGGAAGCTCTTAAACTCGTGACGCAGCGGGCGCGCCCCACGGAAGGCAACGGGCGGGGTGATTTCTTCGCCAGCGACAAGATCTACAACTCTTCGTTTCCTTCTCTGCATGCCATGACGACATGGTCCGCAGCTACCGTTCTGGCCTATGAATATCCGGGGAAGCTCACCAAGTTGTTTGCTTACGGCCTGGCCACCACGGTGAGCGCAGCCAGAGTCGCCGGGCGTGATCACTTTACCAGCGACGTTCTGGTGGGCAGCGTAGCAGGCTTTCTGATTGGGCGTCAGGTGTACAAATCTCATCACGACCCTGATCTCGGCGGCGCCGCCTATGGCACGTTCAGCAATGACCAGCCCCGCGAAGGCCCGGGGCCTGAGCGGGCGTCAAGCTGGGTGCCCATGGACAACTGGGTCTACCCTGCGTTTGATCGTCTGGCCGCGCTCGGCGTCACCAATAGCGCTATCTTCGGCCTGCGCCCCTGGACGCGCAACGAGTGCGCCAGACTGTTACAAGAGATATCCAATGAGGTCGATCCGACTGACGAGACCGAGGCGGCTTCTCTGTATAACGCCCTGGCGCGAGAATTCGCCCCGGAGTTGAATGGAGAAGTTCGCGACAACGTTTCGCTCGATTCCGTTTACACCGGCGTAACCTCCATATCCGGACCACCGCTTACGGACGGCTATCACTTTGCACAGACGATCGTCAACAATTATGGACGGCCGTATCAACGCGGTACCAACGGGCAGGTTGGCTTCACCTCGAGCGGCGGAGCGGGAATGCTTGGCTTTTATATCAGCGGCGAGTACGAACACGCGCCTGGAGCCGCTGGGTTTACTCAGGCCCAGCAGGACGCGATACAAAGCGCTGATTTCAAGCTGTTCCAGCCTGCTTCGACTGTGCCCAAGTTCAACCAGTTCAGGCTGCTCGATACCTACATTTCCCTTAACCTTGCCGGCTGGCAGACATCATTCGGGAAGCAATCCCTGTGGACCGGTCCCACACAGGATCCTTTTCTCTGGACCGACAATGCCGAACCTATTTACATGCTCCGCGTCGACCAGACTCATCCTCTAAGGTTGCCCAGCTTCTTGAAATGGCTGGGACCGTTCCGGACAGAATACTGGGCCGGCAAGATGACCGGCGCTCACTGGGTGGACACGCAGGACGCGACGGTCGGCACCCTGGGAAAGGTTTTTTCGTTTGGCAGGACCCTCAGCAAGCAACCCATGGTGAACGGCTTCAAGATCAACTTCAAACCGACAACCAACTTCGAGTTTGGAGTAGGCCGCACTGGCCTGTTTGGCGGACCGGATTTTCCCATCACTTTGGGCTCCTTGAAGCATGCGCTGTTCTCAACCTCGAATGCCGTTGGCCGCGGCCATGATCCGGGTGATCGACGTTCGACCTTTGATTTCAGCTATCGCATTCCCGGCCTCAGAAACTGGCTGACGCTGTATGAAGACTCGTTTGTTGAAGACGAGATTTCGCCGATCGGCTATCCGCGCCGCGCTGCGCACAATCCCGGGCTTTATCTCTCCAAGGTGCCGGGCGTTCGCCATCTTGATCTCCGCGTTGAGGCTGCCTATACCAATTTGCCCGGCCTGATCCAAACGTCTGAGGGCGGTTTCTTCTACTGGAACGTACGCTATCTGGATGGCTACACCAACAAGGGCAACATCATTGGCAATGCAACTGTCGGACGGCAGGGAATTGCCTATCGGGCGCAGAGCACCTATTGGCTCTCGCCGGAGCGGACGCTGCAGTTTGGTTACCGGCAGGAGATTGCCGACAATGAGTTTCTGCAGGGCGGCAATCTGCGTGACACATTCTTCAAATCGCAGTGGTACTTCAATCCGCGCATCTCGCTCGGCAGTTTTCTCCAGTATGAGTGGTGGAATTTCCCGTTGCTCAGCGCCGGGCAGAAGCAGACGAATTTCACGGCCTCGTTTGAGTTGACTTTCTGGCCGCATAAGATGATCAAACGTGGCGACTAGAATGATCTGTACGTCTTCAAGAACTCAATGAGGTTCCAATTTCGCGTGCGGGGTAACAAGATCGAATGCGGGCTTTAATCACCGGAGTAACGGGGCAGGATGGATCGTATCTTGCCGAGTTGCTGTTGGAAAAGAGCTATGAAGTCTACGGCATGGTGCGCAATATCCGGCGCGATGCGCATCCGCGGCTCGCCGGCGTGAATGGGCGCATTCAGTTTGTTGAAGCCGATTTGACCGACCAGAGCTCGCTT
Source organism: Candidatus Angelobacter sp. (assembly GCA_035262465.1). Taxonomy (GTDB): domain Bacteria; phylum Acidobacteriota; class Terriglobia; order Terriglobales; family Acidobacteriaceae; genus Angelobacter. Next base: position 70,613 of record DATFSU010000059.1, on the reverse strand, counting down.
GACCGCGTGGTCCAGCAGGTTCATCCCGATGAGATCTACAACCTTGCCGGGCAGACGTTCGTTCCCGTGGCCTGGAGCCAGCCGCTGCTGACGATGGAGATTACAGGCATGGGCGCTCTGCGCCTGCTGGAGGCGATACGCCGGCATTCGCCCAAGACCAGGTTCCTTCAGGCTTCGAGTTCCGAGATTTTTGGCCGGACCGAGAGCGCGCAACAGAATGAGAACACGCGCATGCAGCCCAACAACCCATATGGCGCAGCCAAGCTGTTTGCCCACCACGTGACGGTTAACTATCGCGAGAGCTACGGCATGTTTGCCTGCTCATGTATCAGCTTCAATCATGAATCGCCGCGGCGCGGGGTGGAGTTTGTGACCCGGAAAGTGGCGCAGCAGGTCGCGCGCATCAAGCTGGGCCAGGCGGACAAGCTGAAAATGGGCAACCTGGAAGGCCGCCGCGACTGGGGCTTCGCCGGCGATTACGTACGCGCGATGTGGATGATGTTGCAGCAGCCGCAGCCCGAAGATTTCGTGGTCGCGACTGGTGTCACCCACAGCGTAAGGGACCTGCTGGAGGTTGCGTTCTCCTATGCCGGCCTGGATTGGGAGAAGCACGTGGAGATCGATCCGGAACTGGTTCGGCCCGCTGAACCTGATCCCCTGTGCGGTGATGCCGGCAAAGCTGAGCGCCTTCTCGGCTGGCGTCCCAGCGTGAGCTTTCGCCAGCTGGTGGAGATGATGGTGCAAGCTGAGCTCACCGCGCTATCACCCTCGCCGGTGAAACATAACACCTCGCGCGTCGCCGGCGATTGACGATCTGATCGCCGAGAAATTCATAGCAGGCGAGCTCCTGGGAAGGAGCTGAAGCTCGCCTGCCATCCGAAGAAACCAGCACCGCCGATCGCCCAGCGGTTAGCCGGTTGCCTCAGTTTCGCGGGACGCGAAATCTGCGAACATTTACACCGCGCGAGCCAGAACTCGAGCGCCGCCCTGGATCACCTGGCTGGAAAAGCGTTCCATCTCTTCCAATTGCGGGCTGAATTGCAGCAGGAACAGGTCGACGCCGGCGTCCTCGAATTCGGCAATGCGCTCCGCTACCTTCTCCGGAGTGCCTACGAGTCCTGAACGCAAACCACGGTTCGACACCGAGTAATCTTCCAGCGATACGCGTTGCTCCAGCTGTGTATTGGCCAGCCACTGCTGGTAGTTCTGGTAGCCGGCCGCGTTCTGTTTGACATCGGTGATTCTGCGCAGCTCTTCCTGGGCTTCGCGCTCGCTGTCGCGAACGACGGCATAGGCGGCCACGCCGAACTGCATCGGCGGCAAGCCCCAGCGCTGACGCCGCGCGGAGAGATCGCGGATCTTGTCGCGGATCTTTTCCGGCGGATCGCCGTGCATCACGTAGGCATCGCACTTCTGCGAGATCAGGTTCTTCGCCGCCTCGGATTCGCCGCCGGCATAAATCACCGGCCGAGGAAAGGAAACGGGCTTCGGTTGCAGCACCAGATCCTCCACCTTGTAATACTTGCCTTCGTAATTGACGTGATCGTATTTCCAGGCTTTGTCTACCACGTCAAGCCACTCGGAAGTGCGGGCGTAACGATCGTCGTGCTGATCGAACTGCACGCCGTACTTGCGGGCCTCATCGGCCCACCAGGAAGAGACGACGTTCAGCGAGAGACGCCCGTTGCTGATGTGATCGATGTTGGCCGCCTGCTTGGCCAGCAACGCGGGATTATGGAACGTCGGTCGCACAGCAACCATGAGCTCCAGCCGGTGCGTGACCGCCGCAAGCGCGGCTGCGGTCGACCACGCATCCAGCGAGGGCTCTTCCGGACCTTTGATGTCATTCAGGTTGAGTTCGGCAATGAGCGTGAGATCGTAGCCGATCTCTTCACTGCGGCGTGCCAGCCGGCTCACATAGGACCAGGTGGGCTCCATCTGCTCATCCTGCACATTGCGCAGCCAGCCGCCGAAAACGGGAAGCCAATATCCGTATCGCATTACGCAGCCTCCTTTTCCAGGAAGTCGACCAGCCGGATGAAGGGGTCGAAACCTACAACTTTGGGCCCGTCGGCTACGAAGTTCGAAAGCGCGTTGATGTCATAGAAGTAAAGCTTGCCGTCGCGATCATCGACGATGTATTCGACTCCGCCGACTTCGATACTCGCTTCCTGCATGATGCGTTCCACCTGCTGAATAATGTCGTCGGAAGGCGTGTAGCCTTCGACTTTCAATCCCGTCTTTGGAGCATCCACGGGGCAGGCAGCGCGCGCCAGTTCCTGGCCTCCGGTGGTGCGGCAGATGTCGGCGGGGCAGAGATCAAAGGTTTCACCGGTGAGATGGACCCTGATGCCGTAGAGGAACTTTCCGCCTACGACCTCTACGCGAACGATGTGTCCGCCACGAGCAGGAATAAACTCCTGCACCAGCGCTGTCGAATCGAGTCCGAGATCGAGGGTGCCGGCGTTCGCGGCCTCTTCCAATTCCTGGCGTGAATTAAACCGTGTCACTCCTGCGCCGCTGCCGCCGATGTTCGGCTTCACCACGATAGGGAAGCGCAGACCGTCAGCGGCCTGCACGGCGTCGGCCTGGTGATTGATCACGCGGCTCTTGGGGTAGGGAAGCCCGAGCGATTCCAGCAGCGAAAGCTGCAGGGCCTTGGACGTTTCATAGCGAAAAGCTTTCTGGCCGTTCACAATGCGCTTGCCGCGCTGTTCCAGATGATCGAGATAATAGAGCGTGTAGAAAATCGCCTGGCCGTGGCCGCGGCGATACGCCGAAGGGCTCATGCGGTTGAACACCAGGGAAAATGCTCCCTCGCCGTTGAGCTGTGCGGGATCAAAGTGATGTTGCGCCGCGTCAATGCGAACAAAGGGCACCTTGCGCCGTTCCAGCTCCCTGAAGAGCGGCACAAACCAGTGCGGATGCTCGTAATAAATAGCGATTGGCTGCTTCTGTTTTGACATGCCTTCCTCTTTCGAGGGGCCACGCGTCCCGTTTGAGCAGCCTGAAAAACCAAAAGGCCGCTCGTTTTGAGCGGCCCCGGTGGTAATTCTGAGTAAACCTAAGAAAAATTGCTCAGTACCGGCCGCTCACCCGTACACATACACATACAGCAACACATAACCATGTTGCGGGTGGAAGCCGGATTGGTGATGAACTGATGCATTTAAGACGTATAGATGCTACACGTGGACCGGCGGATCGTCAATATTATTTTGAAATTAAAATAGTCCAAATTGATTCGAACTGCGGTTCCGGTCGGTAATTCGCCTTCTGAATCCCTCGGTTGGGCCTTCCTTATGTGACGGCGGGCGGGACACCATCTTTTTTGAACCAGCAGAGCTGAAGGTTTCCTCCAATAACCCATGAATAGTGCCCAGGAGCAACCCGAAACCAAGGTGAACGACGCGCAAATGCACAAAGAATCGAACGACGGCGAAGCCCAGCAGATCATCCTTTTCCGCTCGAAACTGACAGATCAGGCAGGCGAGGATTATCAGGCCATGAATGATGAGCTGGCTGCCCTTGTGCGATAGAACCCCGGGTTCGTCGATGTAAAGAGCTACACGTCGCAGGACGGTGAGCGTCTTACCGTGGTCTGGTGGCGCGACGAAAAATCCCTGGCCGACTGGCGCAATCTCGTACGCCATCGTGAAGCACAGGAGACAGGCCGGCGGAAGTGGTACCGGTATTACAAGATAGAGGTTGCCGGCATCACGCGGTCAAAGACCTTTGAACGCAAATGATCGCCTGAGCAGGGATTAAGTAATTCGCCTGCTGCGGCGGTTTCAGGAAGATTGAAAAGTAGCGTGGGCTCGTTCGGAACATACTACAATCCTGAAACCATATGTCCATGAAGACTCTTAGCCGGACGATCTTTGCCTCTTTCACCATCCTGGTCGCTATCGTATTAGTTGGCGCCGTGCTGCTCCGGTACTGGATCAGCGCCCAGCCGCAACCGAGAGCTGAAAAACCCAAGCCGCCGGGCCTGGTCGACGATCAGCCGCTGGTGACTGCGCAAAGGCTGGCCGCCCTGGCAACTACGCCGGAGGAGCAAGACTTCGCGAAGAACGCCCTTCGCGTTTCCGATCACGAAGTCGATATGGCCTTTGCCGCGGCTCTGCACAAGGCCACAGACCACGCGCCGCCAATACCGGCAGCAGCAAGACCGATTCTCGCCCAGGTACAGAGCGCGCAACAGCGGGTAAAAGCGGACCAGCAGGAAGTAGCCCGGCAGAAGGCTCTGACCGCCAAAGCCGACGACAACTCCCGGCCGGCGCTGCAGGACAAATTAGATCTCGCCAATGCGACCCTGGAAGTTGACCAGGAAGATCTGGATGCATTGCATGAGGAGCTTATCCGTGCCGGTGGCGATCCTCGCAGCAAGATCCAACAACTGAAAGAACAGCATGAGGCGCTGGATCATGAGCCGAATGGAGCTGTTTCCGGGGGCGCGAACAAGACGACGGCGGCGCAGAATATTGACTCGCGGATTCTTATTGTGCAGTTCCGAGGCTGGCGGGAACTCGGCGCGAAAGAGGCGGCGCTGGCCGCGGCGCGCGCTGAGCTGAAGCCGCGTCTGTCTGATCTTGCCCAGGAACATCACGCGCTTCATGAAGAAAGCGCGGAAGGAAAACCGGAACAAGCGGAAGATGAAGAAGCTGCGTCCGGTGCATCGTCAACTCCGGATCACACGAAGGGAGGCGCCGCGCCCGATCGCGCAGAAAAATATTCCGCGCTCAAGCATGCCGCAGAGGAACGGAAGCATCTGGCGGATTTGGATAAGCGCGCAGCAGACTTGCAGCAGCTTGATGCAATCTATAACGGATGGGCCGGGCTGGTTGCAGAGCGCAAGCACGACTACTGGTTGGGCGTGGTTGAAGGCATCTGCTGGATCGTCGCGTTATTGATTCCGGTTCTCTTCGCCAACCGGCTGGTGCAGGGTCTTGTTGCCCGCATCGCACCGGATAGCCGTCGACGGCACACCGTGCGCATCGCACTTCGCTTTGCCGTGCAGGTGGTCGGTGTGCTGCTGATCCTGGTGGTGATCTTTGGACCGCCGAGCCAGCTTGCCACGGTGATCGCTCTGGCCGGCGCAGGTCTTACCGTCGCGCTCAAAGATTTCATCGTAGGCTTCTTCGGCTGGTTCGTGCTGATGGGACCAAACGGCATTCGACCGGGTGATTGGGTTGAGATCAACGGCATCGGCGGCGAGGTGGTTGAGGTCGGGTTGCTGCACACGGTGATCCTGGAGACCGGCGACTGGTCTGACGCAGGCCATCCCACCGGACGCAAGGTCACAGTGGTCAACAGCTTTGCCATCGAAGGCCACTACTTTAATTTCTCGACCACCGGGCAGTGGCTCTGGGACCAGCTTGAGGTTCCCATTCCTGCCGGCGTCGATCCTTATCCTGTGGCCGAGGCGGTGCAAAAAACCGTGTTGGAAGAAACCAAGGACGACGTGCAGCTGGCGGAACAGGAGTGGCAGCGCGCCGTTCCCAGCCACGTGGGCAATACTTTTGCTCCGGGCCCGTCGATCATGGTTCGTCCGACAACGCTCGGCGTCAACGTGGTGGTGCGCTACATCACACGCGCACACAAGCGCCATCAGGTTCGTTCGCACTTATTCCATCGCGTAGTGGAGTTATTGAGAAGCAGGCAAATAGCCTCTGCGCCGATCGAGAGCGAGTCGGCGCAAGCGGCAACGAAGGATTGACCTGGCGGGAGGAAAATGTATTTGAAGACGAGCGCAATACTCTTACTGTTTATCTCGATCGCGGCACTGGCCCAGGCGCCAGATGGCATTCCGCGTGATCTGGCGCGGCAGCGAGCGCAACAGCTGAGCGATGTGCGCTATCGGCTGAGTTACACGATCACACCTAAATCGGATTTCGTCGCCGGGCGCGAGGAGCTGCGTTTTATTCAGAACCCTGACGACCGCGGCATCCTGCCCGAGTGGCTCGACTTCCGCGAAGGCTCGATTCAGAGCTTGATCATCAATGGCAAGGGCGCACCTGCCGGGATTCAGAATGGTCATATTGAATTACCGGCCAAGTTGCTCAAGCTGGGTGAAAACGTGGTGGAGATCAATTTCACTGCGCCTGTCGCTCCGGCAGGGAAGGCAATTACCCGCTTTGAAGACAAGGACGACGGCAGCGAATACATCTACACACTTTTTGTTCCGATGGATGCTGACATGGCATTTCCGTGCTTCGACCAGCCGGATTTGAAGGCCAAATTTCAGTTAGAAGTAAGAGCGCCGGAGGGGTGGACCGTCATTTCAAACACACCGGGGCAATTGATGAAAGAGGAGGAAGGCCAATTCGGCGTGGCTACGGAATTTCCGGAGACGCGCCCCATCAGCACATATCTCTTCGCTTTCGCGGCGGGGCCGTTCAAAAAAGTTCATGATACGCCTGGCTTGCCCGGGCTCTATGTTCGTAAATCAAAGTTTGAAAAAGCGCAGGTTGAAGCGCCGGCCGTGCGGCAGGTCACGGCTGACGGCATCAAGTATCTCTCCGGCTACTTTGCCCAGCCGTTTCCGTTTCCCAAGTACGACATGGTGATGATCCCCGGTTTCGCCTACGGCGGTATGGAGCACGCGGGCGCTACGTTTGTACGCGAAGAGTCGATCCTATTCCGTACAGCACCCACGCACAGTGACCGCCTGAACCGCGACATTTTGCTGCTGCACGAATTGACCCACCAGTGGTTCGGCGACCTGGTAACCATGCGCTGGTTTGACGATCTATGGCTCAAGGAAGGCTTCGCGCAATACATGGCGTATCACGCGCTCGACGCGCTCAAGCCGAATGAGAACGTCTGGAAGCGGTTCTACCAAGGCATCAAGCCGGCAGCATACGCGATCGATTCCACGCAGGGAACGACGCCGATCTATCAGGAGATTCCGAATCTAAAGGACGCCAAGTCGGCGTACGGGGCGATCGTCTATTCGAAAGCGCCAGGCGTGATCAAGCAGCTGGCTTTTGTGGTCGGCGAAGATCACTTTCGCGACGGGCTGCGTCTCTATCTCAAGGAACATGCCTATGCCAACGCCGAGTGGAGCGACCTGGTACACGCTTTGGAGCGTACATCCGGAAAGCAGCTAGGCGAGTGGGCGGACGCATGGATCAAACGCAGAGGCATGCCGCAGGTAGATGTGGAGTGGAAATGTGATGAACCTACAAAATTTACAAATGTCATTTTGCGCCAGCACGACGTGCTCGGCGGAAACGGTTTGTGGCCAATTTCTATGTCAGTTATATTTGGCGGTCTCCGAGAACACTCTGCCCATAAGGTGGTATTGACCACTCGCGAAATAAAGTCGACCACATTTTCTGTTGATGGGGCTAGCAATTGCCCTCAATGGGTTTTCGCGAACAACGAAGACGAAGCTTACGGCCGCTTTCTCCTTGATCCAGTCAGCCGCAAAGTCGTAATGAAACGCCTGGGCAACATCAATGATGTTTTCGAGCGAACGCTCCTCTGGGGATCACTATGGGATTCCGTCCGCGAAGCCGAGATGGATCCACGCGAATACATCGAGTTGGCTTTGCGGACGTTGCCGAATGAAAAAGATGAATCTCTCGCTCAGAGCATCATCGTCCGGACCACCACGGCGCTTCATCGTTATGTGTCGACGGAAACGCGCGCACAATTGGGGCCGAAGGTGGAAGCCCTGGCAGCCGATCAGATGCTGCATTCGCCATCGCAGGACATGCGCATCACCTGGTTTCGCGCGCTGCGCGGCGTCGCCGAGACGGCTCAGGCTCGCAGCGAACTGAAGGACATGCTGAGCAGCAAGCTGACTGTGCCCGGGGTTGAGCTGCGTCCGTTGGATCGGTGGAATATGGTCGCCACCCTGGTGGCGATGAATGATCCCGATGCGGAGGCGGTTCTTACTGCCGAAGAGAAACGCGATCCATCCGGTGACGGCAGGAAGTACGCCTATATGGCGACTGCGGCCCGTCCGCAAGCGGAAACCAAGAAGACCTACTTCGACGAATACCTTCACAATGCGTCTCGTCCCGAAGACTGGGTGGAGCAAAGTCTCGGCAGCTTCAACTGGTGGAACCAGTCCGAATTGACCGCGCCCTATCTGCGTCCGGCACTGGACGCACTGCCGCAGGTGAAACGCGAGCGCAAGATTTTCTTTCTGCTGGCCTGGCTGAATGCTTTCATTGACGGACAGCACTCTGCGACGGCGCAACAGGAGGTTCATCAGTTTCTGGAAACTGCTGCATTAGATAAGGACCTGAAGCTGAAGATCCTCGAGGTAGTTGACGAATTGGACCGTACCGTAAAAATACGCACCAAGTACAAATGAGGGAATGGTTACCTAAGGGAAACCTGCCTGATTTTCCGTGATTTTGAAGCCACAAAGACGAATTAAACAGATGTATAATTTTCAGGAATGCCGAAGTACTCGATCGTAGTACCTTTTCACAACGAGCAGGAGAGCGTGACCGCGCTCTATGACCGTCTGAAGGCCGTCATGGAGGCTACCGGGGACACGTTTGAGCTGGTCTTTGTCGATGACGGCAGCATGGACCGTACCTATAAGCTGCTGCGCGAGATCGTAACCATCGACAGCCGCGTGGTGGTGGTCAAGCTGCGGCGCAATTTCGGCCAGACCTCGGCGCTGGCTGCCGGTTTTGCTCACGCGCAGGGCGAATACGTGATCGCCATGGATGGCGATCTGCAGCACGATCCTGACGACATCCCAAAATTCCTGGAAATGCTGGAACAGGGTTATGACCTGGTGAGCGGCTGGCGCAAGGAGCGCGTGGACAACTTCGTGATGCGGCGTCTGCCTTCGCGGATTGCCAACTGGACTATGTCAAAGCTGAGCGGCGTCAAGATTCACGACTTCGGCACCACCTACAAGGCGTACCGCCGCGAGATCATACAGGAGCTTCCTTTATACGGGGAGTTGCATCGCTTCATACCCGCGCTGGCTTCATGGTATGGCGCTTCCATCTGCGAGATCCCCATCAAGAATATCGTGCGGCCCAAGGGCAATTCGCACTATGGCATCTCGCGAACATTCCGCGTTTTCTTTGATCTGATTACCATCCGTTTCCTGCTGAAGTATATGTACCGGCCGCTGCACCTCTTTGGAACCGTGGGCATGCTTTCTCTGTTTGGTGGATTGGGAGTTGCGTTCTGGCTGATGCTTTCCAAGATGATTTGGCACGCGAGCGTGATGGGCGAGCATGGTCCGCTGTTGATTTCGGCCGCGGTGCTGATTGTTTTCGGCGGGCAGATGCTGGCGCTGGGCCTGCTGGGGGACCTGCAGGTGCGTAACTTCCAGGAGCCGTCGCGGCGCGTGCCCTATACCGTGGCGCATGTGTTGCGATCGCAGAGCCAGGAACAAGCGGTCAACGAATAATCGATCAGAAGAGATCATAGAAAAGACATGAGCACAGTAACCACTCCCACAGAGCTGCGGCTGGCCAAACGTATGGCCCGTCTTGGAACTGAAACCGCTTTTGAGACCCTGGCCAAAGCCAGAGCGCTGGAGGCACAGGGCAAAGACATCATTCATCTGGAGATCGGCGAGCCCGATTTTGATACCCCGGCGAACGTGATTGAAGCCGGCATTGACGCCATCCATAAAGGCTATACGCATTACACGCCGTCAGCGGGATTGCCGGCCTTGCGGCAAGCCGTCGCCGAAGAGGTTACCCAGTCGCGGGGCGTGAAGGTCACATCGGATGAAGTTGTGATTGTGCCCGGCGGCAAGCCCACGATCTATTTCACCTTCACCGCGCTGGTGGAAGAAGGCGATGAGGTCATTTATCCGAATCCGGGATTTCCGATCTATGAATCGCTGATCAACTTCACCGGCGCCAAACCGGTGCCGTTGCAGATGCGGGAAGAGAAAGATTTTCGTCTCGATCCCAACGAACTTGCCGACCTGATCACCGATCGCACCAAGCTGATCGTGCTGAATTCGCCGCACAATCCCACGGGCAGCGTGCTCACCGAGCAGGATGTGAAAGATATTGCGGCCGCCATCGGCGATCGCGACATCATGGTGCTCTCCGACGAGATCTACAGCCGCCTGATCTTTGAAGGCCGCCATCACTCCCTGATGTCGCTGCCGGGATGGAAGGACCGGGTGATCATGCTCGATGGCTGGTCGAAGACCTACGCCATGACAGGCTGGCGCCTCGGCTATGGCGTGATGCGCAAAGACCTGGCCGCGCATTTCGGCCGCCTGATGACCAACGTGAACTCCTGCAGCGCAGGATTTACCCAGGTAGCGGGCATGGAGGCCATCAAGGGCGATCAGGCATCCGTCGATCACATGCGCGAGCAGTTTCACGCGCGGCGCGATAAATTTATTGCCGGTCTGAACCAGATCCCCGGCTTCAGCTGCCGGCTGCCTCATGGCGCTTTCTATGCTTTTCCGAACATCAGGAAGACGGGATGGGAATCGCGCAAGCTGGCGGAGGCATTGCTGAACGACGCCGGTGTTGCCTGCCTCTCCGGAACGGCATTCGGCAGGTTTGGGGAAGGCTATCTGCGCTTCAGCATCGCCAATTCCATGGAGAACCTGGCCGCTGCGCTGTCGCGCATCGAGAGCTGGGCAAAGAAAAATTTATAGCCGCTGATTTGCGCAGATAAACGCAGATCGGATTCAAGAAAGGCCGGTTGATTTGGTGCGGCAACATTTTTTGTTGCCGCATTCATTTTGTAACTAGCTGGCTTGTTTAACCGCGATATCCTAAAACGTCGCCTGATCAGCGTTCATCTGCGTAAATCAGCGGCAAAAACTTTTCATGTCAAAAAGTAAATTTCGAGTCTATGCCACCTGCCACATCGGCGATGCCGCCGAAAGCCTGCTGCGCGAAAGGAACTGTGATCTCGAAGTCTATCCGGGACCGGAAGCGCCGCCGAAATCGCTGATCGTCGAAAAAGTAGGCAGCGGTGTTGACGGCCTGATTACCACGCTGCGCGACTCTATCGATGCCGAGATTTTCGAGGCAGGGAAGAGCACGCTCAAAGTTGTCTCGCAGATCGCCGTGGGTTTTGACAACATCAATCGCGCTGATGCCAATCGCTACAAGATTCCTTTCACCAACACGCCCGAGGTCCTGAACGATGCCACGGCGGAGTTTGCCTTCCTGATGATGGGAACGCTGGCCCGCCGCATGTGGGACAGCGAAAAGATGGTGCGCGAACAGAGATGGGGGGCATGGCATCCGTTCCTGCCTTTCTTAGGTGATGAAATTTCCGGCAAGACGGTTGCGGTGATCGGCACGGGACGCATCGGGCTGGCGTTGATCCGGAAGTGTCTTGGCTTTGACATGAACGTGCTTTGCTACGATCCGGTCTACCAGAACCAGAGGTTTGCCGCCGACGTTCAGCACTTGATGGATCTGCGGCACCGTTTCGAAATGACGAAGACAAAGAGTTGGATCAAGTACGTCCCGCTGGAAGATGGGCTGACGCAGGCAGATTTTGTGAGCCTGCATGTGCCGCTGGTTCGCGAAGGAAAGACGCCAACCTATCATTTGATCAACGCACGCACGCTGAAGTTGATGCGCAAGGAAGCGTTCCTGATCAACACGGCGCGCGGACCGGTGGTGGATGAGCACGCACTGGCCAGGGCGCTGAAAGAGCGCTGGATCGCGGGGGCTGCGCTCGATGTCTTTGAGAAGGAGCCGCTGGCGGCGGATTCTCCGCTGCTCGATCCGGAGATTGAAGATCGCTGCCGCCTGTTTCATCACTTTGCCAGCGCCGGACGCATCACGAGACTTTCGACCGATCCGGAGAAAGGCATGGCAGGCCGGTGCGTTCAGGGATTGCTGGATGTGCTGGAGGGTAACTACGGCGGCGATGTTACACGCATGCCGTACGTTGTGAATAAAGAGGCGTGGACGAGCCAGGGGATGTATGGCGAAGGAATCTAGCGCTCGAGATTCTCACGGGAGCGCTTTCAATACAAAAAGGACGGCCTTGTGACCGTCCTTGTAAGGTAGTGTGGCTCAAATTTACATGCCTGAAGGCCTGCGCTTGCCCTTGATGTCCAGCTCATTGACCACCTGTTGCACGTTGGGCACGCTGGCCGCAAGTTTTTCTGCCTGCTCGCGCAACGCAGGGGTGTCAACGTTGCCTTTGAGCGTCAGCACGCCGTTCTTCGCGTTATAGCTGATGTGCTGGGAGTCGAGCCGGTTGGCAATCATCACCGCTTTGAAGTCCTTTTCGATAGCGGCGTCCACGTTGGAGTCGATCTTCTGGGCAGCGCTCTCGACACCTTGTGGCCGCACGCCGATTTCGTTTGAAACCAGGTAGCCGTCAGCCGCCGCTTTGGCCAGATCCTCGGCACGGTCCTTGTCTTCCTGGGTCTTCACGTCGCCCGTGAGGGTTACCAGCTCTTTGTCGTGATTCACATCCACTTTCAGGTCTTTGTAACCCGCGCCGTCCAGGGCCTTGGCGACCTGGCTTTTCACGTCGGGCGTGCTGGCTTTGTTCGATGTGCAGCCGATGGCCAGCGAAAGCAGAAAGGCAGCCACGGCTGCAAATGTGGTTTTCAAGCGCATAAAAAAGTCTCCTAGTTTGGTGAAACCAGGGGAAGCTCAGATGCTTTTGGATGCGAATTGCTGTTGGCGGGAGGGCTCGAGGGTTATCGCGCGGCGACGCCTGCCATGGCCATGGACATCGACCGGAAGATTTTTGCGCCGTCGGAAGAGCCCAGGAGCGATTCACTTGAGCGATCGGGATGCGGCATCATGCCGAGGACGTTGCGTCCTTCGTTGGCGATGCCGGCAATGTTGTCCAGCGAGCCGTTGGGATTGGCCTCTGCCGTGATGCGTCCATCGGGTGTGGAATAGCGAAAGATGATCCGCTTCTGGCGCTCCAACGTTTCCAGCGTTTTAGGATCGCAATAGTAGTTTCCTTCCATGTGTCCGATGGGAATGCGCAGCACCTCGCCCGGCTTACATGCGTTGGTGAAGGGAGTATCGGCATTTTCCACCAGCAGGTCGACGAACTTACAGATGTACTTGAGACCTGCATTGCGCATCAACGCGCCAGGCAGCAGGCCGGCTTCGCAGAGGATCTGAAAGCCGTTGCAGATGCCGATCACCAGTCCGCCGCGGGCGGCGAACTTGCCAACCTCCTGCATGATAGGTGCGAAGCGAGCGATGGCGCCGGTGCGCAGGTAGTCGCCATAGGCAAATCCGCCGGGCACGATGATAGCGTCACAGTTTTCCAGGTCGTGCGATTCGTGCCAGAGCATGGTAGCTTGCTGGCCGGTAGCGGTGACGGCCGCGTGGTAGCTGTCATGATCGCAATTGGAACCGGGAAAGATGATGACGCCGAATTTCATAGTTTTATTTTAACCACAGAGGGCGCAGAGGACACAGAGAAAAGAGTTTTTCCCAAGGCCATCATTCTGACATTTGATTCTTGTATGCTGTATTCCAGAATGCGCACAACCAACCCGACGTTCCGGATCACCCGAGCTATCGCTTTTCGGGGAAAGAAAGTGCCGCCGGAGGCCGAATGCAGCGCCTGCGCGGACGCGCGGTTTCGGGTGAGGTATGACAAACGCGAACATTTTCTTGAACCGAATGCGGAAAGCAACCTGCATTCGCTGAAGCTGCAATATGAGAACCACCTGAAGCTTACGCACTCCGCGAACTCAACCGGATGACCTCCATTCCTCCGTGCTCCTCAGTGTCCTCTGTGGTTCAATAAGGCAATGGACTGGCAAAACTGGCGTTCTCATGTGCGCACCACCGGATCGGCGCTCAAGAACTGGTTTATCGCCCAGTGTCAGGATTCGCTGGCTGTGGCGATCCTCTGGTTGGCAGGGCTGTGGATCATCGGAATTCCCTGGGCTCCGGTCTGGGCGGTGCTGGCTGGTTTGCTGCAATTCATTCCCAACTTCGGTGGCCCCATTGCGGTGATCATTCCCGCTATCCTTGGCGCGCTCAGCCACGATCACATGCGTTTCTTTTACGTGCTGATCCTGTTCGCGGTCATCATGGTGACCGACGGCCTGCTGCTGCAGCCCTATTTCATGAAGCGGACGGCCAGAGTGCCGTTCTGGGCATCACTGTTCACGCCAATCCTGGTCGCGCTATTGATTCCGTTCTGGTGGGCGATTTTGCTGGCTCCGCCGCTGCTGGCGGTGATCTTTGCCTTTCGACAAAAAGCTTCCGTCGGACCGCGACAACCGTAAACGGTCGCCCTCAAACCTCGTGAGTTGGCGGGGTTGGTGGGGGTTCCTCATCGGACCCATCGATGGGTAGCGTCGGCAGCGAGCTCTCGTCGGTCTCCTCTTCAGGAGCGACAGGCTCCGCGAGCAAGCCTCGCACCATCACGATGATTCCAAATCCCACCTGGGCAATAGGCGTGAAGATTGGGACTATAAACAGACCTCGACCGAACACACCCTGTGTGGTTAGAAGATCACCGATTGCTAAGGCCGTGCCAATACATCCAGTGGCAATGAAGGGAGCTGTGATCAGCACGATGCCGAATTTCTGGACCGGGTTCAGCGGAATCTGCCCGGAGACCATATTGCGAAAGAATCGGCCTTCATTCAGCATGGTATCGGGAAAGACAATGTTACGTTGCCGATTGAGTATGTCGAGTTCCCACTCGTCGACTTCCTGTTCCCATTCGTCAGGTGTCATGGGCTGAATCATACAACCCTCCGTGCTATAATCTAGTTTGTTTTTCTGCGCTTGATGGCGCGTGTAGCGGCCCCCACCAGCCGCGTAAATCTTTGATTCTCCGAGGTTATTCACATGTCTGGCCACTCTAAATGGGCCACAATCAAGCACAAAAAGGGCGCGCTGGACGCTAAGCGCGGCAAGATTTTTACCCGTCTGATCAAGGAAATCACCATGGCCGCCAAGAGCGGCGGTGGAGATCCTGAAGGCAATCCGCGCCTGCGTACGGCTGTGGCCGCCGCCAAGGCGGAGAACATGCCGGCAGACAACATCAAACGCGCCATTCAGCGCGGCACCGGCGAACTTCCCGGCGCGATCTATGAAGAGATCACCTTTGAAGGCTACGGTCCCGGCGGGGTTGCGTTGCTGGTGGATGTGACGACCGACAATCGTAACCGCACGGTGAGCGAGATCCGCCACATGTTTACCAAGGGCGGCGGTAACCTGGGTGAAGCCGGATCGGTGGCATGGATGTTCCACAAGAAGGGCTCCATCGTGGTTCCGAAAGCCAAGGCCAAAGAAGACGACCTGATGAATATCGTGCTGGAAAACGGCGGAGAAGATCTCCACGATGACGGCGATACCTGGGAAGTCACCACCGAACCCAGCGCGTATGAGACCGTGCTTGAGGCGATCAAGAAAGCCGGGATGGAAGTAGTGCACTCGCAGGTCGGCATGGTGCCGCAGAATTACATCAAACTGGAAGGCGCAGCAGCCAACCAGATGATCCGCCTGCTTGAAACCATTGAAGACCATGACGACGTGCAAAACGTGTATTCGAATTTTGACGTCGACCAAGAGCAGTTGGAGCAGGTAGCGGGATAACATTCTTGGGCAAAAGGATCGCGCTTCACTGCTGCTGTACGGCACGCTCCGACGCATTCGCTTCGAGCAATGTCACAAGCCACGTGGTTCCGCTGGTGGTCAGGGCCAGATTGAATCTCTTACCATCCTCTACATTGATCATTCCTTGACCTGTCCCCTCGTACTCGTAGAGGCCTCCCGCCTGGCTAACAACAGTCTTTGATTGCACAGTGTAACTGTACCGCCCCCTGGAGGGCACTGTAATCGCAATCATCGACTCCTGGTTGTGCTGGTCGACGGTCAATTGACCTTTGACTTTGCCATCAATCAGCACCGTGACCTGCTCTGTCACCTGGTTCCCGTCAAGGTGGTCGTAAACGGTGAACTCTACCGGAGACGGTTGCTCCGGAGGCTGCACGCTCGGCATAGGCTGCGCATATGCAGGTTTCTCAGGTTCGACTTTTTTGGACGCAGCATCGGAACTCTCCAGGCCCAAGCCCAAAACAACGAAGAACACGCCGGCGACCGTTGAAACAACGCGCCCGGCTGGTCCCACCTTGGGCACCTTGAATTCCTTCAATTCGAAACCTCCGCCCAGAATGCCGACCAGCAGCAGAAGCGCGCCAAGGCCCAGAATAACCGTATTGACGGTCATAATTTCCTCATTCCTCGCGCTGCGAAAAGCGGACTCCCCTGAATCGGACACCGCTGCCAGCTTACTTACTCACGCACTACCAGTCTCTTCCGACTCTGGCCCGGGACCGATACCGTGGAACCCGCGCGCAATGCTGCTGGTTTAGTGCGAGCTGCACGGCGAACGTTTCACATGTTTTATCGGTTCGGTCGGAAATACGCGCTGGGAGGCATAACGTCACTGATCAGAGGCTCTCACAAAGGCGCGGGCCCCTTTTCGCTTTCATCGGTGAATTTGTTATGCTCTTGCGCACTGATTAAGAGAGCGCCTTTGGAGAAATCATTCATGAAGCTGATCCTTGCGGTCGTGCTGTTGTGTGCAGTCGCCTCGGCTCAATCCTCCAAGCCACTCGATGGCCAGCCCTGGGACTTCGGTGTCTGGGCTGGAGGAGGGTTCAGTGTTCCCGGCGGCACGAAAGACACGCATGCGATGAATGCCGGAATTCGGTTGGGCAAGGTACTTACCGATGATCACGGCGGCAGTTTCCTGCATGGCAATTTCGAATGGTCGGCCGACCTGATACCCGTCTACTACATCTGGCAGCCAAAACCGGCGCTAAATGCTTACGGCGCAGCATTTAACCCGGTGAATCTGAAGTGGAACTTTACGAAGGTCAGTCGGACCGTGCCCTACATGGAGCTCGGCGGCGGCGTGCTCTTCACAAATCATGTGGTGCCGATCAACACCTCGCACGTCAACTTCTTGACCCACGCGACGCTGGGATTTCAATTCTTCAACACGGAGCAGCGCGCTTTCACGGCCGCAGTTCGCTTTGAGCACATTTCCAATGCGGGGCTTACGGTCCCGAACCCCGGAATCAACACCGTGCAGTTCACGCTGGGCATGAACTGGTTTCATTGATTGTGTTGCTGTTTTTGCGCGATGAACTCAGCAACGCCCTTATCTTGCGTGGTCTCATGATAGTGCAGAACGCGCAATGACTGAAACGCGTGCAGCAGTTCATTTGGTTTCAACAAAAACATTGGATGGCTGGGGCCACTCTTTGACGCCTCGCTCTTTAATAATGCTCTGCCGCTGAAGCGCTGCTGATCCGTGGTGTAGGTTTTGTACAAGAGGAAGCCGCCGGGCTTCAGCGCCGTGATCAAGGCAGGGAACAGCTCTCGCTGGAGAAAGAAGAAGACCAGGATTAGATCGTATTGCACCGTACCGAGGTCCTGCATCCGATTCAAATCTGCGACTTCGGCGCTCAAGAGGAATTCTTTGCGGATCGGCCCTAACGCTCGGGAAGCATTCTCTTCCGCGAGCTTTACGCCCACGTCGGAAATATCGAGCAGCCGTGCGCGCCATCCGCGCTGGGCGAGCCAGATGGAGTGGCGGCCAGCGCCACCGGCCACGTCGAGAGCACTTCCGGGAGGGCGTCCGCTGAGGAACTCGTCATAGGCGCTTAACAGAAGCGGATCGGGCTCGAGCGAAGCGTGCGACCCTTCACCGAATTTCCTGTTCCACAATGCTTTCTCGTCGATTTCCACTAGGTCGAGGCCCTTGATCGCAGACGTTGAACGATTTCTCTGAGGCAGCCGATGGCATCTCCGTCAGGCGTTGCCGGACGGTTCAGGAGAGGATCCAGTTCGCTGCATTCACGCCTGTAATTGTCGATCACATCGTCGTCCTGAGAGGCATCAACAAAGGCATTCCATTCCTGCGGGTATAGACTTCGTCCCTCGAGGAAGCGCTCGATGAGTTGAGCCACCTCCTCGCGGTTCATGTTTTTCTTCCACACTGGTTTCGTCCTGCTCGCCTCAACAGAATAACCCCAAAAACAGCTATTTTGCTGCGTTATACTGGAGCTGTGACGGCCCCGCAGCAGAAAACGTTTTACCTTGAAACCTTCGGTTGCCAGATGAATGTCCATGACTCGGAAAAAGTCATTGGAACGCTGATTCATGAAGGCTACCGCCAGGTGGAGACCGTGGAAGAAGCCGACCTGGTCCTCTACAACACCTGTTCCATCCGCGATAAGGCCGAGCAGAAGGTCTTCCACAGGCTGAACGACTACAAGAAGCTGCAGGCGCAGGGGAAGAAGTTTGCCGTGCTGGGCTGCGTAGCGCAGCAGGAAGGCGAGAAGATTTTTGCCAAGGCGCCGCATGTCTCGATGGTGGCCGGATCGGCATCGTACCGCAACCTGCCGGCTATGCTGGTGCAGATTGAGGCAGGGAACACGCGCGTCACCGGGCTTGACGATCGCCAGACCGATCTGACCTTTGAAACCGAGTTCACGGCGCGTAGCAATCCTCATCGCGGTTACATCACGATTATCGAAGGTTGCGACAAGTTCTGCGCCTATTGCGTGGTGCCCTATACGCGGGGCAAGGAACGCAGCCGGACGTCTGACTCCGTGCTGGCTGAAGCCCGGCAGATGGCCGACCTGGGTTACACCGATATCCAGCTTCTCGGGCAGAACGTGAATGCCTATGTTGATTCGCTGGGGAAGATGAGTTTTGCCGAACTGCTGTATGCGGTGGGCGAGATTCCCGGCGTTCGCCGCGTACGCTTTACCACGTCGCATCCACGGCACTTCAGCAAAGACATCGTCGATGCGATTGCAGCATCACCACGGCTGTGCGACCACATTCATCTGCCGGTGCAGAGCGGATCGTCGCGGGTGCTCAAGGCCATGAGCCGGGAATACACGCGCGAGATGTACCTGGAAAAGATCTCGTGGATCAAATCGTCACAGCGGCCAATCGCTATGACCACTGACGTAATCGTCGGCTTTCCCGGCGAGACGGAGGCTGAGTTCGAAGAAACGATCGCCTTGCTGCATGAGTGCCAGTTTGATGGTGTTTTCAGCTTCAAATATTCGCCTCGTCCCAATACGCCGGCGCTCAGCATGATTGACAGCATCTCCGATGACGAAAAAGCCAGGCGCCTGCAAATCCTGCAGCAACGCCAACGGGAGATTCAGCGATCAAACTATGAGAGCCGGGTTGGGCAAATGTTTGAAGTAATGGTCGAAGGACACAATGAAGCTCGGGGACAGATTATAGGACGCACCACGCAGAACATTACCTTGAATTTCACCGTTGCGGAATCTGCGGCTCCGGCGGTGGGCAGCTATGTTAATGTGCTGGTGACCAAGAGCTTTCCCAACAGCCTGGTGGGTGAAATGGTCGGATGAGTAAGGGAGCAGAAAGGTTGACGGGTGAACGTTCTCCCGGAGCGGTTTGGAGCAGAGCGATATGGAAATCGAAATGAAAATTCGTGGCTTGATGATGGATCCGGTCACCAACATGCCTATCGTGGTGCTAAAAGACGTGGGAAGCGACACGGTGCTGCCCATATGGGTCGGGGTGTATGAGGCGAACGCGATCGCACTGGAGATTGAAAAGGTGACCACACCGCGCCCCATGACGCACGATCTCATTAAAAACCTGCTCGTCGGCCTGGATACGCACGTGCATAAGATCGTCGTCAACGAACTGCGCGAGGACACTTTCTTTGCCGTGATCTGGATGGAGCGGGAGGGAAGAGTCATCAGCGTGGATTCCCGGCCGTCAGACGCACTGGCTCTTGCCCTGCGTCTGGATTGCCCGATCTACGTTGAGGATGAGGTTTTAAAGACCTCCAAGGTCGCCAGCACTTCCGCCGAGCGCGTCTCGTCAGAAGATTTGCGCAAATGGCTGGAAGGCTTGAACGACGAGGATCTGGGCAGATACAAGATGTAGCGTTAGGCGATCAGCTAAAGCCAGCGGAGCGAATGCGAAATTGCTGATTGCGGGCAGACCACAAACCCTCCCATGCTTCCTGAAGAACAGCTCCAACGGCTCTACTTGGCTGGTTTTGAGTTAGAAACCTTTGACCGGTTTCCCAAGGCTATTGGGGTTCTCCGCGACAACTGTATTGCGTTCCTCGTTCCTGGACCGGACGGTCTGCAAATCCTGGGCAATGTAGGCTGGCGCATGGGTGAAAGTCTTGGACCATTGGTTGAGCGTAATGGACGTAAGGTGTTCATTCATAAGCAGGAATTACTTGAAGCGACACCCGAGCGGGTAGCCACCCTGGAAAGATTTCGCGCCGATCTTAAGACCATCCTTCGCGGAGAGGCCATTCAGTAATGAACGGCACCTTGGCTGAAACGCCGGCGATAGCTGCGTCACTACACCCCTGAGGCCAAACAAACCTCGAATCTATCCTCGGAGGCTGCCATGAAAAGCTCTACGACCCTGATCCTGTGCGTGATAATCGGAATCGTCGCCCTGGGCGCCGCCTACGGTCTTAGCTCGCAAAGTTGCGAGCGGCATTGCGCCAGGCTGCAAAGCGCGCAGCACTAGAGAAAATGACTTGATTCGTGAGGTCGGCCAAATTGCAGCATTTTCCCGTGAGAAAGCCCCCGTAGACTTCCCACAAGGCGGAATGGCCGTGACAGATGACGCAAAGCCAACTTGTCTTCCGGGAGCAAATCAAACCCTGCGCCACCTGCCACTTATGACAAAGAGGCGCGAGGCCGGGCTCCGGTTACACACTCCACTTTCGGCAGAGATGACCCATTCCAAGTGTGACTATTGCGTGGTGGAGCTACTTGGAGAGAGCCGCGAGAGTTCCCAGAGGATGTCGGCGACGGTCGCAATCGGCATGAGATCCAAAGTTGCGTGATGCTGCTGAACGACTCGCGCCCTCTCGCGATCCATGTCAGACGTGATTACGATATGGCTTTTGGGTGTTTTACTGCGAGCGCGAGCACGTACTAGTCATAATATCTGTTATCAGACATACCTAATATCCACAAGGCTGCGCTGGTCATTGGGGCTGTTCGGCCTTCATTCGTATCGCAAGGCCACCATGGGATCGACTCGCGATGCCCTTCTGGCGGGGACATAGCCCGCTATCGCTGTCACAATCAAGGTCGCGGCAATTGCCGAAGCGATGCTCCAGGGATCGTGCGGGCTCAATCCAAAGAGCCGCGCCTTGAGCAGGCCGCTGGCGGCCCAGGAGGCGGGCAGGCCGACGGCAATTCCTGCCAGCACAATGAGGGCTGTCTCGAGCAAGACCATGCTAAGGATTGAGCTCCGACCAGCGCCCAGCGCCATGCGGATTCCAATCTCATTGGTCTTGCGGCTGACGGCGTATGCCATGGTTCCATAGAGGCCTACGCAGGCCAGCAACAGAGCCAGGAAGCCAAAGGCGGAGCTGAGGGCGGCGAAGGTGCGGTCCAGGAACAAGACTTGCGAGACCACCTGCGTTTCCGTTTTCATGTCAACAACGGGAACGTTCTTGTCCTGGGCCAGAGCTTCACGGCGAACAGCTGCGGCCAAGGCGGGAAGTCCTGCTTCCCCGCTGCGGACCATGAACGTCATAAAGTTCCATGGGACCTGTTGCAGGTGGGAGAAATAAGCTGTAGGCGGAACATCTTGACGAACTCCGGCATATTTGACGTCATCGACCACGCCGACGATTGCATAACTTTTCAGCCGCTTGCCGGACCCCAGTTCGAGATGCCGACCCAATGGATTGTCCCCATGCATGTATCGATCGACGAACTTCTGATTTACAACCGTCACCAGAGGGGAAGTTCCTGTGTCTTGCGGGCCCGGAGCACGGCCAAGGCGTGTGCGAATCCCAAGCGTCTCAAAATATCCAGGACCCACGATATGCCGGTAAAGATCCACATTCTTACCCTGCTCCGTGTAGCCGGGAATGCTTCCTGAAGTGCTGCTGCTGCCCTGACCGATCGGATTGCGATCAGCAAAGCTGACGGACTGTACTCCGGGAAGCCGTTGCATGCGCCGTTGCATCTCGAGATAGAACTGATCCAGCTGATCTGCCTTATAGCCATTGAGTCCGGGACCCACGGTAAAGAGCAAGATATTCTGGCGGTTAAAGCCGAGATTGATTGCCTGCAAGGTCTGGAGCGTGCGGAGCATGAGTCCGGCGCTCACCAACAAGAGAAGGCAAAGAGCAACCTGGCCGGCAACCAGGAACTTGCCTGCCGCGAACTTGTAGCCAGAGCTACCTGTAGCGGACTGTTTCAGCGAGCTCTGGAGATCGACGCGCGTGGCCCGCAACGCCGGAGCCAAGCCGAACAAAATACCGCTGATCAGAGATACAACCGCAGTGAAGGCCAGCACACTCGGATCCAGATGCAATTCCAGGGAAATGACTTGCCTTCCGCTGGAGAGCAAAGTCACCAGAATGTTCCCTGCCCACTTGGCAACCAGCAAACCCAGCGCTCCTCCACAAAACGCCAGCAAGACGCTTTCCGTCAACAATTGCCGGATGATCCTCCACCTGCGTGCGCCAAGGCTTAGACGCACTGCGATCTCGCGTTGACGGGCGCTGGCCCGGGTCAGCAACAGCGCCGCTACATTGCCGCAAGCGATCAGCAGCACGGCGCCTACCATCATCATCAGCAGGAGCAAGGAATCCGAAAACTGGCGGCGCAGAGCGTTCAACCCCTGCTTGATCGGCGCCAGCTGAAGCACAGGCTTATTGGGATCTTCGACGGAGTAAACTGCCGTCAGCGTACGGTCGTACATCACTCGTAATTCAGCTTGAGCTTCCCTTTCAGTCACTCCGGGCTTGAGTCTTCCGACAACGCCGGCCCACCAGGTCTTGGGATCGCTGATGAAAGTCAGTCCGTTATCACAGGGGTATTGCCGCTCCAGATCCGCGGAATATTGAGTCAACGGAATAAAAATTCCGGGCAAGGTTCCTGGTTGCAGGCCGAAAAAATCAGGCGGAGTGACGCCAACAATGGTGAGTGGCAAGCCATTCACGACCATCGTTTTCCCGGCCACAGATGAGCTGCCGCCCAGGTACTTCTGCCAAAAGTCATAGGAAACCACCGCCACCGGCGGTGCTGCTGCCTGATCATCCTCCGGCACCAGGGTGCGCCCCACCACGGCCTCCACACCGAGGCCGGCAAAGTAATTGCCGGAAACGCCATGAACCTGAGTGGTCTCCGCGTGTCCATCAATGCCGATATTTACAGGCTGGTCGTTCGCCGCAAAAGCAAAGGTCTCAGAGAATACGTGATTCTCTTTCTGAAATTGCTGGTAGGCCGGATACGAAAACGAGTAGCTGATAAATCCCTGGCCCGGTTTGTTGGAGCCATTGCCTTCCAGGTCAGCCACATATTTATCCGGCCATTCTTTAGCGTGCCACTGCAGCATCAC
Source organism: Candidatus Angelobacter sp. (assembly GCA_035262465.1). Classification (GTDB taxonomy): domain Bacteria; phylum Acidobacteriota; class Terriglobia; order Terriglobales; family Acidobacteriaceae; genus Angelobacter. The sequence goes on along the minus strand of DATFSU010000059.1, from coordinate 47,286 downwards.
GAGTTGTTGCGGTGCTTCTACTGGCAATACCCGTAGCATGACGGCATCGATCGCGCTGAAGATAGCTGTGTTGGCTCCGATTCCCAGGGCCAATGAGCCGATCACAACAGCTGTGAATCCTGGAGTGCGGCGCAGCATGCGCGCGGCGTAGCGCAGGTCCTGCAGGAACGTTTCAAGGAAGTGGAGACCGCGGCCTTCACGATAGGCTTCTTCCGTCTGGGCAATGCCGCCGAAATGCAACCCGGCAGCGCGGCGGGCCTGCTCTTCCGTCATGCCCTGGCGCCGTTTTTCTTCCACCAGCATCTCCAGATGGGCCTGCAATTCTTCATTCAGTTCGCGGTCCTGCCGCCGCTTTCCGAAGAGCCCTTTAATCCTGGCTATCACAACACGCAATCTTGTCATTCCGTGCTCCCCTGGCCGCGCCCTTTCTCGATCCGGCCATTCCTGTTGTTATCCAACAGAAGAATAGACTCCATCTCCTTTTGAATGTCAACAGGAGAACCAGCTGATTGTCTGAATCCGCTTTAGAGGCCGGGTCAACCTTGAAGCACTACTTTAGGTTGGAAGAGCGTTCCCGCCACCCGCCGCGCGATCGCGAGCAGTTCCCTTTGCCCGGCAAAGACCCGCACCGTGGTGGCTTTGCTGAACTCAGGCAGATTGACGGCTCCGCCATGCCTGATTTTTGCTGCGCTCTCCGGAGACGCGCTCACGGCAGGAAATTCGGGCAGCACGAGTCGTGGATGGAGAAACAAACTGCCCGGGGTTCCGGCCTTCGCGGCCTGTTCAAGGGCTTCCAACGTATGCGCTTCTTCCAGGGTGAACTCGCGCACCGCGGTACGCTCCAACTCAGCCAGATGCGCCCCGGTTGCGAGCTTTTGGCCGAGGTCGTGCGCCAGCGAGCGCAAGTAGGTTCCGGAACTTACCCAGGACTGGAAAGAGGCCTGACGGCCGTCCCAGGATATGATCTCGAACTCTTTAATCTCGACCTGCCTGGGTTCCAGCTCGACTGGCTGGCCTTTACGGGCCAATCGGTAAGCGGGAACGCCGGCGATCTTTTTTGCCGAAAAAGGCGGCGGGAGCTGCTCGATCTGGCCCACAAACTCTCTGGCTGCAGCACGCAATTCATCGATGCCAAAGTTCACCGGCGTTTCGGGTCCGGCGGGCGAGCCCTCTGCGTCGTAGGTGTCGGTTGCCCAGCCAAAGCGTATAACGCCCCGATACCGCTTGTCGGCGTCGTTATAGAACTGTGACAGGCGGGTAAAACGGCCCAGAACGAGTGGAAGGACTCCGGTGGCCATCGGATCGAGCGTGCCCAGATGCCCGATGGACTTCTCTCCCGTGATGCGGCGGACGCAAGCCACAACGTCATGCGAGGTCATTCCCGCCGGTTTGTGAAGAATCAGAACTCCGTCCACTTGAGTAACTCCGCGTTATCAAGCATGATACTCAAGAAGCCGCCATTCGATGCTACCCATTCGCGACGACACGCCCCGGTCAACTGTTCCCTTCATCAATTATTTTTTGATCGGGCTGAACCTGCTCGTGTTTTTCTATGAATGGATTCAGGGCCCGCGCTTCATGCACGGCTTTGAGTATCAGTTTGCCTTCATCCCGCGCAATATTGAAGGGTGGGTAGCTGGCCCCGTGCATGCTGGGTCTGCGCTCGTACCGCTGGTGACTTCCATGTTCCTGCACGCCAACTGGTGGCATGTGATCGTTAACATGTGGTTTCTGCGCATCTTCGGCGATAACGTAGAAGACCGCCTTGGCCACTTCAGCTACCTGATTTTTTACCTGGTGTGCGGCGTAGGCGCAGCCTTGGCACATTTTGTGTTCAATTTTAATTCTCCTTATCCGACCGTGGGCGCCAGCGGCGCGATCGCTGGGGTCATGGGCGCATATTTCATTCTCTATCCCCGAGCGCGGGTATTGACCTGGTGGATCATTTTTGTCTTTTGGCTGCCGGCATGGCTGGTGCTGGGATATTGGTTCCTGGGCGAATTCCTGGGAGGAGCGGCTTCCCTCTTCACCTCTTCCGGCGGAGCAGGAGGGGTCGCGATTTGGGCTCACGTCGGTGGATTCGTCACCGGAGCTGCGCTGATCAAGCTGCTGCCGACCAAGAAAAACGTGTACGCGTTTGAGGAGTACTAGCCGGCAGGAAATCCCATCTCCTTTGCCTGACCAACAGGTCGCGCTTAAAGCACGCCCACCGTTGGTCCAATCCGGATCTCTTCGATGGTAGTGTTCGCGGGCGCGGAAACGGCGTGCAGCACCGCTTGCGCTACAGCTTCCGCCGGGACCATCTTCTCTTTGGGCGCATCGGCCCAGAACTGGTTCCAGATCTCGGTGCTGGTGGCGCCAGGCAGAAGCGCCAGAACGCGGATTCCCTTCTGGCGCAGCTCTTCGCGCAATGCCTGGGTGAATCCCATGCCGCCGAACTTTGAAGCGTTATAGGCTGACATGCCGGCAAAGGGACGCGTGGCCGCGATGGAGAGATTGTTCACAATCGTGCTGCCGGCGCGCATCAAAGGCAGGGCGGCGCGCGTGACGAGGAACATGCCGGTCAGATTTGTCTCAATGACCTCGCGCCAAGTTTCCACCGGCAGTTGCTCCACGGGAGCCAGGCCATGCGCCACGCCGGCATTATTGATTAGAACATCGAGCGCAGCATGCTGAGCTGCGATTTCCTGAAACATCTTCTGCACGGAAGCCGGGTGGCGAACATCACAGGAGATGGCACTGGCCGGGCCGTTGCTTCGCAATTCATTGGCTGCGGCTTGCAGGCGCTTTAAATCGCGGCCTGAGATAGTGACGGAATAGCCGTTGCTGCTGAACGTCCGGGCCAGAGCCAGGCCGATACCGCTTCCTCCGCCCGTAATCAGGGCGGTTTTGGGTTGCGACCTGGCGTCCGGCATTAAAAGGAATTTCCGTTCTTGCCGTTGCGGATCAACGAGAGGAATTCTTCACGCGTCTTGTCTGAGCTGCGGAAGCTGCCGAGCATATGCGAGGTCACGGCGGCTGAATGCTGCTTTTCCACGCCGCGCATCATCACGCACAGATGTCGGGCTTCAATCACCACGCCAACACCTTGCGGTTCGATGGCGTTCTGAATGGTCTCGGCGATCTGCACGGTGAGGCGCTCCTGCACCTGCAGGCGGCGGGCAAAGATATCCACCAGGCGAGGGATCTTGCTGAGACCAAGCACTTTACCGTTGGGAATATAGGCGACGTGCACCTTGCCGAAGAACGGGAGCAGATGATGCTCGCAGAGGCTGAACATCTCAATATCTTTGACGATGACCATCTCGTCATAGTTCACGTCGAACAGCGCGCCCTGCAGCACCTTGTCAGGGTCCTGGTCATAGCCTTTGGTCAGAAATTCAAGCGATTTCTGCATGCGCTCCGGCGTGCGAACCAAGCCATCGCGGTCCGGGTCCTCTCCCAGGCGCACCAGCAACTCGCGCAACAGCTCCTGAGTGCTGGCGTCGGCGAGCGGAGAGGTTTCGTAAATTTTCTTCACAGCGGCTCCTGATTTCACCACAATCTCCTAAAATCGAATTGCCCTGCCTCCGGCGTATTCAAAGGAGTTGAGCATGGTCTCTTCCACCCGTATTTTCTCTACCTGAGCGTGACGGAATCCTTGCTCCAGGATTCCAAAAACCTCGACGCACAGGTTCTCTGTGGTCGGTACAACTCTTTGAAACTCCGATAATGTATTGAGATTCTGGTGGTCAAAACGTTCCAAGATTTTTTCCTGCACAAAAAGATCCAGATCGACGAGGTTGCAAACCATTCCGGTGCGGGGATCCACCTGCCCGCCGACCGTCACCTCCAGCGCATAATTGTGGCCGTGGCCATGCGGATTGTTGCATTTGCCATAGACTTCCTGATTCTCTTTCGCCGACATCGCTTCGTTATGAAGCCGATGCGAAGCCGAGAACCAATAACGCCGGGTCAGATAGGCTTTCATGCTTCTCCGTAGTAGTCCACGAACAGGTCGGGGGTTTCATACACGCGCACGCGATGCAGCTCCGCCAGCTTCAACTTCGGCTGCAAGCGCCGCCAGATGCTGATGGCCAGGTTTTCGGTGGTCGGGATTGCGTCTTTGAACTCCGCGACCTCCTTGTTGAGAAAGCGGTGGTCCATGGCGTCGATGACCTCGCGGTTCATGATGTCCTTGAGCTGCTTCAGATCGACCACAAAACCAGAGTGCCGGTTTACCTGGCCTTTAACCGTCACTTCCAGGGTGTAATTGTGTCCATGTCCGTTGGGATTGTTGCACTTGCCAAAGACGCGCTGGTTCTCTTCCGGAGTAAATTCCGGATTGTGGTAAAAGTGTGACGCCGAAAACTCCGCCTTCCGTGTGAGATAGACCATCAGCTTTCTAGATCAGCTCGCTCCTCTTGAGTAGATGAGTCCGCACCCTTTCGGGGTGCGGATTGCCTGTATTTTCGGCCCTTCCATGTTACCTCGCCCCGTACATTGGAATGGATGTAAGAGCGCAGCAAAAGTAACACAAAAAAAGGTAAGCCCAGTAAAGCCAACAAGTTATCTTGCCACGGGAAATGTGCGCGGCGAATTCGAACCAGGAAAATCAGATAAAAGCAGAACCAAGCCGTGAGCAATACAAGCCCGAAAGCAAATTCCCGGCAAAACAGCAGGATGACCGCTGCGGCCAGTGACAGGACGATAATGACGAATTCCATGCCACGGCGTGCCGCCAGGTAGACCGGATGATGGAAAAGTAAAGCCAGGTTCTTGGTCCAGCCTTCGCACATTGCCCGAAAGCTGCGATACATGCGCGTTCGCACGATGCCGGCGCCGTGCCGGAACCAGATTTTATGTCCTGAAACTTTAAATATCCTTGCTAACTCAACGTCCTCCAAAAGTTTATGCGCGACTGCCTGATGGCTGCCAAGAGCTTCATAGACTTTTCGGCGAACCAGAATGTATTGTCCATTCGCCGCAACGGCGGGATCGCCAGGATTGTTGATTCGCTCCGGAGGGTATGTGCGCACCAGATCGGCAAAGACCAGCGGCATGAGAGCCTTTTCCGCCAGAGAGACGGTTTCCTGCTCAGGAGAATATGACAGCAGATCAACGCCGCGCTCTTCGGCCTCGCGCACAGCGGCGGCTAACGATCCGGCATAGTGCTCGGTGTCAGCATCGGTGAAGAGCAGCCATTCGGCCTGGCTGGCGCGTGCGCCGGCAATCAACGCGTGGCATTTGCCCATCACGCCGGGAGGTGGTTCACCGGCGCTTATGACGCGAACCCCTGGAAACGATTCGGCGACCTGGCGGGTGCGGTCGGTCGAGCCGTCATCGACCACGGTGATTCTGAAAGCAATTCCCTGCTGAGTGGTTAACGACGTCAGGCAGCGGCCGATGCAATCCTCTTCATTCCGGGCGGGAATAATCACGTGGACGATTACTGCGGGTAGGTCGGCTGGCATCGGAATCGGGTTATTATAAGGGTGTGAAACCACTACGCCTGCTGGCTCCGGCCGTTTTAGCGATTTCGCTCGCCGTTTCCGGCTGCACGGATCAGCCCAAGGTGCGCATGGTCGGCTCTCAGGCTCCCGATTTTACCGTGAAAGATTCTGACCACACGGTATCCCTGCATGATTACCGGGGAAAGATTGTGGTGTTGAATTTCTGGTCGGCGCACTGCGCGCCCTGTATCGCGGAAATGCCTTCGTTGGTCCAATTGCAGAAGCGCATGGGCGACAAAATCACGGTGGTCGGCGTGGCAGTAGATACCGAGGATAACGAGTATCACGCCTTCCTTCGCAAACACGGCATCGACTTCACGACGGTGCTCGACTCAGCGAAGAACAGTTACAACCTGTATGGCGCCACAGGTTATCCGGAGACGACGATCATCGATCGCAATGGCCGGGTTCGCCGCAAATTCGTCGAGGCGGTGAACTGGAGCAGCCCCGAGATCGAGGATTACCTGCAGAGTCTTTGATTTTGTCGCTTCGCTCCAAACCGCTCATCGCGGCTTCATCACTCCGAGACTAATCAGCGCCTGTTGCTCCGCACGAGACTTCAGAAACAAGCTGCGCGAATGGCACTTACAGCTATTTCCTGGTCGCAGTTTTCGGCGGCGGCAAGTAACTCTTCTTCACCTTGGCCACAATCACGTAATTGGGATCGACCATCTCGTTCAGATGAATCTCCCCGACCTTGGATAGCAGTTCGTAAGCATCGAGTTCGGAGAGTCCGTAATCATTGTGGATCCAGCCGACAAGCTCCGTGAAAGCAATACGCAAGGCATCGTCGAGCGGACGATACGCGCCGACGGTCATGATGTAATCGTCATTTTCAAAGCGAGGCCAGCTTATCTTCTGTCCTTTGATGACGTGTACCTGAACGCGTCCGCGGAGCGGGACCTCCAGGGCGGTTCCGGCGATTTCACCGTCGCCCATGGCGGCATGGCCGTCACCCAGAAAAAGCATGGCTCCGGGAACGTTGACGGGAAAATAAACCGTGTTGCCGACGCTGGCTTCGGGCGAATCCATGTTGCCGCCAAAAGCCTCAGGCACCACAGAGCTGCGGGCTTCGCCGCCGGCAGGCGCCACTCCGATGCAGCCGAAGAACGGATGCAGAGGAAACTTGACCGAGTACTTGGAGTCGAGCGCATTAAACGTAGCGGTGTTGGTGGCGTGGTCAATGGGGTAGAACCAGATCTTTTCCGGGATCGGCGGGTTGATCATGGGCGTGTAGTTGGTGGAGTTGATGGCGCCAAATCCCGGAGCCAAAGCGCCAATTCCCTGGTTGCTATCGACCTTGATCTCCAGAATCTTGATGGCCAGTGTGTCGCCGGGCTCTGCGCCGTCGACGTAAAAAGGCCCGGTCAAGGGGTTGTCGCCGGGGGCCATGCTGAGCGTATCGCCGGGCTTCTTGATGGCGTTACCGAAGCAGTCCACGGTGTTGGTCTCAAGGATGTTGCCGGATTTGAGATGCGCCACCGGCGTGTACGATGCCGCATAGGTGTACTTGAGCTCAGCCGGCTTTAGTTCATAACGAATGACTTTTCCTTCTTCCGGGTTCTGCGCGAAAGCGGCGGCGGACAACAACAGCAGGGCAACACAAGTTTTCATGGGACGGGATCCCCTCGCGCAGGATTATAGAACACTCGATTTTGAACCGTGAGAAACAACGATCGCTCGGAAATTCCCGGCGGGCAAAACTGGCCTGGTATGGGCAACACGGCTGCGCAGGCCTGGTTCGCATTAACTAATCGATTGTCCGGAGTAGCAGATGTTCACGCGGTTTGCGGGTACCTTGGCGCTGTTGCTGGCAGCAACGCTGGGTGCACACAACGTCTTTGCGCAGGGCAATACACAAGACGCTCGCGCCCAAAATTCTCGAGCTGTGTCGCAGGAATTTCACGGCACGTACGAAGAACTGAATCCAACGCAAAAGAGACTGATCGACGAGTGGTATGCGGAATACAACCAGGCAACGCATGACCACTCGCCGCCCACCGAGTACAACACGTTCTCCATCTCAACGCGCACCACCTTCGAGGGTGTTACCCACGCGCTGATGACGACCAAGCTGACGGACAAGTCCGGAAAATCCATGGGAAGCGCTTTGGACCTGGTGCAGTCCATTGAGGCGATCAACGGGAAAGTCCCGCATGCACGCGGCGATCTGCAATTCCGCGTTTACGTCGTGCTCAAACCCGACGCTATTGAGAAGTTGAAAGCGTCCAGCGAATTCTTCCGCGACCGCGATAACACGGTGTTTCATCATGGTTTTCCTTTGAACTATCGACAGGACGGCGGTACTCCTTCCATTCAGGTATCCGTTGCCAAAGACACTCGCCACGCCGACATAGACGTGGATTACCGCTCCGCCAAATTTCCGCAGGGCCTGGTGAACGGACACCTTACCGCTGCCAACTCTGATGTTCGCGCGCGAGGAAACACGCAAAAGCACCTACAACGGTGGCAAGGATTGATCGATTGGTGGGAGAACCTCTTCGGGTTCGTCGAACAGGGAGAACCTTCAGAGGAGAGCCTGGCCGAAGGAGAGATACCCCCTATTCCCCGAAAAGGCGGTGCGAACCTTGATGCTGCGGTCGCGGATTACCTTACTGCCTGGCTGGTGGAGCAGAAACCTAATTTCTCTGCTGCATACCTGTCATCACTCTCATATTCCTGCCTGGAAGAATATGGCCCGGATTCGGGCAAAGTGGCGACTGCCGGAGTGGCTCCTTACCTCGCCGCCAACGAGATGGCAGAGGTGAACCGCGCTATCGGAAAGGTCAACACGCTCGAAGAGGCCGCCGAACCGCTGAGCTTGCACGACAAGAATCTAAAGCCGGTCAAGCAACGGTATGAGAAAGCGTTCTCACTTTACCAAGTTTCCAATGGACACGCCGCGGAATACTTCTGCGATCCGGAGCGCGCTTTGGAAGACTTCGACAAGATGAGAGCAGAGGGAAATGCAAACAAGTACGGAGGCTATTTTGCGTCGGTTTTCCGCCTGAAAGGGCCAAAAGCAACGACCGATGCGGTCACGCTGCTGTGGCGAAAGGAAGGAAAGTACTGGAAGGTAGTGGCGTGGGAGGTGGAGCCGGAAGATGCTCCACGCGAGAAAACACCGGATATGCGCCGGCGGCTTGCTGCGGCTAAGGCCGGCCACATGAAGACCCAGACCAGCGCCGATCACGAGTTTGTGCTGGCCTCGCGCGACTTCCTGCATTCGTGGCTGGTGGCCGACAATTTCGACCATGCCGGAAGGTATTTTTCTCAGCAATCGAACAGCTGCGTTCTGGCCTACCTGGCACCGGACAAGCCGGCACCCTCCACTTCCGCCGAATATGCCTCGTATCTTCGTACAGCGATGACCAGCGTCGGTCAGGATGTTGGTCGAGTGGGGCATTTGCGCGATGTCATACAACCGGCGCGGCCCGAGCATGACGACCTTAAAGTTGTGCCGAGCGCGGGTGAAGGCGCATACACCGTGGTTGCTGTTCCCAATCACCTGGCGGAACTCTTCATGTGCGACAAGGAGTCGTCAAAGCATCCCTACGATGTGTTGCCGGATCCGAAGCAGCGAGTCTACGGCAACTACTATGCTGTTCTCTTCAGCCTGCGTACGCCCGGCGAACATGCCGCTGCTTTGACACTGCTCTGGGCCAAGGAAAGGGAGCAGTGGAAGATCATCGCGTACGAACTGCTTGCACCATAGCGTCCCGGGACACTGTCCTTGAGTCCCCAAAGCCCCAAGCGATTGCTAGTTGCGGAACGAGGCTATCAACCTCAACATGATCGCGGATCCAAAAAACAGGAAGAAAAACAGGAACCAAAAATTTTCCATGAAAGGCCCCTCGAACGCTCGCATAGGATTTTCGCGCGTCTCTAAAATTTTTCCCCGCGGGGAGAAGATCCAATCGATGACGTTTCGACTGGGATACAAGACAGCGGACACGTTGCCAAAAGCGGTTTGCACTACCAGCATGTCTCCCTTATGAACACCACGGTAATACTCGCGGTCCGCGTAGCGACGGTAGGGGTGCGAGGCGATCGCTCCGTTGCTTTGTGCCTGTACCCAACGAACTGTGCAAACCCCGGTGGAAGGAACGGGATAAACAACGTTCGTGGGCGTGGCCTGAGGGGCTGTCTTCGCCAATTTGTACATCGCGCCTGAAGAGCAGGCCGGATCGCCGAAGTAGGCGCGCAACTTCGGATCCTGGTCGAGAACGCGGCCAAGAAACGAACTCTGGAGATAGACCCAGAGAGCAATCACCCATAGAAGAGCGAGGCCCCACGTCTTCAGGGTGTTGTAGTCGGCAGCGTCCAAGGGAGACAGGAGCCCGCGCCACCCAATTTTGTACAGCAGAAAGAGCCCGCACGCGGTGAAAAACAGCGTTATCGACGTTGGCAGGAATGAGAGGGACCATGTGTGGGTGAGCGATTGGTAGAGGCTGAGCCCGAGGCCGGTGAACAAGCCGGTAAATGCGCCCCACGACTGGCGTAGTTGCTGCTCCGGCGTAAAACCGGACGGCCCAGAGATATAGATTACGGTGCGCAGACAGCGATCCTCGACGAGGAAGATTAGGACAAATAGCGCACTCGAACAAGAAACGAGCGGTGTACTCCTTTTGGGCTTCCATTCGATTCGTCGGACTACCTATTTAGTGGGTGTCGAGGCAGCTACTCAGAACGTGACTCCGGGGCTCGCAAGTCAAACAAAGAATCCGACCTTTCAGGTTTACGTCAATGCTGTGGTACAACACCATCTATGGGAGCCCTGCGCAAATACCACAAATGCGGTCAAACCACTCTCTTGAGACTGGTTTTCCTGGTAGTTGTCGTTGCCGTGTCAGGATGTGCAACTCTTCATGTGAAAACTAATATCGCTCCAACGCCGGAGGCATCATCGCCCCGGACTATCAAGGTTTTCGCCAGTTCGGGGATCAAGAATCATCCAATAGCCGATAATCGTTTTCTGCGTGAACGAACGGTTGCGGCATTTCAGAAGCAATTTTCGGGCGTGCGAGTGATTGACTCTGAAGCAGATACAGCAGACCTGGTGGTCATCTTCACCGTGGTTGATTACGCGCCAGGCTGTTTGCCAAACTGCAAGAAATTTCGCACCTATCGCAACTGGACCTGTGAAGCGATGTCGTACCCGCGGCAACCCCACTCCGATTCATCCGGTACTTTTGTTTTCAATCTTGAAGGGTCTACCTACAATCCGTTTTATGATCCGGCATCAAGCTGTGCATCGAAGTTGGCGCGAGTGATGGGAAACTCCAGAAAGAGTGCAGAACCCTGACCCCCTATGGATCGTGAATTCGCCCCGCGACATCCACTGAAAACATAAGGCCGGTGTCGATAAGACAAAGCTAAAACTCTTGACGGAACATTTCGCTGATGCTTTCTTCGTTACGTAGGGCAACCAAGCTTTGTACCCGGCTCCGTATCTTTTCGTTGTCGCGAAACAGTGCCAGTCCTGCAAGCACGTCCTTTGCCGTTCCCGGGGTACACTCTGCCAGCAAGGTGAGCAGAAATTCAATGGCGGCATCGGATCGGACCATGCCGATCGCCATGAGCAGAGTTTTCCGTAGCGGACCGGCCTGCGGCCACCTGGCTTTGAGCAAATCGAACGCTTCCGGCAGCCGCGATGAACCCAGGGCCAGAAGAGCCGCACCGGCAATCGCCATGTCTTCTGAATCAACGAAAGCTGCAATCAGGGACAGGGACCTCTCCGGCGCAGCCGTCAGGAGTCCGGAAAAACATTCGGACAGAACGTCGGGTTCGCTTTCCCCGGTGAGTATCTTCAGCTTGAGCAGGAGCGCGCCTGCCGGACCGCCGTTCACAGCCAAGGCACGGACGGCGCCAATCCTTGCATCCGGCCACTCGTCAACCAGCAGTGAAACAATCTCATCCAGCGCGGCGGGATAGGTTGTGCGCGCCAGGGCCAGGGCGCTGATGGCCCGAAGTTTGGCGGCTGCGTCCACCGGTGGACCAAACGATCCTTCCATCTGTATGTGGTGAATGCCGAGCAAATACAATTCTGGCTCCGCATAGTCCAGCTCATAAAGCGCAGTGACGATCTCTGTTGTTGCCGCGCAACCTTTGTCCAGTTTGGAGGGGTTCTGCATCAGCCGATGAAACGCCGCCACCAGATCAGTAATCAGGTCCGTTGCGCGCACATGGCGTACGAGCTTGGCTGCTTTCGCGACGACAAAGTTGGAGCGATTTTTGAGAAACGCTTTGAGTTCACCAACGGGAGGACTTCCAGCTGCATTCTTGAGAGCGGCAAGCCGGTCAAGCGCTTGTTCTACTGGATCAGGTTTTTTCAAATGATTTGTTCAACTCGACATGACAAGGATACTGCAGATAAGCTCTGGCTATTCCTGCCAGCGGCGCCCTGAGGGCGCACGCAGAAGATCGGCACGTTGTCTGGCAACTCTGGAAGCTGCATTGTCAGCCGCGCGACCGGCAGACGCGGCAACGACATCACATAAACCAACATCCCGCGACTCGGCGAACCTGCCAGCGCGGGGTAGGGTTGTGAGTGTAATCGCCTGCTATCAACAGTTACACTTTTAAGGTGATGAGACGCCAAGTCTGGTTAGTAAGTATTCAGCAGAGGGCGACGTTAGGGACCAGTAGGTGTGGCGGCAGATGACCGGCTGGGACGGCGAGTGCCGACGACAAAAAGCTAACGCTGTGAAAATGCTTCGTACTTCTTGCTGAGTTGCTCGCCTGTGGCTGTCAGAGCGTCAAGGATCGTCATGTACCTTGCCGCGGCGGTCTCGATCTGTTCCAGCCGAGCCTTACTGACGGTTTTGGGATCGCGATCCAGCACCCATCGCACATCGGAAATATCAGCCGTCGCTCGGAAAGCGTCGAACTGCACGTTCATGAAAATCTGCTGCAGGGTGTAAAGCTCGGTATACTGCTTGAGCTCGTCATAACCCATGTGAGCTGTGGCTCCGCTATCGGCAGCCGTCTGCCATGCCGTCGCGTACAGGTTGTAACCGACGAAGATGTAGTTGACGTCCTTCGGACCGGGCTTCCCGGCTTCCATATCGCGCATCGCGCGGATGATCTTCTCCAGGCCGTCTTTCCTTCCCGGAAATTCATGCAAGGCCTGGTCGAGGGACTCTTTGTTATTGAGAATCTCGCTGGCGATGTTGGCGCGGGCCTCGCGCACCAGCGCACGATTGTGTCCCAAGGTGATCAAGCCTTCCAACCCCAACGCCAACAGGATGCCGATAAAAACTGTCAGCAGCGCCAATAAGAAATCTTTCAGGGTGCGGATAGCATGGGGAGGATGAATTTCCATAGACGATTCCTTTTCGGGGGAGGTATCGGCTGCGGCGGTCGGTTCCACTGCTTCTTCGCGGTCGGGTTGATCGCCGGTTGTCATCGCGATCCTGGAGGCGAGAACAGAGAATTCTACCGCTTTAGTTCTTCCTGCCGGTAGCGGGCGGCCCGGTCGGAGCTGATCAGGACGGGGCTGGCAACTGGCCGTATGCGCCAGGGGTTCGATTGGAGCCGAGATCACGAAGCCCGGAGTGGATTGCGAAGGCCGATTCTGCTGGTTTTATCGGTCGAATCACCCTGAACTTTGAGCGGAACGCTCACCCAAGAAGCGGGACCGAAGGCGAAATCCTGCGCAAGCGAAGCGAGTCGAAGGATCTCTCAGAGGATTAACACGGTACTATTTGGTGGAAAAGGTAGGGCTCCCTCGCTTCGCTCGGGATGTAAAAAAAGTGGTGCCGAGAGGGGGACTCGAACCCCCACAGACCTTTCGGTCCTGCGGATTTTAAGTCCGCTGCGTCTGCCAGTTCCGCCATCCCGGCAACGGGGTGATTCCATTCTAGCGTAAGCGATGCATACGAAAGAATTTCGTGGCGATCAGCAAGACACGCTAACGAGCCTGTGCCTGGTAATAGGCTGGCCGAGGGCAACGAGGCTCTGAATCCTTTGCTGGGCGAGACTTATCCAATGAGCCTATGAGCAGTAAGCCTAATTTGATTTCATTTCCCGGGGCTGAGGCAGAGCCGGTGGCGGGACAATCAAACGAAACCGAGGCGATGGATGCATATTCGCGCGTTGTCACCGGCGTGGCAGAGGCCGTAAGCCCGGCGGTGGTCCGCATACAGGTTGAGAACGAACGCGGACGCGGCGGCAGCGGTTCCGGTTTTATCTTTACCCCGGATGGATTCATTCTTACCAACAGCCATGTGGTCCACGAGGCAAGCAAAGTCACGGTCTGGACACCGGATTCAGGAGACTTCAAGGCGCAGCTGATCGGTGAAGACCCAGATACGGACCTGGCGCTCCTGCGGATCGATGCTCCGGAGCTGCACAGTGTGAAGCTGGGAGATTCGCGGAGAATCCGCGTTGGACAGCTGGTGGTGGCCATCGGAAATCCGTATGGCTTCCAGTACACGGTGACGGCCGGCGTGGTGAGCGCGCTGGGACGCACGTTGCGGTCGCAGTCGGGACGGCTGATTGAGGATGTGATCCAGACAGATGCGGCATTGAACCCGGGAAATTCCGGCGGACCGCTGGTGAATTCCGCAGGCGAAGTAGTGGGGGTGAATACCGCGACAATTCTGCCCGCTCAGGGATTGTGTTTTGCCATCTCGATCAACACGGCGCAGTTCATCGCCAGCAAGCTGATTCGCCATGGCCAGGTGCGCCGGAGCTACATCGGCGTGCAGGCACAGACGGCGGGTTTGAATCGGACGATCGCAAGACACTACGAGTTGAAGGCCGCGACGGGGGCGCTGATTCTGTCGGCTGAACCGGGCAGCCCTGCACAAAAAGCAGGCTTGCAGGAAGGCGACGTGATTGTGAGCCTTGACAGCGAGCCGGTGGAAGGCGTGGACGTGCTGCATCGGCTGCTGGGAGAAGAACGGATCGGCCAAGCGACCGCGCTGACGGTTCTGCGCGGCTCGCGGAGGCTGGAGTTTAAGGTGGTGCCGGAGATGCGGAAGGGCTAGCGAAACGGATAAAAGGCGCCTCCTGCCTGCGATCGGATATCCCAACTAAAAAATGACTTGCGGAAGCGCAAGGTCCCTCCGACCTACTCACGCGCTCTTTCCCATTCACGCCAAAACCGGACGCGAATGGGCACCCGAGTGCGCGCGTTCGCTATACGGTCGCCGGGATGACGTCACTATTAAAACTTCGGGAATCACAAGCCAAAAAGCTCGCGTAATCGCCGGGTTTGGGCGCGGCTGACGGGGACTTCAGTCTGCTTGCGGTCGTCCATGCGGAGCTGGTAAGAGCTCTTGAACCACGGGACGACTTCCTTGATGCGATTGATGTTCACCACAAAAGAGCGGTGGGCGCGCCAGAACACTTCGGGATCGAGCGATTCCAACAGCTCTTCCAGGGTGCGGCAGTTGGACTGGCCTTCAAGGGTGGTGGCCACGACGCTGATAATGCCGTCTTCGATCGAGGCGAAACAGACGTCTTTTTGATCCACCAGCAAGAGCCTTCCGGCGGTGCGGAGCAGCACTTTAGACGTTTGGGGGCGCTGCGACTCCAGCATCTTCATCAGCGTGTCGAGCTTCTCTGTTCCGGCGGCGGTGCTCTGGGCTTTGCGCCGGGCTTTTTCCACGGCCTGGCTGACGCGCTTCTTATCAAAAGGTTTAAGAAGATAATCTATCGCATTGACTTCAAAGGCCTTGACGGCGTATTGATCATAGGCCGTAGCGAAGACAATCTGGGGTATGGGGATCTTCTTATCCAGCAGCTTTTTGATCACGCCGAAGCCGTCAAGGCCGGGCATCTGTACGTCGAGGAAAAGAAGGTCGGGAGAGAATTCTTTGATCAGTGTGATTGCTTCCAGTCCGTTGTGGCCCTGGGCGATGACGTTGACATCGTCAACGGATTTGAGCAGGTAGCTCAGCTCGTCACGGGCGAGCTGCTCGTCATCGACTATGACAGCGGAAAGAGGCACGATTTTCTCCGCTAACAGTATAGAAGGGAGTTGCCGAAGGCTCAATGAACCGGGCGGGAAAAATTCAGGTGGGCTGTCGATTTGGGGTGAGGTCGCACGTCGTTCAGGCGAGCAGGACAAGATCCTGAACAGAATCTTAAGGAGGCAGCAATGAGCAACTCTCGATCAATCTCTATTTTGAGCCTGGGCGCGGCGGCAGCAGCGGTGCTGTGGCTGGGACTCGCCGGCACGGTGGCCAAGGCAGCCGGGAAAGAATCCAACGCGGCGGAAGCGTTCGCCAAAATCAAAACGCTGGCGGGCAACTGGGAAGCCACCGGCTCACGGGGCAAGGCGACCAGCTCGTATGAAGTGATCTCCAACGGCAGCGCGGTGGTGGAGCATATCCGCGTTCCGGGCGAAGACGAGATGCTAACGGTTTATCATCTCGACGGCAACAAGCTGGTGCTGACGCACTATTGCACGGCGGGTAATCAGCCGCACATGCAAGCAGAGGCTTATGATCCGGCGAGCAACCAGATTGTGTTTGATTTTGCCGGAGGCGGCAACCTGACCGACGCCAGCGTTGGACACATGCACAACGTAGTGTTCAAGTTCAGCAATGCTGATCAATTCGCGGCCCAGTGGACTTTCCAGGAGAACGGCAAGGCAAAGTTCGTGGAGAACATTGAATATCACCGCGTAAAATAAAATCGCGGCGTATGCTTTGCGGGAAGCGCACTTGAGGCCTGAGGGGGCGCTTCCCTTCACCGTTGGCTGGAACAGGAGATCGTTATGCGTTACATGCTGTTGATTTACACGCGCGAAGACGCGGTTGCCAGAAGCTCACAGGAAGAGATGCAGCAGGTGATGAACGGACATCTGGCGGTGATGCGGGAATCGCGCGAACGGGGCGCGCTGGAGCAGGCTGAACCGCTGGCCAACACCAGCACAGCGACCACGGTCCGGTGGCAGAACGGCGCTACGGTGATCACTGATGGCCCATTCGCCGAGACCAAGGAACAGCTTGCCGGCTACTACATTCTGAACTGCGACAATCTGGACGAAGCGGTCGCATGGGCACAAAAGATCCCGACCGCCTGCGGAGGCCTGCAAGGGTGCGTGGAAGTACGCCCGCTGCGGGAGATCGCCGCAAGCAGCAAGGTGGAGGAGGTTCTAAGCTCCGACAGCGACCATGGATGAGATCCGCAGCACGATTGAGCAAGTGTTCCACCAGGAATCAGGGCGGATTATCGCCACGCTCATCCGCATCGCGGGAAACTTTGATCGAGCGGAAGAGGCCATGCAAGAGGCCTTCACTGCAGCGGTGGTGAACTGGCCGGCCAAAGGTGTCCCGGACAATCCCGGGGCGTGGATCACCTCGGTTGCGCACCGCAAGCTGGTGGACCAGAGCCGCCGGGAGCGAACGCGCCGTGAGAAGCAGGAGCCGCTGCTCTATGAAACCCCCACAACGTACCAGCCGGAAATCGATATGGTTGATGCCGACATAACGTTTCCTGATGATCGTCTGCGGCTGATCTTTACCTGTTGCCATCCGGCGTTGCATCAGGAAGCGCAGGTGGCGCTGACGCTGCGAACACTGGGCGGATTGACCACGCCGGAGATCGCGCGTGCCTTCCTTCTTCCGGAGCCCACGCTGGCGCAGCGGCTGGTGCGAGCCAAGCGCAAGATCAGCGAGGCGCATATTCCCTATGAAGTCCCGCCGCGGGCGCAACTGCAGGAGCGGCTGGGGCCGGTGCAATCCGTCATTTATCTGATCTTCAATGAAGGTTATTCGGCGACGGCAGGCGAATCACTGGTGCGCCGCGAGCTTTGCGCCGAAGCGATCCGGCTGGCGCGAACGCTATGCGAGCTGCTGCCGGATGAGCCGGACAACCTTGGCTTGCTGGCGTTGATGTTGTTGCACGATTCCCGTCGCGCGGCGCGTATGGACCAGCAGGGGAAGCTGGTGACGCTCGAAGACCAGGATCGTTCGTTGTGGGACCAGGAACGTATTCGCGAAGGCCTTGCCGTGCTGCACAAAGCCTTGCGCATGCGGCGGGCAGGAATCTATCAGCTACAGGCCGCGATCTCAGCCATTCACTCAGAAGCGGCCTCGCCGGCACAGACGGACTGGCATGAGATTGCCGGGTTGTACGAACGATTGATGGAGCTCTCGCCCTCGCCGATTGTTGCGCTGAACCACGCCGTGGCGGTCGCCATGAGCGACGGCCTGGAAACCGGCCTGGCGCAGATTGAGCAGCTTGGCGCGTCAGGTCAGCTGGAGCAATATCATCTGTTTCATGCGGCGCGCGCGGATATTCTGCGACGACTCGGCCGCAAAACGGAATCAGCGGAAGCTTATGCGGCTGCGCTGGCCCTTGTTACGAATTCCGTGGAACAAGAATATCTACGCATGCGATTGCAACAGGTTTCACAATGAACCCCTGGTGCATCACTTTCTCATTTTGTTAGCTATAGCTTCCTTTCTCAATTAATAACTCGCCTTCGCGCGCGGGACTTTCTTTAAGGGTACGCGGCGGATGGAATTTGTGCCGGCAGCATTTTTAGCTAACTTTTTCGGAAACAGAAATTTTCGCGTATTTCCTTAGAATGCTTTAACGATTGCGTTATTGTCTCTCGCCGCACCGCTCTTCCGGACCCACAAAGCGGTGCGAATTTGGCTGCGACCGCTGACTCTTCTCGACTTGTTTAGGGGACAAGTTTCAATTCCCGTCAGGCAATGAGATCACAGTCGAGCCATCAGAAACCCGACTGGACGTTCCTGAAACCAGTGGCGCCAACTGACGGCATAGCTACGCGTGTGCTTGTTCAATGGCAGCTGCTGTTTCACCGATTCACTTTCGCGCCAAGAGGCGCATCAACCTCAGTCACCACTCTTTCGCTGAGCCCGTTTTACGGCCGTCCGCGGCCGAAAAGCGAATATTGGAGATGATTTTTATGAACAGACAAATGCGATTTGCTTTCACGCTTATGGCAGGTTTTGCCCTGTTACTGCTGGCACCGGCTTGCTTGTTTGGACAAGCGCCATCCCCCGTCAGACCCGTAGCTAATCCGTGCCCGCGATTCGCGGCCGGAAGCGTGGTTCATCAACCTGCGGCTCTATTCAGCCAGAACGGAACGCTCTTCGTTCAGTTCTCCTATCAGACTACGACCGACTTTGCCGGCCGGACGCTTTTCTGCTTTATGACACCGAGCGGCCTGGAAAATCCCACGCTGCACGTGAAAGCCGGCGATCATCTGATCATTACTGTTACAAACAATACGCCCGCGCAGCCGCTGACGATGGCGCTGAATCCACCGAATTGCGGCGCAACCAAGATGGGCAATTCCTCTTTGAATATCCATTACCATGGAACCAATACTTCACCCACTTGCGGCCAGGACGAGGTGATCAAGACCATCATCAACTCCGGAGAAACTTTCCAATACAACGTGGCGTTCCCAGCAAACGAGCCGCCGGGACTGTACTGGTATCATCCCCATGTTCATGGAATTGCGGAAGCCGCGCTGCTGGGCGGGGCGTCCGGCGCTCTGGTGGTTGACGGTATTCAGAACACGCAGCCCGCGGTTTCCAACCTGCGCCACCGCATCATCGTGATTCGCGACCAAAACCAGTTAGCAGGACTGCCTGAAGGCGGAGGCGGGTGCGTGAATGACATCCCCTTCCAGGACATTACGGTCAACAATATTCCCATCGATTCACACCAGGCCGTTCCGGGAGGACCGGTCACGTTCACACCAGCCGTGTTGCACATGGAACCGGGCGAGAAGCAGTTTTGGCGTGTCACCAATTCATCTTCCGACACCATTCTGGACTTGCAGGTGCAATTTGATGGCGTTCCGCAGACCATCCAACTGGTCGGGATTGACGCGGTGCCGGTAGGTTCGCAGGATGGCGCTCAGCCAGGCACCCTGATACCGGTCACGCATTTCCGCATGCCGCCTGCGGCACGCGTGGAATTTATTGTGAATGCTCCGTCTTCAACCGTGAAGCTGGCGCAACTGGTGACAACCAGCATCAACACCGGAGCGGACGGTGATTGCGACCCGACACGCCCGATTTTCAACGTAAAGCTCGTGGGAACTCCGGACAGCGACGAGCCGGTCCTGGACGACAACGTTGGAAGGTTCAGCACTCTAAGCACCAGCGGACAGCGATTTGCCGGGCTGGCTTCTGCGCCAATCGCGCAACAACGACTGGTTTTCTTTGACGAGATCCAACCCACCACCTTTTTCATGGCCGTGGCAGGACAGCCGGAGAGAGTTTTTGATCCTAACGCCCCGCCAGCGATTACTGCGACGCAGGGAACAGTAGAGGAATGGACTGTGGAAAACCACGCTCTGGAAAACCACGAGTTCCATTTCCATCAACTCCATTTCCTGGTGGAGTCGCAAAATAACTTCGAAATCAATGGAATGAAACAGGCGCCGGCGATCGATGGGCAATTCCTGGATATGATTGAAGTCCCGGGATGGGACGGAAATCCCAATCACCCGTTTCCGAATGTCAAACTGCGGATCGACTTCCGAGGACCTGACACTGGAACCTTTGTCTTCCATTGCCACATTCTTGGCCATGAGGATCTGGGAATGATGAACATCATCCAAGTGGTTCCACCTCCAAGGGGAGCCAACACGCCTGGACCGGCGAACACCACGCCAAGCGCGGCGGTTACAACGGCCCACGTTCATCAGGGGAAATCAGCTGTGAAGAGAGCGAAACCGGTTCCTGCTTCCAGCAACACCCCTTCCGAACCAGCGCCGGCAAACACCGGGACCGACGCAGCAGTTAAGACAGGCGGAGGCCAATAAAGGCGAATTCCGGGATGATTGAATCTCATCCGGAATCTGACACATTTTGTGCGGCTTCAGATTTTTCTGGAGCCGCATTTTTGTCCCAACGAGCTAAGAGCTATGGCCGTCGCACTTGAGCACACCAAGATACTTGCCGAAAGGTCCAACTGCGTCTCGATATTGGTGAGCGATAACCCTTGAAATCTGGTGCAGGTGCGTCAGGTCATGGACTGCCCATGTCGCCAAAAGCTCTGACAG
Source organism: Candidatus Angelobacter sp. (assembly GCA_035262465.1). Lineage (GTDB taxonomy): Bacteria > Acidobacteriota > Terriglobia > Terriglobales > Acidobacteriaceae > Angelobacter. Next base: position 26,784 of record DATFSU010000059.1, on the reverse strand, counting down.
AGTGACGGCTCCAAGAGCTGGATGCCGTCCACGGCGATCGAGGTCTTCCGGGCGCAGATTCAACGCACGCAGTTCGTTCAGCTTTTCCGAGCGCACACGCGCAAACTCGTCCAAGAGTTGGGTCAGCGACTTGCCCTGGCTCTCACGAACCTGTCCCAGTCGATCGAAGGGGTCAAACGGCTGGGTCTCCCCGAAGTCGAGGATCTTCCTGGCGCGAGTCATCCAGTCGGTACGGTCAGCGTGAAGCAGGTGGCCGACGATATCGAATGCGGTCCACGTATCGCCGCCCTCATTGCGTAGCGTGAAGGTTTCAGGCAGGTCGCGCAAGAGCACGTTGAGTATCGCGGGCGTGCGGGAGAGAAAGGAAATTGCTTCCTGCAAATCAAGATCAGGCATATTGGTGGACCTAAACCTAGTTACTTCTTTCGACAATAAAATCCGGGATCGAAAGCAGAGCGCGTTTGATCTCTGAATCGGGGAACGTGCAGATGGCCTTGCGGGCGGCCTCGGCGTGTCTGGCTGCAGCATCGTAAGCGTAGGCAATCGAGCCGTAGCGGCTCAACATGGCCAGAATCTGTTCATGTTTCACGCTCACGAAGGCGCGTTCTTCGAGCACCGCTTCCACCAGCTTGCGCTCCGCAGCAGTGCAGTGATCGAGCGCATGAATCACGGCCATGGTTACCTTACCTTCACGCAGATCGCTGGCGACGGGCTTGCCGAGAACTTCTTCTGACGCGGTGAGGTCAAGCACGTCGTCGACGATCTGGAAGGCGAGACCAAGGTTGCGTCCATAGTCGCCCAGACGCGACTCCTGCTCTTCCGTACCGTTGCCGATGATGGCGCCGAGGCGCGTAGAAGCAGAAAAGAGGCAGGCGGTCTTGCGGAAGATCAGATCAAAATGCTCTTCGAGGCGAATGCACTTGCCGAGCTTCTCCATCTGAAGCAGCTCGCCCTCCACCATCTGCTGGGTGAGATCGATGAGAACGTCAAGAACGCGGAAGTTGCGCTCCTGCACCGCGATTTTGAAAGCCTGCATGTAAAGCCAGTCGCCGGCAAGAACGCATTTTGAGTTGCCCCATTGTGTATTGGCAGCGGGCCGGCCGCGGCGGGTCTTGGCATCGTCAATGATGTCGTCATGGACGAGTGTCGCCGTGTGGATGATTTCGACCACGGCGCCCAGGCGCACGCCGCTCTTTTCGTCGTGCGGGAACAGCTTGGCCGCCAGCAGGAGCAATGCGGGACGTATGCGTTTACCGCCGCCGGCGCGCAGATGTTCGCCGATATCGGTGATGGCGCGGACGGTGGAGACGGTGTCGCGACCGAACTCGCGCTCGATGGCGGCGAGGTCGTCGCGCAGCAGCTCAAAGACTTCTTTCGCGGAGATGGCAGGTGAACTCAAGATTTCCCTATCGTTCCGTAATGTTCGCAGGTCTTGCCGCTTTGAATTTGTCCGCGCGCTCTGTTTCAGTTGCGATAATTGGTGAACTGCATGTCGATGCCGAAGTCGCGGCCGCGCAGCAAGGCAATGATCTCCTGCAAAGTGTCGCGATCCTTGCCGCTTACGCGCACGGTGTCACCCTGGATCGAAGCCTGAACTTTCTTCTTCGAGTCCTTGATCACCTTCACGATCTCGCGCGCCTTCTCAATCGGAATGCCCTGTTGCATGGTAATGCGCTGGCGCACGGTGGAGCTGGCTGCCGGCTCCACGACGCCATAAGTCAGCGCTTTGATGGGCACGCCACGCTTCACCAGCTTGCCCTGCAGAATGTCATTGACAGCTTTCAGCTTGTATTCGTCGATGGAACTCAACACCAGGGCTTCTTTGCCTTCCAGTTGAATGTCAGACTTTGAATCCTTGAGGTCAAAGCGCGTGTGAATCTCTTTGAGCGCGTTCTGGATCGCGTTGGAGACTTCCTGCAGATCCACCTTGCTTACGATGTCAAATGTGTTTTCTGCTGCCATGACTTAATAGGATAGCATTCAGCGGTCGGCAATCCGCCATGAGCGAAGATCAAAAAACAGATTTACCGCAGAGGACGCAAAGGACGCAGAGGAAAATAGAGGTCACAGCACGTTTTTAACGATCCTCTCGGCGCCTTGTTACCTCTGTGTCTCCGTCCTGGGTCGCCTTCCCACTACGAGATGAACCCGATCACGGCGATCACCCGATCGCTCACCTTCGTTTCTGGTTGCGTTTTACCTCCTTGCACAGCTTCTTCCAACGCTCTTTTTCGGTACGACGCAGATTCTGATTCAGCTGCACAGCACTGTGCCGCAGCTCACGAAGGAGCTTCAGGTAGCTGCGCCAGCGCGCAGGATCGACCCGGCCGGAAGCCAGCCCGGCCTGTACGGCGCAATTGGGTTCAGCGGTGTGGCTGCAGTCACGAAACGCGCAACCCGCGGCCAGGGCTTCGATTTCGGGAAAGGCCCGATGAATCGCCGCGGACGCTGGCCCGTGCCTGGAACCTGATGAGTAAATCGGGGCAAAATCTTCTGACCAGAGCTGCAATTCGCGAATGCCGGGATTGTCAAGAATCATTCCGCCGTTGACCAGAAAAAACAATTCGCGATGAGTCGTGGTATGGCGTCCGCGGCCGTCAAAAGCGCGTGGAGGCTGGGTGGGTTGCGCTGCTATCCCCAGTAACAGGTTCACGATGGTGGATTTACCTGCGCCGGAAGAACCAACCAGCGCCGCCGTCTTGCCTGGACCGATGAACGGCACCAGCGAAGCCGCAGCATCAGCTGAAGTTGCGGCGATCGCGACGACCGGCATTCCGGCCGCGATGGCCTGAACCTCCGCGGCGCGAGCTGGCACGTCACTCGAGAGATCGGCTTTGTTGAGGACGATCACAGCAGACGCTCCGCTCTGTCTTGCTGCGACCAGGTAGCGCTCCAGACGGCGGAGATTGTAATCATGGTCAAGCCCGCACACGATGAACAAGAGATCAATATTGGCCGCGATGACCTGCTCTTCCGCGACTGGTCCGCTGACCTTGCGCGAAAAGCGAGTCTTGCGCGGCAACACAGCGGTGATGATCGCCAGGTCCGAGGGCGAGTACTGGCGTACGGTAACCCAGTCGCCGACCGTGGGCAGTTCGCCAGCGGTAGCGCGATAGAGAAACGCTCCTGCAACCTCGGCGTGGGCTTCACCGGCGGCGGTCCACAAGGAATATGACTGGCGACGCTGCGCCAGCACGCGCGCCGGCTGAAGGTCTCTTGCCTCGCGATGATTCAGCTGCTCTGAAAAGAGTTGGGCCCAATCTTCGTTCCATCCTGCCAATTGCAATTGCATGACGATACGCTCCACAAGCGCATGCGTGGGCATGCGGAAAAGGCCGTCGGCTGCGCGCAGGGACACGCAGACACTTCAGGCTGATTGTTCAGAAAAAACTACAGAGAGCGCCGAATTAAAGGATGGCAGTCATAGGCGTAACGAGAGTGTAGCGCAGCCGGCCAGTTCGGGCAATGTGTAGTCGCGGGCGTTGCTGCCGCCTGAGCGGATGCGATAGCGCAGAAGGTATTGCCAACGTTTACATTGTCAGGACGACGCGGAACTCTGCCTTGCCGCTCATCATGCGCGCGTAAGCCTCGGCCGCCTTTTCAAGCGGGTAGGTTTCAATCATGGGACGGACGCCGCTCAGCTCGGCGAAGCGCAGTGTATCCTCGGAATCGGCTGCGGTTCCGGCTGCCCAGCCTTGGATCCTCCGAGATCCACTAATGAGCTGGATCGGTGTGACCTCAATGGGTTGAAAGTCCGCTCCAATCACCATGAGCGTGCCATTCGGCGCCAGACCGTCAATCAGCTCTGACATTGCCTTTGAGCTTGGGGCTGTAGCCAGAATTACCTGGGCGCCGCCCAGCTTCTGCAACGCCTCAGTTGCGTTGATGGCTTTGCTGTCAATGTACACGCTGGCGCCGAGTTTTTTTGCCAGCGCCGCGGTTTCTGGGCCGCGCCCGATCGCCGCTACCTTATAACCAAACTTGTTCGCGAATTGAATTCCAAGGTGACCCAGACCGCCGATCCCCAACACGGCAACCAGATCGCCGGGGGACGCGCCACTGTGCCGCAGCGCGTTGAAGGTGGTAATTCCGGCGCAGAGCAGCGGCGCCGCTTCGGCGTCCTTTAGAGTTTCCGGTATCGGCACCAGCGCTTCAACGGGAGCCACCATGTATTGCTGGTACCCGCCGTCATAACTGATACCCGGAATTTGCAGATTGCTGCAATTGCGAAAATCCCCGCGCCGGCATGCGTGGCAGGTGTTGTCCTGGCCACCATGCCAGCCGACACCGACACGCTGCCCCTTTTTCCACGCAGAAACACCGGGGCCCACTTCATCAATGAGGCCGGCCACTTCATGTCCTGGAGCGCGAGGAAACTGAATTCCGGGCCAGGCTCCTTCCTTGGTGAACACGTCACTATGGCACACCCCACAGGCTTGCACTTTGATCCGCACCTGGCCGGCAGCCGGCCGGGGGATGTCAAGCTCGACAACCTGGAAATCTGCTCCCGCCTTGGGAACCTGCGCCGCCTTCATTTTCGGTACTGCGACTCTCATTGTTGCCATAAATCCTCCTATGAATCTTCAGTCACTGCGGCAATCGGACGGTTTGGTCTGGTGCAGCACAGCTTTCCGGCACGAGGGTTTCGTCAAAATGTCTGTGGGGAATTTGCGATGCAAGCACATATCGAATCAAGTTAATTGGATGGCCAGGCGCCGAGTGAGTTGCCATTGCCGAAATACAAACATGGTTGCAACGCGGGGGGCCGAGGAAGCGGAGAACAGGCAGACATCGGGTGATCGCCGTAGTTGATGTGATCGCGCGATGGGAACGAGTTAAACCAAGTACTTACGCTTCGTCACAGCATTACCAAAGGTCCATCCCATCAGTGAAGAACTTTGCCGGCAAAGCAGGGTTAAAATCTCAGGTAACAGCAGCCAAACTTCCCCTTTTGCCGCCGGCAGGAATGCGCGGTCCAACCGGCAAGTGTGTCACATGCAGGAAACGGTATTCATAGCTGAGGGTTTCAACCAATGGACCTTCAGATGAAGCGGTTATACGTATAGAAAACAAGGAGAGCCGTAATGTCGCATAGACGAGTTTCAAATACCGCGCTGAGGACAGGCAAAGTCTTGACGATCGCGCTGGTCGTGGTCGCGATGTTCTGCGTGTGGGCAACGCCCGTGGCAGCGCAGGACCAGGACACGCCGTATTATTCGCCGGAGCAGCTTGACCATCTGGTGCAACGAGTTGCGTTGTATCCCGATCCGCTGCTGGCGCAAGTGCTGGCTGCAGCAACTTTTCCCGATGAGGTTCCTGATGCCGCCCACTGGGCTGATCAGCACCGCTATATGCACGGCGGAGAGCTGGCCGACAGGATTCAGGACGATCAACTGCCTTGGGACCCTTCCGTACAGGCGCTGCTTCCCTTCCCGAACGTTCTGGACTCGATGGCGTCCGATATGCACTGGACGACCGATCTGGGCGACGCCTTCCTGGCTAATCAGCAGGAGGTGATGTTTGCGGTGCAGCGAATGCGGCAGCGAGCCCGCGATTACGGCTACCTGCGCAGCGGTCCGGAGATCGTTGTCGCCAATGGCCCGTATATCACGATCATGCCGGCGCGTCCGGACTACGTTGTGGTCCCGACTTACGATCCGGTGGTGGTATATGCACGGCCGCAGCCTGGTTTCTTTGTCGGAGCGGCGATCGGCTTCCGTTTTGGCGTAGCTTTGGGCGTCGCGTATCGTCCGTGGGGCTGGGGCTATAACCGCATCTCCTGGAACGAGCGCGTGGTGATCGTCAACAACGCACCGTGGCATCGCACGTGGGTGAATCGGACCGTTTATGTGCATCCATACGCCATCCGGCGAGTTGTAGTACACGACCGCGGCTGGAACGATCGCCATGAGGCGATGGAGCGCGAGCGCGACCACTTTGCTCACGAACGCGCCGAAGAATACCGCCACGAGGAGCGCCGCGAAGACCACCACGAAGCGATTAGAGAACGGCAAGAAGATCATCGCGACGCGGTAAGAGAACGGCAAGAGGATCATCGCGAGGCCGTCAGAGAACGGCAAGAGGATCATCACGACGCGATCCGCGACGCGCAACGTGACGCGCGACGTGACGACCATCACGATGACCATCACGATATGCACCGCGACGACCATCCGGTCCGCGAAGCACACAATGACATGGGACACGTGGAACGCCGGGACGTCGGCCAATCTGATAACCACGGGCACGACAATCATGGCAACGGCAATGGCCATGGGAACGACAACCACAGCAACAACGGCAATCACAACGGCAACGGTAAAGACAAAGACAAGGACGACCACGGCCACGACCATCACTAAACGCCAAGATTCGCTGAGGCGCGGCCTGCGGGCCGCGCTTTTTTGTTGAACGCCCACTTGCCTTCGAAACCAGAATGAGTTGAAACGGCAATCGAAGGACGCAAAGGTGGGACACCCAACGCAAATCGCCAGGCCGCTAATCACCCTCGTTCGTAGACATCGAGCATCCAGACGGATGTTGCGCGTTGGGCAATGCGGACCAGCCCTGCCGTTTCCAGCACCGCTTCCATCTGTCTGGGGAGATGAACATATGTTCGAAAGGCATTGCCGCGCAGCCGGCGCCAGCAATTTTCGAGCCAAGTGGCAGCGCGAACAAACCAGCGATCGCGAGGATAGGTGAAGGCCAGCATTCGTCGAGTCCGTGTTGCGGCCTGTTGAAGCAGCGTCTCCGCATCGGGATAGCAACAGACCACGCGGCCGAGCGTTACGACGTCTGCATCGGCCAGCGTTCCTGAGATCAATGCAAAATCCCCAAGAATGAACTGAGCGTGCCCGTGAGCGTAAATGCTACCCACTTTGCGGCGGGCAACATCAAGATAGGCCGGCGACGCTTCAACGACGGTAGCTTTTGCCATGCCGCTCATTGCCATCTCGGCGGCGATCACACCGATACCGGCGCCGATATCCAGTAGATCGTGGCCCTGCAGCGCCCGCTGCTGCAATTCCGCGACGAGCAGCCCGGTGACAGCATCCATGCCATGGCGCTGGTATTCGCGGAGATCGCTCTCAGCCCGCCTGGTATCGAATTGAGTTTCCGCAATGCAATAACGTGTGCAACAGGACATAACAATTCCTCCTACTCACCAGCGCTGGTTTTCGTGTTCTGTTTTGGGAATACTCATCAATCAAAATCCCGGATTTTCAAGCAATCTGTCCGGCCTCCAGGGTTACCATAAGGTGTCCGGAAGTGGAAAGGAGCAATATGCAAAACAATTACGAGAATCGCGTACTGGTTCGCAGAAATGCTCGCCTACTCACCGCCGAGGAATATGAAACGATACTGGAAAAAGGCAAGACGCAGATGACGCAACTCCCCAGTATTCCTTTTTTTCCCGACTTTTAGCAATCACAGCGGTCCATTAACCTGGCCTAGGGGTGGACCGCTGTTCCCTGCCTTGATCGTGACCCGCCAATCGAATCAGGAATTAGTTCAGAGTCTCCTTCAGAGGACAACTGAAAACCATTGACGCCCAGTGGCGAAGCACTTGACTCTGCGCTCCATACGACGACAATGTTCGTGTTGAGGTACACCACAAGCCTATGAATCGACGCGAATTTGTTTGCGGCATGACGGCGCTCGGCAGCGCCGCTCTGCCCCAATACGCGCAAAACCGGCGCGAATTGGGGACCCCCTTGCCTCCAGCATCGTCCGACCTCTCCCTGCCGCGCAAGGCCGACTTTGCCATCCCTGAAGGCGAGACCTATATCAACAGTGCGTACGTGCATCCAATGCCGCTGACAGGTCGAGAAGCGCTGCGCAAGTATGCAGAATCGCGCTCCGGCCCGGTCCTCGACACGCACTATGACCGGGAACATGTGAAAGCAGAATTCGCGGCCCTGATCAACGCAAAGCCGGCGGAGATCAGCTATGTGCCCAACACCAGTACAGGCGAGAACCTGGTGGTGAACGGGCTCGGGATCGTGGGCACCGATTCCAATGTCGTCACCGACGCACTGCACTTCGATGGCGCTCTTCTCCATCTGGGCGAGCTCAAGCGTCGTTCCGGGCTCGACCTCCGCATCGTGATGCCGCGCGATTGGCGGATCGATCTCAAAGACCTGGAACGCGTGATCGATAAGAAGACAAAGCTGGTCGAGATCTCGCTGGTTGCCATGACGAACGGATTTCAGCACGATCTCAAAGCCGTGTGCGATCTCGCCCACTCGCGGGGTGCATATGTTTACGCCGATATCGTGCAGGCTGCCGGCAACACTCCTATCGATGTTCGCGCAAGCGGAGTCGATTTTGCCGCCTGCGCAACGTTCAAGTGGCTGATGGGAGATTTTGGGCTTGGCTTTCTTTATGTCAAAGAGGAACTGCTTGGTCGCGTTCTGGGACAAACGCAGTTCGGATACTATCAGGCCGCGGACATGCAGTCTCACTTCCTTCCCGGCGATAACACTGCGTCGACACCCTACACCTGGAAGTTGTACAACGATGCTACCGGCCACTTCGAAGTGGGCACGATGGGATCAGGAGCAGAGCACATATTGGCAGAGACGCTGCCGTATATCCGGAAAATCGGCCTAGAGAAGATCCAGGCACATCGCCAGCCACTCCTGAAAAAGCTGCGCGAAGAAATGCCGCGGCTCGGATTCGCCCCGCTTACACCGTCCGAATCAACTTCCGCCCTGATCAGCTTCACCATGAAAGACCGGCCTAATGTAGTCGACCGCCTCAAGAAGGCGAATGTCAACGTGAGGGTGGCCGACGATTTCCTTCGCGTGTCGCCATCGGTGTTCAACGATATGGGCGACATCGAAAGGCTGCTTGAGGCACTGTCGTAAACATCAGCGAAAGCCATTCACCGCAGAGGACGCGAAGGACGCAGAGGAGGAGAATCGGGTAGCTGCGCGTCGCCGCATGGACTATCACATTCTGATGATGCCTCTAACCGCGGCTACATGCGTTGTTTTTGGCGGCCGGTCGAGAAGGGTCAGGCTCGAATCATTCCGCAGGCTACAAGCGCTTGTGTTTTACCAACCGCCAATATCGGTTGCCGAGCGCGGTGAGCTTGCATGACTTGGAGTTCATCGCGGCCTGGTACATGTGATCTTCGCCAACGGGAATGACCAGGTCTACGCCGGCGAAGGCCTGCAAGTCCTTCATGACCTCGACGCTGGCGGGATCACTGCCCGGCGTGGTCGCAATGTATGCGGGCGTAAGCTTGCGCTCCTGTTCGGGATCGGGAAAATGTTGGCAGATTTTGTGGAGCCTCTGCAACGGCACCTCGGGCGGGACCTGACGGAGAGGCGTCCATCGAGTGATGTTGGTTTTGAAAACCGGCCGCTGTTCCCAGGAGCCAAGAGCCTCGTCAACGTAGTGGTAGATGGAGCCGGGCGTGATCTGGCCCAGCAGGTCCGCAGCCGCGCCGTTGAGCGCCTCAGCCAAGAGCTCAGTGAAGACGCCATGCGCCACTCCACCCTCGTTCTCTTGCGCTTCCTCGGAGGGCAAGGCCGCGGTCAGGACAACCATTCCGTGGGAAATCTCGCAGAGGTTGTGATCGACATTGGAGCTGCCGAAATCGCCCGAGTGGCAGCAATCCAGGATGATGATCTTCTCCTGGGTGGTTGATTTGTTGGCCCAGGTCAGGATGTCGCTCATTTCGAGACCGTCCTCGGGAGTCTTGGTCTCCGTCGTGATCAGGTTACCGCCGACGCTGGTCATGGAGCCGTGCCCAGAAAAATAGAAGAGGGCAATGTCGACATCACCCGTGAACAAGGCCTTGATCCGGTCGCGCAGCAGATCTTTGTTGAGGCCATCGTTTTTGCAGACGTGTTCCGTGTCCGGGTCGTCGGCGTCTGCGATGGTGCCGTCAGGCTTGGGCAGGGGCGCGGTGATCAGTTCGACGTCGAAGTTCTTGCTACCGTCGCCGTGCCAGGCGAATAGTTGCGCCAGCTCCCGGGCATCGTTGACGCAGCCGTGGAGCTGTTTGGCTACGGAGTAGTTATCGACTCCAACAAGAAGAGCTTTCCTTCTCTCCATAAACGCGCCTCCCTTCTGCCCGGCATGTTGAGAGGCAGAAACAAAGATTGATCGAGGTAATTGCGAGCGTGGGAGCAGGTTAGCACATGCGATTTGCGTCTGCTTTCTGCTGAGGTGGTGCGAAGGGACACAATTCTCACCTGCTCGCGGAGTTCGCAATCGGTGCTTGATTCCGGCGCATGGCCCGCGCTACCGTTTTGTGACTAGCTTGCTTTGTCGCCAAAATCCCGGCCGGTTTGCTCGGTGAAATCGCGGCCCGTTTGTTCGGTAAAGTCGCGGCCGGTTTGCTCGGTGAAATCGCGGCCAGTTTGCTCGGTAAAGTCCCGGCCTGTTTGTTCGGTAAAGTCGCGGCCAGTTTGCTCGGTAAAGTCGCGACCAGTTTGTTCGGTAAAGTCGCGACCAGTTTGTTCGGTAAAATCGCGGCCGGTCTGCTCGGTAAAGTCCCGGCTTGTGGGGTCGGAGGATGTTTTATTGGGGTCTGGCATAGTTCTACTTCTCCTTCATTTGAACAGCGGCCTCGCGTAGCTGGAGCGGGGCTCGCGGATCTTTTCTTAGGCGCTCAAAAACCGGTGTCTTTTTACCATATTCGACAGAGAAACCCAATTCCAGCGCCCGGGTCAACATTTTCAGAGCCTGGTCACGCTCGCCGAGCAGCTCATACGATTCGGCCACACGCTCCAGAACGTCGGGATCGCTAGACGCGAGCACGAGTGTTTTCCTCAGCAGAGGGAGCGCGTGCTCCGGATCACGCAAGCTGGCATAGAACCTTCCCATTCTTGACACCAAATACGGATCGTCCGGAGTGATCTTCAGCTGGGGCGCCCCCAATTCCACGGCTTTCCGATAAGCTTCCCCCGCCGCGCGTCCGTTGAATTCCTGCGCCGTTCCCAGGCTTCCCCAGGCGCGCCAATCCGCCGGACGCATCTCCACCGCCCGCTGGTCTGCCGCGACCGCCTCGTCATACCGCTGTTGCAGCGTCAACACATTGGCCAGAGCCACCGCTGCCTGAAAGTAAGAACCATCCAGCTGCAACACCTGCTGGTACGCTTTGCCCGCCTCCTCAAGTCTTCCCTGCTTGCGATAGACGAGTCCCAGGTTGTATAGCACGCGAGCATTGTCCGGGGTTTTTTCCAGCGCGAGTTTCAAATTGCTTTCCGCCGGCTTGAGGTCTCCCGAATCGATCTGCAAGGCCGCCAGCAGGTAGGGCCAGCGCCAGTTGTCAGGCGCCAGATCGATGGCGGTTTGCAGCTCATTCTTCGCGTCGCCGAGCCGGCCCTGTTGGCGGTAGGCTTCACCGATCTCGGCATGAACATCGGCGCTACGCGGGTCGAGCTGCTTCGCCTGGTCAAGCTCCTGCATGGCCAGGCCGGCCTTGCCCTGCTCAACGTGAATCATTCCCAGCGTCATCTGCACCGGCGCCAGGTTGGGATTCATCGTCGCCGCCTGCGCAGCAGCCTGACCCGACTGGTCCACCCATTTCTTGTCTGACGTGTCGAGATACATCCGCCAGTAGCCGCGCGCAAGCCCCGCTTGCGCCAATGCAAAGTTGGGCGAGCGCTCCAGCGTCTGCTGGTAGAGTTCGATCGCCTTCTGCGTATTGCCGGGCTTGTCATAGCGGAGCAGCGCGTCTTCTGCCGCCAGATAGTCTTCATAGCCCACGCGGCTCGTGCCGGCAAAGCGTGCCTGCACTTCCCTTCTGACCTGCGGGACCACTGCTGCCACGGCGCACAACAGAAGAATCGCGGCAACCATCCACATGACCCTGGCGCGCAACCGCCGCTTTCTGCTTTGGGCCGCGCCGGACGACGAAGCATTCAAAGCGGCGAGCGCATCACGCAGCTTCGCCGCACTCTCGTAGCGTTGCGCGGGATTCGCTGCTGTAGCAGTTGCGATGACCTGCCTGAGTCCCGTCGAAACTGTCGCGGGCATCTGGTCCGGGGTGGGACTGGTTTGGCCGCTGCATAAAGACCGCAACAGCACGCCCATGGCGTAGATATCGCTCAGCGCTGACGGCGCGCCGCCTCTGAGCAGTTCCGGCGCCATGTAACCGAGCGTGCCGCCCCAGCGCCCTTCCTGGTAGAGTTCGTGGCTCAGCCCGAAATCCATGAGCAGGATGCGCCCATCTTCAACGCGCATGGCATTGCTGGGCTTGATGTCGCGATGGAGCAGCCCCGCATGATGGACAGCGCTCAGCGCGTCGGAGAGCTTGATTCCGATCTCAATCGTCTCTTTTTCCGAACGAGGACCAGCGGCCTCCACCCACTGCGCCAGCGTCTGCCCGCGCACGAAGTCACTCCACAGGCCGACGCGGCCATCCTGGCGGTCAACGCCGTAAACTGCGACCGTGTTGGGATGGCGCACCCGCGCCATCGCCCGCGCTTCGGCAACGATCGAGGCGTACTCTTCTTCCTGATTGAGCCCGCGCGGCAACAGGAGCTTTAATGCGACTTCGCGCTCCAGCGTCAGGTCCCATGCTCGATAGACCTCGCCAAAACCTCCGGCGCCAAGCCGCTGAAGAAGCTGGAACTGGCCCCATTTTTTCGGATGGTCGCTGGCGCTCGCCGAAGTTGAAGCTGTGGTCGAAATAGAGACGGTCGGGTCTTCGCCCGCCATAGGGTCACTTCCGTCACGAACTGGGCATTAGTTGGTGGCGATTATAACCCCACAACCGGAATCCGGCACAGGAAAGCATGTGTTGGGAGGAGAAGATATGAGATTTTTAAGGATCGACGGCAAGATGATGAAGAAAAGCAGATGCAAAAGGGGCAATTCAGAGTAGCCCGATTTGGCGCAACTCGGCGCATGCGTCCGCACATCCCATAATGAAGTCGACGTAATCGTCCTTGCTTTTCAGAGAGGCTTGTACTGGAGTTTATGTCGCTTTTCTTTTCTTTTCGGGAGCCGTATTCCGAAAGTTCCTTATCTGATGCCTCCCTCAAAAGCGTTGCGACGCGTGCGGCAGGGAGCGATGTGTGCTGCAGCAGGGAGAAAATCGGCGGCTGAGTGACGAGGACGTTCGCGCCCTGGCCGAAGTAGGCCTGTTCTCCGCCGGCATTATTCATGAGGTGAAGAATGCGCTGCAGGGCATCGCCAACGCACTCTTCCTGCTGGATCGGGAAAAAGACCTCAAGCCCCAGGCTCGAGAGTGGATTGGCACCGCTCGCCGGGAGCTTTCGCGGGCTTTTGAGGTCTCCCGTGACACGCTGGCCCTGGTGCGGGAAGAGAACGCCGTGCCCGTCCGGATCACAGACATCCTGGAAGACGTGCTGAGCGCCTACGCCGCAAAGATCGGCTATAAGGGCATCGTCATTGATCGGCGCTATGAGTTTCATGAGACCATCCAGGCCGATCCCGGAGCTGTGCGCCAGGTTTTTGCCAATATCGTGCTCAACGCGCTCGAATCCCTGCCCAACCGGGCGGGAAAACTCACGATCCATACCCGAGCGTGCCACGTGGGGGAAGGAGAAAACGTACGCCGTGCAAAGGCCGTGCGCGGCGTGCGCATTCTCTTTGCCGATAATGGCCCGGGCATTCCCAAACAGAACCGACGCAAGGTCTTTGACCCATTGTTCTCGACCAAAAGAGGCAAAGGCTCCGGACTGGGATTATGGATTTGCGAGCAGCTTGTCCGCAAACAACGCGGCGGCCTGCGGCTCCGCAGCAGCGACAAGCCAAGCTCGTCCGGCACGTGCTTCTCCTTGTTTCTGCCGCTGAATCACAACTAAATAGCAACGTTCCGTCTGTCCTCGGTTCTTACGGCCGGACAAGCCATCCGTCAGTTCTTCTTTGCGGCTTTTCGGCGTAGCCTGCTCGCGTCCATCAGTGGAGTCATGTCGAAAATAGGGTGTATCTCAAATCCCGACGCGTTCGCGCCCAGTGCCGGGTGGTTGGAAACCAGGGCTATCGCCTCGTTCAGGTCCCTGGCTTCGATAATCGCGATACCGCCCAACAGCTCCTTGGTCTCGACAAAGGGGCCGTCAGTAACAGACACCTTGCCGTTCTTCTTCCGTACGGTAACACTTGAGCTCCGGCTATCCAGGGCTTCCCCGCTCAAAAAGTGACCCTTGGCCCGCAGCTCGTCGTCGTAAGCGAAACACACATCAAAAAGCTTGTTCTTCTCGCTTTCAGACATGTGATCAAATTTTTCATCCGTATATCCAAAGCACATAAATTTCATGATTTCCTTTCACCCCACCAAGCCAAAATCGGGCTTCCACCCCGTCAGTCAAAAAGGCATGACTGCCGGGGACCCCGGGCTTGTCGGGGACCCCGTACCTCCGGAATCGGCGGTTGGATTGGCTTCTGCCTCCGCATCAGATCGTCGCGGGAAACCAGCAAAATCGACGGCCGCCGGCAACAAAACTTCATTTTATTCCGGGAAGCCGGGAGCCTGGGCAGGTCAGGTGGCGGCGAGTTAATTTTGTTAAGCGAGGTTAGGGAGTTGCCGCCCACATCGTAGCTTATGAAGTCGGCGTAAGCTAATCGGGAAAGACGGAATCGAATCCCGTCCTTTCCGCAAACCGGCGGAAAGGACGGGTCACCAGGCTCCACATGTACCTCAAGAACCTTCTACATTGTCAACCTGACCCAGATTGAGTGAACGGATAAATGTAGGTGCTTTCCGCGCTTTGGTAGCTTGCTCGAACGCAAAGGCCAGCTTGATGAGAACGGGTTCGCTGTAAGCGGTCCCGATAAATGACACACCAACAGGCAGTCCGAAAGAAAATCCTGCGGGAACACTGACCGTGGGATAACCGGCCATGCCCGCGGGGGTCGGAAATGGGCTTATCAGATGATCTCCGTTAATCAGGTCTGTGCACCAGGCGGGCGAACCTGTGGGCGAAACGAGAGCGTCAAGATTGAACTGGGCCAGGGCGGCGTCTATGCCTTGTTCCCGTGAAAGAGACAAACAAGTCTGGAGCGCACTGAGATAGACCGGATCATTCAGGTTTGTAGTGAATTGAGCAATGAGGAACAGCTCCTGTCCGAAAAAGGCAAGTTCCTGGTCGGCATGATCGTTGTTGAAAGCAATCAGGTCGGCCAGAGTATGCACTGAGAGGCCAGGACGCGAAGCCAGGTAAGGCACAATGTCTGCTTTGAATTCAAACGCATGGACGGTCCCTTCCGAGCGATCGGTGGCAATCTGCCGGGCAGTAGGCAGGTCCGCAGGGTCCACAATCAAGGCACCCGCGTCTCTCATCGTCTGGATCGCCTGGTTGAAGATGGCATCCGTCTCCTGGTTGAAGCCTGCAAAGGTCTGCCGCAGGACTCCAATCCTGGCTCCTCTCAGCCCCTCGGGGTCAAGGAACCGGGTGTAATCGCTGAAGAACTTGCCGGCGCTTCCTGAAGTCGCCGGATCAAGCGGATCTACACCTGTCATTGGGCCCAGCAATATGGCTGCGTCCGTAACCGTGCGGGCCAGTGGTCCTATGGTGTCATGCGTATGCGATCCGGCAACCACACCGGCACGACTGGTGAGTCCGGTGGTGGCCTTGATGCCTACGATACTGTTCGCGCTCGCGGGTGAAACGATGGATAGATCGGTTTCCGTACCGATGGCGGCGGCGCAGAAATTTGCCGCCGTTGCCGCGGCTGAACCGGAACTGGACCCGCTGGGATTTCTATCGAGCACGTAGGGGTTTTTCGTTTGTCCGCCCACGGCGCTCCAACCACTGGTCGCGCGAAACGAGCGATGACTCGCCCATTCAGATGGGTTGCTCTTTCCCAGAATGACGGCCCCGGCGGCACGCAGGCGCGCCACTATGGTGGCATCGGTCGCCGCCGGTGGGCCGGCCAGAGCCAGTGATCCTGCGGTTGTCATCATGCGATCGCCGGTGTCAATCGTGTCCTTCAGCAGAATCGGAATCCCGTGCAGAGGTCCACGCGGGCCGCGGGCGCGTCGTTCCACATCCAGAGACCTGGCAATCGTAAGAGCGTCGGGGTTGATTTCGATAACGGCATTAACACGGGGGCCTCCGCGGTCAAAGTTCTCTATACGCTCAAGGTATCTGCGGGTCAGCTGTTCAGAAGTAAGGCGGTGAGAAGCCATAGCCGCCTGCAGGTGGGCAAATGTCGCCTCGCTCAAATCGTCAGAAAGTTCTTCAGCCAGGGCGGGTGGCGTGGCGCCGAACCAGAGTGCGGCTGCTCCCGCAGTTGTCATTGAAGTTAATTCCAGAAACCGTCGGCGGTTAATATCTGCTTCCCTATTCTTCGCCATTGTGCTTGCTCCTATCTATTTTCTGGGAAACTGTTTTACAAAAGACTCCTATAGTTAGCTAGTACTGTGACAAGGTTTGTACTTAGCTATACCCCAATGCTTTGGTTAGTAGTTAGTTTCTTTAAGGATGGTATTTGTACCCTAACCATAAGAAATGAACAAGTGAATTTTGCAACTACACCTACGGTCTGCCATGGCAAGAGGTGAGCTGTGTGGGTTCAGCTCTAGTCAGTTTGTACAAGACAAAGCTATTCACCGCAGAGGACGCCCGGTCGACTCCCTTCCGTCGCTCAGGGCAGGCTGCGGACGCAGAGGAAAGACCGGTTAATTTAGACGTCATCGCGCCAAGAGGTCCCCGGAACGCCGCCAGTGTTGAGCGTTCCGGGGCAAAGCGATGATCATCTTTCTGCAATATCGGCGAGGCGTGTGCGCGTGTCAAGAGGTTGAGCGAGGGCTGAGCAAAAAACGAAGAAAGTGAAGTGGCGTCGCGGCGACCTAATTTTGTTAAGCGTTATTTTGCGCGCGCACTTCGCCTGCGGCTACGCGCGGGCCACAGGCGTAAGGAAGGATCTCTTTTCAAGCTTTACGGGCCCTACTCCGCCCCAGCAAGCCAAAACCGGGCTAGCTGGGGGTCCCTGAAGTCGTGCCCTGATACGTGTCTCGTCGATCTAAGAAAGCGAGAACTGGCGAATTCATTTCCCACCCTTTCCGCAAAAGCGGCGGAAAGGATGGGGCACCCGGCACCCGGCGGTCCCTGCCCGCCTAAAGATCAATCGTGGTGCTTTTCCATTCCGTTCCCAAAAAGCAACGGACAGCCATCGGCGCATTGTAGAATTCCGGCATGGCATGCAGAGGAGTGTTGTTTGCAATTACGTCTGAACAAGCCCACCGACTAAAGACGGCACGCGGAAACGATGACGCGGTCCTTAGCCAGATACAAGATGAAATTGAAGAAGCATGGGATAAAGACCATCTCTGCGAGACCGATAAGGCATGGGACGCTATCCACCGATGCCTGACGAACGGCAAGCTGGGATTTGATGGGGTGGAGTATCCGCGAAACCTCTGCATTCTGGGCGGAGAGCAGATGCACGAGGGAGATGACTACATTGTGAGTCTTCTGACGCCTGATCAGGTTAAGGAAGTGAGCGAGGCTCTCAAACCGATTACCCAGGAGTGGTTGCGGAGCCGCTACTCTGGCATTGATGGAGATGACTATGGTCTGAACCTAGGGGATGAGGATTTTGATTACACGTGGGAAAACTTCGAGGATGTGCGGGAGTTCTACCGGAAGGCCGCGAGCGATGGTCGTTGGACGATCTTCACGGTTGATCAATGACATGGGGATTGGTTAGGGTGGCGTCGGTGCTGATAACACCGGCGTCGCCCGTAATTGACATCCCAACACGCGAAAATCGCGCGTGCAGGGGACCCCGAAAGACTCCAGCAAATAGCAATTAGCAACCGGCAATTAGCAAAAATCACGGTAGACGTCATCGCGCGAAGAGGTCCCCGGAACGCGGCCAGTGTGCGCGTTCCGGGGCAAAGCGATGATCATCTTTCTGCAATATCGGCGAGGCGTTCGCGCGTGTCAAGAGGTTGAGCGAGGGCTGAGCAAAAAACGAAGAAAGTGAAGTGGCGTCGCGGCGACCTAATTTTGTTAAGCGTTATTTTGCGCGCGCACTTCGCCTGCGGCTGCGCGTGTGCTGGATCGATAATTGGCCGGAGTGTCCGCTGGAAATCATAGCTCTCAGGGAAGCAATCAGCACTCAGCAGTCAGCAATCAGTCAGAACCAGAGGCAAAACCTCACCACTGATTCACACCGATGACACTGATCGGAGAAAATCAAAACCTTTTACCGCAGAGGACGCAAAGGACGCAGAGGAAAACCAGGCAAAAGCATCACCGCAGATTAACTCGGATGAGTGCTGATGGGAGAAAATCAGAACCTTTACCGCAGAGTACGCAAAGGACGCAGAGGAAAATCAAGTCTTGCTGATAACGTGACTCGTGAACGTCTCTCTCAACTCTGCGATCTGCTCCTGGCTAAGCTGCCGTTTGGGCACCGTATGAAAGATAAGTCCGCTCTGGTAGAGAGCAAATGCGGTGTCATCTTCCACAAAATTTTGAAACGAATCCCATTTCACCTGCACTGAAGATGTCGGATTGGTAAAGTTCAGACCGGCTTCATCGACAGTAAGTGACCGAGGCCCGCGAAAAATCGCGTTCTTGCGGAATATCGTCTTTGTTATCTGTTTGTAGAGCAATGGACCGGCAAAAAAGAGTAACCCAACAAACAAAGCCTCAGTAGCATTGCTAGTCCAGGTAAATCCCGGCTGCAGGGCCTTCCAGAGAACAGCAAGGACCAGAAACAGCCCCCAGAGCGGCGCAATTCGGAAGATCCATCTAGTGGTGCGTTTTGAGGAATGTCGAAGGGCAAGCTTCTGCGAATCGAGAAAATCTTTTTCTGACATTTCATATTCGATCTGTATCACGGCTCACTCTCCGATCCCCAACAACCTCGCTGCGTTCCCTCCCAGGATCATCTTCCGCTCTTCTTCACTCACGCGCATGGCTTTGAGGCTTTCGAGCATCTTGGGGATGCTGCCGATCTGGTGTGGGTAGTCGCTGCCGGCGAGGACCTGGCTGGCGCCGCCGAAGCTGACAGCCAGCTCGAGCGCGCGCGGATCGAAGTTGACGGTATCGAAATAAAACTTTTTGAGATAGGAGCTGGGCGGGCGCGAGATGTTCTTGCGGCAGTCGGCAAAGGCTTCATAGCCGCGGTCGAGACGTTCGGCCAGGTATGGAATAGCGCCGCCGAGATGGCCGAGTACCCACTTGATATTGGGAAACCGCTCAGGGACGCCGCTGAAGACAAGGCTGGCGGCGGCGAGAGTGGTGTCCATGAGGAAGCCGACGAGGGGCATGAGCCAGTAGTCGAGCATGGCTTCAACGCCGACAGGGTTGGTGGGATGAATATGAATGATAGCGCCGAGCTGGTTGGCCGCTTCCCAGACCGGCCAAAAGCGCTGGTCACTGAGCGCGGTGCCGTTGATGTTGGAAAAGACCATGGCGCCGCGAAACTTGAGCTGCTCCATGGAGCGGCGGAGCTCGGCGACGCTGGCGGCGGGGTCGCAGAGCGGGAGCGTGGCCAGGGCGACGAAGAGGCCGCGCTTGTCGGAGACGACGCGGGCAAAGGAGTCATTGCAAAGGCGCGCGAGGCGGACGGCGGTCGAGGGCTCCTCTATATGCGTGCCCGGCGTGGTGAGGGTGATGACCTGGATGTCGACGCCGGAGGTGCGGAGCATTTGCTCGCGGTAGTCGATGTCGCGGTGGCCGCGGACGGCGATGTTGTAGTCGCCGGGATAGTGCAGCCAGGGATTGCCTTCGTCGTCATGCGTCACGCGGACGGCGCTCGGTCCCTGTTCGATGGCTTTGATGTATTCAGGCGGATAGTAATGATCGTGAAAATCGATGATGGGCATGCTTTCCCTTGCGTTCGAGAATCTCGGCGGGTCTATCAATATAGCAGCGAGCCCGACTCGCGCGGCGAGCTGCTTGCCTCAAGTGCAGAGAATTTCCGTCGGGCAAGGCTCAGTGGCGGTTTGGAGCGAAGCGACAGGAACGAGACGTAGCATCGCTACGTCTCCGTGCTGCGATGAGACCAGACAAAATAAATCGGAAGGCCCAGCAAAATCAAGCCAATACCGATGGCGCTGTCGACGGGCGTAGCGCGGATCTGGTTAAGAGCGATGGCGGCGGAGGTCAGGAGCGATATGGCTGGTACAAGTGGATAGAGAAATTTGAGGTAGCGCGGGTGGTATTGCCGGCGGCGATGCAGCACGAAGATCCCCGCAGCCAGCAAGGCGAAGAAGAGCCACTCGGTATAGACAACACGAGTAAAGAGCGCGCGATACGAATTGGTGGCAGCGAGAACGCATGCCCAGATCGCCTGCGCGGCGATCGCGAGGTGCGGAGTCTGCCGCTGCGGGTGAAGAGCGGCCATCCATCGGAAGGCGAGGCCGTCTTGCGCCATGGCGTAGTAAACACGCGGGCCGGCGAGGGCGATCCCGTTGAGCGATCCCAGGGCGGAGACGATGATCAGCAGCGTGATGGCGACGGAGCCGCGAGGGCCGAGGACGCTGGAGATGGCGTCGGCCGCGACGCGTGTGGAGGCGGCAACAGCGCTGAGAGGCATTACGGAGAGATAAGCCGCGTTCAGAAGCATGTAACACGCGGTCACGATCAGAACACCGAGAATCAGCGCACGCGGGATGGTGCGCTCTGGATCGCGGGTCTCACCCGCAGGATAAGTACACATGTGCCAGCCACCGAACGAAAAAAGTCCGGCAGCGATCGCCAGGCCGAATGCGGCCAACGACCAGCTCGGCGAACCGTGCTGCGCTGCGTCAGTCGAAACGCTTCGATGCGCCGATCCGCCTAGAGCAAACAGCAAGACACACATCACGCCGATCGCCGCGACCTTCGCGAACGTCAGCGTCACCTGCACCGCGCTGCCGGCCTTCACTCCCAGATACTGTACGAACGAGACCGCCAGAATCGCCGCCATCGCGAGCACGCGAATGCCCAGCTCGCCCAGGCCGAAGAAATATCCGGCATACCGTGCCGCTACCACCGCGATGGCCGCTAAAATTCCTGTGTGCATGGTCCAAAACATCCCCCAACCCCACAGGAATCCCAGTGCAGGTGAAAAAGTCTTTTTCAAAAACACATAGACGCCGCCGGTTTCGGGAAACAACCATGAGAACTCTGCGCATACCAGTGCTGCGCACATGGTGAGCCAGCCGGCCCCGAACCACGCCAGCATCACGCCGCGCGGGCTCGACGCCAACCTCGTCACCTCTGCCGGCTGCACAAAGATCGACGCGCCGACAATAATTCCAACCACCATCGACGTGACGGAAGCCAGCCCGATGGTTCTGCGCAAGTGGGAAGGTTGAAGCTCAGCGCGCGCTGGGTCTGTGGACATGGGTAACCGGGTTGCGCGATTTTATCACGCACTCTGCGCTGGCATTCAGGCTGAACTGGCGCTTCAACTCACGGTGCAAACAGTAACCAAGGTGTCGCCGCTCGGTAACGTGACCTTGCGACATAGCGCCACTTGTCGATGGAATCCGTGTCTTCTCGTTCACTCTTCTGATTCACGAAACCTTAACAATCATGCGGCTGAAACACATACTCTCGCTTGCGTTCCTGCTTGGTCTCGCGCTCGTCTGCGCATCTGTTCCGCTTTGAGCTTCCTCGAGCACTACAGTTCCGCAGCCTAAAGTCATCTATCCGGCACAGCGGATCGCGCCCACGATACACAAATCACGGCTCCCCTCGGGCCCACAGCTCGGAGAACGCTCTTGTTCGACACAACGAAGCCCGACTCAACGAAGCCCGACTCAACGAAGCCCGACTCAAGAAAGCTCGATTCAATAAAGTTCCGCTTCACAAGACCTGGCGCAAGCAAGCCTGGCGCGATCAGCCTGAAGAAAACTGCCATCACAACCAGACTGGCGCTCAGCTTGTTGCTCTTCTCTTGTGCTGTTGCCGCTCAATCCGCCGCTCCCGATCCTGTCGGCAATTCCGTCTCCGCGCGCACGCTGCGTGGATACCTGATGATCGTCGGCGTCACCATCAATGATCGTGGACCGTTTGATTTCCTGGTCGACACCGGCACTAACACCACGCTGCTCGATCCAAAGCTCGCCGGCGAACTTGGCCTCCAGCCCCATGACAGGCTGCGCCTCACCAGCCTCTCCAATTCAGCCGGCGTGCCACGCTATTTTTTGCCGAAGGCCAATCTTGGCCCAGCCGCGGTCTCGAATTTAGAAGCGCTGGCGGTTCCGCTCAGCCAGCTCAGCGCTCTCGACCGCAACATTCGCGGCATCCTGGGCATGAACTTTCTGCTTCATTTCTCCTTCCGGCTCGACTTTGACCACAGCGCGGTCGAAATCTATCCCTTCCCCGAGACCGCTCGCATTCCCAACGGACTGCGCGTGCCTGTCACCATCAATGAATCGCGACTCCTGATCACCGTCGCATCCGCCGCAGCGCCCCATGGAACCTGGAAGCTGGCGCTCGACTCCGGCATCTCGCAGTTGCTGGTTTTTGAGGATCGCATCGTGCCGCAGCGTGAGAGTGCGGGCACCCGCTACAAGCCAAACCGGGTCATGCAGGTATCAACCAACCTGGCCAACCAGGAGGCAACGACCTGTCTGCTGCAGGATCTCTCGATTTCCGATTCGCTCCTGCCTGAGCAGGAAGTCGTGGTTCTGCGCAATGATCTGCTGAAGCCGGCCGATCCGCAGGATGGGCTTCTTCCCGCGGCTTTGTTTCATTCGGTTTTCTTTGATCGCCTCACCGCGACATTTATCATCAGCCCGCCGGCAGCCACATCGAGTACCGCCCTGGCAAGCCTGCAAGAGCCTTAAGCAGTCGCCAAACGTCCATCCTGCTCGCTAAGCTGCTTTCCGGCGCTTTTCCGGTGCTACCTTGGAGGCCTGTTTGCCCAGGGCCGTTCTCGTTGACTTCGGCAGGTGCGCGATGGTGCGTTTCTTTCTGGCTGCCGTCGCCGCTTTTCTGATGTTCTTTCGTGCTGCCGCCCTTTGTTTCTCGCTCGCCATCTTCCCTCCTGCTTCATCTCATTCAGTGCCGCTTGAAGTACTGCACCGCGCGTTCATGCGCCTTTGCCTTCTCCAGCGAGGCAAACGTCCCCAGGTTTCGACGCTTGCCTGTCTTTGAATTCTTTTTGCGCGAGTACAGCCGGTACTCGCCCGACTTCAACTTGCGAATCATGCTTACTCGTCCCTTCTACTTTTTAGGATGTCGCCTGGCCGTGATGGGTCGCCTGCTGCAAGCCGCGCGGAACCGGCGAGGGGCAGCACCTCAACCGAGAAAGCATGCTTGTCTCGCTGTTAGGTTCGCTGTTCTGAGCGGACCGCCATGTTCGTGAGTGTAATCGCCTGGTTTCAACAGGAACAGTAAATGATCTGCGAACGCGAAAGTTACTCGTTGAGGCTTTCGTGGGATTTGATCGTTTTTCGCCGCCCTTATGAGGTTCACGATCTCACTCGTCTTTGAGATGTACCTCGCTTACCGATTGAAGGCATGCGATTTGCTCGATAAGAAAAAGTCTCGGGCCAAGACATACTTCTGCGAAAGCCAAGTACTGGCGTTCGCGGGCAAGGTAGACGACCAAACAGCCACGCACATCATAAAAGCTTGACTTTGGGGTGTCTGTGGTCATGCATGTGATTCTGGCCAAGGCTGCAACCAGCAACCGCGATGTACCTCTATGCGTAAAAAGTTCAGTGCCTCGATGATCGGTTTGATCAGCGGTGCGGTCTGTTTTTTTATCTTGGCAGCTTTGCTGGTTATTATTCTGCTCGTCATCGGCGCGAGAAGACATGCCCACCCTGACCTAACATTGGCAGTCAAAGTTGCCCTCCCGGCGGCTGCGCTGACAACTGTGGCCGGATTCATCATCGCCAAGATTCGCTTGGCGACGATAGATAAAGACAAGTGAGCAGGTACCGCCAACCCAACGGAGATGTGATTTCCGTCAAGAAGGGGTTCGCGAAAGGCCATTACCTGACCGGACTGACCGACTCAAGCCGAAGGGATATTGGCATAAAATCGCCATTACGCTCAAAATGCCTCAACCAGCCCTCGCCATCCGATCTCATCCTTCACGGGTGTGAGCAGGACCTATTTGTCCGGAAGAATCGCCGCGCGAATGAGGCGGTCCAGTTTAGGAAATTCTTTGTCCATATAGGCGTTGCCGCCTTCGAATAGTTTGTCCTGATGTCCGGCACGCATCCCGCTGCCGGAGTTTTCTCCGTAGCCGCCGTAGAGCTTCTCCACAACATCCCAGCCTTCAACAACCTTGCCGAAAGGAGCAAAGGCCGGCTCGGAATCATTGACAGCGGAGTTGTCGCGCAGGTTTATGTAAACCTGCGTGGAGCGCGTTCCCGGGCCGGTGTTGGAAAAGGCGACGTAGCCGGGTTTGTTATGGACCTTGAGGGTATCGTCCGGAATGGTTTTATGACGCCAGGCTTGCGCGACCTTGGGATCGCCCGCGATACCAAACTGAACCCAACGCCCGGGAACCACTCGGAAGAAGCGCGAGTTGTCGTAATAACGCTCGCGCACCAGCTCATAAAAGCGGTCAGCACCTTTCGGTGACCAATCGCGGTGTGTCTCAATGACGAAGCTTCCGGCGGTTGTGTCGATCCGGGTACGAAAGACAGCGGGCGCATGCGAAGAATGGAACAAAGGAAACGCAAACAGGACCGCGAGCAGAAGTTTCATCCGATCCAGTGTAGCGCAACTGTCTTTTGACAGTTTGGCTATCGGCTCAGCCAATACCAATCGCCGGTTGGGTGAAAATCGCCATTACACTCATGACCGGATCGTGAGTGTAATCGCCTGATTTCGCCAGTATCGCCTCGGCAAACCCACATTCTACGAGCGGCATCATTGCGTGATAGAGCATGCTCAATGAGCAATCTCGCAGTCAGCCTGTTGGTACTCGTTTGTGTTTTTGGCGGCGCTTTGCTGGGCATCTTTTTGCGAAGAACACTGCCACAGGATCACCTGAGTTCCGAATCCAAAAGTACCGTCAATTTGGCAATCGGCTTGGTTGCAACATTGGCGGCCCTGGTGCTTGGCTTGGTCGTGTCTGCGGCGGCCAGTTCATTTTTCGCCCAGCGAGATGAATGGAACCAGGTGTGCGCCAAAATCGTCGTGCTCGACCGAGTCCTTGACCACTATGGACCAGCAGCACAAAAAGCGCGGCAACAGTTGCGCGAAGTTGTTGAGGACATACTCTATCGAATGTGGCCGCAGGAACGTGTGCCCGGCTCGAATGTGCCGCAGAAAATTAGTGACCCAGAGGCTGTTTACGAGTCAATCCAACGGTTGTCGCCGCAAAGTGAAGAACAACGTGACCTCAAACACGACGCTTTGGGCATTGCCTTGGAGATTGGGCGAACACGCTGGATGATGTTCGTGCAGCAGACCTCTCCTCTTCCTACTCCTTTTCTGGTCATAGTCGTTTTTTGGATTACCGTCGTTTACATGAGCTTCGGGCTGTACGCGCCCCGCAATGCAACCGTGATTGTCGCCCTACTCCTTGGCGCATTGTCCGTAGCTGGGGCCATCGTGCTGATCATGGAACTGTATTCACCCTATAGCGGAGGGATCATTCACATTTCCAGTCTGCCCTTGAGAAGCGCTCTTGCGGAAATGGGAAAGTAACTCAGACGAGCCATTCTCGTTTTGGCTATATGGCGTAACATCGCCATTACACTCACAACCGGATTGTGAGTGTAAACGAGTGATTTCGTCAATTGATCAAGCCGTGGATTGCAATGCACCAGTCTTCAAACCTCCACCTCTCCCTCCAGATAGAAGACACACTCTCCTCTTAGCTCGACGCGGTCATTGACGAGACGGCAAACCACCTCTCCTCCGCGCTGCGAAGCCTGGAAAGCGCGAAAGTCCTTCTTGCCCAGCCGCTTTGCCCAATACGGCGCCAGCATGCAGTGAGCTGCGCCAGTCACCGGGTCTTCAGGGATGCCCTTCGCCGGAGCGAAGTAGCGGCTGATGAAGTCATAATCTCCTTCGCTCGCGGCGGTCACAATTACGCCTGGCCGTCCAATCCGGGCGAGTGCTGCCATGTCCGGTGCCAGTTCCCGTAAAAGCTTTTCGCTTTCCAAAACAGCCATATAGTTGAACTCGTTGGCCAGAACCTCGATCGGAACTACACCCAACGCTTGAACTAGTTCGGGTACCATCGCCACCGGTTCCGACGGTCGGACCGGAAAATCCATGGTGTAACCTGCTCGTCCGCGCTCTACCGCTAAGGGACCGCTGGCTGATTGGAAGACCACGCGATTCCGCCCGGGCTCCAGCCGCTCCATTACCACAGCCGCACTGGCGAGGGTAGCGTGCCCGCAAAGGGGCACCTCCACTTTCGGTGTAAACCAGCGCAGCCGATAGTTGCCATCTTCCGGCACCAGGAAGGCCGTCTCGGCCAGATTATTTTCCGCGGCAATCGCTTGCAGTATTCCATCGGCAAGAAAAGTTTTCATTGGCATTACGGCTGCAGGGTTTCCCCCAAATCGGCGGCTGGTAAAAGCATCGATCTGGAAAATGGGAATGCGCATTCTTGGCTCCTTATCTCACAAGTATTGGCGGTTGTGAGTGTAAACGCCTGATTTCACCATTCAACGTTGGTCAACTGGATAGGGCTTTGCTGGACGTAGTTTGTCGGCACCGAGAAAGCGGAGTACCTCTTTCATTACACGATCTCCCTGCTCGGTCTGGAACAAAAACTGGGCGTGCACGGAACCGTCGAGGACGATCAACTGCTTGGGTTCCGGAGCCTTGTCAAACCAGCCGCGAATGTGGGGTAGCCGTGGTCCGTCACCGCCGACGTCGTCTCGTGCGACGATCACTAGCAATGGAGACTTGATCCGTTCCGCGG
>DATFSU010000058.1:0-111167 GCA_035262465.1 Candidatus Angelobacter sp. | reverse complement strand
GTGGTTGCCAGATAATCCGGCCGCGGCGCGGTAAGCATGGTGTGCAAGCGCTGGTCGAAAAGCTTGCGCTGCTGGAGTCGCATGCGCATCCGCGAATCCAGCGCCCGGAACTGGGCGTCGACCTCCGGCAGCAGCGGCCCGTAGTTCTGCTTACGCAGTCGGATGATATCTTCGAAGGCGTCAAGGCTGGTTTGGAAGCCCATGAGCTTCGACCGCAGGTCCTCGAGGTCGAGGTAGTTCTGCAACGCGGTCTGGAAGTCGTGAGATGCCATCAACTCCATCAGGTAGTACGTTTCCGGCGCACCGGGCTGGCTGCGCAGGCGGATGACCCAGTTTTGGTCCTCCCGGCTCTCCTCGCGGATCAGGGCCTTGAGAAACCGCCCTTCCTTGATGCTATTGATCGATGCGTCTACCTTTTCGATTTGGTTGCTGTACAGCTCGAGCGCGCGACCATACGTGAGCGCGGCGCGACCGTATAGCTTCAGGCTGGCGTACGTATGCGGCACGGCGAGCACGGCTTCCTGGACAGCGATATCCGTCGGCTCACGATTCGCCAGGATATTCCAGGGAACGAGCGCACGCTCAAACTGATTGGCCGAGGTGTCGGCCCAGCCGGCCCGCAGCAGAGCCTCGTTCGAGAACGGCCCCTCGAGGCGAACCCGGTCCAGTGCCTGTTTTGCCCGCTCAAAGTTGCCCGATTCGAACAGGAGGGAGCCAAGCACCATGTTCGACTTGTCGCGGATCGCGAGGCCGGCGGGATCATCCGCCGGCAGCCGCCCGGCCTTGTCCAGTTGCTCGACCGCTTCCTGTTGTTTACCGGCCTGCAATAAAGCGATACCGAGGTTATAGGCGACAAACCCGGCCAGGCTCGGGTCGTTCTGCAGGTGATTGAGCACTTCGATGGCATCGTTCGGCCGGCCTGTTGCCATATAGATGTTCGCCCGCAGAAACTCGACATCGTTCTTGATCTTTGCGGGTACGGTGCCCTGGATCCGTCCCAGAGCCTGCAGTGCATCCTCGAGCTGATCCTTCTGGAAGTGAATGCGAGCGAGCCTGAACGCTGCTTCGTTTCGTACGGCTTCATCGACGGCGCCTTCAAGCACCCTCTTGATAGCGCGCCCAGCCCGGTAGTGCATGCGGTAGTCGAGCTCGAAATCGCCGACCGAAAATTCGGCCTCGTTTATGTTGTAGTGAAGAGTATCGAGTTCGGGCTCGTCCAGACGGTGGTACTGTTCGAGTTCAGTGTCGAGCCGCTGGATCGCCTCGAAAAACTGTCCCTGGTAGGCGTGATAGAACGCTTCGTCGAAAAAGAGGTCGTCCTTCCCGTTCCCAGCCAGCTCCTTCCCAGCCAGCTTCCCGCTCCCAGCCGGCTTCTCGTTCCCACCCAAGGCGGGACCGGCAGCCAGTCCACCGCCAGCAAGTCCTAGGGCTAGGCCGAGTCCGATTATGCGGCGGGTCCCTCGCATCGATTACAACTCCCCAAGTGTGATCGGGGTGCCGCCGGAGTCCGGTCCGGCCACTGTCAGTTCCACCAGCTTTGGCTTAACTTCCTTATGGAAAGTAAAGTGCTCCGTGCGGTTGAAGTCCGCGCCACCCTTCAGCTTGCCGTCGACAAGCACGTTGAGCTGGTGATCCCCTGTGGCCACATTGCCGACGTAGATCCGTTGCACGCCACCCTTGCGCAGTGCCTCGAGCTCTTTGGCGCTATAGATGTAGTGCGCTACGAGCTGGCCATCGATCTGGAGCCGCACGGCATCGAGGCGCATCTCGTCGCCTTTGGCCAACGCAATGAAGATCGCGACCTGTGTCCCTGACGGGTACAGCAGTTTTTCCTCCAGCTGGTTCAGCTCCGCCGCAATGCTGAGGACGTCTGATTTGGTCTGCTGAACTTGTTCGTCGAGATCCCTCATCTGCCGTTGGTCGGGATTCGCATCAGCACCTTTGCGCGCGGTGTTTTTGTCTTTCCGTTCGGTGTTTTTGTCTCCCTGCACCTGCGCCGCATGCAATCCCGATATAGCCGCTAACGACGCCAGACCCAGAACAATCACAACCGATATATGCGCTGTTTTTTTCATCTCTGTGTATTCCTACCCAGCCCTTGAACAGTACTTTCGGACCTTACTCAGTATTAAGGAGACTGCTTGCGGCAACAACAGCACACGGGTGCTAAGTCCCCTCTACCCAGGTTCCGATACCTCCGTGCTTTGCTTTTCTTTCACCGAGACGCGAACACCAGCGAGCCGAAGCCCGCTGCACGCGGAGTCTATCGCGAAGCCCGTGGCGAACGTCGTTTCAACGCTGCTCACTTCGAGCTCGGCCTCCCGTTGAGCGCAAAGGTGGGCGGGCGTCTTGCGCCAATCCTGAACATCGCTTGGTATCCTATGTATCGGTTGGGCGAAGGGCTGGTGCGGGCATGCGGAAGATCGGCGTGTGGCGAAGATTGTTTGCAGCAGTGACTTTGCTCGCATTTGTCAAATCGGCTGCTGGGTTTGACACCTTCTGGCACAGCACGGTTTCACACAAGGTAGGCGACGAGTTCGCCTTCAGCGCAGATGCGACCAACATCATGCAACTCGGCAATTTTTCCGTGGATTTTTTTGGTCCCATTGCCGGTCTGGCAGGGGAGCACGTGACACCCGAGGAACGCGCGGCACTCCAGGCATTTGGAGGACAAAATATCAAGGTCCGTGCGGCTGCCATTTTCCTCCACTTCGACAATCTCAGTGGTGAACTCGACCAGAATGCAAAATTCGATTACATCTTCACTCGCTTGCTGGAGGCCACACAGGCATCACTCGCCGCGGCTCATGCCCGGCCCGGCCTGGACGACAGCACCAGAAAGGCGCTCGTCCTCATTACCCTCGGCGCATCCCTGCATGCGGTGCAGGACTTCTACAGCCACTCGGACTGGGTCCATAACAATTTTGACGCAACTGCAGCGAAGATGATCCGGCTGCCCTCCGGCGGGCTGCGCGCGCCCACGTGGTTTGAAGTGCGCGACAAATTGGGCGACCCCGCGAGATGGCCCTTTCAGGTGACCGCTGGAATCTATCCACCAGTTTCGGGAAAGCGGAATACCCATACTCATATGAACCATGACAACTCGCGCCTGGTGTATAGGGAGGAAGAATCTCCAGGGAGACCTTTGATGGCTCAAGCCCAATATCACAACGATGGGCCAATGCCGGCCAGGCCCGGCGATGCGGCGTCAATCCTCCAACATCAGCAGCTCGCCGTCAACACGGCCATGGCTGCCAGCAGTGAGTGGGTGAAGAAAGTCGAAGAGAATGCGGATGCCAAGGCCGCACTTGAATCCGCCAAGGGCTGGAATCTGGCCACCGACAACCCGAACTTAGTGAAAGAATACAGGGGCGCACTTGCCTTGGAGCTGACCCTGTCATGCGCCGCAGGAAGATGGGATGGCGAGGACCTGCCCGCGGAACAGAGAGCATTCTGCATGCCTGTCTCGAGTCAGGGGACAGGCTCCCTCCTGAGCAGCCGCTCACAACTCAGGGCTAGACTCCTGGGCCTCCTAGGAATAGCAATTCCCCGGATCCTTGGCTTGACCGGGAAGTTTTGGGACGTTCAGAGCAGGTACGACATTCTTGAGCACCTGACACGCGAAATCGGGTCAGACTCGGGGCGCTATCGTTTCGCCAGCAAATGACCATCAGTGGTTCCGGCGGCGGCAAAGGCTGCAGAACGGGTCGCCAGTGTGTCTCTACGGATTAGCGCGGGAGCAGTCAGTTCCGACGCGGAAAACCGCGCAGCCGAAAGTCTGATTGCCTATGAGTATCCTTTTACCGAGGAAGAAGCTCTCCAGAAGCAACCAATGCAACTGGGTGGCGTTCGACAGGCATGAGTTGGTATCGGTATTCGCCGCCCAGTTGACGCGGGGGGCACTGATCTTGTGTCCGAGATGTCGATGGAGTCCAGATATTAGTCAGGCTCGACTCGCTTCAGTGGACGCGGATGTTCAAGCGAGATGGATGCCATCACAAAAGGAAAGCTGATAATGAATCAAATTCCACGCACTCATTGGCGATTGAGTTTAAACGCGTAGTCTGAGTGACGAGGGCTGTCCTTGGTAGTGGCCCGCAAGAAATAATTTCCATCCGCCAGATGGTCCACTGCAAAGGTTGCAATAAGGAATCGTCCGTTCCCCAGTCGGGGGATCCCCTTGACATTTGACTAGCGCGAGGCTGCAAGTAATTTGCAAAAGCTGGCGGGGACGACGAGACTCGAACTCGCGACCTCTGCCGTGACAGGGCAGCGTTCTAACCAACTGAACTACGTCCCCAGCTTGATTGGGATGGCGATCAAAAAAGGAGTGTTCTCTCTTTGGCACCAACAACAGTTTGAGTGTAACAGATGAAACAGGAAATCGCCATCGCGTGAGCGCACTTCTCCACGCTCCCGGTGTGCACGCCCCGAATGCGTAGCGGCAGAATTCAATCCTGGAGCGTTCCATTCTGTTTGTTGCGCGACCAGACCATGTCTGGCTCTCAAATCGCCAACAAATTGTTGAAAACCAGACCTCACCAGCGCGAGCAACTTGGACCCGAATGGAACTGGCAGTTTAGCTGCCCAGAGCTGCCCGGGAAGCTCTCGAGCCACGCCATCTGAGGGTGTGGCATCTGAGCATTAGAGCGATCGGGACATCTCGCGGGCTGCGGGTCACCTGCTATTTACCTTCGACCAGCAGGCTAGATGTATGCGCTCTTTGCGTCATAGGGGAATTAAGCTCGGTGTGGTGGCTGCGGGCGGGATAGTCTGTGCTCTCGCCGTAGCTGTGCTGATCGGCTGGCTGATTCACTCCCGAGTGATCGTCCAGGTCATGCCGGCGCTCGCTCCCATGACACGAATGAGCGCCCTGAGCTTCTTGCTGAGCGGAATTGCACTTCTGCTGCTCAACGCGGGACACGCACGAGTAGCTGCGTTCTGTGCAAGAGTCACTCTCCTGCTCGCCATCCTTGTCTGTCTGGAATACGCGCTCGGGGCCAACTTCGGTATTGACCAGGTTCTGGGACCTGACTACATCTCGAATTTCTTTCCCGGCCGAATGTCGCAGGTATCGGCTCTCTGTTTCATTGGTGCGAGTCTCGCGGTGCTCGCGGGGGCCAACCGGAAACAACCGGCAGAATCGGCGACCATTACCGGAGTTTTGGGCTCAATGATAGCGGCAGTGGGGACCGTGGGCGCCCTGAGCTATCTCCTGGTGGGCTTCCAAGCCTACACCTGGAGCCAATCACCGCATATGGCCCTGCACACAGCGGCAGGCTTTGCCTTGCTCGGTCTCGGGCTGATGGGCTGGGCGTGGAATGAAACCGCGGATCAAGATGGTACTCCTGAATGGCTCCCCATGAGCCTGGGATTGGGCTTGTCTGCAGCCGCTGTGGGCGTGTGGCAGGCCCTTACAGCGACTGAGCCAGCTCAATTGTCCTTGATTTCAAGGGTCATTCTTGTCGGGGGCATTCTGAGCGCCTCGCTGGTGGCATTTGCGGTCTTCCAGGCCCAGCGGGCGCGGCGGCGCAGCCGTGGCGTGGAAGCCGGCAGTGTCTTGTTGCAGGAACTGTTTAACACGGCTCCGCAAGGGCTGCTCATCACCGACGTCACGAGCAACATTCTTCGGGCAAATCGTCATGCGGAAAGGATCTTCGGCTTCGCGCACGATGAGCTTGCCGGCCGGTCGCTGGAAGCTCTTCTTCCAATCAAGCTGCGTCACTACGGCGTCGGCAGGAAGAACGATGATCCAACGCCGGTCGGCGCCTTGATGCCTCAGGGCCTCGCGCTGAACGGTAAACGCAAAGACGGCAGCGAATTTCCCGCCGAAGTGTCACTCACACCCTTGTCGCTGGCAAAGGAAACCATCGTGTTGGCGCTGGTACAGGACATCGCCGAACGCAAGCGGGCGGAGGAGGTCTTGCGCGAGAGCGAAGAGCGTTTTCGCAGCCTGTTTGAGCAAGGGCCCATGGGTGTTGCCCTGGTGGGGAGTGATGGCCGCATGTTCAAGGTCAACTCCGTGCTTTGCCGCATGCTGGAATATTCGGAAGACGAGTTGACGAGGCTGACGCCAATCGACATTACGCATCCGGAAGATCACGAGATCACCAAGCTGCTGATGAAACACCTGTTTCAAAAGGAAATCCCCACGGCCCGGATCGAAAAACGCTACATCAAGAAAAACGGTGAGATCATCTGGGCAAGCCTGAGTGGCTCGCTGGTTTGTGACCGGGAAGGCCATCCGCTGTACAGCGTGGGCTTGATTGCAGACATAACCCAGCGAAAACGCGTGGAAGCCGAGCTGCAACTGAACAGCGAGATTTTTTCCACGATGGAAGAAGGCGTATGCCTGGTCGGGCTGGATAACGGCATGATCGTCCATGCCAATCCGAAATTCGAAAAGATGTTCGGTTACGAGCACAATGAACTGGCCGGGAAACATGTCTCCTTGATTAATGCACCGGCACACAAGCAACCTGAGGAACTGGCGGAGGAAATCAGGCAGGAGGTTGCGCGATCTGGGGTGTGGCGTGGAGACATCCTGCATCAGCGCAAGGACGGAACACCTTTTTGGTGTGCCGTGACCGTTTCCACCTTTCATCATCCGGAATTCGGGATGCTCGGGGTTTCGATTCACCAGGACATTACATCCCTGAAGCAGGCTCAGGATACTTTGCGCGAAAGCGAAGAACGCTTCCGCAACCTCTTTGAGCAGGGGCCTATCGGAGTAGCTTTGTTGGGATTGGACCATAAGATGATCCGAACGAACCCGGCGCTCTGCCGCATGCTGGGCTACTCTGAAGCGGAGCTGGCGGAAATGACGCCGATCGACTTGACCTATCCCGAGGACCGCGAGGGATGCATCAGCCTGCTGGAGCGTCTCGATCGCAATGAGATCCCGGTTTGCAGGATGGAAAAGCGCTATGTGAAAAAGAACGGCGAAGTCATGTGGGCAAGCCTGACCGCTATCGTGATTCGCGGCCAGGAAGGAAAGCCGCTGCACGGTCTGGGCATGGTGGAAGACATTACCGAACGCAGACAAGCCGATCAGAAGCTGGCGGAACAGGCCGCGCTGCTGAACCTTGCTCATGACGCTATCGTCGTGCGCAATTTGAAGGCCAGGATCACTTTCTGGAACCGTGGAGCTGAGAATACCTATGGTTGGACCGCGCACGAGGCACTGGGACAGGTTAGCCACGAACTGCTGCAAACCAGATTTCCCGTTCCACTGAGCGATATTGAAGCCACTGTTCTGAAGGAGGGACATTGGGAAGGCGAAGTGGAGCACACCACACGAGATGGCAAACTCCTGATTGAAACCAGCCGCTGGTCACTGCAGCGCGATGAGTACGGAAGACCCCGCGCAGCGCTGGTAATCAATCGCGACATCACCGGACGCAAGCATTCAGAGGAACAGCTGCGCAACCTTACAGAAAGATTGTCCCTGGCGATCCGCAGCGCTTCGATCGGTGTGTGGGACTGGGACCTGCGCAGCAACACCACCGTCTGGGATGACACGATATTCGCCATGTTCGGCCTCCCCAGGGTCGTTCCCATGGCTTACGAAAAGTTCAGCGAACGCGTGCTCCCGGAAGACACGGACCGTGTGAACGCATGTCTCCAACGGGTGATCCAGGGAAAAACCCAGGATTTCGTGGAGTTTCGTATCGTCCGGGCAGATGGCTCTTTGCGCCACATTTATTCTGCCGCCGGAGTCGTGCTGGATGAGCAGGGCAAGGTGGTGCGCGTTGTCGGAACCGCACTGGACATCACGGAACGCAAACAGATGGAAGCGCAAATTGAAGCCAACAGGATGCAACTGGTCGCTTCCGCGCGCCTTTCCGCGCTGGGAATGATGGCCGGGGGCATCGCTCATGAAATCAACAACCCGCTCACCATCATTCATGCCCTGGCCAGCGACCTGGCGGACATGGTGAAAGAAGAAGGTTCAGCGCCGGCCGAGAAAGTCGCGCGCAACAGTGCCCGGATTCGCGAAACCTGTGATCGCATTGCGCGCATCGTACGCAGTCTGCGCCAGATTTCCCGCGAAGGCTCTGAAGATAAGCTCTTCCCCATACGCGTGAGCAAAGTGGTGGCGGAGACTTTGGAGATCTGCCGGGAACGGTTCAGCGCCAACACCGTGAAGCTGCTGCTGCCTGAACAAATGCCGTCGTTCAGCATTACCTGCCGCGAGGTGCAGATCGAACAAATCCTCCTCAATCTGCTGCAAAACGCCTTTGA
This sequence comes from Candidatus Angelobacter sp., assembly GCA_035262465.1. Lineage (GTDB taxonomy): Bacteria > Acidobacteriota > Terriglobia > Terriglobales > Acidobacteriaceae > Angelobacter. The sequence continues at coordinate 102,923 of DATFSU010000058.1, read as the reverse complement.
TGCGGTTGTGGATCAAGCAGGAGAACGGTGGGTGCGGCTCGACATTTATTCTGCTGATGAATCGGTTGTGCTGTCGGTTATCGATAGCGGTCCGGGTATTCCCCAGGAATTACGCCCTCATATTATGGAGCCGTTTTTCACCACCAAGCCGGTCGGCAAGGGCACAGGACTGGGGTTGAGCCTGTCCAAGACCATCGCTGAAGAGCACGGAGGGAGACTGGAATATTCTGAAGATCAGGGCCACACCCGTTTCTCCCTGATTCTTCCGCTGGCGAGAGAGGCTGCGGCTGTATGGATCTGAAAGACGCGTCGGTTCTCCTGGTGGACGACGAACCCTTGCTGCGTGAAATCATGGCTGAGTGGCTCCGCCGTACCGTGAAAGAGGTTTTCTGCGCGGAAAATGGCGATGAAGCCGGGCCCGTTCTGGCGGCGCATAAGGTTGATCTTGTCCTCTCCGATGTCCGCATGCCGGTCATGGACGGCATTGCTTTGCTCAAGAAAATCAATTTGCGCGGGAAACACAGACCGCGAATGATCTTCATGACCGGCTTCAGCGATCTCACATTACGCGAAGCACATGATATGGGAGCGGACGCGCTTTTGGAAAAACCAATGATGCGCGAAGAGCTCTTGCGCGAAGCGCAGCGTAGCCTCACTGATCCCGAGGAGCTTTGGCGAATGACTCCAGCTGAAACAGCTCCGATCTTAAAACTGAAAGCCGACTATGAGAGCCTGGCTGCGGCGCGAGAAAAGAAGCGTATCGCCTTCGGACGCCGCGGTTTCTGTATCGCAGGCAACACTGGTTTGCATACAGGACCGGTCGACTTCACCCTGGCGTTCAAAGCCGACCAACGCGCGATCTCCGGCCGCGGCACGGTACGCTGGACGGCTCCGCAAGAAGATCAGGCAGGCGTTGAGATCACGTACCTCACCGATGCAAGCCGGTCATGGATCATTGACTTGACGCACCGCAATCATCCCGTCTCGTTCATTCCAGCTTCAACCGGATTGACGCAGGTTACAAACGTTAAGACCGCGTAGCGAGCTGCTCCACCGGTACGTGCGCCTTCCGCACTCCATCAGAACTCGCTTATCTCTTCTGCTTCTGCGGCGGGGTCTTCGGCGGCCGGCTGGTATCGTGCTGGCCGGGGAGCTCGCCTGGTTTGACGCTTACTTCCGCCGGACCCACGTCGTCATACTCCGGCTTGCTCATGCCCTGCAGATATTTATCAAACCAGCCTACAATGTGCTGCAGCCTCTCCACGCGGTGCCACGGCTGGCCGGAGCGCGAGAGCTCGTGCGATTCACCGGGAAAGCGCACCATGATCACCGGGCGTTTCAGGAACTTGAGCGCGCGGAACATCTCTTCCCCGCCCGCCACCGGTGGCGTGCGAAAGTCGGCTTCGCCCAGCACGAGCATCAGCGGCGTATGCACGTTCTGAATGTAGGTGATCGGCGAGCGATTCACATAGTCCTGCGGATCCTGGAACGGCGGCTCTTTGAACCACGACGGCTGGAACAAAGTGAAGTCGGCGGAGTACCACCAGGCGGCCCAGCTGGCAATGTCGCGCTGCGCCACCGCCGCGGCAAAGCGATCCGTGTGGCCTACCACCCAGTCCGTGAGCAGGCCTCCGCCGCTGCCGCCGGTCACACCCAGTTTTTTCGGATCAATATAGCCGCGTTTGATCAACTCATCCACACCGGCCATCAGGTCTTTAAAATCGTCACCCGGATAGTGATATTGAATGATGTTGCCGAACTGCTGCCCATACGATGTGCTGCCGCGCGGATTGGGATACAAGACCACGTAGCCCTTGGCTGCCATCCACTGAATTTCATGATCGAAGATGAAGCCGTACGCGGCGTGCGGCCCCCCGTGAATATTGAGGATCAGCGGATATTTCCTGGACGGATCAAAATCGGGTGGCTTCTGTACCCACGCCTGGATCTTCTTCCCGTCAAAGCTTGTGTACCAGATCTCTTCCGGCTCGGTCAGGTTGAGCTGCGAGAAGAGCTTGTCATTGATATGAGTAATCTGCCGCTCGCCAGCCGACGCCCGATCGACCACGAACAAATCTCCGATATTGGTCGGCGTGGAAATGAGCACCACCAGTTTTGAAGCATCGTTTGTCGCGCGGAAACGTTCAACCGCCTGTTTGCCTTTTGTGATCTCAGTGAGCTTTCCTGACGCCACGTCCACCTGAATCAGATTGGCGCTGCCTTTGCTGGCAGTGGTTGCCATCACGCTATTGCCGTCTTTCGTCCAGATCACGTGATCCTGGCCGCCCGCCCGAGGCGTACCCTGATCGCCGCCCACTCCGCTGCAGACATCGAAGTCATAATCCGCAGTCAGGTTCTTCGGCTTGGCGCCGGCCGCAAGGTCCATCACCCAGAGATCAGGCTCGGTGTAAGACTGCACCGGCTCGTTCACTGAAGCGCAAAAGGCAACGCGCTTGCCATCCGGGCTGAGCGACATCTCACGCGGAGCCATGTTGATGGTGACGATCTTCTGCGGCTCGCCACCCGTGACTGCCACCGAGTAGATGTCGGCACGCGGATGCTCATACGAAGGATCATCAACCCGCGTGGTGGTGAAATAGATGGCGCTTGAGTCCTTCGCCCACAGGATGCCGTCTTCCTGGTACTTGCCGCTGGTGAGCTGCTTCGGCTTCACGTCATCGTCAGAGCTTTCCGGCACGGGCATCACCCAGATATGTTGCGGATGTTTGTAGTCCAGGTAGCCGCCGCCATTGATTCGATAAACCGAACGCGTGATCACGCGAACATCGCTCTCGTGCTCGCCGTCAGCCGAATCCGCAGTCTTCGAAGCTTGAGCGGCATCCGGCTTCTCCCCCGAACCCCTTTGGTCGTCAGGTTTGCCTGAGGTTTTCTCTTTTGAAGGCGCTTCATGCTTGCGCTGTTTAGCCAAGTCTTCTGGCGATGTATCGCTGGTGAAGGCGATCATCTTGCCGTCGGGCGACCAAACGGGCCCACCCGCACCGCGCGCCAGATCCGTGATCTTCCATGATTCACCGCCGCCGCTGACCGGAAGCATATAAAGCTGCGGTCCCGCAGGACGCGCTCCGGCCCCGCCGGCTGTGCCAGGTCCGGCAGCCTCCGGTGAGCGCACAAAGACCAGCCACTTTCCGTCGGGCGACCAGCGTGGGGAAGAATCATGCTTGCCGTCAGTCATGCGCCGGGGCTGCTCGTCGCCGCGCAGAGAAACACTCCAGATTGCCGTGTCATAGCCGGTCTTTTTATCGTCGACCGTAACCTTCACGAAGGCCACGCGTTCGCCATCGGGCGAGATCTGCGGATCGCCGATCCAGTTGAATTGGAAGATATCTTTCTCAGTGATGGAACGTTTCTGCGCTTGCGCGAAAACGGCAATCGCAGCGGCCAAAAAGAACGCGACTGCAAAAAGGTAGTAAGGGCGAGCCCGGCCAACGTGGCGAGCCCGCTGCGCCAGGAGCATGCGAGAAATCAAGAAAGTGAAACTGTTCGGCGGCGTGGAGCGTAGCGAAGCGAAGCGACGGAACTGAAGACGGACGGCACGGTGCATGAAGGCTCCTTGAAAAAAGAAACCTAAGTTTATACGACCGCTAAGGAATGCTTGTCCACTTTTCGTCTAGTAGAATAATCGGGCTTTCAAGACAAACAAGGAGCCCTCATGACTGCCCGCCACGATCCATTTGCTGCGTACAACTTCATCGTTGCCATTGACGGCATCGCGACAGCCGGCTTCTCAGAAGTATCCGGGCTGGTGGTGGAAATCGAAGCGGTTGACTATCGTGAAGGCAATGACCCCACCGGTGCGGTGCGCAAGCTTCCCGGCCGGGTGAAGTACTCCAACATAACGTTGAAACGGGGCTCCACGGCCGATCTCTCGCTTTGGCAATGGGTCAAAAGCGTTCTCGATGGCCAGGTCATCCGCGCCAATGTGACCATCACATTGCTGAATAATCAGCGCCAGGAAGTGGCCCGCTGGAGAGTACGCGAGGCGTGGCCCTCCAAATATGAAGGCCCCACCTTCAACGCCACGGTCAACGATGTGGCCATTGAAACTCTTGAACTCAGCCACGAAGGCCTGGAGCGGGTGGAATAGCCCGCGCCTCCACCCTCATGTTTTGCGGAATCCTATGGCTTCTTCTCTCCAGGCAGCTCTGGCGGCGGATAGTACACTTTGCTCCCGCCGATCTTATCGACCTCTTCCTTGAAGCTGGTTCCGTAGTCGCGCTTGGCGTCTGACAGCGCCCAGGCCTGGCGTTTGTAATTCCAGCTCTTCGGATTGAGCCGCTGGGCTTCCTTGAAGTGCGGAATAGCTTCCTCGGGATGGCCCGACTTATAGAGTTGCTCGCCCAGGCCAAACTCCGCGGCCGCCTGGGCTATGTTGGGATCGTTAGCGGAGAGTTTTTCCCGTAGCCGGTCTTCGCTCATCACAAAGGCGCTCTTGTCGCCCTTCTCCGCCCAGTCCTTGAGCGCGCTGAGATAAGGAGCAGAATCAAGCCCACTGAAATTCTTGAAACGGTCGTCGACGAACGCTACCTCATTCGGCCTCACAATCCTTCCCTTCTCGTCAATCCACACCCCGGTAGGCACGTTGACCATGTTGTAAAGCTTCGATACCAGATGCTTCTCGTCGATCAGCACAGTGTAGGTCAGCGGGCCAACCTTCTTTGCCGTCTCGATGGTTTCTTTCGGCAGATCAGGTTTGCTGTCGGCGTACTTCAGCGGATCGATCCACGGACCTGCGTCTTTCACGCCGCCAGTATCCTGGGCTACGGAAACGATCTCAAAGTTTTTGCCTTTCAGTTGCTCGTAGACTGCCTGCCAGCCTGGCAGGTCAAAGCGGCACCCTCACCATGAGGCCCACGTGACCAGAAAGACTTTCTTGCCGCGAAAATCCGAGAGCGAATGGGGCTTCCCATTGATATCCGGCAGAGTGAAATCCGGCGCCTGCAGTGAACTCAAGCCCTGGCGCTGGTCGGCGCGCAGCCCGAAATACCAGGTCGAAAGAGCGGCATCATGCGCGACCGGCTGATGAACCAGCGCAGCAAAGGCGGTTAAGTTGAACCAGACTACGGGAGGCGTCTTGCGCAGGAATTCCTGCTGCCGCGCCTTGGGCAGCGGGAAGCAAAGCTCGTCGCGACAGACGCCTTGCGGTTTCACCTCAAAGCGCGTTGCTCGTTTGAGATCGGCGGTGGTGATCCAAAGCTGGCCCGCCTCGTCACGCGCTGCCGCGGTATCGGTAGCGACGTCGTCATAAACCATGGTGGCGTGAATTTCTTTGGCCGCCGCGGGAAGCGCGACAAGCAGCAAAATCAAAAGCAGGCCAGGAAGGATATTTGCTTTCATTGCCAATCTCCACATGCTCGCTGAATCGCCGTTAATACCTTACTCTTCCGCTTCATGCCTGGTCACGGGTATTCGCAGCCGGCACGTTCTTGCTGTTATAGGGTTTCCTCTCTTCGCCCGCGATTTTCGGCATCGCCTTCAATCCCAGCTCTTCCAGCATCGCGGCATCCTCATCCTGTCCCGGATTCGGCGTAGTCAGCAGCTTTTCTCCGGTGAAGATGGAGTTCGCTCCGGCCAGGAAGCACAGCAAAACCGCTTCACGCGACATCTGTCTGCGCCCAGCGGCCAGCCGGACCATCGACCGCGGCATCAGGATGCGCGCGCAGGCAATCGTTCGCACCATAATCAACGGATCAAGATCATGCGCATCCGCCAGCGGCGTTCCCGGCGCACGCACCAGCATGTTGATCGGCACGCTCTCGGGATGGGGATCGAGCGTGGCCAGTTGATGCAGCAGGCCGATGCGGTCCTCTTCCGATTCGCCCATGCCCAGAATTCCGCCGCAACAAACGGTGATTCCTGCGTTGCGCACTGCGGCGATCGTATCCAGCCGCTCCTGGTAGACGCGCGTGCTGATGATGTTGCCGTAGAACTCCGGCGACGAATCCAGATTGTGGTTGTACGCTGTGCAACCTGCTTCTTTCAGTTGCCGGGCCTGCGATTCGGTAAGCATGCCCAGGGTGCAGCAGACTTCCATGTCCAGCGTGGCCACCGCGCGCACCGACTCCAGTACCGATTCGAACTCACGGCCCTGGGGCGCCTGCCGCCAGGCTGCGCCCATGCAAAAACGGGTCGAGCCCTCGGCCTTCGCACGTTGCGCTGCGGGCAGAATCTCATCGCGGTTCATGAGCGCCTGCCGCTCCACGCCGGTGCTGTAGCGCGCGCTCTGCGGACAATAGGCACAGTCTTCCGGGCAGCCGCCGGTCTTGATCGATAGCAACCGGCACATCTGTACCTGATTTGCGGGATGATGCTCCCGGTGCACGCTTTGCGCACGCAAAAGAAGGTCAAGCAAGGGTTCACGATAGATGGCGGTGATTTCCTGCCTCGTCCAATCCGTACGCATGGCCACAGATTATAAATGCCGTTCCATTAGCCTGCAGCGCGTGTCTAACCAAAACAGCAAGGGGCAAACCGGGCCCTTGAAGGGAACGGCCGCTCTGCCAGCTTCCCTTTACAAGGGCCCTGGCTTTGCGAAGCGAGGTTCACCCTTCCGGTGAGGGCTATTGCCCAGCGGCGCTACGGCACGGCTATGAATCGCCCGATGGCGTGCACGTGCAGGTCTACCTTGTCACTGACACGCAGAATGAACGTGCCTGGATTCTTCATGCCCCACTTCTGATAAGGCACACTGAACTCCGTATCGGCGGAGCCTGCCCCACCTTGCAGTTGCAGCTGCATGGTCAACGTCATCGGCCTGGATTCCCCGTGCATGGCGAGCCGGCCCTCCACGTCCACTTGCGACTTCCCGTCGGCCGCTACCGCGCCTTTGATGTGCTCCGGAGTAAAAACAATGTCGGAATACTTCGGGCTCTCCAGGATTTTCTTGTGCATTCTCTTGTCGCGACTGCCATTACCGCCCTGGCCGCTGGTGGAATCGACCACCAGTTCTCCGCCGGCCTGCCCTGTGACGCTGTCAAACCGTATGCGTCCTCTTTTAAGTTGAAACGTACCGTGCACGGTGTGCAGCGTGGAATCAACGCTGAAGTTCACTTTGGTCTGGGCCGGGTCCAGTTCAAACGTTCGCTGCTGCGCCTGCGCCAGAGCGCCGGCAAATAAGCCACAAAGGAGGAGCAGAGACAAGCGCCGAAAAGAACAACCCTGCAAGAACATTTCATTGACCTCGTGATGATTCATCTGTTTCCGCAAGCTTTGCAGATTCTCAAGCCAGAAGCAGGTTCCAGCCCAGATTCAACAACTCGCCGGCGCCGAAGTCCCTGAGCTTGAGTTCGCCCACGTGCAGGGCGAGCAGCCGGGCAAAGAGGCGCGGTTCGCGCGAAAATGCTCGCAAGCTGCGATCCTGCAGCCACCGGCTCTGGTCCATCCACAGCATGGTGCGCGACATCAACTCAGGCAGCTTCGCGATCCTGCGATGTTCCCTTCCGTAGACAGAGAGATCGCGCTCCGCCAGCGCTGGACCGAGCGCCAGCGCCTGGCGAAAAGCTATTGCCATGCCCTCTCCGGTAATTGCATCCACCGAGCCCGAAGCTTCGCCCACCAACGCGACATTCCCGCGATGCACTCTCTTCAATTTTTGCGCCAGGCTCAGGCCGCCGCGGACCCTCGACACCGGCAGGGCCTCTCTTAGGCGCGCGGCAAGGGCGGGAAATCCAGTCAGCCCTTGCTCAAAGGAGAGCAATTTCTGCCTTGAGATCAGAGCGACGCAGATTTCGTTGTCGGAGATCGGCGTCACATACGCCTGCCCGGCAGAGCCCCAGTAGATTTCTACAAAATCCGTCCAGGGGCGAATCCGGAAGTGCAGCCGCAAGCCGAAGCGGCGAACGCCCGAACGGGCGGCTGACAGTCCCGCCCATTCGCGCACCCACGAATTCTGCCCGTCTGCGCCAATCACCCAGCGCGCATAGATCACGCGACCGTTGATCAGAATTGCATAATCTTTCACCGAAGCAACGGCAGCATCCCAAAGCATTTCCACGCCGCAGCTGCGCGCTTTCTCCACCAACGCGTGGTGCAGAAGCAGGCGGCGGATCCCGATCCCGTTTCCTGCGGGAAACACCGCTTCCGCTGAGCACTCGGCGCCGACAAACCTTATGCCCCGGAAAAGCCCGGTTTCGTATTCTTCCAGTGAGACTCCCAGGCGGTTGAGAACCTCCATGCTGTCCGGCATCAGCCCTTCGCCGCAGGCTTTGTCGATGGGTGGAGAAGCACGGTCTGCGACCGTCACGCTCAGTCCCTGCTGCCGGCACGATATGGCCGCCGCCAGCCCCGCAGGACCTCCGCCCACGACAAACACGTCGCTATCGAATGCTTTTCCCATGGAGGTCACCAGCGCAACAGAAGAAGTTCAGAACAAAATCCAGGCCCCATGGCGGCCAGAACGCTGTACGCGCCGGGCCGGCCGCGGTGCTCGGCCAGAAATTTCTGCAAGACCACCAATACTGAAGCTGACGAAAGGTTCCCTACATCGCGCAGGCACTTCCAGGAAAGTTCCAACGCGCCAGGGTAAAGCTCCAGGCTGTCTTCCACGGCTTCCAGCACCTTCGGGCCGCCGGTATGAATGATCCAGCTGTCAATGTCGTTGCGGGTTAGACCGGACTCGGAGAGAAACGCATCGACGTCTGTTCCCAGGTTTGCGCGAATCACTTTGGGAACGTCAGCAGACAACACGATATGAAATCCGCTCTCAGAGATCTCCCAGCCCATCACATCTTCCGATCCCGGATAAAAAACTGATTTGGTAGCCATCACCTCCGGCCCGGCAAAATCGGTATTGCGTCCAGCCACTACGGCAACCGCCGCGCCGTCTCCAAACAACCCGGCGGAGATCATGTTGGCCATGCTGAGGTCATCGCGTTGCCAGGTGAGGGAGCAGAGTTCCACAGCCAAAACCACGGCAATATGTTCGGGAAAAGCCCGTACATAGTCTGCTGCTCGCGCGATCCCGGCGGCTCCGGCAACGCATCCCAGCCCAAAGATCGGATTACGCTTGATGTTGGGCGATAGCCCCATACGATTCACCAAACGCGCGTCAATCGACGGGCTGGCCACGCCGGTGACCGAAACAAAATACAAAGCGTCAAGATCGCGCGGCTGCAATCCCAATGGAGTGATGGCCCGGCAAATGGCATCGCGTCCGAGTGTCTGCGCGAAATCGATCCACAGATCGTTAGCCTCGCCCCAGGTGGTTACGCGTTCATACGCTTCCAACGGCAGCACGAGATGGCGCCGCTCCACCCCGCAACGGGAGTGCAAGCGGTCCAAAACATCTGGATTCTCCATCCTCGGCCGCCAGGCTTCCTTCAGCGCTGCCGTAATGTCCTCCTGCTCATACAGATTTCCTGGAAACGCGCTCGCCGCACCGATAATCCTCATACCCACCTGATCAACAAGAATTTTTCGTTCCCTTGCATCTGTTCATCCGCATGCATCGTTTGCACCGGGTCGATCTCAGATCTTCGCCGCCTGACGCGCCAGGTGCAGCGCATCAAGCCAGAAGGAAGCGCTGGAGTGGATCTCCTCGACCACGCGCTTTACAGCGGCCACAAATTCTTCGATCTGTTCTTCGCTGACGATCAGCGGCGGAGCAACCTTCAGCACCATGAAGTTGTTGCCGCACATCTGGGTCAGGATATTTCTCTCGCGGAAAAGTTTGCCTACCACGATTTGTCCGAACATGCCTTCATGGATTTTGCGAAACGCCTCAAAAGGGACGCGTAATTTCAGACGATTGGGGCTGCGGAACTCGATTCCGTTGAGCATGCCAAGCCCGCGCACCTGCGCAACCATCTCATAGCCCTCGAGCGCCGTGGTGAGCGCATGGCGGAGCAATCGTCCCATTACCTCTGAGCGCGTGCTCAGTTCCTCTTCCTGCAGCGCTTTCAGGGTGGCCAACCCGGCGCGCATTGCCAGACCATTCTCGCTATAGGTCGAGGTATGGATGATCGACCGGCCCAGCGATGTGTAAACCGAATCGTAGATCTCATCGGACATCAGAACCGCCCCGCTGGGCACCAGTCCGCCGCTCAGCGCCTTGGCCAGCACCACCATGTCCGGATCCAGTCCCCAATGCTGCGCCGCCAGAAACGGGCCTGTGCGGTAGAGCCCGGTTTGCACTTCATCCAGGACAAAGAGCGTTCCATATTTCCGGCAGAGCATTTGCGCCTCGCGCAGGTATTCTGGGGGCGGAACGCGGACCCCGGCTTCCGACTGCACCGGTTCGACGATAAATGCGGCAAACTGGCGACTGCGCAGCCGGCTTTCCAGTTCCCGCAGGTCGGCGAACGGAACAGTCTCCACTCCCGGCAAGAGCGGAGAAAAACCTTCCGCCCACGAAGAACCCGGCATCAGCGCCAGAGCGCCGCAGGTAAGGCCATGGAAAGCCCCCTGGCAACAAAGCAGCCCGGACCGTCGCGTATGCAAGCGCGCAAACTTGATGACGGTTTCAATGCCTTCGCTGCCCGAGCTGCAGAAATAGACCTTCTGCATGCGCCCGCCGGCCAGCCGGCACAGCTCCGCAGCCAACACTCCGGCCAGTTCCGGGACATGACTCTGCAACATGGCCGGGCCGCTGCGATCCAGTTCTTCATGCAGGGCGGCAATGACAGCGGGGTGGTTGTGCCCGAGATTGTGGACGCAGTAGCCCGATAGAAAGTCGAGAATTCGTGCCCCGTCAGTGGTGAAGAGCTGGATTCCGGCACACCGTTTGTAACGGACGTTCATCTCCAGCAGGCTCAGCAGCCTGACCCACTGCGGGTTGACATGCTCGGAATACTGCTTATGCTGCCCCGCACTGCCGGCCTTGCCTGCCACCGAGGTCTGCATCATCTGGTCCGCCAAGATTCGAGTCCGTCGCCCAATTTCAGCGCATGTCTTAATAGGTTAAGATATAGACTCGAATATACTCTTAAAACCGTAAGATTTCAAACGCAAGCGGCTGGCATTCTCAGAGCTGGTTTATGGAAAAGCGGCCTGGGGTTTAGCGATCGTCGGAATCGTGGTCATGCCCGCCGCGGCGGGTGGTGACGGGGATCCGGCTCACGGTCGAATACACGACATCGGAAACGCTTGGGAATCGCACCGGTTGGCTGGATTCTTTCCATGCGGGGCCATCCCGATCCACTTCTCCGCCGCCGGACGGGCGAGTCGTGGAAGTCAGGGTGTAAGCCGGCGTCTCTCCGACGTATGGCTGCACGCGCAGAGTTGTGAGGGTATCCTGGCTCTGCGGCTGCGCAACTTCGCGCGAATGCGAATGTCGAACGCTGCGTCCCTGAGCCGCGGCGGCAACTCGGACCGGTTGCGAAGCGAAAGCCTGTGGCCGCTCCGCCGGTGCAAAGTGGAACAGAATCGCCAGAGCAGGCGCCAGAGCAACAAGCATGCCGAGCAGAGCCAATGCTGCTGTGGCCCGCGACATCCGCTTCCAGCGCGGCAGAGGCTGGGGCGCGGCGAGGATGGCGCGAATGCGCAAGGCAAGAGCAGAGGACGCTGCAAAGTCCACGCCTACTGAAAAACCTTCCTGCAACATGCGCAAGCGGACAAAGTAGGTGAGGCTTTCAGCGTAATCGGCGCGGTCGCCGGGCCGAGTCGCGAGGACCGTGTCGTCGCAGGCCAATTCGCCCTGCAAGCTCATCCATGCCCGGGCTTTCCAGATTGCCGGGTGAAAGAACAAAAGACAGCAGAGCAGATTTCCCAAACCGGCCCAAAGATAATCGCGGCGCTGCACGTGGATCAACTCATGGCAAAGCACATCGGCAACTTGTGGCGTTGCTCCCAGTTCTTCACAGGCTTCCGGCAGCAGCACACAGGCTTTCCACCAACCGGCCGTGGCCGGCGACTTGAGGCCCGGCAATATCATCAAGCTGGCCCGTGATACTCCCATGTCGCGGCAGGTTTCGCGAAACAGCTCGTTCAACTCCTCTGACGGTTCAATGCCGCGGCGCAAGAGCAACCGCAGGCGCAGGTATCTCAAGGCTGCCCAGGCAGCCAGCAGCATGACAACCACAACATAGCCCAGGCCCAGCAACTGGATCCCGGTCAGAATGCCGTTGCTCCACGCCGCGGGAACCACAAAGGGATGAGCCGCGGCCAGTGCTGATCCCGGCGCTGATCCTGGAGCGCCGCTTCCCGCGACCGCGATTTTTGCCGGCCAAATAAGCGCACTCGCTTCGCTCAGGATCAACACCAGCCAGTACGCAGCCGATCCCAACAAAAATCCGAGCCACACTACAAAACGCTGCCGAGGTTGGCGTAACAGGCGGCTCAGCATCCAGCAAAACAGGCAGCCCACAGTCACGCGCAGAAAGAAGGTAAGGAAGATTGCAGCGAAATGCAGGCTCAACTCCGGGTTCATTTTGAAGGACTCTGGCGCGGCCGGCGTTTCTCCGCCGGCGGCGATGTTTCTTTTTGGATGCGATAGTTGCGGATGAGAGTTTCCAGTTCCGCCAGTTCTGACTCTTTGACCGGACCGGCCTCCAGCAGGTTCACCAGCAGCTTAGCCGGAGAGCCGTCGAAGTTCGAGCGGAGCAGGTTACGCACGGAAAGCCTTCCCACCCAGTCCCGGGTAACGCTGGGCTCAAACACGAAGACACGGCCGTCATTGGTGTGACGCGCCAAACCCTTATCTTCCATGATCCGCAAGATGGTCTGCGTGGTTTTGTAGTTGGGCGGTGTGGCAAAACTTGGATGATGAATGATTTCTTCAATCGTGGCTGATCCCAGTTCCCACAAGGCCTGCAAAATACGCAGCTCGGCGGGCGTAGGGGGAACGGGATTTTTTCTGCTGCGCATCGCGACCAAGTCTTAAGACCTTAACCTAGGAGATGTGGGGGGCGCTTGTCAACAAGATCGCGCAGGAAAAATGCCGGCAGCAGGGTAACTACTGCCGGCGCTCGTTGGAGAGGGAAGCTAGAAAGTAAATTTCGCCGCCAATTGGAGCTGGCGCGAGTTGAAAGCCGTGCGTGGCGCGCCTACTGCTCCACTCGGTCCGGAGATACCGTCGCCGAAGTGCGTCGGCACCTGCGTGGGAATGAAGTCAGGAGCGCCGTACACAGAGAAGACCTCGTCAATGTTGTCGCGATTAAAGAGATTGAAGGCATCGACGGACAGGTTGAGCAGCTTCTTTTCGCCGAGGTGGACGGCGCGGGCCAGGCGCAGGTCAACGGTCTTCAGGGTGTCGCCGCGATAGCTGTTGCGCGGCGAGTTGCCGACGCGGTCCGTAACCGGGTTACCGTCATTGTTCGCGTCAAAGCCGACGAACAGGGTGAAGGGCCGCGCCGACTGCAGAGTCACGATGCTGCTCAACTGGAAGTTGCGCAGGAAGCTGTTCTGCGGAGCGTCGGCGACGAAGTTGGCCACAAAGCGATGGCGCGCGTCCTGGTTGGAATTGGCGCGCTCCAGGTTGCGCTGCGCGTTCGATTGCGGCGTGCTCACGAAGGTAACAAAGGTTCCGTCATCCAGCGTGTGCGAGAAAGTGTAATTGGCATTCATGGTGAAATACTTCCCGGCTTTCTCAATCGCCTGCAGCGTCATGCCGTGATATACGGAATTTCCCGAGGAGTCAGTGAAGTAGAAGATTCCGTTGGTCCCGTGCGAACCGCCCGGCGGCGCCGGAATGTTGGGATCATTGATGGCAAAGGCATAAATATCTTTGCCGGTGCCGGGTTCAACGCCAATCGGTGGGCCGACGTTGAGATCGATGGGCCGCACGAGCTTGTGGCCGGCAACAAACATGTATCCGGCGCTGATCGTCAACCCGCGGCCGATAGTTCTATCGATTTCCAGGCTGGTCTGCTCGGTGTACGGCGTGCGCAGGTTGCGATCGACCGCGGTACCGCCCTGAACGAACAGTGAGTTGTTCGGGAACGATCCGTTGTTGATCAGGCTCTCAAACGCCGAGGTCAATAGCGGAGGCGGCACTGTTCCCGGAGGCAACGGTCCAGGAGCCGGCGCCGGGCAGCCCGCGATCACGCAGGGTGTGGGCAGGAACATGCTGTTGAGCAGCCACGTGCCCGTGGTCTGGTTCTTTGACGTAGGCAACCCGGCGATCACCGGCGGACGCTGCGGCGCAGGGACGAAGAAGAACGTAAGACTGTACTTGTCGTTGAAAATCCCATAGCCCGCGCGGATCACGGTCTTGGAATCCGGGGAGTAGGCAAAGCCGACGCGCGGCTGGAAATTGTTGTGGTCGCCATTGACGAAGAAGCCAAGCCCGGCTTCCACGTCGTAGCGCAGGCCGTAATTCACGGTGAGCTTCGGCGTCAGGCGGAACTGGTCCTGGGCAAAGAAGCCGAAGTAGCTGTGATTCACGTGAACAAAGAAATCCGACGCCAGCGAGGGATCGAAGGCATTGGTCCAGGTGGTGGGAAGTGAAGGCGAAGCTGCGTTGGGATTGAATGGTCCAGGGCCGATCGGCGCGCCCCAGAAAAATGCCGCGATGCACGGCGACACCAGCCCAACCAGAGGCGGAGGACACGGCCCACCCCAGCTACCTTTACCCGAGGCCAGCAGATCGGGAAGGCTGGGGAAAATGATTCGCGCCGGCGTGAAGCCCGGCCAGATCACAAAATTGCGAATGTAGCTGGTATCAAAGCCAAACTTCGCGTAGTGCTTGCCATGGACGAGTGAAAACGTGTCAGAACCCTGAATGCGGGTTTCATTGTAACGGTCAAAGGCGCCAAAATTATGGCCCAGGAGCAGCAGGTTCGGCACGTCAAGGTTCGGCTGTCCGGTCACCCCGGTGAAGCCGTAATTGCGCCGTGCCCACTGCACCAGCAGGGAGTTGACCTTGTTTTCACTCAGGGATGTTGTGAGGGTTCCCACCAGGTCCTGGTCCATCAAGTCGCCATTGCGGCCGCTGCTGGGCGCGCCAACACCGCCGCCGTCCAGGGTTTCGCCCACCAGCATGTTCAGGTTGGTGCCGCTTTGAATCGAATAGCGCGCAGACAAGCGGTTCTTGTCGCTAAGTTGGTGGTCAACCTTGACAAAGCCGTTGTCGACGTCCGCGGTCTTCAACACGTTCAGGTTCTCCGGCGCAAGACCCAAGCTGGCCTTCACGGCATTGATGGCCGGCAGGTTGGCAACCAGCAGGCCGGGATATTGCGGTGACTGTCCACGGCGCTGCCCTTCATAGTTCAGAAAGTAAAAAGTCTTGTCTTTCTTTAGCGGGCCGCCCAGGGTCGCGCCAAACTGGTTCTGGCGGAAGGTATCGAAACCCGACAGCGCCAACGGTGAGTTGGCATTGAGCGCATTGTTCATGAAGTATTCGTAGACCGAACCGTGCGTGTCATTGGTGCCGGACTTGGTCACGATATTGACGATCCCGCCGAGGGCGCGCCCGTATTCCGCGCCAAAACCGTTGTTGACCACGCGGAACTCGCTCACCGCTTCCTGGGACGGCGTAGCGCGTTGCGAACCGGTGGCGGTATTGATATTGTCGGCGCCATCGACGGTCACGCTGTTGTTGAGATCGCGCTGTCCGCCAAACGAGATGCGGGTAACCGTAGGATCCGTAAACGTGGATTGGAGGCTGATGCGGCCGGTGGTGACGCCGGGGCTCAGCAAAGCAAAATCTGTAAACAGGCGGCCAGCGATCGGCAGAGCCGCGATCTGCTGCGTCGCGATCACCTGACTCACTTCGGTGCGCGTTGGCTCGATCACCGGCGCTTCGGTACTGACCACAACTTCCTGCGTGGTTCCCGCCACCTTCATGCTCACGTCGATCGTCGCCACCTGGGCCACGCGCAGAACCAGCCCCTTCTGCTCATACTTGGCGAAGCCCTGCGACTCGATGGTGAGGTCATAGCTTCCCGGCGGCACGTTGGTGAGAATGTAAAAGCCAACGTTGTTGGAAGAAGTCTTGTACACCTGGTTGGTGTCGAGATTGTGCAGCGATACCGACGCCTTCACGATCATACTGCCAGTCTGATCGCGCACTGAGCCGTTGAGTTGGGCATCTCCGGTGTTGGCTTGCGCCAGCGCGGAGCGATGAGTAAGAAGGAGAACCAGGGCGAACAAGACGAAGGCCCAATGACGCTTCATAATTCCTCCATTGAGGGAGTGGAGTCTTACGAACGTTCGTTCGAATTGGCCATCCAATAAAAAACGTCCAGACGAACGATTCCCCAGGGCCACCATCCCTGAGTCGGCCAATTCTCCTCCAGCCATAGCAAATGTCAAGAGAATTTTAATGTCAAACCAATTTTGGCCTTGCGGAGCGGGGACCGCACAAGGCTGCCTCGAGCTTGTCGAACAGCGCACTTTCTGACGCTGGACGACTGCACGGGTCGAGATTTCTAAATAGGGATTTTCCGCTCGTGGCACCGGCTGGCTTCGACGCGCCAACATTACTTTGACTCGTTGCCTGGAGCGATCAGGGCAACGGCTTAGTCCGGCTCTAATCCGCTCTTAGTTCGTCAGGCTTCAACTCTCAAAATCATCGCGGGGACGTATTCACTACGACCAGGGTCGGGTTGTCATAAAGCTGTATGCGCAGCGTCAGCGATTTCCGTCCATCGAAGGCCTTCTGTTCCACCGGGTAAGAGAAGATCGCCACGCCGTTATAGGAAGTTTTGGAAGGTATTTTCAGCTCTTCTTTAAGCCAGTCCGCTTTGGCTTCCTGAAGGGGCGGAAAAGCGGCCATGTAGCGGGCGGCATCCATTGAAGGCGCCGCGTCGTCGTGGTACGTCTTGCCGTCGGGCGTTTCGATCTCAGCCGTGATGTTTTTGACCCAGAGCGGCTTGTCAATCTGGTTATCGATCTTTACCTGGATTGCCGCCATGGTGCTTCCCTGCATGTCGGCAGATGCCACCTTGGTAATCGCCAGCGAAGCGCTGGGGTTGGTGCGATTGGAAAGCACGATCACGGCCACCACCACCGCTACCAGAACCAGGGCTACCAGCAGCGGCACGATCGGCGGCAAGGTCCACTTGGCGCTGTCCATCTCCTCACCCATCGGAATATGGCCGGCGTCCGGCTGATCTTTCGGCGCCGGCGCCGCTGCAGGCTGAGGTGGGTTGCCGGCGGGAGGATTCGGCTTGGCATCATCAGGCATAAGCTTCGCTCCGGAGACAGGATACTCTTCTGAGATGCTGAAAGCATCTTCCGTGTAGGCCTCGACTCCCGATGGCTAGGCCACTTCTGCCAGCACCGGCCGTCCCCGCCTTACCGCCTTGGCGAACTCCCCGGCGGGCAGCGTGTTGAGCACGTCCTGCCTGGTCAGCCAAGCGCGGCGAAGCTGCAGCACGCCGTAGCGGATCTTCTCCATATGCGAGGTGTGGTGCGAATCAGTGTTCACAATAAACTTTACGCCCTTGGCCTTGGCCATGCGCAGATGCTGGTCGCGCAGATCGAGCCGGTCAGGATAGGCATTGTGCTCCATCGCCACCCCAGCCTTGGCTGCCGCGGTAAACACCTTGTCGAAGTCAAAGGCAAAGCCTTCACGACGCAGCAGCATTCGTCCCGTGGGGTGGCCGATCAAAGAGGTGTTGGGGTTCGCAATCGCCCGCAGCAGCCGGTCGGTCATCTGCGCCGGCTCCTGGTTGAAGTGCGAATGCACGCTGGCGATTACCAGGTCCATCTGCTCCAAGACTGAGTCGGAGAGATCCAGCTCGCCATCAGCCAGGATATCGACTTCAATGCCGGCAAAGATGGCAATGCCGGGGAATTTTTTGCCGGCGGCGCGAATCTTCTTTATATGCGCTTCCGCGCGTTGGTCGTCCAGCCCGTTGGCGAAGGCCAGGTTCTTCGAGTGGTCCGTGATGGCCATGTATTTGTAGCCGCGGGCGCGCGCGGCTTCAGCCATCTCTTCGATCGTGCACTTGCCGTCGGTTTCCACCGTGTGCATGTGCACATCACCCTGGAGATCGGCCTGGGTGATCAACTCCGGCAGCTTCCCTTCCGCGGCAGCCTGAATTTCACCGCAGTCTTCGCGCAGCTCCGGCGGGATGTAAGCGAGACCCAGCTTTTTATAGATTTCGTCTTCGGTCTTCCCGGCGACGCGCTGGTTGTCTTCCATGCGCACCAATCCGTATTCGTTCAGCGTGTAGCCCTGTTTGAGCGCGCGTTGCCGTAACTGCACATTGTGATTCTTTGAGCCAGTGAAATATTGCATGGCGGCGCCGAAGGAGTCGGGCGGAAGCAGCCGCACATCCACCTGCATGCCGCTGCGCAGCTTGAAGCTGACTTTGTTCTCGCCCCGCGCCAGCACCTCAAGGATTCCGGGAAAGCTCAGGATCTTGTCGATCACTTTTTCGCGCTGCGGCTCGCTCTCACAGCACCTGCCCGTCACCAGCAGGTCGAGATCGCCCACGGTCTCGCGGCCGCGGCGTAATGAACCCGCGGGCGTGACTTTTTCGATTCCAGGAACGTCTTTCAGCAGCTCCGTCATCTTCGTGGCGATCTGATCGGCTATGTCCAGCAGGAAGCGTCCGGTGAGCTGGCGATAGCTTTCAATCGCCTTCAGAATCTTTTGTTCTGATTTTTCGCTCTGGCGCGGCAGCGTGCGCAGCTTGCCTTCGCTAGCCAGCCTGGCGACGCCCTCCACGTCGCATACTTTGAAGGCGTCCCAGATCAGTGCAATGGTCTTGGGGCCGAGGCCGGAAACCTTGAACAGCTGCAGCATCGACGGGTGATATTTCTTCAGCAGCTCTTCATGGACGTCGAGTTTGCCCTCGGTCAACAGCTCGCGGATGTTCCCTGCCATTCCTTTGCCGATGCCGGGAATCGCCAGCAGCGCTTTTTCGTCCTGATAGATTTCGCGGACCTGCTGCGGCCAGCTCTCCAGCGCCTCCGCCGCGCGCTCATACGATCGAATGCGGAACCCGTCTTCGTTCGCGACCTTCATCAGCTCGGCGGTTTCATACAGGATGTTGGCGATGGCTTTGTTGTCCATGGATCTCTCAATTTTAATGCACCGGCCGAGCCTGCCAATTTGGTAATTGGGTAATTTGGTAAATGGGTAATTGAAGAGCAGGACCAGCAACGGTTCGGCTTTCTCATTTGCTAAATTACTCAATTACCGAATCCTGATCAGCGATGGCAGGGTAAAATTCTTGACAGCATGCCGACCATCCCCATCAACGGCGTCAACCTCTTCTACGAGGAATCCGGCTCCGGTCCGGAGACCATCGTCTTTTCCCATGGCTTCCTGATGGACCACACCATGTTTGAGCCGGAGCGGGCTGCTTTTGAAAAGCAATATCGGGTGATCGCCTACGATCATCGCGCGCAGGGGCAATCGGAAGACCCGGGCCGAGGCTATGACATGTCTACCGTCACCGATGACGCGGCCATCCTGATCCGCACGCTCAAAGCTGCACCCTGCCACTTCGTCGGCCTCTCCATGGGAGGCTTTGTGGGCATGCGCCTGGCGGCGCGCCATCCTGATCTGATTCGTACTCTCACCTTGATGAATACCACCGCAATGCGGGAGAAGATATACAACCGCGTGAGGTATGCGTTCCTGGCGCAGATGGTGAAGATGTTCAGCCCGGCGCCGTTCACAGCAATCGCGGTCAAGGAGCTCTTTGGCCGGACCACCCGTGCCAGCGCGGAAAAGAGTGCGATGCTCAAAGAATGGAACGCGAAGCTGCGCTCGCGTCCGCGGAGTGTCGCTTACACGTTGCGGGCCATTGCCAACCGGCGTGAGTTCCGCGCGAACGAGATGGCCGGAATTCGCTGTCCTACGCTGATTATCACCGGCGGCGATGACAAGGCACAGCCGCCGCGCAACTCCGCGACTTTGTTTACCGGCATTCGCGGCGCGCGGATGATCAACATTCCCGGGGCCGGCCATAGCAGTTCGCTGGAGCAACCGGAAGCGGTAATCGCGGCTATGCGGGAGCTGATACACGCCGAGAGCCCGCAGAGCACTCGTCTATAATCGAGCCGTCGGATTATGCAAAGAGAACTTCATGCCATCGGAGCTGTTCTGCTAACTGTCCTGAGCGGGATACTGTTCATTGCGGCGCAGACGCAACAGCCTGCTCAGCCCGCGCAACCCGAAGATGTTCCATTTGTCGATGCGCAATCAGGCCCGTGTTCCATTGAACTGACCGTCTCCGGCACTGACACTAAGCCGGTGTATGCCGCCCGCATCGACTACCACACCGCCTTTGGATTCATGGGCACGCACAAGCTCGATATGACGGCCTACACCAACGCTCAGGGCAAAGTCAGATTTACGGGCATTCCGGCTAAGGTACGGAAACCTCCCATAGAGTTCCACGCCAGCAAAGGCGAACTCGTAGGTGTGGCCAATATGGATCCTATGACTGAGTGCCAGGCCAAGCACGACATCATGATGGACAAACCAAAACCTCAGTGATTGCCAGAAATGCCAAAATTGCCAAAGACTGTCAAAATTGAAAACCCCCAAAAGTGGTCGGATCGTACTTTCCGATTTAGATCAAACTAGCTGGGTCTATCTTGATTTGCAGATGGCGAGTCGGCGGACAGTGATCCCTCAACTTTCGGCGATTTTTGGCAATTCCGGCAATTTTGGCAGTTCTGGCAATGTCCTGTTATCCACAGACCCACACAGTCAGAGACCGCGTTCCCAGCCACTATAATGAAGGTAAGCCATGTCAGAGTTCGTCCATCTTCACCTTCATACCGATTATTCCCTGCTTGATGGCGCGTGCGGCGTTCCCGGGCTGATCAAGCGGGTAGCCGCGGTGGGGCAGAAGGCCGTCGCCATGACCGATCACGGCAATATCTACGGCACAGTGGAATTTGTGGACGAGGCGCAGAAGGCGGGCATCAAGCCCATCGTCGGCTGCGAGCTTTACGTCTGCAAGAAAGACGATCATCGCGCTCCGCCTGAGGGAGATACCTACAACCATCTTTTGGTGCTGGCGGAAAACGAAGAAGGTTATCGCAACCTGATCAAGATCACCTCTGAGGCCAGCCTGCACGGCTTTTATTACAAGCCGCGCATCAGCAAAAAATTTCTGGCCGAGCACAGCAAGGGGTTAATCGCCCTGAGCGGCTGTCTGGCAGGCGAGGTCTGCGAAAACCTGCTGGCCAACAAGTATGAAGCTGCGCGCGATGCCGCCGGCCACTTCCGCGATATCTTTGGTTCGGAAAACTTCTTCATGGAGATCCAGGACCAGGGCCTGCCGGAAGAGCACCGCATTCACGCCGATCTGTTCCGCATTGAAAAAGAGCTGGGCATTCCCATGGTGGCGACCAATGACAGCCACTATCTATGCGAGGACGACGCTCACGCCCAGGATGTGCTGGTCTGCGTGCAGACCGGCAAGTCAGTCAACGAAACCAACCGGCTCAAGTTCCACGGCAGCCAGTTTTTCGTCAAAAGCGCTGACGACATGGCCAAGCTCTTCAACGGCCGCGAAGATGTGCTGAAGCGCACGCTGGCCATCGCCGAGCGCTGCAACTTCAAGCTGAACAAGGTGAAGAATCCGTTTCCGGAATTCACTGTGCCCGATGGCTATACGCTCGATAGCTACTTTGAGCATGTGGCGCGCCAGGGCTTCGTCCGGAGATGGGACAGCCTGAGCCAGTTGGAGGCTGCCGGGCGTCTCAAGAAGTCGCGCGGCGAATACGAACAGCGGCTGGCGCGCGAGATCTCGATCATCCAGCAGATGAAGTTCTCGGGCTATTTCCTGATCGTGTGGGACTTCATCCGCTACGCGAAGGAAAATTCCATTCCCGTCGGCCCGGGCCGCGGCTCCGCCGCAGGAGCTCTGGTTGCCTACGCCATGGGCATCACGGATATCGACCCACTACAGCACGAGCTGCTGTTTGAGCGCTTCCTGAATCCCGAGCGCGTCTCGCTGCCCGATATCGATATCGATTTTTGCATGAACCGCCGCGGCGAAGTGATCCAGTACGTTACACAGAAATACGGCCGCGAAAACGTGGCCCAGATCATCACCTTCGGCACCATGGCGGCCAAGGCGGCCATCAAGGACGTGGGTCGCGCCATGGACATTCCTTATGCCGACGTCGATCGCATCGCCAAGATGGTTCCGACCACGCTCAATATCACGCTCGACCAGGCACTCGATGATTCGCCGCCGCTGCAACAGGCCTATGAAAACGAAGTTCAAGTGCGGGAGTTGATCGACACGGCGCGCAAGCTTGAGGGCCTGGTGCGTAACTCGGGCGTGCATGCCGCGGGCGTGGTGATCTCGCCCAAGCCGCTGACCGAGCTGGTTCCGCTGCACAAGACCAAGAACGACGAAATCGTGACCGCCTATGACATGAAAGCGGTCGAGAAGATGGGCCTGCTCAAGATGGACTTTCTGGGGCTTACCACGCTCACCATCCTTGACGATGCACTGAAGCTGATCGCGCAGCGTGGCACACCCATCGACCTGGAAAAGATTCCGCTCGACGATCCCAAGACTTACGAAAGCGTCTTCCACACCGGCCTGACCTCCGGCATCTTCCAGTTTGAATCCGGCGGCATGACCGACGTGCTGCGGCGCTACAAGCCCAACTCCATCGACGACCTCACGGCGCTCAACGCGCTTTACCGTCCCGGCCCGATCCAGGGCGGCATGATCGACGACTTCATCGATCGCAAGTGGGGACGGAAGAAGGTCGAGTACGAGCTGCCGCAGCTGGAAGATCTGCTCAAGGAGACGCTGGGCGTGATCGTCTACCAGGAACAGGTAATGCAGATTGCCAACGTGCTGGCCGGCTATTCGCTGGGTGAAGCCGATCTGCTGCGCCGCGCCATGGGCAAAAAAATCGCCGAAGAAATGGCCGCGCAGCGCCAGCGCTTTGTGAAAGGCGCGGTGGAGCGGGGGTTGCCGGAAAAGAAGATCGTCAAGATCTTCGATCTGATGGAGCAGTTCGCCGGCTACGGCTTCAACAAGTCACACTCCGCCGCCTACGCGCTGCTGGCTTACCAGACGGCCTATCTCAAGACGCATTATCCCGTGGAGTTCATGGCCGCGCTGCTTACCTCGCAGATGGGCAACACCGACAACGTGGTGAAGTACATCAACGAATGCCGCGAGATAGAGATTCCCGTGGAGCCGCCCAACATCAACGTCAGCGACTCCGACTTCACGCCGCACGGCAGCGCCATCCGCTTCGGACTGGCAGCGGTGAAAAACGTGGGCCGCAACGCCATTGAAGCGATCGCGGCAGCGCGCAAGGAGATCGGCCGATTCACCTCGATCTTTGAATTCTGCGAAAAGGTCGATTTGCGGCTAATGAACAAGCGCGTACTGGAGTCGTTCATCAAGGCCGGCGCCATGGATGAGTTCGGCAATCGCGCTCAGCTTATGGCGGTGCTCGACAAGGCCATTGAGCGCGCGCAAAAATCACAGCGCGACGCGGAACTCGGCCAGCATGGGCTTTTTGGCGTCTTCCAGGACGAGCTGCTGAACGGCAACGCCGAGAAGCTGCCCAATGTTCCCGAATGGGACGAGCATCTGCGCCTTGGCAGCGAAAAAGAGGTCCTTGGTTTCTTCATCACCGGCCATCCGCTGGAGAAGTACCGCAACAAGCTGGAAGATTTCCGCGCGCTTTCGGCCGAGGCCATCACTGCCATGACCACCGGCACCGGCCGCGACGAAATCTATACCGCGGGCATGATCTCCAACGTGCGCGTGCTCAAGTCGCGCAAGGGCGATCTTTATGCTCAGGCCGTAATGGAAGACATGACCGGCACGATCGAGGCCATCGTCTTTCCGGAAGCCTACAAGCGCCTGCAGACCATACTGAAACAGGAAATCCCAATGCTGATACGGGCGAGCGTGCGGGTAGAAGAAGGATCGAACCCCAAGATCGCCCTCAGCCAGCTCACCCCGCTCGAAGAAGCTCAGCCCAAGTTGCCGCGCTCCATCCGCATTCGCGTGCCGCTGGAAACCGCCACGGAAGCAACCGTGGATGCGCTGCATTCCATCTGCCGGGAACGAAAAGGCGAGGCCAAGGTGTTGTTTGACGTGGAACGTGGGGGCGACTTCATGGTGGTGATGGAGGCCGACGGCTATAATATTTGTCCAGACCGCAGTTTTATTGCTCGGGTTGAAGAGTTGTGCGGGCGCGGCGCGGTAAGAATCGTCGACTAAAATCATGGACCCAGCAGTCAAAGCGCAGAAACAACTGGAAGTCATCGAAGAGCAGGTCGCACAGCTTGAAACCCGTGCCCGTGCCGATCAGGACGCCCGTCTGCAGCTCAAGCACCTGCAACATCAGATCAATTTTCTGCGTGAGCAGATCCGCCTGCACATCAATGCCTGGCAGAAGACCGAGCTGGCGCGCCACGCGCAACGGCCCTTCACCATGGACTACGTGGAGCGCCTCTTCACCGACTGGAGCGAGATTCACGGCGACCGGGGCTTTGGCGACGATCCGGCGATCCTGTGCGGGATGGCGCGTTATCGCGGCGAGAACGTGATGGTGATCGGTCACCAGAAAGGTCGCGACACCAAGCAGCGGGTCTACCGCAACTTCGGCCAGGCGAATCCGGAAGGCTATCGCAAGGCGCTGCGGTGCATGAAAATGGCCGAAAAGTTCGGCCGCCCGATCTTTACCTTTGTCGATACGCCCGGAGCTTATCCCGGGCTGGGCGCGGAAGAGCGCGGACAGGCGGAGGCCATCGCCCGCAACCTGCGCGAGATGGCGCGAATTGAAGTGCCGATCATCACGACCGTCACCGGCGAGGGCGGCAGCGGAGGCGCGCTGGCGATCGCCGTAGCGGATCGCGTCTTCATGATGGAAAATTCCGTTTACTCGGTGATTTCACCCGAAGGCTGCGCCTCCATCATGTGGCGTGACGCAGCAAAAAAGGAGATCGCAGCGCAGGCATTGCGTATTACCGCTCCCGACCTTAAGGAACTGGAGATCATCGACGAAATTATTCCCGAACCGGACGGCGGCGCCCACCTGGACCACGATGCCGCGGCTGCCATGGTGGATCAAGTCCTGCTCAAGCATTTCAACCAGCTGAAGAGCCAGCCGGTTCAAACCCTTCAAGACGGCCGTTATAACAAGTTCCGCCAGATGGCGCGGTTCTTTACGGAATAACGCTTGCCACCACCCGGAACGATTGTTGCTCACGCCCCCTGCCGGGTCGATCTGGCCGGCGGCACTATGGATCTCTGGCCGCTGTACCTCTTTCATCCCGGCGCTGTCACCGTCAACTTTGCCATCAACATTCTTACCCAGTGCCGCATCAGCCGGCTGCCCGACAAGAAGATCAAGCTCAAGTCGATGGACACCAAAGTGGAGGAGCAATTTTCCAGCTTTGAGCAGCTCTGCGCCACGCACAAATTCAAGCATCCGTTGGCTGCTCACCTGGCCCGCTTCTTTGCTCCGGAAGGCGGGTTTGAAATTGAGACCAACTCGGAATCCCCTGCCGGGGCCGGCATTTCCGGATCGTCAGCCTTGATGATCGCTACCACAGCGGCGCTTGCGCGTTACACCGGTCGCAAGCTCGACCGCGATCAGATCCGCGTGATCGCCCAGAACGTGGAAGCCCAGCTCATCAAGGTCCCGACCGGGTGCCAGGATTACTACCCTGCGCTTTATGGCGGCGTAAGCGCCATCCATCTTGATCCTGACGGCATTCACCATACGGCGGTGCGGGTTGCCGCGGAAGAGCTGGATCGCCGGTTTGTCTTGGTCTATACCGGAGCTCCGCGCAAATCCGGCATCAACAACTGGGAGGTCTTCAAAGCGCACATCAATGGCGACAAAAAGATCTTCCACAATTTTGAGCGCATCGGCGAGATTGCCCGCGCCATGCACCACGCTCTCTCCCTGGCGGATTGGAAGCAGGTAGCCAGGCTCCTGCGCGAGGAATGGAAGCTGCGCAAGACCAACTCCCCCCGGATCAGCACCCCGATGATCGAAAAGCTGGTGGGCGTCGCGTTGCGCCAGGGAGCGCTGGCGGCGAAGGTCTGCGGGGCCGGCGGTGGCGGCTGCGTGGTTTTTCTAACCGAACCGGAGAACCGCGACCATGTCTCTGCAGCCATTCGCAGCTATGGCGGCCAGGTTCTTCCCGCAACCGTAGCCCGGGACGGCCTTTCCGTCAGCGGGCGCTCACTGGGAGCTGAATAAAACCGGCAGAGGCGCGAATCGGCGTGCTTCTCGTCCCACCCTGGTTCGGCATCTAAAAGCTCTATGGCTGCTAAATGGGTTGAAAATTCGCCTGTTTTGGAGAATCATTGAATAGACAAGCAGCCACAGGTGTTCCCATGTTACGCCGTGTCGCATTATTCTTTTCTCTGGTCTTCAGCGCCTGCACCCTGGCTACTGGCCAGTCTGCGCCGATTACCGTCAGGCCAACAAATGCTGATCCTGCGGCCAGACCGCGGGAAGTCGAAAAACAAGTTATTCCTCCGCACATCAAGCCCGCAGATCTTGATAGCCGGCCAAGCCTTACCGATGCCACCAGGATGCAGCTCATTCGCCAGCTGGATGCCGAGTTTGTGCACTCGCGCAAGTTCATCCCTCTCGCAGAAAAAAGCCTGGTCATCGGCGACGACGGCACAGTCAAGCCGGGCGACGATGAACTGTATCGCATGGCGCAAAACGGCGGCGCGGCTGCCAAGGTCGGAGACAGGGTCCAGATCACCAACATTCTTTTCAAAAACAAGGCCATCTACCTGGAGATCAATGGCGGCCCTAAGAAGAAACAAAAGTGGTACCAGCATATAGACATTGGCATTGGTCCCGGAACCAACAGTTCAAATTCGGCACCGCCGGCCACGGGCGCTGCGCTTACCATCGAATTCAAAAACCATGTACCGGAAATGACGGGCCCCGAACTCCAGCAGCTGCTTACTCCGGTTTTGGATTTTTCCGTGAAGAGTGCGGCCCAGATCTTCGCCGATGCTCTTCCCCCTAAGATCCGGCAGGCGGTGAAGGATCACGAAGTGCTGGTCGGTATGAACCATGACATGGTGGTGATGGCCAAGGATCGCCCGCAGCAAAAGGTGCGTGACAAAGATGATCAGGGCCACCCCTATGAGGAGTGGATTTATGGAACTCCTCCCAAGGACGTAACTTTTGTCCGTTTTGCCGGCGATGAAGTCGTGCAAGTAAAGATCGCCAGGACGGGCGGCGAAACGATCGTAAAGACACAGAAAGAAGTGGATATAAAAGACGGCGTGCCCTCGCTGGCCTCGCTGGAATCCAGCGATTCACCGCAGGATGAAAAAGGCGGTCCACCGCCGGAGCAGCCGGCGCATCGGCCAACCTTGAAGCTTCCGGGCGAGCAAACTGAGCAAGAGAGACAACAGCAGCAGCAGCAACAGCAAAGCGGCAATCCAAACGGGCAGGCGCCGCACCAGGATGAACCGCAATGGGGAACGAGCGGCAGCAAGCAACCAGACGCGTCACAACAACCGCCGCCAGACGCGCAACAGCCTGTGGACCCGGAACTGCCAAAACGTCCTCCGCTCTAGAGAGGGCTGACGCAGAGCAGAATCGCGGTTTACACTAAAGATGTGAAGATTGCTCTCGGGCAGATCAACCCCACGATAGGCGATTTCAGCGGAAACTCCAGAAAGATCACCGAATGCGCCCGCCAGGCTCATGCCCTGGGCGCGGAAATGGCTCTTTTCCCCGAGCTGGCAGTCTGCGGATACCCTCCGCGCGACCTGCTGGAAAAACCAGCGTTCGTAGCCCGCAGCCAGCAAGTGGTCAATGAAATTGCACAGGCTGCGCCGCAGATCACCATCATCTGCGGTTTCGTTTCGCCGGCCAAGGTGGAGACGGGCAAATCGGTCATGAATTCGGCCGCTGTGCTGCGCCAGGGCACAGTGCAGTTTGTACAGTCCAAGATGCTGCTGCCCACGTATGACGTCTTTGACGAATCGCGTTACTTCGATCCGGCGGAATCGCAGAAGCTGTTCCCCATTGGCGACAAGCAGCTGGCCCTCACCATCTGCGAGGACGCGTGGAACGACAAGCATTTCTGGCATCGACGGCTTTATCGTGTGGACCCGGTGGATGAGCTGTTGCACGCAGGCGGCAACGTGCTGCTCAACATCTCCGCTTCACCGTTTCATCTGGGCAAGCGCGAGCTGCGCCGCCAGATGCTGGAAACGATTGCCCGCGACAACAAAGTGCCCGTGGTTTTTGTGAACCAGGTGGGCGGGAATGACAGCCTGATCTTTGATGGATCAAGCATGGTGATCGCGCCGGACGGCCGGATTGTGGCCCAGGCGAAATCGTTCGCTGAAGACCTCATTGTCTATGACACCGAGACCGGGCGAGGCGACATGCACGAGCAGACCGCGATGGGCGACGCCAGCGCCTACGCCGCACTGGTGCTGGGCACACGGGACTATGTTCATAAGTGCGGTTTTCACAAAGCCATTATCGGCCTGAGCGGCGGCATCGATTCAGCGCTTACCGCCGTCATCGCCGTGGATGCGCTGGGCAAAGAGAATGTGACCGGCATTGCCATGCCCAGCCAGTATTCTTCCGAGCACAGCGTCAAGGATGCGCGCTCGCTGGCGTGCAAGCTGGGCATACGCTTTGAAGTGATTCCCATCGGCGGGATTTTTGATGGCTATCGCCAGTCGCTGGAGCCACTCTTTGCCGGAATGCCGGAAGACGTGGCCGAAGAGAACATACAATCGCGCATTCGCGGGAACATCCTCATGGCCATGTCGAACAAGTTCGGCGAGCTGGTGTTGACCACCGGCAACAAGTCAGAGCTGGGCGTGGGCTACTGCACACTATACGGCGACATGGTTGGCGGACTGGGCGTGATTTCCGATGTTCCCAAGACCATGGTGTACAGCCTGAGCCGGTACGTGAACTCGCTCCGGCCGCTCATTCCGCAATCGACGATCGACAAACCGCCTTCGGCCGAGCTGCGGCCCGGGCAACAGGACTCTGATACACTGCCGCCATACGAAGTCCTGGACAATATTCTGGAAGATTACGTGGAAGATTACCGCACTGCGGAGCAGATTGCGTTGGACCGCGGCTATGAGGTCAAGCTGGTGCGCGATGTAATCCGCATGATCGAGCGCAGCGAGTATAAACGCCAACAGGCAGCTCCAGGATTGAAAATTACTCCAAAAGCTTTTGGCTTTGGCCGCCGTTTCCCCATCGCCCAAAAGTCGGAAGTCTGACGCATGAAAAAATCAAAAATTATTGCTCTCATAAGCTTTCTTGCTATCACATTTGCCATGTGCGCCGCGCAGAACCCGCCAGCGAGCAAACCGGGGACGCATCGCGAGCTCACCCCGCAGGCCAAGGCCCAGATCGACAAAGACGCCGGCGTGAAAACGGCCCTGCCCACGACCGAAGAAGTAGATGCCTACATGAAGCGCAGCTTCGGCTACGATGCCGCCGTAACCTGGCAGATCTATTCCATCCGCGAGTCTGAGGTGCCGGGCGTGGCTGAGATCATTGTCTCGGTGAACAAACAGGAACCGTATCACCTGTTTTATTCGTCCAGCGCACAGATAGCGTTTGTCGGCCAGATGATTCCATTCGGGCCGAACCCGTTCGCGAAGGCACGCACGAAGCTGAAAGGCGCTTTTGGTCCAAGCCGTGGACCCGCAACCGCACCGATTGAGATCGTGGAATTCAGTGACCTGGAATGCCCGCATTGCAAGGCGTCGCAGCCCGTTTTCGAAAAGCTGCAGGGTGATTTTCCCCAGGTTCGCTTCGTCTTCCAGCAGTTCCCGTTGCCGGCGACTCTGCATCCGTGGGCGCTGAAGGCAGCCCAATATGCCGACTGCGCCGCGCAGATGAATCCAGAGAACTTCTGGAAATACGTTGACTCGATCTTTGACGCGCAGGGTGGAATCGCGCTGGCTACGGCGGACGACAAACTGAAGGAGTTGGCCACCGGAGCCGGCTACGATGGTGCGGCAATCGCACGATGCGCGGCGTCTCCGATGACCCAGGCGCGCGTGCAAAAGTCGTTGGATCTGGGCGAATCGCTGGGCGTAAACCAGACGCCGACGGTCTTTGTCAACGGCCGCCCCGTACCCGGCCTTGCCGGGATTCCCTATGACAATCTGAAGAACCTGGTGCAATTTGAAATCGACCACGCAGGCAAGTAGTTAAAATTCACCGCAGAGGCCGCGGAGTCCGCGGAGAGATCCAAGGAGCATTTTGCTTGACTGCCATGATTTCCCGGCGATTTCAGCGATCTCTGCAGTGAAGTATTTTCTACGGCCCCAGGTTCCAGAAAACGCTGCTGCCCTGGTCGTGGAATGGCTTGCGTACCACGTGCGGCGTGATCACGATCAGGACTTCATTGTGGATGCGCTCGTTCGAGTTCGTGGCGAACAAGGTCTTTAAGCCGGGAAGCTGGCTCAGAATCGGCAGGCCCTGAATCGACCGGAGCTCCTGTTCACTGATCAATCCCATGATCGCCGAAGGCTCTCCATCGTCTACCGTGATGGCTCCTTTGTAAGAGCGGGTAAGAATGTCAGGAATGCTGTTCACCCGTTGCGTGCCCAGCGCCTGAACCGACATTTCGAGTGTGAGGGTTATACGGCCATCTGAATGGTAATGTGGCGTGGCTTTCAGATTGACGCCCAGATCCACGTAGGTGAACTGCGGAGTGTTTCCGATATTGGTCTGCCCGGTGCTGGTAAAAGCTACGTTGGAAAATGTGCTGTTCACCACCGGAAACTTGGTGCCAACCAGGAAGCTGGCGGCTTCGCCATCGGTCGCTCGCAGCAACATGTGCTCCAGGTTGGAAGAAGCGGAATGATTCATGCTCAGCGTCGCGCTGATGGGAGGCGTGCTGACGCCGGTCAAGCCCAGGCCTTTGCCGAAGAAGACGAAAGGCGCCAGCAAGGGTGATCCCTGGAGATTGGAGAGATCGCTGGTGGGAATGGTGCTGGGATCGATGGTGCCGGTGCGGTTGAGCTCATCAATGATGGGTTGCGCATTCACACCCAGGACCTTCCGTATTTCGGAAGGAATATTGAAGACCGTGAAGCTGGTGGGAAAATTGGCGCCGATATTGGTCAGATTATCGGTGTCGATTTCGTATTCCTTCACGTCGATGGTCAGCTCGGGCTTGGCTTCCATCAGGTTGTTCAGCAGGCTCGTCGCTATTGCCACCTGATCCTTCGGCCCGCGAACCGTAATGGTGTTTTTTCCCGGCTGCATGCCTACCAGCCTCATGTCAAAGATGGTCCGGAGCACGTTGGTTAAATCCTGCAGCTCCGTGGGTGAGGCGACGTTGGCAACATAAAAGGTGCGCAGCGACATGCGTTCATATTGCTTGCGCATCTCCTGCGTGTCATTGGCGACGATGGCGTCATGACTGGAAACCGGCGCCCAGAACGTCTTGGTCATTTTTCCCGCCAGGCTGGTGGCGGTATAAAAATCGACGTTATCAAGATCAAACTGCAGGACTCGGGTGCTCAGGTTCTGGTCAAACAGCATGGTGATGCCGAACGCGGTCCCGATCTGGTTATAAAGCTGCCGGGTGTCGCCGTGCAGGTGAAAACTCTTCTTGCCCGAAGAAGGCTGCAAATTGATTTGATCGACAGATGCCAGCAGTTGCAGCGTGTGCGTGTGCTCAGGGTCAGGATCATCCGGCGGCGAGATGTCATGAAGGCGTTGGGCGACAAAGGCGTTGGTGGGATCAATACCCAACGCGGTGCGGAACTCCTGGGCTGCGCCGCTGGTGTCGCCGGCGTTGGCCAGGCGATTACCATTCTCCAGGTGCTGGCCAACGATCTGCTGGCGCAACATTTCTCCGAGAGTCCGGTATTCGATGTTGCTGGGAACCAGCTCGCTGGCGTGGTTCACCGCCAGCCAGGCTTCCTCCGGTTTGCCGCTCTTTTGCAGGTCGATGGCATGGTTGAATTCTTTTTCGGCCGTCTTTTGGTCGTTCTTTGAGATGACGGATTTCGGCCCCTCTGCCGCACTCGACAGCAGACAGAAAAAGAGCGACAGGATGGCGAAACCGGTCTTCATCGCGGAAGATTCATTGTACCGTCATTCTGAACGAATCCAGGAAGGAATATTGCGGCGGATTATCTAAGTTTTGTCGTTTAACTCTAGCGTTTGTTCACGGTTACCAGCAGATCGGTGGCGGAGGCAAAGCACGCGTCAGGAGCGCATGCCATGAGCTCAGAGAAACTAAAGATCCCCGTCGCCAAGGCGATGACGGGGACACCTACCGCGTGAGCGGCTTCAATATCAGAAGGAGTATCGCCGACCACGCAGACCCTGGCCCGCTCGCCCAGCCGCTGGCGCGCAAGCACCACGCCGTGAGCAAAGATTTCAGCGCGCGTCTGCCGGGGAAAGGAGAATGAACCGAAGGACAGCAAATCACTCAAGCCCGCCTTCTCCAGCTTGAGTTGGCCAACACGCTCCAGGTTCCCGGAAGCGGCGCCCAGCAGCTTTTGCCGGCTGCGTAAATAGAGAAGCAGGTCGAGGATTGCCGGACAGAGCTCGGGGCGCAACTGTTCGTGGTTGCGCTCGACTTCTGCGCACATGTGCTCGACCATCCGGCCCATTACGTTGTCAATGAAATCGTCATCAAGGCCGTCGCGCTTTAGAGCGGCCCGCAGAATGCGGGGATCAGTATTACCATGCACGGGTACGCCGTCAAGGGTTATTTCCCTGCCCAAAACGTCGCGGGCGGCGTTGCGGAAAGCAAAATAGTGGACAGCATCGCGGCTGTTGAGGAGGGTTCCGTCGATGTCGAAGAGGTAGGCGTCAGCGGCGTCCCAGTGGAAGCCGGGACGTATGAAGGACTGCGTTGTGTCAGAAGGCGCCAGCGCTTGCACCTTAGCTTGGATTCGAATTGTGGTAGTCAGGGTACCTGTATTAACGAACCAGCTTCTGTTTCTCCAGCGAGGCCGGCTTTTCACTGCGCACGGGACGGCGGCCGCCATCGCGCAGCTGGCGCACATCCAGCTTGAGTTCGGCAATGGTGCGGCTCAGGGTATTGCGATGCATGCCTAGCTCGCGCGCGGCTTTGCACTGGTTGCCCCGGTTCTGCTGCAGGACGTTCATGATGAAGCGCTTCTTGAACTCACGCACGGCTTCAGAGTAAAGAATGCCGCTGCTATACATCTGTGCCACAAGTCCTTCGAGCTGGTCCTTCACAGAATCTCCTCACTTTCCAGATGCACCATAATCTTTTATTTTGTCGCCGCTCCCGGGCTGGGCCCACCGCGGAGTTTGACGATGCCAGCGCGAAATTTCTGGCGGACATCCGCGGGCGCCAGCCAGCTTGCGCCTCGTCCTGCAACCAGAAAATATCCCGCCAATTGCGAGCCGGACAGCTCAGCTGACTCAGGCGCAAAAGCTGTGATCGCCAGAACGCCGGCGGTCACAATCACCATTCCGCGTACAAAACCAAATGCTGCTCCCAGGACACGGTCAACCGATCGGAGTCCCGCTTCATGGACCATCCACCGGGTAATTCTGGCAATGGCCCCGGCGAGCAGAACAACTGACACAAAAATCGTAAGAAACCCCGCCAAGTCAGCGATCGCAGGCAACTTGACGTACTGCACGAACCACGGAGAAAGCCTTCCGTAACCCCACGATGCCAGCAGGAAGCCGAAGACTGCTCCCGCAAGGCAGATAATCTCAAAGAAAAAACCCTGTGTCGCTGCCAGCAATGCCGAAAACAGCATGATCACCAGAATGATCCAGTCCAGCGCGTTCATGCCGCTCCCCGGCTCACCCCGGCGGCAGCTCTCGCCCGGCGATCACTCTGTATGCCTGAACGTACTTTTCACTCGTCTTATGCGCCACATCTTCCGGCAAAGCCGGAGCGGGCGGTTGCTTGTTCCACTTGATTGCTTCCAGATAATCGCGAACATACTGCTTATCGAACGATTCCTGCGCCCGGCCCGGCTGGTATTTGTCCGCCGGCCAGAAGCGCGAAGAATCCGGTGTGAGCACTTCGTCCGCAAGAATGATGCCCTGATCGGTCTGCCCGAATTCAAACTTGGTATCGGCAATGATGATGCCGCGGCCTGCGGCATAGTTCGCAGCCTTGCTATAGATGGTTAACGTAAGCTCGCGCAGCTTCTCTGCCAGTTCCCTTCCCGTGTGCCGGGCCATCTCTTCAAACGAGATGTTCTCATCATGGCCGCTCAGCGCCTTGGTGGCTGGGGTAAAGATCGGCTCGGGCAGCTTGTCTGA
Organism: Candidatus Angelobacter sp.; assembly: GCA_035262465.1. Taxonomy (GTDB): domain Bacteria; phylum Acidobacteriota; class Terriglobia; order Terriglobales; family Acidobacteriaceae; genus Angelobacter. Next base: position 68,810 of record DATFSU010000058.1, on the reverse strand, counting down.
TTCCCTGAGACCTGAAGGCAGGTTGATGCCGCAAACCGCTCCGGTCTGCTGATACTCTTTCCATCCCGATCCGGAAAGATAGCCGCGGGCCACGCATTCAAAGTCGATCATCTGCGCCTTGGTCACGAGCATGGAACGTCCGCGAAGGTCATCGGCGTGATTGCGCAGCTGGGCCGGGTAATCTTCCACGCGCGCGGTGATCAGATGGTTCTTCACCGTGTCTTTAAGGAAGTCAAACCAGAAGAGCGAGAGCTGCGTGAGCACGCGGCCCTTTTCCGGAATGCCCGTTGCCAGCACGTAGTCGAAAGCCGAGATGCGGTCGGTGGCGACAAAGAGCAGCTGCCCGTTCAGACTGTAGAGGTCGCGTACCTTGCCGCGGGCATGGAGTGTGAGTTCAGGGAAATTGGTCTGCAGAAGAATTCGGCTTTGCATTGCTTGACTTGTCATGGCTGAAAATCGTGGGCGAGGCTGTATTCTAGCCTCTCAACTTTTTTTGTCAACCACGGAAAAGCAACATTTTGCGGGCGGGAAAAACTCTCATTCCGGAAAAAATGCAGAGAAATGCACAATCGCTAAAACCCGCATGGATCGCGGACTAAATTGCATTGATTTTCACTGCGCTTTGTAGTACCCGTTACTAAAAATTAAACTCCGTCGCAAAATTTTTTTTCCGAGGACGTTGTTTCGGCGACTCTTAAGAGCAACACTTGCGACCCGCAACGAGTTTCTCAGGGACGGATTTCCACGCGCGTTCCTACCGGCACCAGCTTCCATATCTCTTCCATCTCCGCGTTGGTCACGGCGATACAGCCATCCGTCCAGTCGACTTTCCGGTGCAACGGGCCCAGGTAGGCGAAATCCGGAGCCAAACCATGAATCATGATCGCGCCGCCCGGTCTTGCTCCGAGCTTGCGTGACTGCTCACGATCCGCCGCACTGGGATACGAGATATGCAATGACAGATGAAACCGGCTTTGCGGGTTCTTGGCGTCAATCGTATAGATGCCTTCCGGCGTCCGGTGGTCGCCTTCGATACGCTTGGGACCAACGGGCGCCGTCCCGAGGGCAACTTTGTAGGTCTTGAGAACTTTCCTGCCGTTGAAGAGCGTCATGGTGCGGGTGGACTTGACGATCAGGATCCGGGTGGCTAAGGGCTTTTCCGCTGCAGGCGCAAGAGCCGAGGACACCGCAAGCAGAAAGCAGAGACACCATCCGCGATATCGCATCAATGTGTACCTGAACTCTTAGACACCGGAAGTCCGAACTTAGGCTGAGGCAGCCCGCGGCCCGGCAGCGTCCATACCGAACTTGACCGAGACGATCTTCGAAACGCCCGGCTCCTGCATGGTCACGCCATACATCACCGGCGCTATCGACATGGTCTTCTTGCTGTGCGTGATGATGATGAACTGCGTTTCCACCGCCATCTCGCGGATCAGCTCGGTAAAGCGACCGATGTTGGCTTCGTCGAGCGGCGCATCCACTTCGTCCAGAATGCAGAACGGGCTGGGCTGGTACTGGAAGATGCCGACCAGCAGTGACAGAGCGGTCAACGCTTTCTCGCCGCCGGAGAGCAGGAGCACGTTCTGCAGCTTCTTGCCCGGAGGCGACGCCACAACGTCAATGCCGCTTTCCGCGGTGTTCAGTTCGTCGGTCAGGCGCATGAAGGCCTGGCCGCCAGCGAAGAGCTTGCGGAAGGTGAACTGGAAGTTCTCATTGATGCGGTCAAAGGCTTCCTGGAATTTCTGACGCGAGAACTCGTCGATCTCCTTGATCGTGGCCTGCGTGTTCTCGATCGACTCCAGCAGGTCCTTGCGCTGTGTCTCCAGGAACTGATGGCGCTGCTCGGTTTCTTTGAATTCCTCGAGCGCCATCATGTTGACCGGGCCCATGTTGTCGAGCTTCGTGCGCATCTCGCGATAGGTGGTCTCTTCCAGAGCAAGCTGCTCGCCTTCCACCAGCGGGATCCCGGTATTGGCGCGCAAGTCGTCAGCGCTGATGCCCAGTTCGTTCATGCAGGATTCAGCCATGTGCGCCAGATCGGACTGAAGCTTGGCCAGCTGTGTCCCCAGCTCGCTCTTGCGCTCGCGGGTGGCGTCAAGATCCGCGCGAGCGGCTTTCAATTCCTGATCGATTTCGGCAATGCGCGCGCGCACCTGCTCCGACTCATGGTGCAACTGGACGCCGGTGGCCTCAGCCGCGGCTTTCTCTGCGGCCAGGGCCTGGAGACGCTCAGCGATCTGCAGGTTCTCGGCTTCGCGCTGGACCTTTTCCGCCGCTGCCGACTGAATCTGCGTCTGCAGCGAACTTACGCGCTGCCGTGCTTCAGCCGAGAGCGCCTCGATGCGCTCCAGGGCCGACGCTGCGGTTCTGCGCCGCTCTTCCACCACCGCCAGCCGGGCGGCGGCTTCGGACGCGCTTTGCGAGGCGCCGTCGCGCGTGGTCCGCAGCGAAACCAGCCGCTGCTGCGCGACCTTCATCTCGTCTTCCAATGTCTGGCGCTTCTGCTCCAAGGCTTCAGCCTGTTCGCGCTTCTCCGAGACGATCTGGCTCTTTTCGTCGCGCTCGGAACGGGTGCGTTCAAACTCCAGCCGGTAGGTATTGAGGCGCTGCTCGGTGCGCGCCAGCTCGGTTTCCATCTGCTTGAGCGCATGTCCCTGGGTGAGAGCCTGTTTTTCAGCTTCGCGGCGCTCTTCTTCCAGGTTGCTCAACAGCTTGCTGAGCTCGGAAAGTTCGCGGCTGAGCGTCTGCACGCAGCTCTGCTCATGCTGAATGGCAGTTTCCAGATCGCCGGCCAGCTTGGCCAGCTCGCGCAGCTCGCGCTTGAGCGAAAGAGGGCCTTCCTTGCGCTGCTTGCCGCCGGTGACGGTAACGTTGTGGAAGCACTCGCCGGTGGAAGAGAGGAAGTAGGCGTCAGGGTTCTCCAGAGCCAGGTTGCGGGCGATGCTGGAATCCTGCGTGATGTAGCCGTCACGCAGCTTGGGGAGCACGACCTCGAGGGAACGGCCAAAACCGTTGAGCACGCGGATACAGCTCTTGAGCGGAACCAGGTCGGCCTGGCGGGCCGAGCCCGGAGGCGGCGCGTCATTCACGACAAAGGAGAACCGCGCCTGCGCGTCTTCCGGATGCACCAGGAAGGTCGCGCGGCCGTCGACATCGGACTGCAGCAGCCGCATGCCCTCGTTGGCGGAATCCCACGACTTCACCACCACGTAATTCAGCTCGTCGCGCAGGAATTCTTCGACCACGCTTTCGTAACGGGTCTCGACTTCAAGAAAATCGGCCAGCACGCCGGCAGGAGTGAAGCCATTGCCGACTGCGCCCGATTGAAAAAGACGCTTGACTGATTCGGTGGAGTAGCCATGCTCGTTGATCACCGATTCCAAAGACGTCTTTTTGCCCTGAGCCGTGGCATATTCAGCGCGAAGGGTATCCAGGTTGCGCTTGCGCTCTTCCTCCTCCTTGCGCTTGCTTTCGATCTGGCTGCGAACTTCGCCGATGCGGGTTCCCAGCGCCGCGGCGGTCTGCGTGATCGACTCAAATTCAAAGGCAATCTGACCACGCTTGCCGCCAAAGCTTTCAATATCGATCTGCGCGGCAGCGGATTCGCGCTCCAGCCGCTGCGCTTCGCGCTCCAGGGCAGTGATGTGCTCTTCCGCCTGGATGATCTGGTTGCGCACCTGGGAGGCTGAAGCCATGGCTTCCATGACGTTCTGGCGGCGCGCCTCCTGCTGGCGCTCCAGGTCGGTGAGCGATGTAGCTACATCCTGCGAGGCCTGTTGCAGAGCATGCCATTCCTGTTGCGCGGTCGCGACCTCGGAAGCGGCCGACTCGACAAACCTGCGGTTGGTCTGAACCTCTTCCACCAGCGAGAGCGATTGCGTCTGGGCCCGTTCCAATTCAGCTTGCGCGGCGGCCGCACGGGCATCCAATTCAGCGCAGCGCTCTTCATTCGAGCCGCGGCGGGAGATGGCGCGTTCGGTCTCGACAGCAAGCGCGTTCATGGCCTGGCTGTTGTGCGCGATCTCACTCTCGATGGCGTAACCTCGATGCGTGCGATCGGTATGCTCGGTTTCCTTCGCGGTCACGGACTCGCTGCGCGCGCGAATCTCTTCTCCCATGGCTTCAAGCGAAGCATTCAGCGCGGCTTGGTCGCGGCCCATCTGGGCGAACTTGCTGGCCAGGACGACACGCAGCTTCTCTTTCATCTCGTCGCGCAGGCGGGCATAGCGTTCGGCCTTGGACGCCTGGCGCTTGAGCGAATTCATCTGCCGGGTCACTTCGTCAAAAATGTCATTGATGCGGGCCAGGTTCAGCCGGGCCTGCTCCAGCCGGGCTTCGGCGAGGCGCTTGCGGGTCTTGAACTTGGTGATACCAGCAGCTTCTTCAATGATGGCGCGGCGATCATGCGGCTTGCTGCTGAGAATCTGGCCGATTCTTCCCTGTTCGATGATGGCGTAGGACTCCGGCCCCAGGCCGGTGCCCATGAAGATGTCCTGAATATCGCGAAGGCGGCATAATTTGCCATTCAGAAGATATTCGCTCTCTCCGGTGCGGAAGAGGCGGCGCGTAACCATGATCTCGCCTTTGGCAAAGACCATGGGCTTGAACTTGCGCCGGCGGATTTTGAGAACTACAGGGTTCGGGCCGGCTTGTGAAGCTTCAGCGTTCGGCTCGGTTGGAGCTGATGGCGATTCTGCCAATTCGGAAGGTGATTCTGTCGCTTCGGCCTGAGCTTCCGCGGATGCTGTCTGCACGACTTCAGCTGCTCCGTCGCCCGGGGGCGCCTCGCCTTCCATTCCTTCTTTCCAATCGAGCGGACCGGGCTGTACCTCGGCTACGGCTGCATCGGTGGCTTCGGCAGCGGCGGCGCGGATGGAGGCTTCGTCCCAGTCGTCATCATTCATGCCGAGCGGCATTTCGTCCTGAATATCGATTTCGGGGACGCCACTCACCTGGCCTTCATAAACCTGTGGATCGACCAGGGTAAGGGAGACCTCGGCCATGCCGGTAGGTTTGCGGTCACGGGTACCGGCAAAGATCACGTCTTCCATGCGCACACCGCGCAGACTTTTGGCGGATTGTTCACCCAGGACCCAGGAGATGGAGTCAGCTATGTTCGACTTCCCGCATCCGTTGGGGCCCACAACCGCAGCAATACCCTCGCCCGGGAACTTGAGCTCCGTGCGATCACAGAAGGACTTGAAACCGAGGATTTGCAGCTTCTTAAGTTTCAGCAACTTCCTACTCCTTCAGGATTGACCAATCGTCCCCAAGCCAACACGGGAAATCCGCGCGCCTTGGGGCCCTGTGGCTGGCAGGGTGCGATTTTTTCCTGCAAATCTCTATAAACCCGCGTTCCAGTTAATGTACCCAGAGAGTAACCGGGGGTCAAGAGCAAAGCCCACTAGATATTGTGGATAAATGCCCTTAACCACAGGATGTCGCACTGCTTGTGCAGTCATTGGTCAAATTACACCTGTGAGGGTTCTTGGGAGGCCGGAAGAATCGGTCAGAGCTACGTTGACTGTAGCGCTTTTGGTGCAGCGAAGCAAGGTGGCTTAAGGCGGGAAATGGTACAGAGGAGAGAAGGACAAAAGGATTAAGTAGATTGCCGGAATCGCACGTGATCGCCTTGATCGGAAAACGCAAAATCCTGCTGTTGAGTTTCAAGCTCGAGGACGCGCAAGCAGTGCTGCTCTGCCATATACTTCCCCCATGACTCTTTCCGCAAGAAACCAACTGCAAGGCGTTGTCGAGGATGTTCAATTGGGTACCATAATGGCCCACATAACCGTGCGCGTCGGCGACAATGTGGTGGAAAGTGTGATCACGCGCCGCAGCGTCGAGGAGATGAAGCTGAAGAAAGGCGATAAAGTAAGGGTCGTGATCAAGTCTACCGAGGTGATGCTGGAGAAGGGCTAGACACGACGCGGAGGGTTTTTACCACGCGCACCCCAACACGCGGGGCGCTTGTCGCAAGCAAACTCTTGGACCTTCACCCGATTGGCTGTTTCCTGATCCGTTCGTCATGCTCCAGCCACGCCGCCGACTTCTTGAAATAGCTGCGCAGGTTGGTGGAGAGATGCCGGGTCCATTTGGGATTTCGTTCCTGGCGTGCGTGGGCGAATCGGGCCAGAGCGTAGCCGTAAACCTCTTCGGGAAGGTAGCCCAAACGCTGCATTGACCAGCCTTGTTTGCCGTCTTTATGCCATTGGCGGAAGCGGCCGGAACAATTTGCGGTAAAAATGCCGAAGCCGAGATAGACCGTCAAAAGATCGGTGAGTGGCTCCATATCTTTGGCATTGTGGTCGATCCGTCCGCCGCCCAGCAGTATTACGTGGCCGAGTTCGTGCGCCAGGGTGGCAACCACCGTGAGCGGATCTTCCATGTTCGACGCCCGCATAGCCACGACCATTCTGCGGCTTTCGTCATCCGGATGGAAATACAGACCGGCACAACTTTTGCCGTTCCCATCGCTCCAGTAAGGCATGAGCTTGCGCAATTCCGAGGTCTCGTCAGGAAAGAACTCGAGATCGATCTGGCCGTGGTCGACCTGCATGTAATCACAGATGCGGCGGAACATTTTTTCTGCCGCGGCTTCGCTCTTATCGTAGGGGTCAGGAAAATGCTCGGCGTCGGGAAGTATGACGCGGGCCTGAAGCAGGCGCTGATGGCCAAGAGCGCGGCCGAGGCGGTCAAAGCCGCTTTCAACCCATTGGCGGTCTTCGCCGGAAACAGGCAGAGTGGGGCGGAAGGCGAACATGAGCGGAGGCATTATAGCGAGATCGGGGAAGGTTGGTGCCGTATACGTTCCCTATCGTTGGTTACTGGTGGTCTGGTACCGGTCCGGTGTCTAATCCTTTCTGATGGAAGCGGAGAGAGACTACCGGCTCATTGGGTTCGGTGTGATCGCGCTTATGATCACCGTGGGCGTGGGGATTGGCGTGGCGCTCCGGCCCAAAACTCCATTTCAGCGGGAACATGCGCGCGCAGAAGCGGCAAATCCGATGTGGCTTCGGGTTGAGATCAGCACCGCCGACCATCGCAGCGAGTACGGTGAGAATGAATCGATCTATATGGTTGCCCGGTTTTCCAGCGCCGAGCGGTACAAGTACAAAGTCGAAACGGCGGAAGGCGAAAGTCCATCAGTACTGGATGTGGTGCACATATCGAACGGGCGCAAGGCCTTGTTCAACAACAGCATTCTCTGCTGTTTCTCCCGCCTGGTTGGACTCGACGAGGAACCCTATGTCTCCAAAGCACCGCTGCCGTTCAAACTGCCGCCCGGCAGGTACCAAATTTATGTGACCAGCCGGCGTGTGTTCAAGTGGGATATCGGGCGCGAGGAATACCAGCCGAGCTGGTTCGAAGTTGCTTCGAACATGCTCGAGATCCGGGTGGTGCCTGATCACAAATAGGAAAACCGGCCAAACAAGAAAATTAGATTCTCCGCCCTATAATTGAAACACTCGTTTCATTTATAATTCGTTTTCAAGATGAGCCGGACTGCAAATCGAGAGCGGCCGAAACAGTTGCGGAGCGCTATTCTCGGGTATCTGATCAAGCATGGCCTGAATGAACTGTCGCTGCGGCCACTGGCCAAGGCCGTGGGTTCAAGTCCGCGGGTGCTCCTCTACTATTTCGGCTCAAAAGAAAACATGGTGATCGAGGTACTGGCTGAGGCCAGACGGCAGCAACGCACTGCGTATGACAAAGTCGAAGGCGATAGCTTTGCCGAGGCATGTGGGATCGTTTGGAAACGGATGAGCGCGCCTGATTCCGAGCCGCTCTTCCGTCTTTTTTTTGAAGTCTACGGGGTGGCGTTGCGGCGTCCGCGGCTTTACAAGATGTTTCTGCATGACACGATTGAAGAATGGCTTCGCGACATCGCGGAGCCTTTGTGCCGTGAAGGGCATTCACGCCGCGAAGCGCGCGCTTTCGCTACCGTCGTCATAGCCGGACTGCGCGGCTTCATGCTGGATTACTGCACCAAACATGACCGCCGGCGTGTCAACCAGGCCGTGAGGTCATGGCTCTCTACATTGAATGCCATGCTGCCGCAAGGCAGAGGAGCTTAGCAAATGAGATTCAGGAATTCCCGCGCTTCGATACTGCAGATTGGGTTGATTTTCGTGCTGGTGGTGAGCGCGGCGCGCTGCCGGGCGCAGACGGCGCCGGGATCGATGGACGTGCATTGGTATGAAGGCACAACGAATTGCGCGGGGAATAATCAACCTCCGCTGCAGGTACATGCCTATAACGAACGGACGTATATCCTTCGCGAGAACATCTGCGACACGTTTGAAGCGCCGTTTATCTACCTGCTGATTGGATCGGACAAGGCGCTCCTGATCGACACCGGCGATGTAGCCGAGGCCAACAAGATGCCGCTGGCGCGTACCGTGCTGCAGTTGCTGCCGGATCGGGGACCGCAAAAAATGCCGCTCATTGTGGTCCACACGCACCGGCACCTCGACCATCGCGCAGGCGATGGGCAGTTCGCGCAGCTGCCCGACGTTCATGTGGCAGGCTTCGATATTGATAGCGTCCGCCGTTTCTATCACTTCAGCGACTGGCCGAACGGCGCAGCGGAGATCGATCTCGGCGGCAGGACGGTTGACGCGATCCCTACGCCGGGACACAACGAGACGGAGGTCTCGTTTTATGACCGAACTACGGGGCTTTTTTTCTCCGGCGACTTTCTGATACCGGGACGCCTGCTGGTCGACGACACGAGCGCATATCTGGCGAGCGCAAAGAGGGTTGCGGCGTTCGTGAAGGACCGCCCGGTCACCTATGTCCTGGGCGGGCACGTGGAAAAGAATGCCGCCGGCGAGCTGTTTCCGTGGGAATCGACGTTTCATCCGCAAGAACATGTTCTGCAGATGACCAAGGACGATCTGCTCGCTTTGCCGGCGGCGCTCGCGAACTTCAATGGCTTCTATAGCGTGAGCGGCAACTTCGTGATGATGAATTCCATACGGATTCTCATCGTTTTGTCTGTGCTCATCGTGCTGGCCTTGGTCGCAATGGTGTGGTTGCTGGTGCGCTACCTGCGGCGGCGGAGGCGGGCGCGCAAGCTCGAAATGGCGAAAAGCGGATGAGCTGATCCAGCAAACCTAACTAAGGTAAAGAAGAATCATTGTCTTTGACACCGGGCTGCAATTTCTATTATTCTAGAAATATGGTAGCAAAGTCGAATACACAGGAAGTTACCCGCTTCGCCGACATGCTGTCCGCTATGGGAGCGGAACCGCGGCTGCGGATTCTGCGGCTTCTTTTGTCGGCGCACCCGGAAGGGATGGTGGTAGGCGAAATCGGCGAGGAGCTTGAGATTCCCAACTCGACGCTGTCGCACCATCTGGACAAGCTGAAAAACGAAGATCTGGTGCGCGTGCAGAGAGAAGGCACCTTCCTGCGCTACACGGCGAACACGGCGGCCCTGGAAGAGCTGTTGGGCTTTCTATTTGCCGAATGCTGCACGCGCAACAAGGTGGTGGAGGCGCAAAAGGTGGTCTGCTGCCGTTAGGAACAAGGAGCAAAGACGATGACGGATGCGATTAAAGACGTGGTCCAGGCGAAATACGGCGAAGCAGCCCGGCGCGTAGCGGCCGGACAAGGCAATTCCTGTTGCGGCGCGAGCGCGTGCGGCACGGACGTTGATCCGATCACCCGCGACCTTTACGACCACACACAAACCAGCCTGCTGCCGGAAGAGGCGCTAAGGGCGTCGCTGGGCTGCGGCAATCCCACGGCGCTGGCGCAGCTAAACCCGGGCGAGACGGTTCTTGATCTTGGCTCGGGCGGCGGGATCGATGTGTTGTTATCGGCCAGACGAGTGGGCTCCGGCGGAAAAGCCTATGGGCTGGATATGACTGACGACATGCTGGCGCTGGCGCGGGAAAACCAGAAGAGGTCCGGGCTGAGCAACGTGGAGTTCCTGAAAGGCGAGATTGAAAACGTGCCGCTCCCGGACAACTCGGTTGACGTGATTATCTCCAACTGCGTGATCAATCTTTCGGCCAACAAAGACCGCGTTCTGCAGGAAGCGTTTCGCGTGCTCAAGCCGGGAGGGCGCCTTGCCGTTTCCGACGTGGTGGTGCGCGGCGAGGTCCCGGAGGAAATACGGCGGAGCATGCTGCTGTGGGTAGGCTGCATTGCCGGCGCGCTGAGCGATGAGGAATACCAGGCCAAACTGGCCGGCGCGGGCTTTGAGCAAATTGAGATCGAGCCGACCCGGGTTTACAGCGTGGAAGATGCGCGAACAGTGCTCGCGGGCCAGGGATTGGATGTGGATGCGCTCGCCGCGCAGGTGGAAGGCAAGTTTATGAGCGCATTTGTGAGAGCGGTGAAACCGACACAAAGGTTTTGATCTGTCCCCCTTGCGCAGGGCTAGTTCCTGGAATGACAATGAATAGCGTGTATGTCCGGCAGAGTCCCAATCGCACTGATGCTCTTCGCTCTGCTCTGTTCGCCAGCGTCTGGATTTGATACTTACTGGCACCAGGAAGCGGTGCGCCGCGTTGCGGAAGCGTTCGCATTCAGCGAAGATGCACGCAAGATCACGCAGTTGGGTAACTTTTCGCCCGACTTCTTCGGACCCGTTTCCGAACTAGCTTCGCAAAACCTTCAGGGCCAGGCGTTGCAGGCGCTGAACCAGTTCGGCGCTGCGAATGCGGAGAGCCGCCAGTCCGCCGTATTTCTTCATTTCGACAATCTCTATGGTGAACTTCAGGGCAACGCGAAGTTCGATTCCATGTTCGCGCAGCTGCTGAAGAACACCCAGACCGCGCTGGCGGCGTACAAGAACCAGGCCGGGACCGATGATCGTACGCGAAAGGTCCTGGTGCTGGTTACACTGGGAGCGTCATTGCACGCGGTGCAGGATTTCTATTCGCACTCTGACTGGGTGCATCAGGATTTCAAACACACTCCGGCGCCGCCGGTCTCGCTACCGGCAGGAGGAATGAGAGCACCCACGTGGTTCGAATTTCGCGCGAAAGCGGGCGCACCGGATCAATGGCCGTTTCAGGTCAAGACGGGAATTTATCCTCCGGGCCAGAACGCAGCGAATACACACACACACATGAACCACGACAACTCCCGCCTGGAGTACAGGGAGTTGGAAAGCCCAGGCCAACCGCTGGTATCGCAGGCCAAGTATCACGACGCCGGCAATGTCCCCGCCCGCGAGCAGGACGCCGCGTCGATCTCGGCTCACCAGCAATATGCTTACAACACCGCCGTTGCCGCAAGCGTGGAGTGGGTCAACAAGATCGAAGAGAACGCGGACGCGAAGGCAGCCATTGAATTCGCCCGCACGTGGAACCTGAAAACCGACGCGCCCAAACTGGCGAAAGAGCTTGATGCCGGCCTGGCTACTCAACTCGCGCTGTCGTGCGCGGCCGGGAAGTGGGATGGGGAGGATCCGCCCGGTGATCGTGGAGTCCTGTGCAAGACCGTGCTAGATAAAAGCATCAGTACGAATTCGGCTACCAGCGCCGGCAACCTGGAGTCCATCATCGTCGGCCTGGGGACTCGCGCTGCTTTCCCCTGGGCACTGAAATACGCGGGAAAGTTCTGGGAAGTCCACAAGCAGTACGGGGTCTTGCCGGCGCTGTCTCAAGGAATGGGCTCACCGTCCGGCCACTATAGCTTCAAATGAAATGTTTTGAGGGCCAGGAGTTCACTCGGGCAGACAGTCACGATCCCGGTGTGGGTGTTGGTGCCAGGCCATGCTTGATACCTGTCTCGCCACGCTGGTGCCAGGACGATGTACGTTTTCCATTCGTTTTGGCCAATTTCCTGATTGCCATGCGGAGCCGGTTTCGCTTATACTTCGCACTGGTTTAACCGAGAGCGGCGTCGGGGAGAAAGGCAGTCCTGAGTACTTAGTATTTAGTACTTAGGAAACGCAAACTCCAAAAGGCCTGCAACCCGTCTACGGTCCGCGGGTCAGTGAAGTCCTGACCCTGCCTGCCAAGACAATAGCGACCGGCAATCAGCCATTGGCAAGTTGCTGCGTTCTGCATGGGCGGGAGAGGTGTGCGTGTGGCCGCTAAGAGCTGCGATCGAGCCATGTGAATCGATTGGCGCGCACAAAAGTCAGTCGTCCCGCTAAAGCGGGACTCTGTTTTGAATTCACTCTTCCCCGACACTTACCCTCCGCTCGCGATAGCTCGCGTCGGGCCGTGCCGGGCTATTCTCAGCCGCGCCTTTGCGGCGCTGGATCAACGTCAGGGCTACATCACACGAGCGAAGCACAGCCAAGAGTGCTCTTCGGCGCAGCGGTAGTAGTGTTGGGCGTGAGAAAAGCACAAGGTCCCTCCGGCCTACTCCCACCCCAATCGCGCAAAAGCGGGGCGTTTGGGCACCCCGGACCCGCGCGCTGATCCGCCCATTCACGCCAAGAGCGGGTGCGAACGGGAACCCCCGAAAGCGCGCGCGCCGGCTAAACGGCCGCCGGGATGGCGAGGTCAATAAGATGTAATCCCATTCCAGCTACAAGGATCTTACGAAACACACCAGCCAGCCATCCTTGCGGATGGCTGTTTGTATTTCTGCCTATTCCCGCCATGCCCATCCGTTCGCAAGGAACGCGACAAGGATGGGGGCCTACGGGAACGGCGGCGATGGATATGCGTGGAGAAAGAAATGAGCAAAGAAGAGATCATTGCTGCCGTAATGAACTGCACACAGGAGCTGGGGCACGCGCCGTCAGTGGGCGAATTGATCACCAGGACCAAGGTGAGCATTTACGCGATCAAGAAATATTTTGGCAATTACAAGCGCGCGCTGGAGGCATGCGGGCTGGAACGCGGTGGATCTGGATATACGGTCGGGCTGGAGGCGCTTTTTCCCGACTGGGCCGGGGTGGTACGGAAGCTGGGGCGGGTGCCGACGATGATGGACTACCGGCTGCATGGGAGATACAGTTCACGTCCGCTGGTGCGGCATTTTGGCGGGTGGACGCATGTTCCGGCAGGGATGCTGGAATACAGCCGCGGGGAGAGAGTGGGAGACGACTGGAAGGATGTGCTGGACGTTGTGGCGAAGCATTTGATGGAGAGACCGGACTGGCCGAGAGCGTCGCGGAGAACTTTGAGACGAACTTCGGGGGGAGGAACTTTGCGGCCGACCATCCAGGATGATGAGCCGTTTTATGGCGAGCCGATGGCGGAGACGCCGATGGTGTTCTCGCCGACGAACGAAGCCGGGGTTGCCGTGCTGTTTGGGGCGGTGGCACGCGACCTGGGATTCAGGATCACGCGGGTACAGAACGGCTTTCCGGATTGCGAAGCGATGCTGGAAGTAGAGCCGGGCCGGTGGCAGCGGAAGCGGATTGAGTTTGAATATGAGAGCAGGAGCTTTTTGTCGCATGGGCACCAGGCGGCGAACTGCAACATGATCGTGTGCTGGAGGCATAACTGGCCGGAGTGTCCGCTGGAGGTGGTGGAGTTGAAGTCAGCGGTGAGCGATCGGCACTCAGCGGTCGGGGAAAGGCAAAACTCTACCACGGATGAACACGGATGACACGGATCGGAGGGATGGGGATGTGACGCCAAACAAACGTTGCCCTGAGTAACCGGATATGAAAGTCTATTCTCGTGATAGTTAACAGCGATGGAACCCAAGCAATCTCTACCCTGGGTTGGGTTGACAAAGGCGCATTGTGGGTATTCGCGGCTGGAATCGGAAAGGCAAAACCCTACCACTGATGAACACGGATGACACTGATCGGAGGGAGTGCGATTTTTTGCCAGTTATCGAGTATGCGGCGCACCGCAAGCCGCTGCATGCCGCTCCTTTCTTGCCTTACCAGACTCGTTTGGTGCCGCAGTGCTCGCAAGTAAGCAACTTGTTTATGGTTGCTCCACAGTTCCGGCGCGAATACTTGTGCCTGCCTCCTCTCGCCGTTTTCGGGATGCGTTCACCGCAGAGCGGACATGCCTTCTGGTCGTGTCGCATGAATTCCTGGCGGCAACCGCTTAATTCGCCAACGCGTCTCTCAAACTCTGTGTAGGAATATCGACGTTGAAATATGCGGTTACTTCGTGTTCCTTATTGTTCATGTCCCGACAAACCATGACGTCGTAGGTATGACCATCCTTGTGAGCCAGGCTTTGCTGTGTCACCTGCATATGACTGAAGCGAAGAAAGGTGTATTCCTCATGAACATTGATAACCACGAAAGCATCTTCTTCCGACTGGCCGTGTTTGTTCTCCTGGATTGAATCCAAAAGACCCCGTATTACCGCCTTGTGAAATTCCGCCTTCTCTTTATTCCCGGATTCCGAGTTGGCGATGAAAGCGATGTAGTGCAGTTCCGCATCGACAAAGACCTTTTCCAGGAGTTGATCGACCTTCTTTAGCGCCTGGTCGAACTTCTTGGCGTTAAGGAGAGAGGACAGCTGCTTAATGTCGTCCGCGTCAGCCTCACATTCATATTTGCTGGCAGCACAGTTGATGCGCAAGGCCTTGAAATCAATTTTCAAATCGCCCGATTTCAGCTGCTGCAGCGCTTTCTCATAGCCGGCCGTCGCGGCTGGATTCTCTTTGCCATGAACAAGAGCAGTACATAGCAACACGATCGCCAGCTTCCAGAAGACCCTTCGTGTCTTCATTGATGCACCTTGTCCGTCATTTCTCGGGTTTCAGATCGACAATTTACACCGAACCGGAGGAGAGTTCCACGACTATTGGCAAGAACAGTCGATCGCACTCTAATGAACCTCAAGTGTTTTCTTTTGAATATCCAGGGGAAGATCCTCGATGGAATAGACCAAGACCATATGCGGTTCCCCGCCGATCATCAGCGGCCGGGATCCCTTGCCGGGCGGCAATTTAAATTCAAAAGGAATCTCGATGTGCCAGGATTTGCCCAGATGGTTGATTGGAATACTAAAGAGCAGGGATTTTCCAGGCGAAATGATAGACGCCGATCCGACATCGAAGCTGTATCCCCTGGGCATGTTGGTTTCTTTTTGATCTGAGCTTTTGGAGACATTTGAGTCATTATTGGGTAGATCCACTAACTCGATCGGCGCATCTTTTACCACCTCGTACATCACGCCGGCCTCATTTGCCAGAGCTCCTTCGGGCGGGCCGAAGGTGCTAAGAACGATTCCCTCCCGGCAGTTGTTCACGAAGCGAAGCCACAATCTCTGCGATGGCTCATCTTCGAAAAACTTCACACCCTTGCCTATATGGTCAAAACGCAGGTAGACGAAGGCGCGATTTGGATCAATGACGAAAGGAGCTGGTGTTGATGAAGCTCGGCCCTGCGAAATGCCCCAGACCGAAGCGAGCAGAATCGATAGGAACACGGCTAGACAAACCGAAGTTCGCTTCATGACTAATTCAGACTCCGAAAAGGACAGGGCAGTTCCCGGAAAGTCGACGTTGTGTAGGCTCAGGGAAGACACAAAGTGCTGGTATTGGCAAGGTCGACTTTCTTACGTGCCCTTTTTCCGGAATCAGCCGTCCCGCTAAAGCAGGACTCTACTCGGGATCTCACAGTTCCCCGGCACTTACCCTCCGCTCGCGATAGCTCGCTTCGGGCCGTGCCGGGCTATTCTCAGCCGCGCCTTTGCGGCGCTGGGCCACCCACTAACAGCGGTCCTCATACCAGCGCTAGTCCCGCGCTGCCGCGGATAGACGCGGATTGGTTGCCGATCTTGAGACGTATCGGTGCTAGGTCTCTACGTTGAGATTCATGAGTGGCTCACGCGAAGCGGCAGCGGAGCAGATCCTTCAGCGCCCAGGCTCTTCGGGATGCCATCTTGATATCGCAGGCGAGGGCTTCTCCACCCCCTCAAGCCAACCCCGGGCTTGCCGGGGAGCCCGGGCCTGGGGTCCACAAGTTTGGAATAAGTAGAAGACCGCTAGGGGCGGCGGTTCCACATGATCCCCAAAGCACAGGCAGGAGTGCCTGTGCCACAACGGACACTTATCCCACCCGTGTGTGCACCAAAAACAGAGGCGGGCATGGCACTCAAGTAACTCTGTTTTGTTTGGGTTAGCGGCTATGCTTGTGGTCATGCAGAAGCCAAAAATCACGACATGGAGATCGGCATTCGGCCGGAAAGCGCTAGGCTGCGCGGCGATCGCGCTGGCGGGAATAACCTTATTGGCTACAGGAGTTTCGGCGCAGGAGTCGCTGGGTGACCGGGCGCGCAGGATTCGCGCAGAGAAGGACAACGCAGCCCAGGCGGCCCAGGCGAACACGGGACAGAAGGCCCAGAATTCGGCAGCCGCGGACTTGTCGGCGACGATGGCCCTGGTATCGGAGACGGATCCGGACAAGTACAGAGAGGGCGTGCGGCTATTGCTGGAGCAGGAGCGCTTCCGCGTGCTGGATGACGTGGCCGCCGGCGAGCGCGCGCGACAAACACGCTTTGCCGGAGGCGAATGGAAGCTGCATGAGTTTTATGAGGCGCTGGCTTCGCCGACGGGTAAGGGCCGGGGTGTGGTGCCGGATTGGAATGCGTATCGCGAGCGGTTGAACCACTGGGTGGGGATGATGCCCTCGTCGATCACGGCGCGGGTGGCGCTGGCGCAGGCTGAGCTGCTGTATGCCTGGCAGCTGCGCGGGCCGGGTGCAGCGGGCACGATCGCGCCGGACCGCTTCGACTTGTTCACCAAGCAATTGAAGATCGCGGAGACGGTGTTGAACCAGGCATCGGACCTGCAGGCAAAATGCCCGGAGTGGTATGACGTGATGCTGCAGGTGGGACGGGCGAAGGTCTGGGAAGTGGACGACATGAATACGCTGCTGCAGCGGGCGGTGGCGTTTGAGCCCCAGTATTTTTACTACTATCAGCAGCAGGCGCTGACACTGACGCCGCTGTGGCGCGGCAAGGAAGGCGATGTAGAAAAGTTCGCCGAGGAGCAGGCGAATCGCGTGGGCGGGAAGCCGGGCGACATTTTGTATTTCCTGATTGCGCAGTCGGTGATCGGCAATCCGGATCTGGCGAAGATGCCGCAGCACTTTGTGTGGTCGCGCGCGCTGGTAGGATATCAGGGATTGGCCGAGCAATATGGTTCGAGCGTCGTAAGGCAGAACCAGATTGCGTTTATGGCGGCCCGCTTTGGGGACTACATGGCCGCGGACGATACGTTCAGACAAATCGGCGATCACTGGGACAGGAATACGTGGGGATCGCAGGAATATTTTGAGAAAGTGAAGACGTGGGCCAGCGGACAGGCGGGTCCGTTCAAGAAAATCATTGACGCGTACAAAGCCGTGAACGCGAATGTAGCGACGCCGGAAGGCCAGCGTTATGACGGACAAATCGCCAAGGAATTCAGCGCGCGTTATGCCCGCGCGGTGCACGATTGCACGTCGCCTGCAGGCAGCCCGCCGCCAACGCTGCTGATCATGCAGGTAGGCAAGACCGGTAGCGTGCAGCAGATGCTGGTGGTGCCGCAAGAAGCGAGCGATGCGTGCCTGCGTCCGAAGCTGGAGAAAGCGAATTTTTCGCCGCCGCCGAAACCGGAATACTGGGTGCGCGTGAGCTTGAAATAATCGCCGGAATCGCCGAGATCGCACGTCATCGCCGAGATCGGAAAACCAAAACCTCACCACGGATGACACGGATCAAACGGGTCGAATCAAAAAGTGGCGAGACCGTTGGCGCGCTGAGCCACGCGCGTCAGGCGCAGAGAACTTCGCTACCCAGCTGAATGTGTCAGCAACAAGGAACTTCGCAGAAAAAAAAGGACCCGGTAGTGGGGTCAACCGGGCCTCGAATTCACGCAGGAACCTGGGACTCAGAATGTCATGCAGACTGCGTTGTTTGTTGCTTGGTTACGCCCTCTGCTTGCGGGCCTTTCTGTCCCTGGACAATTTCGAATTCGACGTCATCGCCTTCCTGCAGGCTCTTGTAGCCCTCTGACTGGATGGCACTGTAATGAACGAAAACATCAGGACCGTCATCGCGGCCGATGAATCCGAACCCTTTTGCATTATTGAACCACTTAACTTTACCTTTAATTCGAGACACGTTCCTTACTCCGGGCGGACTGTGGATACACGGTGGTGCTGTGGTCCGCAGACCGATTTTTCTTCTCTAAGTTTTGCCACTGCTATTGGGAAGGGACGTATGGACACCGGGAATGATTTAACCTTCTCCCCCGATGTTTACCCGTCTTATACCCGTTACTTTGGCTTTGTGATATTTTGCGCTTCATTACCGCGGCATGTCAACTAAAAGTAAAGATTCCAGCAGCAATGACTTACAAAGAAAAGCGTCTGCCCGATCATCCTGCACTTCCTTCAATGCGGATAGCCGGAAGGCATTACTTTGAAAGAATTACTTTAACGGTGTAGTAGTTTTCTTTCCAGCCAGAGCAAACCGGAAATGGTCTTGGCGTCAACAATTTTCCCCGTCATCGCCATACGCACCGCCTGGGCTACTGGAAAAAAGCGCACAGCGATCCGCTCATCCTCTTCCGGCTGAGCCTGCCCCTTTCTGAGACCACGCGCCAGGTATACCGTCATGCTTTCGTCAAGAAAGCCCGGGCTGACGTAGAAAAACAGCGCCCGTTGCCATCGCTTCGCCGTGTATCCGGTTTCCTCAAGCAGTTCGCGCTTAGCGGCAGCCAGCGGGGCCTCGCCTGGATCGATGCGTCCTGCGGGCAGCTCCCACATCCGGCGACCTGCGGCGTAGCGATATTGGCGCTCCAGCAGCACTCGCGGCGAGCGCCGCGAATCATCCACCGGCAGAACGACGATCGAGCCCGAATGCCGGATTACATCGCGCCGAGCCTGCACATTGCCCGGCTCTTCCACTTCATCTGTGTTCACACTGAACACCGGACCGCGAAATGACACCTTGGAGGAGACCACGCGAACCAGACTTTTGGATTTTTTGCGGGTTGGAGACATAGACGCAATATTAAGTGCTGGGCGAGAAAAACAAAACTTTTTGCGACGCGAAGAACTTGAGCTTTCCCGATCACGGCGATGCCGGCGTTTCCGCGTGATTCCGGCGATTCCGGCGATTCCCGTGCGCTTCTGTTATTCTCCCGGTGAATGGCCCGCAGGCGCACGCACAAGTCGACCATCACTCTGATCGGCGCGGGAAACCTTGCCCGCACACTCGGCCCTGCTCTGCGCGCTGCCGGCTATACGATTGACGGAGTCGCCGCGCGTGAAACTGCTTCGTCGCGCCGCCGAGCCGCCATGCTGGCGCGCGCGCTCGGAGCAACCGCCATTCCGCTCGCACAAGCCGGGCCTGATTCCAGCATCATCTGGATCTGCCACACCGATGACGCGCTGGCGGAAACCGCCCGCAAACTCGCGCGCAAGAGCGGCTGGCAGGGGAAGATCGTTCTTCATTCCAGCGGCGCGCTCTCCAGTGACGTGCTGGCTCCGCTGCGGAGGGCAGGCGCGCACGTTGCTTCGCTCCATCCCATGATGACCTTTGTTCCCGGGGCCTCACCCCGCATGAGCGAGGTCCCGTTTGCCGTGGAAGGCGATCGTCAGGCAGTGACAGCGGCCCGTCAAATCGTGAAGCGCCTGCACGCCGAGATCTTCCCGATCGAAAAGCGATTCAAAACGCTCTACCACGCTCTCGGTTCGTTTTCCTCGCCCATGCTGGTGGCAACCCTGGCGACGGCCGAGCGTGTGGGCCGCGCCGCCGGCTTAAGCCCCAACCAGACGCGCCGTATCATCGCGCCCATCCTGCGCGAAACCATCAAGAATTACGTGGAAGGCGGTCCCTCTGCAGCCTTCAGCGGCCCCATCAAGCGCGGCGACCTCAACACCATCCGCCGCCACCTGCGCGAATTGAAGCGAGTCCCCGCCGCAACCGAGGCCTATCGCGCCCTGATTAAATCGGCATTGATGGATTTGCCGGCGCGCAATCGGAAAGAACTCGCGCGGCTCGTGCGTTGAATCTCGCCATCACCTAAAACGAGTGTTCTCGTGAAACGCCGTCAAATGACAAGGCGGGATTGTCGTGTATTGTCGCTTGGTCCCATTGCGTTTCGTTGATACCTTCGGGGCAGATGTCCAAAGGGGCCTCGCCGATGTCAACCTTGCAAATGCAGCCAACGTATGGATCGATGGTTCGGCTCTGGAAGCAGATTGCAGTGGCTATTGCCGTACTTTCGTCAGTTTCTTCAGTTTCCCTCGCTGCTTCCGGTGCTTCGTCGGGCACATTTGAATCGAAGAATTCCACTTCGAGGATCGTCGACTTCTCGCCTGCCTCGTTTGCCGCCAAAGCTGATGCGAAGTTCTTCTATTCCATTGATGGCGAGCTGAAATACTCAGACCAAATCGATCCCCACTCGCCAACCCTGACGCGTGGACCGATCACCAATTTCCTTGTTTCGCCCGACGGAAGCAAGATTGCCGTTGTGGTAAGAAAAAGACTTCTGATCGTTGGTACGGATTCTGTTCTCGGCGAGGTGGCCGAGGTTGACTCAATCTATAGGACATTCAAGCCAATCGGGCACCGTTTCTTTCGCGACGACGACTTTCAGTGGTCCCGCGACTCGAAATCTCTTTATCTGATACGGGACGAATACAACCATTCGCGGGGCTCGCAGCTGTGCTCGAAAAACGGAGAGCTGTGGAGATATGACCTCGATTCCAGAGGCTTGCAGCTGGTGCTCAAGCCCTTTGCGGCATGCTCATACTTCTTCGGCCCAAATTCCGCGATTTACTATTCGGAACCGACCGGTCGCGGGGATCTCCAACTCAAATTCTTCAATGGACGTAACTCAACAAACATCGGTGAGCCCAACGCGAATGACATCGAACTGTCAGACGTGAGCGACGAAGGACTTTTTTATTCCTTTTCGATCATCGATTATGAGAAGGCGTTGACCTCGCTAAATGTCAGGCTGGTGTACCAAGATGGTCTGCAAAGCCTGCTCATCAATGACAAGAAGTATTTGTCGGTGACCCAGGGTAAAGGCTGGGATGGCTACTATTACTGCCCCGAGCTTCTGCGAAGCGTTTTCTTGCCCGGGAGAAGGTTTTTTCTGTTAAATGTGCCGTTTTGCGGCAATTACAAAGGCGAATTGTTGTTTGATCTCGAATCAGCGCGGTATCAGGAGCTTCCTCCGAACACGGTAGTCTTTTCAACATTGAACACCATGTCTTTCAAAGGCTACCGCATCACAGCAGGCGGCATTAAACTCAGGTAATTCCCTCGAGTCTGTCGCGTTTTTTGCCGCAAACTGATTGGGCTGAGTGCTGAATGCTGATTGCCAAATCGCTGAAGCTATCGATCCGAGAAGAGATGTCCCAGCTTTTCTTTCTTGGTATTCAGATACCGCTCTGAAGCGGCATGCGGCTCAACTTCGGCAGGCACGCGCTCTACCACCTTGATTCCCGCAGATTCCAGTGCTGCGACTTTCTGTGGGTTATTCGAAAGCAGCCGCACTTCTCTCAAACCCAGCGCTTTTAACACCTCGGCCGGAAGCTGAAATTCGCGATGATCGGCTTTGAAACCCAGCTTTTCATTGGCTTGTACCGTGTCGAGCCCCTGGTCCTGCAAACCGTAAGCCTGCAATTTGGCCATCAAGCCGATGCCGCGCCCTTCCTGCATCTCGTAAACCAGCACGCCGGCCCCGGCCTGCGCGATCATCGAGAGAGCCATCTCCAGTTGTTGACGGCAATCGCAGCGCAACGAACCAAAAACATCGCCGGTAAGGCACTGTGAGTGTATGCGGACCAGTGGCGGAGCCGAATGGATATCGCCCAGCACCAGCGCCACGGCTTCTTCTTTTCGACGATCGTTGCCTGGCGCCTCTGCCGCGTCCTGGCTTGCGCCGTCCCGCGCCGCCGAGCCGCCATTTGCCGGCTCCGGCGCAAAGTGGCCTTCAAAGCCCATGATGCGGAAGTGTCCCCAGCGTGTGGGAAAATCGGCTTCCGCCATCTTGCGAAGTGTAAACGGAGAACTCACGTAAACATTATAGAATGTGTGGTGGAAAGATTTGTTTATGGCTTTGCGTTATCCAAATCAACTTTGGTATGGCTTTCTAAGTCCAGGAAATCGCGTGCAGCTTGCTATTGAAATCACGTTATTCGACCGTGAAATCAGGAAGCAAAAACTGCGTCGTGAACATCCGGAATGGTGTGAACTGGAAGTGATCAATGAAATCCTTCGTCACGCGTTTAGAGTGAAGTCCGAACCCATTCCGGAGGGGCTGGAGAATCAAATGCAACAGCGTGTGAAGAATGGCGCGCTAACCAAGCCGCTAAACCAGATCAGATTCAAGCCCCGCCAGGGGCGGATGGTAATAGCCCGGCACGGTCCTGAAGCGAGCAGCGCGAGCGAAGGCAAGTGCCGGGGAAACAAGCATGGAAGCCGAGTCCCGCTTTAGCGGGACGGCTGATAACCAGCGCTACATCCACGGGTTGCAAGAACGGTCAATATTTTCCCAAGATGATCCCAATGGGCGCACGCCCGGCGACTTGCCGACCCAGAATAACCCCGACCGGTCGACAAAACCTCAAACACACCGGCAAGATTTCTCTTCCATAGCATTCTTTGAATGTACAATTTTCTTGACCACAGGAGCCGAGACCGGGGAACAGCCGCATGATGTATCGACTGAAACTTGTTTCCCTAGTGGCCTCGCTATTCTGGGCTTTATTTGCCGCTGCGCAAACCGGCGAACAATCACCCCCGGGCCCGCAGCCGGCCATCTCGGTGCGTTCCAATCTGGTACTGGTGCCGGTGCTGGTAAAGACCAGGGTCGGCAAGGTGGTCTTTTCGCTCGGCGCCGACGATTTCATCCTCACCGACGACGGCATTCCACAGCCGGTTCATATGGAGCCCGGCACCTTGTCACAGCCCCTCGCCCTGATCGTGATCGTGCAGACCGGGGGCCTGGGAGTGTCGCACCTCAAGGACTACCGCGACCTTGGGCCGATTCTGGATGCGGTCATCGGCGGCGTTCCGCATCGCGTGGCGGTGATCGGCTTCGACAGCCATCCTCGTTTGGAAAACGAGTTCACCACCGACACCGACGCCGCGGCGCAGGCCGTTGCCGCATTGGAAGCAGGCGATGGGGGCGCAGCCATTTTTGACGCGCTGAACTTCGGCATCGCTCTTTTGCGAACGCAGCCCAGGGACTACCGCCGCGCCGTGCTGCTGGTCAGCGAGACCATCGACAGCGGCAGCCAGACGAAACTGGAAGACGCGGTCCGCGCCGTTGAGGATACCAATACCTCGATCTACAGCTTCGGTTTTTCCAGCACGCGCGCCGCTGTAGCCCACGAAAAAGCGAAGCTGCCGGCGCCCGGTGGAACCGAATACTCGAATGAGCCCTATGCACCGGGCGGGTGCATGAGCAAGGATCCCAAAGCAGACCCGGATGCGCACGGCAAACGCGGCACCCAGGCATTGGACTGTGCCGGCGATCTGCTGCCGCCGCTGAGATTGGCGCGCATGGCTTTCCTGGCCGCAAAAGACGGGCTGAGGAGCAACGTTCCCAGATCCGTGGCGCAGCTCACCGGCGGTGAGTACTTCCCCTTTCATGATGCCAAAACTCTCGCCGCTCACCTGATCGCCATCTCCAACGAGGTGCCCAACTACTACGTCCTGAGCTTTCGTCCACAATCACCGCACCTGGGACACCATGCACTGGAACTGAAGCTGAAAGAACGCCCGGGGTACGAAGTGACGGGCCGCAAGGGATACTGGGTGAACGGCGAGACAGATCCAAAAGAAAAAAAATAGGAGAGCGACGACCTACCCAGCCCCGCCAGGGGCGGGTGAGAATAGACCGGCACGGGCCGAAGCGAGCTCGCGAGCGAGGTCAAGTGCCGGGAGAGGCAGCAGTGAAAAGAAGAGTCCCGCTTTAGCGGGACGGCTGACTCTGCCATGCAGATTTGGCTTGCTATGGCAACTCCCCAATATACGGAAATGCCTGCCATCCGAGCCACATGAACAATAAAAAGTGCGCCAGAAGATTTGTGTGGAAAGAACTCTTGTTCCGCGCCCAAATGAAGACAAACCAGAGCAGGATGATCCAAATTGTGTTCGCCGCAACAAATCCATAGGTTAGGGCCGCGCCCGGATATTTCATGCCAATGTTCCAGGAGTCAATGAAGTAGATTCCGGTAAGCGCCGTTAAAATCCCCGGAAGGATCAATGAACGGTTCGGAACTCTCTCCTGTCCCCGGAACAATTTGGGACACCAAAGAAAGAAAAGAGCTGTAGGTATCAGGGGCGCGAGCGGCCACACAAAGAACGCGGGAATCGTAGTCAACAACGGAAACGGGGATAGCAGCCTGGAACCGACGCCGTACAGTCCCGAGAACGCAGGTCCAACCAGCGCCATGCCCGCCGCCAGAGGCCAACGTCGCGGCGTCAGACTCCTCCAATCTCGATTCATCACCTTGTTCTCTTGGCTTTGCGTCAATTTTCCCATTCGCCTCTCTCGCCGCTTGGCTAACTCCGTGCCCCCATACGCCAACCCATTATAGGTTCGCGAGCTGAACAGCGGCCCGCCCTCGAAGAGAACTCCCTGTACGCGATATACTTGACGGTTCATTTCGCTGTTCTGGAGGACTCGATGGCCTCATCTGCAGTCAATTTTGCCCGCGAAAACCAGCAGAAGTTTTTAGGTGAATTGAAAGACCTGCTCCGCATTCCCAGCGTGAGCACCGCGCCGGAGCACAAAGAGGATGTCCGCCGCGCCGCGATCTTCGTGGCCGACGAGTTGCGCCGCATCGGCATGGAAAACGTTGAGGTCGTTCCCACCCAGGGCCATCCTCTGGTTTACGCCGACTGGCTGCACGCAGCGGGCAAGCCCACCGTGCTCTGCTACGCGCATTACGATGTCCAGCCGCCCGATCCGCTCAATGAATGGGTGACGCCGCCCTTCGAGCCCACCGAGCGCAATGAAAACATCTACGCTCGCGGCGCCGTCGATGACAAAGGCCAGCTCTGGATGGAGATTAAGGCCCTGGAAGCGCTCATGCGCGGTCACGGCGGCAAGCTGCCGGTCAATATCAAATGCATCTTTGAAGGCGAAGAAGAGGTTGGAGGCGAATCCATCGCCGCCTATATTCGCGCGCAGAAATCCAAGCTGAAGGCCGATTTCGCGCTGGTGTGCGACACGGAACTCTTCGCGCCCAATCTTCCTACGCTCTGCGTCGGCTTGCGCGGGTTGATCTACACCGAGATCGAAGCCAAGGGCGCAAAAATTGATCTGCATTCCGGTATGTACGGCGGCGCCGCGCCGAATCCGTTCTTCGCGCTGATCGAGATCATCAGCAAGCTGAAAGATTCGAAGGGCAAGATCCTGATCCCCGGCTTCTACAAAGGCGTGAAAGCCCCCAGCAAAGACGAACTCAAAGCCTGGAAGCGCCTGCCTTTCAACGAAGAGCACTATCGCAGGACCGAGGTCGGATCGAAGGTCCTGACCGGCGAACCCGGATACTCCGTTCTCTATCGCACCTGGGCGCGGCCTACGCTCGAAGTCCACGGCATGCCCGGAGGCTTTACCGCTCCCGGCGCCAAAACGGTGATTCCTGCGCGCGCCTCTGCCAAGGTTTCCATGCGCCTGGTGCCCAACCAGAACCCGGAAGATGTCTTCAAGAAATACACCAAGTTCGTGAAGAAGTTCACGCCCAAGGGGATCGAAACCAACATAAAAGTCTTCAGCAAAGGTCCGGCCTGCGTGGTGGCGACGAACAATCCTTACATCAAGGCGGCTACGGAAGCCCTGCATGACGTCTTCAAGAAAGAAACGGTCTTCATCCGCTCCGGCGGCTCCATTCCCATCGTCACCGACTTCCAGGACGTGCTGAAAATTCCCAGCGTGATGATGGGCTTTGGGCTCCCCGACGACAATCTCCATGCCCCGAACGAAAAGTTCCATATCCCCAACTTCTATCGCGGGATTGAGAGCATTATCCGGTTCTTTGAGAGATTGGGAGGGTGATGGAATCGCCGGAATCTCACCCCAACAAGGCAAAACCGGCCTTGTCGGGGGCCCCGCGATCGCTCGTAATCGCCGGAATCGCAACGGGATCGGGTGATCAATTGGCTTCAAGCGCGTCGGCAATGGCGATCAATGGCAGGGTACGACTTAAGGATTAGCCTCATTACAGCTCCAGCGCCGTAGGCGCGAAATGTCTCCGTGGTGAAAAATGCAACTTGACCAATGTTAGACATCCGTCTTACACTCTCCCCCGTGCCTATCGACTCTATGCAGATGCTGCTCGACCTGATGGAAGAGCGGCAGAAATGGCTGGGCCAGCGCGACGAAGCCATCCGCGAGATATCGCGCCTCTCCGAACTGATTCGCGCCACGATGAACATGATTCCCCCGGAACAGCTGGCACGCTACGAGCCGATCTTTGAACGCATTGAGCAGCGCCCGCTGGGGCTGGCGCTGGCGATCCGGGCCTGCTTCACCCAAGGGCGCAGCATCGGCCTGCCCGGCACAGTCGCAGCCAGCTCGGGACTTGCGAGTCCGACTGGAAAAGACTGGCTTACGCCGGTCGAAATCCGCGATGCCCTTAAGGACATGGGCTACCCGTTTGACAATTACAAGGCCAACCCGCTGGCCTCAATTCACACCACGCTCAAACGCATGGTGCCGGGCGAAATCGAAACCAAGACCCTCAAAGACGGACAAAAGGTCTACCGGCTCAAGAGTGCCGCCGAGTGGCACGAAGCGTTCTCTGAGTTGAGGCAATGGCTCCAAAATGAATTCCACCTGATCAAGTCGCCCATGGGAGAGGCCGTGGTCGTGAAGCGAAAGAAGACGGAATAGGTTGCGCGGCGAGGCCGGGGTCCCCGACACGCGCGCCTTTCGCGTGACGGGGTGAGAGGCCGACCACGTGCCGACCGCGCTGCGTCAGGAGCACAAAATTTCGAAGGTGCGTCACGCTCTTAAGCGGTTTGGAGCGAAGCGACAAAAAAATTACGAAACCTTTGCGGTAGCCGGCGCCGCGTCGAACAATCCTTCGCGCTCCGCCGCCCATATGCGCAGAGCGTACTTGTTCAGGATCTCCTTGTTGGCCTCGAGAAAATCCACCAGCAGGCCGGGCGCCAGCAGTTCAAAGGCGCGAATGATGTCTGGTTTGTTGTCGGGGCGGACAGCTCCCTTTCGCAGCGGCTGTGGACCCATCCAGTTGCGCAGCTCCGCCATCACGTGAGGCTGCTCCAGGCTCTGCTTGACGAAGCTTTGCATCTCGTGCATCAGGGTGATCCAGACAGTTTCGTTCAGTTCTCCGGCCATTCGAAAAGCTCCTCGAGCTTCCGGTCAAACCGGAATCTCGTTTTGGGGGTGGGCTTACCAAGGAGCTCAGTATATAGGGTTTCCACCTTACAGGCTGATTAAAGCGAAATTAGAGAGGCTAATTCTGTTCGAACGCAGGGTCTTTCTGCGTTCCTCGCAAGCTGATTGCAGCAATAGTGCAAATCCATTCACAATTTTCCGCGTGCGATGTCGGCAAGAAGGGCATTCGAGGCTCGCAGGTAGTCTTCAGGACGCAAAATAATCTGGGTGCCGCGAACCCCGGCCGAGATCGAAATCTTGTCCCATAGTTGAATGGTCTCATCGGCGAAAGCAGGAAATGCCTTCCTGGCGCCGAGCACGGTGACGCCGCCGCGAATATACCCGGTGAGCGTCTGCAGCTCTTTCACCGGAACCAGCTCGATCTTTCGATCCCCGGCGGCAGCAGCCAAAGCTTTCAAATCCAGTTCGCAATTGCCCGGGATCACGGCAAAGCACAGGCCGTTGCGATCTCCGCGCGCCAGCAGCGTCTTGAATACCTGCTCGGCCGGCATGCCGATCTTGGCGGCGACGGTCTCCGCCGCCAGGTCTTCCGGATCGACCTCGTATTCGCGCAGTTCGTACTGAATATCCAGGGTATCCAGCAATCGCACTGCATTGGTTTTCATGGAAGGAATTCAGCCTTTAGTAGTCAGTTCTTAGTTCTTGGCTTTGGGTATCCGGGCCACTGCCCTGTGATTGTAAGAAGTGGGAGCGGAAAACTATTTCTTTTTGCTCTTCTTCGCCGGAGCTTTTTTTGCGGGCTTCTTCGGCGCCGCCTTCTTCGCCGGAGCTTTCGCTTTCACCGGTGCGGCTTTTTTGGCCGGCGCGGGAGCAGCCTTCCTCTCCGCGGCTTTCGGTTTCGTTGCAGGCGCCGGCTTCGCAGCGACCGCTGGCGGTGGTTTCGGCGCTTCAGCCGCCGGCGCCGCACCAGGCTCGGCAGCAGGAGCGCCCGCCAGTGCCTTCGGCTTCCTTCCGCGTTTCTTCGGAGCCTGCTCGCCCGGGGCTCCCGGCGCCGCTTCCTTTTTGCCGCGTCCACGACGCACCGGCGCGGGCGGAGGAGGCGGCTCCGGCGGCGAATACGGCTCCAGGAACTTCACAATCTCGTTATGCGAGCGCAGCTTGCCATCGAGCAGCAGCAGGAAGGCTTCGTCCTGAATCTTCTTCCAATCCGGATGCTCCGGTGTAATCCGCATCTCGGCCATCTCCGGGAACGGCAGCTTCTGCCGGACCAGGGGCCACTTGGTGAGGAAATTCTTGATCTTCTGTTCCACCGCCGCCGGCCGCGATGTGATGGCATTGAACAGCAGGGCGTCAGGCCGGTTGGTCATCAGGAACTTCCACGTCGCCGAAGGCTGCGTCAGATCGCGCGCCATCAGCTTCTTGGCAAAATCCTTGGCATCGTCTTCCAGGTTACGCCAGCGCTCGACAAACCCCTTGTTGACGATCTGCTTCTGCATCGCCGAAACATCTTTGTCAGCGAGCTTGCGCGTGAGAAAGTGCATGACGATCGGGCTCGCGTCCGGATTCAACCCCAGGTCCTGCATCTGCTGTTTGACCTTGAAGAGTTGCGTCAAGCCGCTGGAATCCACCTTGGCCACCGACATATGCGGCACCAGCACCTTGAGCCAGCCCTCTTTTTCGAGCGCCTTCAGGACGTCAACCGGGCTGTCCTCATGCGCCAGCTGCTCAATTTCATGGCCCACGGCGCGATCGGAAACATTTTCGATGTAGTTGTTTTCCTTGGCCGCGTCATACCGTGCCTGGGTGCGCTCTTCCAGCGTCCAGTGGAAACGCGTCATCAGGCGGGTGGCGCGGATGAGCCGCGAGGGCTCTTCGTAAAACGCATAGTTGTGCAGGACGCGAAGCACCTTGCCTTCGATATCGGCCACGCCGTTGAAGGGATCGGTCAGCAGGCCGCGAGAGCCCGGATTCAGCGACAGCGCCATGGCATTGACCGTGAAGTCGCGGCGGCGCATGTCGTCATAGATTGTGCCCTGGGTGATCTCCGGCGCCTTGCCTGGCTTTTCGTAGCGTTCTGAGCGGGTGCTGGTCACCTCAGCCCGAACATTACCGGGAAGAAGCAGCATGAGCGTTCGCGTGGTTTCGTCGGTGGCTTCGGTGACGGCGCCGGCTTTTTCGAAGTCCTTTTGCAGCTTGAGGACATTGCCCTGGACGGAAAAGTCCAGGTCGCGGATGATGAAGCCGCTGATGATGTCGCGAACGGCTCCGCCGGTAAGGAAGCTGTTCATGTCGTGGGCGCGGGCGACCTCCGTCACCAACGCCACCGCGCGCTGCTGGTCCGGCGAAAGCCGGGTCTCCATGAGGTATATAAAGTCAGCCATCAGCTAAGAAGACACTTTTGCCGCCCCGGCCCCCGCCAGGTGAGCGAACCGATTCTTTCCGGTTTTTGTAAGTTGCACTTTATACAAGACTTAGATGACCACAGCAGGGACACGAACAAACTCGAAACATTATCATAAAGGTTAACCTTTTGGCTACCCCGAGTACTCGAACTTGTCTTGACGCCTTTGATGCCCCCGCAATCAGTGCGAGAATCGAATGGATATGCCTTCCACTCACAAAAAAGTGATTGTGCGCAAAATGGGCCGCGATTCCATCAGCGGCTATGTCGCCCCGGCCCACTTTGTGAGCGAAGGAAAATTAGAATTGCTCAATCCTTCCGGCAAAGTCGTGCTTATCGACCTGGCGGAGGTGAAGAGCGTTGATTTTGTGCGCGATTTCAATGACACCGGCTCCAGCGGACGCAAGACTTTCACCACCCGGCCGCGCACCGAAGGCCTCTGGGTGCGCCTGAACTTCATCGACAATGACGTTCTGGAAGGCATGATGGCCAATGATCTCACCCAGGTTGCGTCCGAGGGCTATCTCATCACCCCTCCCGATACGCGCGGCAACGTGCAGCGAATTTTTGTTCCTAAAAACGCCTTGCATGAGATGAATGTGCTGGCCGTGATCGGCCGTCCTGAGGGCCGCAAAAAGACCGCGGAAGACGCCCGCCAGGAGAAATTGTTTACGGAGCCGTAAGCTAGAGACACATCCTCGGGATGCTTCGACTCTCTATCACTCGCTCCGCTCGTTCGGAGTCGCTCAACATGACAAGTTAGAGAAGGTTTGGTCAAAAACTGGGACATTACCCGCTTGTGGGTAAGTTTTTTAAACTGCCCCACCAGCGATTACAATCATGCGTTCGACAGTTATTCTTCAGGATTGATTCATCATGAGGCTCAAGGACATTGCGGATAAGTTGGGCGCCAGGCTTGATCCGCCTGATCAGGATTTGGAAATCCTTGGAGTTGCGCCCATCGAATCCGCGGCGTCCGGCCAGATCAGCTTCATTGCCAATCCGAAGTATGCCCCGCAGGCCAGGACTACCGGCGCCTCCGCCCTGATTGTGGATGAGAAGTTTCCCGCGGTCGGCAAGCCGCTGGTGCGCACGCGGAACCCGCAGTTTGCCTATGCGCGCGCAGTCGAGTTGTTTTATCAGCCGCCGGCTTATCCGCCCGGCGTGCATCCAACGGCAGTGGTGGATCCTTCGGCAAAGATCGGCCGCAACGCGTCCATCGGCGCTTATGCGGTGGTCGGTCCGGAAGTCGAGATCGGCGAAAACTGTACTCTGCAGCCGCATGCGGTCATCTATCGCGGGGTGAAGATCGGAAAAAATTTCTTTGCTCACGCCAACGTCTCCATCCGCGAAGATTGCCGCATCGGCGACAATGTGCTGCTGCACAACGGCGTGGTGATCGGGTCCGATGGATTTGGCTTTGCCAAAGACGACAAGGGCGAGTGGTACAAGATTCCGCAGACCGGCAAGGTGGTGATCGAGGATGACGTCGAAATCCAGGCCAACTGCTGTATTGATCGCGCGAGCCTGGGGGAGACGCGTATCGGCCGCAACACCAAGATCGACAACCTCACGCATGTGGCCCACAACTGTATTGTGGAAGAGAATTCCATGCTGTGCGCCCAGGTTGGACTGGCTGGATCGACCGAAGTCGGCAAGAACGTCATCCTCGCCGGACAGGCTGGCGTGGCCGGGCACTGCAAGATCGGCGACAACGTGGTGGTCACTGCGCAGAGCGGCACGCACGGCGATATACCCGCCGGATCGATGGTCAGCGGATCGCCTGCTTTTGATCACAAACAATGGCTGCGCAGCGTCACCGCGTTTGTCAAGCTGCCTGAACTGGCGCGCGCCATCCGCGGAAAGAGCTCAAGCAAAGAATAAATGTCGATGGTCACCGATCAGGTCGAAAGAATCCGGCAGGGAATAAGGAAGCCCAGTTTCCCAAGGATATTCATTGGCCTTTTTTTTCTCGGTGTGATTAGTCTGTTCCGCGCGTGGCAAAAGCACGACCCCGGAGGCGCCGTGGGAGCTGTGATCGCTTTTTTTGTCATGCTGCCACTGGTCGCCTGGTGGCTGGGCAAATCCCGATTGGACCTCAATAGATGACTGACGGCCGAACCGACTCAACCAAGAAGCCTATCCGCGTGCTCCTGCTCGACGACCATCCGGACAATCTCATCATGCGCTCCGCCATCCTGCGCAGCCACGGCTATGACGCCATTACTTCGGCGTCTGTCGAAGATGCGGAAACGCACCTGGGCGAAATCGACATTGCCGTGCTCGACTACCACCTGGGCGCGGGCAAGTTCGGCACTGAGGTCGCTCAATCCCTGCGCGACAAGCGGCCCGAAGTCCCCATCATTATTCTGTCCGCTACGCTGGAAAGAAAATTTGGCGGCGTGGAAGACATGCACCTGCTCAAAGGCTACAGCTCCGTCGATGACCTGCTGGCCGCTCTGCGGTCTTTCGAGGCCAAGCGGCGCGGCAAACCCGTGGTGGTCGATGCGCGCGACTTTTTTTATTCCCGCATCGCCATGGCGATGGGCGAGGACGTCGTGCTGGAGATCCTCGATCGCGACGGCGTCTGGCAGTACGTCAACGAATACTTTGCCCGGCTCTATGAGAAAAAGCGGCCGTGGTTCGTGGGCAAGAACCGCTTTGAAGAATTCCCCGAGCTAGCCGGCGAGTGGCAGGAGATCATTCGCACGGTGGCCGACACGCGTGAAACCTATGTCGACCGCAGCTTCGGCGGCCTGCCTCACCTGCCGCGGAAGAAGAACCGCTGGAACTGGAACATCCTGGTTTTCCCTTTGAAGCTGCACGATAACCGCAACGGCGCTGTGCTGGCGGCCCGGGTGATTGAGAAAAAGTGAGAACTACAAAAATAATCGCCGTGCTGTTTTTCGCTTGTTTTCTAATGTCCTGCCGCTCTCACATGGTCACCATCAGGCTGGTCAACACCAGCGCGGAGCCTATCTCCACTATCATCGTCGACTACCCGAGCGCCACCTTCGGCAAGGACAAGCTGGCGCCCGGAGAGACATATTCTTCCACTGTAAAATTCGTTGACACCGGCAATCTCAAAGTGCAGTTCACTGACGCCAAGGGCGGCAACCACACCTATAGCGGTCCGACCCTTTACCGCGATGCTGAAGGCACGATTGAGGTCAGGATTAACCAGCAGAACGCATCGGCCTTCCCCAACCTGATCACCCGCTGATTGCACCCCATATTGGGTTTTTGAACGAAAAAAATTTCTTCTTATTGAATGTCTTCGCGCAAGAGTAGAATCCTGCTGTTTCAACCAGCCTCATTGCTTGTAGCCCGAACTCGAGTAAAGGAGAGCGGCAAATGCCAGACACTGATGACAGCAAGCAGGAAGTCCAACCCGCCCCACATCACCACCACTGCGGCAATCTTTTTGGCTGCGGTGAAGAAAACGGAACCGGGATTCTCCGCAGTGATATCCAGGAAGCAGCTTCGACCAGGAGTGCCATGGACCGGCTCCTGCACATGGACGAGATGGACCAGGAGCATCTCGATGGCTACCTGACGGCGCGCGGCCGCTCGCGCAGAAGCCTGCTCCGCGCCAGCAGCTTCATGGGCGCACTGGCGGCGATTGGGCCCTGGTTTAGCAATTTAGCGCTTTCAAACTTGGCGCTCAGCAGCTCTGCCGCCGCGGAGCAAAAGAACTCTGCTCACAAGACGGCCAAAGGGCCCGACGAAGGCCACGTGCATGTGGTGGAATCGAATGACAAAAGCGTCCATCTGGGCGTCTTCGATACCACGTTGCCGCCTATCCTCACGGTTGAATCCGGCGATACCATCAGCTATCCCAATACATGGTCGCACTTCATGAACCAGATGCAGCCGGGAGTGCCGATCGACAAACTGGCGGAGCTGCGCAAGAACAATCCGGGGAAGGGACCACATTCCATCATTGGCCCTATCGCCGTGAACGGCGCAGAGCCGGGTGACGTGCTTGAGGTCCGCTATAAGAAGATTCTTCCGTTCACCTGGGGAGCGGCATTCAACAACCCCGGAGCGCTTAACACCGGCCTGCTGCCGCAGGACTTCCCGCAGGGACAAGTCAAATACCTTGAGCTTGATCTCAAAGGCATGAAGGCGGCCTTCGCGCCGAACATAACTGTGCCTCTCAAACCTTTTCAGGGCACGCTTGGACTGGCGCCGCCGGAAGGCTACTTCCCACCGCTGAGCCCCGGCGTAACCAGTTCTGTGCCGCCCGGCCCTCATGCCGGCAATATCGATCTGAGCGAGTTGGCGGAAGGATCCACACTCTTTATCCCCGTATGGAAAGCCGGCGCGCTCATCTATACCGGCGACTCGCACGCCGTACAAGGCGATGGCGAAATCAGCATCACAGCGCTGGAAACGCGCATGCAGGAGCTGCGCATCCAGGTGGTGCTGCACAAGCAGAAGAACTTCGGCTGGCCGATTGCCGAGACCGCAACCCACTGGATCATTCTCGGCCTGGACAAAGATTTAAACGCCGCGATGACCATGGCCGCGCGCAACGCGATCAAGTTCCTTTCCACGCGCGCCGGAATTACCGAGCTGGATGCCTACGCTCTGTTGAGCATCGCCTGCAGCTTCCGCGTAACCCAGGTGGTGGATATTGTTCGTGGCATACACGTCATGATTCCCAAGAACTTGTTTACCGGGGAGTTGCGGCAGAAGATTGCAGTGGTCTAACCACGGAGACACTGAGACACGGAGAAAAACAATTTTCGCCGCTGATGAGCGCAGATGAACAATGATTGTGGACAGTGGGGTGGGTACAGCGATTTTGTGTTGGTTAATCTGTGTTTATCAGCGTAATCTGCGGCGATTTTTGCCTCAGTGTTCGTCTGTGTGCTCTGTGGTAGAAACTACTGTCGCTCTTTTGGCAGCGCGCTGTTGATCATTTCACGCACTGCATTTATCAGTTCCTGGCGCGAAGCAAAGCTCTTCGGGTCGACGGGCGGATGAAAGATCAATGTTGCCGTGCCGCCCTTTACGATCATGCTTCCCTTCGGCATCATCTCGTAGGTCCCGAGGATGGTAACCGGAACAATGGGAAACCCGGTCTCAGCGGCAAGATGAAATGGGCCTTTCTTGAACGGCATCAAACGGCCATCCGCTGAGCGCGTGCCCTCGGGGAAGATCGTCATATTGATGTGGTGCTGCATCACCTCTCCGGCGCGGCGAATGCTGCTGATAGCCGCCTCGCGGTTGCTGCGCTCTACCGGAACAATCTCGGCCAGGTCGAGCGCTTTACCCAGGATCGGAATGCGCCAGATCTCTTTTTTCGCCAGCACTGACGTTCGTCCGGGAATTTTCGGCACCAGCAGCGGCGGATCAAGATTGGAAACGTGGTTCGACATGAATATGTACGTACCGGCGCGATCGATCTTGTCCAGCCCCACCAGCTTTACCCTGGCTCCGGTAAGCCGCGCGCCACAGAACGCCAGGCCCATGCCGATCGAGTAGAGAAACCTGATATCGCCGGAGATGAGAGTCCAGGGAAAGGCAATGAGCGCCGCCGGCGGCACCAGCACAATCCAAAAGATCAGTGCGAACAGTGTGCGGAAAAAACCAATCACTCTGGCGATCATGTGCGCTGCACGCCGCGTAACTCCTCGAGCTTACGCGGCAGCTTTTCGTAGATGCCGCCGAATCCCCCGTTGGAAAGAATGGCTACCACGTCGCCGCTCTCGAGCTCCGGAGTAATCGCTTCCACAATAGCGTCGGCATCGGCCATTTCGCGCGCGGACTTGCCTTGCCGCTTGATGCCGTTCACCACTGAAGATGTGGTGAGCCGCTCGTCTTCAGGCACGGCTTCAGGCTTGAAGATGGGAGTCACAATGACCTGGTCAGCAGCGGCCAGGCTGTTGATCAGCTCTTTTTGCATGACCCTGCGCCGCAGCGTGTTCGAACGCGGCTCAAAGATCGCCCACAGCCGCGCACCGGGATAACGTACGCGCAGAGCCGTGAGCGTGGCAGCAATCGCTGTCGGGTGATGAGCAAAATCGTCAATGATGGTGATGCCGTCGATCTCGGCTTTGATCTCAAGGCGCCGCTTGACGCTCTTGAAGCTCTTGAGCGCCTCCACGATCACCGGCGGATCGATGCCGAAGTTCGCCGCCATCGCTGCCGCCGCCGTGGCGTTCAGCACGTTGTACTCGCCGGCCAGGGCAAATTCAAAATCTACCGGCTCCGTGCCGTCGCGCAGCACGGTCCAGGTGGTGCGCTGCGGTTCAAAATTCAGATTCATGATCCGCCAGAAGGAGCCTTCTTTCATCCCGTACTTCTCTACCGGACAAAACGCTTTGTCCACGCACTCATCCACGTTTTCGTTGCCGTCATAGGCGATGATTCTTCCCTTGCGCGGCACCAGGTTCACCAGGCGTTTGAACGATGTCTTCACCGCGTCAAGATCGTCGTAAATATCGGCATGGTCGAATTCCACCGAGGTCAAAATGATGGAGTGGGGAAAATAGTGCAGAAACTTGGGACCCTTGTCGAAAAAGGCCGTGTCGTACTCGTCGCCCTCGATGATGAAGTGCTTGCCCTGGCGGAGAGCAAAGCTGCTGCCGAAGTTTTCCGCGATCCCGCCGATCAGGAATGACGGATCCTTCCCTGCCGACTGGAAAATCCACGCCAGCATTGAGGTTGTGGTGGTCTTGCCGTGCGTGCCCGCCACCACAATCGGCTGCCGCGTCCGCATGAACAGGTCAAAAAGAATGTCGGGCATGGAGCGCAGCAGGATGCGCTCTTCCAGAACGTACTCCAGTTCGGGATTCCCGCGCGAGATGGCGTTGCCGACAATCACCATGTCCGGCCGCGGTTTCAGGTTGGCCTCTGAATATGGCTGCAGGATAGGGATGCCGATAGAGGCGAGGAAGTCCGACATCGGCGGATACGCGGCCGCGTCTGAGCCGGTAACTTTAAAGCCACGCTGCTTGAGAAATCCCGCCAGCGACGCCATGGCGGTCCCGCAGATCCCGATGATATGTACGTGTTGCTGTTCCACGTTTTTAGATTAACGGATTTGGCCGTTTTCGTAAGCCGGAATTTTTACTCAGAAGGCTATTCACTAGCGGGCTCGAGAATTCTAAGCTGTACCTCTGAGTTTTCCGCCGTCAACTCCGCCTGCACGCCGATGGGCAGCGTGATGTTTCCGCCGCTTACATGCCCCGACTTAAGCCCATACACAATGGGCACGTTATACGGCGCAAGCACGCGCATGATGACCTGCTGCAGAGTGTAGGTCTCGCCGTTGGGCGGGGCGCAATCAAGCATCTCGCCGAAGATAAATCCACGCACCCGGTCCAGCTTGCCCGCCAGGCTTAACTGCATCAGCATGCGATCAATCCGGTATGGTTTCTCCGCGATGTCTTCTATAAAAAAGATGGTGTCTTTAGTTTCGATTTCAAACGGTGTTCCCAGCGTCGCTACCAATATGGAAAGACAGCCGCCATAGAGTGTTCCCTGTGCGCTGCCGGTGCGCAGCACTTCAACTCCCTTCATCGGAACATCCCATGCAGCCGAGCCGCCGAGAGCATTGTTCCAGCTGGCAAGATCAAAGGTGCCGTTGGCCAGGTCCTTTGCAACCATGGGGCCGTGAAACGTCACCAGACCGGTATGGTCGTGAATTGCAGTCAGGAGGCTGGTGATGTCGCTGGCCCCGATCAATGCTTTAGGCCGCTCGGCCAGGCGGTCAACGCCCCGCTCCAGCACATAGTTGCTGCCGTAACCGCCGCGCACGCAGATCAATGCGGCAATATCATCGCGCCGCCAGAACTCTGAGAATTCGCGGATGCGCCGTGCCGCCGAACCGGCAAAATAAAGGTCGCGCTGGAAGATGTCCGGTGAGTAAACCGGTTCGTAGCCCATCTGGCGCAGACGTTCGCAGCCGGCGTTGAATCCATCGCGGCTGAAGCTGCTGGCCGGCGCGATCAGCCCGATCTTGTCGCCCGGGCGCAAGGCCCGCGGCCGGATGATGGTTTCGTTAGCCAAGGAACTCTCCACGGCAAACCAGCTGCGCCGGTCCGCGCAGAGAAACTTTGCTGCCGGCCCAGCGCACGGTCTGCGTTCCGCCCGGCGCATGAACCTTCAACGGCGAATTCGCGCGGCCTGCCGCGATCGACGCCACTGCGGCGGCGCAAGATCCTGTTCCCGACGACTGGGTCTCACCCACGCCGCGCTCGTAGAATCGCACCTCAATTTCATTCTGGCTCTTCACCCGGACAAACTCCACGTTGATGCCGTGCTTGAAATCATGGTGGCGGCCGATCTCCGCGCCTTCGCCCTGCCATGCCGGAGAAAACTCTTTCACGAAGACCACGTAATGCGGATTCCCCATCGAAACCGGCGTTCCGCGCACCTCGCCGAAGGCCACTTTGATGGAAAACTCATTGCCTACCTGCGGCTCGCCCATATCCATTTCAAATTCAAAGCTGTCACCAGACCGGGCCGCCAGCCTGCAATGCTTGATGCCGGCGCCGGTGCGGATGTCCAGCTTTTCCGCGTGGCCGTTGCTCACCATGTAAGCGGCAACGCAGCGCGTGCCATTGCCGGAAATTTCCGCTTCACTGCCGTCGGCATTGATCAGGCGGGCGCGCATGTCGGCATCCTGCGCGGGAAAGAGCCACTCGACGCCGTCAGCGCCCACGCCATTGTGGCGATCGCAGATGCGCCGGCTGAACTCGTAGAGATCGGCGGGAGCGTGTATTCCTTCGATGATCAGGAAATCGTTGCCGCAGGCTGAAGCTTTGGTGAAAGGGACCATGAATTACTCGGTTTCCATTCCCTCTACGGTCTCGAAGTTGCGCAGATCGTCCGACTGCCGCAGCCGGTCAGCCAGCTCGCGATGCTCGCTGCGCGTGCCATCGACCGTGAAGACAAGCTTCTCTTTGCCGTTGGTGCGGCTCAGGCGCATGCCCTGCATCCCCTTACCCTGCTCCTCCAGGATTGAGTTCACCTCGCCCACCAGATCGTCGGCCGAGCGCTCCGCGACAATGATGTAGTTCATGAGCAGCGGCTTGAGATTAAATCGGCGCTCCAGCCAGCCAAGAAGATGCAGCGCCAGGAACAGCAGCATGGTGGCGAAGATGGCCAACAGGTAAAGCCCGCCGCCGCTCGCCATGCCGATGGACGCTACCACGAAGATCGTCGCAGCGGTGGTAAGCCCGGTTACGCTTCCCTTGGCGTGCAGGATGGAGCCGGCGCCTATGAATCCGATGCCGGGAATGATCTGCGCCGCAATGCGCGTGTGGTCGCCGATTCCCCACTCTCCGGCGAGGTCCGTGGACAGGATCGTGAACATGGCCGAACCGAAGCAGATAAAAATATTGGTGCGCAGCCCGGCCGGCCGGCGCTTGAGTTCGCGCTCCATGCCGATGATCCCGCCCAGCACCGCGGCCAGAAGCAGGCGCGCCAGCGAGCGGGCGAACAGATCAGACAAGCTAATGTGCGATGTCGCAAGTAAAAGCAATGTCATGAGCCAACAACTCGAACTTCGTTTCTATTATCGATGCGTTGCGGCATAGATGAAAGCTTTTGGCTGCGCAGGAGTGCCGATTGTGGCAACGGTCCGCAGGCCCTGGGGAAAAAGCCGGACGGCGCGGGCGACGCTATCGCCGGGGAAAGCGACCAGGTAATCGGCGGCCTGCGCCGGATGCGCATGGCCGATGGTCCAGTCCGGATGATTGCTCTCGCGCAGCACGCGGCGGAAAGGGATTCCCGCCAGTTGGATCGCACCCGGATGCGGGCCGCAATCCATCATGAAGGTTGCCGAGGAAGGCAGCTTCTTTAGCTCTGAGGCAACGCTCAGCTCCAGTTCCAGTCGATCCCGGCCATTGGCTTCTGCTTCGCGGAGGGAGATCGGCGTCTGGCGCCACACCGAGAGGTAACTCACAGCAGCCAGCGCCAGGGCTGCAATCGCGACAAAGCGTGCGCGGAAAAATTCAGCGGCAAATTCATAGCCCAGGGCGAAGAAGACCGCGATCGCCGGCAGCAGCTGCAGGCCATAGCGCACGTTGTAATAGCTGTAGGGCCACCACTCGGGTTGATAAATGGGCACGCTGCCCCAGGCAATGCACAAAACGTAAAACGGAACGGGTACCCACAAGATCGCCCAGGGCAGAAATCGGCGCGCAAAATAGATTGCGGCCAGCAGCGAGACAAACGATACCGTGAACAGAAGATATTCTGCACGGCCCTCACCCGTATTGAGCCGGGCTATTTTCAGGAACTGCAGCGCTGCTCCGCGTGGAGAGTTCTCTCCGGGATAGGTCGGCATGGTAGGGGTCTTGCTGCGCTCCTGGATCGCTCGCGGCGAGTAAGGCCCGTTGGCGAACTCCAGCGCGTTGCCATAGGCGGCATGGTTATAGGCGAGAAACAGCCCGGCGGTCGCGCCCGTGAGCAAGACAAAGTTAACAAAGCCGCGGCGCGCAGGACCGGAAAAAGAGCGCCGGCGAAGAAGGACAATGAACGCTGCCACGGCTAGCACGGCGGCCAGAAACCAGCCGTCATAACGCACCAGCATGGCTCCGCTCACCATCAGGGCGCACTTCTCCAGCGATTTTTTTTCAATCGTGCTTGGCGCACGATCGCCTTTCTCGCCGAAGGCGCGGACAAATTCGGCAAAGTAGACCGCTGCCCAGATAAAGAAGGCGAGATACAGCGGCTCGGTCATCGCGGTAGCTTGCATATATATAAGGTTGGGGTTTGCGGCGTAAGCTAGCGCTGCAATCCAGGCCGTTGTGCGCGACGCCAGCGCGCGGACCAGCCGAAACACCCCCAGCACACCTGCTATATAGGCCAGCATCGATGGAATCGAGCCGCCGAGGCCGGTCTGCCACATGCGATCGCTCACGATGAACGGCATGTCGAGAATGTGCGGCAGGGGCAGCCATACCGTACCCAACTGGACCAGGCCAGGCGTTCGCGAATCAAAGACACGGCGCGCAATGTTGATATGCGCGACGGCGTCGCCATAAAGAAGAATAGCGCCCTGATGGTAGTAGAAGATCAGGGCGCCAATCGAAATACCAGCGGCCACGGCCGTGAGCGATAGATAGTCACGGCGCGCCCCAGCGTTCATGGGAGTAAGAGCTACGCCTTTGCCTCCACGCCTTTGCTCAGATATTTATCCAGCAGCAATGCCAGCTTCTGCCGCGTCGCGGCCGGGATCTTGTCCTTGTCGGTCTGGATGGCGTATTGCATGGCCGAGCCGCAGGCGCACTTGCGCTCTGCAGGCATGATGGCGATTGCGCGCTTCACCACCTTGGCTGCGTTCTCCGCGTTGGCGTGAACGACTTTCAGAACCTGCTCCACCGTGACATCCTCGTGTCCCTGGTGCCAGCAGTCATAGTCGGTCACCATGGCGCAGGTGGAGTAGCAGATCTCGGCTTCGCGGGAGAGTTTGGCCTCCTGCAGGTTGGTCATGCCGATTACGTCAGCGCCCCAGCTGCGGTACAGGTTCGATTCCGCGCGAGTGGAGAACTGCGGGCCTTCCATGCAGATATAGGTCCCGCCTTTTTTGCCGACCACGCCGATATCTTTGCAGGATTGCGTGAATGCCTCGGCGGCTTCCGGGCAGATGGGATCGCCAAAGGCCACGTGCGCCACAATGCCATGGCCAAAGAACGTGGAGATGCGATGGATGGTGCGGTCGATAAACTGGTCGGGGATCACAAAGTCGGTGGGCTTGTGCTCTTCCTTGAGCGAGCCGACGGCGGAAAGCGAAAGGATCCGCTCCACGCCCAGGTCTTTCATGCCGTAAATATTGGCGCGAAAGTTGATTTCGCTGGGAAGGATGCGGTGTCCGCGGCCGTGCCGCGCCAGGAACGCGACCTTGCGGCCTTCGAGCGTGCCCAGAACGTACGCGTCAGACGGTTCGCCGAACGGGGTTTGCACCGTGACCTCGTGAACGTCAGTGAGTCCGGGCATGGAATACAGGCCGCTGCCGCCCATAATGCCGATTTCTGCTTGTTGCAAAGAGAATCTCCTTCAGAGTGGGGTAAGAGTGATTATAGCCAAACGCAGAATCTTTTTATGCGATATCCCGGACCTACTCCTTCGCCTGTTCCTGCCCATTCTTCAGCCCTGCCTCAATCAGCCTCTTCGCCACATCATCATTAAAGCTCTCCACGGCAATTACCATGTTCCCGGTTTGCTGGATGTAGATGGTCCCATCAGAGCTTCCCCATCCAATGGGCCCCGGCGCATAGCCGTGGATCCTTCGAAGCTCCTTATAACGTTTTGGCAATGCGGTCGCGTAAACCTTCGCAAACTCCTGCGCCGCTTCCTCGGTCGCCCACTTGGAGGCGTAATAAAGTCCCACGTGCGCTGTTGAGTTCCGATCCGGCGGTTTGGCGCCTTTGCGTCCGGCGGCATAGTAGGCGCCGCCGCGCCATTCCGGCGTGAGGCGCTTGGCCACGTCATCATCGGCATACACACGCAGAAGGATATTCACGTCCAGCTCGCCCACCGCGCCGGCGTCAAAGGGCTCGTAATCTTTTTTGAGGAAGC
The DNA here is from genome assembly GCA_035262465.1 of Candidatus Angelobacter sp. Classification (GTDB taxonomy): domain Bacteria; phylum Acidobacteriota; class Terriglobia; order Terriglobales; family Acidobacteriaceae; genus Angelobacter. The sequence continues at coordinate 26,647 of DATFSU010000058.1, read as the reverse complement.
CGAAGTCGGGCAAGAGCAGCGGCGGCACGCGGCGTCCGGCGAGATATTCTTTTGGCTGCATCACCTCGCGCGTGGTCTGGGGCATGCGATCGAGCACGCCTTTGTAAGCCAGCTCTTTTCCACCCGCGACCAGAAGATCGCGAATGAACTTCATTCCCTGCCGGTAAGGAAAAGCCAGCTCTTCCTGCAGCAGGAGGGGCGCGCTGTCAAAAACCGGGCTGTCATGGCCTTTCTCCATGCTGGCGCCCATCAGGTCCACTACCTGTGGAGCCTTCTCCACGCTGCCGCCCTGCGGAGCCAGGACGTAGTCGAGCAGCACGATCATAGCCTGGCCTTCCAGCACCGCGCTGCGGCACGTCGACTCCTCGTCATTGCGGACCAGAGCATCCAGGTCCTTGAGGCCCTTTTTCTCGATCTCCTCATCGTGCTTGCTCATCTTGTCCAGGTCATAGCTCTGGTCCTGGAGCGCGTGCGTGAGTTCGTGCGCCATCACCGGACGCTGCATGTCCGGCTCATTCCAGTCCAGCAGGTTCATGGTCTTGGTTTTCTCGTCGTAGAAGCCGGCCACCTGTTCAATGAGCAGCTTGATGAGAAAGGCATGCAGGTCGAAGTCGCGCGGCAGCAGCCCGAATTTTTTCTGCACCAGCTCAGAGCGCTCAAAGCGGATGCGGTCGGCGTCATTCTTGAACTTCTCGCTGACGTACTTCTCGACCTGCGCACGGCTGATGATGGTCCGCTTGACCTTCTTCTTGATGGGCAGGCGGGTATCATGGCTGGCGAAGGCGAGGATTTCGTCGACCGAGCGAAACAGCTCCTGCGCCTCCGCCGGCGTGATCTTGTGCTCTTGTTCTACCGGCTCGATCTCGACCCGATTGGGTGAAGGCGTGCCGGAAGGCTTCACTTGTGGCTCGGTTTGCGGAGTCGGCGAAGACTGGGGAGTCGGCGATGATTGCGGCGTGGGTAGAGTGGACGCCTGTGACGGAGCGGACAGGCGGTCCGTGACACCTGGAATCGAATATCCCCAAGAAGATGGTGGCTGGCTTTGCCGACTGTTCTGAGCAAGACCAAATGCCGTAAATAAAAAGAGGATCGAGATGAGCGGTTTAAAATGAGGCTTTCTCATTGAAGAAGTGCTGCAGCTCCTTCTTCATAGTAACAACAAATGAAGAAGGCTATGGCAATCTATCGGAAAGTGCCGCCCCTCCGGGGCTCTTCCATTCGAAGCCTACCCAGCCCTACGGCTTCGCATACGCTCGCCTCGGGCTGGGCTAACTTTTTTCGCGCCTCTGGCGCTGGCTAGTGGAAGGCCCTCGCCGGCAACTCATTTCCGACATGGCCAGAATGCTCGAGACTCAGATGCATCTCGTACTGACGTCTCCTCCGTGCCTCCGTGGTGGATTTGGTGCTAACGGCGCAGAAAATCGGATCAGCGAACATCTGCGTAAATCTGCGATGAAATTGATATAAAAAACAGGCGATCCTCATTTCTGAAGATCGCCCATTCATTGCGCGCGAACATTATTCCAAAGCAGGTTCGGCCGCGCGGATGTACTCGATCACTGAATCGCTCCAGCCATCGATGTGCACCCACTTGCCGTAGCCCACGCCGTTCTGGAAGCTGGCCACGTTGATCGTGTAGCCGCGTCCGCGCGGGTTGGGTACGGCGTCGTGCGACTGCTCGTCAGTGATCACGATCAGCCGGTCATACTTCTCGTCCATCTCGCCGATCGCCTTACCGAGATAGGTTCCACTGTGCGGCTGGCTGGCGTTCAGCGCGTCGCGCAGAGCAAAACCCTGGCGCGACGGCACGCGCACCAGCCGGTCAGAGAAGGTGTAAATGCTCACCTGCTCGGCGATCTCGCGCAGCAGGATAGCCAGCCCGTAGGCGGCATCATTGCGGCGCATCTCGGCCCGGCGAGAAAGCGGCGCGTCCATCGAGCCCGAGACGTCGACCAGCAGCACGGTCTTGCCCGGCAGCTTGGCCTGTCCCTCGAGTGAACGGAACATCGCCTTCTCCAGCTCCGCTTCCCACTGCGGCGCATAACGCGCAGCCGCGATGAAACGGAACGGAAGGACGCGCTCCGTGCGCATGCGGTAGAGACCCGTGCGGATCAGCTCCTCATCGACCTTGGCCTCCGCCATGTTGCGCAGGTTACGCAGCAAAGCCAGCGCGCCCAGCTTGTTCTCGCTGAGCAGACGCTCCCATGCCTCGCGCTTGTCCGCCCCGCTCGAGAGCGCAACCTCCCAGGTATCGGGCGTTGCCAGCTCGCCCGCGACCAGGCGCTTCCATAGCTCGGCCTGCGCGGCGTCCACCGGCTTGGCGTGAGACAGAAAGAGCACGTCACGCAGCTTGACCGGAGCAGCGCGGTTGTACTTGGCGAGCGCATACTCGTCGAACTTGGTGAAGGCCGCAGCCAGTCCCTTCTTCACTTGCGCGGAAAGAGGCTGCTTGCCTTCGCTCCAGTAGAGCGCCACGAACTCGGAGAGCTCGTCGGCGCGCTGGATCACGCGCAGCAGCGTCTCCGCCACCAGCTGGCGGTGCGTCGCCAGACGCGCCATCTCCCGCACCAGCAACAGGGGAGCATGACGGAGCTTCATCTTCTCGCGCGCTTCAACGGCCAGCGCAGCTACCTTTTCTGCGGCGACCTTGGGCACCAGCTCGCGGATACGGCCGGCGATAGCCACGCCATCCTCGTAAAACTGGTCTTCCCACAGCATGCAGGCCAGCACAGACCGGCGCAGCTCTTGCTCGGCCGAGATGTGCTTCGCCGGCGCGCCTTCGTGAGTACGCTTCTGCATCCAGGACATCAGGTTCATGCGGACCATGTTGTTATCTCCATTTCTTTATCTTTCCTTTTGTGGCACAGGCATGCTTGCCTGTGCGGGTTCATCGATTGCCTCAGCAGCAGCCGGTGCCTGCTCCGGAAGCCCTGCATGATCGCCAGTTTCTTCGCTGGCAGAGCCGGGAAATACGAAGCCCGCGCGTTTGCCAGCGCTCTTGCTACGCAACTCCCAGGCCATTGCTTCCAGATCCTCAATGCATGGCAGGCGCTTGTCGAGGTAGTCGGAGCATTCCATCACCGGAAACGGAATATGCAGGGGATGAAAGATCCGGTCACAGATTGTAATCTTCTCGCTCTGCGCATAACCGCGGATGATGCGCGCATAGACGCACGTGTCACAGCGCGATGCCTGCCCCACGGGAGTACCGCCGTAAATTTTTCGTACGTCCACAAGACCTTTCGGGCAGCGCAAATGGCTGCGGTTGCGCTTAGCTCGTCGGGGAATGATTCGACAAGAGTTTGTTTTGACTGAGCTATGCCGTTCAACCGCAACAGCAGCAGGAATCGGACCTGCGACCTTCCCGGCAAGCCCGGACGCTCTACCGAAGTAACTCTTATCTTCGCCACCGACGAAAAATGGGAGCCAAGCAAATTCTTTGCCGGGGAACCAGCGACCGGGTACGTGAGGCGCTTTACCAATTCAGCCACGCTGCTCTCGCGACCAGCGGCAGGACTCGAACCTGCATCTCCCGCTCCCAAGGCGAAGTAACCCTTGTCTTCACCACCGGCAAATCTTTATTTATGTCGCTTACGCTCCACCCCGCTTGGGCAAGCTCGGCGACAAAAAATCCATTCGCACCCGTTGCAAGGTGGCTCGGCGCCACTCGGGCCTCGCCACTTCTCAAATTTATGCAGCAGCCAACGCTGGAAACAAATTTCGATCCAGGGAACAATTGACCGAGTGTAATGGTCCGTCGTTCTATCGTTTAAAACTACGGCACTCGAGATGCCGGCGGGATAGCAACGAGCTCTCCATCGCGCGCTCTTCTGCGCGACGGATCCTTCGTACCCGCACCTACGGACAGGCGATGAAACTCGGATCTCCACCACTGTTCAAAATTCGTTCCAACGTCTAACTGCAAAGGGAGCAGGGTGTTAACAATTCCTGCTCCAAACCTTTTTAGTTGTCGCTTCGCTCCGAAACGGCTGTTCACTATCGGGCGCATCACGCGAAAAACGTGCGTGATGAGAAACCGGTCTCGCCGCAATGCCTGAACTATGCACGTTGATCCTGCTTCGCGTGTCTCGGCGTGACCTTTCGCCGGGGAACCAGCGATCAAAGCACATTCCGCTGCTCTGCCAGTTGAGCTACGGTTACCTTTCGGACCGGCAGGATTCGGACCTGCAACCTGCGGATTATCGAAGTAGCCCTGATCTTCACCACCGGCAACTCCTTCTTCCGGTTGCGACAGGAGCATTCGCTCCTGTCGCTTCGCTTCCACCAGTACACTCAAGCAAAGAAGGAGCACATCATGCGCTTGAGACGTTCTGTGGACCGCGAACCATACTTCTTGTCGCTGCGGTCCAAACCGCTTCGGGGCGATTCGACAAGTGTTGATCCTGCGCCTGCATCTTGCGGCTCGGCGCCACACGAGCCTCTCACCCCATCACGCGAAAAATGTCTGGCTAATATTCACTTCATGCCGGGGGAATAAGTGATCGCGGCGTTTGTCGATAACAGTCGAAGTAACCGAGACCTTCGCCACCCGGGCTTTTATTTTGTCGCTTCGCTCCAAACCGCTCTAGTGCATGACGCGGCAAAGAGACTTGTGCTCCTGTTGCAGGTGGCTCGGCGCGCAAGTCGGCCTCGCCACGATGAGGCATCAGCTGAGATAATCACAGCGTTGCTGAATAGATTTGATGCCGATAAGAAGCAACACCTATCCAGGTAAAGTGATTGTTAGATTTGCGTAGGACTGAAGCGCCTGAGGTTAGCTAAGGAAATAGTTCAACGCCCACAGGCTATCAGGACCGATGACCGGTTCTGTCAGCCTCCGCACCGAATTGTGGATAGTGCATTTCATTTGACGGGCGTTCTCCTACGCAAACATAGCGTACCAAACTATCAGTGAGCTATGAATACGAAAGTTACGGAATTGAAGAACATATTTTGCGAAATGCAAAATTCTTTCCGCGAACTACCGAAGATCAATTTGGTAGCGTGGAACTTTTAACGCGACTTCAATATTTGTTTTGCGGTTCGAGTGAAGCGTGGAGTTCATTGCGAAGACACGCAGGGCGGCGCCAATTCGCGCACAATATATCGCGCCGCCCTTCGACCCGGCGATTCAGCTACCAGCTGTAGTGGGCCGTGTAAGTGACTACTTCTTCTTTATCCGGAGGCACCTGGACTCGGAATTCGATTGTCTTGCTATCCAGCTTTTTGTATTGATCAGAGGTTTGAGTGATCTCCCAGTTCGTCCAGCGGTACAGGTGCTCGACCACGCGAACCTCGACGGGCTCCTTCTTGTGGTTGCGCAGCCTGATCTCAAAGCTTTCGTCCAGGGTGCGGGCGCGGCGGTCAATGGTGTAATTGGTGCGCTTGCGTTCGCCTACGGCGTCAAAGACATTGCCGGTGTAAAGACGGATCGTCTCGTCGCCGGGCGTATGGTCGATCAGGTTCTCGCCGGTGAATTCGAGCTGGCCGTCGATATCACGGCGATAGAAACGCACCCGGCCTTTGGGCAACGGCATGCCAAGATGGTTCTCTTTACTGTTTTTGAACTCCACCATGGCCCAGACCTTGGAATTCGACTGCACGCCAAAGTTTTCCATCTCACGGATGTTTTCCAGCGGATAGTTGCTGTAGTTCTGGTCGACCTTCAGGCCGTCATAAACATAGATCCGTTGCGAGGGAACACCCGACGCGCGCACAAACTCCACCTGCTTGGTTTCGCGATCGTAGAGCGTGGTCGGCCGCTCCAGCGTGTAGAGATGATATTCATCAAAGCTGCGTTCGGTGACTGCAGGTGCAGGCGCCGCGGCGTCTTCTCGCATGGCAAAGGCGGCGCCGTTGATGGAGAATGCCCCCATCGGCTGCAGTTTGTTCACATCGCCCGCCATCAGCTTGATACGGGCATTGGCGAAGGTCTTGCCGGTCTGGTTATCGAGCGTCACCCAACCGACAACATCGAGCAGATTGCCCGTGGGCGGCGCAACGACGTTGTAGTCGGCGTGCCAGCTCATGCCGCCGGTTACATAGCTGAACTCGGCATTCGAGGTTCCGGCGTGATCGCTTTGCAGTAGCCAGGAGAGCGTCGGCTTGAGGATGGTTTCATTGGTGAGCGCGGGAAAGACGGGCTGCCCGGGCAGTCCGAATTGCAGCTTGCCGTCGACCTCGATGATCGGCTCGCCGTTGCCCGCATTCACGTAGGCCTGTTGCTGCTGGTAATACTGCTGGTTGTAGCCGTTGTAGGCTTCATAGTGCGGCACATATCCGCTGCGAATGATCTTGCCCGGTTTCAGGACGCCGTTGATCAGAAACTCGATGGTCTTGCCTTCATAAAGCGAGAGCAGCCGGGCCTGCGAAGCAACGTCATTGCGGTAGTTCTGCTCCAGGATGTGGAGATCGCGTCCGGTTTTGGGGTCGCGCAGGATCACCGAATCAGGCTCCAGGTGCGAGGTAATCTCGGTGATCTCGACCTGGTTGGCGCCGGCTTTGAGATCGAGCGGCAGGGTCTGCCGCACCACGGCAAAGGATTGGTTGTAGATGGTGAGCGCCGCCGACTCGTCATGGCCGGCAGGTTTGTCCTGCGCCACGGCTATTGCAGCGAGCAGAAATAGAGAAAATATTTTCACGCGCAAAGGAGCACGTCCTTTAAAAGAGAGTTAAAGATGGCTGAGGGAGGGGCACACGGGGGCTGTGCTATTGGAGAGAACGTGGGGTTGGGGATTTCTTGCGGAAAAAATCCTGCAGATCTTGCAGCGGTCAGGACACGATAGGGCTCCCTCGCTACGCTCGGGATGTGAAATCAGCTATCCACTCCGCCGACTCCTTCGTTCCCAAGCTCCCGCCGATATCCTGAGTGGTCTTCTTCTGTTGCACAGCGGCGAGCACAGCCTGGTTGATCTTAGCGGCTTCTTTGGTGAAGCCCAGATGATCGAGCATCATCGCCGCTGTAGAAATCGCGCCGATGGGATTGGCGATATTCTTGCCCGCAAAGGGCGGCGCGGAGCCGTGCACAGGCTCGAACATTGAGGTCTTGCCGGGATGAATGTTGCCGCTGGCGGCCATGCCCAGGCCGCCCTGCAGCGCCGCGGCCAGGTCGGTGATGATGTCGCCGAACATGTTGTTGGTAACGATCACGTCAAACTGCTTGGGATCGCGCGCCATGTGCATGCACAGTGCATCGACGTACATGTGCTGCGACTGGATATCGGGATACTCAGCGGCCACCAGCTTGAAGACGCGCTGCCATAACCCGCCGGCAAATGTCATGACGTTGGATTTGTCCGACATCAAGACTTTTTTGCGGCCCTGGCGGCGCGCCAGTTCAAAGGCATAGCGGATCACACGCTCCACGCCTTTGCGGGTGTTGAAGTCTTCCTGGGTGGCAATCTCCTCGGCAGTTCCCTGCTTGAAGACTCCGCCCGCGTCAACGTACGGGCCTTCAGTGTTTTCGCGGATCACCACAAAATCCACGTGCTCCGGCTTGACGCCTTTGAGCGGGCATAGGGATTCATCCAGCAGCTTGACCGGACGTACGTTGGCGTAGAGATCCATCCTGAAGCGCATGCCCAAGAGGATTTCCTTGGCATGAATGTTGGTGGGCACTCGCGGATCGCCCAGGGCGCCGACAAAGATGGCATCGAAATCGCGCTCCAGCATGGCGAAAGCGTCGGTGGGAATGGTGGTTCCATCTCTCAAGTAGCGGTCGGCCGACCAGTCAAAGGTGGTGAAATCGACCGCGGCGCCCGAGGCTTCGACGACTTTGAGCGCCGCGGGGATGACTTCTTTGCCGATACCGTCGCCGGGTATCACAGCGATACGTTTGTTTGCCATAAATCAGGAATATACCAATGTTTCACCACGGAGACACGGAGGCGCGGAGAAAAGCTCAAACTTACCGCGGATTAAGGCAGATACGCGCGGATCGGAATAGGTTACGGATTTTAGAGTCCACGCGTAACGATCCGAAGAATCATCCGCGTTAGTCCGCGACAATCCGCGGTAGGTTGTCTTGCTTTTCACCGTGCCTCCGTGGTGCGTCCTTTCCGGGAACATCTGCCTTGCCGCGAGTGTCCAATTCTCCAGCGCGCTAAACCTCAATAGGCCGCAATAGCGGCCGTGGAGAGACCTATGTCTATGACCATGGGAGCGCGTAAAGGACCTGCGGCGGAGATCAACGTCACGCCGTTGATCGATGTGCTGCTGGTACTCCTGATTATCTTTATGGTGATTCTGCCGCCGCATACCCTGGGCGAGTTGGCCCAGATTCCGCAACCCAACCCTAACGATTTGGTGAAAGATCCTGAGCCACCGATTGTCATTCAATTAAAAGATCCAGGCGCCGGACAACGCCCGGAACTCGCAATCAACCAAAAGCAGATCAAGTGGGAAGAGCTGGAGGCAAGCCTCCAGGCCATCTATCGCGCGCGCGAGGACCATGTTGCCTTTGTGAAAGGCGACCCTGACATAGAGTTCACATTCGTGGCTGAGGCGGTGGATATCAGTCACCGCGCCGGTGCGGTGCGCGTGGGCTTGCTGGGTCAGAAAGATTGAAGACCAGAAAGAGTAAGGATCAGAAATATTGAAGGAGGGTTGAAACTTGCCGAAAGGAGCAGAACTTAGGAGTCAACTTGATGATTGCGCCGGCTTATGGTCCGCCATAGAATCTACCAAACCTCATCGGCAGTGCGACGGCAGATTCTTGAGCCAATGGTGTGTCCAGACGAAAAAGGAGTTGGGATGAAAGGAACATTCGCAGCGCTTGGTCTTGCGCTTGTCTTGAATGTAGCTGCGTACGCTACACAATCGGCGCCGGCGCAGAAAGTTATCAAGGACCCAGCCGAGTACAACGCCTACATCGCCGCACTGAACACAGCAGATCCGGGCGCCAAGGCAGCCGCGATGGAAGCCTTCTTCACCCAATACCCGGCCAGCGTAGTAAAGGTTGAAGCGCTGGAGCAGGCCATGGCGGCGTATCAAATGAGCGGGAACTCCAACAAAGTCGGCCAGACCGCGGAACGGCTTTTGCAGATCGATCCCGCGAATATTCGGGCGCTGGCGATTGCCGCATTTGTCAAACGAGCAACGGCAACGGCCAACAACGATACTAAGTTGGGCCAGGACGTCGGCGATCTGGCTGAGCGGGGTTTGGCGGCTTTGCCGGATTGGTCGAAGCCCGAAGGACTGACGGATGCGGATTTTCATAAGCTGCGCGATCAGATGTCGGCAATCTTTTATGGGGCCGCAGGATTCGCCGCATTGCAGGCCAAGGATTTCGCTAAAGCTCGCGATTCATACCAGTCATCGGTGAAGATCGATCCGACCAACATGCAGGACATCTATCAGCTTGGGATTGCTGACTTGCAGATGACGCCGCTGGATCCGGTTGGCTTCTGGTATACGGCCAAGGCGGTTTCGCTGGCGCAGATGCAGAAAAATCCGACGGCGGCCAATTCCATTGCCGCGTTCGGCGAGGCAAGATACAAACGGTATCACGGCAATGTGGACGGGTGGGACAAGGTGGTTGCCGCAGCCGCAGGCCAGACTGAGCCGCCACCCAATTTTGCCGTATCGATCAAGGCCGTGACGCCGGCAGAGATCGCCTGCCAAGCGGTGGCGGAAAACGATCCGGACACACTCAGCTTCAGCGATTGGGAGTTCGTTCTCTCCATGCGCGACGCGGCTCCGTGCAACAAGGCGGCAGCGGACAAGGTATGGGATGCGATCCAGGACAACGAGAAACAAGGCGCCGCGAAGCTTCAATTCACGGTGAAGGTAATTTCGGTCTCCGACAAGACCATCGAGGCCGCTATTACGGAAGAAAATCAGAGCGCCAACAAAGCCGATCTGCGAGTCGCAATGGCGGAACCGCTCGAGAAACCGCCAGTACCCGGCACCATGATCGATATCATTGGGGTGATCACCGATTACGTCCCCAAGCCATTCATTTTCCTTATGCGGGAGGGCGAGTTGCTGGGCGGCCGAAGATAGCCGACTTGAAGAGGATAGGGCTTCCACCCGAGCATTCAAGTGCGTTCGGCGTGGCGCGGCATGAAGGCAGAAAGAATTGGTGTAGCCGTTCCCGCGCAAAACCAACGGAATAAAGGGGTTTTTGGAAGGCCATGGGGGCGGTTCAGATCTTTTCCTGGAGGCTGGGGCACGTTGTCTTTTACGTGCAATAGGCGTATTATTAAGGAGTTGTAGCTGGTTTCGGCCCAGGCTGGAAAGTGGGTCTTCACCCTAGCAGAGGAAAGCGTGCCTGCCGGGAACCCGAGGCTTGGGTGGGTAGTAAACCCCAATTCGTGGCGAACGTACCAGTGGGCGAATTGCCCACTTTTTATTTGGGCTGCTTTGATTCTGTCGCTTCGCTCCGAAACCGCCGGCGAGTTTCGACGACCTGGAGACTGTTCAGCGCCCGGTACAGGCGGCTCGGCGCGCAAGTCGGCCTTGCCGCTTTTGGTTGCGACGTGAGAGCTTTTTGCTTGGCCAGCTTGATGCAAGCGTAATGGCGGTAGACCTCAATACAATTCGCGATATTGCCGGCCGGGTGGCTACGGCGCACGGGATTGAGGTAGTTGAGGTGGAGATGAGGGGCGGCGGCAAAGCTCGCACCCTGAGAATCACCATCGACAAGCCAGACGGGGTCACGCACGAAGACTGCGCGAACGTCAGCCGGGAGGTTTCAACCATCCTGGATGTGGAGGACGCAGTACCGGGTGCGTCCTATACGCTCGAGGTTTCATCACCGGGGCTGGACCGCAAGCTGCAGAGCCCGGAAGATTACAAACGCTTCACCGGCAGCCGGGTGAAGCTGATGACGCGGGAGCCGGTGAATGGGAATCGTCATTTTGAAGGCCGGCTGGAGAGTTTTGCGGACGGAAAGCTGACGCTGGAAATGCTGGCAGGCAAGAAAAAGCCCAAGCCGGGACATGGACATCCGGGGCCAAAGGTTGAGATTGATCTGGCCAATGTTGAGAAAGCCAACCTGGTCCCGGAGATTTAGCGGGTCAACCGGAATTTAGTAAGCATTCATAAGGACAGTTTTTATGGCAAGCGAGATTTACAACGTGATTGATGCGCTAAGCCGGGAAAAAGGCATTGATCCGCAAATTGTGGTCAGCGCGGTGGAAGACGCTATTGTTGCGGCCACGCGCAAGAAAGACAAGAGCCAGGAAAATCTCCGCGGCGAACTGGACAAAGAATCCGGCATGATCCGCGTGTACGCGGTGAAAAGCATTCTTCCTTCCGAAGATGACATTGAAGATCCGCAGCTGGAGATTTCGCTGGAGGAAGCCAAGGCGATCGATCCTAATGCCGAGGTCGGCGGCGAGGTTCGCTTCCTGAAATCGACCGAAGGGCTGGGACGCATCTCGGCACAGATTGCCAAGCAGATCATCTTCCAGAAGGTGCGCGAAGCGGAGCGCGACACGGTTTATAACGAATATATCGGGCGCGTGAACGAAGTGTTGAACGCGACGGTAAAGCGCATTGAAGGTCCGGATGTGATCTTCGATATCGGCAAGGCTGAAGCCCGGATGTCGAAAAAGGAGCAGTCGCGGCTGGAGTCATTCTCGATCGGCGAGCGCGTCCGCGTGGTGCTGGTGCGGGTGGACAAGAATTCCAAGGGGCCGGCGGTGGTGGTTTCGCGCGCGGCGCCGGAACTGGTGCAGAACCTGTTCCAGACCGAGGTGCCCGAGATTTACGACGGCACGGTGCAGATCCGGGCTATTGCCCGCGAAGCCGGCGAGCGCACCAAGATCGCCGTGATGTCGCGCGATAAGGAAGTGGATGCCGTGGGCGCATGCGTGGGCATGAAGGGCATGCGCGTGCAGTCGATTATCCGCGAGCTGCGCGGCGAAAAGATTGACATCATCGAATACCACGAAGACCCGGTGGTGTTTGCGGAAAAGGCATTGCAGCCGGCTAAGGTGAGCCGGGTGACTGTGATCGATCCCTCGGACAAGCACCTGGAAGTGGTAGTGGATGACAGCCAGCTCTCGCTTGCGATCGGCAAGAAGGGACAGAATGTGCGGCTGGCGGCCAAGCTTCTGGGCTGGAAGATCGACATCAAGAGCGAGGAAGAAAAGCGCCAGGAAGTGGAGCAGCAGATGGAGTCGCTGACCACGCAGTCAACCACTCCGCTGGAGAAGGTCACCGACCTGGGAGAAGCGCTGATCACCAAGCTGCATGAAGCCAATATCACGACCGTAGAGCAACTGGCGGACATGACACCGGAACAGCTGGAAGAGCTGCCCGGGGTAGGTCCGAAGACAGTGGAAAAAATCAGCATTGCGGTGAATAATTACTTCTCTACCCTGGAAGCGTCCGGCGCGGCAACAACCCCTGACGCCGGCGAAACAGCTACAGCGGAAGCTGAACCGACACCCAGTGAAGTTCCAGCCGAAGAAGCAGTCCAGGCTGGTGAAGCACCGGTGGTGGGCGCCGACAACGCTCCGGAAGCCAAGGTGGACGAAGTCCGCGTGCAGAGCGAGGAACAGGCGGCAGCAGAAGAGGCTGCTCAACCTGAAGAGACAAATAAAAGATCGGAAGAAGAACCATCGTAGTGAGATTTCACGCGCCATTCACGGCGATACGTGCAAAATCGTGAGGTCATTATGATCGCGTAGGCAGGTGACAACTGGAGGCAATTACGGAGCGGATGAAGATTCGAATCAATGATCTGGCCAGAGAGCTTGAGGTAAAGAGCAAGGCGATTCTGGACGTCCTGGAAGAGGTGGGCGTAACGGAAAAGAAGACCCACTCAAGCTCAATTGAGGAGGATGAAGCTGAGCGGGTGCGCAAGCATTTCTCAGCCAAGTCCGGCTCTGGAGGAAGAGAAAGGGCGCCTGCGCACGATATCAAGCCGAAGATCGATCTGTCCAAGATCTCCAAGCCCGGTGACGTTGCGCGGCTGCTCAGGGAGCAGCACCAACAGCAGCACCCGCCTGCGCCTCCTGCCCGACCTGCGCCGCCGACGCCAGTCGCCAAGCCCGCCGCGCCTCCAGCAGTTAAGCCGCAAGCTCCTGCTGCGCCTCCAGTTCCTGCTCCGGTAAAGCCGACTGTTGTTGCGCCCAAGCCGGCAGCGCCTCCGGCAGAGAAAACTGCTGTAGTTACACCGCCGGTGCAAAAACCCGTGCCTGCTGCCGTGGTTACGCCTCCGCCTGTTCCAGAAAAACCGGCGGCTCCGCCTGCGGTAGTGGTTACGCCGCCAGCGCATCCTCCGGCGGCGACAGTGACGGCGCCGCCGGCTCAGCCGAAAGCTCCTGCGGCTCCGCCCGTAGCAGCCAGCACTCAAGCTACTCCCGCTGCGCCGCCCAAGCCGACGCCCGGACAGCCCATCGTGCCGCAGCGAAGAATGATTACGCCGCAAACCGGCCCGCGGCCCGTCTATACGGCACCGCCGCCGAAAAGGCCGGCGCCATCCAGCGCGCCTCAGGGTGCGCCCGGTGGACGGCCGATGCACGGCGGCCCAGGACAGCGTCCGCAGGGCGTTGTGCGTGGGCAGCCAATTTTCCAGCGGCCGCGGCCTTCAGGCCCGGGCGGACCTCCCGGCTCTCGCCCCGGATACGGTGGCAGACCCGGCGAACAACGTCGCGGTCCGCATCCAACCAGCGCTCCGCGTTCAGGATTTCCACCACGCCCGGGAATGGGTGTAGGCCCGGGTGTACCGCCTCCGGCACCGGGAAGACCACAGCGTCCGGGTGGACCGGCACGGCGCCCCGGGCAGCCATTTATTCCTCGCGAAAAAGAAGGCCCGATGAAGGGCTTTGTTCCGCCGCCGCGCCTCGCGGTGTCGAACGAGCCCCTTCCCATCACGCGCTCAATCACCATCGCCGAAGGCATCAGCGTGAAAGATCTGGCGGAAAAACTGGGCGTACGCGCCAAGGATCTCATCGCCCGCCTGCTGATGAGGGGCGTGATGGCGACAGTGAACCAGAGCCTCGATTTCGACCTGGCCAAGGATCTGGCACGGCATTTCGGCGCCGACTCTGAAGCGATCAGCTTTGAAGATCAGGCCGCGCAGGAACTGGCAGCGATGACCGGCACGACGGAAGCCAGCGCCGCTGCTGCCGCAGTTTCGCGTCCACCGGTTGTCACCATCATGGGTCACGTGGATCACGGCAAGACCTCGCTGCTCGATGCGATCCGTGAAACCGATGTTGCCGGCGGCGAAGCCGGCGGCATCACACAGCATATCGGCGCGTACAAAGTGAAGATCACCAAGGAAGACTCGCCGGCCTTCGGCCGCCAGATCGTCTTTCTCGATACACCCGGCCACGAAGCGTTCACGCGCATGCGCGCCCGCGGCGCCAAGGTCACCGATATCGTTGTACTGGTCGTCGCAGCCGATGACGGCGTGATGCCGCAGACGCTGGAAGCCATGGACCACGCCAACGCTGCCAAGGTGCCGATCATCGTGGCGGTGAACAAGATCGATAAACCCGATGCTCTTCCCGACCGCGTGAAAAAGCAGCTGGCGGATCGCGGGCTGATGCCCGAAGATTGGGGCGGCACGACGGTCTTTGTCGATGTTTCCGCGAAGAAGCGCACCAACCTGAACCTGCTGATGGAGATGATCTGCCTGGTCGCCGACCTGGGAGACCTGAAAGCCAATCCGGAGCGCCCGGCGACGGGCACGGTGGTGGAAGCCAAGGTGGATCGCGGACGCGGCATCGTGGCGACCGTGCTGGTGCAGAACGGAACGCTACACGTAGGCGACAACTTTATTGTCGGCAACACCTTTGGCAAAGTTCGCGCCATGTTTGACGATCGCAGCAAGGCCGTGGACGAAGCGCCGCCATCCACTCCGGTGGAGGTGCTCGGTCTGGAAGGTCTGCCGCAGTCAGGCGACATGCTGATGGTGGCCGACCGCGAAAAAGCGCGCCAGATTGCCGAGTATCGCGAACAGCGCGCCCGCGAGGCCGCGCTGGCCAAGAGTTCCAAGCTCTCGCTGGAAGGCCTGGCCGAGCAGATCAAGACTGCGGGCACGAAGGAGCTGCCGATCATCCTGAAAGCCGACGTGCAGGGCTCGGCCGAGGTGCTGGCCGATACCCTCAGCAAGCTATCGACCGAAAAGGTGAAGATCAAGATTCTGCATACCGGTGTTGGCGCCATCAATGAAAACGATGTGCTGCTGGCTTCGGCGTCGAATGCCGTGATCATCGGCTTCAACGTGCGGCCGGAGCGAAAGGCGCAGGAGCTGGCGGACATGGAGAAGATCGATATCCGCCTGCACTCGATCATTTATGAATTGCAAGACCAGATCAAGAAAGCCATGGCCGGCCTGCTGGAACCAGTAATCAAGGAGACCTACCTGGGCAGAGCCGAGGTGCGCGAGACCTTCCGCGTGCCCAAGGCTGGAACTGTCGCGGGTTGCTATGTGCTCGACGGCGTGATCAAGCGCGATTCCGATGTACGTCTGGTTCGCGACGGCGTACAGGTCTACAAAGGCAAGATTGGCTCGCTTAAGCGCTTCAAAGACGATGCCAGCGAGGTTCGCAACGGCATGGAGTGCGGCATCAACATCGCCAATTTCAACGATGTGAAGAAGGGCGATGTGATCGAAGCGTTCGTGACCGAGCGAATTGCGGCGGAGATCGGGGTCGCGTAAGACAAATTAGTAATTGAGTGGTTTGGTAAATGGGTTCGGCTTTGGTCGAACCCATTTGTTTTTCAATGCGGCGACGCGAGTCGCTATTCATCCCACGCTGTTAAGATACTCCCATGACCGGACGTCCATCTGCCAACGAAGCCGCGCCGTATTACTTCAACTACATTGACCGCATCCAGGACCAGAACATCCTGCACGCGCTGGAATCACAGCTGGATGAGGTAATGCCGTTGTTGCACCGAATCTCCGAGGAAAAATCGTTGCACCGCTACGCGGCCGACAAGTGGAGCATCCGCGAGATGTGGAACCACGTGAATGATGCCGAGCGTATCTTTGTGCATCGCGCGCTATGGTTCGCCCGCGGGCTGCCCGGCGCGTTGCCGAGCTTTGAGCAGGACATGGCGGTGGCAGCGGCCAAGTGCGACGGATTTTGCTGGAAAAACTACGTGGAAGAATTCCGTGAGATCAGGCTGGCGACCATCTCCTTCTTCCGCAACCTGCCGGAAGAAGCGTGGATGCGCAGCGGCGTGGCCAGCGACAAAACTTTTACCGTGAGAGCGTGCGCCTACATCGTGGCCGGGCACGTCGCTCACCACGCCGCCGTATTGCGCGAAAAATACCTGCCTAGCTGATCTTGTGAAAGATAGCTACGTTGTCGAACTCGCCGGCCGGGGTAGTAAAGTGTTGCTTGACCGTGAGGGTCTTGCCGTCATTCGATACCGTCGCGCTCTCGGTAAAGGTTACGCCTTCCGTTACCGTGGCTTTGCCGGTGGAATTGTGGGCAGTGTTGCGATGGTAGGCGATCTTGGCCACCGGCTGGCCGTTGCGGGTGAGAGGATACTCCTTCCCGTCGGCTTTGCCCTCGTACGCCTCGGTATAGGCGGAGCCGTCGGCGGCAGTACCCTTGGTGGAATATTTCACCGCGTCCTTGCTGGCGGCGTCGACGGTCAAGGTTTCTTCCTTGGGCGCCGGATCATGGAATTTTGAGTGGGCGATATCCAGCTTCCAATTCCCTATCCACGGATCCGCCGCCGGGGCCGTCTTCTTGGTCTCCGCAGGCGCTTTTTTGGCCTGCGCGAACGCCAGCGAGCCACACAGCAAAAGCGCCACCAATAACAGTTTGCTCATTATCTTTGCCCTCCAAGGCAGTTTCGTGACTAGCGGACTACACATTAGAATGTGGCTGAAAGCGTGTCAAGCAAGCAGACGCCTGGCGGCGATGCGGCCGGTTCGCACCACATTGGTTTGGGTTCTGGTATTTCTTTGCAAGACTGAGACCTATTGGGGAAGGCCGGTAGTTCTAACCAAGTCCTGAAAGCGCGGTTCCCCACGAAGGCTATCGAGCCTTGGATCGCAGCGAAGAGCCGGTGGGGACAGTGCTCGCTCCGCGTAAGCCCGGCGTAACTCTTCGATGGCTTCTTCTTTCTGACCCAGTCCCGCATAGATTAGCGCCCTGGAGTATGGGGAAACATACTCGTGCTGTGAAGCCTGCTCCAGCTTATGCATCATGCTGAGCGCTTCTGCTCTCCGGCCGGTTCTCGCATATAGATGACCCAGAGCGCCGGTTGCAGTTTCGTTTCCCGCTGCCGCGTCAGCCTTTTTAAATTCGCCGATTGCATCTGCGCTTCGTCCCTGCTGCTCATACACTGAACCGAGCAGCAGGTGGGCCTGGATCGATTCTGGATCCATCTCCAGCATCTTCTGCAGCATTGCCGCCGCGCGATCATAACGGCGCACCCAAAAGTAATATTGAGGGAAACCGACACCGGGAGCATAGGGCAGGAATTCCCAGAACTTACGGTTCTCCTCCTCGGCTTCTTCAGGCTTGTTAAGCACGAGCAGATAAGATGCGTACCACTGGTGTACGAATCCCGGCTGGAGTTCGCGTGCCCGCTGATATTCACGTCCCGCCCGGGCAAAATCCCAATCATAGAAAAAGGCAATTCTTCCCAGCATGGAGTGGGCATAGGCGACCGTGTCATCGAGTTCCAGTGCGGTCATGGCAGCTTTCCTGCTTTTGGGAACAAATTCAGCCGGCGATACTCCATAGAAAGACAGCCGCATGGAACAATCCGCCAGACCGGCATAGGCCATGGCATACTTGGGATCGAGGGCGATGGCCTTCTGGAAGTAGCGTATGCTTGCGATCTTGTCCTGCTTTCTCGGCTTGTTCATGAAATAGTGCGCTTTGAGGAAAGCTTCATAGGCTCGTGGATTCTCCGTATAGCGCTTGTTCTGGCGTTGCACTTCTTCATGGTTCAGAGCCACCAGCAGGTCATGCATAATCCTGGGGCAAAGCGAATCCTCCAGCTGGAAAATGTCGGTGAATTTCTGGTTCAACGTTGCTGCCAGCAGCGGAACGCCGTCGCGTATGCGAACCAGGTGGACAGTTACGTTGCGGTGCAGCCGGTCTATCTCTCCTGAGAGCACGTAGTCGACCTTTAGAGCCTTGCCAACCTCAGCCGGTTCCAGTTTTTCATCGGAATAGCGAAGTACCGTGGTGACGGAGCTAACGGCCAGTTGCGTGCTCTCGCTCAGCTTTGTGGTCAAAGCATCGGCCACCTCAATTCCAAAGTCATCCTCTCCGGCCCGGCGGTCTGACTTGAACGGCAGAACCGCAACAGAGGTCCGCGCCATTGCTGGAGCTACTGCCATCGACGCAGCTTGTGTGCTCCGGCTCTCGGCATTCGAAGTTCCATGTCTGGCCAGCCAGACAACCAGAAGTGCGCCGGTTCCAAGCACGACCAGCAAGATGCCCTGCCACTGCCTCGCTCTCAGTCCTTTGACCGGGCTCGGCGGAGAAGCAGGCGCCACGGGAAGTACCTGGGCCGGAACTTCAGGCGCACATGACGCGTCCGCGGCCGCTACGAGCATGACCGGCTGAATGAGCCTGTAGCCGCCTTTGGGCACGGTCTGGATATACCGCGGGTGCCTGGCGTCATCAGCAAGAGCCTTTCGCAGCTCGGAGATGGAGCGAGTCAGAACGTCATCGGTAACAAAGGTGTCAGCCCACACTCTGCTGATCAAGGTTTCTTTGGATACAAGGACCCCGGACTCGGCGAGGCACACAAGTACCTGCATCACCTTAGGCTCAAGATGCACGGTCCTGCCGTCGCAGGACAAATTGTTTAGTTTGGGGAGAACTAACCAATCGCCCAGCCGAAAGTCGCTATCCACAGAAATCACTCCTCGCGGCGTTTGAACATTGTACGTCCTACGCGGCGACAGTTTGTTATCCAAGAGTCAAAAGCTGAGGGAAAGGTGAGGATGAGACCTCGGTTCAGAATCTTCAGTGATTCCTCAGGACTTGGACCCGTCGGTACCGGATAGACTCCCTCCACCGCTAACTCGATAGCAGCATAAAAACTCACCGAAAGGGAGGTCTGTATGCAGCCAAGTTATTTATTCGTCTTTTTGATCATATTTGTCCCATTTTCCTGCTCATTTGCACAAACGCAACCCATGCAGCCACCGCAATCCGTTGAACTTCCGAAGCTTGAGTTCTTTGGTGGCTACCTTGATACCGGCGAAGCCCCTTACAGTGACTTCAAATTTACAGGTTTTAGCCTTCCCGGTGATTTCGGCACCCACCATGGTCTGGAGGCGGCTGTCATCAGAAACCTAAACCGGCGCTGGGGTATCAAAGGAGAGTTTGCCGCTCATTTCCAAGGTGAGACATTCCAGGTCAATGTATGCACGCAGACTCCGTGCGTTCCCGTTCTCCAGAACTCGAAGTTGAATCCCAGGTTGTACAGTTTTCTGGGCGGGCCGGAAGTCAGGCTGGGGGACAGAAGATGGCGGTTTGCGCCATTTACGCATGCGCTTTTCGGCGCCGCCCATGCCACGGCCACATTCAAAACGTCTGGAAGCGCTCTGAATCTCTCACAAACAACATCCGAGACGGGCTTCGCCATGGCTTTAGGCGGCGGTTTGGACGTACGCATGGCGCGCAGATTCAGTCTTCGCACAGCGGTGGACTTCAATCCGAAGTGGGTGGGCAGAGATGACGCGGGAGGGCGCCAAGTCCAGAAAGGCTTGCGGCTCGCAGCCGGGATTCTGTTTCACTAAGCCTTTCGGCTCGAATCTGGAGTCTTGCGCCGCCAGGACCATCGATGTGCAAAACGCCCTATGATGCCGCTGCCGCGCTCACCACCGATGTGCAAAATGCACAGCGTTTTGCGGCAATCGGTATCTCGCTCAGGCATTCCGGACACTTCTTGCTCGTGGGATCGGCTGGAACCGCGTTGCGCGCAGCGTGGGCCTTCCAGGCATTCATGGGCGCGACCATAAAGAAATAGACCGCCGCGGCCACCAGCAGGAACGAAATCAGCGCGTTCAGAAAGATTCCGTAAGAGACCACGGCGCCGTTGATGGTGAAATAGAACGCTGAGAAGTCAGGCTTGCCCACAATCGCCGAGATCAGCGGAGTGACGATGTTGGTGACGAATGCGGTCACAACCGCGCCGAAAGCGGCGCCTATCACTACCGCTACAGCCAGGTCGATTACGTTGCCCCGCATGATGAACTGCCGGAAGCCTTTGAGCATGTGCTCCTCCTATACAGGCGAATGATGATACAGGATTGCTGGACTTCGGTAGCACCATTTGTCGTCTTAGTCGTCTTAAATCGGTCATTGTCGTCATTTATAATCAATCGTTTACACCAACGAGGTCAGACCACACAGTGTCATTCGAAGAAAATGTCTATCAGTTGCGGCAGCAGAAGCTGCGCGAAATCGAGGCTCTAGGCCAGCAGGCTTATCCGCACAAATTCGCGGCCACGCATACCGCTCCGCAGATCCTGACCGACTACAACCAGAAGACCGCGGAAGAACTGGAGAACCCGCGTGTCGCGGTAAAGGTGGCCGGGCGCATCATCTCTCTGCGTCTGCAGGGCAAGGCCGGTTTCGCGCATCTGCAGCAGGGCGGCCAGCGGTTGCAGATCTATGTGAAGCTCGACTTCGTCGGAGAAAGGGGTTTTGCGCTGTACAAGCTGCTCGACCTGGGCGACCACATTGGTGTGAGCGGCTATCTGTTTCGCACGCGCACCGGCGAGCTGACGATACACGTGGAAGCGATCACCTTTCTGGCCAAAGACTTTTTGCCCTTGCCGGAAAAATGGCACGGGCTGAGCGACGTGGAGCTGCGCTATCGCCAGCGCTATGTTGACCTGATCATGAACCAGGAGGTACGCGAGGTCTTCGTCAAGCGGAGCAAGGTGGTGCAGGCGATCCGGCGCTTTCTGGATGCGCGCGGTTATGTGGAAGTAGAGACCCCGATGATGCAGCCTATCGCCGGTGGCGCAACGGCGCGGCCGTTTACCACGCACCACAACACGCTCGATATCGACCTCTACCTGCGCATTGCGCCGGAGCTTTACCTCAAGCGGCTGGTGGTGGGCGGACTCGAGCGCGTGTACGAGATCAACCGCAACTTCCGCAATGAGGGCATCTCGACGCAGCATAACCCTGAGTTCACCATGCTCGAGTTCTACCAGGCCTATGCCGACTATCACGACCTGATGCAGCTCACCGAAGACATGCTGGCGCAGGTGGCGCGCGAGGTGAACGGCACCACCAAGGCCAGCTTTGACGGCAAAGAATTCGACTTTGCCGACTGGCAGAGGCTCTCCATGCGCGAGGCCATCATCAAATACTGGCCGGAAGCAGCGGCGCCCAAGCCGGAGATCGCCGACTTCGCCACGCATGAGTCGGTGGAGAAGCTGGTGAAGCGCCTGAATGCGCATCACACGCCGCACATGCCTTACGATCCCCAGGACCCGGCGGGCAAGACGATTGCCGCGATGTTCGAGACCGTGGCGGAGCATCACCTGATCCAGCCGACGATCCTCTATGATTTCCCGGTTGCGATCTCGCCGTTATCAAAGAACAAACGTGATGAGCCGGACTGGGTGGAGCGCTTTGAGGTCTTTATCGGCGGGCTGGAGATCGGCAATGCGTTCAGCGAATTGAATGATCCGGAAGAGCAGCGCCGCCGCTTTGAGCAGCAGCTCAAGGAAAAAGAGCGCGGCGACGAAGAAGCCCACGCCATGGATGAAGACTACGTCCGCGCGCTCTCCTATGGGCTGCCGCCGACGGGAGGCGAAGGCATCGGGATTGACCGGCTGACCATGCTGCTTACGGGTTCGCCTTCCATCAGGGATGTGATATTGTTCCCGCTGCTCCGGCCGCGTGCGCCACAGGAACTGGTGGAGGAAGAACCTTCCGACGGCAAGAAATAGTCCTGGCTGCAGGCTGGTAGATCAGAATGAGGAGAAATCATGCGCAAATGGGGTGCGGTGATCACTCTGTTTTACGCCCTGGTGGTCTTACTGCTGGTCGTGCCCGGAGCCATATGGATTGCACAAGGCGAGATGTTGTTCGTCTACAGGCAATACATCACGTGGTTCCCGATTGTGATTGTCATTGCCGGCCAGGCCCTTCTGCTGTTCCTATCTGTTGATACGTCGTTCCAGCGGCTTAAGCCTCGGGCCCACATTCTGCTCTCCTGCGCGGTTGCCGGGACTTTGTGGGCGCTGCTCTCGGGCGCTGCCATTTTTGCCGTGGGGGTTGGAATCTATGGCGACCGCTTCGGCGGCAAGTTTCTGGATGAGTATGCCCTGCACTGCTGGGGCGCGCTCTGGGCTGTCTGGCTGGTGGTCTTCTACGCTTACTTTCGCAATTCCAGCGCGACCATCACGCGGGTAACGTCATGGTTGTTGAAAGGCAGCGTGCTGGAACTTCTCATCGCCGTACCGGCACATGTGGCGGCGCGACGTCGGCATGATTGTTCAGCGCCGGCGGTTACCAGCTTCGGTATCGCCACCGGGATTGCCATCATGCTCCTGTGTTTCGGTCCCAGCGTTCTGCTGCTATACAAAAAGCGGATGAATGAATACGTCAAAACCAAAGCAGCCACGCGGTAGAGCGGATCGGTATGCTCGCGGGTAAGCATGCGGCAGTCAAGCCGCGGATAAGCTTACTGGGGTTTCGGTAGTGGATCAGTTTGTTATTGAGATTCATCGCTACCTCACCCCAGCATGCGCAACAGCAGCGCACCCGGGGACCCCGGTACGCGATGAACGTCTGCCTAAAGGCCCGCAATTGCACCCCGGCGCGCCAAAATCGGGCGCGTTGGGGACCCCGCAATTCGCAAGCGAATCGCTAGACGCTGATACCGGCAGTGGGTCAGTTTTTTCTAACTGACCCACTACCGTTTTTTCCAGGCATCTAGCCGCGGTAACCAGCGGCGCACATTGCGGCAGTACTCTTCATAGTCAGCGCCGAATTTTCTGCGTAATGTCGGCTCTTCATAGAAAAGAACAAACACATGCACACCGAGAGCAGCCATGGCCACGGTTGCGATGGTTGCCGCGTTGGCATGGCCAAAAATGATCCATAGTCCAATCCATCCCACAGCAAAGCCGAAATACATGGGATTTCGCACATAGCGGTAAATCCCAACCACGACCAGCCGCTGGGGAGGAGCCATGGGCGCAGGCGTTCCACGCCCTGTCCAGCCGAAGTCCCATATGCAGCGCAAAGCAGCGGCAAACCCCAAAACGGATGGAATCGCGGCCAGCCATCTCCATGAGGTGTTTCCTGCCGCTTCCACCTCAAAGCCAAGCCAGCCGGGCAAAAGCCAGAACCAGAGAGCAAAAAAAGCTGCACCCACTACCAGTGAAGCAGCTGCTGTCACCCAATTGCCAACCAGGTTATCGGATGGATTTCCCTGGGATTGTGCCAGATTCACAAGGCCCTCCCATCGGCAGAAATCATGCGCAGTGAACGCGTCGACTGCCGACACTCAAGGTACCCTTCCGAAGCGGCTACGGTTCCATTTTTCTCGAAGGTGCAAACTGTTTGCGACCTTCCACTGTCTTCGCGGTTACCTTTGGTTCTGCTCTGAGGCCATCCGAGCCAATCTGCGGCAAAGTATTCGTTACAATAGGGTTGATGCCGACCGGCTCCGAAATTCGCGAGAAATTCCTGCGCTTCTTTGAAAGCAAGGGGCACAAGCGCGTGCACTCATCGTCACTGGTGCCTGCTAACGATCCGACGCTGCTCTTCACCAACGCGGGCATGAACCAGTTTAAAGACGTCTTCCTGGGCGTGGAGAAGCGCGCCTACAACAAGGCCACAACGTCGCAGAAGTGCGTCCGCGCCGGCGGTAAGCACAACGATCTGGAGAATGTCGGCTTCACCAAGCGCCATCACACGTTCTTCGAGATGCTGGGCAATTTCAGCTTTGGCAGCTATTTCAAAGCGGAAGCGATTTCTTACGCATGGCAGCTGGTGACTGCTTCGGAATGGTATGGGATCCCCCGCGACAAGCTCTACGCCACCATATTCAAGGGCGAGCAGGGCATCCCGCGCGATGACGACGCGGAAAAGCACTGGTTTGACGTGGGCGTTCCCAAAGAGCGCATCTACGCGATGGGCATGAAAGACAATTTCTGGTCGATGGGAGATACCGGCCCCTGCGGCCCGTGCAGCGAGATTCACTATGACATGGGTCCGGCGGCGTCCGACGAAGGCCATGCCCAGTGCAAGTTCCCCTGCGAGTGCGGCCGCTACGTGGAGATATGGAACCTGGTGTTCATGCAGTTTGATCGCGACTCGACCGGCACGCTCAACCCGCTGCCCAAACCCTCGATCGATACGGGCATGGGGTTGGAGCGCGTGGCAGCCGTGCTGCAGGGAAAGATTTCCAACTACGATACC
This sequence comes from Candidatus Angelobacter sp., assembly GCA_035262465.1. GTDB lineage: Bacteria > Acidobacteriota > Terriglobia > Terriglobales > Acidobacteriaceae > Angelobacter. The sequence continues at coordinate 2,303 of DATFSU010000058.1, read as the reverse complement.
GATCTTTTTACTCCTCTGCTTGCGGCGGCAGCCAGGTTGACCGGTGTGGACCTGAACAAGGAGTTGGCGACGGAGAAAAAGCATGCGCGTTCGGCGGCAAGCCTGCGTGTGATTGCCGACCACGCTCGCGCGACGACGTTCCTGATCTCCGACGGCGTGTTGCCGGCGAATGAAGGCCGCGGCTACGTTCTGCGCAAGATCCTGCGCCGCGGGATCCGCCACGGACGCCTGCTCGGCGCCACCAAGCCGTTCATGCATGAGATGGTGGCGGCTGTCCGCGACCTGATGAAAGACGCTTACCCGGAGCTGGAGGAGAGCACAGAGCGGGTTGCGAAGATCGTTTTTGAAGAGGAGCGGCGCTTTGCGCACACGCTGGATGCCGGCCTGGCGCGCCTGGAAGCTGATCTGAAGGCGTTGCGTAAAGAGAGAGCAACGAGCCAGAAGATTACCATGTCGCGCGACCCACTGGAGCACGGGATGTCGCCGGCGGAGCTGCGGCAACATCAGTATCAGGTGGCGCGCGGTCTGCGCTATCGCGGCGAAGATGCGTTCAAACTCTACGATACCTTCGGCCTGCCCTTTGACTTCATCATGGACACCTGCCGCGACGCCGGCATCAGCGTGGACGTGGAAGGTTTTGAGCGCGCCATGGAGGCGCAGAAGCAACGCGCCCGCGCTTCGTGGAAAGGCGGCGCCAAGCAGACGGCGTCGCCGGTATATCGCGACCTGAACAAGACGGTTTTTGAGGGCTATCGCCAGACCGAGTCGCGCGGGTGCGAAGTTCTGGCCATCGTAAAGGACGGCCAGGGGGTGAAGGAGCTCAAGGCCGGCGAAGAAGGCGAAGTCGTGCTCGATCACACGCCGTTCTATGCCGATTCCGGCGGACAGGTCGGCGACATAGGCGTGTTTTATGACTCTGGCCACACGAACATCGTGGCTGAAGTCAACGGCTGTTACATGCCGGTGCAGGGCGTCCGCGCGCACAAGGTCAAGACGCGCCAGCCGATGCAGCTGGGGATGAAGGTCGATGCCGTGGTGCACGCTGACGTGCGCGAGGCCACCATGCGCAACCACACGGCCACGCATCTGCTGCATGCTGCGCTACGGGAGACGCTGGGTACGCATGTGAAGCAGGCGGGCTCGCTGGTTGATCCAGGACATCTGCGCTTTGACTTCTCGCACTTCGCCGCTGTGGCCGATGAAGAGCTGCAGGATATCGAAGACCTGATCAACAAGCAGGTTCTGCGGAATACAAAGGTGGAAACGATCGAAGACGTGCCGATCGACGTGGCCATCAACGAGTACCACGCGATGGCGCTGTTCGGCGAGAAATACGGGGAGCACGTACGGGTGATCAGGATCGGCGACTTCTCTACCGAGCTTTGCGGCGGCACGCACACGGCGGCCACGGGCGAGATTGGCCTGATCAAGGTCCTGAACGAAGGCAGCGTCTCGTCGGGCGTGCGCCGGGTGGAGGCCATCAGCGGCGAAGGTTCGCTCAAGCATTTCCGCATGGACCACAAACTGGAAAACGTTGTCGCCACACTGGTGCCGGGAGGGCAAAAGGCGGGCTCGCCGGCGGAGGCGCTGCGCAGCGAACTGGAAAAGAAAGAAGCCGAGATCAAGAAGCTGCAGAAAGAGCTGGAACAGATGCGGATGAAGTCGGCCGCTTCGAACGTGGCTTCGGTGGGCGAAAAGGCCCGCGACATTCGCGGAGTAAAGGTTGTGGCGCAGCGGGTGGACAACCTTGATCGCGGCCAGATGCGTACTCTGGTCGACAACATGCGCAACAAGTTGGGCTCCGGCGTAGTGGTGCTGGGATCGGTGCAGGACGGCAAGGTTGCGCTGATCGTCGGCGTCACCGCCGATCTCACTTCGCGCGTGCAGGCGGGAAAGATCATCAAGCCGGTGGCGGAAAAAGTCGGCGGCTCAGGCGGCGGACGGCCGGATATGGCTGAAGCCGGCGGCAAAGACCCAGCTCAGCTCGATGCGGCGCTGAATGAAGCGTATGCGGCGGTAGAAGGGCTGCTGAAGTAGAACATCCCGAACGGCCTTTCGCTTTTCAACAAATCTATTGACTGTATCGGGAGAACTCCCTGAATCGGCATGGCAGACGACGCATCCTCGGGGTCCTTCGGCGCGCTCTCGCCAAGGCTCGGGCTTGCTCAGATGTAATGAAAACAGTCGTGCCTCCAAGGGTACATTCGTGCTCGAAGCACAGACCCTGAAGGAGGCACGGAATGATCCACGTAGGAGTAGATCTTCACCAGAGATTTTGCTACATGACGGCTTTGGACTCAAGA
>DATFSU010000057.1:0-79576 GCA_035262465.1 Candidatus Angelobacter sp. | reverse complement strand
TGGTGGAGGCGGTGGGAGTTGAACCCACGTCCGAAAATGTCACTGGTCAAGAGCCTACATACTTAGTCCAGTTCACCCGACGGGAGTTACCCCGCCAGATTCGCGTTTTGCGCTTAGAACGGACAAGAAACGCAAATCGCTAGCCCGTTAATGTTTCCGGAGGCCCCCGGACGTAGGGCCAACAGATGAGCCTACTGTGTGACGCCCTTTCACAGCCCATAGGCGAAGCCGTGAAGAGCGGCTACTTATTTAATTAAGCAGCGTATGCAAACTGGTTAGAGTTGGCAATTATTGTTTTTGCACCACTTACGGGGGAATGCGCCCCGGTATGCCTCCTGGCCGCAAGCATTTCCGTCGAAGCCGTGACGCCCCCAAACTCTGAGCGAACTGCATGAGGAAACAGGACTTGTGCCAGTCCTACCCATTCATGCGCAAAAACGGCGCACGAAACGGGCCCCTGGTTGTCAAAGAACTAGCTCTACCTTAGCCAAGCATGCAGGCCTGGTCAATCAATTTGATGATCGGGAGGTAACCGGCGATTCAGGGACCCTGTCAGTCGGCGGGCCAGCAGCGTACGTCACCCGCAAGCGGTTTTACCACCGAGTTCGCACTCAGTACGACCTCGGCTGGATAGACGATGACCGAGGGGGACTCGTCGGTCTGCTCGCGCGCCAGTCCAATCTCTTTTTCCAGGCATGCAGGGCCGGTCGCATTTTGCGCCTGACAGCGCCCTTTGGCCAATGCCACTGCACTCTTTTCGTAGCCGGCCTTGCAGTCCGGAGCAGCTTCGCTAGCGAGGCCCAGGTCTTTTCTGATCTTCTGCCAGCATTCTGAAGGCGCTTTGTGGATGACGCATTGGGCCTCGATAAGCCGCTCATATTTGACGGCCACAGCTTTGTCGGCGCGATCGGAAAAGGAGAGCGGTCCCACAGCGGAGTCGGAGAAGAGTTTCTTCCCGGTCTTTGCATCGTAAACAGCGAAACCCATGCCGCCATTCCAGCCATCGTCGGCGTCAAAGAACACCAATCCGTTTTTTACGCCTTTGAAATAACCGCTCCATTCGTCAGGGTTGACCACCATCTCAGACTTGTATTGCGTCTGGCTGCATTTGGGAACGGTATCCTTGCTGCGAATAATGGAAAGGCGTGACGCGCCTTTTTCACCCAGGTCGACCTCTTTGACCATGAAGCCGCCGGGAAAGTAATAGCAGCGTACCTGGGCTCGCGCGCCGGAAGAATATTTTGATGGGCCCAAGTCCACTGTTTTGGTGGCGAGCGGCTTGTCAAACGATGCCGCCCACGAACATGCCGTTAACAATAAAAGAATGACGCCCCGGCGAAGCATGATGTCCTCCGGCAGCCCGGTGGATGCTTGTCCCAGGTTCCCGTGCCTCAAGATATACTGCGGGGGGATAAAGCGCCAGCCGTTTATTTTCATGAATTTTTGCATCTTGTCCGGGGCCGGCGCGTCCAATTGAACTATGCCGATGGTGGAGCCCGGAACCTTGGAACCTCAGGTTGTTTCATTCACAAGCATTCCCCACACCACCCGCCTTTTTACCGACTATCTCCACCACTTCGATCGCGTGAAGCAGTTCTATGCGCAACCGCCGTTGCGTCTGGATTGGTGCCAGGAGGAGGCCGCGAAGATCCAATATCCGGCTGACCGGCGCGAACAGGTGGCTGCAATCCTGGAGCGGCAAAACCGCCAGCTCGGCGCCGGCGAAAGGGCGCTGGCCAACATTCAGCGTCTGCGCGAAGGCGCACCCGCAGTCGTGACCGGTCAACAGGTGGGTTTGTTCGGCGGTCCGCTGTTCTGCATTTTGAAGACGATCACCGCAGTATTGCTCGCAGAGAAGGCCGGCGCTGTTCCCGTCTTCTGGCTTGCTACCGAAGATCACGATCTGGAAGAAGTTAAAGCCGCGAATCTTCCCGCGGGCGATCACATACAGAAGTTCACCATTAACGTGCCTCATGTGGAAAGCGAGCCGGTGGGAACAATCGCCTTCACTGACGAGATCACCGCAGCAATCGCGCATCTGGAAGGATTGTTCGGGCGATCGGAAATCAGCGAACTGCTGGCGGAGAGCTATCGCAAGGGCGAGAATTTTGGGACCGCCTTCGGCAAATTTTATACGCGAGTCCTGGCTGATCTTGGCGTGATCTTTTTGAACCCGCTGGATCCGGAATTGCATGCAATCGCAACGCCGGTCTTTCGCTCGGCTCTGGAGAAGGCGGAGGAAGTCAACCAGGCACTGCTCCAGCGCAGCCAGCAACTGGAGTCATCGGGCTATCACGCGCAGGTAAAGGTCACACCGTCACAAACGCTTTGTTTCTATTTGGAAGACGGAGCAAGAACGCCGGTTCGCCACCACGGCGGGGAATTCCTGATCGGAGAGAGGAAGCTCTCGCTGGACGATTTATTGCAGGAGACAGCGCGATGTCCGGAGCGTTTCAGTCCCAATGTCCTGCTGCGGCCGGTAATGCAAGACCACCTGTTGCCAACCCTGTGTTACATCGGCGGCCCGGCTGAGATTGCATATTTTGCCCAGATCGAAGCGGTCTACCGTAAGCTCGCGGGCCGCGTTACACCCATTCTTCCGCGCATTTTTGCCACGCTTCTGGAGCCGCGCCAGGCCAAGCTGATAGACCGCTATCAACTGGAGCTGCCTGACCTGTTTGCCGGCCCGGAGAAATTCCGCGAACTTCTTGCTTCCCGCGCTCTGCCGGAGAGCATCCTGAAGAGTTTTGATTCGGCGGCCCAATCGCTGGAACATGCACTCGCGGTGATTCTGGAGCCGCTGGAAAAACTGGATAAGACACTGGTGGATGCGGCGGAGAACGCCGGCTCCAAGATGCGCTATCAGCTGCAGGGAGTCCGCGACAAAGCCGCCCGAGCGGAGGCGCGCAAAAACACTGAGGTCATGCGCCACGCCGATGAACTCATCAGCGCTTTGTATCCGAACAAAGGATTGCAGGAAAGGGAAGTGAGCGCGGTTTACTTCCTGTTGAAATATGGAAGGGGCGTGGTGGAACAGATCAGGAGCGCCGCACGAACCCCATGCGGTGAGCACCAGGTGATTCCCATCGGATGATCTGCTGATCGCCGTGATCGGAGAAGCAAGAACCTTACCACGGATAAACACGAATCCCGCGGATCAGGTCCGGCTGGCCGATCATCAGAAGATATGGTCGATCAGAGAACCACTATTCTTCAGCTCTTGTTGCCATTTCTCAACTACCCCGCGGCAACAGAAATAGCCGCCACGGCTGCCGCGTCGTCATTGGTTTGCAGGATCTGGTGCCAGGAGAACATGATGAGCACGGGCAGGCGATCCTGATTGGTGTTAGCTTGTGCGTCTGTCACGCCGGTCAGGCGGACGCATTTGTCATGCGGCACGACCTCAAGCAGCTTTTGCCCTTGCTCGTTGATCCATGACCAGACCGGGTGCCAGAATCCCTTGGCAATGAGCTGGAAGCGTTCGCCATCGTTAAAGCTCAGCGATCCGCCTCCCAGCCAGCTGGGTTTGAACTGAGCCACCGGGCGCGCACCGGGCTCTTCCATGATCTCGGTGGCGGCGTGGCCGCAGCGTTGAAATGACCATGACCTGCCTCTAAATTCGGCCTGGGTAACCGACTTCCAAAAGCCGACCCGCTGCAAAGAGCCGATGATGGGACCATTGGCAATGAGTTCGTATCTGCCTTTGATTTTGGATTTGATCCAGCTTAGTTGGATAGGAGGGGCTAATGAAGGTGTGTTGTTCACGGGCTTCTCCAGTTCCTCAAGAAAAGTCTAGCTGTCGAGTGTTAAAAGAGGATGAAAGTACCGTAAGAGCTTAGCTAAGGTATGGAATCTAGTACTAATTCACGGATTTTTTTAATTTCACTCAATTTCCGTCTGGAGTTTCCTCACGAAGCGCCCGCCGGCACAATGATCTAAGCGACGTCACGGTACGGGAGCAACTTGGCTGGACTTTGCACCTTGTCCTGGATTGCGGGTTCTTGTACTGGGACTGCATTCACTGGTGCGTAATTCTTCACCGGCTGCTGAAGGCCAATTCGCGGATGCAGGAAGTTTTGCCGCTCTTCCTCCAGGCTTTGCAATTGTTGGATCATTTCCTGTTCTTGCCAACCAAGCGCCTCGCCGATTTTTCTGGCAGCTTCCCATCCGCAGGTTTCTGACCAGCACGGGCCCAGCGCCACCGGCACGCGCCGCAAAACGATATCCGCCAGAGTGACCGCGCACTCATGCCGGGCGGCGTGCACAGCTTCAGCCACCAGGTGCGGCGTGTGGTTGCAGATCGGCTCGCGCAGCCGCTCGTTGAGTGACGCGATGTGGGCGACATCCATGGCGTGGCGGCCATGCCATTCTGTGAGCGCGCGTGCTGCATCGTCAGACACGTCGGCTTTGGCAGCGACCATCTGCGTCCACTGCTGCAAGCTGATCTCCATCTCTTCTTCTTTCGGCGGAACTACGACTGTCACCCCCGCTTTCGGTGCAGCCAGTCCCATCATCTGAACAGCCTCTTTGGCTACGGTGGTGGCCGTACTCAAAGTCCCGCCAATTACAGAGATCAGCCCGATGACTCCTTCCTCACAATGGTGGTGGAGCAACGGCTTGCTGCGAATACGGGAAATCTTTGTCCCTGGGGAATAGGGAAGGGAATAAACTCCCGCGAAGGCGTAGCGGATATCGGCCTGGGTGAGACCAGACGCAGGGAAAAGAGTGGCAAAGTGACCCATGAGGTATTCGAGCTCGGTGGCCGAGGGCTGCGTGGCTTCCGGTGAACCCGAATCCGGAACCGCAGTAGCGCCCACCAGGAGCTGGCCGTTCCACGGCAGGACGAAGAAGGAGTCGTGCTCCGGTTCCTCAGCATGAATGGCATATTTAGGAGCGCCTGGAAACAGAGGCAAGACCAGGTGCGATCCGCGCACCCGGCTGACCATGCGCTGAGCATCGATCTTGGAGGCTTCAATCACAAAATCGGCCCACGGACCGGTGGCATTGATAACCCAGCGGGCTTTGACGGTTCCTTCAGCGCGCGTGAGAGTGTTCCGCACTCTCAGGTCACTGACACGGCCGTTGATGCGATTGATCTTCAGAACTTCCGTGTGGTTGGCGGCAATCGCCCCTGCAGCCATGCCCTCCACCAGCCATTCAGCGACCAGTCGCTCGGGAAATTCGCATTGAGCATCGTCGTAAGAATAGACGCTCCACTTGCGCCCGTTATCCAGATGGCGTTCAAAGGTTTCTATGTCGCGCGCAAGGGAATCGTTATTCTGCCTCGGCCGCTTATGCGTGAAACAGTAGTAAGCCCACAGCACCGAGCGGATGGCCAGCGAGCTGCGCAGGAATGACCGCGGTTCCGGCGGGAGAGTCAGCAGAAACTGTACGGGCCTGACCAGGTTGTGCGAATGCGAGAGCATGTGCTGCTGCTCGCGTATGCAGGCGCGCACCATGTCCATTTCATTGCGTTCCAGGTAGCGCAGGCCGCCGTGAATGATACGCGTAGAGCGGCTGGTGGTTCCCGCGGCAAAATCATTTTGCTCCAGAATCAGGGTCCTGATACCGCGCCGGGCGCATTCGCGGGCAATCGCAACACCATTGATGCCGCCACCGACAACTACAACGTCAAATTTCTGGTTCAGGAACAGATTCAGGTCCGCACGCATAGCCGTTTAGATGGACCTGACTATTCCGGTGGTTAGCAGGAAGAATTTTCGGTAGAAAAACTACGGGAGTAGAAGAGCGCTCCATACACCCGAGTATTTCCCCGCAGTCTACACAGCCGGGAAGAGGTTTTCGCCAACGGCAAAATCGCCTGAAATCTCGGCAGTGGGTCAGTTTGAAGAAACTGACCCACTACAGGTATCAGCGTCTAGCGATTCGCTTTGCGAATCGCGGGCCTTTAGGCAGACGTTCATCGCGTAGGGATGAATCTCAATAACAAACTAACCCACTACCGAAATCTCAGCTGTGACGATCGTCCTTGCAAGGCTTCACGCACCGGGCACGAAGAAACGAATGGTCCAGAACACCAGGGCAGCCATGGTGGCGCCCGCGGGAATGGTAATGATCCACGCCCAGACAATCCGCCGCGCGACACCCCAGCGCACCGCTGAAATGCGATGCGTAGCGCCTACTCCGATGATCGAGCCGGTAATCGTATGCGTTGTGCTTACCGGAATGCCCCAGAGAGCCGTCATGACCAGGGTGAGAGCCGCCGCAGATTCGGCACAGAAGCCGCCCACGGGCTTCAGCTTGGTGATTTTTGAGCCCATGGTGTGAACAATGCGCCAGCCGCCGAAGTACGTTCCCAGACCGATGGTGAAATACGCGCCAAGAATGATGGGATAGTGAAAAGGACCCCAATCCGAACCTGCCTGTTGGGCCGTGAGATAACCCCCGGCGTACAACGCGCTGACAACGATGCCCATGGTCTTCTGCGCGTCATTGCCGCCGTGAGCAAAGCTGACGCCGGCAGAAGACACCAGTTGCAGGACCCGGAACAGCTTGTCGACCTTGCGCGGCGCGGTGTTGCGGAAGGTCCAGGAAACCGCCACCATCAGGGCCAAAGCCAGAAGAAAGCCGATCAACGGAGACACCACGATAAACAGCAGCGTATTCTTCCAGCCTAGCGGGATGATGACTTTAAATCCAGCGCGTGCGATGGCAGCGCCGGCATAGCCGCCGAAAAGCGCATGCGAGGAAGAGGTAGGCAGACCAAGAAACCACGTGATGAGGTTCCAGACGATGGCGCCGACCAGACCGGCCAGCACCACGTACTGTGTGACGTAGTCGAGATGAACCATGCCTTTGCCGACGGTCTTGGCTACAGCCGTGCCCAGTCCGAATGCGGCCACAAAATTGAACACAGCCGCCCACAGCACGGCAATGCGCGGCGACAGCACGCGCGTGGAAACAACGGTGGCAATGCTGTTGGCGGCATCATGGAAGCCATTAATGAAATCAAACGAGATCGCCAGAAAGATGGTGAGTAAAACCAGGACTAAGCTTGTGTGCACCTAGCTTGCCTCGCAAAGTGGATTCTTCGGCACTGCATTGCCAAATTCAGGCGCCCTTCAAAACCACGCCTTCGATCACATTGGCAGCGTCTTCAGCTTTGTCAGTGGCGGTTTCCAGCACCTCATACAGTTCCTTGAGCTTGATGAGCGAAATAGGATCCTTTTCTTTTTCGAAAAGAACGGCAATGGCGGCGCGAGCAATGCCATCGGCTTCGTTTTCCAGACGGTTGATCTCCACGCAATTTTCCAGGACATGATCGCGGTTTTTGTTCAGCCGAGCCAGCGCGTCAGTCAGCTGGTCGCATTGCTTCACTACGATATCGGCGAGGAGAGTAGCCGGGGGCGGCGCAGCAGTGATTTTGTACATGATCAGCCGTACGCCCGCAGCGTACACGAAATCGAGCACATCATCGAGCGAGGAGGCAAGGCGGTATATATCCTCGCGGTCGAACGGGGTAATAAAAGTCTGGTTCAGCTTGGTGAGAATATTGTGTGTCATGTCGTCGCCGCGATGCTCGATGTCCTTGAGCTGCTGGACGCTGGCGTCAACGCTCTGGAAATCCTGCAGGGTTTGCTTCAGCAGCCGGGCGCCGTCACCAAGATTGGTGGCCATCTCAGCAAACATGTCGAAAAATTTGGTGTCTTTGGGTATGAATCGAACCATGGAATGAGCGGCGCTCCCGGCACAAGTGTTAAAGAAACGTTAAAGTCAACCGAGAAATATCGCACGGTGGAAGTTGTCTGGTCAAACTTGAGACGGCTGTGATCGTTCCAGACGGCATCAGCGTGGGCCGCGGCGAGTGCGCAGTTCAAGCTCAAGCCGGAATTCAGGCCGCCCGTCGTTTGGAGCCGGCAAGAAATGCTTCGGCACTGAGGAACAGCCGTCGCAAAGCGCGAATGATGTAACGGATAGCGAGGATGCACAACACCAAACAAACTCCGGCGATTACGCCGGCGGCGATCGGATGCTGCGTGGCCAGCCAGGTGAGCGAGATCGCGCCAACGTCTTCACCCAGGCTCAACGCTATGTTGGAAAAAGGCTCCGGCGAGGGAGTTATAGCCGTGCGCGCGGCAATCTTGGTTCCATGAGCGATCAGCGCAATCGCGCCGCCCAGCGCGGTCGCGGCCAGTTGCATTCCGGGCGAAAGATGCTGTGTAGCGCCATAGGCGAGCAGCGCGGCGACCGGCACCTTGACGAAGGTGTTGAGAGCGTTCCAGATGAGGTCGAAGACGGGGATTTTGTCGGCAAAGAATTCCAGCCCAAAAAGCAGAATACAAACAATGATGACCGGCCAGGATTCGATCAGATGCAGGGCTGGAGGCAGCGAAAAAGCATGGAGATGAGAGAGTAAACCCAGCGTACCCACCGTGGCATAAACATTCAAGCCTGCGGCAAAGCTGGCGGCGAGAATAATTGCCAGGATGTCACTGCCAGTCAAAGAGAACATTGGGAACTGCTGCTAAAGCAAAAAGGACCGCCTCCCGGCGGCCCTCTGGTTTCTAACCAATCTTACAGGGTGCTTTCAATTTCAAAGCCCCACGCTTCCAGCAAAGGTTCGGGGATGTATTTGCTGTTTTTGTTACGCCGCGCCCATTCGCGCAAGCGCGTAGAGCGGATGTATTGATCCGGAGTCAGCTTAAACTCCTTGACCGCCTGCTCGAAAGAGGTGACGACGGGGATCACCGGTCCGATCGGCTCCGGCTTACCCCAGTTGGGATTACCGCGTCTCCTTGCCATATTTAGTTATGCCCTGCCTTTTAGGATATGAAGAGTGCTTTATTACCTTGGGATTTGGATTCCTGCCGGCTGCCTTTGGTTTCAATTTCGAACGAAATTTCGACTAAAAAAGGGCCTTCCGCTCACTCTGAGGGAACCAAAACGTGTCGCCAAAACTGCTTATCATAAGGCCTTTTTAGCCGATATGCAAGGTTTTTCGACCTCCATAATGTTAACTCAATGAGCCAGTTGACCTTCTTATTCCACCGCAACTGGTGCATGGACGCCACAACCTTCACCGCGCCGCTACTCTCAACGCAGTTTTCTTCCGATCCGCCCCTGTGGTTGATTTTGCTGGCCTTTCGCCCGTAGATTTTCACCCCCCGCTCGCATCCATCCGAAGCCACAAGTATGTGCATGTGATTCTCAAAGACTCTTCAGGAGAAAACTTACATTCGCGCGCAGATCCAGCGTTCAAGCCCAGCGCCGGGTGACCGCGCGCAAGCCCCGCCCACACGATGCGCGCAAGGCTCGAAAACCCTCCTTGATCGCGACGAAATCCTTCATCCGTTTTTTTGATCCTGTTGAACATCCGGCGATGGACAGAGCTTTCTCAACCTGAACCTTGCTTAAATTCTGGAAAATCCAGCCTTTAGCCCGCGACTCAGGTATGATTATTGGCCGAAAGTTTTACCGCATTCATTTCTTAGGAGGGAAGAATGAGGTTCGTTGCGCGCGTAGTTACGATTCTTTTTCTGGGCTCCTTTCTTCTGACGCCGGCGTTCGCTGAAGACAATGCCAAAGCGTCCACTACCTCCAGTCCTGACGCCCCGTCAGCGGGGCCCTTGGCGAGCCCGGGTGAGAGCCCGGTTTTGACTGCACCGGAAACTGACGCAAACTCCACTGGCTACCTTGCGCCTGCGGATTCTTTATTCCCCCCGCAAGCTAAAGCCAAATCATCTTCCAGCAGTGACGAAACGCATCCTGCCGTGGATATCTTTGCCGGGTACTCGTTTGTGCGTTTCAGCACCCACGTCGGTACGGTGCACGAACATTTTGACTGGCACGGCCTGGGCACCTCAGTTGCCGGAAATGTGAACCGCTGGTTCAGCGTGGTTGCCGATTTCGGGTTCTACACCGTCAAAAATGTTCCCTCCGGTGTGAAAGCCAGTGGCTATACCTACCTCTTCGGCCCGCGCTTTTCTCACCGTGGCGAGCATTGGACGCCTTTCGTCCACGCGCTGTTTGGTGCGGCACGCCTGTCGAACACGATCACTCCGCCCCCCATTTCGGCGTTTTTCAACCGCTCGTTCCATCAAAATGCCTTTGCTACCGCTCTGGGCGGTGGAATGGATCTGGACTTCAACAAGCATGTCGGCTGGCGCATCATTCAGGTTGAATACCTGCTGACCAGGTTCACTGATGGCGGCGACAACCAGCAGAACAATGTGCGCGCTGCCACTGGATTTGTCTTTCACCTGGGCGGGAATCCACCACCACCGCCGCCGAACCATCCGCCGACCGTGACGGTCTCAGCCAATCCGAGCCAGGTGTTTGCCGGCTCGGGTGACAGCATCGCGCTTAAAGCCCAGGGCTCGGATCCCGATAACGACACGCTTACGTATAAGTGGACTGCCACGGGCGGCGCCATTGACGGCACCGGCACCGACGTTCGCTGGAACTCGAGCGGCGTAAAAGAAGGCACTTACACGGTCACAGTAACCGCCGATGACGGCCGCGGCGGAACTGCCAACGCCTCCACTGACGTCAAGGTAGCGCAGAAGCCCAATTCTCCGCCGGTTATCTCCTCGTGCTCGGCGAGTCCGGCCACCATCACCGTTGGACAAAAGTCCACCATTACCACCACTGCCAGCGATCCTGATAATGATCCGCTGACCTACAGCTACAAGACCACCGGCGGCACCGTCACCGGTACCGAGGCCACAGCGCAATTTGATTCCGCGCACACCCAGCCCGGCACTTACACCGTTACCTGCCACGTGAGTGACGGTCGCGGCGGTGAAACCGATGCCACGACTCAGGTCACAGTTCAGCCTGCGCCGGAACAGCGCCAGCTCGAACAGCGTCTGTCTCTGCACAGCATTTATTTCCCAACCGCGCAGCCCACGGTCGCCAATCCCAACGGCGGATTACTGCCCAGCCAGGAGCGCACTCTCACCAATCTGGCCGGCGACTTCAAGAAGTACCTGGAGTTCAGACCGGATGCTCACTTGATCCTGCAAGGCCACGCTGATCCGCGCGGAACTGCGGAATTCAACAAGGCGCTTTCCGATCGCCGTGTGGCTCGCACCAAGGCATTCCTGGTGGAGCAAGGCGTGGCTGAAAATGTCATTGACACCCAGGGACTGGGCGTAGAACAGCCCATGAGCGCTGATCAGGTCAAACAGGCCGTCGATCAGGAACAGAACATAACCGCCGCGCAGAAAGCGCAGCTCAAGCGGAACGCCGCCGTTCTGGCTCTGGCCCAGAGCCGTCGCGTTGACGTCACGCTCAGCACCACAGGACAGACCTCAGTGCGTCAGTTCCCATTCAATGCTGAAGATGCCCTGAACCTGCTCAACCCGCATAGCGCGGCAGCAACCCACAAGGCCGTAACCGGCAAAAAGACGCCGACCGGCAAGACCCCGGCGAAGAAAGCGCCGCCAAAAAAACAATAGCTCCTGACGCTCGCTTCACAGCGACGGAAGGACTGAATAGAGGAAAACAAACGCGGCAGGCCACAGGGCCTGCCGTATTCTTGTATGGATGATCCTTTGAATGCACCTTTCAATCCGCTAACAATGCTCCTGTGGGTTAATCCCTGAGCGTGGAGACGTAGCATCGCTACTTATCCGAACTCCAGCGCCGGAGGCGCGAAAGAGCTTAGCCCACCCTGAAGGCGAGCGCATGCGAGCCGAGAAGGGTGGGTAGGCTTCTAAGTTGGCTGAGCCCCAGCGGGGCGACACTCAGCCGATTAATAGTTGACGCGCACTTACCTTCTGCTAATTTAGTCCACTATGGTTGATTTCATAAGAAAGCGCTTACAGGTATTCGTTTCTTCTACCTTTAGTGACTTGCGCGATGAAAGACAGGCGGCGGTTGAAGCGATCCTTTCTGCTGGGCACATCCCTGCGGGCATGGAACTCTTTGCCGCGGGTGATGAATCTCAGATGGAAGTCATCAAGCAATGGATCGATGAATCAGACGTTTACCTCCTCATTCTTGGCGGGCGTTACGGCAGTATCGAGCTTAAGAGCGGCAAGAGCTACACGCAGCTTGAATACGAATATGCTCTAACCAAAGGCAAACCACTCTTTGCCTGCGTTCTTCCTGAAAGTGCCTTGAAGGCACGCGTCGAGAAGAACGGTATGGACATGATTGATAAAAGCCAGAAAGAGCTGGATGCCTTCCGCGAACTCGTGAAGACCAAGATCGTTGAATTCTGGGAAGACTCCAAAGATATCAAGATCGCGATAGCCAACAAACTTGGCCAGCTCTCGCGGCGCGAAGATCTGATCGGTTGGGTACGTGCTCACCAGGAAGCTAATCTCCCAGTTTTATCAAACGAGATCGCGCGTCTCAGCAAAGAAAATGCTGAACTCCGGAGTCAGCTTGATGCTAAGGCTGAAGCGGTTATCGCTGGACTTCCATATTCCCAGCTCAAGACACTTCTCTACCAAAGAGGCCTGTGGGATTCTTTAAAGGCCCGTAGAGATATGCTTCGCGCTGGAGTTGATAGGAGAAATGCACCTGAAGTTGACGCTCTGGCTCAATTTGGGTTAATGCAAAGACGGCAAGAAGGATACGAAGTTTTTGTTCTTACAGAAGATGGACGTAGGCTTTTGAATAAGATTGAATTTGAAGAGCTGCCGTTGACCGCCGCTTCTCCCAAGTAAACGTCGCCTTCGTCTTATCTGCGCTCATCCGCGAAAATCTGCGGCAAACGCTTTTGCCTTTCCGATCACGCGCGATTCCGTGCGATCTCGGCGATTTTTCTGCTTAGCTCCACCACCTCTATATGCTCCGGACACTCCGGCCAGTTGTGCACCCAACAGATGATCATCGCGCACCGCTCCGGATCGTGTTGATGCGCCAGAAAATTCCGGCTTTCATACTCAAACTCCGCCGGCACGCGCTGCCATCTTCCTGGTTCAACCTCTCGCATCACCTCGGCATCAGGGAAGCCCGTTTGCAGCCTCGTTACCACCAGCCGTAGTTGCAGGGCGAGCATTCCCGCCAGGTAGATCACACCCTGCTCGTTGGTCGGGGCGTGCAGCAGTGCCCACGGCGTCAGCGGCGCGCCATAGAGCGGCTCGTCTTTCCATCTCGCATACGCCGCACTTGATCTCTTGTCCGCCGGCCCATTCAATCTCTCGTGCCGCTCAATCGTCCCCATTACATCTTCCCAACCCTCTTCCAGGCCTTTCTCACGCGCAAACTGCATCAGTCCGCGCGGTACCTCGGTCCATCCGCCAAAACGCGAGATCAACGGCCCAACGCTATACTGGCTGTGCTGGTTGTATTCCAGCAGGCTCGGTGTCTTGCCCAGCTTTCGCGTGATCGCCGCCCAATCCACGAACAGCGTCTCCAGTTCGGCTTTGTAGCCGGCTCCATGCGGATCGAACCCTGCTTGCCGCAGCGCCTCCGCATACCGGCCAAAATACCGTTTCACTGTTCGTAGCCCGATCTTCTTTTGCTCTTTCAAGTCCGCAACCGTCGGCGTTCGTCCCATTTCCTCGGCGCAGCGCTGTATGGCGGCAATGATTTCTTCTTTCGACACGACGTTCCTCCAAAATGAAAAAAGCCACCCGTAGGTGGCGCACGGTCTTGATTTGTTGGTTAGCTAACTACTAAGAACTTGGTCTTTTGCGCTTCCGATCCCGGCGATCACGCGCGATCACGGCGATTCCGGCGATCAGCAAACACACTTATGTTGTAGCTGGGTTTTGTCAGGCAGGCGTACGATTACAAACTCCGCGGACCTTTGACAGGGTTGCTGGCCTTTTTGAGGTTTGGCTGGCATTTTGGCCAATTGCTGACTGCTTTCCTCGCCGACGCCGCTCTCGGAAGCAATGCTGGCAGTATAGCAAACAAATAGCGAACCTGTCAATACAAAAAACGCGATCCAACATTCGCGCCGAACCCACTTCCGGAAAACAGAAATCATCTCAAATTAAAAAAAATCCCCTTGCAATATGGCAAGATATTGCAGCCATTTACCACAATTACCCCCTTATGCCAGTCGTTCTCAAAATCGACCCGCAGCGCAGAATTGTCTATTCGGCGTTCTACGGAAGCATCACTGACGCAGAGGTCGCCGGCCATCGCTCTTCCATCGCGTCTGATCCTGATTTCAATCCGGCATTCAATGAGGTAGTCGATTTCAGCTCCGTCACCGAGGTGAACCTGTCTGAATCCACGCTGTCTGCCATGGCGCAAACCCCAAGTCTCTTTAATGACTCGGCCTTGCACATCGTAGTGGCGCCGGCCGATATTCTGTTCCGGATTGCCAGCAGGTATCAGGGCTTTGCCCAACTGTCGCGGCCCAATCTCTTTGTGGTGCGCACGCGGGAAGAGGCTTATCAACTGCTGTCCGCGGGCCAAGGACCCCATGCTAAGACCTTCAAGATCACCCGGCCCTCAGATAGTTGATCCCCGCGATCCGCGTCAACCCTCGTTCATCCAGTGGTTTAGGTTTTGCTTTTCCGATCCCGGCGATCGCGCGCGATTCCGGCGATTCCGCGCGATCCCATCAGCCCCTCGCCACCATGCTCTTTGCCGCCGCTGGACGCGCCAGCGACAGCACGGTCACATCATTCTTGACCGGGCGCTTGTGCATGAACTCATGCATCTGGTGCACGACAACGTCACAAATCTCTTTGGCTGTGTGCGCGTGTGCATGCCGAAAACTGCTCTTCACCTGCTCCAGGCCAAACTCTTCACCTTTGTGCCGCGCCTCAACGGTGCCGCGTGAAACCACCAGCAGCGCCGATCCGGGTGCAAGCGCCACAATCGAGGCATCGGGAGTGCAATGCGAAAAGAGTCCCAGAGGCAGGCCCGTTGCCGGCAACTCGGTAATGCTCGTTTCATGGCGCAGCAGCCCGGGCGTGTGCCCGGCATTGAAGTAACAGACGGTTCCCAGCCCTTCGTTATAGCAACCGGAAAACACCGGACAGGGGCAGACACGTCCCGCGGCGTCGCGAATGCTGCGATTCAACTGCAGGCAGATCTCGATCATGGCGTCGGTCTCGTTAGTGTCTTCCTCGGCCAGCAACTCCGCCCCGGTCTTGCGCAGCGTGCTTTGCGCTGCGGCTACAATCCCGCGATTCTGATCCTTCTTGCCCGCAACATCCAGTACGGCAAACAGCACTCGGGTAGGGCTTACCCGCACGAAATCGTAACAATCTCCTCCGGTGCGGCGGCCGTAATAGAGGGCAGCCAACTGCGCTTCTCTTATTTCCGGGGGCTGGGCATGCGCCGGCGCAGCAGGACCGGTTCGAGTGCGCTTGAATGGAAACAGCTTCCGCATGGAGTATCGGCGACTCAAAGTACCATACAAACCGCCGCCCTGCCACTCCCCTTTGGAAGATGGTGGTGGTACAGTTTGAAAACTTCTATGAGGTCATCCCGAACCCCGTCGGCGAGCAAGCGGTTTCTTCAGCTTGCGAGTAGGGGTGAGGGACCTTGTGTTGCCGAAGTGTTGTAGAAGACTATTCCGTAAACAAGTAGTCTGGAACTGCGGGGTATCTCCGCCTGGATTTTAACTAATGCGTTTTTGGCCATATTCATTTGTAATCGCCATTTCCGTGCTTGTGCCCTCTTGCTCGGGTCAAACGCACGACTCCTGTCGTGCGAAGCGCCTGCCCCCCGGAGGCGCAGCCTTCCTTGGCGATAGATATCCGGGTTGGCGAATCAAAAACATGTCTGACCTAATCTCTGGTGACCGGGCGCTCTGGGCCAAGGCGCACCCCAAAGGTTGTCCAGGAATTGCCATCGGCCATTTTGAGCAATCTAACTTTCTTACCTACGTGGTTCTGATGGTGCCGAAGCCAAGACCAACACACGGCTTCAAGATCCTGATTTTGAAAAAACTGCCATCTGGGAACAACTATACCGGACAGGTTCTGGATCAGTCTGATGGTGAGTATTCCGCTTCGGGCCTCGTCATTGCAAAAGCGCCTCCCGGCAAATATTCCGATTTCGAAGGCACCGCGCAGGTTCAGGTGAATCTGGATGCCATATTGGTTGAATGGATCGAAAAAGCGTCTGTGCTCTATTACTGGGAGAACGGCAAATATCGTAAGGTGCAAACCTCTGACTAAATAAAAAACTCTGCACAAAACTCTTGAGCTTTGGCCCCTGAAAAGCTCACCCATTACAATGCATGCGTGACCCTCAAGGGCAAAACCGTTCTTATCACCGGAGGCGCACGCCGCCTGGGCAAAGCTATTGCCCTGGCGATGGCCGAAGCCGGCGCTAATATATCGTTTACCTTCCTGACCTCCGGCGATGAAGCCCGGATGACGTTGCAACAGATCGAGCGTTCCGGCGTTCAGGGTCTGGCTCTCCAATGCGACCTTCGCAATGACAAGGCCATCCAGCAAACCGTTGATCAGGTTCTCGGCCGTTTTCGCGCCATCGATCTTCTGATCAACAACGCGGGCGTCTTTCAGACAGCGAAGCTCGAAGAGATCACGCCGGAGCAATGGGACGAGGTTTTTGCCGTCAATGCTCGCGCGCCGTTTCTGGTTTCAAAGCACTGCACTCCCGCGCTTCGCAGTTCGCGCGGAAAGATCATCAACCTCGGATCGCTCGGTGCTGAGAAGCCCTGGATCACGCACGCGCACTACTGCTCCTCCAAGGCCGCGCTGCACATGCTCACCCGGGTCATGGCCAAGGCTCTGGCGCCGGAGATCGCGGTGAACTGCGTTGCGCCGGGGATGATTGATACGGGAGCTGCCGAAAAGGATCCTGCGCTCCTGCGCCGACTGGCGGAGCGCACGCCCATGAAGACCAACGGAACCGCTCAGGACGTCGTCAACGCCGTCATGTACTTCGCCAACGCGCCGCATTTCATTACCGGCCAGGTGCTCACCGTCGACGGCGGCTTGGGACTGGTTTGAGAATTTTCTTACCGCAGCGGGCGCAAAGGACGCAAAGAGGAGGGTGGTGCACAGTTGGGAAGCTCTTCATAACCTCGTCATCCCGAACCCCGTATAACGAGGGCGCGTTGTGATCAGCGCCCGAGTACCGGGGCCCCCAACACGCGCGTTTTTCGCGGGATGGGGTGGGAGTAGGGGTGAGGGACCTTGTGCTTCTGCGCTTTAAGCAGTTTTACGCTCTGGTCAAAATCCTATATCAGCCTGCCCTTTGCAGTTGAAAGTTGCTACTGCTGGCTCACAAACGCCTTCACCACGATCGCCCGCGGATTCTTGCCCAGTGGAATCATGGTCTCCAATGAAGGCAAATCCGGCTGCGAACGGCCTCTGTTGTCGATGAGAGAGAGTACCGTCATGTCGCCGCTTCCGGTGTTCACCACCAGCAACAGCAGTTGATTGGGCGAGAGCGCCAGCCCCTCCGGATGGCGGCCCACCGGTACCGAACTTGTACGCTTGGCATTGTCAATGCTGTACACGGCGACTGAGTCCGATCCAAAGTTGGCCACGTAAAGCAGCGAGTTGTCGGGAGAGATCAGCAGGTGCGCCGGATGATCGCCGATGGAAAACGTGTTGTTGACCTCGTTCGAATTCACAATGATCTCCGACACCGAGCTGCCGTCATAGTTGCAGACAAACACCTCACCGCCGTCAGGCTTGGCGGCCAGGTGGATCGGCGTTTTGCCCACGTCCAGCTGGGCCAGCAGCTTGTCAGTCTTTAAATCCACCACCCCAACCTGCTTTGACTCGCTGCACGCGACAAACACCTTGCTCGAGTCCGGCACAATGGCCATCTCCACCGGCTTGGCACAAACTTTGATTTTGTTGCGCACCGTCAACTGGCCGGCGTCAACCACCGCGATCGAATCCTCATCGCGCAGCGCCACGATCACCAGCTTGCCGTCCGGCGTGAGCCGCGCCAGGTTGCTGCCGTTGCCGGTCGAAATGGTTTTGATCACCCGCCGCTGTGCCAGATCGATGACCGACAGGTTCGCCGATCCCCCGTTCGCCACGTATGCCCGCTTGCCGTCGCTGGAGACGTCAATGAAATAAGGCGTGCTGTGCACTCCGATGGTCGAGACAACTTTGTTCGTCTCCGCATCGATTACGCTGATGTTGTCAGAGCGCGTGTTGACGACATAGATTTCGTTGTTTTTCGGATTCACCGCCAGCCCGGTGGGACTGTTACCGACGGGAACCGTCTTCAATACGGCCAGCGCTCGCAGATCGATCACGGTAACCGTATTGCTGCCGCCGTTGGAAACGTAAGCGTATTCGCGATAGTTGGGGTTGGGCGGAGGCGCGTCTCTGCAGCCCGACAGGCATGCCACCACAAGGCAGAGAGCAGCAGTGAATGTGCGCAAGTTACCTGCCGGCCTTGGCGATCGCCGGCTGCGTGCGGGACTCCTGTACATTCCTGTGCAATATCGCGGCGATCAGCCGTATCTCCTGCATCAGCTCGTCAAATTGATCCGGATAAATCGACTGCATTCCGTCAGACAAAGCATGGTCAGGATCATGATGAACTTCTACCATCAATCCGTCCGCGCCCACGGCAACTGCGGCGCGTGAAAGCGGCCCAACCTTGTTGCGTTTGCCGGTGCCATGGCTGGGATCAACCAGGATTGGTAAGTGGCTGAGCCGCTGCACCGCGGGAACAATGCTCAGGTCCAGCGTATTGCGGGTGTGGTCGGCGAAGGTGCGCACGCCGCGCTCACACAGGATCACGTTGTAATTGCCTTCGCTCAGAATGTATTCGGCCGCCATCAGAAATTCTTCCAGCGTAGCCGACATACCTCGCTTCAGCAGGACCGGCTTGCGTTGCCGCCCGGCTTTCTTCAGCAACGAAAAATTCTGCATGTTGCGCGCGCCGATCTGGACCACGTCAGCATACTCCGCCACCAGCTCCAGGGACTCGTTATCTATCGCTTCAGTGATGATCCGCAGTCCGAAACGGTCGCGGATCTCCGCCATGATCTTCAGTCCTTCCTCACCCATGCCCTGAAACGCATAAGGCGAAGTTCGAGGCTTGTATGCGCCTCCGCGGAAGAAGCGCGCGCCGGCTTTGGCTACTCGCTCGGCGATGGTAAAGGCCTGCTCGCGCGATTCGATCGAGCACGGTCCGGCAACAATGCCCAGGTCGCGTCCGCCAAAACTGCCGTCGCTTCCCGCGAAGTGTATGACCGTGTCTTCTTCTTTTACATCGCGGCTTACCAGCTTGTACGGCTTGCTGACCTGAATTACTTCCTGCACGCCGGACATCTCTTCGAGCGTGCCGGGCTCCATGGCCCCTTTGTTACCGGTAATACCGATGGCCGTCCGCTGCGCTCCCGGTATGGCATGAGCGCGGTATCCCAGTGACTCGATCCTTTCACAAACAGCCCGTACCTGTTCCTCGGTAGCGTGCGCTTTCATCACCACCAACATCGCTCTG
Organism: Candidatus Angelobacter sp.; assembly: GCA_035262465.1. Lineage (GTDB taxonomy): Bacteria > Acidobacteriota > Terriglobia > Terriglobales > Acidobacteriaceae > Angelobacter. The sequence goes on along the minus strand of DATFSU010000057.1, from coordinate 60,244 downwards.
GCCCTCCGCGTGAAGTTTCAGTTTACTGTGAGTTCGCCGCCGGTAGCAACGGAAACCGCGCGACTAGCATGTTAAAATCAACTATTTAGCGAATGTCGTCAGGGGGACCACAGGAGCGGCGCAACAATCTGGCCACGCCTGCAAAGCCTGAGCCAAAAGCGCGCAAGCGGCTCAGCATGAAGGACGTGCTGCTGTGGTCTGAAGGTGAAGTTCCCAAACCGGGACCGAGGCGCATCGGAATACATACCTCGACCGCGGGCGGCGTCCAGATGGCAGCGGAACGCGCTTACCGGCTTGGGGCGAACACGTTTCAGATTTTTTCGTCCAGCCCGCGGCAGTGGCAGCCGTTTTCGCTGGCGCCTTCCCAATGCGATGCCATGCGCGGATTGCGGGAGAAGTACGGCATCGCTCCCATGGCCATCCATACCAGTTATCTGGTGAACCTGGCCAGCGCGACACCGGAGTTTCACCGCAAGTCCGTGGCGGCTTTTCGCAGCGAACTGCAACGCGCTCTGGCGCTGTGTGCGGAATATTTGGTGCTTCATCCGGGCTCGTTTCGCGGCCGCAGCCGCGAAGAAGGATTGGCGCTGGTTGCGCGTTCGATCGCCGAAGCTGCGCAGGGGCTGGCTTTGGAGAAGTCGAGCGTCCGGGTTCTGATTGAAAACACCGCAGGAGCGGAGTTTTCGCTGGGCGGATCGTTTGATCAGGTTGCGCAGTTGCTTGAGTACCTCCAGCCGGTTTGTCCGGTGGGGTCCTGCATCGATACGTGCCATACCCATGTTTCCGGGTACGATATTGTTTCCGAAGCTGGCTGGCGCGAAACCATGGAGATGCTGGATAAAACCATCGGCCTGGCCAACGTGATGGTCTGGCATTGCAATGACGCGAAAGATGGCCGAGGTTCCCGGCGCGACCGGCATGAGCACATAGGGAAGGGAACCATTGGTTTGGAGCCGTTTCGCCGATTGTTGAATGACCCGCGCACGGCCCATGCCGCGTTCATCGCGGAAACGCCCATTGACGAGCCGCGTGACGATTTGCGGAACATCGAGGTGTTGAAGTCGTTAGTGAAAGTCGACCAGCCGTCGGAAGAGCGGAAGAGAGAGCATAAGAAATGTCGGAAACCGTGAACAGGACCGCCAACGAAACTGAGCAGCGCGAGCTTCGCTACGAGCCGCAACGCATTGAAGAGAAGTGGCATGCCCGCTGGGAAGCGGAACCGGCGCTCTACGCCGCTGATCCGCATGACAGCCGGCGCAAGAAGTATTACGTCCTGGAAATGCTGCCGTATCCTTCCGGAGCGCTTCACATGGGTCACGTGCGCAATTACGCCATCGGCGATGCGCTGGCCCGCTACATGTGGATGAACGGCTACAACGTTCTTCATCCCATGGGTTGGGACGCCTTCGGTCTTCCCGCGGAAAACGCCGCTATCAAGAACAACGTTCCGCCGCGCGAGTGGACTCTCCGCAACATCGGGCACATGAAAGCCCAGATGAAGCGGCTCGGCTTCGCCTATGACTGGTCGCGCGAGATCACCACCTGTCTGCCTGAGTACTACAAGTGGAACCAGTGGTTCTTCCTGAAGCTTTACGAGAAAGGTCTCGCGTATCGCCGCAACAGCAAGGTCAACTGGTGCCCGGAGTGCGCCACCGTCCTTGCCAATGAGCAGGTAGTGGATGGCTGTTGCTGGCGCCACGAAGAGACAAAAGTCGAGCAGCGCGAGTTGGAACAGTGGTTTGTCCGCACAACCAGGTACGCTGAAGAATTGCTTGCCGGTCTCGACCAGCTTGACGGCTGGCCGGAAAAAGTGCGTACCATGCAGCGCAATTGGATCGGCCGCAGTGAAGGTGCGCTGGTGGATTTTAAAATCGATGGGCCGGTCGCTGGATCCGTCGACAGGATCACCGTTTTCACCACGCGCATTGACACCATTTACGGCGCCACCTCTATCCAGCTTGCGCCCGAGCATCCGCTTGTCGGCGAGTTGATTGGCAACGACCCTGCCTTGCACGCACAGGTAGAAGACCTCATGCGCGAGCAGGCACGGGCTAAAGAAGCAGGCGATGTGGCTGCCGTGGAAAAGCATGGTGTGTTCACCGGACGCTACGCCATCAACCCGTTCAGCCAGGAGAAAGTCCCGATCTGGGTGGCGAACTACATCCTGATGGACTACGGCACCGGCGCCATCATGTCAGTCCCGGCTCACGACGAGCGCGATCATGAATTTGCCCAGAAGTTCGGGTTGGAGATCCGGGTTGTGATACTCCCGCGCCGGACAGCGGAGCCTCCTGCGGCAGGCGAACCGGAACCGCCGGTCCTTCCTTACACCGCCAAAGACAGCTTGCTCATCAATTCCGGCGAGTTCAACGAACTTTCCAACCAGGACGCCATCGAAAAGATGTCCACCTATGCCGAGTACCACGGCTTCGGCAAGCGCACCGTCACCTATCGTCTCAAGGACTGGGGTATTTCCCGCCAGCGTTATTGGGGCACGCCTATCCCCATCATTTACTGCCCCAAAGACGGGATTGTGCCGGTGCCGGAAAAAGATCTTCCGGTCGTGTTGCCGGAAAATGTCGACATCACGTTGCAGGGCGCCTCGCCGCTGGCGCGCATGCCTGAGTTCTTGAATGTTAGCTGTCCTAAATGCGGCGGTGCGGCGCGCCGCGAAACCGATACCATGGACACCTTCGTCGATTCGTCCTGGTATTTCTATCGCTATACCAATGCGCAGCTCAATGATCGTCCACTTGACACCGCAACCGTCGACTACTGGTTTCCAATTGACCAATACATCGGCGGCGTCGAACACGCCATACTGCACCTTATCTATTCGCGCTTCTGGACCAGGTTCATGCGCGATCTCGGCATCGTGCACAATGACGAGCCGGCCACGCGCCTTTTTACGCAGGGTATGGTGATCAAAGATGGATTCAAGATGTCGAAGAATCGCGGTAACGTGGTTTCGCCCGACGACATGATAGCTCAATTCGGCGCAGATGCCACGCGCGTGTATTCGCTCTTTGCTACTTCACCTGATCGCGAACTTGATTGGCAGGAAGCCGGCGTGGAAGGCGTGTTCAGGTTCTTGAGCCGGACGTATCGGTTTGTGATGCGGCACGCAGCTTCTGCGCGAACCCGTGTTGTTGGTTATACGCACTTCACGCCTCCGACTACCGACCCTAAAATGCGAGCGGTTGAACGCAAGCTTCATCAGACGATCAAGCGCGTGACTCAGGACTTCCAGGGGCGCTGGCATTTCAATACTTCGATTGCCGCAATCATGGAGTTTGTCAATGAACTCTATGGAGCAGAGCTAGAGCTCTCGACCGAAAAATCGGCGGACCTGTTGGCGGAAGTGCTCCGGAGCCTTGTCCTCTTGCTTTCGCCGTTTGCACCGTTCGTCGCTAATGAACTCTGGGATGCGATTAATCCGGAGCAAATGGGTGACTTGATGCTCTGGCGGCATTCCTGGCCGGTCTTCAATCCGGCTTTGGCCAAGGAAGACGAGATTACCTATGCTGTCCAGATCAACGGCAAGCTCCGCAGCCACGTCGTCTTGCCCGCCGAGAGCCCTGAGGAAACCGTGCGCGAGCGTGTGCTCGCCGATGAGAAAGTCCAGGCTGCGATCGCAGGTAAGACCGTCGCCAAGGTGATTGTTGTGGCCGGGAAGCTTGTAAATGTGGTGGTGAAGTAGCTGCTGCCGAGGTAAATCGAAACCGAAGATGACCAGACCACCCAATCCGATCGCCCAGGGTTTCCGTGCTGTCACGCGCGACCCTGCCGTTTTTCTCCTCGAAATCCTGTGGCGGTGGACGTTCGCCATCAGCGCCATCTTTCTGCTTGCGATCACCGGCATCGTGCTTCTAGGCCCCTTGCATATCGGTCCTTCCTTGTCGCTGGCGCTCAACACCCGTGATGCTTCCAGACTCGGCATTATCCTGTTGAGCATCGTGCTGCAGCTGGGAAGCAAATTGATTGCGGCCGCCATTGTCCTCCCATTCGTCATTGCGCTGATCTGGAGCCTTCTTTCGGCTTCGATCCGGCGAATCTCCGTTCGGCGCCTCCGCCCGTCTGCGGCCCCGGTCGGTTTTCGTCCCATGCTGGCGCTGCAATTCTTGCGCTCATTCAACACCTGGATCGGCTGTGTTCTGCTGATCGCCGCCCTCGCTGGAGCAATCCGCCTTGCCGTGCTGGGCTCCACGCCGAACCCGGTTTTGTTCAATCAGGTGGCAGCGCCGTCAGTGCTCGTGATCGCCATACTATGGCTTTTTTTCAACTGGTACCTCTCTCTGGCAGCGATCTTCGGTGTAGAAGGGCAGAACTTCCGTCAGGCTTTCCACAATGCCCGGCAAGCCGTTCGCGGGCAGCGATCTGATTTTGCCGGCACCGGCTTTGTTTTTCTGCTGTTGCGGCTGGTCCTGCTGCTGATCGTGCTCGCCGTCTGCGGACTCGCCTCCGGCATGATGGCCACCGCTCCTGAAGGCTATTCCGTTCTGGTTGCGGTTACCGCGCTTGTCTATTTTGCCGTCTCGGACTTCCTCTACGTTTCACGGATGGCGTCGTATCTGGCCCTGAAGTCTGCGCTGGAAGAGGATGTGATAGCTCAGCTCGAGCGATCAGCTCCGCCGGCCGCGTCGGGCCGCGCTCTGAACTAGCTCTTTACACTCCGCCGCGAATCAGCGAAAATTGTTCGTGGAAGACCAATCCATTGTCATTCTCGACTTCGGCTCGCAATACACGCAGCTGATTGCGCGCCGCATACGCGAACTGAAAGTTTTCTCTGTTGTCCTCCCTTGTAGCGCACGGTTAGACGAGATCAAGAGCTGCCGGCCCGCTGGCATTATCCTCAGCGGGGGGCCTTCATCCGTCTACGATGCCGATGCGCCGCCAGCCGACGAGCGGGTTCTCGCCCTCGGCCGTCCCGTGCTCGGCATCTGCTACGGGCTGCATTACATCGTGGACAAACTGGGCGGCAAGGTTCGTCCCGGCCCCAAGCGCGAATACGGCCACGCTGAAGTTACCGTGAGCCACGCGAACTCGCGCCTGTTTCGCGAACTGCCGCAATCGCTGAACGTCTGGATGTCTCACGGCGACGAAGCCGAGCGCCTGCCCAGCGGCTTCGGTGTGGTCGCGCGCAGCAGCAATGCCCTGGCCGCGATTGAAGATGAGTCGCGCAGCATATGGGCGGTCCAGTTCCATCCTGAGGTGCACCATACCAAGCGCGGCGTTGAACTGCTGCGCAACTTTGTCTATGACATCTGCGGTGCCAGCCCCTCGTGGACGCCGCAGCACTTCATCGACGAAACCATCCGCCAGGTGCGGGAGACAGTCGGTGAGCAGGGAAGAGCCATTTGTGCGCTGTCCGGCGGCGTGGATTCGGCTGTGGCTGCAACGCTGGTCGACCGTGCCATGGGACGACGCCTGATCTCGGTCTTCGTCAACAACGGCGTGCTGCGCCAGAACGAATTCCAGAAGGTCCAACAGAACCTGCGGGAGAAACTTGGCCTCAACGTGGTGGCGGTCGATGCAGGCCAGCGTTTTCTCGCCCGGCTTGCCGGCGTAACCGACCCGGAGAAGAAACGCAAGATCATCGGCAATGAGTTTATCGAGGTCTTCGACCAGGAAGCGCACCGCCTGGAGCAGCAGATGGGCAAAGTCGACTGGCTGGTGCAGGGGACACTTTATCCTGACGTGATTGAGTCGCGCAGCGTGCGCGGGCCGTCCCAGACCATCAAGACACACCACAACGTCGGCGGGCTGCCGGAAAAGATGAAGCTCAAGCTCATTGAACCCTTAAAGGATTTGTTTAAGGATGAGGTGCGGCGCATCGGCCGCGAACTGGGCATGCCGGAAGAGGTTTTGCAGCGCCAGCCGTTTCCCGGTCCTGGTCTGGCGGTGCGCATTCTGGGGGAAGTAACGCCGGAGCGCATCGCCCTGCTGCAGGAAGCCGACGACATCGTGGTGAACGAAATCCGGCGGGCCGGGTTGTACACGCAGATCTGGCAGTCTTTCGCGGTGCTTTTGCCGGTGATGTCGGTCGGCGTCATGGGCGACCAGCGAACCTATGCCTATACCTGCGCCATCCGCGCCGTCCATTCTGAAGATGGCATGACCGCCGATTGGGTTCCACTGCCTTACGAAGTGCTAAAAGCGATCTCCAGCCGTATCGTGAATGAAGTCCGGGGCATCAACCGCGTGGTCTACGATGTGACGTCGAAGCCCCCGGGAACGATTGAGTGGGAATAAGACGGAAAGTTAATCGATGCTTCCCAGATTCTTCAGGAATTGCTTGGCTTCAGCCAGATGAGGAAAGAGTTTTTCTTCTTCCTGAAATGCCGGCGGGTGAACGGAACGCCGGCTGCCGCGCAACTTGACCGGATGCCGGAGATGCAGCATCTCGTGATAAACCAGGTAGTCGATGGCGTACCGCGGCACGGTAGCGCGATCAAAGATCCGGCTCACGACGATGGTGTTATGGGCGGGATCATAGTGCCCGAGACTGCGTAGCGACTGTCTGCCGCTCCAGGTCATCTGCGGCCGGGCCATCAGGCCATGAAAGAAACGCAGATTCAAATCGTCAAAAATCTGATCGAGATCATAATGCCTGCCAGTGGGTCCCTCTATGCGCTTGCGCCCGCGTATTTGGCGAATCAGATGCGTTTTCTCTGCCATGGTCCGGCTTCCGGTAAATTTGCGGTAACGTGCCGCGTGTTCGGAACCGATGGGCTTGCGATACAGTTTCGCGATCAGGATATGCAGGATTGCGTATAGAACTGGCTCCGGCGCACCCTCCAGAAGATCGGAGAGACGGACCAGAATGCGTCCCTGGCGCAGACGGATCGTGTTGTTGATATTGGCAAAGCGATAGAACCGGACCTCGAACTCCGGCAGGGGAGCCTGCGGGCGCAGATCACGGTAGGCCTGCGCAAAGGTCTGGGAGAGATTTGCGGTCATTTGTTCAATTTTTCAAGCCAGCAGAGGCCATGTCGGCAGCAACCACGGAAGATCAAGCGATTGCGTTAAGCTTCGCAGAGGAAGGCCGCTCCCACTGCGCAGGAAGAATCACTTCTTCTTCTCTTCATGGGTCGTCTCGATATACTCCCGTGCCGTATCAGCATTTGACTTCAAAGATTCCTGGGCGTCCTGCAGAACAAAACGAAAGTCGACGAATTCCTTTTTGGTTTGCGAGTCCGTTGCGGCCGCTGACTGCAAGGTTTTCAGTTTGAGATCAAAGCGTTCGTCGGCTTCAATCAGTTCTTTCAAACCTTTGTGGTACAGCTTGACCGTGTCCTTATCCATGGTGCGCCCTTCATACTGGTCAAGATTGTCATTGATCTCATCCATCAGGCTGGTGAAGTCCTCCAGCAAGTCGTGAATCTGCTTGCCCCGGCCATTGGCTAATTTGGGATCGGCCCGCACCTGGTCAATCGCCACCAGGCGAGCCTCAGTGAACTGGATCAGCAGCTTGAGACGCTTGTAAGGCTCCATGGCTACTTCGCGGAGCTGATCCGCTTCGGCCTCCGTGAGAGGATCGCGCTTGCGTGCTGAAGCTGCAAGACTAAGCAAGAGAAGAACGACCAGGACTTTTGTGGCGGTTTTCATTGTTGTGCCTTCTTGGGACCAGCAAACATGGCTTCGAGGACTTCTTCACCAAATTGCTCCAGCTTTTTCTCAACCGCTTCAACCGCGGGCCGGTCTTCCGCGGCCAGCGTTCTGCGCAGGTTTTCCAGGGCATAGCGGCAGCGACGCAAATGAATCTCCGTGTCTTTCATCTTCTTGCGGGTTTGAATGGCCAGATCATGTGCGCGCGTCGAATACTGCAGGATCTCGTCGATGGTGGCATGGCCTTTAATCGATTCGCCGTCAGTGAACTGCTTGTCTGCCACCGGCACCAGGCGCTCCGCAACCTCGGCGAGGATCTTCGGCTGATTGTCGCCCGGGTGCTCCGCTTCGGCCTTGAGCTGCTCGAGCGTCTTCTGTTCACCTGCTGCCCGCAGGATGAGAAACAGAAACAACAGGATGGAGAGTTTTCTTCGCATCAGTTCGGTTGAATCGCTTTCAGGCGATGCCGCGCCTGAAATTCCTGGTCGGGAAATTTGCCCGCGGCAGCTGCCAGGAAAAGTTTATAGTTCTCCGCCGCAGGTTTGTACAACCTTAAACTATCGTACGCGGTGGCCCTGAGAAAATAGGTGCCCGGCGTTTCCGGCTGAAGTTTCGCTCGCGTATCGAGCACCCGTATCACCAGCTCATAATTCTTATTCTGCTGCGCCGAGTAGGCAAGATCAAAATAGCCGTCGACAAGTCTTGGGTTCAGCTGCAGCGCTTTGATCAACTCCGCCTCCGCTTCCGGATACTTGTGCTGATGGACAAGGGCCTGGCCGTAGTCCAGATGGAGTTGTGCGTCGCTGGGGTTCCGGGCTGCTAAATCCTGCAGCAGCCTGGATGCTGCGTCATATTGTTTGGCTTGCAAATACAGCGACGACAGTTCGCGCGCAAGATCGGGATTGGGGGATGCGCTGTAAGCCGGCTCCAGCGTTGCAATCGCATCCTGCGTCTTGTCTTCGGCAGCCAGCAGCTTGCCCAGCTGGATTTGCGCCACGGTGTTCCCCGGATTTGCTGCGATGTACTTTCGCAGCCAGGTTTCGGCGTCGGCATAGCGCTTTTGCTGGATGTAAAGGCCGACGAGCCGCTCGATGCTCTCTGTATTTCCCGTTTCAGCGAGTTTCAGGTATTGCTGTTCGGCTGCGGCTATGTTGCCGGAACGCTGGCTTAGCCTTGCGACACCGAGTTGAGCGTCCGCGTTGTTCGGATCGAGCTCACTAGCCTTTTGGTAGGCGGCCAACGCTTCCTGAGGCTGGCTGTCTGCGATGACCTGCGCCAATGAAAGCCACGCGCGGCTCAAAGCCGGCTGGCCTCCGGTGGTCGGCTTGAGAGTTACAGCGACTTTGAGAGCAGCTGCGGCGCCGGCAAGGTCGCCCGACTTTGCCAAGGCGAACCCGAGATTCTGCTGGGCTTCAAACCACTTGGGACTGAGCTCAGCCGCCTTCCGGTAGGCAGCAATGGAGTCGGTGGTCTTGCCCAAATGGCTTTGGGCGAATCCGAGATCAAACCAGGCCTGCGGATTCGTGCTTTGCCTGCCGACGATTGCCTGCAATTTTTCTTCGGCCTGCTGATATTGCTCCTTCTGCAACAGGGTTTCCGCTTCCTTTAGATCATCGGCAACGCGGTCTTCCGCAGAAGGAGTGGCGCGCGGGTGCGGGACGGGGTGAGTTTGCACCGCGGCCATGGTGGCGGTCGCCAATGCAGCGGTCGCGGCCAGCAACAATGCCGGCATGGAGTTACTTATGGCCATTCGAAGCAGAGTTCTCGTTCTTTAAGATGCGAGACAACCACTTTCCGGTATGTGATTTTGAGCATTTTGCCACAGTCTCCGGCGGCCCGGCCACCACCAGCTGTCCGCCACGATTCCCACCTTCAGGCCCCAGGTCGATCACCCAGTCCGCGACCTTAATGACGTCGAGATTGTGCTCGATCGTAAGCACGGAGCCGCCGGCATCGATCAGCTTGCGGAACGCTGCCAGGAGCTTGCTCACGTCGTCAAAATGGAGTCCGGTGGTCGGCTCGTCAAAAATGTAGAGCGCGCCTTTACCCGCGCGGGCCCTCTTGCGCTCTTCCTTTTCTTCCGGCGTCGCGGGATCAAAACCCTGGGAGCGGCCCGTAGGGACCAGATGCGCCGCCAGCTTCATGCGCTGCGCTTCACCGCCGCTCAAGGTGGTAGCCGACTGTCCTAGACGCAGGTAGCCGAGGCCCACTTCTTCCAGCACGCGCAGCTTGTCAGTGATCTTGGGATGGCCGGCAAAGAAATGCAGCGCTTCCCGGACGGTGAGATTCAGAACCTCGTGGATATTCTTCCCTCTGTACCTGATTTCCAGGATCGTCGGCTTGTAGCGTGTACCTTTGCAATCTTCGCAAACCAGCTCGACGTCAGCCAGAAATTGCATTTCGACCGTAACCGTGCCGTCCCCCTGGCAGGTCTCGCATCGGCCGCCAGGGATATTGAACGAGAACGCCCCGGCGCCGAATCCATGCTTATGGGCTTCCGGAACCGAAGCAAACACTTCCCGAATAGAATCGAAAGCTTTGATATATGTGACGGGATTGGAACGCGGTGTGCGTCCAATCGGGCTCTGATCCACCAGAACGACGTCTGCAATGTACTGTCCGCCGGTCACCCGTTTGAAACCGCTGGCTGCCGGACCTGGACCTGCGGTTATTCCTTTTTCCGCTGCCAGCGCCTGATAGAGCACATCGTGCACCAGCGTAGACTTGCCTGAACCCGAGACGCCGGTGATCACCACCAGCATACCAAGCGGAATTTCCAGCGAGAGATTCTTCAGGTTGTGGGCACGCGCACCCTCCACGCGAATCATCGGAACGCCGGGCGTACGGCGATTTTGTGGAACCTGTATGCGCAGATCCTGATTCAGGTAGCGGCCGGTGAGCGATTGCGGCATCTTCTTGAGTTGCTCGTAGGTCGCCGCAGCCATCACGCGTCCGCCGTTTTCGCCTGCGCCGGGCCCAAGATCAAGAATGCGATCCGCTGCGCGCATCACTTCGGCATCGTGCTCCACCACCAGAATCGTGTTGCCCAGGTTGCGCAACTCATGCAGGATGTCGACGAGCCGTGCCGTGTCGCGGCTGTGCAGGCCGATCGATGGTTCGTCGAGCACGTAAAGCGCTCCCACCAGCCGCGAGCCGAGAGAAGTCGCCAGCTGAATGCGCTGTGCCTCGCCTCCGCTGAGGGTTGAAGCAAGACGGTCGAGCGTGAGGTATTCCAGGCCAACATCGTTCAAAAACTTCAGCCGCTCCTGCAGTTGCTCGAGGATCTTACCGGCGATCTCCGCTTGCTCGCGCGAAAGCTTCAGGTTGTTAAAAAACGCCGCCGCGGCCTCCACGGTCATCGCCGTGAGCTCGCGGATGTTCTTGTCCTCGATTCTTACCTGCAGTGCGTCCGCCCGCAACCTGCCGCCACCGCACTCTGGACACTGCGCGTAGCCGCGATACCGGCTCAGAAACACCCGCACATGCAGCTTGTATTTCTTGCGCTCGAGCATCGCGAAAAAGCCCTGTATGCCGGGGAACTTGCCTTCGCCTTCAATCACCAGCTCTTGCTGCGCTTCCGTCAGATCCTGCCATGCCACGTCCAAGGGAAGCTCGCTCTGCTTGGCGAATTTGCGCAGCTCGCTCTGGAAAGTACGGTATTTGGGCTTGGTCCAGGGCTCAATCGCGCCTTCGCCGAGAGTTTTGGTGACGTCAGGAATGACCAGGTTCAGATCAAAATCAATCGTGTTGCCAAAGCCCTGGCAGCGCGGGCACGCGCCAAACGGATTGTTGAATGAGAACAGCGGCGGCTCCGGCTCTTCATACTTGATACGGCAATTTTTGCATTCGAACTTCTGCGAGAAGCGCCATTGCTGTGGCTTCTCGCCTTCGCGTGGAGCCAACTCAAATACGGTCTCACCCGCTTCGCGATAACCGGTCTCGACGGCGTCCACGATCCTTGTCCGCTGGTCGGGCGCGACCACAATGCGGTCCGCCAGCACGTAGACCGGCTTGGTGAAGTCGATATCGAGCAGCGATTCGGGTGTAGCGAATTCAAAGATCTGTCCGTTCTGGAAGAGCCGGCCAAAGCCCTTTTTGCGGAGATCAAACAGACGCTCCTTGAGCGCCGCGGCCGCCGCATCAGCCAGAGCCGCGCTCTTGGCGGACTTCCTTCCACGCGGCTTCTTCTCTTTTTCGGCTGGCGCTGCTGCACCTGGTGCCTGAACAGGGAAGAGCACGTTCAGTCGCGTGCCTTCGCCCAGGGCCAGAATTGCCTGCGCGACCTCGTCTACCGTGTCTTTTTTGACCTCCTGTCCGCAATTGCGGCAAAAGGTCCTGCCCACGCGGGCATAGAGCAGGCGCAGGTAGTCGTAGATCTCGGTGGCAGTGGCCACGGTGGAGCGCGGGTTTCGCGTGGAATTTTTTTGGCGAATGGCGATAGCCGGAGCGATGCCGTCGATCAGGTCAACATCAGGTTTTTCAATGCGCTCCAGGAACTGCCGTGCATAAGCCGAGAGCGACTCCACGTAACGCCGCTGACCCTCGGCGTAAATGGTGTCAAAAGCCAGCGAAGATTTGCCCGACCCGGAGACGCCGGTCACCACGGTAAGGGAGTTATGCGGCACCTCAAAGTCAATGTTCTTGAGGTTGTGTACGCGCGCTCCGCGGACGATGATCTTTTCGCTCTCCGAGAGTTTCTGTTGCACTGTTGCGTTTTCCGATACAGCCATTTTGAACCTGAGCCGGCCCTTGTCGCCTCTCACGACATGCGAGAGGGTCCGACAACCGCTTCCAGCGAATAAAGCCGAATCTCTTATTGTAATTGGTTTTGCAACAAAGTTGCCGGTTGGGGTCAAAGGGCTTCTCACCGGCTCAACATATCGAAACGCAAGCTTTACAAAACACAACCTGACCGCGAGGAAAGCTTGGCTAAAATCAGCTTGTAGTCATGGGCCACGCTAAACGCAGAGTCGAACGGCTTGAGGACCAGATTGAGGAACACTTCTTCCTCCTCGCTGGAATTGTCGGCGGTGTCATTCTGGTGGTTCTCGCGATCCTCATGTTCTGGGGCGGTTGATTTCGCCCAAAGCCTTGCTGGTCGAACGGCGGCGTGAAAAGCGCTCAAACCCTGACTTTGTCTAGAGGTCTCAGAGCAGGGATTTACTGTAATACTGCGCTTCAGGCATGCAACAAAAGTTAACGTTGCCGCGCCTCTGCACGATGCCAATGCCGCGGCGAAAATGCTAAAATTCAGGCATTCCCACCAAGGGCATCTAGATCACCCGTTCCAGGGATTGCATCAACCAACAGATGAGAGCAAAAATGCAGTACTGTCCAGTGTGTCGAGGGAGAGGCCACGTTGAGCACGCAGGAATCTGTGCCACCTGTTATCGACGGTTTTTTGCACGAGATCGGAGGTTTTTTCCCCTCCACCAGCTTCGAAAAGTTGAGTTCAACCACGCTGCTGCCGGAGTTCCTGAAGTCGGCGATGGAGGTAAGTCGAGCTTGTTTTGGGAACATTCAGCTGTTCGATCCGGGCAGGCGGGCGCTCAGGATCGCCACCCACCACGGGTTCAAGGAAGAGTTTCTGCGCTACTTTGCCGAGGTGCGCACAAGCAATAGCTCGTGCGGAGCGGCTATGAACAGAGGCGCGCGCGTCATCGTGCCCGATGTTTGCACGCATCCAATCTTCAAGGATAAAGAGCCGGGCGAAATGCTGCTGCGGGCCGGCGTGCTGGCTACCCAATCGACGCCGCTCGTCAGTTCGGCAGGACAGTTTTTGGGAATGATGAACACACATTACTCTCAGCCGCGAGATTTCTGCGAGCCAGAATTGCAGGAGCTTGATTTGGTAACCCGCCGGTACGTGGCAATGATGGAGGCAACCTTGCGCGAAGCGGCAGTGCAGGAAAGAACCAAGGTCCGGCTCGACTGATCAAGCCTTCAGAATCCTGAAGCGTTTAGGTATCAAAACTCTTCTGCTTCCGCCGGTTCAGCACCGGCGAGCTGCTCAGGCTGCGGATGCGCCAGCATACGTGCCGCAAAGATGATGAGCCGGCGGAGGCAATAGCGAAATCCAACGACAATCTGCAGCCAATCCAGAGATGACACTTTGCGCCTGCCTTGAGGGAAGTTCCTTGCTCCGGAAGTCAGCTTAAGAAATGCCAAGTGCCGGCCTCAAGCGACAAGCAGCGGCAGGAAGGAGTTGTCGCAGAATGTCATGAAAGAAAATGGATTCCGCCGATTATTTGGGCTGCGTCATGCTGAACCAGTTGCCGAACGGATCCTTGAATACCGCTTCCACGCCATAAAACTGCTCTTTTGGCGGCGAGACGAATTCAACGCCCTTGGCTTTCATTTCCTCGTAGCTCTTGCGACAGTCGGCGGTCTGAAAGACGCCCGCGCCAAACGCGCCTTTCTTCATCAGCTCACGGATCGTATCCACATCCTGCGTCTGGATCTTTTGCACCCCTGCGCCTGAAAAGGGCGAGGGAGCAACTTTCATCAAAATGATCTCCAGATCAGGTTGCCCCTTGGGGGAGACGGTGAGCCAGCGGAAGCCGTTCGGCATGGATTCATCCATCTTTACTTCAAAGCCAAGCTTGTTGACGTAAAAATCTTTGGCTACGTCCTGATCGATCACAAAGATTGCCGAATGTGACATGCGCTGGATCATGAAATTCTCCTTCGCCAAATTGTTGGCGGATAACCGAGATGTTCAGCCGACTAGGAAAATGTTAGCTGATGGCCAAGGAACCGCGCTTCTTGATTCTTGCGCTTCTTAGAGCGTTCCTCCATAAGCGGAGAAATAGCAGACCGGAATCAGAATGATGTTCCAGGGCTGTTGATATCCAAAGACGCGACGTACTTCACGCTGGTACTGGCTCGGCGCGCGTCCGACCAGGGCCTGAAACTTTGTCGAGAATGAGCCAAGGCTGGAATAGCCGACCTCAAGGCAAACCTCTGTTACGCTCATCTGTCCGGAAGCCAGCAGCCGTTGCGCGTGGTTCATGCGCATGGAAGTAAGAAAGTCATGCGGGGTTTCGCCGAAAGTGCTGCGGAACAGACGATGGAAGTGAAAGGGGGAAAGGCAGGCCTCGCGAGCTGCTTGGTGAAGTGAAACAGGCGACCGGTATTCAGATGCCAGCAGGTCGCGGGCGCGGCAGAGACGTCGGAAAGTATCGTCATGCACGAGACGCGGAGCTGCTCTGAGGCGTGCCATCCCGAATATTTTATGCGCCGAGTCGCTATATTTGGCAACAGGGAACTGCTGGCGGTCGAGCGCCGCTGGTAGCTCGGAAACTAGAAAATCTCGGGCACTGGTTTGAATTTTTCACCTTCGCGCAGCTTTCATTTAATATTCCACCGTGGCCATACGCGAAATTCATGTAACGGGATACCGATCGGTGCGGAGCCTCCGGCTGCACTTAAGCCAGATCAACGTCCTCACCGGCGCAAACGCAACCGGCAAGACCAACCTGTACAACTCCGTCTTCCTGCTGGCCAAAGCCGCCGCCGGAGGATTTGCACAGGTGATCGCAGAAGAAGGCGGCATGCCGTCAGTGCTTTGGGCGGGAACCCGGAAAGCGCGCTCCATAGGCTCCATTCGCATGGAGCCGGCGCGAATGAGCCTGGGAATCAAGACAGATCCGTTTTCTTATGAACTGATTTGCGGTTTGCCGAAAGGCGGCGGCCCTGTAGATAAATCCGCGTTCTCCCTGGACCCTGAGGTCAAGGAAGAACGAGTGTGGATGGACGGTCCACACGGGCTACGAGTGACCTTTTTTGAACGATCGCCCAAAGGCGCCTGGATACTCGACAACGACGAGCGTCTCGCCGACTACACCGGCGAACTCCTGCCGACAGAATCGGTGCTTTCGCAACTGCGCGAGCCCCATCTTTATCCGGAGCTCTCGTCTCTGCGAACCGAGATGAGCCGCTGGCGCTTCTATCATCATTTCCGTACCGACGCCGATTCTCCCTTGCGCCATCCGCAGGTTGGTGTGCGCACCCCGGTGCTGGCGCACGACGGCCGCGACCTGGCTGCCGCTTTGCAGACCATCAACGAGGTCGGACAGGCGCAAGACCTGCATGAGGCCGTGCGCCAGGCCTTCCCGGGCGCCTCGCTCGAGATCGAGCATGACGAGGACAACGGCATGTTCGCCGTCCTGCTGCGCATGCCCGGACTTCGCCGGCCGCTGCGCGCGCGCGAACTTTCTGACGGCACGCTTCGCTACCTCTGCATGCTGGCCGCCCTGCTCAGCCCGCATCCCCCGTCACTGCTGGCCTTCAACGAGCCGGAGAGCAGCCTGCATCCTGATCTACTGGAACCCCTGGCGCGCCAGCTGGTGAATGCCGGCAAATATTCGCAGCTGTGGGTGGTCACGCACTCTCATCGGCTGGCTGAGCTGATAGAAAAGTTTTCCGGGGAAGCGCCGATCACGTTGGAGTTGGTCGGCGGTGAAACCCGCGTCAAGGGCCAGCGGGTGGTTGAAGAAAATGAAGAAGAGGCCGGCTAGCGTCGAAGCCGAATGGAAGTCCATCCGGCAACCTTAAAGCGTCACTTCAAGTGTTTCAGTATCTCTTTAAACGCCGGCGTGCCGGACTTGCCCAGCAGTTCATAGATCATCATCTCGGTCGAGGAGATAACCGCTCCGGCCGCCTGCATGCGGTTCAAGCCAACCTTCCAATTCATCTCCGTACGCGAGCTGACCGCGTCCGCAGCTACATGAACGTTCAACCCCTGGTTTAAGGCGCCTAGCGTGGTCTGCGTCACGCAGATGTGGCTCTCCATGCCGCAAATCAGCAGAGTGTTTCGGTTTTCGAGCTTGCCCATGATCGAGCAATACTCGCTGTTGCCAAAGCAGCCGAACTCCAGCTTGTCGACCGGCTTCATGGCCGGGAGCATCAGGCTGATCTCGTCAATTGTCTTGCCCAGGCCTTTTTCATATTGCGTGCTCACAATTACCGGCAAGGAGAGCAAACCTGCCAGACGCACCAGAAGCTGCGCATTGCGAACCAACCGCTCTTTTTCAAAGATCGGCGGAAGCAGCTTTTCCTGCATATCGACCACGGCCAGCGCACAGTCCTCCGCACGCAGCACGCGCCGGGCAGCTTCTGCGTATGTGACGGTCTCCACAGGGGTTGTGATCATAGAGGGAATTGTATATCCGGCGCGCCAGCTTCAGCGTCTCACAAATGCTCGTCGTGGGCCGGGATCTTCACTGTTTCTCTTGCCTGGCTGAGTTGCCATGCGGTGGTCTGCCAGTTGTCTTTGCCTACACCGCCTTTCATCCAGGGAGGCAAACTCAAGCGCAGGTGATCGGCAAGGGCAAGCGCGTAGGGCTCATACAAACTGCGTAGCCGATGGAGTTCGCTTGTGGCCACGTCGCCCTCCGCAAGTACAAAACCCGATGCTGTGATCGCCTTGCGTAATTCCGTATAAAGTTCAGCCGGCAGACGATCGAAGTGCCCATCCTGCGCTGGCGGCCTGGCAAAAACCTGGCTCAGGTCCACCAGCGCATGACGCGCGATGGCGAAGGTCATCCTTGCCTGATACTGGCACATGCCTTCCAGGCCGACCATTGCCAGGGAACAAACGTCAAGGATCGCCACCAGAGACCCAATCCAGGATTGGTTATCGTGCTGCGAGCGGAAATAGGCCAGCACGGGATAAGAAAGGTGGCTCTCCATCAGCTCGGCCGACCATTCTTCCCAGTCGGACAGCAGCTCGGTAAGGGCTTCCATGCCGTGTACGCCACTCTGGCGCCGCAGCAACTCTGCTGCAGTCGGCGGAGAACCCGCCCGCGCATCGAGCAGGGAGATCGTCACTTCGCGTCGTGAAAATGCCTGATAAAGAACCGGAAGATAGCCAATCACCAAGGCGAGAAACCCGAAGCCAATGCCTGCTTCCAGCACGGTAATGAATCGGCCCAGAGGCGAGGCGGGCAGGATATCGCCCAGGCCAAGCGTAAACAGTGTGGTACCGCTCAGGTAGAGCGCATTGCCGAAATCGCTGGCGCCGAGCGAGCCGGCGAGCTTGTCATGCAGGCCATAATGCAGCATGCCGAAGCCGAAAACCAGCGCTATCGCCCAGAATGCCAGCAATAGCAACAGTGATAGCGGCCCGTAATAGCTGAGCATCGAATCACGCTTCTTACGGGTGCCGCGCAACTCCGCCAGAGCGACCCATGGCTTCCAGGTGTAGCGGTAGAAGAAACGGGTCAGCCGAAACTGCCGCGTCACACGGCGGGGAAGCACGATGGTCTCAAATGTCTCCCACAGCACCACTAGGATGAGCAAAATACCGCCGATTACGGCAAAAATTTTTAGCACCACGAATCTCCGCTGCCTTTAGATTATCTAACATGCGGGAAGAACTGGGGCGAATACGGTTCGGGCCCGGGGGGAGCCGGTGAAATCCACCTTGCATCTGCTGGTCAGCCACCCTTATCTCGTGGTGCTGTTCTCTGGATTGCTGGAACGGGTCGGCGCACCGCTGCTGTTCTCGCCCGTGCTGGTGGCTGCCGGGGCGCTGGCTGCGGCCGGGCAGATGCGCTTTGATATCGCGCTCTGGATCGCTATTCTCACCTGCGTTGCTGGTGACGCGCTTTGGTTCGAGCTGGGGCGAAAGAAGGGCGATTCCGTGCTGGCCACGCTGTGCCGCATCTCTTTTGAGCCGGATAGCTGCGTACGACGTTCTAAGGTATTTTTTGAGAAAGGCGCCAACCGTACGCTGTTCTTTTCCAAGTGGCTGCCCGGCGTTTCTCACGTGGTGCCGGCCGTGGCGGGATTGTCCGGCATTGAACGCCAGCACTTCTTCCTTACGAACCTTGGCGGATCAGCCGTGTGGGTGGTGGTCCTCTTGTTGGCCGGTTATCTGCCGGTCGAGCGTATTCATGTAGCCAGAGCGGTGGCGCCGGTCATTTTTGAAGCCAGCCTGGCCGTACTGGCAGGCAACGTCGTTATCAAATACTGGCAGCGGCGCCGATTCCTGCAAGAGCTCTACAAGTCCCGCATCACGCCGGAACAAGTGAAGCAGATGATGGAGTCAGGCGAAAATTTGGTGGTCCTCGATCTGCGCCATCCCTTGGATTCGGTCAGCGACCCACGCACGCTGCCGGGTGCGATCCGCGTTTTGCCGGAAGAGGTAACCAGCCGCGCAGATACCCTGCCCAAAGACGAGGAGATCATCCTCTATTGCACTTGACCCAACGAAGCAACCAGCGCCCGGGTGGCGCAAAAACTACAGAAGCTGGGAATCAAGCGTGTGCGACCGTTGCAGGGCGGGTTCCACCATTGGAAGGAGCTGGGCTATCCGCTCGTTGAACCTACCGATGTCGCCTGGGTCACGGCCCACCTCAAACAATGAGCAGTTTCGGCATCTTTTGTTGTGTCAGTCCAGATCCATGGTGAAGACCCGGTCTTTCAGGTCGCGCTCGGCCGCGGCAATGTTTTCTGGTTTGCCCAGATCGCGCCAATAGGTGTGATCCGTGCGATAGCCCACGATACTTTCGCCGTTCTGCGCCAACCGCAGGTAGGAGTCGATGATGGAGAAAACGCCCTCCTCACTCATCATTTTGAGCAACTGCGGTGAGATGATATGAATTCCGGCAAACGCCAGCTCTTTTGGCTTTTCTACTGATCGCACCTTCTCGATTTTCTGTTCCTTGACAAGCCGGCGGCCACAAAGTCTCATGTGCTCATCAAAAAGCAGATACCTTGAGCTGGTGCGCTCCTGTACGGCCAACGTGGCCAGGGCTTGGCTTCGCTGATGAAAACCCAGCATCGCCGCAAGGTCGATCGTGCTGATGACATCAACGTTATGCAGGATAAACGGCGCATTGGAGCCGCCTTCGAGAAAGAACCACGCAGCTTTTTTCAGTCCACCGCCGGTATCGAGAAGTAAGTTTTCCCGGGAGACCTCCACGCGCATGGCAAAGTTATTTTTGCTTTTCAGGTATTCGATCACTCGATCGGCGAAATGGTGGACATTGACGATCACTTCGCGCACGCCGAAGTGCCGCAGGCGGGCCATGGTGACCTCAAGTAACGCATGTCCGGCGATCTCCACCAGCGCCTTTGGGCGATCATTGGTCAGGGGACGCAGGCGTGTCCCCAGCCCGGCGGCCAGAATCATGGCTTTCATTGAGTGAGTTTCTCCAACTCCAAATGCCGCAGCCTGACCTCAACTCCTGTCTTGTGCCGGAAATGGCTGGCCAGGGCCTCTGCCAGATACACGGAGCGATGCTGCCCACCCGTGCAGCCAAACGACACCATGAGGCTTTTGAAGCCGCGTTCCTGGTAATTCCTGGCGCTCGCCTCCACCATCTTTGTGGCGCCGGCCAGAAAGTCGCGTACGCTGGCCTGTTGTTCCAGGAACTCGATTACAGGAGCATCTTTGCCGGTGAGATTCTTGAAACGCTCCTCGCGTCCGGGATTCGGCAGCCCGCGCGCATCGAACACAAAGCCGCCGCCGTGCCCGCCCTCGTCTTTTGGCAAGCTGCTCCGATGGAAGGAAAAACTGAAGATTTTCAAAACCAGCTTGCCGGGTGATGCAGCCAGCACCGGCGCTTTCGTCCAGCTTTGTTCCGGACCAGGCTCGTCGATCTTCGGAGTCAATGCCTGCAGCTTTTTTGAGCCGATCATGCTGGTGAACGCGCTGAGTAGCGTTGGAATGGCGATCGGCAATTCGACGTGCTCCAGAAGCCAACTCAGATTTTTCAGCGCGAAAGGCACACTCTGCAGGAAATGCGGCTTGCGTTCGTAGAAGCCGCGAAAGCCGTACGCTCCCAGCGCCTGCATAATGCGGATGTAAACAAACGAATAGTAATGGCGCATGAATTCATCTCGCCCAAGGTCTACAAAGCCGGCGAGGCGGTCCAGATAGGAGTCCAGGAGATGCTGGCGCAAGTCCGGCGGCAGGTCCGCTTTTGCGTCGAACAGCAGGGAGGCGATGTCATAGTGCAGCGCGCCTTTTCTCCCGCCCTGATAATCCAGGAAAAAGGGCTGGCCATCACGCAGCATTACGTTGCGCGATTGAAAATCACGATAGAGAAAGTAATCGCGCGGCGCGGTCAGCAGGAAGCGGGTAAGCCGGCCAAAATCGACTTCCAGTTGTTGTTCGCTGAAAGGAATATCCGCCAATTTCAGAAAGTAATACTTGAAGTAGTTCAGGTCCCAGGCAATGGATTGACGGTCAAAGCTCGCACGGGGATAGCAGACCTTGTAGTTCAAATCGTAACCAGCTTCCACCTGGAAGCGAGGCAGCTCTTCTGCCACCTTGCGGTAAACCTCTACTACGGCAGAATCAATCTCGTCGCCGCTGCGGTTGGCGGAAAGAAATTGGAAGAGCGTGGTGCCACCCAAATCTTCTTCCAGATAGGCTCCAGCGTTGAGGTCTGCGCCGTAGATCTCGGGCACGGGCAAACCGTGGCTGCGAAAGTGCCTGGAAAATTCCAGGAACGCGACGTTTTCTCCACGGACGTCATAGAGGATTCCGACCGCGCTGGCATCACCGCCGGCCAGGCGAACGATTCTTCGGCCTGAGCCTCCGAGTTCTCCCTGCAAAGGCTGTACAAGTTCCGCCGGCTGGTGGAAATGCTGTTCAAACAGCTTTTTCAGAACATCTATGGATTCTGGTCGCAACCGTCGCCCCTCAGCTTCGAAGTAAATTAACCCATATCATCGCGGGAAACACAAATCACACTTTACCGGGACGAAGCGGCCGAGCATCAGGTGAACTGTTCATTAACGAACAGTGATATTTCGTTTTCGCACATCGGTCTTGAAGCGTTTCAGTAAAAAGCATGTAAAAACCCGAAGGGACAAACGGCCAGAGCTGCTAACTCGCACATTGTCCTGGCGTCTAATAGGACATTGAATAGCTAGCGAGTGAAACTTTTCGATTGCTGGCAGCGTATTTGCTATGAAGAGTGCTGTTGCAATCGAACGCTGTAATGCAGCGGAAGAGTTTTACGGGGTTAAAGGGAACGTTTGGCCTATGGTTTTGGCGGCCCAGGCGAAACATTCCCCCAAAGAGCAGTGTGCTTGCGCGCACCAGCTCTTTAACCCACGCGCGGAATTGTAGGCGATCGGCGAAAAAAAGCAAGCTCGCCGCAAATCGATCCGGGCCGCCCCAGCCGGTTCCCGACGCTTTCGGGAAAGACAAAGGAGCGGTAAATGAAGTCCACGCTATTTTCCAGGATCATGATTGCGTCGCTGGCACTGATGCTTGCCGGCAGCGCGTTTGCGGCCGGTGCAAGCCATAAAGACACTTTTCACATTCTCGCGCCCACGCAGGTAAATGGTACGCAATTGCCTGCAGGCGACTATGAAGCCCGTTGGGAAGGCTCAGGCCCAACCGTCCAGGTAAGCATTACGCAGGGCAAGAAAGTGATAGTAACGGTGCCGGCTCAACTGGTGGATTTGAACCAGGCATCGAGCGACACGGCAGCCGAAATCAAGAGCGGCCCAAACGGCGATCGACAGATCACGTCGCTGCGTTTTTCCGGCAAAAAGTATTCGCTGACGCTGGGGTCGGAATCGGCCAACGCACAGGGCAAGACTGATTCAACCAACTAAGGGCATCAGGGTCCGTGAGTTTTTGAGGAGAGAGCAGGCAACTGCTCTCTCTTTTTTTTGCTCCAAGCTCAAAAGAACTTCTCGGTCAGGGGAGACTGGGTGGTATTCGTTAGCGGATTCTCCGCAGGTCACCAATAGTGCAACATTCATACGGGACTGTAGTCACCGGGCGTGGCGGTTGGTTCATGTATACTTTGTGCAACTGGCCGGAACATTAGCAGAGGAGCTTGATATGCAATTTGATTTGCGGCAGTCGCTGCGCATGGCGATTGCTACTATGTTGGTTGCACTCTTCATTGTTCCCACGGATGCGCTCGCACAGAGCCACGTGGTCAGCGCTGTCGACCTGCAAAAGCAAGCCGTGACGGCGTCGCAGGCGAGACAGCACAACCTGGAAACGGTAGAGCACCTTTTGTCTACTCCAGCTGCGGAAAAAGCCATGAAATCGGCGAAGATGGATTCGCAGCAGGTAAAGACGGCTGTTTCCTCGCTCAACGATCAGGAATTGGCACAGCTTGCCGCGCGCGCCGACAAGGCGCAAGCCGACTTCGCCGCCGGCAATCTTACGGAACGCGATCTGGTTCTAATTATTCTTGGTATTGCGGTGCTGATTTTGATTATTGTGGCAGTTCGCTAAGCCAAGCTTTCATGGTTCACAGGCCGCAGAGACGCGTATTTCTATGTTGTTTCTGCGGCCTTGTTCTGCTTGATGCTCTTTTTACACTGCAGCCTTTTGCCGCAATGCTTTCTTCCTCAATGCTTTCTTCTTCAACTCCAGGTGTCTGGCTTGACGTTCCCTTCATCAAGCAGGAGAGAGATGGCTGTGGCGCAGCCAGCATCGCGATGGTGATGCAGTATTGGAGCAGACAGCAGGCCCGCCCGGTTGACTCAAGCGCCGACGCCGAAGTAATCCAGCATGCCCTTTTTTCACGCAAAGACCACGGTATTCGCGCGTCCGATATGGAGCGCTACTTTCAACAGCACAATTTTCAAACCTTTTCGTTTGCCGGCACGTGGGATGACTTGAAACAGCATCTGGAAAAAGGACGTCCACTGATCGTGGCTTTGAAGCCCTCGGCCATGGAAAGGTCATTACATTACGTGGTGGTGGTGGGCGCAGATACGGAACAGGGCATCGTTTATCTGAACGATGCGGCAGAGCGCAAGCTGCTCAAGCAGGAGCGCTCAACGTTTGAAAAACAATGGAGCGCTGTAGGAAGATGGACGTTGCTGGCTTTGCCGAAATAAACATTTCGTGAGTCCTTGACGCGTCCTGGCGGATGAGGGTGGACGCGACTTTCATTAGAATCGTAACTGGCTGAGAATGGAATGGGCGTTGAGCCCCGAGAGGTAAAACGAGTCGGCGCATTCATCCGCAATCTGACGCTTTTCATGGCAGCTTTCTGCTGCCTGCAAACTTATGCGCAGACCAGCCAATCCCCCACCGCCAAACAACTCTTTGAACAGGAGCGTTGGCCAGAAGTTGTTCAGCTTCTGGAGCATGCGCCGCGCACTTCGGCTGATCTGGACTATTACTATGGCGTTGCGTTGGCTCACCTGAATCGCTTTCCCGAGGCGCGAAGTGCTCTCCTGGTAGGAGCGCGTCGTGCGCCGCGTGACAAGCGGTTTCCCATCGAACTTGCCGGCGTGGCCTTCAGACAGAATCAGTTCACTGAGGCCAAACGAAATCTGCACCAGGCCCTTCGTCTCGATCCCAGAGACGACTATGTCTATGAGTTCCTGGCTACCGTCTACTTCGTTCAAGGCAATCTTGAAGCGGCGCTGAAGTATTGGAATCGCGTGGGGAAGCCGGTGATAGCGGAAATACGCAATCAACCGCCTTTGCGCGTGCGCCCTGCGCTGCTGGACCATACCTTCGCCTTTGCGCCGGCGAGCGTTATGACGCTCGACCAGCTGCTGGCCAGTGATGTTCGCGCTCGCATGCTGGAGATTTTCACGAGCTATCATTTTGAAATCGACGCACGTGGTGACGGCAAATTCGAGACCGTTTTTCGCGCCCAGGAGCTCAATGGTTTCGGCAACACCAAAGTCGAGGCCCTGGTGCGCATGTTCAGGGGGATCTTTTTTGAAGAGATTACGCCGGAGTATTACAACATTCACGGTTCGGCGACGAATGTTCGCACGCTCTACCGCTTTGATACCGACAAGCGACGAGTCAGCGCAGGTTACTCTGCGCCATTGAAAGAAGATCCTACGTGGCGATATCGCTTCGGCACCGATCTGCGCAACGAGAACTGGACGATACAGACCGCCTTTACTGGCCCGAGCATCTTTTTGGGGGCTTTGAATCTGCGTCGTGAGGCCATTGGAGCGGAGATCAGGCGGCTGGTAGGAGCGCGCTGGAGTTGGTCTGCCGGTGCCGAGTTTTCGCATCGCGACTATCGCAACGTTGTTCCCGGGATCGCGCTCACGCCGCAACTGCTGGCGCGTGGCTACCAGATCAAACAGATTGCGCAACTCAATTACGAACTCTGGAGATCGCCGGAGCGGCGGCTCTCGATTACCAGCACCGTGGATTCTGAGGCAGGGCGGATATGGTCGGCACCCGCCCAGTCTTTTGAAAAACTACAAGCATCAGTTGACACCCGATGGTTTCCCCGGCCTCTGGGCGACGACCTGGAGAGTCATTTACGCCTGCGCGCCGGCAAAACGTTTGGCGAGATTCCGTTTGACGAACTGTTCATGCTTGGAGTGGAAACCGATAACACTCTGTGGATGCGCGCGCACAAAGGTGATCGTGATGGAGAAAAGGGCGCCTCCCCACTGGGCCGTAACTATTTCCTTTCCAATTGGGAGACCGACAAAAACGTTTTTGCCAACGGTTATCTGACCGTCGGGCTGGGACCTTTGCTGGACATCGGCAAGTCATGGGACACGTCACCGGCACTTGGATCGCATAAGTGGTTGTTCGACGTGGGCGCCGAAGCCAAGCTGCGTGTTCTGGGCGTGGGCGTGGTGTTCTCGTACGGAAAAGATTTACGCTCGGGCCATAATGCATTTTTTGCCGACGTAAGGCTTTAAAGTAGGCGGGTCTGCGCCGTTTTTGTCCGTGCGGTATCGACTGCACAAGACATCTCCTCTCCAAATCAATTCCTTACCATTCGCTAACAGAACTTAACGAAGGCCGAGAGTGCTTCCGTCAACGGTGGTGTTTGTTTCAATAACAAATCATTTGAACGTTAACGCCTGGATAAGGAGAAGGTTTTAACGGGAGGGAATATGAAACGGATTCAAGCAATGCTGATAGGAGCAGCGTTACTTACGGGGACGGCGACTTTCGCCGCAGCGCAGGCGGTGGTGCCCGTGCAGTGGGGTTACCAGCGCGACTACGATGATCGGCAGGCGTTCAGGGAAGGATTCAAGCAGGGACAGTGGGATGCGCAGCACAATCGCCGCTTTGATTCAGACGACAGCCGTTGGAGGGAACGAGACGACCGCGAAGCGTATCGCGCCGGCTATGAACGTGGTTTTCGTGAATATGGTGGGTCGGGTTTCTTCGGCGGAGGCGGCTATGACGGCTACGGTATGAAAGCGGCACGCGAGGCCGGCTATCAGGATGGAATCAGCGACGGCGCGTGGGATCGCCGGACCGGCCACAGCAACCGTCCAACGCAGAGAGACAACTACAGGCACGGTGACCGAGGATATAGCCGGAGCTACGGCAGCAAGGACTATTACAAGCAGGCGTATCGCGAGGCGTACTACAACGGCTACGAGCAGGGATACAGTTCCAACGTTTACTGGCGCCGGTAAGTCTGGCCATTCACGATCTAACGTGGGTGGGGATGCGTGAAGGCGCAGAAAAAAAGCCATGCGGTAACGCATGGCTTTTTTGTTTATAGAGGAGAAAGCCGCTTGATGGCCGGCATCAGCGGTACTTTGTCGCCGGTTCGCAGCGCGGGTCGCAATGAGCTCAGGCCTTTCACAGATGCGTTCACTTACATCTGGCCGGAAAGCTTTTCCAGTGAAACCGAGCCTTTCTCTGTGCGCAGGCGAAGCTTTGTGCCGCCCTGGTTAACGATTCCGTGAACACGGTTGTCAAAACTTCCTGACCCAATATTTAAGGGGAAGTCGCTGCGGAAGCTGGCATGGCGGTTACCCTCATAGTCCACGTCAAGGCCGGCGTTCTGTGGCACGCGCAGCACGATGCTGCCTTTCTCGTTCTCCAGGTATGCGGTCTCGCCGAGAGATTTGGCGTTGACCTCGGTATCGGCCTTGTAAGATTTGATTTCCAGCGGTCCGCGCAGCGCGACGTTATTCAGTTTGACTGTCTCTTTGTAAGTGTCAATGCGGATCGCGCCGGTGGTAGAATCAATGGTGATCGGCGATTTGTAGCTCTTGATGCGAATATCGCCCTGCACCGACGCCACTTTAATATCCGGCTTGTAGCTTTCCAGCGTTACATTCGTCTCACGCGGAACATGGATTTCCAACTCAACCGCAGCGGTATAGTTGTGATCCTCCCAGCAAAAGACGCAGTTCGATTGCGGATATTTCACCTCGATGGCCACCCGGTTGCTCTCATTATGGAAGTTGATCTGCACGTTCTCCATCCACCACTTGCGGTCGGCGTCGTTGCCTTCAAACCGTTTGGTCACATCAACCACCACCTGATTGCTGTCTGAGCCGGTGACGTGAATGGTTCCTTTGTAGTTGTCAACCTGAAGGTTGCCGCCGGGAGAGATGCTGAAGGTTCGTTGGAAGTTCTCAGACGGCGGGTTCGAACCGGAAGATTGACTCTTGAGGCTGGGTGCGGCCAGGGCGATCAGGCCGACGATCGCGATGAGCCATCCGGCCAGGCGTTCTGTCTGCTTATTCATATCGGCTCCTTGCTCTGCGGAAGGATTGTTCGGGAAACCGCGGAAATTCGTGCCCCTTGCTGTGTATACGTCCTGAGTCGATTCCTGGTTCCCTTAGACGAACAAAAAGTAGCGGGGCGAGCGTGCATCGAACGC
Organism: Candidatus Angelobacter sp.; assembly: GCA_035262465.1. Classification (GTDB taxonomy): domain Bacteria; phylum Acidobacteriota; class Terriglobia; order Terriglobales; family Acidobacteriaceae; genus Angelobacter. Next base: position 33,077 of record DATFSU010000057.1, on the reverse strand, counting down.
AATGGGTGAGGCGAGAAGCCCTGGAGGTAGCAAGGAAGGGACGCCGTAGGGTTTCGGGCGTCCCCGTAGTTTTATATGGTTTTCAGGATTGAGAGCCAGCGAGCCCAGGCTTCGGTCCGGGCCTTCTGGTTAGCCACGGCAGAATCACGCTTCTTCTTGGTATCTGGATCGGTGCCTGTCTCTTTAGCCGCTGCTTCGGCTGCGGGATCCTCGCCGGCTCTCATGAATCCATGTCCTGCGCCAGGGTAGGTCACAGGTTCGAATTTCTTGCCGGCGGCTTTCATCGCTTGTTCGGTGGCAGGGATGGTGGCGCCAACTCGGGCATCCTCGCCGGCGTAGAAACCATAAACCGGCGCAGTGATCGCTGAAACGTCACTCGGGCCGGTGCCATAGAACACAAAAGCAGCGCTTAGATCCTTGCGATTGGTGGCAAAACGGAAGGATTGGGTTCCTCCCCAACAGAACCCGGCGACGGCAATCTTGCCGTTGCCGGCGGGAATCTTCTTGGCATAGTCAGCGGCAGCATTGAGATCTGCAGTCACCTGGTCAGGGTTGAGACCCGAAACAGCCTTTACCGCATCCTGCGTGCTGGCAAATTCGCTGGAGCCACCGCCCTTTGGTCCCATACCGGAGAGCAGATCAGGCGCCACGGCGATATAGCCGTGGGAGGCAAGCTGGTCAGCCACGCTCCGAGCCCAATCGGATAGCCCAAAAATCTCATGGATCACGATGATGACGGGCGCCTTTTCCTTTGTCTCGGGATAGACAACGAAAGCCTGCACCGTGCGATTGTCATGCTTGAGTTGTACCCACTCACTATGACGGGGGGACTTCTCAAGGTTCTGTTTTGCCCACTCCTGAGAAAATCCCACGGATAGGCAGGATAACAACATCAGTGAGACTACCAAGGTTCGTTTCATGCAAAAAAGTTTACCCCACGGCGGATGTGCCGCCAAATGCTTTTCTAAGTTCCTCCTTGCTCGCCCAAAATGGCATAGAGACCTGGCATAGCGAAGCGTGCTATGCCCCTGGCTATCTTCTACTTGACCATCTCTGCCGGCATTCGCGAAAATCACTGCCAGCATCGGGCGCGCTGCTACTTTCAAAAAATTGTTTTCCGAAACATCAGCGGTAAAGTCTAAGTAGGTAAACGCCATGGGCTTAAAGCACGTGGCTGGTTCAAGAATCGGCAAGAGTCTGGGGAGGGATTGAATGGGCGTGTTGTTGCAAGACCTTCGTTATGGCGTGCGCGTGTTGCGCAAAAGTCCTGGGGTCAGCCTTATCGCCATCTTCACGCTCGCGCTGGGCATCAGCGCAACCACCGCGATCTTCAGCGTGGTTTATGGCGTGCTCTTGCGTCCCTTGCCTTACGACAAGCCAGACCAGATCGTACAGGTGTGGGAGCAGAACGAGAAGCGCGATCACATGAATCTGGCCGATCCAAACTTTCACGATCTTCGCGCGCAGAACCATACGCTGCAGGGCCTGGCCGAGTTCAGCTCCGGTTCTGAATCCGTATCCGGCGGCAGCGAGGCCAGGCGGCTGGTGATAGCGTCCGTTTCGAGTGAATTTTTCCCCATCATGCGGGTAACGCCCATCGTCGGCCGGGGATTTGCTCCGGAGGATCAAAAGGTGGGAGCCGGCGCCGTCGCCCTTGTCAGCTACAACTACTGGCGGCAATACCTGAACGGCGCGCAGGAGCTTTCTGGTCTGAAGTTGCAAGTAGGGAACCAGGCAGCATCGGTAGTGGGGGTGCTTCCACCGGGCTTTAATTTTCCTAACAACACCGATGTGTGGATGCCCAGGGAACTCTCGGCACCTTTGCCTTCGCGCAGCGCGCACAATTTCAAGGGACTGGCTCGCTTGCGAGATGGCGTCGCATTGGCCCAGGCGAAAGATGATCTGTCCGCCATCGCGGCCGGGATCAAAAAGCAATACGGCGATGATGTAAGCATGAACAGCGTCGCCGTACTTTCCCTGCAGGACTCCCTGACCAGCAAGGTACGGCCGAATCTACTTATCCTGCTGGGCGCGGTTGGCTTTCTGCTGCTGGTAGCCTGCGCCAATGTGATGAACCTGCAGCTGGCTCAGGCTGCCGCACGCGAGTCTGAGCTTGCCGTGCGCAGTGCTCTGGGCGCGTCGCGCAACCGGATGGTGAGACAGTTCATGGCGGAGACGCTTCTGCTTTCACTTACCGGCGGGCTCTTTGGTGTAATCGCGGCATATTGGAGCGTTCAATGGCTTCTGCGATTGGCGCCTGCAGACACACCGGGATTAAACGCTGTTTCCGTGAACCTGCCGGTATTGCTCTTTGCCTTTGGACTTTGCGTAGCTGTGGCTTTGGGATTGGGAACATTTACCGCGCTGCGGGCCGGATCGGCGGACATTCGTGCTGCGTTGGCAGAAGGGGGTAAGGGAAGCGCCGGCAGTTTCAGCACACAGTTTATCGGACGCAGCATTGTGGCCCTGCAATTGGCGATTACCATGACGTTGTTGATCGGCGCCGGGCTGCTGGGGCGCAGCCTGATGCGGGTGCTCTCGGTTGATCCCGGGTTTCGCACCGAGCACATTGTGACCATGGACCTGGCGCTGCCATCCGCGTATGCACCCGCGCAGAAGCTGCAGCGGGTGCGGTTTCTGAATGAGTTGTTTGCCCGCACGCGCGAACTTCCGGGTGTTTCCGAGGTCGGGGGCACCAATTCATTGCCGATCGGTGTCGGCATTTCCGGTGACGGCGGTTTTGCTGTCGTGAACCCGCAACAGGTTACGCCGAAGATCCAGGAGATGATCAATCGTGCTGCGCAAGGTGATGTCACCGAAGACAGCGCGTTGACGAAAGAACTGAGTGCGTTCTTCATGCAACTGTTTCGCGATCCCAGCCAGAGCGGTTACGCCGATTACGTGTGTGCCAGCGAGGGCTACTTCCACGCTCTGGGAATCCCTTTGATCAGCGGCCGTCTGTTCGATGACCGCGATTCTCCAGACGCTCCGCACGTCGCGGTGATCAGCGAATCGCTGGCAAAGGAAAAATGGCCGAATCAGGATCCTCTTGGCCGGTCCATTGAATTTGGCAATATGGACGGCGATCCGCGTCTCATGACGATCATCGGCGTGGTGGGCGATGTACGCGAGCGCAGCCTGGAAACGCCGCCCAGCCCGACCATCTATGTCAACTATCGCCAGCGCCCGCAGCGTACCGGCACGTTCAGCATGGTGGCTCGCACCAGTGGCGATCCGGCATCTATCATTGCTTCAGCGCGAAAGATCGTTCACAGTCTTGATCCTGACGTGCCGCCCAGCACCAACAGCTTTACCACGATCTTTGCCGCATCAATGAATAGCCGCCGTTTCAACCTGATCCTGATCGGAATCTTTGCCGGTACTGCGCTGTTGCTGGCGATTGCGGGAATCTACGGCGTGCTCTCGTATTCGGTGGAGCGGCGCACCCGTGAAATGGGTGTTCGCATGGCCCTGGGCGCAAATACCGGCAACGTTCTGCGGCTGGTACTGCGGCAAGCCATGTCCACCGCGATGATCGGTATTGTTCTTGGCCTGGCGGGATCATTTGCTCTCATGCGCTTCATGCAGTCGATGCTGTACGAAGTGAGCACCTTTGATCCGCTGACCTTCGCAGTTGTCGCACTACTGCTCCAGGCCGTCGCTTTGCTGGCCTCCTATATGCCGGCGCGGCGAGCGACACAAGTGGATCCGATTGTGGCGCTGAGATATCAGTAGATGAGAGTTTCACTACAGGGGCGCGGATAAGCCGCGCCTCTGTGGTGAGCCTTGCTGTTTGGCGATCAGTGGTTAGGTTTTTCCGGCCGTATCATCCATGCAGGATTTACGCAGCTCTGGGCAGGTCGCGATCGCGATCTTCAACCCGTCCGACGACGCGTCTTAAGCCGATCGACAAGGCAATGCGGGTGATTCCGCGCATCAACACAGCGACACCGACCAGTGTTCCAATTGCCCAGATGGCGCTTGCAGGCCAGTGCGCAAGAATGAGTATGCCGAGCAGAGCGGTGATGACGGCATCGAACAGCAGCCATCCCCAGCCTGAAGCAGGCCGCGTCTGAAAGGCTAGAATCAAGGCCATTGCTGCTTCAAAAAGCAACACGGCGCCGAGAATGATCGTAAGAACGGCTACTCCCCACAGCGGATTCGCAATCAGGAGTATACCGACAAAGCCGTACCCGATGCCGAGCAGCAGCCGCAAAAAGGCATTGCCGGCGGTGTGCGAGCGAAGAGCCTGCACAAGATCGATGACTCCAACGACAATCAAAACGGCGCCCAACACAATGGTAGTGACCGTTGCTGTGGCCAGCGGAAAAGCAAGCAGCAGAATCCCCAAGAGCACTGTTACGATGCCCAGGAAAATCCCCCAACCCGCGCGGCTCTTCACCTCACCTGATAAGTTATCTCTCAACGTGTGGCCTATGGACATGTAGAACTCTCCTTCAGCGTCTTTCGCTCAACGTGAGCTGCTCGAGTTCCAAGACGCGTTCCTTATTCCACATTGGAAAGCGTGCCTGGGAAAGACGCATCGCGAAAATGTACGGGACCATGCTCTAGTAGATGCACGGATGAAAGCCTGGCGAAGGCAAATCGAGTGACTTAGGCTTTAGAGGCCTTTGTAATTCCAGAGCACGCACCTCAACTCAGCTGTCCCTAAGGGAAACAAAAAGGAAACAAAATCCCGCCTGGTCGCGACAAGCTGGCGCATAATGAAAGACGCTATGACCGCGTCGACACGACAGACTGGCCAGCTTGGTACAGCAGAAAGAAATCCGGCACCAGAAAGTTCCGATCAGCAATCTCAGAACCAGGTTGCACCGCTTACCGGCTATAACCTTTTTCTGAGCGATCATACGCTGATGAAAGCCGTTGAGCGCGAAGGCGCAAGCTGGGCCCAGGATCAGGTCAGTGAGCTAGGCCAGTTGCTCGGAACTGACCAGGCGCAGCGCTGGGGCTTCGATGCCAACGAGAACACGCCCGTGCTGCATACGCATGACCGCTACGGCAATCGCCGCGACGAAGTCATATTTCATCCTTCCTGGCATGAGCTCATGCGGACCTCAGTCGAGCACCGGCTACACAGCCTGCCATGGGTTGAAAAAAGAAAGGGCGCGCATGTAGCGCGGGCTGCGCTGATGATGTTGACCGCTCAAAATGAAGCCGGGCATACCTGTCCCATCTCGATGACGTTCTCCGCGGTGGCAGCGTTGCGGGCCGAACCGGAGCTGATGCGACAGTGGGAGTCAAAGATTCTTTCGTCTGTATACGATCCTAAATTTGCTCCTGCCGGAGAAAAGAACGGAGTGCTGGTCGGCATGGGCATGACGGAAAAGCAGGGCGGCTCCGATGTTCGCGCGAATACGACGCGGGCGGAGCGTATCGGCAGCTCACGCGAATATCTGATCACCGGCCACAAATGGTTTTGCTCCGCGCCCATGTGCGACGCTTTCCTGATCCTGGCGCAGGCATCCAAAGGCCTCTCATGTTTTTTCTTGCCGCGCTGGACACCTTCCGGTGAACGCAACAAATTCCACATTCAGCGGCTTAAGGACAAGTTGGGTAACCGCTCCAATGCTTCAAGTGAAGTTGAATTCGCTCAGGCGTGGGCACATCTGGTGGGCGAAGAAGGGCGCGGCGTGCAGACGATTATCGAGATGGTGAATCACACCCGTCTTGATTGTGCGATCGCCGCGGCGGCGTTGATGCGGCAGGCGCTGGTGCAGGCCGTTCACCACGCTCGGCAGCGGCGAGCGTTCGGCAAGTTGCTGATCGAGCAACCGTTGATGCGCAATGTTCTGGCTGATCTGGCGCTGGAATCGGAAGCCGCAACCCTGCTGATGGTCCGTTTGGCCAGCGCGTTCGATGCGCGAGAGGCGGATGATCGTGAGCGTGCCTTCTGCCGGATTGCTACGGCCATCGCAAAGTATTGGCTGTGCAAGGGCTGTCCAGTCCACGTGGGCGAGGCCCTGGAATGCCTGGGCGGCAACGGCTATGTGGAGGAGTCGATCATGCCTCGGCTCTACCGTGAGGCCCCGCTCTATTCCATTTGGGAAGGCTCAGGCAACGTGATCTGTCTTGACGTGCTGAGGGCGCTGGCCAAAGAGCCGTCTACGATCGAGGCTCTGATGCAGGAACTGAAATCAACCGCGGGCGCCGACAAACGTCTGGATGCGTACGTTACCGGCATTCAAGATCAGTTCAAAGGCAACGGAGGCAATGGATCAGCGCCCGGCCATGGCGTAGGCGAATATGCCGCCAGGGAGCTCACTGAAAGACTGGCGTTGGCGCTGCAAGCTTCATTGCTGGTGCGGCATAGCTCTCCGGAATTGACGAAAGCTTTCATCGCTTCGCGGCTGGACGGACAACGCGGCCAGAGTTTTGGAACGCTGCCGTCTCGAGTGAATGTGGATGTAATCCTGAAAAGCGTAGGGTGATGTGCCGGCCGGACAGAGCTGAGGAAGTTGAAAGCCGCCCAAAGCTAAAAGTCTTCGCGGCCGGCGATCAGCCGCGAAGACTCCACCAAGGAAAGAAAAACAGAAGGTCACAGAGGTAAAGCGAAGGAGCTCGGCAGGGCCCCCTGTGGTCTTCAGTGGTTCCTTACTTTGATAGTGAGTCAGCCTGCAGGATCGTTACATTGTCAGTCAAAACTTTTTCTGATGGTTCAACGACGTCGAAGACGCAGGACCAGCTCGTCGACGAGATGATTCCAGATGAGGTCGATGAAGGCGCGGCGCTGCTTGCTGCCTGAGCCTGGTAGGACTCATCAGCCGCAGTGGGCGGTTAAAGGCGAAGGCCATCGCCTATGACGGTAAATACAAACTACCCAACGAAATAAGCAAAACCCCGTTAGTAACTACTGCATGTTAAAGAAAACAATGGACATGTATCTTTTTCCACAGGCGCACCATAAACTGTGCATTTTGGCCAAAGCAGGTCATCTAAAATATGACGGCTGGAACTTTGAACGGCCAACCGACCCTCACTGCATGGTTCTGGAAGCTCAAATCAAAGGTCTCACGGAAGACCTTTCGGAAGTAGTATCCAAATTATCGGAGGATGCGACTCCCAAGTGTGTGCACCGTCTGCGCACCACCATCCGCCGGATTGAAAGCCTTATCAGTTACGCGCATCCCGATCTGGGAAAGAAACAGGAACGCAGCCTGGAAAAACTGGAAGAGCTGCGCCGGCGTGCCGGCAAAGTTCGGGACATCGATGTGCAGTCCCGGCTGTTGGATCATCTTGGAAACGGCTCCACGGCCAAAGACAGAAGAACGCTGCTCAGCCTGTTGGAGAAGAGGCGCGAACGTCAGCTGAAGCGTCTGCGTTCGGCGCTTGTCCGGCTTGCGGATCACAAGCTCTTCTCCCGGTTGGAACGTGTGGCGGAAAGAGTAGGTAACGGGCCTTCAGGCGACAACCGGCCGCTTGCGCCGCTAGAGGAAGCCCGCCTGCAACTAAGCCGGCTGGCTGCTGATTTTTCCTCCCGTCCATCGCTCAAGCCCAACCGCCTGCATGAAGCGCGCATCCAGCTCAAGAAGATCCGCTACCTGGCGGAGCTGGCCGATGATTCAAACGAACGAAAAATGTTCCTCGAACAACTCAAGTCGGTGCAGGACGCGGTTGGCGAATGGCATGACTGGGAGGAGTTGACCAATCTGGCGGAAAAGCGATTTGCCGATCGTGTAAATTGCGCTTTGCTGCGCGAGGTACGTGCACTTTTTTCGGCGCAGGAAGCGGCAGCGGTTTCCTCCGTCACGCGGCTCTTTTCTGCTCCGGTAGGTGCAAACAAAAAGGCGCCGGCTGCTGCATCATCTTTCCGGACGTTTGCGCGCCACGCCTGATAGACCATGCCGGTCTTTGCCGCAGTCGACATCGGCTCCAATTCAGTGCGGCTAAGCATTGCCGAGCTGCGCCGCGGCCGGCTGATCCCGCTGCATCAGGACCGCGAAGTCACCCGGCTGGGTGAAAGCGTTTTTCGCCATGGCAGCCTCAATCCGCAGGCCATGGCGCAGACGCTCAAAGTGCTGCGCCGCTTTCATCGCGCCGTACAAAGCTATGCGGTAGAACGGACGCGGGTAGTTGCTACCAGCGCTCTGCGCGACAGCAACAACGGCCGTCTTTTCGGGGAGTGGCTCAAGACCGTTACCGGATGGAAGCTCGATATCATTACCGGTCTTGAAGAGGGGCGGCTGATCCACCTGGGCGTGATTGCCAACATGCGCAGGCCGCCATCGCGATTGCTTTTGATCGATCTCGGCGGCGGAAGCTGCGAACTGACGATCTCTGAGAAAGGCCACATCAAGGAGCTGGTCACGCTTCCGCTGGGCGCGGTTCGCCTGACGCAGGAGTTCATTCACCATGATCCGCCGAATAAAGACGAACTGAAGCGTCTGCATGGCTTTATTGTCCAGGAGGTGGCGCATGTGTCGCGTCAAATTCTGCGGGCAGACGCGCGTTCGGTGATCGCGACCTCAGGCACAGCTGCCGCCCTGGCCGGCGCAGCGCAGTCACTGAAGTTGAGGCGGGGCGGATCGGTATCACAGCCGGTTGCCGCTAAACTGGCCAAGCGGCTGGCCAAGCTCACCGCACGACAGCGGGCGGCCATCAAGGGCATCAACCCCAAACGCGCCCAGATTATCGTCGCCGGAGCGGCAGTTTATGCTCACGTGCTGCACGCTTGCGGGCTGAAGGGCTTCCGTTACTCGCCGTTGGGTCTGCGTGACGGCATTCTGGCGCAGATGGCTGCTGAGTATGATGAACACACCCGTTCGCATCGCCAGTTGGAGTCCGATCGCCAGGATGTGTTGCTGAAAACGGCGCGCCGCTACGGCGTGGACCTGGCCAACGCGATGCAGATACGCAAGCTCGCGCTTTCTTTGTTCGATCAGACGCGCCGCATGCATGGCCTGGACAACGATTGTCGCGAATGGATTGCCGCCGCAGCCATGCTGTATGAAGTGGGCATGTACGTGAATCCCGTGGGGCTGCACCGGCATGCGTACTACGTGATCTCGCGTTCCGAGCTGTTCGGTTTCACGCCGTTGCAGAGAACCATCATTGCCACGGTAGCGCGTTTTCAGGGAAACTCCAAACCGCAGCTGCGCGACCGGCTGATCAAACTGCTGCCGGCGCAGATGCGATCGGATGTGATCAAGTCCACGGCGATTCTGCGCGTGGCGCGCGCTCTAAACCAGGGCCGGCGTTCTGCCGTGCAATCTCTGCGCGCCAGCGGACGCAACGGCGAGATCACAATCGCAATCAGCGCCGGCCGCGGCGGAGCCGACCTGGAGCTATGGGCAGGGAAAAAGGAAGTTGCTTACTTTCGCGAGGTCTTTGGCCGTGAACTGGTCTTCAAGCTCGCCTGAAGTGCACGTGCAATCTTGGGCGTGACCAGCCACTGCATTGTTCCCTGGCGCCCGTTCATCTCAATTTTGGCCACCGCGCCTTTTTTGAAATCGATATGCGCGTCCCGGGCGCCCACAGAAATTGTTTTGGCGAGAAATTCCGTGAGGCTGGGATTGTGGCCGACCACCATAATCGCCTCATATTTTCGATAACGCGCGAGCATGGTCTGGAAGTGTTCGAGTTCGGCGTCAGGGCGCAGAGCAGTATCCAGCTGCACCGCAGGTTCGAAAGCCAGTTCATTCGCCACCAATGAGGCGGTTTGGCGCGCGCGTTTCAGAGGGCTGCTGATGATCTGGTCTACCTGCACATCCAGGTTTGCCAGCATGCGGCCAACGTAACGCGCCTGAAGAATGCCCTCATCATCCAGGGGACGGCGCTCATCTTTTTGGGGATTGAGCATGCTCTTGCCGGCAGATGCGTGTCTGAGAAAATAAATGATCATTCAATCCTATCGATGCACAAGTTGTTTCTTCCGGCTGTTTCGAGGGCGACGGCGCGGTATAGCCGGATCAGGGATGTCGCCCGCGCCGGCGGTTCCTTCCGCTACCGCGATCAGGAAATCCTGAGCGGAGAAATCCTGTTCCCCGCGGCGGCGGGGCAGCCGCGAGTATTCACCGTTGCGGTCCAGCAGGCGAGCTTTGACATTGTCTGCCATGTATGCCGCTATGATCTCATCCTTGATGCGCTGCTTGAGAGTTTCATCCAGCACCGGGCAGAGCACCTCAACGCGTTCATAGAGGTTACGCGGCATCCAGTCAGCGCTGGAGACGTAGACCTCGTCATTGCCTCCGTTTTCGAAATAAAAAATCCGGCTGTGCTCCAGAAACCGGCCAACGACGCTGCGCACCACGATGTTATCGCTGACGCCGGGAACGCCCGGCCGCAGGGAACACATACCGCGCACAATGAGATCGATTTTCACACCCGCCTGCGAGGCCCGGTAAAGAGCTTCAATTACATTTTTGTCCAGCAAGGCATTCATTTTGGCGATGATGCGCGCCGGCCTTCCGTTGGCGGCATGGTCGGCTTCGCGGACGATCTGCTCCAGCGTTGTCGCTGCAACGTCAATCGGAGAAATAGCCAGAGGCGCATAGCTGGAAGCTTCCGAGTAGGCTGTCAGGTAGTTGAAAACCGAGTGGACCGCTGACGTGATTTCCGGTGCACAGGTGAGCAGGCTCACATCTGTGTAAAACCGTGCCGTTGCCGGATTGTAATTGCCCGTGCCGATATGAGCGTAACGCCGCGTCACGCCGTCAGGATCGCGCCGCACCAGCAGGCACAGCTTGCAGTGCGTTTTCAGGCTCACCAGGCCGTGATACACCTGCACGCCCGCATCCTCGAGCATGCGCGCCCACTGAATGTTGGAAGCTTCGTCAAAGCGAGCTTTGAGTTCCAGTACCGCTGTAACCTCTTTTTCGGCCGATGCAGCTGAAATCAGGGCTTCGACAATCGGCGAATCGCGGCTGGTGCGGTAAATGGTCTGCTTGAGCGAGATGACGTCAGGATCGCTGGCTGCGCTTTCAATAAAATCGACCACGGCGTCAAAGGAGTCAAACGGGTGGTGCAGCAGAATGTCGCGCTTGCGCAGCTCGACGAAAATGTTGCTGCTGCTGGCAGGCAGCCGCAGTTCGCGGGGAACGAATGTCCGGTACTTGAGGCCGGGACGCTCCAGATCGTAAAAATTGAACAGCCGCGAGAGGTTTACCGGTCCCTGGGTGTAGAAGATTTGCCAGTCGTCCAGCTCAAAGGTCTGCTGCAGGCGCCTGGCGATCTCAGTGCTGGCGCTGGCATCGATTTCCAGTCGCACAGCGTCTCCCTTGCGCCGGCGGTGCAGTTCTGTGCGCACCGACTCGAGCAGATTGCGCGTCTCTTCCTCCTCCAGATAAAGGTTGCTGTTGCGGGTGACGCGGAATGAAGCTGCGGAAAGAATGTCATAGCCGCGATACATTCGAGCGGCGTGGTAGGTAAGCAGGTCAGCCAGAAAGACGAAGTCGGTCCCGGTCTGCGAGGGCAGTCGCACCAGGCGCGGCAACGCTCGCGGCACCGTGATGACGCCCATATAGGTGCCGCTGGCCCGCCGTTTGCGTTTTAACAGCAGAGCAATGCACAACGCCTTGTTCAGGACTCGCGGGAAAGGGTGCGCAGGGTCGACCGTTACCGGCGTTAGCAGAGGATCAACCTCTTTCTCGCAATAGGTATCGATGAAGAGCTCCTGCTCGGGGGAAAGGTCCTTGAGATCGAGGACACGAATGTTCTCTCGCGCCAGGGCCGGCAGGAGCCTGGTGTTCCAGCATTCGTATTGCTCTTCGACGAACTCGTGGGTCTCCCGGGCAATCAGCTCGCGTTCCTCCTGGGCGGTGAGGGCGTCAGGGCCGGCGTCAATAAATCCTTCTTCTATTCGCTGCAGCAGGCCGGCGACGCGGACTTCAAAAAATTCGTCAAGATTGCTGGCGGAGATCGCAAGGAATTTGACTCGCTCGAGCAGGGGATTGCGGTCGTCAACAGCCTCTTCCAGTACCCGGCGGTTGAATGCCAGCCACGAAGTTTCGCGATTGATATAGAGAGACGGATCTGATACTGACCGGTTCATGCGCAAAGCAGCGTCAGGCTTGGCGCCATCTTTCGAGGATTTACGCCGCAGACCCATTGTAGCTTTTTATCGAGAGCAGTGCCGCACGACGCCAAGGGAGCTGTCTTAAAGTACTACTTTAAGTGGGACTTGTAATTGGCCTAAAGTGCCTAGCTTTGCGCGTGATGACGAACGTCAGCTCCACGAACCCAGAAGATAACGTCTTCAGCAATGTTCGTGGCATGGTCAGCTACGCGCTCCAGGTTTCGGGCAACGATCAGGGTGTCCAGGAGGTTGCGATGATTGCTGGTTGACTTGCCCATGCCGTCATCGACGGTCTCAAAAATCTCGCGGTTCATGTTATCGACCAGATCATCGCGTTGAAGCACGGTTTGCGCCAGATCGACGTCAGCGGTGAGGAAGGCATTCAAGGCGTCGCGCACCATGGTGATGCTGAGCTGAGCCATGCGCGGGATATCGACGTTCAAGGCGGAATCCGGCCGGGCTGCCAGGTCCATCACGCGCTCGGCGATGTTGACGGCCTGATCGCCTACGCGCTCCAGATCGGCATTGATCTTGATACAGGAGATGACAAAGCGCAGATCGACCGCCATGGGCTGTTGCATGGCCAGGAGGTCGACGGAAAGCTCATCCACGTCGCGCTCTGCCGCGTTGATCTTGGCTTCATCGCGCAGCACCAGCTCGCACAGGGCGAGATCACGGTTCTGGTAGGCGCGTACGGCGCGTTCCACCGCCTGCTCCGCCAGGCCGCCCATGGCCAGCAGCTTCTGTTTGAGATCATCAAGTCCCTGGTGGAACCGTGTACGGCTCATCCAAACCTCCCGGTGATGTAGTCTTCCGTGCGCTTGTCGGAAGGCTTGGTAAACATGGTTTCGGTCTTGTCCAGCTCCACCATGTTGCCCATGAGAAAGAAAGCAGTAAAATCCGCCACGCGCGCAGCCTGTTGCATGTTGTGAGTGACGATCACCACCGTATATTCCTTCTTCAATTCGAAAATCAGATCTTCAATCTTGGCGGTGGAAATCGGATCAAGAGCAGAGGCCGGCTCGTCCATGAGCAGAACCTCAGGTTCAACGGCCAAAGCGCGCGCAATGCAGAGGCGTTGCTGCTGTCCACCGGAAAGGCTGGCGCCGGACTTCTTTTTCAGATCATCCTTGACTTCATCCCACAATGCCGCGTGTTTTAACGAGCGCTCTACCACGTTATCAAGTTCGCGGCGGTTGCGAAAGCCATTCAGCTTCAGCCCGGCAGCCACGTTGTCATAGATCGTCATGGTGGGGAACGGATTCGGCTTCTGGAAGACCATGCCGACACGGCGGCGTATCCAAACCGGGGAGACGCCTTTGCCATAAACATCAAGGTCGCCGATGGTTACCGTACCCTGCACGCGGGTATCAGGCAGGGTTTCATGCATGCGGTTCAGGCAGCGAACAAAGGTGGACTTTCCGCAGCCGGATGGCCCGATGATCGCGGTGGCTTTCTTGGCGGGAATCTCCATGCCAATATCGAAGAGCGCCTGCTTGGGGCCGAACCAGGCGTTTAGTTTTTCGACGTGAATGCCGGCAGCATCCATTAGCTGGCTCCTTTGATAGCGCCGCGACTGGCGATGAAGCGGAAAAGGATTACGGTAATCATGATCATAGATATAAGCACCAGGGCTGCGGTCCAGGCCTGTGCATGGGCCTGGTCATACGGCATCAGGGCGTACAGGTAAATCTGCAGCGGCAGGGCGGCGGTCGGCTGGTTGATATTGGTGTTCCAGTACTGGTTTCCCAGGGTCGTGAATATCAGCGGTGCGGTTTCACCGGCGATTCGCGCAAACGCCAGCATGATACTGGTGACGACTCCGGCGCTGGCAGTCCGCAAGACCACGGAGAGAATGGTTCGCCACTTCGGGATGCCAAGCCCAAGCGCAGCTTCCCGGATCGAGATAGGCACCAGCAGGAGCACTTCTTCGGTGGTTCGTGAAATCGTGGGAATCATCATGATGCCCAGCGCAATGCTGCCGGCGAGCATGGAAAAATGCCCTTGCACGACCACGACCAGGGCCCAGGCCGTCATACCGATCACGATCGAGGGAACTCCGTTGAGTACGTCGGTGGTAAAACGGACGAAATTTCCGAACTTGTTGCGTCCGTATTCCGCCAGAAAGACTCCTGCTCCAATACCCAGAGGAACGCCGATAATACTGGCCAGGGCAAGCAGCATGATCGATCCAACAATGGCGTTGCTCATGCCGCCGCCTTCTTCTCCGATGGGCTTGGGAATTTGCGTGAAAAACGCCCAATTCAATGCGCCGATACCGTGGAAGACGACGGTCCCCAGGATCAGGAAGAGCGGCACAGTCACAATGAGCGCAGCCAGCGCAATGGAACCCAGAGCCAGCCAGTTGGAAAGCCTGCGTCGCAAAGAGACGGTTCGCAAAGGATTAGCCAAGTGACCTCGCAGGCATTCCCCGTGTGATCGACCAGACCAGCAACCCAGCCAGGGCGTTCACGATCAGGGTTATCACGAATAAGACCAATGCCATCTCCATGAGTGCGCTTTGGTAGAGATGGCCAACCGCTTCAGAGAATTCATTGGCGATAACACTGGCCAGGGTGTATCCGGGGGCGAACAGCGACTTTGCAATCTCCGGTCGATTGCCAATGACCATGGTCACGGCCATGGTCTCACCCAAGGCACGTCCCAAGCCGAGGATTACAGCTCCAAAGATCCCTGGGCGGGCGTTGCGCAGGACAGACATGCGCAACATCTCCCACTTGGTGGCTCCCAGCGCTAAGGCTGCTTCACGCTGCACGCGCGGTACCGCGGTGATTACTTCGCGGGTGATGGAGGCAATGATGGGAAGAATCATGATCGCGATCACAATTCCAGCCGCTAACATCCCCCAACCGTATTTTGGCCCGCTGAATAGCCCTGTCCAGCCAAAGAACTTGGCCAGAAACGGTTGTATATGAACCCGCAAAAAAGGAGAGAGCACAAAGATGGCCCACAAGCCATAAATCACGCTGGGGATTGCCGCCAGCAACTCCACGAGCAGGGAAAGGATTCCACGCAGCTGGCGCGGGCAAATCTCGGTGAGAAAAAGAGCCGTTCCAACCGAAAGCGGCACAGCGATGATCAAGCCCAGAAGTGATGAAACAATGGTGCCGTAAATGAACGGCAGAGCGCCGAAATCTTCTGCGACCGGGTCCCATATCTGCTTGATCAGGAACTTGAAGCCGAACTTGCTCATCGCCAGTTGCGATTGCGTAATCAGCTCAAACACGATCAGGCCCACGATTGCCAGCACGGTCAACGCGCAAAGTATCACCAGGCCGCGAAATGCCCCGTCGGCGAAGACGTTTTCCCGCGCGCCCACCCGGCTTTTGGGCACGACTTTCAGCTTTTCTTCGCTGGCCAGTACCGGTTCCGTGGTGGCAGGTTCTTCTGAGTCTTCCGGCGCTGGAGAAGGCTTGGAATTGGGCACGATCCGCATGTGTGGAAGCTAGCAGAGCATTGTTAATACATTGTTAAAAAAAGAGCGCCAGTTGGTAAAACTGGCGCTCGCAAGGAGTTAAGGAAGAAATCTGAATGAGTCGAAGCCTGCGGGCTGAACGCCGGACAAAAAGCCGTCGCTCCAGGCCGAACGACCGCGTTACTTTTGGGCCGTCTGTCCTTTCACTTTCACTTCTTTGATTCTGGCCTTGACCTTCGCCGCAACGTTCTTAGGCAGAGGCGCATAGGCGAGCTGTTCCGTCATGGTCTGGCCCTTATCGACCATCCAATTGAGGAAGTCAACAAACGCCTTTTCCTTGGTAGCGTCGGTCCATTCAGCGGGCACCAGGAGCCAGGTGAAGCTGCTGATGGGATAGGCGTTCTTGCCGGGTGCATTGGTAATGGAGACGCGGAAATCGTCCGGCATTTCTTTTACCGAAGCGGCAGCAGCTGTTACGGAATCAAGGCTGGCCTTCACAAACACTCCAGCGGCATTTTCAACGCTGCCGTACGACATCTTGTTCGACAGGGCATAGATCAGCTCAACGTAGCCGATGCTGCCTTCCGTCTGTTTCACCATGCCGGAGACGCCTTCGTTCCCTTTGCCGCCCAGGCCTACCGGCCAATTTACCGAGGTGCTCTTGCCGACTTTGTCTTTCCAGGCTGGGCTTACCTTGCTGAGAAAATCAGTAAATATGTACGTGGTGCCGCTGCCATCGGAGCGATGAACGACAGTGATGTCTTCGTCCGGTAACTTCACGCCTGGGTTTGCCTTGGCCAGGCGGGGATCATTCCACTTCTTGATGTTGCCGAGGTAGATATCTGCCAGGACATCGGGGGCGAACTTGATCTCGCCGGTCACGCCTTCAATGTTGTAGGTCGGTACCACGGCGCCCAAGACGGTTGGGATGTGGAAGACCTTTTGCGGCGTCTGCGCAAGTTGTTCGTCGGTCATGGGGCCGTCGCTCGCGCCGAAATCAACCGTGCCGTGCTGCAGTTGAGCGATGCCGCCGCCGCTGCCGATGGATTGATAGTTGATCTGCACATTTTTATTTGCGTTGTGGTACTCGCTGAACCACTTCTGGTAAATGGGGTTGGGAAAGGTTGCGCCAGCGCCGTTCAGATTGGTCTGCGCGCTGCTCACGCCGGCCAGAGCTGCAACGAGCGCCAACACCATGCAAAGCTTCAGTTTCATTTGATTTGTCCTCCTCGCGTTCACGAGACGAACGTAACAGAGCAGTGTTAAATGACTGTTAAAAGCGCATTGCCATTTCCAAGAGCTTCAGAGAGAAGCTGGACGGAAAACGCAGGGTCAAAATAAAAAAGAGCGCCCGTTTTTTCGCGAGCGCTCTTCCTGGCTTTCGAGGTTTTCGTGGCTTACGGAATCACGTAGCGAATAGACAGGTGATCCATAAACATGTGAGCATTCTTGGGAGTATTCGGCGCCACAAACCACGGCGCGCGAGTGGTATAGCTGGCGTCGTTGATCAACTGTAACGCGCCGTATTGCGGGTTACGCCACAGTGTTTGTACCAACACAAAGCTGCCTTCCTGGATCGCGCGGTTGTTGTTGGTGGCTGAATTGGTGCCACCAAAACCGATGCACGGCCGGTTCACTGCGGCCAATCCTGGCGCGCAGGAGACGGGCGTTGCGATGGCTGCTGCGGTCAGATCATTGAAGCTGTTCCGGCCGTAGTAATAACCGCCATAGTAGGTTCCGATCTGCGTCTTCGGTCCCAGCTGGAATTCAAAACCGCCGTAGCCGGCGCCGGAGTGGACCATGGAAGTATCTACGTCAAAGCCGGCGCCAACAGGGATAGGAACCACGACGAACTGTGGGCCAGAAGCATTGAAGTACCGTCCGATACCATTGCCGTAAGAGCCGTAAGCCAGGACGCGGAAGTTCTTGATCAGCTCAAGATTGAAGCCGCCCATGAAGCCCGCGCCGATGCTGGAGTGCGAAGAGAACGTCGTAATTCCGGTTGCGGCTGTCGGCAGCACGGTTACCTTCGCTGAGGTAATTAACCCGCCGCCTTCCAGGTGGAAGAGGCGTCCACCCACCTTGGCGTCGTAAGCCATCTTCGACATGAAGTCAGGAAACAGATTGGGCGTGCCGCCGGTGGCGTTGCCGTCCAGCTGGCTTTGACCGCTGCCGGTGTTGGTCAGGACTCCATTGAAGACCGTGGGAGGCGTCACCGTGCCTACCGTGAACTGCTGCGGATTGTCGACGGCAACGGCCCATGAGAAGGCATCGCCGTGATGAAAGGTCAGACGGAACTGGCCGTCACGCGAATACGGCACGCCGACGTGAATGTTGCCGTCAAGGGCGTAGGTAGTTGCCAGATCGGAAGGCATGGCTGAAGTGCCGATTCGGTTCGGCGTAATCAGGCTCCACGCCTGGCCAGCAGTGATTTCCCAGTCACCGCGGCGGATGTCGGCGAAGTAGAGGCGCAGACGGAGAGTGTGCGGGTTGGTGGTGGCAAAAACGTTTGTGGCATCGTTACCGTTGAAGTCACCCTCGATGTAACCAAGGATGTTATTGGCGCCGTATTTGCCGCCGATTTTCATGTTCCAACGCGAATACTGCCCGGTGGCGCGGTATTCGGTGAGGTGTCCAGCAGCCTGGTTGCTGAAGGGCACCGCGCCGAAATTGGTCGAGACCACAGACCCGGTGTTGACGGTGCGGAAGATATTCTGAAAATCCATGAATCCGCCGGGGGTGAAGTCCATTCCGCCGATCCGGAATGACAACGGCGATTCCTTGGGCTTTTCCGCTTCCTGCACCGCTGTTGCCGGTGTGGCTACGTTGGTTGTGAGCGAAGCGTTGGCCAGGTGAGCAGCAGAGTCGGTTTTCTTTCTGTCTGCCAGTTCCTGACGGAGCGCTTCAATCTGTTGCTGCTGTTGCGCGACAGCGTCTTCAAGACTCTTGATTTGATTGGCAATCTTTGTATCGTCAGAGTTTTGTGCCGGAGCAGGCGCGTTGCTCTGGCCAATCATCAAACTTGAGATCAAAAACACAAGAACCACGGGTTTGAGCAGTTTCATTCCAATTTTCCTCCCGACTGGGGATGACTGATTCATTTGAACTTTCATTCTTGTCATCGAACTTTGTGCGCGGTGACTAGCGTTTACAAGCGAGCAGACACAACAAGGTCTAAAAAAAATTGCCGGTAGTTTCCGGAGCTGTGCAAGGCCTTCTTATAGGGGAGGAATGTTACGAACTGATGAACTCTGAATGAATAGGACGTTAAAATCCCTCGGTAGCGGGATTACGGCAACCAGCCGCGTCGTTACGCTCCAGGCAGGACGAAGAAGAAAGTTGAGCCGTGGCCCACCGCGCTCTCCACGCGAACCGAGCCTCCGTGATTCAGCACAATGTGTTTGACGATCGCAAGCCCCAGCCCGGTGCCGCCGCTTTCACGGGAGCGAGCCTTGTCCACGCGATAAAAACGCTCGAAGATGCGGGGCAAGTGTTCAGAAGCGATTCCCGGCCCGAAGTCGCGGACGAAGAATTCGATCCCATCCGCCTTTTCCGTAGCGCCGATGATGATTTTCTTGCCGCTCTGGGCATAGCGCAGCGCATTGCTGATCAGATTGCCGAAGACTTGATGCACCGCATAGGCGTCTGCCATCACCATCCAATCACCTGCGGGTTCTACCGCGAATTCCACGCCGGCCGCTCGCGCGTCTTCCTGGAGCGACGACGCGGCTTCCGCCAGCAAATGGCTTGCCGGCTGAGGACGAAGATCCAGCTTGTCTTCGCCCGACTCCACACGCGCCAGGACGAGCAAGTCTTCGGTGAGACGCCCCATGCGCTCGGCGTTACGCCGGATCACATCCAGGAACTCGCGCGTGCTGTCGTTGAGCGCGCCATCTGACTCCAGGAGCGTTTCGGCGTAGCCACGGATCGAGGTCAGCGGGGTGCGCAGCTCATGCGAGACGTTGGCGATAAAATCTCGACGCGTCTTTTCGACGCGTTCCACTTCGGATATGTCATGCAGGACTGTGACTACGCCGCCATCCGGCAAAGGCTCGGTGGTTACGGAAAAGCTTCTGCGGCCGTAAAGGGAAGCGGCAATCGCGTGTTCGCGCCGGCGGGATTTGAGCGAGGCATTCAATGTGGCAAGAAAATCGGGGTGGCGAAGCAGTTCGATCACCGGCGATCCGATGCGAACACGCTGATGAACAATGCTGCCGATCGCCTGGTTGGCCCAGCGAACCTTCAGATCGGAGGAGACCGCGATCACGCCGTCGGTCATGCTGTTGAGCAGCGCCTCGAGTTCGGAGCGGCTTTCCCGGATGGCGGCGAAGTTTTCTTCCAGCCGGCGAGCGGTGCGATCCAGCGCGCCCGCGACCTGGGCAATCTCGTCACCACTGCGCTCGGCGATGCGCGCAGAGAGATCACCCGAGGCGATCTTCTCGGCAAAATCAACGATGCGGCGCAAGCGCCGCGAAATCAGCTCTGCAATCGCGATCGCCAGCAACACCGCCAGAAGCAGCGCCAGCAGGGTGGCGCGAAGAAGGGCAGAGCGGATCTGAGCGAGTTGATTCTGGATGCTGGAAAGCGGATACGCCAGTCGCACCACTTTGTCACCGCTGAGTACAGCGACGTAAAGAAATTCAATGCCGACCGTGTGGCTGAGGCGAGTCGCGCTGCCGGTCTTTCCGGTCAACGCGGCAGCAACCTCGGGCCTGCCGGCGTGATTCTCCATGGTTTTCGGGTCGGCTTCCGTATCGGCAAGCACCACACCGTCGCGGGCAATGATGGTGGTGCGGGTTTCAGTAATCTGCGCCTCTTCTATGGCCATTTGCTGCAGGGAATGTTGATGATCGTTGGCCACGCGCAAAGCGAAGCCCTGGGCGTTCTGCACCAGAAGTCTCTCAATGTCGGTGTGCAGCGAGTTTTCCCAGATGTGGCGAATTGCGATGTCAAGGGTAAGCGTGGCGGCAGCAATTACCGCCACAAAGGCCGCCAGGGCTTTCAGAAAAATGCGGTTTCTCACTTGGCCGCCTCAAACTTGTATCCGGCGCCGCGAACGGTCTTGAGATATCGCGGATCCTCTGGATCGCGTTCAATCTTCTCCCGCAACCGGCGAATGTACACGTCAACTGAGCGAGGAGTCACAAAGGAAAGGTCTCGCCATACGGCATCAAGAACCTGGTCGCGCGAGAAGACGCGGCCGGGATGTGAGGCCAGAAAGTGGAGCAGGCGAAACTCGGTGGCAGTGACCTCGGCAGGCTGGCCGCGCACAGAAAGCGTCATGGAGTCGCCTTGCAGCTCGAAGTCGGGAGTCGTGATGTTGGTGGTGAGCGGCTGCTCAAAGCGCCGCAGCACCGCCCGGACGCGTGCCGTGAGTTCGCGCGTGCCGAAAGGCTTAGCAATGTAATCGTCAGCGCCAAGGTCCAGGCCGCGGACCCGGTCCTCCTCGCTTGCTTTGGCGGTTAGGAAAATAATAGGGATGCTCGCCAGATCGCGGCTCTCGCGTATCTGGCGGCACACTTCAAAACCACTTCCGCCCGGCACCATGATGTCCAGGAGAAAAAGCGTCGGCGGCTGCTTGCGCGCCAAGGGAATGACCTGGTCGCCCGTGCTGCACACCCGTACGATGAAGCCGGCCAGTTGCAAATGATGCTGGACCAGGTTGGCAATATCCGCGTCATCTTCCAAAACGATGATTGTCTGTTTCACAGGGGTTCAGGGTGCTTTCGTTTAGATTCTACCCGCAGGGACGAAATGCCGGCAGAGATTGTAAGCCGCAACGCGGGCTGCTAACATCAATGACGTGAATACCCCAAGAAAACTAGCCGCAAAACTGGCGATTCTGGTGGTTGTAGGCGTCTCGGCACTGCTCCATGCTGCCGGACCTGCACCAGTCGTCCTGCCCGCAGTGCCCACAACCGTAGATTCAATTACGCCGGGGGAATTGCGGATGCACCTGGAATTTCTGTCTTCGCAGGAATTGGGTGGACGTTACACCCTCTCACCCAACTTCGCTATCGCCGCCCGATATCTGGCTGCCCACCTCGAAGCTTATGGCTTCCGCGGCGCGGGCGAACATGGCGACTTCCTGCAAACCTTCCAGGTGGTGTCGGCGAAACCGGACACGGCGAAGAGCTCTCTGGCAATCACAAAGGCGGGCAAGACCAGCGACTATCATTTCGGAGATTTCTACCTTGGGTTTGGCACCGGCAACGGCGATGCGGAAGGCCAAATCGTGTTTGTAGGCTCGGGCATCTCTGCCCCCGCCCAGCATCATGACGACTATGCCGGTCTGGATGTTAAAGGGAAGATTGTGCTGATCGCGGCAGGCAATCCTCAGGGAATTGACCCCTCACGGCTTTCAGACAATGAATCCGGCGAGGGTGCGGCGCTTGCCCATGGAGCTGTCGGCATTTTGCAGATCCCTCCGCAACGCTTCCTTGATTTCATGAAGAATAAGGATTTCGCGGAGCGCGCAGCGTCACGCGAGAGTGTCAGCCTGGCTCGCCAATCCGAGGGCAGGTTGCCTGCCTTGACGCTTGGACCCAACCTTGCCGAGGAAGTATTAGCCGCTTGTGGGCTTGATTTAAAGACCGTCTATGACGCAATTAATCGCAAGCAGGCATTGACGCCGCAAAAGACCGATATTTCCGCGCGTCTGACGGCTGCGCAGCAAATCACCCGTACTACCACGCAGAACGTCGCCGGGATTCTGGAAGGTTCTGATCCCAAGCTGAAGAACGAGTATGTTGTTTTCAGCGCGCACTATGACCACCTGAAGACGAGTCCGAAGGGGGAAATCTATCCTGGCGCCGATGATGATGGCTCCGGCACCACTTCTGTTTTGACGATTGCCCATGCCATGTCCCTGGAGCGGCCGAAGCGTTCGGTGCTGGTCATCTTCCACGCGGGTGAAGAGCTGGGCTTGCTGGGATCGGAATACAACACTGACTTTGCGCCGGTGGTGCCGCTGGATCATCTGGTGGCCGATCTCAATATCGATATGATCGGCCGCTCACGGCCGCCGGGAGACAAAGATCAGCTGGACGAGCATCTGACCGACGCCAACACGGTTTACCTTGTGGGGTCGAACCGGATCAGCAAGGAACTCCACCAGATCAGCGAAGAAACCAACTCACAGTTCCAGAAGATGAAGCTGGATTACTACTACAACGATCCCAACAATCCCGAGCGGATTTATTTCCGTTCCGACCATTGGAACTACGCCAAGCACGGCGTGCCAATCATCTTTTACTTTGACGGGACACACGTGGACTATCATCGGCCCACGGATACGATCGACAAGATTGATTTTGACAAGATGACCAAGATAGCGCGCCTGGTGTTTGAGACGGGGTGGCGGCTGGCCAACCTGGATCACCGGCTTACGAAAACGCCTTAGAATCCCTGCGCGTGACCGGTTTGGTCTCGGCGGCCACAGGTTTTTTTTCCTGGATGTAGGTATCAATCACGCAGTTGAGCCGTTCAAAGAATGATCCGGACTCGCCGCCGTGGACCGCATCGCTTGCCGGAGGAGAGATAGCGCGCAGCAGGTCGGTAACGCGTTCCACCCGGCGCGATTGCTGCTCCTGGTCCGTTGCCGCGCGTGGCTTGCGGGCGGCTTCCTCAATATAAAACCACAGAATACGCCGTAGCTGGTCGAGCTCTGCCTTGAAGACATTCAGAGTTTCGACCGCCGCTCCGTCTTCGAAGAACCTGTTGTTGTTGCCGCGGCCAGGATCGGCCAGCTCAGAATGCATCTCTGCCTGGAGCGCGCCCAGTTCCCGGGTGATAGTCCGGATTCTTTGGAGAACAGCATCTTTGCCGTTCGGCTTGCGCTGCCAGGCGGTGATCGGGGTACGACGGTGGGTACTGCCGGTTGATTTCATCATGTCATCCAGTAGAGATTCCAACGTCACAGGCGTACACCATAACGGCTCGGTGGGGAAAAAGTAAGCAGGAAATGCTGTGTTACCAAGATAGGTAATAACAGGATGCGCAGCAGGCTCAAATACAGCGGGCGAGGACCAGCGTGATGTCGTCCGGCTGTTCGGTTGAGCCAATCCAGTCCTGGACAGCCAAAATCACGTGCTCGGTAATGCGCGGCAGCGGCAGATGGCGATACGCGGCGATGGTTTCAATCAGGCGGTCTTCACCGAACTCGCCAAACTCGTTTTCCGGCTCGGTAATGCCGTCACTGAAGGCGACGAAAACGTCTCCCGAATACAGCTCCACGGTCTCTTCCTCATAGTCGCGGTCAGGGAACAGGCCCACGACCGTGCCGCCACGGTCGAGGCGTCGGACAGAGCCATCGCGGGAAAGCACGATGGGGGGAAGGTGGCCGGCGTTCGAATAAGTGAGACGGTGATTCAGATCGTCATAGAAGCCGAGAAAGAGCGTCGCATACTTCTCCGGCTGCGTGCTCTGGAAGAGGTGGCGATTCAGCAGCCACAACATTTGTCCCGGCGATGCCGGCGCTACCTGCGCTTCGACCGCCGCGATTCGCGTGTTGGTCCCATACGCGGCTGCCGTGCCGACAGAGACCAGTTGCTCCTGCTCATAAGCGCGAACGGCAGAGTGAATCGTAGCCATCAGCAGCGCGGCGGAGATCCCTTTGCCGCTGATGTCGCCCACGGCAATCCCGACTTGTTCAGCCCCGTAAGAAAGAAAATCGTAGTAATCGCCGCTGACGATGCGCGCGGGACGGCAGATCCCATGCAGTTCCAGCGTGCTGGTGCCGGCAACGGTGTGGGGAAACAGATTCGCCTGCACTTCATGCGCGATCTCCAACTCACTTTGCAGGCGCTCTTTTTCTTTCTGCTCAAGAATCAACCGCTCCACAGACTGGGTCATGGAGTTGAAAGCCAGCTGCAAGGCCGCCAGTTGATCGCGCTCACGAACTTGTATGCGATGGGTGAAGTCGCCACGATTGATGTGCTGCGTCGCCCTGTAGAGATTCGCGACGGAATAGGTGATCCTTCTGGTCAGGCTGATCCCGATCAACAACGCAGCCAGGACGACCAGCGCAAGGGCGATGGCACAGATCAAGAGAACAATGCCCAGAGTGCCATTCCAGAAACCCATGGAAGCCGCGAGGTTGAAGTACAAGACCGAGGCGCGAGTGGTGCCGCCGAGAATCAGCTTAATATCTGGCTTGCCTGACTCCACGTCTACGGCCTGAAGCATCCCGAAAAAAGGAAGCTCCGGATCAAAGCGGCCGAACGGTGCGGGAACGGAGCCGGCGCTGATTTGTTCCGAAGTGCCTGGGCGCGAGGTTGACGACGCTTTTTGGGAGTCCGTTTTGTCGCCTTCAAAATCGGCCCGGCTGATGGTGAGCGAACCCAGTTTGCCGGCAATCCGCGCCAGTATTTTCTGGTCGAACGGAACGCTGGAAATCACCATTACCGGCTCTTTCAGCCTGGCTAAATGCGCGGCGCGCAAGTAGAGATGACCATGATCGGCGACCAGGCCGGCAAAACCATTCTTCATCCACTCCGGTGCGGCTGCTTGGGGTTTGACTGTAATCGAGTGTCCTGCGAACGTCATATCGCGGGCTGCGATCTGTTCCGCAGTACCGCCGTGGCGCTCCATTTCCTCCACCGCTGCGGCATTGTCCGCGGCTAGGCTTTGCTCCTCAGCTCGAATCTCTGAAACCGCGACGACAGTAGCCATTTGTGCAACCGCCCCATAGCCAAGGCCGATAGCCATCGCGGCAAGAAGCGTGATCGGTACGCCTCCGATAAACAGGTACGTAACAATCAGGCGGCTGCGAACGCTCCACAAAACGTAGGTGCGAAACCAACGCAGAGACAGCACAACCAGCAGGATGGCTAGGACCCAGCCGACGAACGAAGCCCAACCGCTTAGGGTGTTTGCAGCGCGTGCCGCGCCGGCCAGGTGCAGCAGCCCGAGTAGAAGAAGCAGCACCGCTTCCATTCCGGCTGTATAGAGCGTGAAATAGGCCAGGCGAGTGCGCGGAATCATGCCCCAGGCAGCAAGTTTGTGCGTGATTTTGGTCCAGATAGCCAAGCTGTCCTTGATTATATCGGGTGGAAGAAGCGGAGAAAGCGACAAAACGCCGGTATGCGGTGAACCTTCAGATTAAAGGCGGGCGAGCAGATCGTGCTGGAAATCCAGGTTGTAAAGTTCGCCTAATACGCCCGCGGCGTTCTTAAGGCGGGCATAAGAAGCGACAGGATTGATGCCGAATAAGTGACGAAGCCGGGTCAGGCTGGGAGGAGAGACTAATGGGGAGAGTGAGGAAGGGAGAACGAGCCAAAATCGAATTTTGATCAACGCCAGAAACGAGTACAGTCTGAACTCGGTAGCTGCCTGCACCAACTCGCGGGCAAGCAGCTCTCTTTGTCTGCATGGAATAGAGTCCCTTGCTTCCTGCTCCGCTGCTTCCATGTTGCCCCACTCAATCAGCACCAGAGCATTGTGCGACATTCGCAGCAGGTATTCACGCATCAGATGAAAGCGTTTTCGCTGCCAGCCTCTGAATTCCGAAGGCGACAGTCGAAGGCGGAAATTTACTTCCAGGGCGGGATCCAGCAACGCTTCGAATTCGTCTGCTTCACCTGGCCGGAGAAAAGGGGCTACGTCTTCAATGGTGCGTTTGGGGAACTTGCCCAGGAATTTTAAGGCAGTGTAGCCGGCGAAGAGGAGCGTGCTGCCGACAAAAAAGATCGTAATGAGGTCAAACATCATCGTTCTAAGATGCCCTTGACTGCATGGGTGTAACGCCTGAGATCTGTAGCCATCTGCTCCGGGCTAAAGATCGCACTGCCCACCAGCGGTGGCTGTAACGGCTCAGGCCAGAGGAACGTCACCAGCCAAACAACCACACCAATAATGTAAGCGATAGGAGGGGTAATTCTTACAATTGGGTTGAGTTTCGTTCCGAATTCGGAACGTAGTAAATAAACGACCAAACTCCCGGCAGCAGCAATACCGAATCCCAAGACCACGCCGAAGGCCTGCTGGCGCCAGCGCATATGGAAGAAACGGACCAGCACGATGAAAAGGCAGAATATGCCGAACTGCAAGAATCCAACGCCAATTTCAAGCGAAATCAAGGTAGACGCGAGAAAGCTGGCTTGCAGAACCGGCTGGAGCGAGGTGCGGAGAACAGCGATGACGAGCATCAAAATACCGATGCCGGGAAAAAGCAATCTGAACCCTGAGATTGAAAGAAAATTTCTAAATACCAAATAAAACGCTTCTTGCAGAGCGAAGAAGGTAAGGACCATCGACAGCGCCTCACTCGGCCAATAGATGTCCCGATACAGAACTACATGGTTTCTCACCACAATCAGGGTTATGGTGCTGAGTACGGACAAGAACAAAGAGAGAGTGAAAAAGCGGAATTGGCGCTGCAATCCTCGCAAAACGAGCAAGGCGCAGATATATATCTGCAGTCCAGTACCCGCCAGGCTCATCACCAATTCTGATGTTTTCATGGGAGCTGAGTGGCAAGCTTAACCCAGCTACCCGCCAACAGCAAACTAGGCGACCGGTGGCAATGGAACAGGTACAGGGATCCCGGGAGGAGGCGGCACCCCAGGAGGCACTGGTATCCCTTGAGAATTAACGCTTGATGGAAGCGGCGCCAATAGACCTACGGACCATGCCTGTGCAGCAACGGTCGCCGCCAAGAACAACGTTACGACAATGACGTTTAGACTCTTTCTTCGCATTACTCCTCCTCATGTTTTGGACGGCCATCGGTGCCGCCCACACGTGTTGCTCGGCCCTAGAGTACTTACCAAAGATAGTCAGCAATTGAAAAGGGAGGGCTACCTAAACCGCAAATGGGATTTTACCGCTTTTCCGCGATCTTCTGAGACCGAAAAGAAACGCTATCGAAAACCGAAACTGGCGGCCTGCAAACCTTATCTGAATTCCATCCCGTCTTCTGTATCGCCCTCCGATTTTCCGGATTCCGTGCCTTCCGGCGTGAAATCTGAAGACAGATGCGCTCCCGCCAGGAGCATCAAGCCGGAAACAAAAGCCCAAAAAATCAGGGCCACGGAAATGGAAAACGTCTGGCCATACACCTCCTGAAAATTCAGCCAGGGGAGTGCCTTTATATAGATGAATTTACCCAGTTCCCAAAGCACGCCCATGGCTACCGCAGCAGGTAAGACGCTCCTGGCGCTGACTTTGCCGTTGGGGAGGAGCCAGTAGATCAGGAAAAAGATGGCGATGCTGGCGGCAGTGGCAAAGATTTTCAGAGCCACAAACGTCAGGGCGCGGAATACGATGTTTTCATTCCCGCGCATCATGAAGGTCAGAACCAGTTCGTTTCCTGCTGCCAGTCCGACAGAAGCCAGCGCCAGAATGCCGCAGGCAAAAGCCAGGACCAGCGAGATGATCTGATTGCCCAGATACGAGCGGTTGTTCGTGAACCCCCAAATCCGGTTGAAGGCAACTTCCAGCGGCACGAAAACTCCGGTGGAGGTAATCAGCAGGATGATCAACGAGGCCATCTTGACCCGGTGGCGGGAACGTACCAGGTCAGTCAGGTTGCGAACCACAAAATCCTGCCCGGCCGGCAAATGATCTTTCACCAGATCGATTACCACATTGAACATGGTTTGCGAGTGAAAGACATTGCGGATCAGCCACATCAAAAGAACCATGAAAGGAAAAAATGAAAGAATCGCGTTCGCTGCCACGGAGAAGGCGTAGGTATGAGCCTCTGTCTTCATCAGATATTGCAACGTTGGCCAGCCACGCTGCAGAAGCATGTGCTTCCACGGTCGGAAGAAGAGCCTAGCTGCAGGAGATTCCGGCGCCGGCACGGGGGCTGTGTCAGCTGAAGACGAGATTGAGCCTGGCATCATTGAAAAACACCCAATAAAAATCCTATCAGAATTGAATATCGGTCCGAGGCAATGAACGCCGGATGCACGGCACTAAAGTTCTCTATACTCATTCACTTTCGCACCACAGGCCGAGGTAACCTCCGTGCGAGTCGCGGCCGGCGCAAAGAAGGCCAAAACAAAGTCCTTTACAAGAAGCGGAGTTCCTGAATATTATGCCTAACTTCCGGCGATCATCCCGCCGGAGTACTCGGTTGATGCTTTTGTACAGCAGTTGACCTTCGGGGGCAGAACAGATTCATCGGCTGGTTGGCTATACCGTCCCTTGTGGCCGGCGGCCGGAGTTCTGGAGTGCAATCAGGAGCGAAATCTGGCCGTCAGAGCAGCAGCCTTGTCTCCCCAGTGGCAGGGGCGACTTCAATTCGAGCTGAGGCGAAAGGAGTTGCGTTTGTGAAAGAGAAGGGAACTGTAAAGTGGTTTAACGGAGCCAAAGGATATGGCTTCATTCAACGCTCCACCGGTGAGGATGTCTTCGTACATTTTTCCGCTATTCAGGAAAACGGTTACAGGACCCTTAACGAAGGAGAAACCGTGGAATTTGAACTCCTGAAGGGTCCCAAGGGTTTCCTGGCGGCCAACGTCATGAGAGGTGCAGCAAGCTAGTTCAGGAGTCTCTCCCTGATTTGTTTTCCCCTTGTCCGGGCGAGGGGAAATCACAGTTTTCCAGCCAGACAATTGGAGCATGACTGCAGGCTTGTGGCGTGCACCGGCGTATGAGTGTGTGACCCCAAAGCCGGACAAAATCAGATGTCCCTTGTGCTTTTGAACTCGCAAACAGCTGGAGCCTAGCTCAGTGGCGGATTAGCTTGCGTGGTTTGTGGAGGATTAGCAGGCTGGCTATCTTGGGGAGGCGCTGGCGGATCAGGAGAGCCGTTCGCGTTATTTTCCCGTTCCTGTGCCTGTTGTTTGATCTCCGCCTGTCGCATCGATTCGCGCGCCTTCTGCCAGTTTGCCATGCGCTGCTGCTGGGAAAGCTGAGGCTCAGCTTCGGTTTCCCCGCTCGAAATCAGATGGCCGTTCGGGTCCAGTTTCACTTCCTGGTCCGGATCTTCCTGCTTAGGCTGTACGCGTGAAGGAGCCATGGCGAAGACGCCCATGGAGTGGCGGATACGGACCACAACGCGCTGCAGCCTGTCGCCCTCGTCACTGCCGCCGAGCACGATGTAATCGATGCGGGGGCTATCCAGCAATTCTGTCAAAACTTCGCGCACCGGACCTGGGCCCAGGCGCGCCACCACGGGCTCGTTTTGCAGTTCGGGCGCCAGATCAACCACAGCGCCGGTTTTTGCGGCAATCATGTTCAGAACAAATCCGAGCGGCGCGTTCTCTGCAACCACAGTGAGCTGCCCTGATGCATAGTCGACGGCAGTTGGAGTCACGGACCCGGTAGCTGGAGCAGGTTTCGCCATGACGCCTGGCTGCGAGGCCACAGCCTGGGAAGGACGGACCTGGGGAACAGGAATCGTGATGGCGGGCTGAGGTACCGGCGTCCGAACGGCAAGCGGAGCCGGCATACTAGCCGGCTTAGCAACTGTGACGGGTTGCGCGGGCGGTGTTGCCGGGGTTGTGGTTGCCGCAGAAGGTGCGGGAACCCCAGGCTGGGGCTTTGCGCTCGGGCGGTAAAAATTCTCTGAAGTTACGAAACGCTGCGAAGCAGCTGCCTTTGCCGCGGGAGTAGCGGCGGCTCCGGAGGGCGCTGCTGGAGCTTGTGAAGCTGGTTGCGTCGCCGGCCTGGATTGCGGTGCCGTCTGGGCGACTGCAGCAAGCGGAGCAACCACGCTCAGCATGAACGCTACTCTGGCTAGATTCGACATAAGCCCCGCTTTCTTACCAAACCCGGTTTGATGAAACACCGCTATTCTGCTCTTTCCGTAGCGGGTAAAACAAATGCAAACCCTACCTGGAGACCAGCGAATTCCCTCACTCGTTGCCCGCATTTCATTGTCCATGCCGCGGACTGCGCCTGGCATTGAAAAATCATTAAAATTTCTAATGTGTGCGGTCTTGTATCGTTACTCACTTTCATCGTGGTGCAATCAGTTGACGGTTGCGTCTCGTTGAGTGGAAGAGGAAACAGACGCCTCAACGGCAGGAAGCAGGGGCAGGGAAACACGGAAACACGAACCTTCTCCGGGCTGGCTGGTTACCTCGATATGACCGCCGTGCGCTTCGGCGATGGCCTGCGCGAAATGCAGTCCAAGGCCTGTGCCAGGAACGCTCGATTTACGGGCCGCTGCCGTACGATAACCACGTTCAAAGACGTGCGGTTGTTCGTCGGCTGCAATACCACTGCCCGTGTCACTAATCGAAATCATGGCCATGCCGTTCAGGATCGCCAGGGAAACATCGACCTTTCCACCCGAGCGATTGAACTTGATAGCGTTGTCGAGCAGGTTAAGCATAAGACGCCAGATCTGCCCGGCATCGAAAGCACCGATCACATTCTGCTGCACGGCGCCGGAAACCTGAATGCCGCGCTCGGAGGCCTGCGTCCGCATGCCATCCAGAGCAGCCTGCACCAATTCCGAAAGGTCTTCCTTCTCCAGTTGCAGTTTGATTTGCTCGTGCTCAGACTGGGCAAGCTCCATGAGATCAGAAACGGTTCGAGCCAGAAGCTCGACGTGCTCGAGCTGTTTGGAGAGCATGTCACGATAGTTGGTTTCATTGTTGCCCATGCGCAAAGCCTGCTCTGTTTCGGCACGCAGCACTGTGAGCGGCTGGCGGATCTCGTGGGAAAGATTGCGGAGGAATTCGGTCATCCGCTGAAACGAGCTCTGCAGGCGGGCGATCATGGCGTTCAGCGAGGTGCTGAGTTCGTCCAGTTCGTCCTGCCGGCTGGAAACCGGAAGCCGCGTGCTCAGATCGAAGGGCGTGATCTGTTTGGCGGCTGCGGTAATTTTCTCCAGCGGTCTTAAGGAGCTTTCCGCCATCATCCATGCATTGGCGGCGTGTGCCAGAATAATAAAAGGCAGCAACAACAGCATGTAAAGACGAAGGCGCCGGCAGTCTTCGTCAGCTTCATCCAGGGAAACGCCTGTGCGCAGGACATATTGCTGCTGGCGGGGCCCGAGAACCGGCGTGTTCAGGATACGGAGATGGTTCTCCCCGGCTGCTCCGTAGTATTCCCAGGTGTTGTGACCAGATTGCAACGCCGCACGGGCCGGCCCTTCAAAGGGAAGGCGCAGCTCACTCATTTCGCGCGAGCCTTCAACGATCTTGCCTTTGTCATCGAGGAGTTGGTAGAAGCGGATAGACTTCGCGACCTGCTCGCGGACTTCCGGATCGGCTTTTTCATTCAGCCAGCGAACGTCATTGGCCCGGACCTGAAGCATGCTGCGGACAGCGATGGCCCGGTCCTGCAGTTCATCGTCGACTTGACCATAGATCCGGCGCGCCAGCAGAGCATACGCGCTCCAGGCAAGGATGATTACCAGGAGCGCGAAGGTCAATGTCTGCTTGAACGCTAGCCGGGAACTCAGGCGGCGTAAAAGCAGTAAGTTCATTGCGAAGCTGAGAGCATGTAACCCACTCCGCGTGCGGTGTGGATCAGCGGCTTTTCATAGCCGTGGTCGATCTTAGCGCGGAGATAGTTGATATAGACGTCCACGATGTTGGTAAGCCCCTCGAAGCCGAGGTTCCAAACGTGCTCCACCACCATGGTGCGGGTTACGGTGCGGCCGGCATTGCGCATCAGATATTCCAACACCGCGTATTCACGCTGGGTCAGATTGATCGGCTTGCCTCCACGGGTAACCATGTGACGCATGCGATCGAGTTCCAGATCCTCGACGCTGAGTTTGTCCAGCAGTTCCTGGGGACGGCGTAGAAGAGCGTGGACCCGGGCCAACAGCTCTTCAAAGGAAAACGGCTTAACCAGATAATCATCTGCGCCCGCCTGCAAGCCGCAAACGCGATCAGAAACGTCTTTACGCGCGCTCAGGAGCAGGATCCGCATATTGGAGCCTGATTTACGCAGTTTTCTCAGGACGGTCAAACCGTCCAGTTTAGGAAGGTTCCAGTCAAGAATGATTGCATCGTAATCAATCTCGGTGGCTAGCTGGAGACCTTCTTCGCCATCCCCGGCCAGATCAACGGCAAAGTGGTCTGCTTCAAGACCCTTCACCAGTGTACGTGCTACTTTAGGCTCATCCTCAATAACCAAAATACGCAAAATCCACCTCCCGCTTCGGTGGAAGAATTGCCGTCACGTTATCTGTGTGTCGGTGACGTGCAAAGCCCATCCGCTGTTTTCCCCGCGAAAAAACCGGCTGGCTTCTAGCTCTTTGTCGCTGAACCCGGAGTTCGGTTTCTTCTATGAACTGGTGAAATCAAACCCCTGATCGTTTCAACTTCGTCCGCATTTCCCGCTGCTGTTTCACTGACACGAGTCACGAAAACATGCGAACCAATCTGAAACCTGCAACAACTGACGCTACCTGATTTCTGTTACAAAACAGCTAAAATCTGCTCTTCCCGCAAATATTCTGCAGGAGCCCCGACTGCGATTGATTTGTACCGTTAGTACAGTGCAAAGACTGTACTATAGTACAGATCAATTTTCTACCACGAAACACAAATATTCAGGAACATTAGGATTTTTTCTCCGAACTTCCGCGCCTCGCAGTTCCGGCAGCAGATACGATACCGCCGCCTGTCAACCCTGTTCCGAGTACAAACCTACCATGGCCTATGGTACATGGTCAACACTGTACTTAAGTACAAT
>DATFSU010000056.1:0-15768 GCA_035262465.1 Candidatus Angelobacter sp. | reverse complement strand
CCTGACCATGCAGTTCCGTGATTGGGGCGGGATGTACATGGAGCACTGCCACAACACGGTGCACGAGGATAACGCGATGTTGGTCCGCTGGGAGATCGATAACGGAGGCGCGCCGTTCCTGCGGCCGTTGCCGACGCCGATCGCAACCCCGCAGGGTGTCACTTTCGTGGCCCCGGACGACATTGCTCCGACTGCTTTCTAAGCAGGGGGTTAACAAGAACCAGGCTGGCGGTCCGCAGCGCAAGATGCGGATCGCCGGACCTGCTCAAGAATTTCCGGGTCAAGTTGTTCGGGCTACAAGGAGTAATCATCATGCGACGGAAGCTTCTGGCGGGCTTCGCGACTGGCCCCGCCATTTTTCTCACTGCCATTCTCTTCCTCATTTCAAATTCCAAGCCGATAGCGGCCCAAAATCGCTATGGCGCTAATTATTTTCCTAATGTAGTGCTGACCACGCAGGACGGGCAGAAAGTCCATTTTTATGATGACGTGCTCAAGGGCAAGAGCGTAGTCATTGACATGATCTATACCACTTGTGGATATGCCTGTCCGCTGGAGACCGCGCGCCTGGCCCAGGTGCAGAAGACTCTGGGCGACCGCGTGGGCAAAGATATTTTCTTTTATTCCATCACCATTGATCCGGCCCATGACACGCCCAAGGTGCTCAAGGCTTACAAGGAGAAATATCACATTGGCCCGGGCTGGACTTTTCTCACCGGCAAGAAGTCCGACATCGAACTGATCGGTAAGAAGCTCGGTCTGTGGAACAATGACCCCGACCCGAACAATCCCGATGGCCATACCCCCAGCGTTCTTATCGGCAATGAGCCGGGCGGGCAGTGGATGCGTGATGCCGCCACCGACAATCCCAAGTTTCTGGCCAACATGATCGGCAACTGGCTGAATGGATGGGCAAACTCCAAGCCGGTAGCTGCGACCAATGTTGACTATGCCAAGGCGGCGCAGATCGACCTGAGCGACAAGGGTCGATATATCTTTGCTTCGCAGTGCGCCGCGTGCCACACGATCGGCCACGGCGACAAGATTGGTCCGGACCTGCAGGGCGTGACCAACGTGCGCGACAAGGCATGGCTGGAGCGCTTCATCGTAACGCCGGATAAGGTGCTGGCGGAGAAGGATCCAATCGCGATGGCGCTGTTTGAGAAGTACAAACAGGTAAGAATGCCCAATCTGAGCATGGCTGACGTGGATTTAAAGAACCTGATGGACTTTCTGGCACGCCAGAGCGCTTCACCCCACAAGGAAGCAGCCAGCAAAGACAAACCTGCAGCCGCCGACAAGGCCCCGAGTGAAGACAAACCCGCAGAAGTGAAAGGAGCAGGCCCAGGCCTGCGGTAACGTTCCGCAAACTATCCGCGGCGCCGGAGGGCACCTCAGATTTTTTAGCTGTGTGTTCCGGCGCTCTGTACTTGCTACCGCAGCGCGCTTCGGATCGCCAGCAGCTCGGTGAGGACCGACTCGAGTTCTTTCAGCGGCAGGGCATTCGCGCCGTCAGATTTGGCTTCCGCGGGGTTATCGTGCACTTCCATGAACACGCCGTCGACTCCGGCGGCTACAGCCGCGCGCGAGAGCAGAGGGATAAATTCCGGCTGTCCGCCTGATACCGCTTTGCCACCCGCCCCTGACGACGGCAGCTGCACGGAATGCGTGGCGTCAAACACCACAGGTGCAAATTGCCGCATGATGGCCAGGGATCGCATGTCGACGACAAGATTGTTGTAGCCGAATGAGCTGCCGCGTTCGGTGAGAAAGATATTGTCGTTGCCCGATTCGCGGACCTTCTGCACCGCGTGTTTCATGTCCCATGGCGAGACAAACTGGCCTTTCTTGATATTGATGGCTTCGGCATGTTTGGCGGCTTCGACCAGCAAATCCGTCTGGCGGCACAAGAACGCGGGAATCTGCACTACATCGACCGCGTCCGAAACGGCCGCCACATCCTTGGCTTCATGGACGTCGGTAAGCACGGGCACGCCGGCTTCTTTCTTGACCTTTTCCAGGATGCGCAAGCCTTCTTCCAGGCCCGGTCCGCGAAAGCTCTGCAGCGAGGTGCGATTCGCCTTGTCATAGGAGGCTTTAAAGATGTACGGAACCTGCAGCTTACGCGCCACCGCGCTGATGGCCTCGGCCATCTTGAGCGCGTGGGCTTCGCTTTCGATCACGCAGGGGCCCGCGATGAGGAAAAGTTTCCCGTCGAAATTTAGTTTATCGAGTGTGAATGTGGTTTGAGAGGACATCGAGTTCCCGAACAAATAAGTTTGGTAAATGGGTAAATTAGAGGGCTTCAACCAGAACCCCAGCCAAAGCACAGCTCTTCCTTTACCAATTTACCAAATTACTCATTTACCAACTCTGCTAGCGCCGCACAATCCGCTCCGGTCTTAAGAACATCTCCACATCTTCCGTGGTACGGGCCTCGCGGCGCTTCTGCCGGTTTTCATAGCTGGCTTTGATGAAGCTCGAGAAGAGCGGATGCGGCTCCAGCGGCTTGGACTTGAATTCCGGGTGGAACTGGCAGCCCAGGAAATATGGATGATCGGGGATCTCCACGATCTCGACGTAGGTTCCGTCGGGCGTAGCTCCCGTGATGCGCAGACCGCCGCCGGTGAGCACGGCTTCATACTCACGATTGAATTCGTAACGGTGGCGATGCCGCTCGCTGATCTCCATGGCGCCGTACGCTTTGGCTGCCTGGCTATTGGGTTCCAGCTTGCAGGTCCACGCACCCAGGCGCATGGTGCCGCCCAGTTCGTCGATGCCAGTCAGCTCGCGCAGTTTATAGATGATGCGATGCGGCGTAGCCTGGTCAAATTCGCTGGAATTGGCTTCGTCCAGACCGCAGACGTTGCGGGCAAACTCAATGCACGCGGTCTGCATGCCCAGGCAAATGCCGAAGTAGGGAACCTTCTTCTCACGCGCGTAGCGGATGCCGTTGAGCATGCCTTCAATCCCGCGCTTGCCGAAACCACCGGGTACCAGGATGCCGTCAAAACCTTCGAGCTGCATCTCGTAGTCGCGATTGCCGTCTTTGCTCTCCAGCCCCTCGGCTTCCACCCAGGTCAGGTTCAGCTTCAGGTTGTGCGCCACTGCGCCGTGGACCAGCGCCTCTTTGAGCGATTTGTAGGAGTCCTCGTACTCCACGTACTTGCCGACAATGCCGATGTGGACCTCATCTTTCGGGTTGTAGATGCGCTGCATCAGGTCTTCCCAACGGGCCAGTTCGGGCTGTTTCGAATCGACGCGCAAGTAGCGCAGAACGAGAGTATCGACGCCTTCACGCGCGAACACCAGCGGCACCTCATAGATCGAGGCAACATCTTTGGCGGTGACCACGGCTTCATCTTCCACGTTGCAGAAGAGAGCGATCTTGGATTTGAGATCGCGCGAGAGGAAGCGGTCGGTGCGGCAGAGCAGGATGTCTGGCTGGATTCCGATGCTAAGCAGCTCTTTCACCGAGTGCTGCGTTGGCTTGGTCTTGAGTTCGCCCGCGGCCCCGATCCAGGGAACAAGCGTGACGTGAATAAAGAGCGTGTTATCGCGCCCCAGTTCCTGGCGCATCTGGCGGATGGCTTCGAGAAACGGCAGCGACTCGATATCACCGACGGTGCCGCCGATTTCAACCAGAGCCACGTCTACATCCTGCGCCACTTTCTTCATCGCGGCTTTGATTTCGTTGGTTACGTGCGGAATCACCTGGACGGTCTTGCCCAGGTAATCGCCGCGGCGCTCCTTGGTGATGATCTGCTCGTAAATGCGGCCGGTGGTCCAATTGTTGTCGCGCGAGAGTCGGGCGTGGGTGAAGCGCTCATAGTGACCCAGGTCAAGATCGGTTTCGGCGCCGTCATCGGTCACAAAGACCTCGCCGTGCTGAAACGGTGACATGGTGCCCGGATCCACGTTGAGATACGGGTCAAACTTCATCAGGTTGACCTTGAGGCCACGGCTCTCCAGCAGGCAGCCGATGGAAGCTGCCGCCAGTCCCTTGCCCAGTGAAGACACAACACCGCCGGTCACGAAAACGTATTTCGCTGCCATGAACTCCTCGCCCAGTTGAATTGTGCGCTGCCCCGCGAAAATTCGGTAGAAGTGATTTTTGGGGGTTCAATTCCCCGGCTCGAAAGTGGCTTATGCCAGCGGCCAAGGAACCTATTGGGGTGCACGATCAATTATACAAGAACTGAGCTGTGGAAAGGAGGGCAGAAATTGTTGGATTGGGAAAGAAATGCGCTGGCGGTCTTGCCGGCATGCTTGACAACTCTGATCAGAGGGACTGGAATCAGCGCCTAAGGAGATTCAAGAATGACCGATCCCCTCGAAGAGATTATCGTAAGACAACGAGTAACCGCGGCGGCCAATTTGGTGGCTGGGCGACAAAAGCTTTTTGTTTCCGAGGTCTTCCAGCCTTCTAAAGGTGATTCCATATGGACCATTCGATTCACAGGCGCGTCGAGAAACTATCAGGTGAGCATCGAGGCCAGGGCGGACGACAAAGGGGATGGTATTGGCGACAAGATAGAAAATGGACTGACGCTGGAGATGGCAAAATCAGCTTCTTGAATATTGGAGAGATTCTTATTCTTCTTTGTTCTCGTTCGGATCCCAGGTGATCGAAGCGGAGGAGCCTTCCTGGACTGCCGACCCGGTGATGCCGCCTTCCAGAGCGTCAGGATCGCCGCCGGCAAGCTCAATCTTGCGCCGCTGGACCTCTCGGATTTCGC
Source organism: Candidatus Angelobacter sp. (assembly GCA_035262465.1). GTDB lineage: Bacteria > Acidobacteriota > Terriglobia > Terriglobales > Acidobacteriaceae > Angelobacter. The sequence continues at coordinate 11,029 of DATFSU010000056.1, read as the reverse complement.
GCAGGATGGCAGCCTCGGCCTCGAGGTATTGTTCTTCGCTGAGTGAGCCGTCTTCCAGTTGAACCTGTAGAGCGAGGAGCTGTTCCTTCAGAGGGGCGTCGTCTGTCCATTGCTCCTCGGCGACCTTGAGCAGGGTGCGCATGATGAAATTGAACCCCGAGAATGGGGCGAGTAACAGGTCGTCGATTAAGAGCATGCTGGCTTAAACCTCTGGTATCCGATGTCAGTGCACGTTGACGTGGTTGTTAGCTTCGGCTTGTTGCAGCGCTTTTTTCTTACGCCGGCTGAGAATGAACGGACGCCGGCGGCGGCGCTCCACCCGCTTATCAATTTTCTTCCAGAAACCCCAGAAATAGTCGACGGCGGAGATAATCGAGACCGCCGCCATGAACCAGATGGCCATCTTTGCCACCAGGTCGACGGAAAGAACAAACGAGAAGAAGCCGAAGTTGAAGTTCCACACGTCCCAGCGAATGGCGAGGATGGCTGCGACCACAGAGACGATCTGCACCACCATCTTCAGCTTGCCCAGCTCGCTGGCTTCAATGGTAAAGCCCTCGGAGGCGGCGATGGAGCGCAGACCGGAGATCAGGAACTCCCGGCCGATGATCAGCACGACGATCCATACATTCACGATGTCCGGCACCAGGCGGAGCAGCGTGATGTAACAGGCGGCGATCATCAGCTTGTCTGCCAGGGGATCGAGCAGCATGCCCATGGTGGTGATTTGCCCGCGCCGGCGCGCCAGGTAGCCGTCAAGGCCATCGGTAATGGAGGCCAGAATGAAAATGGCCGAAGCCAGGACCACACGCAGGGTATCGTTCCGCGCGCTGAAGTATGGAGTGGTAAGAATCCACATGATCAGCGGTATGGCGGCGATCCGCGACAGCGTGATGTAGTTGGGCAGGTTCACTTGGTAACGGGGTGGCTAAGCGTTCAGCTGCCCCGATTATCCTTGGAAATTCAGTTCTGCGCAAACAGAATTCATTCGCTATTTCTTTCCATTAACGGTATTCAGGCAGCGAGTATATAGCTCCAGCAGGTGAGTGGCATAGTCTTCAGACTTGTTCTCCGTGCCGCCGTGGAAGCCGGCGCTGGGAACCGCCGTCTTGCCGTAGTTGGTGGTGCCAGCGATGAATTTCATCATGTCCAGGGCGATATCCTCATTGCGGCGCGAGCCGATCATTCCTGCTAATGGGTCCATGGTTCCTCCAAGAAGCGTAAAACTCTATTTTAACGGAGGGAAAGAAGAGCAGTCAGCTCTCAGCAGCCAGCACTCAGCCCCGAATTTTTACCGCCAAGGACGCGAAGGCCGCAAAGTCATCCAAGAATGTTTTTCATCCCTTAGCGTTCTTTGCGACCTTTGCGGTCAACTGCTCTGGCGGATTGCTCAGTGCTGAGTGCTCTCACGCTTCCTGCTAACATTGATTCTATGGACATGACCTGGGTGACGGATCGCATCGCAGTCGGGGGCGGAATCTGGAATGACGAGAACATGGCCACACTGGTCAAGCGCGGCGTGACGCATATCATCAACATGCAGATTGAATTTGATGATCGCCCGCTCGCCGAGGGCTACGCCGTCGAGGTGCTGAACAATCCCACGGATGACGACTTCATGCCCAAGCCGCCGCAGCTGTTTCAAGCGGGAGTCGATTTTGCCCTGGACGCCCTGGATGAGCCGAAGAACAAGGTTTACATTCACTGCGCTGCCGGGGTTCATCGCGCACCGATGATGACTCTGGCTATCCTGCGCGTGCTGGGTTGGCCGTTGCAGGAAGCCAAGTCAGTGATACTCGAGCGGCGTTACGTGGTGGATTTCGCCGACGTCTACGTGGAGAGCGTCGAAGATTTTGTGAAAGTTTATGACGGCGCGGCCGGCAGTCCAAAATCGAGATAGCCTGGGGCGCGAACAGTCGCATCGGAGCACAAGATGAATCGCACCGTGAGTGAAGAAGCGCTACAGCGAATCCGCCGGTTTGTGGAAAAGTATTGCGCGAAATCGGGCACCTGCACGCACCCCGATAAAGATGTCACGGAGGCAGTGGTCCTGGGCCTGGCCCACCACATTGATACTCTGAGCAAGCCTTTGTGCCCTTGCCGTTTCTACCCGGACAAAAAAGAAGAAGTCAAGCATCGCACCTGGATCTGCGCCTGTGACGACATGCAGATTTACAAGTACTGTCATTGTTTGTTGTTCGTGAATGAACAGGGTTTGCCGATCACCGAATACCTGCCGGAAGACCATGAAGGCCGCAAGACCTACGGGCTGGTCAAGGACCCCACACCCGGGCAGGGGTGCGCCCTGAAACACAAGGCCGAAGACCGTGAGACAGAGCGGAAGGAGCGGCCCTCGTAAGACGTTGGGCAAAACGATAGACTCGCTTTGAACAATACCTAGTACAATCCTTCGCCATGCCGGTGGAAGCGGTCCAGCATGTAAGACGAATGCGTGGAGGCGCGCAGGCGCACCTGATGCGCGCGGATGACGGCCACTTCTACGTGGTCAAGTTTCAAAGCAATCCCCAGCATTTGCGCGTGCTGGCCAATGAGTTGCTCGCGACGCGCCTGGCTGAACGCGTGGGGCTGCCGGTGCCGGTGACCGAGATCGTAAAGGTAGAACAATGGCTCATCGAAAATACTCCGGAGCTGCGAACGGACATGGCCGGCTTTGCCAGGCCCTGCAAATCCGGATTGCAGTTCGGGGCGCGTTATGTCTGTGATCCCGCTGAAGGCCAGGTCTTTGATTATCTGCCGGAGAACATGTTGAGCAAGGTCCGCAACCTGGCCGCATTTGCCGGTATTCTGGTGGTGGATAAATGGCTGGGCAACGCCAATGGACGCCAGGCCGTCTTCTGGAAGAAAGTCCAGGAGCGCAAGTACACGGCTACTTTCATCGATCAGGGTTATTGTTTCAATGCCGGAGAATGGAACTTTCCCGACTCGGCGCTGCGCGGTGTTTATGCGCGCAATTATGTTTATCAGGAACTACGGGGTTGGGAATCGCTGGAGCCCTGGCTCTCGCGGGTGGAGAGTTTTGATCCGGCTGTGGTTCATGAAATTGCCGGCAGCATCCCTCCGGAATGGACCGGTAACGATTGGGCAGCGCTGGAGAAGCTGGTGGACGCGATCATCGCTCGCCGAGGAAAAGTGCGGGAGCTGATCATGGCCTTTCGCAATTCTTCGCGGCAGCCTTTTCCGGCGTGGGGACAGCCGGCGCCGAAGAAGGCGCAGAAGTCGGCGGTGCAGTAATGGCCAAACAACAGTGTCGTTTCTTCCTGTTGCGCTACGCCCCTGACGCGGTGAAGAACGAGTTTGTGAACATCGGGCTGGTGCTGCTGCCGTCCGCGGGCAGCGCGGAAGTGCGCTTTACTCATGACTGGTCGCGTGTACGCTGCCTTGATCCCGAGGTCGATGTGGAAGTCCTGGAAGCTCTGGAGAGCGATCTGCGCGAGAAACTGCGGGAAATGAACGGCGATCATGATTTCATCTTGCGCCGCATCCAGGATTCATTTTCCAATGCGCTGCAGCCCACGGATTTCCAGGGCTGCCTGGCGGAATCGCCTGCGGCGGAAGCCGACGAACTGGCCCGCCTCTACCTGGAGCGCCCGCGACGCCCGCAATCGCGCGAGATGAGCGCGCGCCGGGCGATTTATCAAAAGATGCAGCAGGAGTTTGAGAACGCCGGTGTCTGGCCCTTGATGTGGCGGGCGGTTCCGGTTTCGCGTTACACGCGCAGCGGCGATCCATTGAAAATCGACTGCGGCTACAGCCCCAACGGTACGGTCAAGCTGTTTCACGCCGTTGCGCTCTCCACTGATGTGAACGCCGCGAAGGTCCTCGCTTTTACATTCCCGCAATTACGCGACGGGATCGCGAAAGCCGAAGGCAAGCAGGCCTTTTTGACCGCCATCGTTGAGGATGACTTGCCGACCGGCGACGAAGCGATAACCTTCGCCCGGGAAACCCTCGAGCAATCTGCGATTCAAGTTGCCGGCACCGCCGAGATGCCGCAGATCGCGGCAGCGGCCGCACGCGAACTGGGCATCACTTAAACGATGTGGCGGCGCATGATTTGATTTGGAAAAATGGCTTCTAAATTATGCAACCGACCGTAGCCCGCGTTCCGCTTCATCTTTCTTCCCGATAACGTTAATCGCAAGAGGCACCGAAGACAGGCCTCCTACCAGCGTCAGCGCCAGTCCGGCAGCTTTCTTTGCGTCGTTACTCAGGCGCCGCGAAAGCAACAAGCCGATCCCCACGCCGAAAGCGACGCGGGTACCGGCAATAAGGAGGATCTCTGCAAGGCTGAGTTTCTTCTCTATCATGGTTCTCCTTCTCTCCTGAATGCAGGCGGTACAGATGTCTTGGATGTATCAGCCTGCTCTCAAGATACCCTGCAACGGGAAACTCCGTGGAAAAGCCACATCCCAGGCACAAATAAAAAGCCCCGGCTTTTTGGCCGGGGCCGGGTTGATTTCGCGGGTGAGATCAATAGGCCTTGAAGCGCTCGCTTTCAAAGATCCTGGTGCGTACACCGTCAATCGTTGCCGGAATCGGCGGATGCTCAACACCTTTGACCACATAGATGGAGATAGCGGTCTCAGAAGGATTGTCTAAGCTCGCCGAGACGCCGACGCCCTGAATCCCCGGCTGGCCCATCAGGCTGGAGACGTGGGCTTCCTTCGCCGCCAGTGCGCGATCAATCTGCACCTGGCTGATCTGGGGCTGCACGCCGCTCGCGCTGTCAAAGACCACGCGAGTGCGCACACCGTCGATCGCCGGAGGAATCGTCGTGTTGAGCGCGCGAGAAGCCTTGATCACGAGCGCGCCTTCTTTCGGGTTATCGGCGCTGGCGCCGACCGTAAACGACTGGATCGCTGAGTCCTTCATCATCGCGGCAGCACGTGGCTGAACCGCCACAACGCGCTGGCGTTCTTCCGCGGAAATTGGAACCGAAGTAGAAAGCGCACCGGCCTGGTTTGCGCCGGCGCTCGCCGTGGGAGCGCAGCTTACAGCGTGATCGGCTCCGCCCACCGGCGTAAGCGCGTTGGCGCCGTTTTTGAAAGCTGCAATTACATCCTGAATCGGATTGGCGACGGTATCTGTGGTGCTGCCGCCATACAGCAGAGCTATCGGCCGCGCCGTGGTTGAGTCAACGATCAGCGAGCCGGAATCACCGCCGGCGCTGAAATTGCCCCCGTTGACTGAGACCTGATTGGTATAGGTTGCGGTGAATGCGTTTACATTGCTGCCGCAGGAGGTTTCGTAGTCGACCTGCACGTTCAGGGCGATGGAAGCAATCGTGGAGCAGGTAAGCCCCGTGGTTCGTCCGCTCTTGGCCACGTTCATATTGAGCGCGGCGGTGCCAACCGTGCCCGAAGGTGGCGCTGCAGGAAGGCTGGTGGTGCCGGCAGTCGCGCCGAGATCAAGAATGGTGCCCGCTGTATCAACGGTGCCGCTAATGATCATGGCGATGGCTGCATCCACGTTGCTGGGAGAAGGTCCGGTGCGTCCTTGCGTTGTGCCGGCAGGTGCTAGCGGCGCTTGCTGCGTCAGGTTAGCTACCGGAATGTCGCTGGCGAAGCAGGCAGGCTGTCCGGGCTGATCGATTGCTTCACCGGCAACGCCCTGGCTCGATCTGGCCAGAACGTGGTTATTGCTCAGGATGATTGGGTTGGCAAGATCCGCTCTCGTCCAAAGGCTGCCCAGGGTTCCAATGCAACATACCTTGGCGCCGACGTCGGCCGCGTTGCCGCCGGACGATCCCAGTTTCACGGGCGCCGACTGAGCGCCGGCATTGTCATTAGGAAAAACTACGGCTGCAGTGGTATTTGCAGTCGTGCTGCCTGACGTTGCAGTAACCGTAAAATTGTTGGGGTTGGGGAAAGTTGCGGGCGCGTGATAGAGGCCGTTCGCGTCTATCGTCCCCACTGATGGATTGATGGTCCAGGTAACCGTCCCGGGAAATCCGGCGGCGCTAAATTGTTGCGTCGTGCCGATTGGCACTGCGACTGACGCCGGTGTTACGGACGCCGGATTGACTGGGGTCGGAGTCGGCGCTGGCGTGCTGGAACCGCCGCCGCAACCTACCATGCAAACAAGCAATGCTAGTCCCAGCAGAATACCGGATACTTTTGACATACGATTCAGCCTCTTGAAGATATCTTTCAGGGTATGTAGACGGCTCATTTGTTCAGGAGAATTTTACGCCCGGCGGCATAGCGAATCCAGAGCGGCATTACCCTGGTAACGTTAGATGCCTGAGCACGGCGGGATGGGCGCAGTTCGGCAAGAAATTGATTTCAAATGAGATTGAATTGGGCAAGTTCGCCGGCCACGCCGAGCGCCTGTAAAATCTCAGTAAAATAAAGCCGCGCTAGCGCCTGCACTTAGCCGGTGAAGGTTAGAGGTTTTAACAAATTGAGCCGGTCTGACGGCGTGAGCGAAGCGGGAGCCGGAAGGCGAAATCCTGAGCGCAACGCGCGAAGGCTCTCTCTCTACCCAATGTCCTCGTTGAAATTCTCCAAATACTCGCGTACGGCCACCATGAATTGATCGGCGTCAGCGCCGTCAATAATGCGGTGATCGTAGCCGATGCTCAGCCGGATAATGTGCCGGACGGCGATGGAATCATTGCCGTCTTCGTCGGTAACCACGACCGGCTCCTTGAAGATCCCACCCATGCCGAGAATGGCCACCTGAGGCTGCAGGATGATCGGCAGGCCGAACTGCGGTCCGAAGATTCCGGGATTGGTGATGGTGATGGTGCCGCCCTGCACGTCGTCCGGAATCAGCTTCTTGCTGCGGGCGCGCTCGCCCAGATCGCTGATAGCGCGCTGTAACCCGACAAAACTAAGGTTCTCCGCCCCTTTCACCACAGGCACGATCAATCCCCAATCCAGCGCCACGGCAATGCCGATATTCACGGTCTTGTGGTACTGAATGGCGTCGCCGATCACGGAAGCGTTGATCACCGGCTTTACGCGAATGCCGTGCAGTATGGCCTTGGCGATGAACGGCATGAAGGTCAGTTTGACTCCGTTCCGCGCCTCCCACGCCTTGCGATTCTTCTCCCGGAACTTGGCGATGCGCGTCATGTCCACCTTAAAGATGGAGTGAACATGGGCGCTCGTGTGCTTGGATTCAACCATGCGTTCGGCGATCTTCTTGCGCATTGGGGTCATCGGCACCAGGTCGCCCGGTACTACCTGAACGGCGGGCGGCGCTGAAGGACGCGGCGTGGGCTGAGCTGCCGTCTGTTGCTGCGCCGGCATCTGGACTGCGCGCTGTTGCGGAGGCGCGGCCTGCGGTGCACGCCCTGCACCGTGTTGCGAGATGAAGCCTTCGATATCCTGCTTGCTGATTCGCCCGCCCAGGCCCGTACCCGGCACGCGCGTCAGGTCAACGTTGTTCTCGCGTGCGATGCGTTTTACCAGAGGCGACGAGCGCACGCGCTCGCCCGCGGCGCGTCCGCTTTCGCTGCCGGGAAACCCGATGACTTCATGCTGCGGTGGCTGCCCCTGCTGCGGCGCGGGCTGAGCCTGAGGCGCAATCTGCGCCGGAGCCGGTTTGGGCGGAGCTGCTGCCTGGGCAGGTGCTCCGGCAGCGCCGCCGATCACGGCCACCACGCTGTTTACCTGAACCGTGGTTCCTTCCTTAACCTTGATTTCGCGCAATAAGCCGGAAGCAGGCGCGGGGATTTCGGCGTCAACCTTGTCCGTGGAGATTTCAAATAGGGGCTCGTCCCGCTGCACCTTGTCGCCGACCTTCTTCAGCCACTTGGTGATGGTCCCCTCAAAGATCGATTCGCCCATCTGCGGCATCACTACATCTGTACCTGTCCCGCCATTGGCTCCGGAAGGAGCGGCCTGCTGGGCTTCCTGTTGTACGGGAGCGGATTTTTCCGTGACCGGAGGCTGTTGGGCGGCGGGTGCGCCATCCGCCTGGGGAGCGGCTTTGCTCTGCGCCGGAGGCTGCTCCGCCTTGGCTGCCGAAGCGCCATCTGCATCGATCACGCCCACCACGGTGTTTACCTGTACGGTGGCGCCTTCCTTGACCTTGATCTCCTTCAGAACTCCGGCCGCGGGCGCGGGGATCTCGGCGTCAACCTTGTCAGTGGAGATTTCAAACAGAGGCTCATCCCGCTGCACTTTCTCGCCGGGTTTCTTGAGCCATTTGGTGATGGTGCCTTCAAAAATCGATTCGCCCATCTGGGGCATCAGTACGTCAGTTGGCATGGAATCCTTCCCACAGGTATGAACCGGCTGGTTCGAGCAACTCATTATTATAAGACAGCGCCGGGAGGTTGTGGACGCGAGCACACGAAGCGTACTCGAAGAGCGCTGACATCGCTCGAAAAGCCCTTATATAAAAAAATGCGCACTTCGCAGCCCTGTTTTTTTTGCATGCCTCTCAAAGAGCGGCGGCGATTATCGTAGTGTGCCGACACTGGCGTTGCGAAACGCCCCAGCAAGGTAGCTTCGATCAGCTACTCTCCTCCACACACGCCGCAACGCCGGCAACGTACTCTGCGGCGGCTCAGAAGCTCTCCTGCATAATCCTCCTCAATGCGAACATCGATGGGTGTCCTTGATTCCCAAAATGGGAATCACCAGTATCAGTATTTGGTGTTTCTTTCCATCCCTCGCCCAACCGTACATTCTTTCCCTCGGTCCACTTATTAAATTTTATTAAAACGATTTTAATGGTATGATTTGCGCCCCGTGGAGAATGCCTTTCTGTCAAGGACGAAAGGAGAAACTCCTGATGATTCGCAAATCCCTGGTCCTGCTGAGCCTCGGCATTGCGCTGTGCTTGGCCTCGCTTCCATCCTTCGCCCAAGCTATCCCCAACTGGCAGCCGAATACGGCCTACGCGGTTGGCGCATTGGTCATGTTCAATAACGTGGAATACAAATGTATTCAGGCACACACCTCGCAGGTTGGCTGGGAGCCGCCCAATGTGCCGGCCCTATGGCAGCCGGTGAGCGGTTCGCCAACGCCAACTCCCACTCCCACAGCTACGCCTACTCCAACGCCGCCGCCGCCTACTCCTACTCCCACACCTCCGCCGGGCGGTGGAGGGTCATGCGCTCCGGCATGGAATTCCACCCTTGCTTATTGCAATACGTCCACCACCACCTGCAATGGTGGAAACACGGCCAGCAAGAACGGCTTGAACTTTACTGCGCAATTCTGGAATCAGGGTCAGGACCCGACGGTCGCTGGAAACGCCGGCCCCGCAGGATCAGGCGATCCGTGGTTTACTGGTGTTGCCTGCACCACGGGCGCGCCGACTCCAACTCCAACGCCCACTCCCACACCGAAGCCCACTCCCACGCCCAGTCCCACTCCTACGCCAACTCCGCCACCGCCAGGCAGCGTGATCTTTGCTGCGTATAAGGACGTGACGCTGAACGCCGACTTCAATACCGGATTGCAGCGGTCGGCGGTAACGGGCACGGTCCAGCCGGTGACCAGCGCTATGCCGAACTCGACGCTGATCTGGTCTTTTGCCACCGGTACCTGCGATCAGGAGAGCTGGGCCGGCATTACACCCGCGCAGGAAGCAACCAACGTTCAGGCCTTTGTCAACGCCGGCAAGAAATACATCATCAGCACCGGCGGCGCCAATGGCTCGTTCGACTGCTCCAGCGGACAGGGGCTGATCAACTTCATCAATCGTTACAACTCGCCAAACCTGGTGGGCATTGATTACGACATCGAATTGGGCCAGTCACAAGCGCTCATCGACGATCTGATCAACGCGACCAAGACGGCGATGCAGACATTCCCCAACCTCCAATTCAGCTTTACCATCCAGTCGCTCGGCACGACAGCAGCCAATCCCATTACAGGGGGAAGCGCCGGCACAACGGTGGTGAACGAGATCAAGCGTCTGGGGCTGACCGGCAACTTTGTCGTCAACCTCATGACCTTTGACTACGGCTCAACGACTCCCAGCAACTGCGTGGTGGTAAGCGGCGCGTGCGACATGGGTCAGTCTGCGATCGCCGCGGCGCAGGCGCTCAACATGCAATCCGGCATACCCTTTACTAACATTGGGCTCACGATGATGATTGGGAAGGCCGATACCCAGGACGAGATCACAAGCCTGCACGACATAGATACGGTGAACGCCTTCGTGATCTCCAACCACCTGCGGACCTCGCGCTTCTGGGCGTTCGATCGCGACACGCCCGGCGCCGGCGGCAGTTCCAGTAGCGGCACCACCAATCCCGCCCTTGCGTATACGCATGAGTACATAAACAGCCTGGGCATCCCATAAACCTTCACATTCGAACTGTGTCAGCGGAAAACCAGCCGCTGACGCCAAGTAAAAAGGCCGATCCGGATCAATTCCTGATCGGCCCTTTTTTGTCTGCTGATTGAGAGCGCGACTGCCCGGATTTCAGATCGAAGCTGCTTCCATCTCCTCCGCCTTGACCGCTCCCGTCTTGCGTCCGCCAAACAGCTTCTTCAGTCCCGGCCCAAGCTTGTCGAGATAGACGTAGTAGATCGGTGTGATGTAGAGGGTGAGTGTCTGCGAGAAAATCAGGCCGCCGACTACGGCCAGTCCCAGCGGACGGCGAGATTCGGCGCCGGCGCCGAAACCGAGCGCGATCGGCAAGGTGCCCATCAGGGCCGCCATTGTGGTCATCATGATGGGACGGAAGCGGACCAGCGCGCCCTGGTAGATGGCTTCTGCGGCGCTCTTGCCTTCCTCGCGCTGCGCATCGAGAGCGAAGTCGATCATCATGATGGCATTTTTCTTGACCAGCCCCACCAGCATGATCACGCCGACGAAAGCGTACAGGCTCAGATCGGCATGAAAGAGCATGAGCGTCGCCAGCGCGCCGACGCCGGCCGAGGGCAATCCGGAAAGAATGGTGATGGGGTGGATGAAGCTCTCGTAGAGAATGCCGAGCACGATGTAGATGACGAGCACGGCGGCGGCCAGCAGCAGCCCCTGCCCCCGCAGTGAATCCTGGAACACCTGCGCCGTGCCCTGGAAGCTCGGGATGATC
>DATFSU010000055.1:0-40345 GCA_035262465.1 Candidatus Angelobacter sp. | reverse complement strand
GGGGGCCGCTCTTTGCCACAGGCTCAAACTCGGCCTCAGGGTGGGACGGCCTCTCCGCCGAAACGCAACCTAATAGTAGTTACGTCTGGAATGGAAGATACAAGGGTGGGCTTACAATGACCCTCCATGCCCAGAGGATTGCAACGGTTTCACTCCAGCGGCGACGAACACTTCGTCACCTGCAGTTGTTACCATCGTCAGCCGTTCCTCTCCTCCGCTCGTCGCCGTGACCTGTTTCTCAAAATCCTGGAAGAAGTCAGACGAAAATACCAGTTCATAGTCTGGGGTTATGTGGTCATGCCGGAGCATTTTCATCTCCTCATCACCGAACCCACCAAGCGAAATCTCGCCGTGGCCATGCAGGTTCTCAAACAGCGTGTCTCGCGCTGCTCGCGAAGAAAGAAGAAGGCCGCCGACCAATTATCGCTCTGGCAAAGCGAGGCGCCACCTGCCTTCTGGCAGAAGCGCTACTATGATTTCAACGTCTTCAGCCAACGCAAACATGCCGAGAAGTTAAACTACATGCATGACAACCCCGTTCAGCGCGGATTGGTGGAATCTCCTGAACTATGGCCATGGAGCAGCTTCCGTACTTACCGTTTTGGCGAACCCGGGCACGTGACCTTGTGGACTTGACAATCCCACCCTTTGCTTCGCAAAGGAGTGGGGCACCCACAGTTTCGTGAGGATTAGAAATGGAAATCGGAAAGGGTGGGCTTACAATGACTCTCCATGCCGAAAAGGTTGTACCCGCCCCAGTATCTGCTGGAAATGGCTGTATGATGCTTTCGACGATTCCTTATGAACGCCTACAAGCTCAGACGTCAATACCATCCGTCTGCGAAAGTGCTGTCCTTTTTCCGGACAGCGTTTACGCTGGTAGTGTTCGCTTTTTTTCTGGTCCTTGCGGCTACGATCTTCGCGCCCGACAACACTTTTACATTTCCCCCGACCTCAAGATTTATAACGTTGTTGTTGTCTGCTTTTATGATCGTCGCTGCGTTCATTAGCGCGTCACTGTTTCTATGGATTGGTATGCTGCATTTTCTCATCGTCTACGACGGACGTTCTGCTGCGCGCAAAGGCCTTTGGTTCCTCATCATGCTTTTGGGCCTCTCATACGGCGCAGCGGTCTATTACTGGATTGTCTTTCGCAGGTTCCTGCCGAACACCCAGGAGCCGCTTCAGGCAAATCAAGAGAGTTAACCCACCACTGCTCGATTCTCCGTGCTCCCTGTGTACTCTTTGGTTAATATAATGGTAGATAGGCCGGGCGCGCCGAGCCGCGCGCTGCAGGAGCAAGAGAATCTCTGCCCTCAGATCAACCTGTAGCGGTTTGGAGCGGAGCGACAAAGATAATACAGGCAGCGGCGAGGCCGACTGGCGCGCCGAGCCGCACTGCCACTGGTGCAGAGTAATCTCTCTTTTTGAGATCACTCTGAAGCGGTGCGGAGCGAAGCGACAAAGATAATGGACGAGCGCGACTTTTACGACGAGAAAGAATCCAAGAAGACTCATCCGCTGACGTGTCCGCACTGCCGCCAGTCCGCCGACTACGAGCTCTCCTGGCTGGTGCGCACCAAGAAACGCCAGCTTCCCCCGCGCGCCGACGAGCGCGACCGCGCCAAGTTCGCCAAAGCCCAGTCCTACATGGTCCGCCGCGACGACATGGTGGCCTGCAAAAACATCCGCTGCCGCAAACGCTTTGAAGTCGCCGGCGTGCAGTCAGTCGCGTTTCTGAACGAATAACGCCCGCGTAACCAAGGTTGACAGCGGCGCAGCCGAGCTGAGCACTTCTCCTTGTCTCCGATCCGTGTTATCCGTGTTCATCCATGGTGAGCTTTGCCTTCCGATCCCGCGCGATCACGGCGATCCCGCGCGATACCGGCGATCTGATTTATACTTACAAGTTTCCCTGGCGGCTGAACGGCCATTCATCCGCTGCATCTAAGTAATCGACAGGACTTATTTCGCCTATGAAGATTCTGGTCTGCATGAAGCAGGTCCCGCAGAAGGATGCGCCTCTGAAGCTCAACGAGAGCGGCACCTGGATCCGCGACGACGTCTCCTACGAAGTGAACGAGCCCGACGCTTACGCCCTCGAAGAAGCCCTGCGGCAAAAAGAAAAGCATACCGGCGAAGTCGTGGTGATTACCGCGGGCCCGGCGCGGGCTCAGCAGGTCCTGCGCGAGGGGCTGGCCAAGGGTGCCGATCGCGCCATCCATCTTGAAGACAACGGCTTCGTGGGCCTTGACGCTTTCAACATGGCCAAGGCATTTGTCGCTGCGATCAAAGACGAGAAGTTCGACCTGATCTTCACCGGCCTGCAGTCGGACGACTACGGCTACGCCCAGACCGGCGTCATCATGGCTGAGCTGCTGGGCTGGCCGCACGCCACAATCATCATGGAGATCCAGAAGGCGGATGGCGGAGGCGTCAATTCGCAAATCAAGGTTAAGCGCGAGCTGGAATCCGGGTTCTTCCAGCACGTAAGCATGCCGCTGCCGGCTGTGCTGACCATCCAGTCCGGCATCAACAAGCTGCGATACGCCACTCTGCTCGGCATCAAGCAGGCCAAAAACAAGCCGCTGCGCAAAGTCACGCTCGACGAAGTGAAGTCAGCTCTGGGTGAGAACCTGCAGAAGATTGAAAAGCTCTACATCCCGCAGAAGACCAAAAAGACTGAGATGCTGGAGGGCTCGCCCGGCGAGGTGGCGAAAAAGCTGGTGGACAAGCTGCGCAATGATATTCGCGTCATCTGATCCGGGTTTTTCGACTCTAAGAATGTTGATGTGTGGTGAAGGAGTACCCCATGGAAAGAATAGACTACGATCCTGAAGGTGGAAACTATAAGCCCATAACCCAACATGAAACCGGAGCAACGTTCATGGTGGTTGGGCTGGTCATGCTGATATCAGGTCTGGGCTGGCTTTTGTTTTTGGGCTGGGATATCCGCGCCGGCGGCATGTTAATGAAGTTCATCTTTGGCCTGGACGTGGGCATAGCGCTGTTTTTGATCATTTTCGGCTTCGTTAAAAAGAAACGGCAGATCAACTGACAAATGGCAGAGACAATCCTTGTAATAGCTGAGCAGCGTGAAGGTAAACTCAACCGCGTCTCCTGGGAGACGATTGCGGCCGCGCAGGCCATTGCCGCCGAAACCGGCGCAACTGTGGAAGCTGCGGTCTTCGGCAGCGGCATTGCGGGCATCGCCCAGGAAGTTGCGAGCAAGAAGGTTGCCAGGGTGTACGCGGTCGAATCACCCAGGCTGGCCAAGTACGAACCGGACGGCGTAGTGGCGGCGCTCAAAGCCTTCATCCAGCAGAAACAACCGTCGCTGGTGCTGATGCCGCACACCTACCAGGTGCGCGACTTCGCTCCCCAGCTGGCTACGGCGCTCGAGCGCACGCTCATCAGCGACGCCATCGGCTTCCACAAAGACGGCAGCAAGCTGGTGTTCACGCGGCAGATGTTTCAAGGCAAGTTCGCCGCCGACGTCTCTTTTGCCTGTCCCGCGCCGCACTTTGTGACCTTCCAGTCCGGCGCCTTCCGCGGCGACAAGGCCGAAGCCGGCGCTTCACCCGCAGCGGTGGAAACCGTAACCGCTCAGGTGCCCGACGGCGTGCAGCGCAACCAGCCGGAAGATCCGTTCAAGGAAGCCAAGCAGGCTGTCGACCTGACGCAGGCGGAGATCATCGTCTCGGTCGGCCGCGGTATCAAGGAACAGAAGAACATCGAGCTGGCCAAGGCGCTGGCCGACGCGCTGGGCGGCGAGATCGCCGCGTCGCGTCCTATCTGCGACTCCGGCTGGCTGCCCATGGACCGCCAGATCGGCAGCTCCGGCCAGACGGTTTCGCCCAAACTTTATCTTGCGGTCGGCATCAGCGGGGCGATTCAGCACATTGTCGGGATGAAAGGTTCCCGCAGTATCATCGCTATTAATAAGGATGCGGAAGCGCCGATCTTTGAAATTGCCGACTTCGGCGTGGTGGGGAACCTGTTTGATATCGTGCCGGCGCTGACCGAAGAAGTGAAGAAAGCGAAAGGCTGAGTCTTTACCACTGATAAGCACTGATGACACTGACCGAAAAAGTCTTACCACGGATGAACGCAGATCACGCGGATTTCTTTTTTGGTTTTTCTGATCAGTATCATCCGCGTTCATCCGCGGTAAGAATTTGCTTTTGCTAATTGCCAATTGCTAATTGCTAAAAACCAATGATCTACTTCCGTAAACCTCTCGAAGGCATCGAGCGTCCGCAGATGGAAGCCGACGTAACCATTGTTGGCGGCGGGCCGGGCGGGCTGGCCTGCGCGCTGCGCCTTTCCCAGTTGATTGACCGGCACAACCGCCGCAACCCTGAGGCGCAACTAAGCAAAGAGAATATTTACGTGCTTGAAAAGGCGCGTGAATTGGGCCAGCATTCGCTCTCCGGAGCATTGCTTGACCCGCGGTCGATGGATGAACTGCTTCCCGGGTGGCGCGCAGAAGCGCCACTTGATGCAGAAGTCGAGAACGAGGACGTCTACTTCCTTACCGAAAAGAGCGAACACCGCCTTCCGATCACCCCTCCCCCGCTGCAGGACCATGGAAACTTCGTCATCTCCATCAACCGCTTCGTAAAGTGGTTGGGAGAGAAAGTCGAACAGGCCGGCATCACTGTCTTCACCGGCTTCGCCGGATCGGAGCTGCTCTTCGACGGAGATAAAGTTACCGGCGTTCGCACCGACGATAAAGGCATCGACAAGCAGAATCAGAAGAAATCCAACTTCGAGCCCGGTTATGACCTCAAGTCGAAGGTCACCATTCTTGCCGAAGGCGCGCGCGGATCGCTGACCAAGCAACTGGTCAATAAGTTCGATCTTCAGAAAGGCCGCAATCCCCAGGTGTACGGCATCGGCGTGAAAGAACTCTGGGAAGTTCCGTCCGGCGCGATCAAGAAAGGCCAGGTGATCTACACCATGGGCTGGCCGCTCACCACCAAAGAATACGGCGGCGGCTGGATTTACGGATCAAAGGACAACATTGTCTCGTTGGGCTACGTGATCAGCCTGGACTACGCCGATCCGCGCCTCGACCCCCAGCACGTGCTGCAGACTTTCAAAACGCATCCGCTGGTACAGACGCTGCTGCGCGGCGGCAAGATGGTTCGCTACGGCGCAAAGACTTTTCCCTACGGCGGCTGGTTCTCCATGCCTCCCCTGGCCGGCGATGGCTGGATGATCATCGGTGATTCGGCGAGCTTCGTAAATTCCCAGCGACTTAAAGGCATTCACCTGGCGATCAAGAGCGGCATGCTGGCCGCCGAGACCGCGTTCAGCGCGCTGCTCCAGAACCGCTTTGACGGTGACTGGCTCCACAAGTACAAGGAGAGCGTCGACTCAAGCTGGATCAAAGATGAGTTGTGGGAGGTCCGCAACTTCCATCAGGGATTCGAGAATGGCCTGGTTTCCGGCCTCTTCCACACCGCGCTCCAGCAGATCACCGGCGGACGCGGCCTGCATGAGGTCTACCACGCTGAAGCAGGCCACAAGCGCATGCAGCACCTCGATCAGCTTCCTGCCGACGGCGGCAAGCGCGCGCAGCTCCTCGGCAAAGCCAAAGGCGATGGCAAGCTCACCTTCGATAAGCTCACCGATCTCTACCACTCCGGCACCAAGCATGAAGAAGATCAGCCCTCGCACCTGATTATTGCCGATACAAACATCTGCAATACCAAGTGCGTGGTGGAGTTCGGCAATCCCTGTCAGAATTTCTGCCCCGCCAATGTCTATGAAATGGAAGACACCACGGGCGCTGATGCGCCCAAGGGCAAACGCATCCATCTGAATCCTTCCAACTGCGTCCACTGCAAGACGTGTGACATCATGGACCCGTACGAGATCATCACCTGGGTGCCGCCGGAGGGCGGCGGCGGTCCAAACTACGATGGGATGTAACCTGCGCTGGTTTGTAGCGATTGCTTTATGCGTATCATGTGCGCCTCTTTGCGCATTAGACATGGGTTGCTCTCACTCCGACAAGACCACCAAATTAAAAAGAGTCAATGGGTTTGTAATACGCCTCGCGCCTTTCAGCGCCGCCGAAAACGAACCGTGCCGGGCTCAGTTCATCGACGCACGCGGCAAGATAGTCTTCTCCGCAGCGGATTGGGGTCTTTCGGTCGTCCTCGCCGGCAAGGATGTGAATGGAGACGGAATCCCCGACGTCGTACTGGAAGGTTATTCCGGCGGCGCCCATTGTTGCTGGACTTATTACATCATCTCACTCGGCGCCAATCCACGTCTGCTGAGCCAATTCTATAACCAACAGGCAGCGGAATTTGTCAGCAACCGCGCTGGAAGAATAGAGATACACACGAGCGATGGCGCTTTTGATTATTTCGAATCCCCTCATGCCTTTAGCCCAATTCCTGATATCTACCTGAGGCTGGAAGGAAACCGACTAGTCGACATCAGCCGTGAGCGCGTTGCAGATTACGACAAGGAAATTGCAGAAATAAAAGCTGAAATATCAGCAGAAGATTTAGCTGCTCTTCGCCAGGCCAAAAGCAAAGACGAAATAATCGACAGGGAGGAAGTTGCGATGAATGCATTGCGCATTGTTCTAGCCTACCTGTACAGCGGCCGGCAGGCCGAGGCCCACGCTGCGCTCAAAAAGATGTGGCCGGCCTTCGATCAGGACAGGATCTGGAAGCTGATTCTGGAAACTCGCCGGAAAGGGATTCTCAGATATACCCGGACCAACAACACATAAGGCCGTCGGGTGCCATATCAATGCTGATTGGCCATGGTGAGGCGGTAACTTGAGCCAGTTTTGTTCCAAAAGATGGCTTGATTCAGCTCATCGTCCATCTCATCGTTCGAAAGATGACCCGCAACCTCATTTAGTTTGGCTTCAGCTCCCTTATACTTTTGCCGCTGCGCCAGCAAAAACCAGAAGTAGGCCTTTTTCTGGTCAACGTGGGCAGCGCTTGCGGCCCGCAGCCGGCCTAACTCCATGTATGCTCCCACCACCATCTGGGCCGCGGCGCGCCGGTACCAGACCATCGCGCCTCGCGGATCGGGGATCTGGCCGCCCGCACCCTGTTCGGCCATGTGCCCCAGCTGCAAAAACGCCGGCGCATTTCCTGCATTCGCTGCTTTCACGCACCACGTTTTCGCCTGTATGAAATCCTGTGCAACGCCTTTTCCGGCGGCATAGAACTCGCACAGCTTCAGTTCGGACGGGTTCACGAACGGCGAGGTCCTGGGATCTTTTGCCGCCGCCTCCTGATACAAAGCCAGCGCCGACGGCAGGTCCTGCGGGAGCTCTTCTCCTTTTTCGTAGAGTTCGGCCAGATCAAACTTGCTGCGGTCGAGACGATTGGTCATCTGGTCGCCGATCTGTTTGAGAGCATCCTGTGCCTGGGGATCGCCGCTTTTCTGTGCGGCCAGCAGCCAGGTACAAGCCAGGCCAAGATTCTCTTCTACGCCTTCGCCGTTGTAGTAAGCGATGGCAACTCTGTACATGGCTCCGGCGACACCGTGGCTCGCGGCTTTTTTGTACCAGCGGATGGCTTCGTCGCGGTTGCGTTCAACGCCGCGGCCTTCGGCATACATCGCACCCAGGCTGTACTGCGCCTGTCCATTGCCCTGCTCGGCCGATTTGCGATACCACTCTGCGGCGCGCCGGTCATCGCGCGCGACGCCTTTTCCATTTTCGTAGGCCCCCCCGATCTCGAACTGCGCCCTGGCGTCACCTGATTCGGCGGCTTTCAAAAGCTGGGCAGAGGTTCTGGCCGTTCCGGGCTGGCAGACGAGCGTCGCCGCACCCAGACCGAATCCAAGAATCAGCAAAACCAACCTATATCTCATGGTAGAAGGCAGACAAATACTATCACGCAAACTTATAGATGGAACTACATCGAGAAGGAAGTGAGGCTCGCGCTCTCCGTGCTGCAACGGAACTCGAATTGTCCCAAAATCTTGTGGCCGATCTGCGTGTTTTCTGTTAACGTTGCCGCCCTGAGCGCACGGCGCTGAAGATCAGGGCGGAGTTCTTCAACATCTTTAATCACTCTGAATTCCTTGAGCCCGACACCAACATCTCCAGCGGGGACATTCGGTCAGGTAACTACAACTTACCCAGCGCGAGTGATCCAATTCGGAGCCAGGTTCACGTTCTAGAGCTGAGCAGTTGCAGGGCTAAAGGCCGGACCGCAATGGTCCGGCCCTTTTTGTTGCTAAATATGCGAACACGCCGGTTTGCGATAATGCCTCATCATGGAAATCCGAGTTCTAACCGCCGGCGACGCCGAAGCATGGTGGCACCTACGCCTGGAGATGCTGCGCAACGACCCTGCTTCCTTTGCCGATTCGGAGGAGGAACACCAGCAATCGACGATTGAACTTGCCCGGCAACATTTGGGCACCGGCGATCCGACGAACAATTTTGTTCTCGGCAGCTTTGAAGCGGCTAGGCTGACCGGCACGGCGGGATTCTTTCGCCGGCAAAACAATAAAGAGCGGCACAAAGGGCATATCTGGGGCGTCTATGTGCGGCCGGAGTCCCGGGGCAAAGGCGTGGCCCGCGCCCTCCTTCAGGAAGTAATCCGCCGGGGCCGGGAGATCGCCGGGCTCGAGCAGATAACGCTCGTCGCCTCTTCGCACCTGCCCGCGCGCAAACTCTACGAAGCAATAGGGTTTCAGGATTACGGTCTGGAACCACGATCCCTGAAGATCGGCGCGGACTATGTGGATGACGTGCTGATGGTGCTGTGGCTAAGGCGCCCGAAACCTTGAAATAAAGACGGTTCCAGGCCCTTTCCGGGCGTACAAAGCCCCTGCAAAAAATGAATTGATATATCGTATTACGATTTGATACCCTTTTCCGAGTAGTCTTCCGGCCAGGCGCGGGACCTTCAGCCAGACCGTGCTTGGATTGACCTGCAGACAGGCTGAGGTCGTTGTATTCCGATTTTACCGGGTAAACACTGGGCCTTCGGATGGCAAATTTTGCGCAAATAAGAAGCTATGGTAACCTTCCCTGCGAAAATTAGAAGAGCATCTTGGATACCTGCTGTCACAATAACGCCGACAGCATCCTCGATACCGCTGCCGGGTTCAGTTGCCTTGCTTCGGCTTTTGTTCCAGAAAAATAAGTAAAGACGAACGTCACTTCAAAAAGATGAGGACCTAAGGCCATGGGTGCACTCTCCTTTCTTGACCGTAGTCACTCTGTCGCTAAACCTGGATTCAGCCGCTGGCTGGTTCCTCCCGCTGCTCTTTCCATTCATCTGGCCATTGGCCAGGCTTACGCCTTCAGCGTATTCAAGAAGCCGTTGAACTACCTGATTCAGGTACAGACCGCGGGCGGCGGACTCAAAGCCCTGCCCGGCGTGGACAGCCCCAACCCGCTGGACTGGAAGTTCACCTCTCTGGCGTGGATTTTCAGCCTGGCGATCATATTCCTTGGCCTTTCTGCCGCAGTGTTCGGCAAGTGGCTGGAGAGGGTGGGGCCGCGCAAGGCGATGTTTGCCTCTGCTGTCTGTTTTTGCAGCGGCTTCTTCGTCTCCGCCCTGGGAGTGTATGTCCATCAACTATGGCTCATCTACATTGGCTACGGTGTGATCGGCGGCATCGGCCTCGGGATCGGCTATATCTCCCCGGTTTCGACGCTGATCAAATGGTTCCCAGACCGGCCCGGCATGGCGACCGGCATGGCCATCATGGGATTTGGAGGCGGTGCGCTCATTGGTTCGCCTTTGGCGACTAATCTGATGGCAGCCTTCAAAACCAATAATGATCTTGGCGTAGAGAAAACCTTCCTTGCCATGGGAGCAATTTACTTTGTTGCCATGATGTTCGGCGTCTTCACCGTCCGTGTTCCCGCGGCGGGTTGGAAGCCGGAAGGCTGGGTGGCTCCCGCCAAGCCCAAAACCCTGGTCACACAGCACGATGTCGAGGTCAACACCGCTTTCGGGACACCGCAATTCTGGCTGCTATGGATTGTGTTGTGCATGAATGTGAGCGCCGGCATCGGCATCCTAGAGCAGGCTTCACCCATGATCCAGGAGCTGTTCCGAGGCAGGATTACCGCAGCTGCGGCTGCCGGGTTTGTGGCCTTGCTCAGTTTGTTCAACATGGGTGGACGTTTCATCTGGTCCTCCGTCTCAGACTATATTGGCCGCAAGAACACTTACTTTGTGTTCTTTGTCCTGGGCGGCATTCTCTATTACCTTGCTCCGCGGACCGGCATCAGCGGTATGAACAGCGTTCCGCTTTTTGTGATCGTTTGCGCCGTGATCGTCAGCATGTATGGCGGCGGCTTTGCCACGGTCCCTGCGTACCTGCGCGACCTGTTTGGCACCATGGAAGTGGGCGCCATTCACGGACGTCTCCTGACCGCATGGTCGGTGGCGGGAATCCTTGGGCCCGTCCTGGTCAACAACATACGCGAGTATGAGAAGAACCACGGCGTGCCGCTGGCAGATTCCTATTCCACCGTTCTTTACGTCATGGTGGGCTTGTTGATCGTCGGCTTGATCGCCAATGCGGCGGTGCGGCCGGTGAACTCCAAGTACTGGTATTCCGCCGAGACCATAGACACCGTTGCCGCGCCCAGCCCGGCAGTAGCGCGTTCCTAACGCAAAGGAGCCAAAAGATGGATCAAGTAAAAAAGACACCTGCAGTGCTCGTAGCGTTGGCGTGGCTGTTCGTCGGCGTACCGTGGGGATGGGGCGTGGCTGAGCTGTGGAAGAATGCACAGAAGCTGTTTGTGTCTCCCCCTGCCGCAACCGCTCCGGCAACCACTGCTCCGGCAGCAACAGCGCCGGCGCCTGCTCCAAGCAGCAAGTAACCGCAAGTAACTTTAGTTCGCTATACGTGAGAGAGGGCGAGAGCCCTCTCCCATGTCTTGGCAAAAGTGCTACGATTCCCCTAGCACCCATTTGAGGGCAATATGCCTATTTCATCCAAAACCCGTCTGACACAGCCGCTGGTGCGCGAAAACGGTGGACATCGACCCGCCTCATGGGATGAGGCTCTGGACCGTGTAGTCAAGGCTTTCAGCCATTCCATCGCCAAAGAGGATCCGCGCGACTTCGGCATGTTCAGCTGCTCCAAGACCACCAACGAACTGAACTATGTCGCCCAGAAATTTGTTCGTTCGGTCATGGGCACCAACAACATCGATAGCTGCAACCGGACTTGACACGCCCCCAGCGTCGCCGGTCTGGCGGCGGTTTTTGGAGCGGGTGGTGGCACAAGTTCATACCATGAAGCCGAAGATGCGGACGTGATTCTTCTTTGGGGATCGAATGCCCGGGAAACGCACCCCATCTACTTTCATCATGTCCTGAAGGGCATCCGCAACGGCGCCAAGCTCTATGTGGTGGATCCGCGGCGCACTACTTCGGCGCAATGGGCGGATACATGGCTGGGTCTGGATGTGGGTTCCGACATCTCTATGGCCAATGCCATGGGCCGCGAGATCATTGCCGCCGGGCTGGCCAATGAGAAATTTATCCGGCACGCCACCAGCAACTTTGAAGCGTACAAGGCGCACGTCGAAAAATACACGCTGGACCGCGCTGAGAAAGAAACCGGCGTGCCCGCTGAGATCATCCGCAAGACCGCGCATGCTTACGCCAGGGCTGGACGCGCGCAACTCTGCTGGACGCTCGGCATCACCGAGCACCACAACGCCGTAGACAACGTGGTAGCGCTGATCAATCTGGCTTTGGTCACTGGACATGTGGGCCGCTATGGCAGCGGCGTGTGCCCGCTGCGCGGCCAGAACAACGTGCAGGGTGGTGGCGATATGGGCGCGATTCCTGATCGCTTCCCCGGCTTCCAGCATGTTGAGAACGATGACATCCGCGCCAAGTTCGAAAACGCTTATGGAGTGAAGCTCCCTAACAAAAAAGGCTGGCATCTCAGCGACATGTTCGCCGCCATGGAGCGCGGCGAGCTCACCACCCTTTACTGCCTCGGCGAAAATCCCGCGGATTCGGAAGCGGATCGCCACCATGCCCTCAAGCTGCTGGACAAGCTGAAGTTCCTGCTGGTACAGGACATCTTTTATACCAAGACAGCTGAGATGGCAGACGTAGTACTGCCCGCGACCGCCGGTGCTTTTGAAAGCGAAGGCACGGTAACATCGAGCGAGCGCCGCGTGCAGCGCGTGCGTCGCACCGTTCCCCCGCCGCCCGGCGTGCGCGACGATGTTGAAATCATCTTTGACCTGGCGCGCCGGCTGGGCCATGACTGGGGTTGCGCCGAATCGGAGTGCATATGGAACGAGTTGCGCAAGCTCAGCCCCATGAATGCCGGAATGAGCTATGAACGTCTGGAAAAACTCGGTGGCATACAGTGGCCCTGCTATGACGAGTCCCATCCCGGAGAGATCTTTTTGCACGGCCGGTTGTGGGCTGACCCCCTGATCGGCCCGCGTGCTCCCTTTCACGTGGTGGAGCAGGCGCCTCCGGTCGATAAGTTGGACGAGCAATACCCCATTCGCCTGACCACCGGCCGCCGTCTTGACGACTACAACACCGGTGTGCAGACTGAGAAGTTTGCTTCGCCGCTGCGGCGCAAGGAAGCGCTGGGACTGTCGCCGGAAGATGGCCGCCGCTACCAGCTGCACGAAGGCGAAAGGGTACGGGTAAGTTCACGGCGAGGATCGGTGGTGGCGCCCGTTCGCTTCGATACTGCGCTGCGTCCAGGCCTGGCCTTCCTTTCCGTGCATGCTCATCAACAGATAGCCACCAACGATCTGACGATCGATGCTGTGGATCCCAAATCCGGAACTTCAGAATTCAAGGCGACTGCGATCCGGATCGAAAAATGTGCGGAGGAATAATTGGATCTTCACCTGACGGGCGCGCAACCTACGCTTGAAGAAAAAGCCGCAGTTGATTCCAAATTGGGCGCGCCGGAATCAGGCTGGGATGGCGGCGAACGCCACGCGGACTCTGACGGCCGGGTGGCTCTCGGCGGAGCCCACAAGGCTAACTCACAAAGGCACCTGTTATTGCCCACTCTGCACGCCATCCACAACCGCATCGGCTGGATCAGCGAGGGCGCGTTGAACTACGTTGCCCAGCGGCTCGACATTCCTCCCGCCGAGGCCTACGGAGTCGCTTCCTTTTATGGCATGTTCTCGCTCAAGCCTCGTCCTCTGTCCGTGGCCCATGTATGCGATGACATTGCCTGTATGACCCGCGGTTCGGAGGCGCTTTGCGATCAACTGGAGCACAAGCTTGGTCCGGAAGGGCTGCCCTGTATGGGTGGTCGCGCCATGTGGCAGCGCAGCGCCTGTTTGGGACTGTGCGAGCGCGCTCCCGCCGTTCTGGTAGCTAAGGCCGGAGTAAGACCGCAAGAGCGGGTGCTGGCCCCCGCGACGGTAGAGCGTGTTGAGTCGCTCATGAAGGATGCGGGCAATGACACCATGCCGTCGGCATCGGACGTATTGAATCCACAGCTTTCGGTTCCTCAGGAGGGATCTCCAAAGCTGAGGCTCTTGCGCCGCGTCGGAAAAAACAATGCGCCGCAGCTTGACGGCTATCAACGCCTTGGTGGTTATGAAGCGCTGCGCAAAGCAATTGAGCTGGGCCCTGAAGGCGTTCTGAAAGAAATTGCTGCATCAAAGCTGCTGGGCCGCGGTGGCGCTGCGTTTCCCGCAGCCAAAAAATGGGAAGCGCTGTATACGCAGCGGGATCGCCTGAAGCAGGATCCCAACCGCAAACACTACCTGATCTGCAATGCCGACGAATCCGAGCCGGGAACCTTCAAAGACCGGATCGTGATGGAAGGCGATCCTTTTGCCGTGCTGGAAGGCATGACGATCGCGGCGCTGGTCACCGGGGCAGAGCACGGATACATCTATCTTCGCGGCGAATATCCCTTTGCCGCTGAGCGCCTGACCCATGCCATTGAATCCGCGCGCTGGGAAGGCTTCCTGGGCGAGAACATTCTCGGCAGCGGCCTGCGCTTTGATATCGAGCTGCGCCGCGGCGCCGGCGCTTACATTTGCGGAGAGGAAACCGCGTTGTTCAATTCGATCGAGGGCCAGCGCGGCGAGCCGCGCAACAAACCGCCATTCCCCACACAAGCAGGACTCTTCCGCATGCCCACCGTCGTCAACAACGTGGAAACGCTGATCAATGTGCCCCTCATCATTCAGCGTGGCGGCGCCGCCTATGCGGCGATCGGCACGGAGAACTCTGCCGGCCCAAGGCTGTTCTGTCTTTGCGGGCATATTGAGCGGCCGGGAATCTATGAGGTGCCGATGGGCACCACGCTGCGCCAGTTGATCGCCATTGCAGGCGGCACAGCCGGTACCGGGCGGCTGCAGGCAATTCTGCTCGGTGGCGCGGCCGGAACCTTTATAACTCCGAAGGAAATTGACGTTCCGCTCACCTTTGAAGGCACGCGCGCCATCGGAGCAACTCTGGGGTCGGGCGTGGTGATGCTGTTTGACGATAGCGTCGATCTCAAGCGGATTCTGCTGCGGATCGCCGAATTCTTCCGCCATGAGACTTGCGGGCAGTGTGTGCCCTGCCGCGTCGGCGTAGTGCGCCAGCAGGAAGCCCTGCAGAGGCTGATTGAGAACCGTCCTCTGGGATCGAAGGCCGACGAAGTCGCAATGCTCAAAGAAATGGGGCAGGCCATGCGTGATGCCTCAATCTGCGGACTGGGCCAGACCGCTTCCAGCGCCCTGGAATCTGCGCTCCAGAGATGGAATTTATTCGCATGAAGGAAACTACAGTAGCAAGCACGCAACCCGCAGCCGCTCCTCAATCCGCTCCCGCGCCATTGATACCTGTACCGCGCGGACCCGTGCCGCAGGCTCCTCCGCCGCGCGAACGCAAGATGGTCGAAATCACCATCGACGGCCAGGCTGTCTCCGTGCCAGAGGGTTCCACCATCCTGGAAGCCGCGCGCAAACTGGGCATCGATACGCCCACTCTCTGTTTTCTTGAGAGCCTCACGCCGGTCAACGTCTGCCGCGTCTGCGTGGTGGAGATGGAGGGCTCGCGCACGCTGGTGCCGGCATGCTCGCGCAAGGCTGAGCCTAACATGAAGATCAAGACCGACTCCGAGCGCGTCCGTCTTTCGCGGCGCATGGTGCTGGAATTCCTGGCTTCGTCGGTCGACGTGTCCACGGCGCCGCAATTTGCCGGCTACATGGAGCGATACGGTGCGCAGCCGCAGCGTTTTGGACCAACCGCTGCCACGGTGAAGCAGCCGGTCAAGATTGACAACGATCTGTACGTTCGCGATTACTCCAAGTGCATCCTCTGCTACAAGTGCGTGGAAGCCTGCGGCGTTGACGCGCAGAACACCTTCGCCATCGCTGTTTCCGGTCGCGGATTTTCCGCTGGAATCGCTACCGAGTTCCAGGTTCCACTGCCCGAGTCAGCTTGCGTCTACTGCGGCAACTGCATCGGCGTTTGCCCCACCGGCGCTCTGATGTTCAAGAGCGAGTATGACATGCGTCAGGCGGGCACGTGGGACGAGTCAAAGCAGGAGGAGACGACTACCATCTGCCCCTACTGCGGCGTGGGCTGCAATCTTACGGTGCATGAGCAGGACGGGAAGATTGTCAAAGTCACGTCACCACTCGATCACGACGTCACCCACGGTAATCTATGCATCAAGGGACGCTTCGGCTGGCAGTTTGTGCAGATTGAAGCGGCAAAAAGTCCGCAAGAATAAGGCCGGCGGGATTCGCGCCTTCTGCCGCCTCACCCGGCTTCCTTGCTCTCAACGTGCTACTTCATCGCCGCCGATGCTTGAAGGTCCGCTTGCCCTGGACATAGTCGGAGACGATCTGGCCGCTTCCCCGCAGCTGGTATTTGTACGTAAGCAATCCCTCCAAACCAACGGGGCCGCGCGCGTGCAGCTTGCTGTTGCTGACGCCGACCTCTGCGCCCAGGCCGTAGCGAAAGCCGTCGGCAAAGCGGGTGGAAGCATTGTGAAAGACGCTGGCCGCGTCGACTTCGTTCAGAAAGATATCCGCGGCTTGCTGATCTTGAGTAACGATGCTCTCCGTGTGGCGCGAGCCGTAATGATTGATGTGTTCGACGGCCTCGTTGAAATCACTCACGACCTTGACCGTGAGTTTCAGATCGCCGTATTCAGTGTGCCAATCTTCTTCTTTGGCGGGAACGATGTTTTGCCGTGGAAGGAGTTCAACCGTGCGCGAACAGCCCCGAACTTCTACGCCGGCGGCCTGCAGTGCGGGAACAAGTAGTGGCAGAAATTCGCCGGCAATTTGCTGATGCACCAAAACCTTCTCCACGGAATTGCAGGCGGCGGGATATTGGATCTTCGCATCGACCACAACATCGGTCGCCATTTTCAGGTCGGCGGATGAATCGACATAGATATGGCAGATGCCGCTGCCGTGTCCGAGCACGGGAATCCGGCTGTGCCGAAAAACAAAATTCACAAACTCCGTGGATCCGCGCGGAATGACCAGATCGATTTCACGATTCATTTCCAGGATTTGCATCACCTCCGCCCGGTCTTCCAATGCGCATAGAGCGTCGCGCAGGGGCGCACTGTGCGAGGCCAGCGCCTCATACCAGATGGAAACCAGCACACGATTGGTGTTGCGCGCTTCAGCGCCGCCTTTGAGCACCAGCCCATTGCCGGTCTTGATCGCCAGCGAGGCGACTTGCGGCACGGCGTCAGGCCGCGACTCAAAGATCACCGCAATAACGCCCAGGGGGCATGGAACTTTTTGCAGGAGCAGCCCATCATCGAGCTCAGTCGTGACCACGACGCCGCCGAGCGGATCGGGTAGACGCGCGACGTCGCGAACCTGGCGGGACATATCACTGACGCCGGAGGGTGAAGTCTTGAGCCGCCTCAGCAATGCCGCGCCGGCCCTCTCGTCTGCGATCTCGCGCTCCAGGGCTGCGCAGTCCTGTTGATTGGCGGCCAGGATCGCGGCAGCCCGCGTTTCGAGCAGGTCTGCGGCCGAGAGAAGAATCCGGTTGCGAGCCTCAGCAGAGAGCCGCGCCAACGCGCGCGCAACATGGCGTGTGCGCTGCACCTGGCTGGCGATAGCGCCCTCCGGCGCAGCCTGTGCAACCTTAGTCATCGGATTGCTTTTCAGAGAGAATCAGGAAATTTTCCCGGCGCACCAGCACGCCACGCTTACTTCCATTGTCAGCAAGCATCGCAGCAAGCTGCTGGCTGCTGTATTCGGCGATGCCTTTGCCAATGATATCGCCGTCAGCGTCGACGACGGCAATCACCTGTCCGGCCGAAAACTCGCCCGTGCAGGCAGTCACTCCGGAAATGAGCAGGCTTGCTTGACGGTGCAGAAGCGCATCGGCTGCTTTGGCATTGATGGTGGCTTGCCCACGCACCGTGGTGGCGAAAGCTAGCCAGCGACGTTTGCCGGCCATGCGCGAGCCCGGCAGAAAGAGCGTACCCACCCCGTCGCCGCGAAATACCTGCTCCAGGATGCCGTCGGTTTTTCCGTTGGCAATCACTACCATGCCGCCGGCGTGCATGGCGATTTCGGCGGCATCAAGCTTGGCTGCCATGCCACCGCGGCCGGTGGCAGAAGCGCCGCGAGCGGAATCGCGTATCGCCGGAGTCACTTCAGTCACCATGGTTACAACCGTGGCGTGCTCGGGTTCCTGGTTTCCGCGGTAGAGCAGGCCATCGACATTGGAAAGCAACACCAACGCATCAGCCTCAAGCTTGCTGAGGACCAGCGCTGCCAGGCGGTCATTGTCGCGAAACACCGGCGACTGCTCCGTATAGATATTGGTGACCGTGTCATTCTCATTGACGATCGGCACCGTCCCCAGCTTGAGCAGCCGCTCAAATGTCTGGCGAAGAATGCCGTAACGCTTCAGATCACTGAAATCGTCTTCCGTAACCAGGACCTGAGCGACGGTGATGCCGTGCGGACGAAATGATTCGGCGTAGGCTTCCATGAGCTTGCACTGGCCCACAGCGGCGCAGGCGCGGGTAACGGTGGCATCACGAAGACGGCTGCGATGGATTTTGAGTTCTGCCGCTCCCAGGGTGACCGCGCCGGAGCTCACCACCACTACCTGCCGTCCCGACTTGATCAATTCAGCGATCCCGCCGGCCAGCCTGGCCACTTGGTCCGGGTCAAATTCACTTTGTGCGTTACACACCACTCCGGTCCCGACTTTCACCACAACGCGGCGCGCGTTCACCAGCAGCGCGCGGTGATCGATGGACCCGCCCATAACTTGTGAAGACTTCATTGACGTATCCTGCAGCTCAAAAAACTCACATCGTTGATCTCGAAATCAGGCAATAAAAAACCGCTGCGGGCTGCAGCGGGGGAGTATTTGCTTTGCTTTCAAGATCGCGTCAGCTCATATCCACCCATCTGCCCGGACGCACACACGGGTTTGGCGGGACGCAACACCGCATTGAAAGACAGGGCATGAGCATGGGCGCACTATAGCGGACAAATCCTCCGCTTGCAAGAAAGTAAGCTTCTCCCCAACGCCGGCAGAAGCTTCTGGGCTCTCTTTTCCCCCGTAACTCCAAGGTAGACCAATGTTTCCGCGCCACAACAGGTGGCCTCAACAGCCATTACCTCTGTGTCTTGTGATGCATCAAAACGGTCTCGCGACTCTCGTCGTTAAGAAACGTTAATATTCTGGCTACAAGTTGTCTGACAACAGGAAGCTGCCGTCCTGGTTACGAGTCCCTTTGATGAAAATGTCGATTCCGTGGCAGCGATAGAAATATCGCCCAACCAGGCATTGCCCGCCCGGGTGTCCAGGATCGACGCCGATCTCCAGCACGATCTCCGTTTGCCCAGTGTCCCGCGATATACACCGTCTACGGCTTGACACTGTGCATGTCGAGGAACCGCACAGAGCAAGATCAACAAATGACACGCGAAAACCAGTTTCAATTTCATCAAAAGTACCCCTTTTCAAAGCTTTGCAATTCGGCCGCCAAGCCGCGCTAACGACAATTGGCGTGTCTTTGCAAAGTTCTATTAAGCGGCCTGAAAATCCAGCCTCTTACGAATTAACCGTCTAGACAATTATTAACCCTTTTCTTACCACACTTTACCCAACTCGCTCCAGAGCGGGGTTTGAGCTTACAGAGGCCGAAAGAGGTAAGACGGGCCTGAGGGGTTCAAGAATGAAAATCATAAAGAACAAATGGACGATTATTGGCGTGCTGCTGGCGACGATTGGGCTGCTGACGGCATTCAAGTTTGAGACCAAGAACGCGCCCCAGTACTACACCGAGAAGGTGCAGAAGGGCGATATACAGGACCTGGTCCAGGCGACGGGAACCATCAACGCGGTGACGACCGTGCAGGTCGGTTCGCAGGTATCTGGAACCATCCAGACTCTCTATGCCGACTTCAACTCACATGTAAAAAAAGGCCAGGTGATCGCGCAGATTGACCCTTCATTGTTCAAGGGCGCGATGCTGCAGGCCCAGGCCAATCTGGCCAACGCACAAGCGAACCTGGTTGCGGCGAAAGCCAATCTGGCCAAGGCGCAGGCTACGGCGAACCAATCCAAGCTGGACTATGACCGCAGCGTGGCTCTGGCCAATGACGGTGTGATCCCGGCACAGCAACTCGATGCCGCGAAAGCGACCTGGCAGAGCAATGATGCTGCCGTCGGCGCCGCTCAGGCTGCGGTAACGCAGGCGAGCGCGCAGGTACAGCAGAACTCCGCCGCGGTGACGGTAGCCAAGGCGAACTTGGATTACACCACGATCAAATCTCCGATCGACGGAACCGTGATTGCCCGCAGCGTTGACGTGGGCCAGACGGTGGCGGCGAGCCTGCAGGCGCCGACTCTCTTCACCATCGCGCAGGACCTCACCAAGATGCAGGTCTACGTGAGCACCGATGAGAGCGACGTAGGCTCGATCCAAACCGGGCAGGACACGAAGTTCAACGTAGACGCTTTCCCGAAAGATACGTTCCAGGGAAAAGTTTCCGCAGTGCGGTTGAATGCCACGACCGTCCAGAACGTGGTGACTTACACCACCGTCGTGGACTTTGACAACCCGGACATGAAGCTGTTTCCGGGTATGACGGCCTACGTGACCATCCCGGTTGCGCAGGCGAGCGACGTGGTGAAGATCCCCAACGGAGCGCTTCGCTTCACTCCTGACCTGACGGCGCAGCAGTTGAGCGATGCCTATCAGAAGGCCGGGATCACTGCCAGCGCAGGACGCGGCAAAAAAGGCGGACAGGGGACGCAGCAAGCTTCAAGTCAGCAAACCACTGGCCAGCAAGCCACTACTGCAGTCGTCTGGAAGCTCGATGCGAACAAGTCGCTGGAGCCGGTGCAGATCAAGCTGGGCATCACGGACCACACCACCACTGAGGTCGCGCAGGTGCTCAGAGGGTCGCTGAACCCGCAAGACCAGGTGATTACTGGAGCAGCGGGTCCGAGCAAGAGCGCCAGCGCAAGCACGGCTGCGCCAGGAATGGGAGCAACGCGCGGATCCGGCGGTGGCGGCAGGATGGGACGGTAGGCAATCGCCGCCATCGCCGCGATCGCACGTGATCGCGCGTGATCGGAAACCACTTACCACAGAAGACACGGCAGAACCGAGAGAAGAAGGATTTATGGCAACGATCAATCAAATCGAAATGAATGCGCCGGAGTTGATGTCGCCGGAGCTGGTTAAAGTTACGCCGGTGATCGCGGTGGAGGACGTGCACAAGTATTACGACCTGGGAGAAACCAAGGTGCACGCCCTGCGCGGCGTGAACCTGACGATCGAGCCGGGAGAGTTTGTGGCGATCATGGGCTCGAGCGGCAGCGGCAAATCAACCTTCATGAACATGCTGGGCTGCCTGGATAAGCCGAGCAGCGGGAAGTACATCCTGGAGGGCACGGACGTTTCCAGCCTGGAGAAAAAGCAGCTGGCCGCGATCCGCAATCGCAAGCTGGGATTTGTCTTCCAGGGATTCAACCTGCTTTCACGCACCACGGCGCTCGAAAATGTTGAGCTACCGACGCTATATGCGCAGATGGAAAGAGAGCAGCGCATGGCACGGGCCAAAGAAGTTCTGGAGCTCGTGGGATTGGGACAACGGCTGGACCACTTCCCTTCCCAGCTTTCCGGCGGACAGCAACAGCGAGTGGCTATTGCGCGCGCGCTGGTGAATCGTCCAGCGATCCTGCTGGCGGATGAGCCTACGGGCAACCTCGACAGCAGAACGTCAGTTGAGATCATGCAGATCTTCCAGGACTTGAATGACGGCGGGCTAACCATAGTTCTGGTCACGCACGAACCGGACATCGCGCAGTTTGCAAAAAGGATGGTGGTCTTCCGCGACGGCAAGATCAGGCACGACGATCCGGTGCGAAACCGGCCGCGCGCAGCAGAGGTGCTCAAGACCCTGCCGACGGTGGATGAAGACTAGCAATCGGGTGCCTGACTTCAATTTTCGGCGATCTTTGGCAATCAATGGCAATTTTGGCAATTGCATGAACGGGGGTTCATATGGATTTACTGGCGATTTTAAAAATAGCGGTTCGAGCATTAACCAGAAACAAATTACGTTCATTGCTGACCATGCTGGGTATCGTGATCGGCGTGGGAGCGGTGATCGCAACGGTGGGCCTGGGACAGGGCGCACAGCAGCAGGTGCAGGACCAGATCGCGTCGATGGGAACGAATATGCTGTATATCAGTGCAGGCAGCATCAACAAGGGCGGGATCAGGTTGGGCGGCGGCGCCACCAAGAGCCTGATTGATGACGATATGAAAGCCATCGTGCAGCAGGTGCCGACCGTGGCTGAGGCAGCGCCGGTATCCGGATCAAGCGCGCAGGTGGTTGCCGATAATCAAAACTGGAGCACGCGCATCACCGGCACTGAGCCGCAGTATTTTGATATCCGCAACTGGGATTTCGCGCATGGCGGCAACTTCACGCAGGATGATGTGAATCGCGCGAGCAACGTTGTAGTACTGGGTGCAACCGTGCAGCAAAACCTGTTCGGCACGTCCGACCCCACGGGCCAGACCGTAAGGATCGGCAACCTGCCGTTCCAGGTTGTAGGCGTGCTGCAGGCCAAGGGACAGTCCGGCATCGGGCAGGACCAGGATGACGGCGTCTTTGTGCCGATCACTACGTTGCAGAAAAAAATCACCGGGCAGGATTGGCTGCAAAGCATCATGGTGTCTGCATCGTCGCAGGATGCCAGCTATGCCGCGCAGGGGCAGATTACCGCGCTTTTACGCGACCGGCACCGCATTCGTCCGGGGCAGGATGATGACTTCAGCGTGCGCAACCTGGCTGATGTTGCGCAACTGGCTGACGAATCTTCCAAGGTCATGACGCTGCTGCTGGCCTCAATCGCCGGTGTATCGCTCATTGTTGGCGGCATCGGAATTATGAACATCATGCTGGTTTCAGTCACGGAGAGAACTCGTGAAATTGGAATTCGCATTGCCATCGGCGCAACCGAATCAGACGTGCTGCGCCAGTTCCTGAGCGAATCAGTGGTGCTGAGCCTGGCTGGAGGGCTCATGGGGATCCTGTTCGGCGTGGTGTCCTCCATCACTATCACCAAGGTATTGGGCTGGAGCATTCTGATCTCTCCCGCGGCCGTGGGTGCGGCGGTTGTCTTCTCCATGGCTGTGGGAATCTTCTTTGGCTTCTATCCCGCAAGGAAAGCGGCAATGCTCGACCCGATAGAAGCTCTGCGGTTTGAGTAAGACGAACCCCCTTACTCATAACGATGGCTCGGCCGGCAGGATCGGCCGGGCCGTCTTATTTTTCGCTGTTGAAGGCGATTTGTTGTCGTGCTGTTTTGCCGGTACGGTGCCGCAGTCTGCTGTCCGATCTACGCAGCGCCGGCCGACTCAGGTAATACAAGGTCCAGCTTGTGGGCCAGCGCGATCAAGACGTCAACCAGCTCGATCATGGCATCACGACTCAATTCAAGATGCGCGGCTTGCAATCCTGCCACAGGGTCCTGAGCGAAGAGACGCACATTATCAGGAGAACGGCTCAGCCAGAGTTCAAGCTGGTAATCGCATTGCTGGAGAGCTTGCAACAGATGATCGGACTCTTGGGAGATTTGGGCCAAGGAAAAACCTCTCTTTACTCCATGAACGCTTGGACACCCTAAGCTTGCAGACGGAACAGAAAACTTACAGCCCCTTAATACCCTGCTAACGAGGAACTTACCTTTACAAATCGAGATAGTTCCTAACCGTGGTTGAGGAACACCAGCAGCACTGAAGGGTTTGTACTGGTAACAGAAAAGCAAGGACCTCGAGAGAAGAGAGAAAGACTCGGGCCTGAGCTGAGGAGGGAAAAATGAATCGTTTAGCAATACTTCTGATCGGAGCAGCACTTACCACCGGGGGATCAGCGTTGGCTTCAGCGCAGGCTTTACCGCAAAACGTCGCATACCATGACCGGGATCACGATCGTGACCGCGACCGCGATCGAGACCGGGGCAGGTACGACCGCGACAGGTACGACCACGACCGTGATGACCGCCGCAATTTTGACCGTGACCACGACCGCAGGGACCGCGACGACCGCGGATATTACAACGGTTATCGACGCTGGGACGGACATCGCTGGCTGCACTGGGATGGATATCGCTGGGTCTATTAAAACGGCCCGCGATGCAGGCAAAACGGAACGTGCTTCGCACGTTCCGTTTTTTCCGTGTGCCCAATGTTCCTGGTCCGTGCTGGCTGTTGCGGCAGCAATTTTCCTTACTGATGCCTGATCTCGCCCGCCGCTACCGCGCCGCTGTCCAGTTCAATGAACAGAGCCCGGCTTCCATTCACTGAATAGAACGCCGCATTCTGCGTCCCCAGCGAAGTCTGCAGCGTCACTGTGGAGCGCCCACTAGCAGCGACAGAGAATGTAGCGCTGAGCGGCTGCCCAAAGCTGACACCACCGTTGTTGTTAACATCAACAATTCCGCTGAATTTGCTGGCGCCATCGGCCGTGAACTGGGCGACGGAGTCAAATTCCCCGTTGGAAGAAACGCCGGTAAAGTTCATTCCGTAGGTTCCGGAGAACGAGCCCGCGCTGAAGGGTGGCGTTTGTTGCAACGCTGTCCCGCCGGCCACGAAATTCACATCAGTTTCCAGGAGCAGGACTCCGCCGGAAGAAGGATAGAAAACCAGACTGGCCGTGAACCGACCGTTGTTGAGGGTTGCAGTACCACGTCCGCTGGCAGCAAGGCTATAGGTCCCACTCAGGCCGGCATTCGTCGTTATTGTGCCCCCATCGTTCAAATCCTCAGTGCCGCTGGTTATGTTGCCCGCCCCGTCGGAGTTGATGATTCCTCCCGCTGCAAACGGCCCGGCGGTGACGTTGTCAGCTCCCGCAATGGTGAACGCGAATGGTCCGGAAAGCGATGCATTGGAGAACGGACCGGCTTGGCTGAATGCTTCGCCACCCAGGGCAAGCGTCGTATCGACCTCTACCAATTTGATATGTGTGGCATCCACCACGTAGAACGCGAAGGTCGATGTGCCGCGCATTGTATTCAGGGTAGCCGAACCGCGTCCGTTGGCGGCTACCGCAATGGATCCGGTTAAGGGATCATTGGTGATCACGCTGCCGCTGTCGTTCGAATCGTCAACGCCGCTGGTGATGTTGCCGGAGGTATCGGAAGTAAAACTTCCAACTACTGACAGCGGGTTAACCAGCGAGTCAACTCCGGTCAGGCTGAACGCAAACTGTCCCGCAAGCGCGGAGGTGGAAAATGCCGAGGGCGACTGCTGGTCGATGGTGCCGCTGCCGGTGGCGCTGGCATCAAAGCGGGTCACCAGAGCGTGACCTCCTGCGACAATCACGAAAGCGATAGTGCTGTTGCCCCCAGGGGAGTTGAGTTGCGCCTGCCCGCGCCCGTCGGGACGGACAGTGTAAGTACCGGTAATAGCGGCATTGGTAACAGCGGCATTGGCGTCTCGAAGGTCCTCCATTCCCGAAGTGATATTGCCCTTGCCGTCCGCCGTAAAGCTGCCCGCTACAGCCAAAAAACCGCTGGCATCAGAACCGGTATAAGAGAATGCGAATGGACCGCTTAGGTTGGCATTCGTGAAACCTCCCTGAGGTGGGGGAAAACTGATAGAACCACCGCCGCCACAGCCGGTTATAAAAAAGAAAGCACTTGTGAGTACAATCAACAGGACAAAACGCTGTTTCGCCGCCATGGCCTTTACCTCGCGCTTGACTAGAAGATTATGACACCTGCATCGTATTCGCTACTACGGGCGGGAAAGACCCAATCGGCCCTGCCCCATGGTTATGCCAATCGCAGAAATACCGCAAATAGGGTAGTAAACACGAACTCTGCTCACATGTTGCGCCCGCCGATCGATCCTGCATTTTCCGGATGTAGGGTATGTTGTTTAGCTCTGATGCTCCTAAGATATAGGCCGTTGGGTAAAGTTTTGTTAAACGCTGAACGCATTTATAATGACTGAGACCTCATAATTTCCCTGGAGCGTTAATCAAGCCATGATCAAGTTTCTGCAGAGCGGCAATAAGGCCGCTAAATACATCCTCGCCGGTTTTCTTCTGGTCCTTGCCGCCAGCATGGTGACTTATCTGATACCCGGCTTCATGAGCAGTGACACCGTGACTACCACTGGGGTGGTCGCCACCGTGGGCAGCCATGAGATCAGTCGCGATGATGTGGCCAGAATCGTCGAAGCGCAGCAGCGGCAGCAGGCCTACCCGGCCGCGTTGCTGCCATTCCTCAATCAGCGCGCCATACAGGAGTTGATCCAGGAGGCGGAGGTCAGCTATGAGAGCGAACGCATGGGGTTGAACGTATCCGATAAAGAAGTGCAGGACGAACTGCGGACTGGCATGTATAAGGAGACTTTTTTCCCCAACGGGCAATGGATCGGCGCAGACAAATATAAGCAGCTATTGCAGCAGGCCGAGGTCACGCCAGAACGATTCGAAAGCGGGATCAAGAATGACCTGCTCCGGCGCAAATTGTTTAGCGTCGTTGCCGCCAACGCTGTAGTCTCCCAGGCTGAACTGGAGCAGGCTTTCAAGGACAAGAACACCAAGGTCAAGTTCCAGTACGCGTTGATCAAGCTGGACGATATCCTGAAGACCATCAAGCCAACTGACACTGAGCTCAAAGCTTTCTTCAATGCCAACCAGGGGCATTACCAGAACGCCATTCCTGAGAAACGCACCCTGAAGTATTTTGTGCTGAATGATAAGGACACGGAGAGCAAAATCACGATTGATCCGGCGGACATTCAGCGTTATTACAGCGCCCACCAGGATGACTTTCGCGTGCCGGAGCGGGCCAAGGTTCGCCACATCCTGATTGAAACCCCCAAGCCGGGACCCGATGGCAAAGTGGACCAGAAGGGCGTTGATGAGGCGCGGGCCAAGGCGCAAGACGTACTCAAGCAGGTGAAAGCAGGTGGAGATTTCGCCGTGCTGGCAAAAAAATATTCGCAGGACCCGGGGAGCAAAGACAACGGCGGAGAACTGGGTACCGGCTGGATCACAAGAGGCCAGACAGTACCCGAATTTGAAAAGGTTGCTTTCTCCCAGAGCAAAGGCCAAATCAGCGATCTGGTCCAAACCGAGTTCGGTTTCCACATCATTCAGACGGAAGACAAGGAAGAAGCGCACCTGAAACCGCTGAGTGAAGTAAAGCCGGAAATTGAAAAGGCGGTCAGACAGGAGAAGCTCAACGCCGTGCTGAACAAGCTTTCCGGCGAAGTCCAGGACTTTGCGCAAAAGCAAGGGCTTGAGAAAGCCGCAGCCAAGTACGGCGCCCAGGTAGTGCAGAGCAATCCCGTCGCGCGGACTGACTCGTTGCCGGGCGTAGGTTCGCAGCCCACCTTTATGGACACGGTCTTCACTGGGCAGGACAAAGGCCCACAGATCGGCCGGACTCCGACGGGATACGTAATATTTGAGATAACCAAAATAGAACCTCCACGCTCGCCATCCCTGGAAGAGATCAGGGATCGCGTAGTCACTGATTTCAAAAACGAACGCGCCAACGATCTCCTGCGCCGCAAAACCCAGGAGATGGCAGACCGCGCCCACGCAGAACACGATCTGGCCAAAGCGGCGAAAGAAGCCGGCGCCACAGTCAAAACAAGCGATCTG
This sequence comes from Candidatus Angelobacter sp., assembly GCA_035262465.1. Classification (GTDB taxonomy): domain Bacteria; phylum Acidobacteriota; class Terriglobia; order Terriglobales; family Acidobacteriaceae; genus Angelobacter. The sequence continues at coordinate 13,230 of DATFSU010000055.1, read as the reverse complement.
GTGGGACGTACCGGCCAGGTTACGGACATCGGCTCTATGGGAGGCCCGGCAAGCGTAGCCTTTGGTCTAAAGCAGGGCGAGATCAGCGGTCCTCTGAACTTCGGGCGAAGCCAGGGCGTTTTACAGGTAGTCGACCGGCAGGAACCTTCTCCGTCTGACCCTGAATTTGCCAAGCAACGCGATCAGTTGCACGAGGAACTCGCCCAGCAAAAGGAGCAGGAACTGTTAGCCATGTTCATGAGCGACCTCGGCACACGCCTGGAAAAAGAGGGCAAGGTAAAAATCAACAAGACCGAAATGGATAACCTTACTAAAGCCCGCAGCTAAGTCTGCATCAAAGAAAATCATGCTGCCTGTGCGCTCGGCCGGAATCCTGCTCCATCCAACATCACTGCCTTCGCGGGGCGGGACCGGCGATCTGGGGCCGGAAGCATATGCTTTCGCGGATTTCCTCGCCCGCTCGCGCATGGGGCTCTGGCAGGTATTGCCGCTCTCCCCTCCGGGATTGGGCAATTCGCCCTACTCCGCTACTTCCGCCTTTGCCGGCAATCCGCTGCTGATCAGCCTGGAACGCCTGGCCGAGCATGGATGGCTGGAGGAGCGCCTGCTGAAAAGCCTGCCTGATTCTTCCGGCCGGATTGATTTTGATCATGTCAAAGCGTCCAAGCTGCCCCTGTTGCACCAAGCCGCGCAGACCTTTCTGGAACGCGGTAACTGCGATCGCGAACGCTTCGAAGCGTTCAAACGGGAAAACAGCTGGTGGCTTGAAGATTTTGTCTTATTTGACGTGATGCGCCGGCTCCATGGCGGCAACACCTGGAGTTCGTGGCCCAAAGAGCTGGCGAAGCGCGAGCCTGACGGTCTGCGCAAGTTCGGACTGGAATACCAACGCGAACTGGAGGTGGAACGCGCCGTTCAGTTCGCGTTCTTCGAACAATGGAAAGCGTTGCGCAGCTATTGCGAAAAGCACGGCATCAAGATCGTGGGCGACGTTGCCATCTTCGTCAACTATGACAGTGCTGATGTCTGGCGCAATCCTGAGCTATTTCACCTGGATGAAAACATGCAGCCCACGGTGGTGGCCGGGGTGCCGCCGGATGCCTTCAGCGAAACCGGGCAGCGCTGGGGGAATCCGCTGTATCGCTGGGAAACCTGCAAAGCCCACGGCTATGACTGGTGGGTGAAGCGCATGAGCTGGGCGCTCAAGAGCTGCGACATCGTGCGGCTGGACCACTTCCGCGGCTTTGAGAGCTATTGGGAAATTCCTGCGGCTGAACCAACAGCTGTCCATGGCAGGTGGGTTAAAGGACCGGCGGACGACCTGTTTGAGGTATTGCGCGCGCGCCTGGGCGATCTTCCTTTTATCGCGGAAGATCTGGGTTTGATCACGGAAGAGGTGAACGCATTCCGCAAGCGGCTCGGCGTGCCCGGAATGAAAGTGCTGCAATTCGGCTTTGGCGATCCAGGCGCTCACATCTACCTTCCCCAGAACTTTGAGCCCAATTGCGTGGTTTACACCGGCACCCATGACAATGACACAACCGCCGGCTGGTGGGAGAAATCTGCAACCAGGGAAGAAAAGCAACACGCTGCCGCCTATATGGGTCAGCCCGAGGATGGCATGCACTGGGCTTTCATTCGCGGGGCCTTTTGCTCGGTTGCGAGGCTGGCTATTGTTCCCGTGCAGGATGTGCTCGGCCTGGGCAGTGAAGCGCGCATGAATACCCCCTCGCTCAGGGATGGCAACTGGGGCTGGCGTCTCCCCGCGGGCCTGCTGACCAGCGAACTCGAGCACAAGCTCTCGGCGCTCTGCCAGGTCTCTGATCGCGCGCCGCAACCTTTACCCGCTGACGAGCAGCGCGACCGGGAAATGAGCGAAGAGTTCGTGGCATAAGAGCGAGCGATTCGTACTGACCTTGATTTTCTCTCCGGTAAAAACATTCTCCAGAAACTCTGGCGTGCGCGGAGGAACGGCAATCTCCGTAGCCTGCCACAGCTCGCCCTGAGGAGCGCGCACCGCACCCGCCGCAAGCGTGTAGCTGAGGCGGGGCACCGCAACAATCGCTACATGGTTGTTTCGTTCGCGGGCAAACGCAACAACATGCCGCTGCTTGGGACCGGCAGCGTGCAATGGACGATACTCGCCCAGGTGAAACAGCTCGCGCCGCTCGCGCCTTGCGCGCAAGGCCTGCATCGTCACCCACATCTTGATGCGGCCATCCTGACAATTGTTGAGCAGATCGGCGCACAGCTCCGGCACCTTGCCGCCCTCGGCGCGATGATCCAGTTCGCTCAGCAGGCGTTGACGCAACTCATAGTCCACCGGCCGGCGATTGTCAGGATCCACCAGGCTGAAATCCCACAGCTCTGTCCCCTGGTAAATGTCCGGATTGCCGGGCGAGGTAATCATCAGCACGCGCTGCGCCAGCGAATTGATAGCCCCAAAAAACTGGATGGCCGGCATGAATGCCGCAATTTGCGCGAGGAACGAATTGGTCTGTCCTGGGCTCGCCGGCGATAGAACTTTTTCCACGAAGTTCTGGAGCGCATCCACGTAAGCCGGATCGTCGTTGATCCAGCTGAGGTTCACTTTGGCTTCATGGACTGATTTTGTCGTGTATTGCTTGATGCGCTCGATATAGCTGCTTCGCTCCTCTGGATGCAGATGCTCAAAATCGAAGGGCCAGGAGCCGACCAGCGTTTGGTAAAGAAAGTACTCTTCATTCATGTCCGGCACGTACCGGCCGTCAGCCAGCAGACGTTTGTGGACGCGGTTGGCTTTGCGCCATGCGATCGCCTGAGCACCCCAGAGCCTGGGCATTTCCGAAAGGACGTCAAGGCGGGCGCGAACATCTTCGCTGCGCTTGGTGTCATGGGTTGATGTGGCCAGCATGGAGTATGGCCAGTTCACGGCGCGTTTGCTGTTGTCCTCGTGAAACTCATTCACGGAGATGCCGAACTGCCGCGGCGATCCGCCGACCTCATTGACCGCGATAAAGCGGTTATAAACGTAGCAGGCTGTGTCTTCCATGCCTTTGGCCATCACCGGGCCCGTGAGCTGCTGAAATTTGAGCGTGAAGTGGAGCTTGCGGCGATACACGTCCGTCTGGTCTTCCGATTCTTGCCGCGTCAGCAGAAGAATGTCTCGCAAAAAGTCAAAGCTCGCTGGAGCTTTGTCCGGATTGCGGCGCTTGGCCCGGCTGATGGCCTCGTGAATATAAGCGCGATCGCGCTCGGTCATCTGGCCGCGCTCGTCAATGTATGTGCGATACACCGGAAAGCAGGCGATGGTCTCGCGAATCACGTCGCGCAGCGCCTTGCGCGTGTAGTCGCGGGCGTAGCGGTCCGTGAGCGAGATCGAGTCCAGCAAATGCGCCAGCACGTTGACCTCGCTGGCCAGTGAGGCGTGCATGATCAGCTTCTTGCTGTTGTAAATCAGCGTGTCCACGTCGTTGGACGCACCGGTAAAGCGGTGATAGAGATTGGTGAACAGACGCTCGTTGCGGCGGTCAATAAAAACACCGTTCACCAGCGTGGTGAAGTCGTAACCGGAAGTGCCGTCCACGGGCCATTCGCGCGGCAGCTCTTCACCCGGCTCCAGGATTTTTTCGACAACGGTGTACAGAAGCGAGCGGCGGTTCATCCAGTCATGCTGGCCGAAGACCTGCTGCAGCTCCAGCTCAATACCGTTCTCCGCCACCGGCGCTCGCGGCGCTTCGCCCGCGCATTGGCTGGCCACGTAAAGCATCTGCAAACGAATCATGTATTGCCGCGGGTTCAGCAGGCCGTCGCAGTGATCGATGCGCAGGCCTTGAATCATATCGTCAGCCAGCAAATGCCGGAGAAGCTGGTGCGTCGCCGCAAAGACGCGCGGATTCTCCATGCTCAGGCCGATGAGATCGTTGATATCAAAGAAACGCCGGTAGTTGATCTCCTCGCCGGAGACACGCCAATGCGCCAGCCGGTAGACCTGCGCCTCCAGAATGCGGTGCAGTGAATCAAAGCTGCGGGGATCGCCGGGTTGGCCATTGGTGCGCGTAATGGCTTTCTGGATGAGCTCGCGAATCTCGGGCGATCTGGCCAGCAGCTCTTTCAACGCATGCTCCAGTGATGGAACAGACCGCCGGCGCTGGCGCACCGCGTCACCGTCAGTCGCGCTGTGAGATGGCAGGCTGCGCAGCCCGGAGAGCAGGTTGCGCAGCTCCTGCGGCAACTCCAGCGCGGCCGGCTCAAAGATCATGGGAATGGTTTGCGGATCGAGCGGAAGCTCGTTGTCATAGTACCCAAGGCGAAAACCCTCGTCGTCGGCCACCAGCTTGATGTGCCCTGCCTCAAGCTCCGCACCGTATTGGTCGCCCAAAATCGGCAGCAGGAGTTTGTTGTGCAGCTCGGGCTTAAGCGGATCCCAATCAAGATCAAAGAATTCCGAGAACTCCGAAGCGCGGCCATTGGCCAGAACGTCGCGCCACCACGGATTTGTCCCCGGGCCGATGCCCATGTGGTTGGGAACAAAATCCAGCACCTGCCCCATGCCGTAGTTCTTGAGCTCGCCCACCAACTCCTGCAGCTCTTCGTAGCTGCCGATTTCGGGGTTCAACTGGTTGTGGTCGGTGATGTCATACCCGTGTGGGCTGCCCGCCCGGGCTTTGAGAATGGGCGAAGAATAAATATGGGAAACCCCGAGAGCATGCAGGTATCCAATCAGCCGGCGCGCATTTTCAAAGCGAAAACCTGCGTGAAACTGCAGTCGATATGTGGAGACCGGCCGGGCTGCCCGTTTCTCCGACGCAAGCCGGTCCAGGCATTCAGAAATGCCGCTGGATTCGGGCGTCAGGATGGCAGGATTGGCTCGCATGCATCATCAGACGAAAGGCAGTACTCAAAGACAGGAGACTCCAAGCTACTTAGATGCACAAATCGCAGAAGACGGCAGGCATTTTTGCCGCCATGTTTCCCCGATGTTCAACTCCTTTACTAATTCATAGGGAACAGTTGACAATAATTGTTTGGACAAGGAGCCACTAATTAAGCATGCCAGCAACCGGTGAACTGATTCGCATGATGAACTACGTTGACGACATTGCCGCCACGTTGCGCCGTATCCAGGCGGGCATTACTTCTATGACGGCAGAGGAGCGCAAGCGCCTGGCCGATTACATGCGCAACGCTGATCCAAACTTTATCAAAACCCTGGAGACCCTGGAAAAAGCCTGATCGTGGCCGCTGCTCCTGATTCCAAGATCGGCAGCATCGCAGTCATCGGCGCTGGTGACCTTGGCCAAAGCATCGCCCGGCTCGCGGCTCTGGGCGGGTTCTCCACGATCCTGGAAGACATTCTGCCGGCAAGCCTCCGCCGCGCGGGCAACGAGATCAGCATCGCCCTCGGCCATGCCTTGGCCCGCGGCGCCATCACACCTTCTGCCGCAGAGGCAGCGCTGGCCCGCATTGAATATGCTTCTTCAGTTGATCAGGCCGCGCGCGCCGCTGACCTGATCATCGAAGCGGTTCCTGACGAATTCGAATCGAAGACTGAGATCCTTACTCTGCTCGATAAGGTGGCGCGGCCTGCCACCGTCTTTGTTTCCACCAGCCTGGCTTTCAGTATTCGCGAGCTTGCGGCTGTCACTTATCGGCCAAAGAAGATACTGGGCATGCGATTCTCACTGCCGGACGATGCAACGCAGTCGGTGGAAATTGTTTGCGGGGAGGAGACCAGCGACGATGCGCTTGCCACCTGCACAGAAGTGGGCGGACGGATGGGGCTGGCTGTTGTGGTGGCAAGAACCTAGGGCACGGATCTCTCCGTGCCCTGATGGTCAAACTTTGATCGATTGCGCCTCAGTTTCCTGCCGGCTTGCCGGCCATGCCAGGAAGCGGCAGCCTGCCGTCAGCGCCTGCGGTCAGCGCCACAAACTGCGGATCCTGGTACAGTGAGGCAAATACGGCGTCCACGCGCGCTTCCATCATTTCCTTGCTCCGCACTGACTGGTAGCGCTCGTACTCAAAGAAATGCCGCTTCAGCAACTCCAGTGCTTTGTCTTTCTGCCCGATCTGCGCATAGATCGCTGCCAGATTATAGGACGCGCACAGCAGCGCTTCGTTTTCCTTGGCGATCTTCAATGCTTCATCCCCGTGGCCATTGCCCGCCATGAACGCCGCGGCAAAGATCAGGTTGAAAGGATCGTGCGGGTCCAGCGCCAGCGCCAGCCTGGTGTACTCGTCAGCCTTGGCCTTGTTCCCTTCAGAGTTCCAGTACACCGCCAGGTTCCGGTATGCCAGGGCCAGAGGATACTCCTTCACTGACGCCTCCATCAGTCCGAGACCTTTTTTGAAGTCGCCTTCATGGATCGTCATCTTGCCCAGCCCGTGCAGCGCCACCGCGCGCGAGAGCGGATCGGCCGGCATGGTGAGAATCTGATTGAAGGTATCGCGAGCCTTGTCCCACTCGCCTGTGTGGTGCCGATACAACTCGCCCAGGTAGCGCAGCGGCGTTGGATCATTGGGATCCAGGTTATGCGCAGCAGCGTAAAGCTTTTGAGCGTCGGTATACTTCGCGGCATTTTCCGCTTTCAGACCGGCCGCCATCGTCTTCTGGATCTTCGCGCTCAGTACCGGATCAAAATTCGGGCCGTCCGGCATCGCCTCGGCATTCACGTCGTTCACGCCCAGCTTCTTGAGCTCTTTCACAGCGTCCTTGGCTTTGCTCGGGAACATGCACTTTTGTTCCGCCACCTCGCGATATTCAGCGATCGCTGTCTTGCTGTCGCCGGCCTTGGCTTTAGCTTTGGCGTCTTCCATCTTTTCCTTGATCGCCGATTCGCGCTTCTTCATCTCGCCTTCGACGATCTTTTCCAGATCACCCACTGCCAGCTTGCCGTTCTTGTTCTCCAGCTTGCCGACCACCGCGCCATCTGACGTCTGCACCAGCACTGCTACAGGCACCTTGCCGTCCGCAACGTATTTCTTCCCGATCGCATTGTTTGAATCCACCACACCCATGGTCACGCATTGCTGCGCGTAGAGTTGCAGGGTGCGCGATTCACGCAGGCTCGAGTTCTTCAATTCGTTGTCGTCCATCGGAAACCAGTAAACCGCCAAACCTTCCTTTGGCTGCTCTTCCGGCTTGATCAGCTTCCACGGCACCTGATAGGTCTGGGGGCTGGACATCCCTCCGCCCATTCCGCCCATGCCGCCACCACCGCCGCCTCCGCAGGTGGCCCAGCTTTGCGGCGCCAGCAGCACATAGATCATCACGACAGAGAACACGCGTTGGATAAGAGATCTTTTCATACGGCAGATTATATAGCACCCTTAGTACCGGCAGTATGAAGAGGTGGGACGAACGGTAGGTGATCGAAAAACCCTGCTTGACCTTACAGCCAACCCTTCATCCGTGCGATCCGCGCGGCTTCCACTCGGTTGCTGGCGCCCAGCTTGCTGATGGCTTCAGAGAGATAGTTGCGCACGGTACCTTCCGAAAGATGCAGTGTGTTGGCGATCTCGGCGCTGGTGGCGCCATCGGCAGCCTGCCGCAGCACCTGACGTTCCCGATCGCTCAGCGGATCAGCTTCACTCCACGCCTCCGTCGCCAGTTCAGGGTCGATCACGCGGCCGCCCGAGTGCACCCGGCGGATCGCATCGGCCAATGCCGCCGCCGGAGCGTCTTTGAGCAGGTAGCCCGATGCGCCGGCATCGAGCGCGCGCCGCAAGTATCCGGACCGGGCAAACGTCGTGAGGATGATCACGCGTGCCGTCGCAGCCTGGCGCTTGAGCTCCGCTGCCACTTCCAGGCCGCTCATCTCCGGCATCTCGATATCCGTGAGCAGCAGGTCAGGTTTGTGTTCGAGCGTGAGCTGCAGCGCCTGTTTTCCATTGCGCGCCTGTCCGACCACGCGAATATCATGCTCTATTTCCAGGAGCGCCGCCAGCGCTCCCAGCACCATGCTCTGATCTTCGGCAATCACGACGCGAATGGGCATAAAAGCAGTATTTTGTAGTTAGTAATTAGCCGAGGCATTTAAGATTGCGGCGCTCACTTTTGTCGGTGCTTATAAAATTCCTGTCTTTGCTAACTACTAACTACTAACTACTAATTACTAATTACTAGTTACTGCTCCTGACTGGCAACGTTATTACCAATCTGGTCCCGGCGTTGACGTCTCGCTGCAACCTTCCGCCAAGCGCCTCCACGCGATAGCGCATACCCATCAGCCCGGTGCCTTCGGGCGACACGCTGCCGCAGCCATCATCTTTCACCATCAGCTCGCAACCGCCTTCCACCCGACGCAGTCGTAAATCGCACGACTTGGCCTGCGAGTGCCGGATTACGTTGGTGACGGCTTCACGCAACGCCAGGGCCAGCACGCCTTCATGGGTTGGCGGCAATTGGGCAGGAGCAAAGTCGCACTCCACCTTCATGCCTGCCGCCTTCAGCGTGGCTGCCGCCTGCTCCGCCTCCGCTTGCAGGCTGAGCGCCTGGTAGCCGCGCACCGTGCTCCTGACTTGTGCCAGTGCATCGCGCGAGATTCGCTCCACGTCGCTGATCTCGGCCGCCGCTCGTGCCGGATCTCTTTCTGCCAGTTTCGCCGCCAGCTCAGACTTCAACACGATCACCGAAAGCGTATGCCCCAGGACGTCGTGCAAATCGCGGGCAATGCGTTCGCGTTCCGCCACCTTGGCCAGGTGCTCCACCTCTTCCTGCGCCATCAGCAGCTTTTTGTTATCGCGATCGCGCTCACGATAGTGAATATTGATGGCGCCGATCAGAGCGGAGACTACCAGTGCAGGAATCCAGAAATACACCGGCAGATGAAATATCAGTGTTTCCAGTCCAATCAACAACAGAAGGACCAGCAGGACACGAATAGCAAACCTGGCTTCACCTGTATGGGCAACGAATGCCGCTGCAAAGATAAAGTAAACACACGCGCCCGGATTCGTCGGAGAAGAGATGATTGCCAGAAGCGTAATCGCGGCGACGATCCACAGCAGCTTCTTCCCCTTCAGCCAATAGCCGTAAAAATACAGCGGCAGAAAACTTGCCATACCCAGGATGGTGAGCGCCCAATACGTACGCGAGCTCCCGCCGACGAGGTATGCGTTCAGCGGAACACTGGTCAGGTAAACCAGCCACGCGTAGGGCGTCCAGCCGATATCTTTGTTCTTGGGTAGAAGGCGCATCAACAGATATCTCAGGCGTTCACGTTCACATCATCGCGCTTGAATCCACGGCGCGCAAGCAAAAGAAACACCACGGTAAACGCTGCCAGCGCCGCAACATGTTGCCAGGCCGGTCCCGTTCCTTCAAAACCAATCTGCTGCAACGCAAGCTGCGCCAGGTGATACGGCGGCAGGAACGGGGCCGCATGCTGCAGCAACTTGGGCAAGATTGGCATTGGCAACCACAACCCGGAGCAGAATGACATGGGGAGAAACACAACGTTCACCACGCCCGGAGCCGCGTTCGGCGCAGAATAGCAGCCGATGACCAGGCCCATGGCGCAAAACACCACTGATCCGGCAATCAACGTTCCGGCCAACCCCAAAAACCTCGCCGGCGAGAGGTGCACGCCTCCGAACCCCGTTGCCAACGCGTACAGTCCGGTCATCAGGATGGCGCTGAAGATGGTACTCATTGCGGCTTTTGCAGCCAGATATGCGAGTGGCGGCATGGGGCTGGCGCGCTTTACCTGCAGCCATCCGAAACCGCGCTCGATGGCGACGCCTACGGCAAAGCCGAAGAGCGACGCTCCCATCACACCGAAAGTTGCGTACGTGGCCAGCAGATAGGTGGCGACGTTGGTGGCCCCTATCGCCTGCTTTCCACCAAACACGATGCCGAACATAGCGTAAAAAATCAGCGGAAATGTGAGCGTCGGAATCACATATGCCGGCTGGCGCAGGGTCTTGAGGAATTCATACTTCGCTTCGGTGCGATAGATGTGGAATGCGCTCGCGCTTGATGCATTCGCAATCGGAGTTGCTGTTGCTATTACGCTCTGGCTGGTCATGCTGTCATCTCCTTTTGGGCTTCCTGGGGCCCGGCCTCAACGATTTTGAGAAACGCCTCTTCCAGCGTGCTATTGGAAACTTCCAGGCCGGTAAGGGCCGGATCACGCTGGAACAGCTCGCGCAGGACCGGTTCCACCTGCATCGTCCTGATCTCCAGCCGGCCCTCCTGGGCGGAAACTCCGGCCACCTCTGCAATCGACTCTACGTCGGCTGGGCGCAGCCTGGTGACGCAACGTATTTTTCTTTGCGCCGTCCGCGACTTGATCTCTGCGGAGGTCCCTTCCGCCACAATCCCACCATGGTTCAGCACCACCACGCGGCTGGCCAGCGCATCCACTTCTTCCAGATAGTGCGTGGTGAGCACAACTGTCCGGCCCTGTTTCACCAGGTTGCGAATCTGCTGCCAGATCAGGTGTCGCGTGGCGATATCCAGGCCGACCGTGGGCTCATCGAGAAAAAGCAGATCGGGATTCCCGCAGATCGCCAGCGCAAAGAGCACGCGCTGTTTCTGCCCGCCGGAGAGCGCGCCAAACAGCCGGTTGTCAATGCCTTCCAGCCCGGCGACTTCCAGAGTCGTCCGCAGCGACAGCGGGTTCGCATAGTAGCTGCGGAAGAGGTTGATGTGCTCTTTGACTTTGAGCGTCTCGGGCACTTTGGCCACTTGCAGCATCGCGCCAATCCGTCTGCGCGCCGCGGTGATCCGCGGGTCGCGGCCAAACACCTGGACCTTGCCGGCCAGCGGCTTGGCCAGCCCCAGCATCAGCCGTACTGAGGTCGTTTTGCCCGCGCCGTTCGGCCCCAGCAGGGCCAGCAACTCGCCGGCGCCTACTTTCAAACTCACGTCACGCAGCGCCGTTACCTCGGCGTATTTCTTGGTGACGCCATCGAGCGACGCCACAATTTGTCTTCCTTCGCCCATCGCAATCCTCCATCGTTCGTCGATCATGGGATCAGTATGGGGTTGGCTTACACGCGAGGTAAGTGGAGAGTGTCACTTTTTGCGGGTGACAATTGTCATGGTGGCGGCCGCGGGTTGCGCAGCTCTAACGTTCTAAGCCGGGGTTTGCGGTCACGGCGATCACCCGATCGCGCGCGATCTCGGCGATTCCTTACACGCTATCCAAAGCCGCTCGCAGTTCACGCACGCTAGGTTCGGAAACCACCGTGCGCTGGTACTCGCTGCCGGTGAGCGAGCCCATGTCAATCCGCGAATTCCTGAAGCGCATCGCGCTGGACACAGACTCGCCCAGTCCAGCGTGTATTTCGCTCACGCCGGTGTAATTGACCACGGCCTTCACGTTGCTGATGGAGATCTCGCCGCAGGCCATCACCTGGATGCGCCCGGCGGCTTTCAGCACCAGTTGCTTCAACGTAGGCATGGCGTCGATAGCGGAGCGTTGGCTGCCGGAGGTGAGTACGCGATCGACGCGCACCTCGATCAGATCTTCCACCGCTTGCGGCAGGTCGGCCGCCATATCGAACGCGCGATGGCAAGTAACCTTGAGCGGGCGCGCCAACTCAACCATGTGTTGCATGCGCGCCTTGTCAATGCGCCCTTCGAGATCAAGAATGCCGAAGACCACGCCGCCGGCGCCGAGTTGCTTGGCGATGAGGATATCGCGCTGCATGATGCTGAACTCGTCGGCGGAGTAGCAGAAATCGCCGCCTCGCGGACGAATCATCACCTGCAAACCGATATTGATCTTTTTGCGCACTGCGGCGATCATGCCGGCGCTGGGGGTTGTGCCGCCTTCAGGCAGGCCGGCGCAGAGCTCGACACGGTCAGCGCCGCCGCGCTCCGCGTTCACGGCAGACTCCACCGAATCCAGGCAGATCTCCAGCTGCCGGTGCGTGGGACGGATTTGCGGCTGAGCTACCACACGCGGCAGCGGTTAGCGCTCACCATCGGCTGCCCGGCTTTGCAGCCGAAGGCCTGCTGGAACTCCGGCATGTTCACCATTAAGCCGTTCACGCGATACTTGCCCGGGGAATGCTCATTCGTAATCGCGTTGGCGCGCAAGTTTTCCGGACGCTCGTTTTCGCACGCCCACTGCGCGTAGCCGATAAAGAAACGCTGCTCCGGCGTAAAGCCATCGCGATTGTCCAGGTGCATGTCTTTGGTCTGCATCTTCCAGGCCATCCAGGCCAGCACCAGGCCGCCCAGGTCGGCCACATCTTCGCCTTCAGTAAGCTTGCTGTTGATCTTGATGTCGTCCACGATCGTGTACTGCGCATACTGGTCCACGATGCACTGCGCGCGTTTTTCAAACGCCGCGCCATCTTCCTTGGTCCACCAGTCACGGAGGTTACCCTTGGCGTCAAACTGGCGGCCTTCATCGTCAAAGCCGTGCGTCAGCTCGTGACCGATGGTGCCGCCGGTGTTGCCGTAGTTAGGCGCGTCATCTTCCTTGGGATCGTAGAGCGGCGGCTGCAGCACGCCGGCAGGAAAGTTGATGTCGTTCATCTGCGGATTGTAGTAGGCATTGACGGTGGGTGGCGTCATGCCCCATTCGCCGCGGTCAAGGGGCTTGCCGATCTTGTCCAACTGCCGCTTGGATTCGAAGAAGGTCGCACGATGAACATTACCGAGAAAATCGTCACGGCGGACCTCCACCGAGCTGTAGTCGCGCCACTTGTCGGGATAACCGATCTTGTTGACCACCGAGTGCAGTTTGTCGAGGGCCTGCCTCTTGGTCTCCGGCCCCATCCAGGTGAGCCGCGTGATGTCGTCTTGCATTGCCTGTTCGATCTCTTTGGTCATCTTCACCGTGCTCTTTTTCGTTTCCGCAGTGAAGGCCCGGTTCACGAACTCCTGTCCCAGGGCTTCGCCCAGCTCGCGGTCCACCAGGCGCACGCAGCGCTTCCAGCGTGGGGGCATCTGTTCGACCCCGCGCAGAGTGTGACTGTAAAAATCGAAGTTCTCGCGAACGAACTTGCTGGAAAGATAAGGCGCGTTGGCGCTGGCGATATGCCAGCGTAGATAGACTTTCAGATCGTCCAGGCTGTTGGCGTTCAGCTCGTGGTTGAGTTCCTGGTAGAACTTGGGCTGGGTGACGTTGAAAGTATCCACGCCGGCAAGGCCCACGCCTTTCAAATAGACATTCCAGTCGAAGCCAGGGCTAAGCGCCTGCAATCCCTTGCGGTCCATCTTGTGAAAGAGATTGTGAGGATCGCGCTGCTCCACGCGGGTCAACGAGGACTTGGCCAGCGCGGTCTCGA
>DATFSU010000054.1:0-349134 GCA_035262465.1 Candidatus Angelobacter sp. | reverse complement strand
CCAACCGGTGTTGGGGTTCGCTCCAGTCATTACGAACACGTGAGCGATGTTCTTGTCCTCGGTTTTGCCGGATTTCGTATTCTGCCACGTAACTCCTTCGAGATGGTCGACGCCTTTGAGGCTGACAACTTCCGTGTGTATCAGCAGGCTGATGTTAGGCGTTTGTTCAATGCGACGAATGAGATATTTCGACATTGTGTCAGTGAGGCCCGGACCTCTGACGAGCATGTGCACGTGCTTTGTGCTCTGGGCCAAAAAAACAGCGGCCTGGCCCGCGGAATTTCCACCGCCAACCACGATGACTTCTTCGCCGCTACACAGCTGCGCCTCAACAAAGGTTGCTGCGTAATAAATGCCGGCTCCTTCAAAGCGGGAAAGATTTTCAATCGGCAACTTGCTGTATTTCGCTCCGGTAGCGATAACGATCGCGCGCGCTGGAATCCTGGTGCCATCTTCTAGCTCGACCTCATAAGGCTTGCGGTCGCAGCTTAGCCGGGTTCCCGTGGTGAGCAGCATCTGCGCTCCAAATTTCTGCGCCTGGGTGTAGGCTCGAGCAGCCAATTCGTTTCCAGAAATTCCGGTTGGAAATCCAAGATAATTCTCAATCCTCGAACTGGAACTCGCTTGCCCTCCAGGCGAGTAGGTTTCTACCACCAAGACGTCAAGGCCCTCGGAAGCGCCATACACGGCCGAGGCCAGTCCCGCCGGCCCGGCACCCACAATTACCAAATCATGCACTCGGGTTCCTTCCACGGCCTCGTTGAAACCAAGACAACTGGCGATCTCGCGATTCGTGGGATTGCGCAGAACCGTTTCCCCGCGACAGATCACCACAGGCGTCTCAGCGACAGAGACATGCAGTTGATCGAGGAGGCTTTGAACGTCGGCGTCGCGTTCGAGATCGATGTACGTATAAGGGTGGCCGTTGCGCGTGAAGAATTCCTTAATGCGCAGCGTATCCGCGGAATTGCTGGAGCCAACGACGGTTGCATCGCCAAGGCCGTGCGCCAGCATTTCCACCCGCCGAGCAATGAAAGCGCGCATCAGGATCTCGCTCAGCTCCGCATCCGCTTGCATCAGGGTAAGGAAGCTTTCGCGGGAAACCTGGATGATTTCTCCATCTTGTCGTCCACGCATGCGCGCCATCGCACGACGCCCCGAAATGGTGTTGATTTCACCGGTGAACTGGCCAGCCCGGATAATGGCAATAAGAGTTTCGGTTGTGGCTGCCGGGCGCACAATCTCTAGTTCGCCTGAAATGACGACAAAAAATGGAGTGACCCTATCCCCTGGTTCCATCAAGACCTCGCCGGTGCGCACCGTACGGAGGCGGCCGTGCCTGGCAACGCGTGCAATTTGCGCCGGAGTCAAAGTCGGAAAGATCTTCTCAGAACGGGAAGCGGTCAGCGGAAGCGGAGTGTTCGGTTCGCCCATACTACCCATTTTATTTCCCGGCTGATCAGGACCGTAAACGAAAGCGCAAGCGGGGTACTAAAACTCGAGGCGGACGGGAGGTTTCCAGGTCAGAAAGCATGCCGTCTGTCCTCGATTTTTCCCGTGATTTTTCTGGTTTCGTGTAGTGGTTGAGAAGGCGTAACCAGCGGGGCAAGAATCTCACGCGCTAACGATCTAGCAGCAGCCAATAAACAGGCTTACGTCCTTCGCATTTCGCGCGATCAGCAAGTTGTATGTTTTCAATCCACTGAAGCGGTTCGATCCCGACTAGCTCCACCATGTACAACCCATTTGTTCTGTCACTCACAGCGTGCCCTGCTTGAGCCGCCGCAGCGCCAGGTCGAAGACCTCCCTCTAGAAATCGAACTTGAGTCCGAATTCAAATACTCGCGGTGACGCCAGACTAAAAACGCCTGTGCCGACTCCCACGCGATTGGCTGCTCGGTCCTGGTAAGTGGTACCGTTGATCGAACCAGGCGAACCATTGAGCAAGGGGCTCATTGTGCCCGGAGGCAAATCAAAATTGGCGAAGTTGAAGAGGTTATAAGCTCCGACACTTGGCTTCAAGACATACTTATCATGGAAAGTGTGCTTCCATTCCAGTTTCATATCGAAGGATCGCAGCCAATCCACATTGACCTGTCCGGACGGAGCCAGCGGTACGGAACTTGCGACACCACCCAGTGCCTGCAGTTGCGCCAGAGTGAGCAGACCGTTGTTGATCAGAGTCTGGCCTGCCGGGGTTGCTTGATTGGCAATCGTGTTGTTGTAGTTCTGAAGCACCTGGTTGATATTGCTCGCGCTGACCCCGCGCCCAAAGCTCCCCA
This sequence comes from Candidatus Angelobacter sp., assembly GCA_035262465.1. Classification (GTDB taxonomy): domain Bacteria; phylum Acidobacteriota; class Terriglobia; order Terriglobales; family Acidobacteriaceae; genus Angelobacter. Next base: position 346,852 of record DATFSU010000054.1, on the reverse strand, counting down.
TTTTTGTGCCTGGAAGCGGATCTCCAACCGTTCCATCTCCCGTGAAGTCGGTCCGGTAAATCTCTCCTGGTCCCAGTCCGCTATTCGGTACGATGAGCGGCAGGGGAAGGGCGCTGTAAAAGTGCGATACAACACTGGAACTGAAGCCAAAGGGCAGATCTGCAGTTCCGCCGAAGGAAAGTTGGTGAGTCCGATCCAGCAGGTTTGGCCCCATGTAGCGCATCGGCTGGGCGTTGTCTAAAGCGTTATTCACGAGATCAAGATCGGACTGCGCAATCGTCAGATAGTTGCCAGCGCCGGCGCTTACGAATCTCGACAAGCTGTAAGACAGCTGGAGGTTGGCTCTACGGATGCCCGGGATTGGCCTGTCCACCTGCTCCCGAAGCTTGGCTTGGAATGCGTTGTAGACAGCACGGCCCGTCGAATTGGCCATCATCACCTGAGGAAGATTGGCTTTGACGCCGGAGAACGCGCATCCAGAAGCGATCGGGCATGTGCCGCCAAAATCCAGGGCCGGGGATCCCATCCCATTTCTCGCGTAATCAGCAATCTGGGCTCCGTTCGCGATCGCGCAATTGATCGAAGCTGCATCTATACCCGTGCCACAACCGAAAGCTCCGTTGGTGCTGGAGATCGCAGCCTCAGCTGCTGACTTATTAAAGTACCTGACGTCTCCAACATGGTTCTGATCAACGCCAAGCAAGAGTTGCGTTGCGACATTGCGGACATAGTCCACGGAAAACACGGTATTCCGTGCGAGTTGCCGCTCCACGCCGATATTGATTTGCGTCGCCCGGGGGGTGTGGTAGTCCGGGCCAAGCATCTGCGATCCCGGGACGCTTCCTCCAATGTTAATGCCCTGCGCCAGCAGATTGCCGGCATAGCCCGGGTTTGGCGCCGTCAGGCTGAACTGACTAAGCGCCTGGAGCTGGTTTTGAAACGCACCAATTTGCTGTGCGACCTGACCTACGGCAACTCCGGAACTCGGACCGCAGAATGTCGGCAGCAATGTGGTTGACGCCGTGGGAACTGGAACGGCTACGCCCGGACCGAAACAGGCCGGGGCCACAGCCTGAAAAGTACCCGATTGCAAGCGGAACGGCCGGTCACCGTATACGTTGTTGAAGACAGCATTGTCATAGAAAACGCCGATGGCTCCACGTACGACGGTCTTGCTGTCGTTCCACGGATCGTAAGCAAAGCCAAACTGGGGAGCGAAATCCAGATTGGGCTGTTTGACCGGCTTCGCCCATGCTGTGCCCAAGGCCGCCAGTTCAGGCAGGCCCGGCAAGTCGTTATCCGAGCGGCCAGTGTCTCTTACATACCGAACCCCAAAATTCACAGTCAAATTGGACTTGGCCGTCCATTTATCTCCGATATACATGGCAAGCCGGTTGTCAGGTCCTAACCCGCCGGCCTGGTAACCTAAGGCGGGTTTCTCCGATACATATCCGTTCCCTGTGCCCAACAAGACCAGTTCCACCGGATAGTTCAATGGGTTGTTGTGCCCACCGGCAAAGCAAGGGATTCCGGGACCGCATGAATTGTCTGCAAAGTTCTTTTCCGTGTCCGTGAGGCCGATCTGCGCCTGCGGCCCGGCCCCGAAGAATGCCGCATTTCCCACATCCAGAATATGGTTGTAGTCGGCGCCATAACTCAAGATGTGCGAGCTGAATAGCTTTACGCCGTCATATTTGATCTGGCGGTCGTTTTGCAGCGTAAATTGGGGCGCCAGCAAATTTGGGCCAGTCTGTAGAGGGCCGATCACCAGGCTGATGGGCAAGTTGGCCAGGGGTAAGCCGCTGCCCTGGGTTGCATCGGCGATGTTGTTTTGAAAATTCAAAAAAGAAGCGCGGATGCTGTGAACAAAAGAACCGGTCATAAAATCCAAACCGACTGCATGATCGCGCGAGTAGTTCTTGCTGGAGTACACCTGAAAGCTGGAGGACCAAAATGTGGAGTGATCACTGGAATCAAAATATGTATAGCGGTAAAACAACCGCGCACTGTTCTTCAATTGGTAATCAAGCCGTGCCAGGGCTTCGTTCTCCCTAAACGGCGCGGAAAAATTTCCTGAGAAGGAGGTAAATGGATCCGGCAATGCGACTGCCGCTTGAAGGTCCTGTTTCGTGCGCTCTCCGGCTACGAAGAAGAAAAGCTTATCTTTCTTGATGGGGCCGCCAAGCCGACCACCGGATTGGTTTCTCTGAAATGGAGAGTTCAGGCCGGGGCCTGCAGGTAGTGCTGCCGCCGCTGCACTGTCGCGAAAGAGCGAAAACCCCTGTCCATGCCAGGAATTTCCACCCGAACGGGTAACAACGTTGACGGCACCGGAGGACGTAAGCTCGGTGGAAAGATCGAGAACCGACTGGTTGAGCTGAAATTCCTGAATCGCGCTCTGAGGAATGTCCTGGGTCGTGGTGCCTACTGTTTCGTCGCTGACATCGACTCCGTCAACTTCAATTCGTGCGCTTCGTCCAAACCGGCCTCCGAAGGAGATGGAGGAGTATCCAACCTTGGTGGGATCAAAATTCGTGCCGTCCTGGATCTGCACGCCCGGTTCGAGCTGGGCCAGGTCGAGAAAGTTACGCCCGTTGATCGGCAGGTCTTCAATCTGTTGCTTGTTCAGAACGCCTCGAATTGAGCTTTGATCCGTATTTACCCGAATCTGGTCCGCTGACACCTGCACAACCTGGGTCTCAGTTCCAACGCTAAGCCTGGCCGAAACAGGTGTTACCGTTCCAACCTCAACGGCGACTTCTCTCTCCAACTGCTGGAAACCCGCCGCCTCGATTTGTATCTTGTATTGCCCTGGAATCAGAAGACTGATGCTCGAGAGTCCGGACGATGACGTGAGGGTCGTGATCCTCTGACCAGTAGCCTCGTTTGTCACTGATACTTTCGCCCCCGGCACCATTGCACCGGCTGTATCTGAGACCGTGATTGCAATACTCCCCGTGGCCACAGTGACCTGCGAGAAAAGGCTGGATGGAAGCGCCATCAGCAGCAGAAGGGCGCACAACAAATATAGGGTCTTTCTCGTCAAAGACTGACTCTGCATCAACTTCTCCATTGAGTCTTGCGTTTGGGCGATCCGCGTTCTGGGCGATCCGCGTTCTGGGCGATCTGCGTTCTGGGCGATCTGCGTTCTATAGTTGGGCGAATTATGGTCCGTTTTCTGCTACGGGGATAGGTAACATCAGTACTATGGTCTATTGCTGAAGAATTTCTTAAACATTGGCTCGGTGCTTAGGTCGAAATCACCCGACCCAATCAGGAATATCCCGATGGAAATCCGCTCTAGCGCCACCGGCGATGCAGTATTGGCGCCGGACGCTCAAGATCCGCCGGGATCCGCAGGATTGTATCGAGGAATTGTGAATGCAAGACCGTTATGCGCCCATCCTGCGTTATCCACGCCATCGACATGTGAAATACCTCGCAGCGCAGCCGAACAAGGAGCTGGGTTAGCGGGACGAAGCGATTAGCGCTACAACTCCGCCATAGCTGCTCCACCGCGGCCCCGATTCAGGCACAGTATCAGGCAGTCATCGACAAGTACCGTCCAATTGCAGCGATATAGCTCAAGCCCCGTTTGATTTTGCGCAACATATTTGAAACTTTCAAATAGCAACTGCACAACCCAAAATAATCAGGGCAGGTTGTTGAAAGCGACCTGTCATTTTCTTTTTGCATAGCCTTGCTATCTCTTTTTCAAGAATGTGAAAGTCGGCGATCTTCAGAGTTGAACAACATTCATTTTTTTATGTTGATGCAATTCCATTCGCGGTGTCAGAATGGCACGGTTGTTTATTGAACATCAATGAATTGATTTTGAACCAAGTTTTACCTGGACTTCGGTTGGCTTACGGTCTTCGCGCGGCTCCGCCTGTGCCTACTCGCCCTGAGCTCCTCATCTTTAGAAAAGTTATGTGTCTCCGCTGACAGGGGATGACAGCGGTCATCCGGTCATTGGCTTTGCTAATTGGTGCGTAGTTTCGCGAGCGCATGCTTCCTCATGCGCAAGAGGAGTTACAAAGGAATGCGAAATAGGCGTGCGCTTTTCCTTGCCACCCACTGGGGCAGCAATCCAGTGTCCTACCGATACGATTTTTTGACTTTGCTGCCAGTAGCCAAGCAGTACCTTCCACAACCCTATAACCCTCGTCCCACGGGATCCAATTGGTTCTTCCTGGTGACGAATGCAGCCCCCTAGCTCCGTTGGACCGGGAGAGAAGTGTCGCGTCTGAGCTTCTCTTCAAAACATGGTTTCCAAAACTATCGAGGAGAAAAAAATGTCCCCATCGTGGCGTGGTCGAATTTTGCTTCTACTTCTTTTATCGATTTGCTCAGCCCTGCCCTCACAGGCGCAGGTTTCACAGGCAACAACTCCAGAGCAGGGAAGTGCGACGCAGGCACCATCATCAATTCCTCCGGGTTTTCGCGTCGTTCCATTCCGTGATCCCAATTCCAATACCGCAGTCGTAGGCTTCGCCGCTCCGGCCGGAGCGCACCTGCAATACTTTGGCGGGCCGGTGATTTCGAATGTCCAGATTGTGGAGGTGCTGTACGGAAATGGTTCCTATCTTCCGCAGGTCGCCGGAACCGTGACTCCTAACGTCGGCACCTTCTTCAGCGACATCACTGGCAGCAGCTTCATGGACATGTTGAGCGAGTACAACACCACCATCGCGGGCGGAACGAATCAGGTCATCGGTCACGGCACATTTGTCGGATTGTTCACCATCATTCCGTCGGCGGCCAACAACGGCACCACCATTTCGGACGCCCAAATCCAGTCCGAACTACTCGCTCAGATCAATGCAGGGCATCTGCCGTCGCCGGTTACCGACGCCGCGGGTAATGTAAACACTCTTTATATGATTTACTTCCCACCGGGAAAGCAGATTACGCTGGGTGGATCCAACAGCTGCCAAGCCGGCGGATTCTGCGCATTTCATGGCACGACGACCAATACCATCAATACCCGCCACGTCCTCTACGGCGTGCACCCTGACATGCAGGCCGGGAGCGGTTGCGATGTAGGCTGCGGCAACTCCACGGTCTTCAACAATGTCACCTCGGTCAGCAGTCATGAGTTCTCTGAGGCAGTCACAGACGCGGACGTAGGTATTGCGACTACCTTCGGGCCCCCACTTGCCTGGATGGACCAGCAATTCGGTGAAATCGGCGATATCTGCAACGGCCAGCAGGGCCAATTTAACGTCAATGGGACCACATACACGGTTCAATTGGAATTCTCGAATCGCCAGAACAATTGCATCCTGCCGCCGGCTAATGTCAACAATCCGAACTTTACGCTTTCGGCTTCGCCTGCCAGCGTGAGCGTAAACCAAGGGAGCAGCGCCAGCAGCACCATCACTGTGACTCCTTCCGGTGGTTTCACAAGCGGCGTTAGCCTCTCTGCGTCGGGTCTGCCGGCGGGTGTAACGGCTACTTTTGGGGCCAATCCGGCCACCTCGACCAGCTCCGTAACGTTCACGGCAAGTTCAACCGCGACCACTGGAACTTCCACGGTAACCGTCACCGGCGTGTCTGGTGCGCTGACTCATACCACCACTATTTCTCTCACCGTCAATGCCGTGGCGGCGCCAAATTTCTCCCTTTCTGCCTCGCCCGCCAGCGTAAGCGTCACCCAGGGCAGCAGCGCGAACAGCACAATTACCGTGACTCCTTCTGGTGGCTTCACCGGTAGCGTAAGTCTGTCAGCGTCGGGCTTGCCAGCAGGTGTAACGGCCACCTTTGGAACCAACCCAACCACCTCAACGAGCGTTGTGACCTTTACGGCGAGTTCCGCCGCAACCACTGGAACTTCCACAGTAACGATCACTGGAACTTCCGGCGCGCTCACGCACACTACCACCATTTCTTTAACTGTCAATGCTGTGGCGGCTCCCAACTTCTCGCTTTCGGCTTCGCCCGCCAGCGTAAGCGTAACTCAGGGCAGCAGCGCGAACAGCACAATTACCGTGACTCCTTCTGGTGGCTTCACCGGTAGCGTAAGTCTGTCAGCGTCGGGCTTGCCAGCAGGCGTGACTGCCAGCTTTGGCGTCAATCCGACCACCTCTACCAGTGCTGTTACCTTGACTGCAAGTTCAACGGCAACGACTGGAACTTCAACGGTGACCATCACCGGAACCTCCGGCGCGCTCACGCACACCACGGCCATCTCGCTCACCGTAAATGCTGCAGGTGGAAATGGCGGAGCCGTAACGCTCACGCCAGCGAGCCTTAACTTCGGTACCATCCCGGCGGGCACCGCCACGGCATGGCAGCCGTTTACGCTGAAGAACACCGGAACAACTACGGTATCTGTAACCAATGAGACGGTTTCCGCGCCGTTTGTGGTGTTCAGCCAGTGCGGCACAACGTTCTCCTTGTCCGCGGGAGCCAACTGCACGATCTATGTCATGTTCGAGCCAACCACGGCGGGAAGCTTCACCGGCACCTTAACCGTGACCGACAGCGCGGGCACGCAAACCAGCAGCCTGAGCGGCACAGCGAACTAAGACTGAAGTAGCTACTCGGCAGCGAAGGCCGGCGTCATCGAGGGGATAGATCTATAGGATGGTCTTGAATTTCCAGGTTTTTCCTGGAAGTCGAGATTACCTTGAATGCGCCGGCCCTTTTTTATTGTGCAAATACCTCCCCATGAGCCGTTGGCGTTTCTATTGGCCTGGGAAACTTTGCTCCACATGGGAGAGATTAAGTAGCACAAATGGATTACAAGTAGTTTGGGCTCAGAAACGCCTCAGCATCTTCACGCTAGCATCTCCCGATGGAGGCTCGGGTCGCTCGGCCATCACTCAGGCCCGAGTTCGCAAAAACATCATTGAAACGATTTAATGAAAAATGTATCTTGTTTGCGTAATTTTGTGCGGGCGCACCGGAAGTTGCCTTGTTCTTCCGAGCTAAGGGTAACTTTGTGCCGCCACGCAGGGGCACTGTGCCCCTGATTTCAGACGCCAACCACGGGAACCCGATGTTCCGGTCCTTTTCCTTGCCGGACAGAGCGCTCCACAACAAAAGCCTGGGATTCCGGGCATGGAATTGATTAATTGCCGGTTGCCAGAAGAGAGCGAAGGGACTTTGTCCAGCGCTGTTGAATGGCTTCATTGCTCGCTGCGCAACCGATCGTCAGCGCAGTACCCAAAAAGGGGTAACCAGTGCGGAGAATCTCGATGAAACAGAAATGGTTGTTGCGGGTCGTTATGTCCTTGCCGGCATTCTTGATGCTGGGCACGTCATCGGCATCGGCGCAGGCCAGCTGCGCTCCACCTTGGCAGATTGGAATTCCCATCACTGCTGGTGAAGTGCTTTCCTTCAATGGACACAACTGGAAAGCAATACAAGCGGAAACCCAGACGGTGGATGGCTGGCAGCCGCCCAATGTGCCGGCGCTGTGGTCCGATGCGGGGGCTTGTACGGCTGGGGCGCCGAGTCCGACTCCAACTCCAACCCCTACGCCCACGCCGAATCCAAGTCCGACGCCTACACCGACACCTACACCAACACCGACTCCAGTTCCCAGTCCGAGTCCAACGCCGACACCGAGCGGAGCGTGCGCTTCCCCCTGGAAGATTGGAATATCGATCACAGTAGGTGAAATTCTCTCCTTCAACGGACACAACTTCAAGGCGTTGCAGGCAGAATCTCAGACCCTGGATGGCTGGCAGCCGCCCAATGTACCCGCGCTCTGGCAGGATCTGGGTCCCTGCAGCGGAGGCACGCCCACGCCGACACCGACGCCGACTCCAACTCCAACACCCACTCCAACTCCAACAGGTACTCCTACGCCGACACCCAGTCCCACGCCCACGCCGGCGCCTGGTCCGGGTAACGGACGGATTCTGGTGGGATACTGGCACAACTTTGATAACGGGACAGGGTTCATCCCGCTTCACAACGTGCCACCCGCGTATGACGTCATCAATGTAGCTTTCGCTGATGCGGCTGGAAGCAGCATTACCTTTACGCCGTTCTCTGAAACTCCCACCCAGCTCGCCTCGGATATCAGCTTCCTGCACTCTCAGGGGAAAAAGGTCATTTTGTCGATCGGGGGCGCTACCGAGACAATTACGCTGAATACTTCAGGGGACGTGAGCACATTCGTCAACAGCGTCGTCGCCGTCATCAAGCAGTATGGATTTGATGGAATCGATATCGATTTCGAGAACAATTCATTGCAGTTGAATGCTGGCGACACAAATTTCGCCAGTCCGACGACGACGGCGGTGGTCAATCTGATTTCCGCTTTGCGACAGCTGCACACGCAGTTCGGAGCGAACTTCATGATTACCTTTGCTCCGGAAACATTTTTCGCCCAGCTTGCGTTCCAGTTTTACGGCCCTGGCCCCTTCAATGGCCAGGATCCGCGAGCTGGCGCGCAACTGGCTGTTATCAATGCCGTCCGCGACATCCTCACCTATGTCTGGACGCAGGATTACAACTCCGGTCCCATCCAAGCCCTGGATAGTAACGCTTACAGTTCGGGGGTCGGCGACTTCCCGGTTTCCATGACCGAGATGCTGGTGCACGGCTTCCCGGTCGCCAACAACGCTGGGACCTTTGTGGGTCTCAGACCTGACCAGGTTCTGGTTGGCGTACCGGCCAATCCTCAGGCCGCAGGCAGCGGTTTCTTGTCTGATCCTCAGCTCGAGGCAGATTTCAGTTATCTGATTGGAGCCGGCCCGCAACCGGGCAGCTATAAATTGCAGACGCCCGCGGGATATCCCAATCTTCGCGGGATCATGACGTGGTCCATCAATTGGGATAGCTTCGGTGGCTTGGCTTTCTCGGGCGGGCTGCGGACCTATCTGAATTCATTGCCGCCAATTCAGTGACATGTGTGGGAAGTTGGAGGCTTTGAACAAAGAGGGCGGGTCATTCCGGCTTGCCCTCTTTCCTATCTAGCGATTGCCGCGCAATCCAGTCACGATGGCTTTGCGCTAGTTTCTGGCAATGTTCTTTCTGGTTCTCGCTATGGGTGACCTTGGTTCAAGCGCTGCTCAATCTGTGCAAGAACTCATCCGGGATGAGTAGGTTGTTGCGTACTTGCCCAGTGCTTTCCAAGCCCGGCCGCTCTCATGCCTGGCAGATCGCATTTCCCTGTTCTAGCCGGGGCGACCATCCTAAGTGTATTTCCCGTTTTGGCCCTCCCCACTTCCGAGGTTTGTCGTTTGTTCCAACCAATTTGAATTTGAATTCCATTTGGATATGAAAAGTCATTTGTAGATCTACAGGTTTCAATAAATCGATTCAATTGCAAAAAAATATCGATTTAATAGAAATAAATTAGATTCATGAGCATCATTCTTCACTAGAATGTCACGCCATGAAAACTAGTAAGCGCGTTTCGCGCATGGAGGGTACATGTTGGCTCGAAAGCTCGGTAGTTTGTGGTCGCGGATGAAAAACATAACCTACATCTACGTGGCTGTAGGGATCATATTGTTTCTTGGTTACGTAGCCAGGGCAGATGTGCTGTTTGAGAATCTACTGGGTTTCTTGGATACTTCCGGACAAATCCAAACATTTTCGACAGCCGGCAACTTTGACGATTCAAATCCATTCAATCAATCCTTAGGAACCAATGGCCGGACCTGCGCAACTTGCCATCAGCAAAGCGATGGCTTGAGCGTTACTCCGCCACACATCCAGGCTCGATTCGATCAGACGAACGGAACAGATCCGATTTTTCGTACCAATGACGGTGCGAACTGTCCGACGGCTGATGTTTCCACGCTGGACGCGCGGCGCTCAGCCTACAGTTTGCTGTTGAATAAGGGTCTGATTCGCATTGAACTTCCTGTCCCGGCGAATGCGGACTTTACTGTGATCGCGGTGGACAACCCATACACCTGTTCAAGTACGACATCGCTCTCGATGTATCGGCGGCCGCTGCCGTCTACAAACCTGCAATTCCTGACGACAGTGATGTGGGACGGACGTGAATCATTTCCGGGACAGGACCTGCGATTCAATCTGAGTCATCAGGCACAGGATGCAACTGCCGGACATGCTCAGGCAGCGGTTCCACTTACCCAGGCCCAGGTCGACAGCATTGTAGATTTTGAGCTTGAGTTCTTCACCGCACAAGGCGTGGACAATGCCGCGGGGAGGCTCGACGGCGTGGGCGGCGCGTTTGGCGGCCCGCAGGTGGTATACAACCAACAATCATTCCTTGGGATTAACGATCCCTTGGGTGGCAATCCCAGCGGTGTTCCATTCGATCCTAAGATATTCAACATCTACGATCAGTGGAGCAGTCTCACCGGGACTGACACGCAAACACAGGCAAAACTGGCGATCGCCCGCGGCCAACAGGTATTTAATAGTATTCCGATCTCAATCACGGGTGTGGCGGGACTCAATGATGTGGCGGGACAACCCCGGATCATGGGCTTCTGCGGCACATGTCATGACACGCCGAATGTCGGCAATCACTCTGTTCCTCTTCCAATTAACATCGGAGTTGCCGATGTGTCCCGGAGGACGCCGGATATGCCGGTGTTCACTATCCAGAACAACACCACCGGCGAGGTGGTGCAGACCACCGACCCAGGCCGGGCGATGGTCACAGGCAAATTCAAAGATATTGGAAAGTTTAAGGGCCCCATCCTTCGCGGTTTGGCCGCACGAGCGCCTTATTTCCACAATGGTTCGGCCGCAACGCTGCTCGACGTGGTCAACTTCTACGATACCCGCTTCAACATCGGTTTCACCCAGCAACAGAAAGCGGACCTGGTGGCATTCCTTGGCTCACTTTGATTCTCCTCAGAAAACGGCAGGCCGCCCTTGATGGCGGCCTGCAATTTTTCCGCTTGAATTCCGTCATTCACAAATGATGCAGCTGATAAGAGTTATTCAGGACCGGCGTGAACACGCCGTAATGTTCCCCAAATCCGGCGGAGCCAATCGAAAGCCCCACAGCCAACCACTGTGCCGCCTCTCCGGGCTAATTTCCAGATTCCGGGTATCCGGGGAGTGGTCCACAATCAGATGTGGTCACTGTTTAAGCGCTACTCGTATTTCAGGGCCACCATCGGATCGACCTTCATAGCGCGACGCGCGGGAATGTAGCAGGCCGCGAGGGCGACAACCGTCAGCACAATGATGACGATGGCGAACGTGAGGGGATCTATCGCATTCACGCCGTACAAGATTGTGGTCATTAAGCGTGTCAATCCGGCGGCAGCGACCAGCCCGACGGCCACTCCGATAAGGGAAAGCCGCGCGCCCTGTCCGACAACGATTTTTAGTATGTCGCCTCTTTGCGCGCCCAGAGTCATGCGAATGCCAATTTCGTTCGTGCGTTGGTTGGCAACATAGGAAATCACTCCGTAAATTCCGACGCTCGACAGCCCGAGAGCCAGCGCAGCAAATGCCGCCAGCAGAATCATGGCGAAGCGCCGAGCGGCCAGCGAGCGGGCGATGACTTCCTCCATGGTTTCGTTATGAAACATCACCGCTTTACTGTTGAATCCACGGAGGGCCTCGCGGATAGAGCCGCCAACGGCGTCGGGCGAATCCTGCGTGCGGATCACGTAGCCGGTGAAGGGTGCGAAAGCTTTGGTCAAATCGTCGGGAAGCTGAAAAGCGGAGGTATAAAGCTGCGACTGCGTGCGCGTGTGGGCCAGGTTTTCATCCAAGCCGTACTGTTTGATATGGCCAACCACACCGACGATTTCCAGCCGTGTGTAGACCAGATCGAAATTGAGGCGCTTGCCGATGGGATCTTGACTGCCGAAATGCTTGCGAGCAAACTCTTCGTCGATGACGCAAACGCCCGGGGAACTGGCGTCGTCCTGCGCCGTGAGGAAGCGTCCGCGTACGAGCGGGATTTTCATCACTTTCAGATAATCAGGCCCTACCAGATACCACAGGGATCCCGGCATGCTGTTATGTCTGGCGGGCTTCGGTTGCCCATCAATCCAAAAGTCCAGGTCATACCTGTCGCCCATGGGGAATGCTGCGTTCATCAGCGAAACTGACTGAACACCGGGAACAGCGGCAATTTTTTCGGTGAGTTGACGAAAGCTGGTTCGAATTTGCGCTGCCTCGCCGGTGGCGATGGAAGGCGGAAAACCAACTTTGAAACTGAGCACGTTGTGAGGATCAAAGCCGGGGTTGACGCGCCAGATGCCAACAAGAGTGCGAATGCTGAGCCCTGCGCCAACAAGGAGCACAACCGTGAGGGCCATTTCGACAACCACGAAGACACCCTGCGTGCGATAACGGGCGCCGCTTGCACCGCGACCTCCTTGTTTCAGAGTTTCGAGCAAACCGGCCTGCGACGTTTTGAGGGCCGGAGCGAGGCCGAACACAACTCCGGCCAGAAGAGAGACGACCAGAGTAAAGAGAAGGACGCGCGGATCAATCCGGACGTTGTCGGCGAGCGGCAAAGTGCTGGGAAGCACGGACAGCCCCACCCTGGTTCCCAATGATGCCAAGAGCAAGCCGAGCGCGCCTCCGGCAATGGCCAGCAGGATACTTTCGGTCAACAGTTGGCGGACGACGCGGCCCTGGTTCGCGCCTAGCGACGCGCGAATTGCAAATTCTCGCGCTCGCCCGGTAGCCCGCGCGAGAAGCAAATTGGCGACGTTAACGCAGGCAATCAGCAGCACGAATCCGACCGCGGCGAGCAGCACAAGCAGGAAGGGCCGGATATCCTGGACCATCTCTTGTTTCAGCGGCGTGACACGAATGCCGTTGCCTTTGTCGGTTTCGGGATAGGCAGCGGCGAGATTGCGCGACATTCTGTCCATGTCCGCCTGAGCCTGCGCCAGCGTGACGTCCTGCTTCAGTCGGCCTACGGCATAGATTCCCGGATGGAATTTGCGATCCTGCATCCACGGATTTTTGTCCGCACCAATCGGGAGGTAGACGTCACTCAGGCGAAAACTAATGTTCTCGCAGCAAAAATAGAAATTCTGCGGCAGTACACCCACAACGGTGTAGTCGATGCCGTCAAGGTTGATGGCCGTGCCAATGACGTCCGGTGAGCCGCCAAATTTCGTTTTCCAGAACCCGCCGCTGAGGATAACCGCGGGCGGACCGTTCAATTGGTCTTCCGCAGGCGATAAATTCCGCCCGAGAATGGGAGTGATGCCGAGGGTGGGAAAAAAGGTGGAAGACACTTCCGTGACGAAGACGCGCTCCGGGTCGCCCTGGCCGAGGAGGTTGGAGCTGATCAATGATTCGTAGACTGCGAGCGACGAGAAAGAATGATTGTCGCGCACCAAGTCGAGAGAGTCGGGATAGGAAAGCCAGGTTTCCAGGGATGTGGCGGTCCCGTTGCTTACCGTGACGAGCTGCTCCGGGTTCGGATACGGTAGCGGATTGAGAAGCACGCCATTCACCACCGAAAATAACGCGGTGTTGGCGCCAATGCCGAGCGCGAGAGTGAGGATAGCAACGGCGGTGAAGCCTGGAGATCTGCGCAAGACGCGCAGGCCGTAGCCGATATCCTGCCCTAAGTTCTCGAACCATTCCCAGCCCCACGCGATGTGACTTTCTTCCTTTAAGCAGGTTGGGTTGCCAAAACGGCGATGCGCCGCGGCCCGAGCATCCTCCGCCTCCATTCCGCACTCCAGCTGTTGCTCTCGACGCAATTCCAAATGCAAGCGCATCTCCTCTTCCAGATCCGCATCAAACTGCCGGCGATGAAGTAACATCCGGAGTCGCCTTCCCAGCTCGCGCACCCAATTCATGAGGGAACCCCTTTCAGACCGCTTCGATGACTCGTGTGATGGCTCCGGTGACGCGTTCAAAACGCGACATCTCGGCGGCCAATTGTTTCCGGCCCGTCGCAGTGAGCTGGTAGTAGCGGGCGCGGCGGTTTTCAGCCGTCGTGCCCCACTTCGCCGTCACCCAGCCTTTGATCAGCATCCGCTGCAACGCCGGATACAGCGAGCCTTCTTCAACTTGCAGGACAGCATCCGAAATGCGTTGAATAGAATTGGCGATTTCATATCCATGCATCTGGCCCGAGCGCGCCAGAGTTTTCAGGATAAGCAGATAAAGCGTTCCCGGAGGAATCTCGTCTCGTGGCAAAGCAGCCTCCATGGCATAGTTAGACTATGCCAGTCTGCAATGGTTAGCAGCCCGCGTCAAGCGAAATTCGGGGGGTGGGAGTAGTGGGGTTCGATTGTCGCTACCTTTCTCGTGACTTGCGAAGCCCGCCGAGCGTCCGCGGGTGCTCGCCAGAAAGCTGAGCACTATCGTCGTAGTTGCCTTCCCCGAGCACAGGGAGCATAAGCTCTCAACGCCTCGCGGCCGGCATCAGCTAGCGGAACCATAGTGACCAGATCGTATCCACCGTAGCGTGAGTAATAGAGGAGGCAACGAGCCGGCGCCGCTCTCTCCAGGCTCGTCCATAAAAAAAGCCTGCGACCGTCGCCAGGAGGACGTAGCGCCAGTTGAAAGTGCTGCGCTTGTTGAAATGAGAGAGACCAAAGAGTATTGAAGCCACCAGGAGCGCCCCGTGGCGCCCCATACGGCGTTCGAGCAGATTCTGGACCAGGCCGCGAAAGAACAATTCTTCCGGCACCGCGACAAAGACGAATGTGAATATCCAGGCTGCCGGAAGCATGAACAGTTGTGGCATGCTACGGTGAAAATGCAGAAACCCCAGCAGGAATCCAATCGGAATGACGATCGGAGCGTAGAAAAGGACTTCGCGCAGGCCTCCACTTAGGTCCGACCAGTGTGGAGCGAGGTCGTAGCCGATTCCATCCACGGGCTTCACCACCAGATAGCCGTAGAGAATCAGGTCCATCATGATCAGCTTTGGAAATCCCCCCAATCCGCCCGGCCAAATTGCCGGTCCTGGCGCGCCCCAAAAGGATGCAGAGTTCCAAAGCCCGAGATCGACACTCACGCCCACAGTGGCTAAGACAACCAAGTCCCACCAGCCGCCGGCGTGGATTGAAGATAAAGCTGAGCGCTGAAGGGCAGCGGTGGTAAGCAGGCCAATGGCGATGAAGGCCAGCGCGATGCGCCAATAAAAAGTGCCTCCTGGAATGGAAATCACAAGGTAGGGGAGCACCAGCAACGTCGATACTCCCAGTTGCATGAAGGGTCCGCGGAGTATGCGCCGCAACGGTTCGGCAGCCCCAAAACCGAAAAACCAGTACGGCGCAATCACTAACGCAAAAGCTATGAACGTAGACAGCGGATATTGTTCCAGTTGATGAAGACGAAAGAACCGGGCAATGAATCCAAAAACCGGAAGCAAGACGGCATAAGCCGCCGCGGCAAGGATGAGGCTCCGGGACCCTGTTTTTTTGCTTCCTCTATTGCTCGAGGCTGGATCGTTGTCATCCATATCCCGCTACGGACTTCCTCCGCCCAGAGCAGTTTGGATTGCTCTGTGATGATGTCTGATGCGGCTATGTCGATCATACCGCGGGACATCGTGGGATAGGGCACCAACGGACACTGTTTTCAATCGCCATGCACTGGCGAGTTACTGGGTTTCCGGGCAGTTTTTTTTTGCGGCCACCCGCGGAGGGTGCATCACACTCTTATTACTGTGCCTGAAGTTCGAAGATTACAGCTCCGGGATTCTTGTGAGATCGCAATTGGCTATGCGCTGATCCTTATCGTGGTGTGGACACCGAATCCGATTGCCCGGGTGCTTTTTTGGATAGCCTTTGCCTGGTTCGCTGTCTCCACCTTCATCGCCCAGCCAGGTTATAGCCAGCTGGGACTCGCGCTTTCATGGAAGCGCGCCGATGTAGTGCGCTCTCTGCTCCTGGTTTCAAGTGCCCTGGTGCTTGCCGGGATCGGGATCTTCAGCGCCAGCAGAATGCACACCCTGCACAGCCTTTATGGCTCGTCGCCTGTCCCATCGCATGTCTGGGGCTATGTCGTGTGGTCATTCATGCAGCAGTTTATCCTGCAGGGGTATTTCCTGGTTCGTCTGCTGCGCATTGTGCCCAACCGGACCACGGCAATTCTTCTCGCTGCGGTCATGTTCTCCTCAGTGCATTTACCGAACCCCCTCCTGACCGTTGCCACTCTTGTATGGGGAGCAGCAGCATGCGCGTTGTTCCTTCGCTATCGAAATCTGTATTCCTTGGGCGCAATTCATGCGGTCCTCGGGCTGTGTATCGCGTTCACCGTACCCAACGCTATTCATCACCATATGCGGGTGGGCCTCGGCTACCTTCGATACCACCACGAGTTTCCCGTTGCCCATCCGGCGAATAATACGAAAGCCCAAGGCACTTAGCCCTCGCGACGACGTTCTAAGTGCTCTTGACGTACGCAAAATACCGTCTTCTTCTTATAGGGCCTCCATTTTTGTAACAAATTGGTTAGCGCATTGGCATCCTTTAACGATCCTATCTGCTGGACAATCTCGACAAGTACTGCGTAGCGCGCTCTACACATGAATCCAAGCTAGCATCTGTGTCGATAACGAGTTTGGGGGAGTCAATCGGCTCCCACGTCTTGCGAATGCTTTGATACAGGTCTGGCGTTCGGTTCACGGCTGGGTGGACCCGCTCGAATACTGCTTTTTCTAGGCGTGCGAGCGCTGTTTGTTCAGAGCAGATGCATTCTAATATGGTCCAATTCACTTCCAGTTGCGAGCAGAATTCGAATACCCGTTCACGCTGGTAGCGTCGCGAAAAGGTTCTGCCATCCAAGAGAACATGCAACGACAAATTATTGCCAAGCAGATACGCCGCCGTCTGGAGCATGATCTCCTGGCAGAAGTCATCTTGGCCCCGTAAATATTCGACGTATTCCGGCCCAAATAGCGCCGCCCGAATGAGATCTTTATTCAGTACGGCACCTGGAAGCCGTTGCGCAAGCGATCGCGCGATGGTGCTCTTGCCCGTACCCGGTAATCCTGCCATGATCACAATCATCGGAGTTAGCTCCAGCGCCAGCATCGAGGCAAAGCGGAGATTACAAACAGTCCCGAGAAAACCTGATTGGACGCGCAGATATTAAGCGAGTTGCACCGCTTGCCCTACACCTTCGACTACAATCGTAATCGTTGGTGGATGCAGCAGTGTGGCATGAATCAGACAACGGTGCACGGCTTCTTCCACACCCTTACGGTGCTCGTCCCCGACCAAAACCGGCAGCTGTAAGTCAATTTTGAAATTCTCAAGGCGCGCCGGTCCCGTCGCTTTGCCCGCTGTCACGCGGACGCGAGTTCCCTCGCTGGCGAGGCCTTTCCTTCGCAGATACTGCGCCGCGTAATAACCGGCGCAGGAACCTAATGATGCCAGCATGAGTTCGGGCGGGGTCATGCCTTCGTCGAAGCCGCCGTTCGCTTCAGGCTGATCGCTGACAATCGTATGCTGCCGGGCACGTATCTCAAACTGTACCGATCCCAGATGTTCTACTGTAACTTCCATTGTTTTGCTCCTCTCAACCCGCTTTGCAATTTCCTTTCAGCAGGGCATCCAATCTGTCGCGCAGCAGAGCCCTCGCCCGATGCAGACGTGACTTCATGGCCGCCCGTGAAATTCCTAACGCCTCTGCGACTTTCTCTCCCGGCTGTTCTTCGAGATCGCGCATCTCGTAAACGCGGCGATAGTTCTCAGGCAGTGCCAGAAGGGCGCTTTCCAATAGCTGCTTCATTTGCATCGCATCCCAATGCTCGTCAGGGCGTGCGCTGGTGCTTGGTATTTCAACGCCCTCTTCTTCCATCTGCGAAAGCTGGATGATAGGCAACACCGCCTCCCGTCGTTTCAGGCGCCAGCAAACGCGGCTGCCGATCCGTGCAAGCCACGCACGAAAGGCCTCGGGATGCTCAAGCTTGTTCAAATGCCGGTATGACCGGAAGAGCGCCTCGATCAGGACATCTTCCGCGTCCTCCCGGTTGCCGCAGACGCGCAGCATTTGACGGTACACGGCATCCTTGTGCTCATTCGCCAGCGCCTCGAAGTCCATCTCTTTACTGATGCGTCTACCCATGGAGCCGTATAAAGCTGGTCCGATTTGCTTCAGTGATTACATGTTGGCTGAACAGCGCTGTTCCTCAACCGGTTCCAGGGCATGCGAGCCAGCAGCTTGCCCATCATGCAAATATCGGTCGCGCCGGCGAAGCTGAGGCCTGCTCCCACAAACGTGGGCATCAGGATCCAGGTCTTGCTTACAAAAAAAGTAAGCGCAATTCCGATGAGAATGAGCAATCCGGCCCCAAATCTTACCTGCCGCTCCAGCGACCAACTTGTGTGGAGCGCAGATACTAACGGGAGACCAGCTTCACGCCATGCGCGCGTGCCCCCATCTAACACGGCAATCGTTGCGCGGCGCCGCTCTAGATTCTTCTGCGCGATGCAGGCCCGCGTTCCAGCCTCGCAAACGAGGACGAGATCGCCATCATCTAAATCTGCGTGGCGAAACGGGAGTTGCTGCAGCGGTATGCACTTCGCTCCTGGAACATGCCCTGCAGCGAATTCAGTTTCCGAACGGACGTCGACAATCTCCGGCCTCTGGCCGGAACGGCATAATTGCGAAAGCTCATGTACGCTGATGGTGGCGGTCAAAGATTTTTCCCCTTCATATAGGAAGAGCCCCGCAGGAAACAAAGGGATTCACGCCATTGGCCCCTTCGAAACGTGGAATCATGCCTTAATCCTCTGATTCTGTGCTTCGAAATCAACGCCGGAAGAGATCACGTAGCGGACGTAGCAGAGCGGCCAACAAACCCAGGTGCTTGGCGACAACCAGAAGAACCACGCCCGAGAGCACCGCTCCCGAGACCCCAGCGCGCGACATGCCCGCGTGCCGCAGCAGGTAGAAAACAATTGCATGGCCTGCAACGAGCCCGATCAAGATGATGAGCATCAGCCAAGGCCGAGAGCGTAAGTGGGAAAGTGGGTTCATGGAGTTTTTCCCCAGAGTAGCGTCCAGTCCATCATCTTTCCATCGGAGCCGCAGCTAGGATGAAGTACAAGTCGCTCATTAAGCCAAACTTCTGCGCCATCGGTCCGCTCTGCACGATCTTCATGTCCGCCTCGCTCACCAATGGGGTCAAACGGCTAAGGTCGATGCGCCCATGGCGGTGCAACTTGGCAACCCAGCTCCTTCTTTCGTTCACTGGCCCTCCGAAGTCCACAGCAAGAAAACGGCCAGCGGGCTTGAGAACTCGTCGGACCTCATGCAGGCACTGCCGCCGCGCCTTGTCGGGCAGATGGTGAAGCATAGTCGTGCTCAGGACGACATCAAAGGTCGCGTCCGGGAACGGCAGCTTCTCGACGATGGCGTTTTCGAAAGCCACGTCGGCGGTGGCCTTCTTCGCTTTGTTGCGTGCGCGCGCAATCATTTCGGGTGACGCGTCGATTCCGTAAACCTTGCCTGCGGACCCGACGTGGCGCTTAGCCGCGATTGCGAGTGTTCCTGTTCCGCACCCCACGTCCAAGACCGACTCGCCCCTCTTGAGCCCCGCAAGATCCAGCGTTTTCTCGCGATAGGTTCGTTCCCCGCCTAGCGATAACAGCCTAACCAAGAGGTCATATCCAAAAGCCCGGTGAAGGATGAGTCCGGTCGTATTCGGTGTTGCTGCCTGCTCCGCCACGCTTGTCATATTTCTTACCTCCCGTATAGTTGTCTTAAAATGGACATATGTCCATTTACAAGAGTGCGGGCTCAGGAAGATTTAAGGAAGAACAGCGGAATGCCAACTGTTCGTTTGTGAACAAACCGGGGCCAATTGTTCTGGAATGGACGCGCGAAGAGGTCAGATGACGCAAAAAACACCGGATCGTCGCGTGCAAAGAACTCGCAGGTTGCTGCATAAGGCCCTGATGTCCTGCATTCTTGAGAAGAAATTTGAGTCCATAACAGTGCAGGAGATACTCGACCGAGCTGATGTGGGTCGTTCCACCTTTTACATGCACTTCCGTGATAAGAGCGAACTGCTGGTCAGTGGATTTGGAGAGTTGCAGTCTCTGCTGAAGTCCGCGCAAGGCGCTTCAGCGGCGCTTCCAGGCCGATCCTACGAAAGGGTTATTGGCTTCAGTCTCGCCATGTTCGAGCATGCCAGCGAATATCAGCGCGTGAACCGCGCGTTGCTGGGTTCGAATGCCGAAGCCATCGTACGCCGGCAGATTCATTCCGTGCTGGCCGGCCTCGTCGGCAAGGAAGTAGAAATGGAGTTTAGAAGACACAAGCGCGTCGACAGAGCGGTCTCGCCTGAACTCCTGACCCATTTTCTGGTGTCCACGTACATTTCCGTGATGTCTTGGTGGCTAAAGGCCAAGAATCCGGTTCCGCCCAAAGAAATCGACGCAGCGTATCGCCATCTCGTCTTGCCCTGCCTTGCGTCCATTTTCGAAGAGCCACAAACTGACAAATCGGCCAAGGTTTCCACGCCGTCAGAGCGGCGGAAATGAGTCCCCCTGTCTGAATTGCCTCGCCGAGTTGTACTTTCCGCTGGAGCTTGCTGACCTGCACCAAATGTGACTTGGTATACTTTAACAACATTGTGCTAGCGTGAGTGGTTACCTTGTTCGCTGCAGTCTGTCGAAGTTGAGATATATGATTTGCTCCGCTGACCGGTATCTCATGACATGTTCGATCTGCAAGCCGGTGCTACAAGTTCCATTTCGGACCGTTATATATATGAGGAAAATCTTTGAAACCATTATCTATGTCATCTTATAAATTAACGATGATTTAGTGGATCACTCTTCTAGATTATATAGAGCCGAGGGATGAAAGACATGACGACCCTGTTTACTCCCGAACTTTCGCTGGCCGAAAGCGGCCGGTGGCCTTGCCCGCCTATACAAAGGATCGCGTAGTTGCGATGACGAAGATGCTAACCAGCAGTTCTTCATTAGTCTCGCGTGAAAATAAATAACATTGCAATTATTCTGCTAATCCTACTAACGATGATCTGCTAACGTGATGCACGTCCGCAGTAGCGACATGGGGAAACAGCGGAGACTGAGTAAGTGTTGTCTTGTTATGTGGCGATGATCCAATCCTCGCCCGGCCCCAACAGTTCACCCCCTCATTGGAGAGCAACCTGTAACTCTCGAAGACGGCAGTCTAGCTAAATATCGACTGTCTGGATCTGCTTTTACTCCCTGGAATAACAATCACGTCATGACCGATGGCCATTGACAAATATGGGGCCAAAAGAATGAATTCCCCTGCTTTGTGGTTTGCACTGCAAACAAAAGCTAAATGCGAATGGACTGCTCTGGAGTGTCTTACCTTCAAGGGCTACGAATGCCTGTTACCGAGCTATAAGCAGAAGCGGCAATGGGCCGATAGAGTGGTAGAAAAAGAGCTGCCTCTGTTTCCTTCCTATCTGTTTTGCCGGTTCAATTTGCACAGTCCCTCCGGGATCGGCAGAGTGGTTTCTACACCCGGGGTTTGGCGGATCGTGAGCTTTGGCGGCAAGCCAGCCGCTGTGGTCGATGATGAAATTCAAGCTCTGGCAAGGGTCATGGCGACAGAAGTGCCACGGGGACCTTCGACCTATATTCCAGCCGGAGTACGTATACGAATTGACAGCGGACCGCTCGTAGGAATTGAGGGCATCAGGTTGCCCAACGGCGACAACCGCAAGCTGGTGCTCTCAGTCGCCCTGTTGCAACGCTCGGTGGCCGTCACTCTGTCGCAGAATACGATAGTGACAGTGCTTGGGCAGTCTCCAACAGGACAGGAACCAGAAGATATTGTCGACATCGCGAGTTAAAGCTGCAAAAGTCGCGAGTCCGAATGGGCCGGATTCCAAAATGCATGTGTAGCCGGCGGGAAAGTATTTTGTTACTCGGGCATCCATGAGCCAAATCAGGAAAGCAATCATGAACAAGCTGGGTATCTGGAGAGCACTCTGCTATCTCGTAGCGTCATTCATGTTAGTTGGGATGGCGATTGCACAGGATAACGATGACCGTCTTGGCCGCGAGGTTGCGATACCGCGGCATTTAGCTGACGGCGAGGAGTTTACGACCCCTCTAGAACAACTGCTCCGATATGGCCAGCAGTTATTCACGGCTCAGTTTACCGTCCAGGAAGGAGCGGGGCGGCCGCTCTCGAAAGGAACGGGTGCACCGCTATCCGACCCTACTTCGGCACTGACTTTTCCCAGAAACTTTGATCGGTTATCTTCTCCGGAAGCCAATGCCTGTTCTGGCTGCCACAACGCTCCTGTTCCCGGTGGAGGGGGCGACCGAGTTACTGAAGTCTTCGTTCTCGCCCAGCGCTTTGATCACATGACATTTGATCATCAGGACGCCGTAACAACACGCGGAGCAATTGATGAATCGGGTAAGTTCGTCACAGTGGACAACGCCACAGACGATCGGAAGACGATCGGGATGAGTGGCTCAGGCTATCTTGAGATGGTGGCAAGGCAGATGACTTCGGACTTGCAGACGATTGCCCGGGCGATGCCGCGCGGTTCGAAGAGACAGTTGGCAAGCAAAGGTATATCGTTCGGAGTTCTTGCGCACAATCTCGACGGCACGTGGGACACATCCGCCGTCGTGGGCCTGCCCGCGCCGAGTTTGAAAACCAAAGGGACGGATGTTCCCAGTCTGATCATTTTGCCGTACCACCAGGCTGGTGCGGTGGTCTCGATTCGGCAGTTCACCAACAATGCCATGAACCATCATCACGGCATGCAGTCCGAAGAACGCTTTGGGCTCAATACTGACCCGGATGGGGATGGGGTCGTAAACGAGTTGACGGTGGCGGACATCACGGCGATTTCGCTATTTCAAGCTGCCATGGCCGCTCCTGGCCGCGTGATCCCGCGCGATCGGCAGATTGAAAGGGCAATTTTAGACGGCGAAAAGCTCTTTAGTCAGATCGGATGCAGCAGCTGTCATATGAACGCCTTGCCACTCAATAACCGCGGTTGGTTGTATTCGGAGCCAAACCCTTACAATCCATCCGGAAACTTGCAGGTAGGCAGCGTAGACTATCCGCACACCGCACCGGCCCTGACCATGGATTTAACCAGTGACCAGTTGCCGAAGCCCCGGCTGTACCCGGATGCAGACGGGGTCATAGCGGTTCCCGCTTTTACCGATCTCAAACTACACGACATCAGCGCCACCAGCAATCCCGCCACCGATCCTGAATGTGAGCCGTTAGATCAGAACCAGCCAGCGGGATCACCCGGATTCTTTGCGGGAAATTGCAAGTTCATTACGCGCAAACTGTGGGGGTTCTACAACCAAGGGGGCGCGTTCATGCACCACGGTAAGTTTACCACTGCCAGAGAGGCCATCCAGAACCACAATGGTGAAGCGTTGGCGCAGCGAAAGAACTTTGATGCTTTGCCGTCCCCCCAGCAAAACGAGATCATTGAATTCTTGAAGTCCCTTCAGGTTCTTCCACCGGGGTCCAAGTCGCTGGTCGTTGATGAACGCGGGAAGCCGAGACAATTCCCTTCAGCGGAATCTGGCGAAGACGAACGGGAGAATGGATCCCGGAGGTGATCTTGGCAGTCGATCAACGCACATCGGACTGCATGTGACGTCGCCCTTTAACAAGACTCTCTCTGGCAGAAAACGCTTGTTCCGTCAACAATGAAAAGAGTTCTTCGCATTTCAAGTCCGACTTCGCCAAAGGCCCCACCACAAAGTAAACATGGTCAGAGCAGCCAGCACCGGCGGGTAGGTACAACTCCAGGCTTGTTCTTTCCGAGCGCACTTGCTTCCGGCCTATGTCTTCCGCAGTGGCTTAGCCGTCAGTTTTCAGTAAAGGCGACACGATGGGCTCCAAAAATCGAACGGTAAGAGGAATGAGAATATGGTAAGAAAACAGATTGACAGCCCTGAGACTGCACGGGGAAAGATGAGCAGGAGAAGATTTGTGGCGGGAGCTGCCGCAGCAGCGGCCGCTGCCAATCTTGGAGGACTTGCAATCCCGCAGGCCAAGGCGCAAGACAATGATGACGGCGGCCAATCGAATGGTGAACTCCGTTCCAACCGGTCCTTCGAGCTTCGAAGGAAGGCGGCTGCTCGCGAACATCAAGTTCCCATTCCTCCTCATCCAACCAACGGCGATGAGGAACGGTTCGCTGACAGGTGTGGCACCTTTACCAAATGTCTTCCGCACGATAGTTTCGGCCGAGTGGACCCGGGTGCGTTTGCCAGCTTTCTGAATGCGCTGAACAGTGGCCAACCTGCGGACTTCGAAAACATTGTTATGGGGCTCGGGCGCAAGTTCGTCAATCCCCAGGCCGGCCTGTGCTTCGATCTAGAGGGGACTGATTCCGGGCAGCTAGCTGTTCCGCCGGCACCTTCAATAGCCAGCGCCGCGTACGCTGCAGAACTTATCGAGCTGTACTGGGGTTCACTTTTGCGGGATGTGCCATTTACGCAATACGGATCAAGTTCGCTGGCTGCGGAAGCTGCAAAGGAGCTCTCGAGTCTGCCTGCTTTTGCGGGGCCGCGCACTGCCAGCGGTGAGGTGACGCCTGACGTTTTGTTCCGCGGATCGTTTCCCGGAGAGACAGTTGGCCCTTATATTTCCCAATTATTTATCACACCAACACACCTGGGAGCTCAGCCCATCAGTCAACAGCAAGTGAGCTATTTGCCCAATATTGATTACATGACTGATTTCAACAGCTGGCTGGATGTCCAGAATGGTGGGGCTTCAGGCCTTGTCAATCAAGTCGACCCTCAGCTTCGTTTTATGCACGCCGGCCGGAATCTTGCTGCCTGGACCCATGTCGACGTTCTAAACCAGGGATATTACGTCGCCCTCCTCGTACTGGAGTCGCTGGGTGTGCCGCCGAATCCTGGAAATCCATATAACAACTCAAGGACCCAGCTTGGCTTCGGTACGTTCGGGAACGATCACGCCGCGGGCGTCGTTGGCGAGGTGGCTTACCGTGCACTGGAACGCAGCTGGTTCCAGAAATGGTTTGTCCATCGCCGTACTCGGCCCGAGGGCGGAGGCGGAATCGTCCACCTGATAAAAACCGGGCAGGGAAGCAAAACCACTGGCACGCTCGACCGTACACTTCTGAACTCTTCAGCGGTGCAGCACACCTTCAACAAGTTTGGAAGCTTTTTATTGCCGCAGGCATTCCCGGAAGGTTCGCCGGCGCACCCCTCCTACCCGACGGGGCACGGCGTTGTGGCTGGAGCTTGTATAACAGTGCTGAAGTTTTTCTTCGATGGTGATCACGTAATACAGAATCCGCTGGTACCCTCGGACGATGGGACTTCGCTGGTGCCATTCACGGGCTCGGCCAGGCTCACGGTGAATGGCGAGCTGAACAAACTCGGACACAATGTCTCCTTTGGTCACGGAATCCACGCCGGAATCCATTACCGCAGTGACACTGATACATCACTGATGCTGGGCGAGGCCGTCGCACTCAGTATTCTTCAGGATCAGGCCCCGGCATTCAATGAACGCTTTACCATCAACATAACCAAGTTCGATGGGACGATAGCAACGATCACGAACCAACGATAGCTCACCCGCCAAGCTCACCTTTTGAGATGTCATCCGCCACAAGGGAATTTATTAGCTCGGCTGACGAATAGATCAAACGTCGGCCCTCGGAAGGAAATAAATATGCTTCGATCCTACGGCGTTGCCTTGATTACGCTTTGCGCGGCATTTGCCGCGGCGCCCTACGCCTCAGGCCAAGGTTGAGTGGCCGCACGCCAGAGTGCGCCCGTGATTGGCGCCTTATGCAGCGACGGGAAAATGGACCTCACCGAGCAGGCCCGTGAAAATTCAATCAAACACCATTTTGACGTGACCATAGGATATCGGTATCAATCTTCGTCACGGCATTTCGTAGGTACGACGGAACAGAAGCAACGGGAAATCCTTCGTACCCAGGTTGAGAACGACTACCATCTGTTTGACGTGGGGATTGCCTACCAATTGACCCGCAGATGGAGCTTGACCGGGAGCCTGCCCATCCTGGTCGCAACCCGTCACCAGGGAAACGGCTTGTTCCACACTCACGGCATCGGCGATGCCACGATTGGAGCGCGGACCTGGCTGTTCAACGGAGAACGTGGCGGCAACGTTGCCTTCGGCGCCAGCCTGAAGATGCCGACCGGCAAAGACAATTCTCAGGACTTTGCCTTCATCGGCGGCCGGCGCACGATCATTACCAGCGATCAATCGATTCAAGCGGGGGATGGCGCCTGGGGATTTGCTCTTGAAACGCAAGGCTACCAGCGCACCTCTTTCAATTCCGTCCTGTATTTCTCCGGCACATACCTCTTCAACCCCCAGGGCACGAACGGCGTGCCGACGTTCCGTTCCGCGAAGGGTGAAGAAGTCATGTCGGTCGCCGACCAGTACTTGTACAGAGGCGGGATCTCTCGTGCCGTACCCGAGATCAGGGGGCTGGTCGTCAGCTTTGGCGGGCGCATGGAAGGCGTGCCGGTGCGTGACGCTTTTGGCAGCAGCCTTGGGTTCCGCCGGCCGGGATACTCGATCGATGCCGATCCAGGATTTATCTACACTCGCGGACGCAACAGCTGGTCATGCAATGTCCCTTTCGCAGTGCAACGAAACCGCACCATCAGTGTCCCTGATCTTGCCAACCACAGGCATGGAGACGCCGCCTTTGCGGACTACGTCCTCACCATGTCCTACACCAGACACTATTAATTCAGGTCCTTGGCTAAGGAGAAACATGCGATATCTGATTGTTGGCTTGCTGTTTCTGACGAGTGCGTTTGGCCAGTCGTCACCGGAGCTGTCCCTGAAGGATGCAGCCGGGAAGACCTACAGTCTGTCCGACTACCGGGGCAAAGTAGTCGTCCTGAACTTCTGGGCAACTTGGTGCGGCCCATGCAAGCAGGAGATGCCAATCTTCACCGAAGCGTACAAGCGATACAACCAGCGCGGTCTCGTCATCCTGGCCGCGTCCCTGGACGATGAAAGAACCCGGAAATACGTTCCCAAGTTTGTTCAAACGTTCAAAATGCAATTCCCGGTACTTGTGGATGCCACTGCGGTGACGATGCAACAGATGGGGCTGGGCGACTCGGTTCCGGCTACATTGTTTTTTGATGAGAATGGCAATGTAGTCGGCAAGATCATTGGACAGGCCAACAGAAAGGATGTGCTGGCCCGCATGGAACGTTTGCTTTTGCACCAGGGTGAGCAGCAAACCAGGGCGCAGCAATCCGGCCGCGATCGATAAGCCCAGCCCCAGGGGGGAAGGCAGCACTTCCCCGTATCAACCTCAAGACGGACCGTGGATTCTTCCTTCACAACTCCCAACCCTAAACAACGACCTTGTTGGCTAATCAAAAACAAATCCAATTCGAAAGGAACACCAAAAATGAGATTTACAGCAGGAAGAAGTACGGTACTGTTGACAGCGATGATCTTTGCCATGCTTCAGGGCATGATGGCATTTGGTCAGGACCGTGACGACAACAACAATTCTGGCGACGAAAGAAGGGGACCGTCGATAACCCTCAGGCTGCCTAACTCTACCCAAGGCCCGTTTTGGCCTCCGAGTGAAGTGACCAACAAGGACGGCGACTTTATCGTGGTCGGGCAGGTCTTGTCCTTTGTCAGCCCTGGAGTATCTGTTCCAGTTCCGAACCAGGCCGTTATAGTCTCGAAAGACACCATTCCAGCTCTTGATAAGAACGGAGTAGAGGACCCGACAAATTGGTTTGGAGCAGCCTACACCGTTGTTCGAAAACTGGATCTGACGCCGGGCAGCAAAGATTTAGACACAATTCTGTATACAAATTCCTTTGGGCCGGTGGATGGTCCTCATGGAGCGGCCCCCAGAATTCCGAAGGCAGGCGACAGTAAGTTTAACCTGAATGGTGATCTTACAGTTTGCAGTGACTTATTTCCGGCGAGTTCGCAGCGGACCACATTCACCCTGCCTCGGTTCCAGCTGCAGGACTTTCCGGTGAACGGTTTTCAAGGTGACAATGTAGCCTACAATCCTGACACCGGTGACACTTTTGATCCCATGACGGCGACCGGATGCGGAAAACCCAATTGTCCGGGGGAAGACGCCGTCGATCATCGCAGAACCAAGCCAGTCACGTTGGGCGAATGGCTTAAAGCCAACGGCACGGTCAAGATCACACCTACCCGGTTTGACAAAACACTCAACGCATTCACGGCGGCAAGATTCGAGTTCGAAATCCATGATATGTTGCCCAACGGACTCTATACGATCTGGGCCGTCAGGTTGAGAACTCTTCCTGCACTGGGTCAGCGAGCCATCAACCCTCTTGCCATTCCCAACGTCATCACAACCGATGAGAGAGGCAACGGCAGAGGTTCCTTTGAAATCCCGAATCCGTTTCCCGATCCAGCCACAGACACGCGTGGACTGCGCATTATCGGGATCTCAATGGTATTCCACTCCAGCGAACAAACCTGGGGAGCCTGCTTCAACAAAGCCGGGCCGGGAGTTGGGGTGCACGTAGTCTTCAGCACTCTGGCGGACGGCACAACAGACATTACGAAATTCATCACCAAAGAGCCGCGGGATTTTCAGCTCCCATAGTTGTTAGATGGCTGGTTTTGCGGACCGCCCGTGCTGCGAGGGCGATCACGAAGTGGGTGTGCTGCGTAAGTGATCGCCCCTCGTCGCACGTCAGTTTATTCCAGGGTTTCCAAGCGGGACAGGGCCTATCGATATGACTCCAAAGTTAAGCGAGCGGACTTCGTTCGTGGATCTATTGCGGGAAAGAGCAGCGCTACAAGGTGACCAGAAGGCATGTGTCTTCTTACTGGAAGGACACATCCAGCAGAGTACTGCGACTTTCGCCGAGTTGGACCGGAAGGCGCGCGCAATTGCAGCCCTGCTTCAGGAGCTGGGGTGCCGGGGCGAAAGAGCCCTCCTCTTTTACCCGACGGGCATTGATTACATCCAGGCGTTTTTCGCATGCCTTTACAGCAACACCATTGCAGTTCCGGCGTATCCTCCTCGCGTCAATCGTAAATTGGAACGGCTGCAGTTCCTGATCGAGGATGCGCAGCCAAAGTTTATTCTCACAACTTCAAGCATTCTCAGCGGATTGCAAAAGATGGCCGATAAGCTCCCGCTGCTGAAGAATATCCGCTGGATCAACACAGACGATTTTGATGTGCAGCGAGCAGCCGGTTGGAAAGAAGAGCAGATTGATGCTGATACGATTGCGTTTTTGCAATATACGTCAGGTTCCATCGCTACGCCAAAAGGCGTCATGGTAAGTCACGGCAACCTCCTTTACAACCAACTTGTGATGCGGGAAGCAATGGGGCATGACAAAGACACGACCGTCGTATCCTGGCTGCCTCTCTATCACGACATGGGGCTAATAGGAAATCTCCTTGCCGGGATCTTTAACGGCGTTCCTTGCTATTTGATCTCCCCGGCTGACTTTATTCAGAACCCGATCAATTGGCTGCGGGCCATTTCGACTTATCGCTGCACGTTCAGCGGCGGGCCCAATTTTGCTTACGATTTATGCCTTCGCAAGGCTGCCCTTCCGGAATATTTGAGTGAACTCGACCTCTCCTGCTGGAAGATCGCGTTCAACGGATCTGAGCCGGTTCGAGCTCACACGATCACCCGGTTTCAGGAAACGTTTGCGTCATGTGGCTTTCGTCCCGAAGCCATGTATCCGTGCTACGGTCTGGCCGAGGCCACGCTGTTCGTCAGCGGGCGTAATCGAGCCAGTGTTCCTGTGATGAGCATGACCAGTTTTAACAAAGATGCCTTGGCGAAGCAGAGGGCGGTGATTACGACGAACCACAATGGCGCTGCCCGGCAGCTCGTCAGCTGCGGCAGTGCGTGGCTTGAGGACACGATCAACATCGTTGACCCTGAGGCCATGACGAAATGCGAAGACGGGCAGATGGGAGAAGTCTGGTTCAAAAGCCCCGCGGTCGCGAAAGGCTATTGGAACAACCCGAAGCAGACCGCCGACGTGTTTCATGCTCATTTGGCTGGGAATGCAGACGGTCCTTTCCTCCGCACCGGCGATTTAGGAGTAGTACATAACGACGAGATTTACATTGGCGGCCGGCTGAAGGATGTAATCATCATCGGCGGAAGCAACCACTATCCCCATGACATCGAACAAACGATTGAGGGCTGTCATCGCGCCATACGGCAAGGATGCACCGCGGCATTTGCCGTCGATCAGGACAGTGAGGAACGATTGGCCTTTGTCGCCGAGGTCGTTCGGGGCCAAAACACCGACTTACAAATGAGCGAGATTTTTGAGACCGTGCGCCGGGCGATCGCGCGGGAACACGAAGTGGATGTCTATGCTGGAGCGCTCGTCCCACCCCTCATGATCCTCAAGACATCAAGTGGCAAGATCCAACGGCAGGCCACGCGAGAAGCGTTTGAGAAAAACGATCTGCCGGTTATTTACAGGTGGCAGAGGCGTGATGAGATCAGCGCAGAACGCAGGCAGTCTCCAACGGGTTTGCTCGAGACGATAAAGGCCTGGCTGTTGGTGGAACTCTCTTCCGGCCTGAAGATCACGCTGGCGCAGCTTCGCCCCGACGCTCCCATTGCGACCTATGGCGTCAGCTCGCTCATCGCGGCAGATATCGCTTCTAAAATCAGCGACCGCTTCAGCATTCCCTTTCCCGCAGACAAGTTGTTCATCGGTGAGCCGACTGTGAACCAGATCGCATTCCTTGTCGACCGTTGTTACGGCGAGACCCGGAATGCGGAGTCGCATTGCTAGCGTCAACAAAGCCATGAACAGGGAAGCCCAAGCAATCCTTTTTAGCAGCTCGGCGCAAAGACTTACGGTTGACAAATGGAAAATGGCATCGTGAAAACAAAAGGACACAAGACGAATAAGGTACGGGAGCATTCCTTCGCCAAGTACGTTAATCCTGATCTTGCCAAAGTGTTATCTCAGCTTGCGATGGACAAGGTCTTTGTGCGCGGGGAAGGTTGCTATCTATTCGACGCAGGCGGTTCACGTTATTTGGATTTCCTGGCTCAATACGGCGCCCTTCCTTTTGGCTTCAACCACCCTTACATCTGGGATGCGATAGACCGGATCCACCAGACGGCTGAGCCCAGCTTTGTCCAGCCTTCGTACCTGAATGCAGCTTCCGAACTGGCGAAGCGGCTGGTGGAAATCGCGCCACCCGGGCTGCGATATGTAACCTTCGCCAACAGCGGAGCAGAGGCTGTTGAAGCGGCAATCAAACTATGTAAAGCGGCCACCGGCCGCGCGGAAATTCTCGCTGCGAACAACAGTTTTCATGGGAAAACGCTTGGGGCGCTTTCAGCCACCGACAAGAAAAAATATCAGGAAAGATTTGGCGCGCCAGTGCCAGGCTACCGCTATGTGCCCTTCGGAGACGTTGGAGCGCTTGAATGCGCGCTTTCCACGGGAAGGTACGCCGCTTTCATTGTCGAACCCATTCAGGGAGAGGGCGGGATCGTGGAAGCCCCTGCTGGTTATCTTGCCCAGGCCAGGCAAATATGCAAAGCGCTCGGCACGCTGCTGGTTGCCGATGAGATCCAGACAGGGTTAGGCAGGACCGGGACCATGTTCGCATGCGATGCCGAACGCGTGACGCCCGACGTGATGGTCCTGGCGAAGGCTCTTGGCGGAGGCCTGCTTCCTATAGGTGCCTGCCTGTACGGACCGGAAGCCTATACGGACCACTTCGCGCTCAAGCATACATCCACATTTGCCGGGAACACGCTGGCCTGCCGCGCCGGCATAGCCACATTGGATCTGCTCGAAAGAGATAGTTGTCAGCTTATTCGCAAGGTTGCGGAAAATGGCGCCCGGATGAAGCGCTCTCTGCTCGATTTGAAAGAAAGGTATCCGCTCATCCTGGATGCAGTTCGTGGCCGGGGGTACATGCTGGGCATCACGTTTGCCGCCAACCGTTACGATTGGGATTCAGGATTGCTGGGATGTTTCGGGGGCACGGAGGTCTTCACCTCTCTTATAGTAAGCTGGCTGCTGAATCGCGAAAAGGTGCGCGTTGGATACACGCTGAATCAGGGGGGCGTCCTGCGAGTCGAGCCGCCCCTGACAGCGTCGTGGGAAGAATGCGAATCATTCCTCGAAGCTCTGGAACGGACGCTCGTTGCTTTGGATCGGCGCAATATCGCTTTCTTCACCGCTCACATCAGCAGACTTGATCTCGCTCAGGCGAATGCACAACTCACCAGCTCAAAAGCAGAGCGTTTTCAGGTATCGAGAGACGCCGGGCGGTTTGCATTTCTGCTTCATCCTCTTACTCTCGATAACTACTCCGACATTGATCCGAGCCTCGCCCTTCTCAACGAAGATCAAATGCAGCATCTTGCGAACTGCATAGCAGACAATTGCGATCCGTGCGTCATCGGTGAGGCAAGCGTCACGTCCCGGACCGGAGCAAGAGCGCACGGAGAGTTCATCATCATCCCTCGCACCGCCCAGGAACTGATTCAGATGCGATACAGCGAGGCCTTGGATGAGATAAGAGCGGCTGCTGAGCTCGCGAAACGTAGAGGAGCAAGGATCATCGGCCTGGGCGCATACACGTCTGTGGTATGCGGCGCAGGACTCTACTTGAAGGGAAGCGGCCTTCCCGCTTTGACGACGGGCAACTCATATACCGTGTTCGCCGCGAGGCAAGCAATACAAAATGCGATCAAGATCAAAGGTTACAACCCAGGCGACTGCAAGATCGCCATCGTCGGAGCCTCCGGCTCAATTGGCAGGGCCCTGTCGATTTTGCTTGCAGAAGATGCGGGAAAACTCATACTGATCGGAAACGCTGACCATCCTGCCCAGAGCCGGCGCCGACTGCTTGACGTCGCGGGAGAAATGCTGCGTCACATTCGCATGGTTGAACTACAGGGCCGCATGCCCCCGTCCGGCTCATCTTTCCACGCGAATGGATTGAGCTGGCCATTGGAACCCCACCGGGGTTCAAAAGCGGAATGGAGCAAGTTCGCAGAAGAGGTCGAGCGCAGTTCCGGCTTCCTCTCCATCACCTGTGACGTTAGTACGGGAGTTCAGGCGGCCGATGTGGTCGTAACCGCTACCAGTGCGGCCAATGAAATTCTTGATTCTTGCGATCTCAATTCCGGCTCTATCGTGTGCGACATATCCCGGCCGCCCAATGTGGCAAAGTCATTCAGGAAACTAAGGCCCGATGTATTTCTCATCGAAGGAGGAGTGATCCAGCCTCCGGAAGGAACCGTACTCAACTTCAATTTGGATCTGAGTCCGGGATACATCTACGCCTGTATGGCTGAAACGATGATGCTCTCGCTAGAACACCGATATGAGGACATGAGCTTGGGAATTGATCTGGAGATTGGCCAGGTCTTTGAAATGGCCCAACTGGCGGAGAGGCACGGCTTCAAGGTTGCTATTGGCAAAAATGGATCGGAGACGTACTACAAAACCGGTGCAAGCGAGATTTCTTCGCCCGTTTCTAAGCTCATTGCGTCGGCGTGAGAGTTCTAGCCAAAAGGAAAAAGGTGAAATTCTATGCAAGCTGCCAAACCCCAGCCGAATATCGATGAAGGCGTGGCACAACGGTTCTTATCTGAAGAGCGTCGCGTGCTCGAGCAGTTTATACCCGGTCTAGATGGTCGGCTAAAGTCCATTCCTTTTGCAGAACTGGAAAAGCCGAATAACCCTGCCATCGCAATATACCGTGAATTGAAAGGGCCGTGTTTATTGATTCCAGCCAAGCACGGTGGGCTGGGTGCGAACCCTCTGGAGGCCGTTTCCATCCACCGGGCGATCGCAGCCCGTGCTCCTTCTCTTGCGGTCGCCGTAACCATGCATAATTTTTCGGTCGCGACGCTCGTTGAATATAGCTTCTATGGGGACTATAGCGATAGCTTCCTCAAGACCGTGAGCTCGAATCAGCTATTCTTAGCCTCGGGGTTTGCCGAGGGAAGAGCCGGGGCGAATATCATGATTCCCACCGTCCGCGCCGATCGAGTGGATGGCGGCTATAAAGTCAACGGCAGCAAGAAGCCTTGCAGTCTCACGCACTCGATGGATTTGCTGACTGCAAGTGTTGCCGTGCCAGGCAACGGGAATGGCGATCTACGGGCCGTAGCGATCATTCCCGCCGACGCCGAGGGCATCGGCCGAAAACCTTTCTGGAATAATTGGGTTCTTGCGGGAGCTGAGAGCGATGAACTGATTCTAAAAGACGTGTTTGTGCCGGAGGAATATCTCTTTTTCCCCGAGACACAAGAAGTGCTCGATAAAGTAGAGACCGGCGGCTTCCTCTGGTTTGAACTTCTGATCACTGCGTCTTACCTGGGAATCGCCAGCTCTCTGGCGGAGCGGGCCCTGGTCAACTGCAAAGGCCCTGCTGCCGATCGAGCTATGCCGGCGATCGAATTGGAAGGCGCGGCCTCCGCTCTCGAAGGCATTGCGCACAGCATGACCGTTGGCAAGCGTGATGACTCTATGCTTGCGAGATGCCTGGCCGTGCGATATGCCATCCAGGGAATGATCGAAAGAGCAGCAGCTCTGAGCGCGGAACTCTTAGGCGGTATTGCTTTCGTCAGCTCTTCGGAAGTGAGCTATCTGCTTGCTGCAAGTCGAGCGTTGGCATACCATCCGCCGTCTCGCGTTGGTATGGCGCCCACGCTGTGTAATTACTTTCTGGATGGTTCTTTTCGAATGATTTAATCCCACACAGCAGACCGAATGAGGTGACGTTATGGACAAAATCAACACATTTCACACACGAACGACTTTTAATCTCGACCGCTTGGACAACGCTGTATATCTGGCAGTGGCCACCTTCCTCGTAATCGCCAATTGGCACTCGGTTCATTGGTGGAGGTTTACTGGGGCATTTCTCTGGCCGGACCTGGTCGGAACCTTCCCCGGTATGTATTGGTATTACAGCCGGGCCAAGAGTGAACCCAGGGTGATACCACGCATCATCCATGTCCTCTACAACACCGGCCATAGCTTTGCGGTAAATTGCGTGGTGGTTGCTATTTGGTACTACGTCACAGGCTCCCTGGAATGGGCGATGCTAGCTATACCCATCCACCTCTGGGGTGACCGCGCGATATTTGGAAACACCTACAAGCCATTTGCGCTCGCTTTTGAGCCCGTTGCTCATCCCGCGTTTCAGCAGTTCATCTATCAATATGGCCATGCAGAACAGAGTGCCGGAAAACGGGAAACCCGTCCTGCCGTTGCCCGGACCTCACATTGATGCAGCCACGGACGAACTGAAGCAAAACGGGCACCATACGTAAACTCATGTACTGAATGCGAGGGACACAGTGACTACTGCGATTCCAAAAGAGGCTGATTGGAGTGAGGCGCCAGGACTTCTGGAGGGAGCCAAGAATTTGGTTCTTCCGCCCGAAAAATGCGGCTTGGAATATTGGATACGGGCGGCGCCTCAAGGCACATGGCTCGGTCTCGAGAACGGCCATGTGCCCGGATTGAAGGTTCCCGAGCATATGCTGCGGGAAGGGCCACTCAGATCAGCCATCATCGATGAGTTCGCCTTTCGTACCATTGCTGAAGAACTGGCGACCCGGGCACTCAGTTACCTGGTCGCTGTCGCTCCCACCATTCCCACCATGGAGTTTTACGCCACTCAAGTGATCGACGAAGCCCGGCATTCCTGGGCCTTTCGCACGCACCTGATCGAACTGGGGATAGCCGAGGAAGAATTAACCCTGACGATCGAAAAAACAGCAGGTAAGGCCCGCGAGGCGGTTCTTCGGCCTCTCGAGTCATTCGGTCTGCAGGTGATGCGAGACCAAAGAGATTTCATCGGCGGGGTTGTCATTATCACCATCCTCGTTGAGGGTGTGCTGGCCCCCGCCGCGGAGTTGAGCGAGCTGAAGTGGCGGATCCTTGATCCGCCCGCAGCAAGCATTGAACGCGGCGCCAACATAGACGAGATTCGGCATCTGTGTGTAGGCAGTTCGATCGTTCGTGAGTACCTTATCGGCCACCCGGAGGAGAGAAAACGCATCCTGGACTTGATTGTTTATGGCCGGAAGCTTTGGGAAAACTTGCCCACGAGCGGATTAATACTCAACCGGGAGTGCTTTTTCCAGGAGGGCATGAAGGATCATCGGGACCTGCTGGCCGGCTACGAATTGATGCCGGGACAACTCCTTATCGACACCACTCCCGAGGCGCGGCTGGACATAGCCGAGACCTGGTCAAGAGAAATGCAAAATAGCCGGTTGAGTTTTATGGGATTGGAAGCAGCAATTCTGTAGATTATCCGCCATCACTCCATGCCACCGGCTTCATGACAAAGGAGCGGAATACCTATTTATTAGGAGAGAGCGGGCATCTTTTATGGAATTGTCGCGCGATACTCTTACCCAGATCATTCTTCGAGGTTTACACCTTCCTCTTGACGAGCCGGTAACCATTGTCGACGTAAGCCGGCATAGTAACTTTAACTACGTTTATCGAGCTCTGGTTGGCATTGTCTCCGTATTTCTGAAAATTGTGCCCGAAAAGCCGAGAAAGTTTGATGTTCGGCTGCCTCGTGAACGAATTGCCGGCGAAGCCGAAGCGCTCCGCAGGTTTCGTTGTTTTTCCGGAGAGACCGTACTGGTCCCTGAGGTTCTGTTCCTGGATGCTGAGCACTATGCTCTCGGTATGAGCGATGTGGGAAGAGGACGCACAGCGCTGTTCGACGTAATCCTGAAGAAATATCCTTTGTTTAGCGAGCAAGCCCACAACCTCGGACAGGCGCTCGGCTTGGTCCATCGAAGCACAAAAGGATGCGAACCATGGCGCCCCGCGGAGGAGAACCGGCTCATTCAATCTGTCATCTTCGACGGGTTGCTGAGCCCAGGCGTACGGGAAATATGTCCGGAAGCCTGGAAGGATTCGATCGCTGAGATGCGTTACCGCGCTGACTGCCTGGTTCATGCGGATTTGTGGTCAAAGAATCTTCTGGTCGGGGGTGGAAAGCCCATTGCCATTGTTGACTTTGAAGGAGCATTTGTAGGCGACCCGGCTTTTGATGTCGGTACCGTGGTAGCGGTCGCCTTACTGCCGGCGATGGAAAATCCCGTGCTGATGAGCTGCAGTCTTGACGCAATCTATTGCTTCATCAGCTCATACGAGTCCGCAGCTCGCGATAGCAAATGGTCACGGGCGGTTACGTCGCGAGCCCTCAAATTTACAGGAGTCTTCCTGGCGGCCAGAGGCTTCGGGCCGTTTGCCTATCAGATGACATCAGAAGCGCGCAGGCGTACGGGCCATCTTGCGCGTGAGTTGCTTCTGTCGCCGCCGGGAGATTGTGCCGATCTCGCCGACCGGGTGCAAGGCATTTTTAGGCCCAACGCAAGTAGCCAGCAGCTGCAGCGGAGTCAGAACCATGCGCATTGACGACTTCAGCTCCATCGACCAAATCGGCCCAGATCAAATTTCGAGGCTGGAAGGATCGAAACTGGACTTTTCCTACGGCCTGTTGCGCGCAATCGAGCGCTCGCTCTGGGGCGGATTGACCGTAAGGTATGTCTGCGTAACGGACGGCAATGACATCATTGCTTTCACCCCCGTATATATAGGGACCAATCTCAATTTCAATGCCTTGATGCCCGGTTTTATCCAGCGTTCCTACACAGCGATGGTCGACAACCTCGGCCTCGGCGCCGCGTATTCGGTTGCCGTGGTCGGGTGTTTGATTTCTGATCGGGGCTGGATTCCCGCCCGCCCCGGCTCGGACATGCAGGCTGTGTTAAATCTTATGCTGCCTAAAATCGACAGCGTAGCTCGAGAACACGGGGCAAAATTTATCCTGGTCAAGGACATTCATCACGAATTTCAACATTCTCATAAGTTCGTTGAATCAGGATACGTTCAAGTGTTCTCGCTGCCGACAATTCAGGTCGCGACGGCATTTAAATCCTTTGACGGATATCTGGCGTCACTCACAAAAAATGGCCGCAAGCATGCGCGCAAAACATATCGCAAAGCAGAGGGCGTGCTGGCTTTACAACAAGTCACAGACTTTGCGGAATGGATTCCTTCTGTTTATCCCCTGTTTCGCAACACGTTTTTAAAGGCCAAATATCAATTCGAAGAGTTATCGCCTCGGTTTTTCGAGGAGTGCGCCAACTCTACAACCCCCAAGACAAAGATGATCCTTTGCCTAAAAGGCAGCCAAATCGTAGGCGCGCTTTTGATGTTTTATGATTCGCGAGAACAGCTAAGTAAACGCATCGGAATCGACTACCGCCAGGAAGACACACCACTGATTTATAACCTTCTCATGTATGAAGGCCTCCGTCACGCGGTTGAGTGCGGCATTGAAAAAGTTCATTTGGGGCAGAGCACATATGTGCCGAAAACGCGAATGGGAGGGCAACTCGACGATCAGTATCTCTTCTTAAAAGCATTTTCGACAGATCTGCGGATTTCAATGCCCCTGCAAAGAGCGTGGCTGAACCGATATAGGTCTGACCGCGTCCTGAAAAATCTTCAAGAGGAAAGCATTCAGTGAAAAATATAGTCTTGACAGGGGCAACTGGCTATTTAGGCGCTCAGTTGTTAGGGGCGCTTGCAAAGCAATCACAGGTCGAGAACATATACCTGTTGGATTCGGGGCGAGAGGGCAACGACGTCCTATTAAAGCTCAATGCCAATTCCGGACACCGAACCCACAGGGGAAACGGGTTCGTCTCCCTGCAGGAGTCCACACTCCAGCCCGCAGACATCTCGAAAATGATGGGCGTGATTGACACAGCCTTTGATTGCGAACTGGCCGGCGCATTGGAGTGTGAATTCCCCAAAGTGCTCTACGTGGACCCGTTAACGCGATGGAGACGGTGGCTGAAACATAATAGTACGCTGCGGCTATGTTTCCTATCGACGACGTGCGTCGTCGGCCGCAGAAGAGGGTTGTTTACCGAATTCGATTTGGAGTGCGGGCAAAGTTTTCATAACGATTGGGAACGGGCATGTTACAACGCAGAAAGACAGTTGAGGGCCTCGGAGTTTGCTGGCCGCACCACTATTTTCAGGCCGAGCCTCACGGTCGGGGATTCGCATACAGGGGCAATCTACAAGTTCTCTCCATTCTATGAGGTTCTTCGGCTCTTCCGCGGACCCAGGAATTTGATCAGTGGCGACCCGAAGGCCCGTATCGACATCGTACCGGTTGACTATGTGGCTGAAGCCGTTCTGGCAATTGCCGCGGAGCCTGGAAGCGAGGGCAAGACTTACCATTTGATCTCTGGATGGGAGCAATCAAAATCTTTGAGAGACTTCGTAGAGTTGGTCCGAGCTCATGACCAGAGCGACGGCAATCATATTCGCATTGTTCCGCCAATTGCTCGGCCGTTCGCGCGTGCAATCAACCGGCTTAATTGGGGCGCATCCATGCCGCACAGCAATAGCTTATCCTCGCGCCTTCAAGGATGCCTTACTCACCCGGCTGTCTTTGACAATTACATGGCGAGAGCCGTGCTGGACGCGAAGGGCATTTCCTGCCCGCCGATCCATGTCTACCTGAGCTGGATTATCAACTTCGCCGAAACACGTCATTGGCGTTCCGAAGCGGCGGAGCCCAAGGTAATGGCCGAGCAGCAGACGAAAATGGCGGTTCGGTGACGCCGCAACCTCCTGGTTGCCGAATCCGAGGTTGTCCAGCACACAGAATGGCCAAATCGCACGTTTGCTTTTTAGAGGTTTGAATTGATCAAGAGATTAATGATCGGGACCCTGGCATCGTTTGCGATTTTCATATTGCCTGCGCTGCCGAGGGCGAACGCTCTGCGCCATTCGCAGCTGTGGCTGTTGGCCCTGATTACCTTAATCGCACAATTATTCCAGCCGACGTACAGGCCGATCGACAAGTCGGCTCCGAAGCATGACCGCAGTACGGCGACTCAAATTGTCTGGTCGGTTTATCTGATGCAACTCATGGGAGTACTTGAAGCTGTCTATTACCGATACCCGGAGAGCTTCCAAACCAATCCAATCGATTTTGTTGCTTTCATGCTGATGCTTGTTGGACTGGGGTTCAGAACCTGGTCTATCCACGAACTGGGAAAGTTTTTTACCTGGCATATAACGGTGCAGCCGGGGCAGACGGTCATTCGGACGGGGCCCTATAGGGTAGTCAGGCATCCCGCCTATTGTGGGGCTTTTCTGATGTACTGTTCGACAGTCATCTTCATTCACAGTTGGATTACCGCGTTGATCGCGCCGATTGTCATGGGCACGGCATTCCTGCGGCGAATTCATTATGAGGAGGCTTGGCTCAAACAGTACATTGGCAGCGA
The DNA here is from genome assembly GCA_035262465.1 of Candidatus Angelobacter sp. Lineage (GTDB taxonomy): Bacteria > Acidobacteriota > Terriglobia > Terriglobales > Acidobacteriaceae > Angelobacter. Next base: position 306,642 of record DATFSU010000054.1, on the reverse strand, counting down.
ATATGAGAGCTATAGCCAAGACGTAAAAAGGCTGATTCCGTTCGTGTGGTAAATGGTCGAACTGTTTGCGAGTCTCTTTCATGATCAACCAGCAGGCTGAGCGGGAAACAGCTTGGGCGAACGATACGATACGCTATCTGGCAATGGTGAAATGGAAGGGAATCACTTTGCCAGAAACCGCACTGTGACCCGCAGGCCCACGACCAGCCGGGTATCTTTCTTCTCCAGATCGACGAGAGTATCAAGTACGTCTCTGTCAGCCTTATCGGTCGCATCTCCTGACCGGATGCGCTTGCGCCCCATCAGCAAGCTTATCGTCGTCACCCGCCCCGCAAAGACCTCGCCTGGAAAGGCATCAATCAGAACCGACGCCCGTTGGCCCACATGGAGCAAGGCGATGTCACGTTCATCCACCTCCGCTCTTATTCTCAATTTCGAATCGTCAGCAAGGGCTATGACGGGTTGGGGAAATACGGTGCTTACAGATTCGCCGGCCTGTCTATAAATCCGCAATACGGTGCCTTGAGACGGGGCTTTGATCGAACACTTTTCCATTTTTTCTTTGGCTGTTTTTGCTCCCCCTCGGGCAGATCGAATTTCCGCATCGAGGCGCGCAATATCTTCCGGCAGAGGAGAAGCATTGACCAGCCTTTCCCTCTCTACGGCTGACTTGTAGGTTGCGCGCGACAACGCAAAATCAGTTTTAGCATTGTCGAATATTTCCTTGGAAACGATGCCGGAATCGAAGAGGCTTTTGATCCGGCGGTATTGGGTTTCCGACTGGTTCGCCCGGGCCAGCGCAAGTTCGGTTTGAGCTGCTGCGTCACGACGCTCCTCCTGCCGGCTGCCGCGAAGCAATCGAATCCGCTCTTGTGTGCGGCTGGCGATGCCTGCCTCCGCCTCTACCACGCTGGCACGCAGATCATCGCAGGAAATCAGAGCCAGCACCTGGCCTTCATTGACATGCTCCCCTTCCTGTACGAGTACTTTTGAAATGACGCCATCCGTGCCTGGTCCGATATTGATCGTGTCCGAACGCCCTTCCACGCGCCCTGAAGCTGCCAAAACGATCAGCGGAGTGTCATCTGCTTTGTCCTGCGCTCTGGCGCCGTTTGCTGTCGCGCTCGCTTCAGGAGTAGAGACTCCTCTTCTGACGGCGAGCCAGACTATGCAGCTGATAAGGGTCACAAACAGCAACATTCTTAAGCGGTTTCTTCGTAGTAGTGACTTTGACAGCATTGGTTTCACTCCACTGCCTCAGGACGATCCAGCTTATCTTTAATCACTCTTCCGTCCGTCATAGTGATCATGCGATGGCTTCGTTTGACCCATCGATGGTCGTGAGAGACCACCACCACCAGCCGATTCTGATCCGCGGCCAGCGAGAAAAGGATTTCTGCGATTTGGTCTCCCGACCTGCTGTCAAGAGAGGCGGTTGGCTCGTCGGCGAGGACGATTTCCGGATTGTTACTCAAGGCGCGGGCAATGGCCACTCGCTGCTTTTCTCCACCGCTCAGCTCATCGGGACGCAAGTGCAATTTGTCTTCCAAACCCAAAGATTGCAGTGCGGCGACAGCGGATTCACGAGCACGCTTTTCGCTATGACCGTTTATACGCAAAGCCACCATCACATTTTCCACTGCATCGAGCGCGTGAAACAGGCGAAACGCCTGAAATATGTAGCCGATATGGCGCCTCCGGATCTCGCCAGCTTCACGCTCCGAAAGCTTATGTACTACTCTGCCCATCACGGAAACACGACCTTCATCAGGCGCAAGCAAACATCCCAGAATTGAAAGCAATGTTGTCTTTCCGCTGCCGGAAGGTCCAAGAATCAATGTGAGCTGTCCACGCATGAATTCGATGGAAACATCATTCAGGGCCTTGATGCCGACAGGTCCTTTACCGAAAGATATGGCCACGTGTTCAGCGCTTAGCGTCGTGTCGTTTTGCATGGGATTAAGAATTGCCTGAACATCGCATTTATGCTCGAAATACTCTGGCTGGTTCGACCATTACGGCCTTGCGTATAGATCCAAGAGAGGCCATTGCGCACATGATGAGGCTGACGCCGATCATGCTCAGAGGCAGCCACCACGGCAAGTAGATCCAGGGAATACTTTTTCGGCTGAGCGACACGGCCGGAAACGTCAACCCCAGCCCGATGGCCGCACCGAAAAGCCCGCTAATGAGACCCTGAGTCAGCACGAGAATTTGCAGATAATGCTTAGGCGCACCCAAAGCCTTCATCGTCGCAAATTCATCCAGATTCTCCATAGTTGTTGCATAAATAGTTTGTGACACGATGAGGAGACCCACAACAAAACCAAGCAGGGCCGCTGTCAGCAAGGCGCCTCCTGCGCCAGTTTGCACGATCCAATAGACCTGTGACCTGTGAGAAAATCCTTCGCGTGTCCAGACGTGTACACCCTGCAGTCGAGCCTGCAAAGAATTCCGCACCTGGTCGATTGGATAGCGCGGGCTTACGTGAATGACAAGAAATTGCGCCTCTTCTGAGGTCATCCCCAGATAGTGAATTGCATCACTGTAGTCCGTGAAAAGATATGGATAGCCGACAAAGGAACCGAAGTCATTTACGATATTAGAAATACGGGCACGCAAGTTGTTTATTTCGCCTTCCGTCCCGATCTCATCTGCTTCCAGCAAGGTAGCATTGCTTCTGTCAACCAATACGGCATCCTGCTCGACTACACTCGTGGAGTGCGGCAGATAGTTGATCGGAAATTGAGAGCCGACCCCTGGTTCAGAGCCGATGATATAGACGATCTGTCTTCTTCCCGACGGCTTTTGCCATATGGCTGCGCCAGCGGCAATTTTTTGAACTGCAACAACACCGGGTTCGCCCATAGCAATCGCTTTCAGCCGGCCGGCAATCGGCGTGGCGCACTCAAAGCATGGAATGCCCACGGCAGAAACCCAGATCTCGCCGTCTGAACTGTCAACCATACGCGAGGATGACTTGACAAATCCCATGAGCAAACTGCCCTGAAATACCATCAGAAATATGGAGAAGGCGACTCCTGCGACGGTCACGGAGAATCGAAGGCGGTCATAACTCAGATTGCTCCAGGCAAAGTGCATCGTTAAGTCACCGATTCTATCGTTGGGGGCAAGGCTGCCGCGAATACCATCTTGCTTGTGGCTTCCCTCATCCCTTAACAAAACATAATACTATATATTTATGAAGTACAAAATAATATTTATAAAGTACGCCAATTGGGTTTTTACGGGGCTACAGACAGAAAACACCAATGATTCAGAGGATATCTGAGCACGACTGTAAGAAATCTGCTAATTGCTGCGCTTTTGATATGTTAGCTTTATTCCCGGTCGTTGCAGGTTTCAGCAACTCCTTATCTGTTGTCTCGCAGAACGGTTGTCTACAAAGGAAACACGTGCCCCCGAAGCATTGACAGTGATGCGCCTCCCTAGTTTGGAGGAGAACAAGGTGCAAGTCCTTAAGGGGGCTCTTCTCTCTTAGATCTGTCGCATGTCACGTAAAGTGTGGAATCGATTTGTTGCGAAAACCCTTTCCGATGATGGGCTTCAGCGGCTTACCCGCTGGGCGACAACGGTTCAGCTGAAAGATGTACCTGTGGATGTCCGAGAGCAGGCGAAGAACCAGGTGCTTTCCATTCTCGCGGCAGTTCACAGCGGGTACTCGAGCGATTTAGGGCCACGTATCGAGAAGGCATTCAGCCGCCAGGAGACCGGCGCGTCCCATCCGATGCCCTTGACATCCCGCATATCCGCCAGCCAGGCAGCGTTCTTAATGGCGGCCTGGTCGATGGTGCTTGATTTCGATGATGTAATGCTGGGTGGACACACGGGCCATTCATCGGTGCTGGTCTCCATGGCATATTCGGAAAGTCTCGGCAAGCCGGGCGAGGAATTCCTGTTGGCGCAAATCGTGGCCAACGAAATCGCGGCACGGATCAACATGACGGTGGCACTGGGCCAAACCCGGGGCCAGATGGCAACACATCTTCATTTAGTTGGGGCGGCCGCGTCGAGAGCCAAACTGGAACGCCTTGATCAGCGGTGCTTTAGCCAGGCAATTGCTTTTGCCTTGTCCTATCCCAGCACGGCGCTCTATCCGTCCTTTCTCGGATCGGATGCGAAGGCGTTATGCGCATCCTGGGCGGTACGAGCCGGACTGGACTCCGTGGATGCCGTTTGCAGTGGGCTGCGCGCCAACAGCGAAATTTTGGACGGCCCGCGCGGCTTTATCCGATCTTTAACGCAATTCCCAAGAATGGAGTTTCTCGGCGAAATTGGCAGGAATTGGTACACCGGAACAAACAGCTTCAAGGTATATCCCGGATGCGGATATATCAGCGGGGTCATCGACGCCACCATAGCCCTGGTTGAAACCCACAATATCCGTCCTGAAGATGTCAAGCACGTTGATATTTTTGCATCGCTTTTCACGTTCGGAATGGAGGCGCATTCCCGGCCGTACCTTCGTGGCTCTCAATCGCCCATCGCCACCCTCACGTTCTCGACGGCATATAGCGTGGCGTGCGCCATTATCCACCGGGCTCTTAAGCCGCAACATTTTTCATCCGACTCCGTTGCCAACCGGTCCGTATGGGAAATGACGCCACGGATCAAGGTACATCATGACACCAGGATAACTATAGCGTCTGTCAAGGAAGACATACCTCTCGGGATTGCTTTGAGCCGCGCCGGGCGCGTGCAGGCATTCCTTTTTGCCTGGACTCTGTGCCGCAAGGCGCTCGGCAAACAATGGGATATTTCGTCCGTGGCGGCCAAGGTGCGTATTGCCGGCAGTGTTGCGGCAAACGCCGGACAAAAAAATGCCCTTACATTCGAGAACTCCAAGAAAAAATTAGGGGCAAGAGTGGAGATTCATACAACAGACGGCCGTACGCTGGTTCATGCCGAAAGCATCCCGAAAGGATTTGCCGGTCGGCAAGACTGGAAGGCGACGCGGATCCTCATGCGGGACAAATTTGTGGAGTGTGCTTCAGTAAATGTAGGGCGCGATTGTGCTCTCGAAGCAGCCGGCCTCATTGAGCGGCTTGAAGACTTAAGGCCTGCTGATATGCAGCGCATGGTGGAGCTCAATTGTATTGGCTCCCGAATGCGGCAATGCCGACCCCAACCACAAACGCTAGCACAGGCTCCCAGGTCTTAGTACGTGTTCGCAGCGAATAAGACTAACAACCGTTCCCTTCCTGGAGCACTTCAGGAACGCGTTCGCAGAGCTTTTCCGGCGACGTCACCACGATAGATCCGTATCGCAACTTGATGATAGCTCTGTCTGCCAATCGTCTCAGCGCTTTGGATGTTTCCTGCCGGGACGCGCCGATGAGATTGGCAATGTGCTGGTGCGTAACCGCGATCGTGACAGGTTTGTTGGAATCCGTGCTCTCCGTAAAGTTGGCAAATTCTGCGAGTGCCTCCCTAACCCGAGTATCCACCTTTTTGAACATGATTTGCGTCAACCTTCCCTCGGCTTTCAAAAGCTTGCGGCTTAGCTGAACGCAAACGTGGTGCAGCATTTCGGGATAGGTGTGTGAGAGTTTGTGAAAGTCCTTTCCGCTCATCCGATATACGACGGAAGTCCCCATAGCGCTTGCAGTTTCCTGATAATAAGCCTTGACCAGGACGGCGGCGTCTCCCAGAACGTCCCCAGATTTAGCAATACCGCGAATGATTTCATGGCCATCGTCTGTGATTGCTGTGAGGCCTGTCTGGCCTTCCTTAATCCAGTAAATAAAGTCAGCGACATCATCTTGCCTATATAGAACCTGCCCATCCGAATAGCACCTGTACTGGGTCAAGGATCGAATTTGGAGGAGCTCTTTACAACTCAGCGTCGAGAGTAGTGCAGCAGGGAGAATAGGGTGAAGCTCTGGGAAATGGTCGTACATACGAGGCGTCCAATCGAGGGTTGAATTCGCAAGTCGTTGCCTTAAATCGCGTCCGCAATCACAAATGGGGCAAAGAGCAGCCTTGTTGTGAGGGGCACTTCAATTGTCAGCATTAAATCCCTTCTGATCCAGGTGACCAGCCTGAAGTATCAGCATGGAGTGAGCAAATGAAATTGTCTATACCGGCTGCATCAAGCACCCGTGTTCTCTAAACCGCTATGGTTGCCCATCAAGGCACATTACAAAAGCTATCACGATCATGATCGATGCAACAAAAAGATAGCAACATAGCTCTCTAGGTCAGTTCCAAAGTGGCAAAAACGGGTTGAATCGATCTCCCTTAGCTCTTTCCCAATTCCTGATGTGGCAGTAAACCGCGGCTCAAGCCGTATCGTCTGACTCCGTCAATATACCCCTTGACTACCTTCTTCAACTCTCGCCGAGCTACGAGATTCATGAGCGTGTCGCCCAGGATCACTCCAAGCAAGCCCCATTTCATGACATAGTTCATTTCCATGCGAAGCAGCTTCGTTTCCCCTCGCTGGATGATCCACACCCCAGCGGTGCTATCCGGCCTGATCGGCAGCTTGTGATCGGAATGTGCGACAACAAACCCTTCGCCGTCTTTCCATTCCACAACGGTTTCCGTGATCTCAGTACCAGCTCGATGCCAGCAGTGTCTTGCCGCGCCGAGTCCACATGTTTGTTGGGAACGTAATTCTGTTTTTGCGACGAGTGGGTGGAATTTATCTACGTTGCCAAAATCGGCTAGAGCGCGCCACATGGCGGCCGCTGAACCTTCGAACGGAACTTCAACGGAAACTGAATGCGGTCCGAGAAGTCGGAGCAAAGAGAGTTGAAGAAGGCCAAAACTGAAGACAAGGAAACTTACGGTCAGTGAGGTCACAATACCCCACAGGGTCGTTAACAATACGTTCAAAAGCAGCAATATCAGCGTCGCCAAAACCCAAATCCAGTCGCCCAGGGAAAACCAGACAACTTCAAAACGTTGTATGTTCCTGCGGAAGGAAGCCAGAAGAAGGTGCATACCATTGAGAATCAAAAGGTATCCGAGCACCGCGATCACGGAGTGTTGCCGATCCGTGCCGGCGAGGTAGATGTTAACGGAGCGTGGAAACGCGGCAAAACAGGCCCCAAATACCAGGCATGAGAATGAGTTGAGGCGCAAAACGGTCCGCAGAGGCGATAAAGAATGGAACGTGGAGGTCATTGAGACGGACATGCGATTCCCCACTTGACGAGCCCAGATAGGCACAATATACAATACAAAAATAAAGTATGCAATATACAATTTTGCACTGGACAGCGAGCAGCGTACCGATATGAAACAGCAACGTGGAGAGCACCGGAATTACGGGCAAGCGTGTATGCTCGCAACAGCTTTGGACATTGTGGGCCAGCGATGGACGTTGCTGTTGATAAGAGAACTCATGGCAGGGCCGAGACGATTTCGGGATTTGCTCGCCAATCTTTCCGGAATTGGATCGAACCTGCTCGCTGCCCGTTTGAGTTTTCTTGAGAGAGACCGCATTATTGAAAAAGTCTCGATTCTGCCAAACTCGACCGCTTATCGGTTGACGGAAGCAGGCCGAGCATTGGAACCCGCACTCGTGGAGCTTGCCCGTTGGGGTAATCGGTATGGACGACCGACGAAGACGAAGGATCACTGGAGTCCCTTTTGGAACAATCTGGCCTTCAAAGCCCGCTTTGACAGCTCCAAAGTGGGAAATTTGCGGGGCGTGTTTTCTTTTTCTATTGGTGGTTATGAGCACTATTTTGTCATTGGACGCAAGCGCATCGCGTTCTTCGAAGGAAGTCCTCCTCACTACCATGTCCGTATCGAATGTACGCCACAACAATTCCAGCAACTCGCAAGCGTGCCGCGCGATCGGCTCTTCCATGTCATGAAGCGGGAAAAACTGCGCGTGCTGGGAAACCCGGTCGTCTTCGGTCGATTTTTGGAAGCATTTGCGTAACCGGTCGATTCTGAACTAAACCGAAGCAGTCGCAAGACCGCTCATAAACTTACGGCTGATAACATCAGGCATTGCTTTTGGAACGAACCACAGTAGAATGAAAGTACAATGAATCCGGCAGTGCAGCCGTTTTAGCCTTCCTGGGCATTGTGGGATATTTCGCCGAATCAACAACTTGTCTGTTTTCAGAACCTGGAGCAGTTCGATCCCGATTAGCTCCACCAATCATCCTCAATCTTTCCAGCGAATTACCCGCTCCTGCCGGAAACCCGAACGCCATATCCGAGGACGACCATGTTCTTAGCCGGCAAGACGCACAAAGTTCACGGCGCAGATTTTGAAGGTCTATGCCCTCGCCATGTCAGCACAGTGAAAAATCTTGATTTTCCTGGTGATCAAGCCTTGCGCTGCTTTTGCACTTGTGGCTGGCTTCGCACTGCGTCACGCACAGCCTGGAAATTGATGACAATGAACTTCGCCGTAGGGTGGACCTCCTGGGAACTTGCAAAGTGAGTTGACCGATCCCTGCTGAAGTCCACCAGAACCAGCCGGTGTTCTGCAATCGCAGCGCGCAATTGCTTGATGTATAGAGGCAAGTGGTGCAAAGGAGACATGACCAACAAAGTCGCAATGATCAAAAATGCTGCGCTGATCTCCACTCCTTTGGGAGCAGGTCCGTGCAGCCACCACATAAGAAGATAGCTGGCGACGATCCCAGACAGCAGGCTGGAGCAGGAAAACAACGGCATACAAAACGTATTCTCGCGACGGTCCAGATAGATAAAGGAAAGACAGATCCCAAGCCCGGCATAAAAGAAGCCGATTGCCAGGCCGGCAAAGCCGGTAGGACCGCTAAAAAGATGAAGAAAGCCGTTCCGGAGCTGATCGGCGATCGCCATTTTTCCCAGAAGAGCCAGCGCCGCCGGGGCGAAAATCAGAACCGGCATGGCTACAGCTTGTTCCTCAACAAAATAATCGAAAGCGATGTCTGCCTCGCCCGTCTTGGCAATCTGCGTCATGGCCGGAAGTCGAACCGCGTAGCCTGTAAGATAAGCTGCAAGATTGAGCAGCGCTGCCAACCCTAATTGGTATTGATGGATACTACTGAAGGAGATCACCAGCGCAAGGATGCTCATGGTGAAGCCTACCCAGGAAAACCAGCGGACCCGGCGCTTGAAGATCCGGTCAATGATCGGTGACATCGTCAACACCCCGGCCCGCATCAAGACCAAAGCCAGCACAATAGAGACGCCGCTGAAGCTATAAGCCAGAGTTGTGGTAAGGATGATAGCGGCAAAACCCAATCCAGAGAGGAATGTCTGAAGCCTGGGGAAGACAATATTCAACACCAGGATTCGGCGTTTACGTCCATACTTCCACCATCCCATGATCGTAATGAACAGCAGAGTTACGATCGCGGTAGAGATTGCCGCTGAGGGGAGCAACTCAGGACCAGGGATAGACCGCCCAGTCAAAAGACCAGAGGTAACTCCTTTGCTCAATCCGCTGTAAGGTACGTAAAAGAGAAAATATCCGAGAGTAAGAACCCAAATTCGCAGACTATGTTCGCGCTTCGTGCCAGTCATAAGGGTTTCACCTATGGAGAATCGTCAAGCGCCGGAGCTTGCGCCTGGTTTAGAAATCACGGTTTATAAAACGATGGATCATGCCGCTGTCCCAGCAGAGACTTCCCTATGGTCGCCAGAATCTGGTCGTCATTGTCGTGGCGGACGTAAAAAGAAAGATCCCGGTAGATACGCTCCAGCGGGCTTGGCCGGTTCAGGCTGCGGGCGCCGCATGCGCGAATGCACCGCTTGACGGTGTCCTCGGCTAGATGTTCCATGGTATGACGCGCGCGGCTGCCGGCGATTCGGGCTTCATCGTAGCGCCCGGTCTCCCACATGCGAGCGACATGCCGTAACCACAGATATCCGGTCTCAATATTGATTGAACTTTGTGCGATGTGATGTTGAATATAAGGGTCGACAATTTTGCCTTGCGACTTTATGTATTCGAGAGCGAAGTCGTAGGCTCCCTCCGCCGCCCCCAAGAACGTCGCAGCGTAGTGTGGGATGAAACAAGTTTGCCATCCATCGGTGAGATACTGACCGGGCTGGCCGATCAAATTGACTTCAGGGATAAATGTCTGATTAAACCGCACCACGTGGCTGGCCGTTGCCCTCATGCCAATTGGGTCCCACCAGGATTTATCGATACTAATCGATGGATCGGAGAGATCGCAGGCAAGCATGAGCTGTGTTTCCAAAGGGGCGGTATTGTGCCTGGCGCCGCCAGGCCCTGCCGTGCTCACCAGCAAGATGGCCCAATGCGCCCCGCCGGCACTGGTCGCGAAGGCCTTGTTTCCGTCGACAACATAGCCTCCCTCAACCTTTTTTGTCGTGGTGCCAAAACTTACGGTTTCTGAAGACGCGCGCGCCTGTGGCTCACCGCTCCATGCGACCCAGGTTTCGCCCTTTTGAACTGCGGATTTGAACCAGCGTTCTTTTTGTTGGTCTGTTCCCAGGCCATCAATCAGCACCAGAGAATTGGCGTGTCCCTCCCAGCAGCGCGCCAGGGCCAGATCAGCCTTTGCGATCTCTTTCGTCATCAGCCACAGCATGAGCACATTTCCGCGATACGGTCCTAGTCCCAACCCTCCGTACTCAGTTGGGACCACCGCAGTCAACAATCCTGCGTGGAAGAGATCGTTGAAATCCTCGCTGGGATAAGTTCCATCGCGATCATAAACAGCGGCGCGGGGAAACAGCCGCTCGCGGGCCAGCTTCCGTGTTTTTTCAAGCAGCTGTTCTTGTTCAAAACTCAAGTCCATCTCTACCACTGCTGACTCCAATTCTGAATATCTATGTTGAAGCGGCCACTTCCATGCCCGCATCGTTCACGAGGAAGTTGGGGGAACGATTTGCGTAGGTGAGCTTGCGCCCGACGACATCCGGCATCTCTTTTCCGACCATCAACATGAACTGTTTGCGAACCTGATGGAGAAGAACTTCATGCCCGTCAACCGCTCTGCCGCCGCGCGCCAGAATGCCGGATACAAGAGGCGTCGGGTTTACTCCGTAGGCAAGGTCAACGATTACAGCATCACTGTTCAGGGAGTCGATCTCAAATGGCGGTCCATCGTTTTGCCTGCCGATCGGTGTGGCATTTACAACCAGGGTGAACCCTTGAGCCTTGAACTCTGACAATGATACGAATGGGAGCCCCAGGAGCCTGCATGCACGCGTCCCCCGGTCTTGGCCGCGATTCACCAGGGTGACCTCTGCTCCCGCATCTTTCAAAGCGGCAGCTACAGCACGGCCCGCGCCGCCGCATCCGATCACGGCTGCCTTGATGGTCTCGAGTGGTTGCCCAGGTTTCGAGCTCAAGAGCGCGATACTTTCAGGGTCGGTCGTGTCGGCCTTCCAGACCCCATTCTTGCGCATAAAAATATTGGTAGAAGCTGCCCGGCGCACCATCGAGCTGCTTTGCCCGGCGGCCGCTACAGCCACTTCCTTGTATGGAGAGACAATCGTGAGTCCCTTGATCGGAATACCCAGGAACTGGAGCGCCGAACCTTCCAGCATTTCGTGCCAGAAATCTTCAAAACAGTCCACATGGAACGGGACAAACAAGGCTGGATAACGAATCGCGCGATATCCCGCATTGTGCAGCCGTGGCGAAAGCGATTGCAGAACCGGATTTCCCGCGATGCCATAAAGTTTTTCCAAAGCTCCCAGGGCGGGGAAGCCGTAGTCGATCAATAGCTGTTCGACAGTCAAATCGTCGACCGTACTATTGCGTTCTCCAATCCTGCCGATCAAAAAAGGGGCCCCGAAATAGGGACTCAGCAGTCGCGACCACAGCCCAAACAGCCCTTCAGAGAAAGCAACAACGTCCTTACGGCCAAGCGCCTTTAAGAACAGCAACGGCTGCAACCCGTCGCTGGTTTTAGAGGAGGCGCTTATCAGGCAGTAAGTATTGGCAGGTATGGATGCGAGCTGTTCGAAGGTGGTTCGAAGTTGAGCTGCATCACATGGCGGCGTGCACTGCAAGATGGCGCGCCGCTCCGCTGGAATGTGCTGCAACAACTTTGAAGATAAATCAGAGTCCGCTTCCAATTCTATGAGATCAAATTCTTGAGCGGCAGCAGCCAGACGGCTATGGCGCTCATTGCATGAGCCCGAGAATTTTCCTCCACAGCGCAGGCTTCGCAAACTATATAGCAGTTTTCCATGAAAGTGGTTTCGCAACCATGAAGCCGGAATATCGCCTGCCGTATCGGCTCTCAACTGTAACCATGAAACTGCTGCAGGCAGTTCTGAAATTGCTTCGGCGCCGGCACAAGAGGAAGTTGTTAGAGCTCCAACCAGTTGCAGTCCGTTCATGCTCGTTCACCTCGTACATAGCCCTGGTTGATTAGGGGCTTCTAACAATATTATTTTTGTTGGCGGTCCGTAATTCGGCGCTTCAACGACGCAAGGAAGGCTAATCTCCCTTTGTAATCTCGTCAAGAAATTTCAAATCTCAATTGTGCAGAGCGCATAGGTGTTCCAAAAGGGGAATCGATTAAAAAAAACTAAAAGGTTGGTGGCCAAAGCTGGCGCATGGTCACGATTGCGCCGCTTTAGCTCTGTGAGTAGCCAAAGCTTTGGTAAACCATACGAGCTCGTCGAAGTAGTCTTTCGCCCGCTTTTGAAAACCCGGAAGCAACGGACTGCCCTCGGGGTCAAACGATTCCCGCACGTGATGAACCGCCAACTCGGCAGGAATCGGCACGCCGCCAAGATGCAGAATGACCTGGCGCAGTGCAGCCAGGCACATAGCACCGCCATTTTCCACAGACACGGTGATGATCCCGAAAGGCTTTCGCTTGTACTCAGGCTTCAAGTAGTCCAATGCGTTCTTGAGCACGCCCGGGTAGCCGCTGTTATATTCGGGGGTAACAATTACGATGGAATCGGCGCAGGTAATCTTTGCACTGAGCTCCGCCACGTTCGCCGGGACATCATCCCGGAACCTAAGCCGTTCTTCCATCATGGGAAGATCCAGGTCCTTCAGATCCAGCAACTCAGTTCTTACGTCTTCAATTTTTCCCAGCCAGGTCACCGCGAATTTCGCGATCTTGGCGCTCTCTCTGTTCCTGCGAATGCTACCCAGGATGACAGGTATATAAAACATTTACCCATCCTTTCAATCTGCTGATAAGAATCGACAAGGGATTATATATATTGCAGTCGCCGACACGGCTAAGGCGAAGGTGGCCACCTTGCGCCCACGATATGGAGTGAGTTCATTCCGGCAGTGGTTGCAGATGACCAGTTGCGTTATCCAGTCGAGTAAGGGTCACCTTCTGATTTCCAATTCTGCGCGTTGGCCCGAAGCTGATGGCGCCGGCAAATCCTGTTTGAAAGTCGTACATGCTTTCAAGCGCCGTAATCAGCTTTTCCCGGGTAAGTTCGTGGCCTGCGCGGATCAGTGCTTCATGAAGAATGCTGGCTTCCGCTAATGCCGACAATCTCGCTGCCAGATGGTCCGATCTTAATCCGTGGACCCGGCCTAACCTGTAGTAGGCAGCCAGGCCTTCAGAAGTTGTGTCTGAAGGCGATGGCGAAACGGCGAACACCACGCCTCTTTTGAGCGTAGCAGCAGCCCTGAATACCGGCTCTGTTGCCAGCGAGCCAGGAACAAGAAATATCGGGTCCCAATCGGGTTGGGAACCAGCAGCCATCAGCACTTGTTCCATTGTGGCGGGAGAACAGAGGAGCAGAAAAACGGAGGTTCCGGAGCGCTTCAGCCGCGCTGACAGTTCGTCTGGAGCATTCACCTCATCAGGCAGCACATCCAGACGCCAACGCAGTTTGTTGTGTCGCTGAAGGATGCTATCAGCCACTTCTCTCGCAGGCCCTTTATCGCCGCATAGTACAACCCCCTGGCTGGACTTGGAAAAGATCTTTTGTTCAGCATAGCCAGCTAAAGCCAGGGCCTGTTCAGGCACGCCGGAGTTCAAATAGAAAATATTGGGGTTGAAATCGCGCGGGCCGGGATACAACGAGACCGCGCCGATTAAAGGCAAGCCATTTTCCTGAAGGATCTTACCTGCGGTCTTCTCGGCCCCGGCAATATAACTATCAAGCAAAGCGAACGGGGGCGCGGTACTCAGGAATTCATTAAACGCTGAATCAAATGTAGCTGGAGGTTCGCTTGCATTACCATAATGCAGGACAATGCGTCTCCCATAGACACCACCGTCATGGTTGACTTCATCAAAGTACGCATCCAAGGATTCTCTGGAGGCAGAGTTGATTGCGGCGAACCTTGATTCTGCCGGCAGAAACACTCCAACTTCGATCGACGAATCATTCAGTCCTGGATCGGAGGCGCCAAGCATCTTAATCCACGCGATCAAATCTTTTGCATTTTGCTGGGAGAGTTGATAGCGAGGCATCGCATTGTCTAAAGTGTTCCCTGCGGAGTCAATTCCCAGAGTGACGGCACGCACCAGCAGAGATTCCGTATAGGCAGGATGTTTCCTGTTATTGGGAAGCTTGGTCTGATAGGAACGTGTGAGGTCGATCCATCGGATGGGCGGCGGGAACACTCCTCCTTCCGGCTTGCCTTGTCCGTCGAGCCCGTGACAGCTTGAACACGGCAGCACAGACGCTGGGATCTCGGTGCCGTCCTGTCCGAGCTTGGCTTTGATTTCACTGCCGGCAGAACCAAATCCGCGCACATAAATCTGCCTTCCCCGGCTTTGCGGAGTCTCTGGCTGCTGTTGTAGAGCGCTCGATAAAAGCCAGGCGGGCAGAATCAAGCCGAAGCAGAGCGAGGCCCGGAACTGGCGGTTGAAACGCATGATCGATGGCCTATGGATGATCGTTTAAAACGCTATTGACTACTGCGATGATTTCTTGCGCCGGCGCCGTGCCTCGGGCCTTTTTCCACAAGCCTGTCCGGTCATTGCCGATGATGAAAAGGTCCAGGTGATTTTCCTTCTGGCCAGGCAAGAGTCCGAACTTGTGCAGGGCGAATTCCAGGTCTTGCTTTGGACCGGTAAGGAAGAACCAGCCAGGCTTCGCTTTGAACTGTTCGCCATAGGCTTTGAGTTTTGCCGGCGTATCCTGGGTGGGGTCAACCGAGAGCGAGAGAATATATACATCCTTGCCCAGTTGTTCTCCCAGCGCGCGCTGAACCTGGACCATTCTGGCAGTCATGATGGGGCAACTATCATGGCAGGTTGTGAAGAACGCATTGACAATGATCGTTCTGCCCTTGATCAAATCACTATAAAGACGTTTGGGGTTCCCGTCCTGGTCGAGCAGAACCACATCTGTGAAATAACGCGCTGCCGCTGATCCCGCTGTTTCCTTCCGCTCCTGCAGATCGGGTGTTTGCTGTGCCCGGGAGACGATCAGAACTTGTGCGAAGACTGCTGTCGAGAGCAGGAGCCGAAGAGTTCTCATCGCGAGCTTGTCCCTGCCGGCCGAGTGCCTTTGGTCAATAGGGTCTTCACAATTTCTGCTAACGCAGATGCTTTGGCCAGGCCATTAGTTCGAACCCACTCCCCGTTTTTGGCTCGACCGATCAGAATCGTGGAGGTGTGCTGCAGTTTATCGGGCGTATAAACGCCCATTGCTTTTAATGCAGTATCTACATCGCGCTTGTCTCCAGTCAGAAGCGTCCAGCCGGGGCCTTCACCAAACTGTTCTGCCCATGCACGGAGCCGTTCCGGAGTGTCGTTGGCGGCGTCGATACTTATAGAAATCAAGATGACGTCACGTCCCGCGTTGTTCCCCAGCAGTTTTTCGAGCTTACCGAAATTGGCGCCCATGGGCAGGCAGATCGTGGTACAGGTGGTAAAGACAGTATTAATGACGACAACCCGGTCACCGATTACATCGCTGAGCAAGCGCACACGCTGCCCGTGCTCGTTTGTCATGACCACATCAGGAATTGAAACAGCGGGCGCCTCAACAACTTCGCTTGGGACTGAAACCGGACGACTATCGCTGTTTTGCGCGAGACCCAAGTTTCCCGGCAAAAGCCAAAGCAACAACCAGACGTGCAACAAATTCACCGCATTGCGTTGGACCATGACCGGTGATCGCGCCCCCGAAAAATGAGCTGTCCGCGATGATCAGGCAGCTACTGTATCATGCCGGAGCCTGCGCAGAAAGCTTCAACCAACATGCTGAGCTTTATAAAAATTGGCGGGATGTAGCTAAGCATTCATTTTTGGAACGGAACGAATATGCGCGACAAATAGTTGCCCTGCGATGCTACAATCATTCGCCTCGCGAGAGGATAGGGCAAGAAGATGAAGTACCTGAGGCTGCAAGACCAGATAGACACTTCCAGGGACGGATCCGCAACTGAGCTCTCCCCATTGCAATTCGCAGGAACATGGATCAATACCAACACGGAGACTCCGGGCATTGTTCGTGTGACTTGCAGCGTGGAGAGCAACGCTCTGCGGGTAAGCTTCGAAGGCAACGGTTCTACAGAACCGGTCGACTGGGGAGAAGCAACTGCGGCGTTACTTTGTTCAGCAACTCTTCATGGCGGGCCGGGCATGTCATTCATAGCATCCTTTGATCTTGGTTTCAAGAAAGCTCAAGCTGGCGCAAACCTTAACCAGGACCTTCTGGTCATCGCCACCTACCACAGTTTTCAGAACCGTAACAGCGCCGGCCGCTCCAACTACTACTCACGGGAGTTCTTTCACCGTCCAGCGCGAGGCTAAAGAGAGTTGCACGATGAACAACGCAGGAATACAGGAAAGGGCTGGAACTGCTACTCAAAAGGCGCTGGACTTGTCCGCTCTTGCAGGCGAATGGACAAACACCAACAGCTCCGCAACTGGCATCATCCGGATTTTGCTAACGCCGAGTGGGGATCGGCTGTCTGTTCGTGTATTCGGAGCGGGCACGCCTGAGCCTTTCGATTGGGGCGAGGCGCCGGCCGAGGTTTTCGCCGATGATGCCGAGTTGGCACGGGCTACGTCTTTCACTTCCTGTTACGACCTGGGCTTCATGAGTGTGTGGTTACAGACCTATGTGGTTAAGGGGGTCCTGGTGGTTGTTTCTTTCACTCAATTTCAGGACGGTAGCGGAAGGTCCAATTATTTCGGGAAAGAATTCTTTTTCCGTTCCAGAGAGTAAGTTCCCGTGGCCGGAAATCGCAATCCACAATCGGAGAAGACAAGACGCCGGATGGATCGACCCAACAACGGTGTGGCATGCTCTGCGAACGAACTGGACCAGTTTCGAAACGATTCACGACGGAACATTTTTCGCAGCATCGCTATTTTCTGCCGTCACAATGGTCCTCTCCACGGTTACTACATGGAATTCGGCTGTCACAAGGCGCGAACGATGCGGCTGGCCTGGGACGTATGCCACGCTGAGCATGACTGGATCTATGTGGGATTCGACTCTTTTGAAGGACTGCCGGAAATTCAAGAGATCGACCAAATGCCAATCTGGCAGAAAGGCTCATGCGCATTCGCCGAAGAGGAATTCCTGCACACTGTGCTGGAGCATGGAATTCCCCGGGAGCGGCTGATTACCGTAAAAGGTTTTTACCAGCAGAGCCTCACGGCGGAATTGAGGGAGAGGCTTCTGCCCAAAAAGGCGGTTGTCGTCTACATAGATTGTGATCTCTATGCTTCCACCGTGCCGGTCCTGGAGTTTATCAAGGATTTTCTGCAACGCGGCACGGTTCTTGTGTTCGATGACTGGTTTTGTTTCTTTGGTGACCCAGAGCGAGGAGAGCGTCGCGCCTTCCGTGAATTTTGCGAACGCAACCCAAACTTGATTTTCGAGAGTTTCATACAGACCAGCGAGATCAAATCTTTTATTTATCTTGGCAGCCAGGGCGGTACACAACAATGAACACCGCTGCGCCACTGCGCTTCCACTGGAGCCTCTCCCAGGCGGGAGACAAGTTGCGCCGCCTGCGCCCTCCGGAGCAGATGACGGGCTTATTGAGCTTGCAGAGCCAGCTGGACCTGTGTCAACAAGGCGAAAAGTACGGGATCGAGTCCATGCTGATGGCCATCGGATTCACCCGGCCTGATCCAACGCTGCTTTCCATCGAACTCGGGCTGCGCACTGAAAAAATGAAATTCATGATCGCCTGCCGCTCAGGGCTGATCTCGCCCGGATACTGGGTACAACAGATCAACACTGCTTCGGCGCTCCTCTCGGGACGGATTTGCGTGAACATGGTTTGCGGGCATACTCCGCATGAATTGCATTACTACGGGGATTTTCTTCCCCACGATGAGCGCTACGAGCGGAGCGATGAGTTTCTGGCAATCTGCCGGGCTTTGTGGGCGGGAGGGCCGAACGGGGCTGGCGTGGATTTCGCGGGCAAGTATTATCGCATTGAGAAGGGCCTGCTCCGTACGCCTTTCATCTCCAGTGATGCCATTGCTCCAGAGATTTTTGTCGGCGGAAATTCTGAGCAAGCCCTGGCTCTGACAGTCAATCACGGAGATTGCCTATGGCGTTTTCCTGATTGCGACGAAAATCTGCGCCCACATTGCGAGGTGCTGAGAAGCGCCGGCAAGCAAATTGGGCTGCTGATGTCTCTCATTACGCGGCCCACTCATGAGGAAGCGCTGCAAGCGTGCCGAGCCTTGCTCGCGGACTGCGGCGCCCAAGCCAGAGAGTCACATCAGGAGTTTGCTCGCCGATCAGACTCGATTGGGTTCCGCAGCGTCTATGGCTCCGACGTTGAACAACCCGAATGGCTTACCCCGTGGATTTGGAGGGGCGCTGTCCCGTATCTCGGCCCTCCTGCCATTGCCATAGTTGGTTCGTTTGATGAGGTAGCGTTCGCTCTTCGCCACTATCAGAGCATGGGGATCACGCAATTTCTATTCACGGGCTGGCCCGACATGGAGGAGATGGAATACTTTGGGCGCGGAGTATTGCCCGCGCTATGCCAGAGCGATGCTGCCGGGGAGAGCGAACCGTGCTGAGATTTCACTGGAGGCTCGTTCAGGGAGGCGAAAAGCAGTTCATGAGCCGCTCTCTTCGTGAAGAGCGGCTGGAGACAGCGCTGCCGGATGTGGAATCGCAGGCGGCATTCTGCCGCCAGGCGGAAGATTGCGGGATAGATTCTGTGCTGGTGGACCTGGGCTTCGCCAGCCCTGATCCCTTTGTGCTTGCTGCCGCCCTGGCCTCCTGCACTCAAAACATCAAGTTCATTGTTGCCGTGCGTTCCGGCCTGATCTCTCCGACGCTGCTTGTCCAGCAGATCAACACGTTCTCAACTCTGTACGGCGATAGGATCAGTTTGAATGTGGTTGCGGGCCATTCTCCGGAAGAGCAGCGCAGTTACGGTGATCTTCTGGAGCACGATGCAAGATACGATCGAACTCGAGAGTTTCTCGACGTCTGCCGCAGGTTCTGGCGACGGGAAGAAGTCAACTTCGAAGGAAAATATTTTCGCATAGAGGGTGGGCGGCTCAATACGCCGTTTGTTTCGTCACAGCGGCAGCATCCTGAGATTTTGATCGCCGGCGGATCCACCGTCGCGCGCGCGCTTGCCGTTCAGCATGGCGACTGCTGGATGCGCCTGGCGGATGCTCCTTCGTCTGTCGCCGAAAGCATTGGCCCGGTTCTGCAAGCAGGAAGAGAAGCGGGTTTGCGTCTCTCCATTGTTGCCGCCCAAACCCGGGCGCAGGCATTGGATGCTGCTCACGCCCTGGTGGAAAAAACTGTGTCGCAGAAAAAGATCAGCTCGACTGAACACCGGTTTGTCTCCGGCAGCGATTCACAATCGATCGCAGCTGTGTTTCGTTCAGCCGAGCAGGAATGGCTTTCTGGTTGTCTGTGGACTGGCGCGGTCCGCAGCCTGGGCGCGCCGGCCATCGCGCTCGTCGGTTCTCATGACGAAGTGGCTTCGGCGCTGCTGGAATATAGCAGCGTCGGCATTACTCAGTTCATTGTGTCCGGATGGCCGAAGTTGGACTCCATGGTGCGGTTTGGAGAGGAAATACTTCCGCGCATTCGCGCGAGGGAGCACGAGGCATTGGCCCATGCCTAAATTGCTTTCTGAGGAACAAATACGCGAATACGAGCGGGACGGCCTTGTCTTTCCCATACAAGTATTGTCCGCGCGGGAAGTGGCAGGGGCAAGGGCGGAGCTGGAAGAATTGGCGGCAGCGCTGGGAGGCCATGCCGAGATTACGCGGCTGCGACATCTGCAACTTTTCCATCGCTGGGCACAAGATCTGGTACTTCATCCCCGGGTCCTTGATGCCGTTGAAGATGTCATAGGCCCGGACATTCTTGTTCATTCCAGCACAATGTTCTGGAAGCGCCCGCACGACGCTGCCTACGTTTCGTGGCACCAGGACGGATATTATGCAGGCTACAGCGAACTAAGCTACACCTCGGCATGGCTGGCGCTGAGTGACAGCTCTTTCGACAACGGCTGCATGCGTGTCGTTCGCGGTTCTCATGCGGGCGGCATTGTATCTCACAATCGCGCATCCATATCCCCTGACAACTTTGTTTCCGGACTGGAGATTGCATGCGCGGTGGACGAAAGCGAAGCCACTGGCGTGATTTTGCAGCCCGGAGAAATGTCACTGCACCACGTAGCCGTTGTGCATGGATCCAATCCCAATACTTCTGACAGACCACGAATCGGTTTCGCTGTCCGTTATGTGTCGCCAAGAGTGCGGCAACAGCTCGACCATTATCCTTTGATCCTTGCTCGTGGCCAGGACCGTTATGGCCATTACCGCATCCTGAAGGAGTTGCCTTCTTTTACCCTTCAGGAAGCAATTGCGGCGCAAACGGAGCTTGCACGGTGGATGATTGATTCGCGCGCAAGCAGCGTGCCGTTAGAGCTTCCGGCAGTGTGCCGCCTGCGCTGGATAGAGGCGCGCAGTGTTGGAGCCGCGCCCGTGGGCCGTCAACCTGAGGAGGCGATATGAATCGAAAGCTTTCTGCCCAACAGGTACAGAGGTATCGTGAGGACGGAATCTTATTTCCGATTACAGCATTTGATCCGGCGGAGTCGGCTGCATTCCTGCAGGAGTTTAATCGGATGGAGCAGTACGAAGGCCCGCAAAAATATGCACCCCATCCTCACTTGTTTTTTCCCTGGGCTTACGCGCTTGCTACTCATCCAGGATTGGTCGAGGTTGTAGAAGCCATCATTGGCCCAGATGTTCTTGTGGAAGGCACTGTCATTCTGGCGAAGTATCCGGCAGACGGCTCATTCGCACCCTGGCATCAGGATGGAGAATACTCCGGCTGGTACAAGACGCCCTCGGTCACTGCCTGGATCGCACTTACGGAGAGCCACCGCAACAATGGTTGCATGCGCGTGATCGCAGGCTCTCAGCGCGCGGGCAGGCGTCCTCATCGCGATGTGAACTACCAGGGCAGCCTGTTCAGGCGCGGCACCGAAATTGCAGTGGAAGTCGACGAAACACTTGCTACAGACGTGGAATTAAAAGCCGGAGAGCTGTCACTGCATGACAGCAGTATTATCCACGGCTCATCCCCAAACCGGTGCGATACCAGACGAGTTGGTTTCGTGGTGCGGTTCGTTACCCCGGCGTTCCAGTCCCGAATCCACCAACATCCGGTGGTGCGCGCTCATGGGGTTGCGGGTTGCGGGGTTCTGCCTGTGCTGACTGCTCCGCCCGCTGGTGAACTGGAAGAATGTTTCACCCGTTGGAGGGAAGCGTTCCCGGTGTAGCCAAAGGCGCCTTGCCAGTCAGAGCGCAACCTTGACGGGTAGAATGAGGCAGTGAATCCGGACATACCATGCGTATTTTGTTGTCGTCGAATCATCGCTACCCGGGGGCCGGCACTTTCAGCAGCGGCATGGCGCCGAGAGAATTTCCCTCGGGCTCAGGCTTTATCATTCACGACCTGCTGGCAAAAGGCCTGGCTGAAATGGGACATCAAGTGTTTTATCTGCTGCCCAGAGGCGCAGAGCAACCTTTACCGCCCGGCGTTACTCTCTTGCACGAACCAATGTTCGAGGTAGACATTGTTCACACCATCACTTTTCGCGATCATGACCTGGTTTGCGCGATGCGCAAGGCGGGCGTTCCCTGGGTTGCCACTTGTCATCTGGATCCCACAGTTCCGGGGCGGACGATTCCCGGCCCAATTGAAGACAACTGGATTTTCGTCTCGGGCAGCCTGGCCCGCTCACTGGGCAAGACCCGCCATGTACTGAGTGGAATAGATCCGGCGGACTATCTCTTTGGCGAAATCCCGGATGACTATTTTCTGTTCATGGCAAGCCTCGAATGGGCGGGGCACAAGGGTTTGGATATTGCGCTTCAGCTGGCAACCCGTCACAACTTCCGCCTGGTTGTAGCCGGCACAGGCAAGAGCCGGAAAATCATCGAGCAAACCGCGGATGTATGCCGCGCTGCCGGAGCGGAGTATGTGGGTGATGTGCGCGGCGTGGAGAAGGCGCGGCTTCTGGCGCGCGCCCGCGCACTGCTTTTTCCCACCCAGGTGAATGAGGCGTTTGGTCTGGTCATGGCTGAGGCATTGTTTTCTGGCACGCCGGTTATCGCCAGCGCGAACGGTTCGTGCCCTGAGATCGTAACTCCTGATGTTGGGTTCATTTGCCGCTCAGAGCGCGATTACTGCAATGCGCTCCATCAGGTCGAGAGAATCTCGCGAGCTTCCTGCCGCAAGCTGGCGCTGCAGCGGTTTCATTATCTCCGGATGGTTGAAGACTACGTGCGGGAGTATCAGAACGAGATCGCATCCGAAGCCAACAGCCGCGCAATGGCCGAACATGTTTCCGGAGAACAACCATGAAGGTGCTCTTGCGCAGGCTTTTTGATTGTCCGCCAGTCGCTCGATGGCGCTGTTTTGAGGCCATCATGAAAGAGTGTCTTCTAGAGTTAGGCCACCAGGTCATTGAGCTGGACCTGGATCCTGCGCTGCCGCCAGATCCCGCCGATGCCGATTTCCGCATTTATGCCCATAAAACCCGGCGTGAAGTGTCCCATGGTGACCTTTTTTACAAAGAGATGCACATGCGGGGCTTGTTTACCGTGGACGATCAGGGTTGGGGCGCAGACCACTCACGCTTGCGAACTGCGCCCGATCTTAGCTTTATTCCGCTGATCCAGGCTCAAACTTTCTGTTCTTTCATGCGCGCCGACTTTCTCTCCAGCGGCCAATCGAAATTCGATCAACCGGCCATGAGCCCAATCTCGGCGAAGCTGAAGCCTTATCTATTCGCGCCGCTGCAAATGCCGGGGGATGACGTCATCCTGTACCACTCACCGATCACGGTGGCGGGATATGTATCAGCATTATCGCGTTGGGCTGACCGGCGCGGATGCAACGTTGTCTTCAAAATGCATCCCGGGCAGATGCCTATTGATGTTGAGGAAGAGGTGCGGAGATCGGTGGCGGCCAGTCCTCATGTTTTCCTGCTGAATGAAAACGTCCACAGCCTGATTTCCGGCGCACTCGCCGTTATCGTCATTAATTCCGGGGTGGGTTTTGAAAGCCTCATCCATGGCAAGCCGGTAATCACTCTGGGCGCGTGCGACTATCAATGGGTCACATTCCGCGGGGCAGTTTCCGATCTGGATGCAGCCTGGGAGTTCGCGCGCTCATTTTCTGACCAACAGCGCTTGCAGGGCTATCGCTTCATTTACTACTACTACAGCCATCATGCATACCCGACAACAGGTGACAGTGTGAGCCGGATCAAACCACGAGTGCTGGAATATCTGAAGGAGCATGTCCAGAATTGAGCCGTCGGCGCGATCCAGCACGCGTTGTTCCTTCGGCGGTGAGAGCGGCAATTGAGCGCGAGTTTGAGAGCCCCGCTCTCATGCTCTCCCTAGCTAGTCAGTCCCTGGCCTATTCCTGCTACGACAGTGAGTTTTTTAATGCCCTGCTGAGAACTGCCAGGGGAGAAGCTGGAGAGAGTTGGTCTGTGCGCTGTTTCGCCCTCGCCCTACTCGAGCGCCAGCTTGCCATGTTAAACCCAGGCGAGTTATCCGAGTTCGATAGGGCGCTTGTCAGACTCGGGCTCAAGAATCTTGAGAGTGATTTGGTCAATCCTGCTCTGGTTGGGAGCACGGTTGATATTGCTCTCGACGAACTTGTTCCGCAGTTATTGCGGAAAATCAACCGCCGCCGTACCGGCAGAGGCAAGAAAAACCGCGAGCGTGAATTGGCAGACCTTCTTCACCGTTCAACCCAGGAATGCAAGCTGACGCTGGCGGCATGCGTTTTCAGTCCGGAAGAAGTAATGCAGAGGGTGCTGGCCCAAGTAACGTGCTCTGAAGGCGTGTGTCTGTCAGGGTTCGCAAAAGCCGAGGGTAAATCTGCTCTCGCTGAAGGTTCGTTTCACCTGCATTCATACGAACGTAAAATTGCGAATGAAGTACAGCGTAACGGCCAGGTCTATTGGGTCAACCATTCAACCAGCGCACAAATCAACTCCCTGGTTGAATATCCGCTGGGAACGGTGGCGCTGGTGGTTAAGCTCCCAGGCGGTGACACGGAGCTTGAATTCAAAAGGGCGGGAAAACGAGAACGGCCGTTAGGTGTGCTTTTCGAAAACTGCGGCACTCCCGCTCCCGTTTCTCATCGTTTGCAGGGCGGAAGCACGGGGTGGATGCTGCAAGCTGAGTCCGATAATGAAAGCCGGTTCCGATCGCTATTTCGCGCCATCCATCAGGATGATCCGCCCTTAAGCCGTACTTTATTCATCACGAACATTCGACGGCTTCCGTGTAAGTCAGGTAATTCCGATCTGCTCACCTGGTTCACCGATGCCGAAACCTTCGGCCCCGGCTACACGGAGATGCGTTTAGCTATGAAGCGCTGCCTGGAAGCCGGCGGTGGTTCCGTGCCGGAGAGCGCTCTGGCGCAGACCGTTGCCTTTCTGCGGGACGCCAAACCACGGCAGTCGGTTCTTGCCGGCACGAGCTCTTTTCGGCTGGACCGTCTGAGTGAGTATCTTTCGTCGAGTGGAGCCAAACGCTACTTTGACGATGGGCTTAAAGTGCCGTGGACCAGAAGCAAGGCGCAACAGTTTGCCGACGATCTTCTTGAGGAAGTGCTGGGAACATATGTTGAGCCGAACATCAGCTATCGGACTCACGGGCAATATGTGCAGGCAGCATTGACCGTTCCTGAGAACCGCTCCACAGCCAATAAGAATTACCTGTTTTGCATGGAGCAGATAGGCACGGTCTGGGGCACCATGCTGGCCATTGGATCATACTCAATCGGCGAGTCCTTTGTACCCCGGAACGTGGGACTTAAAGCGGTGTGGCAAGAAAGCTCCTGGAAGGTGCAGATCATCTTTATGGACCACGATTGCCTGCAATCCGCCGGCCCAGACCAAACTGACTTCCGCGCTGCCGAGACCGTAGCCGGAACGATCCATGACGAGACCCACATTTTTGGTCATGCGCTGCCACATCGGGCGAACATAGGGGCCGTGACGTGTCTAGAGGAAATCTATCGCATTAAAAAACCAATGGCGCACAAAGGCATCCGGCAACTTCACGCTGCCGTGCTCCGCGCATTTTGCAAAGCACGCGCATGCGCGCCAGGAACCGGGTTACTTTCTTCCAGTTACCTCACGAAGCTGCGCGATTTTGAGGAAGTTGTAAGGATGTCATTCGATGTGAAGCTGACGGCAGGATGGGAACAGCATGCGAGATCATGGCTCGTTGCCAAGGGTTATTCTGGGGATCAATCGCGCGAGTACACAGAAACAGTGAAGGAGCACACACGGTTTTTGCGCCGGCACGCCTTTCTCTATGAGCAAGCGCACTCTTGCCATGAAAAATCGTTCTGACGAGCCCGAGAAGGCTTTCTGCGAAGCTTAAGGCGAGCTAATCCTTGAGGCCGAAGCAGCTGGCTATCCCGCCTTAGCCATGGATACAGCATTGTTGAACTGCTATATCTGGGGCTACTTTTTCCCTTTTGGATTCTTTCCGTTAGCGAGTTTTTTCTTGGAATCGCCAACATTTGGCGAATGCGGCTCCAGAGCCTGAGTCAGCCCTTGAAGAAGCTCAACGGCAACCGCGCGATCCAGATGGAGCACCACGGGCCCACCAGAGGTTTGCATAGTAATGGCATCCTTACCCATTTTGAACCAACCTCACCAATGCGATTATTCCGACGTGACTTTGTACAGGAAACTATTCTGCTCTGCAAGTACTTTCGGGCACGTGGTTCCTGGATGCGTCTGCAGGTTTCCCATGGCCGTCATTCCTGTTGGCCAACGCGGCAGACAATCGGAGCACTTCTTCAAACCAGTCATCCAAACGATAATTCTCAACGATTGCTGCGATTTCCCTCCGGGATGCGTACAACTCCGCGCGCCGTAGACGGACTGTCCGAAGCCGGTCAGCTATCTCTCGAGGGCTCTCTGCCAGGAGCACAAATTCCGGCGCCTTGGCTGCCAGCAAGGGAGACCACCCAACCGGCGTCGAAACCACGGGCACTCCAGTAGCCAACGCTTCAAACAAGGGTAGTGGGCCAGCTTCAGTGGAGCTGGTAATGACCAGACAATCAAGCTGTTGATAGAGCCTGGGATAGTCGGAAATAGAGAGCTGAGCGCGGTCGCAATGCTCAGTAGGTATGCCTCTGCTGGAAAGATGCCGGCAGAGCGAAGCCAGATCCTTGCCGATGAGAACAGCAACAGCGTCCTCGACAGCAAGATGGCCCAGAGCTTCAGCAAACCACTGACTGCGCTTGCGGGGGTGTTCCCGGCCTACCCAGCCGATCCGGAAATGATTGCTGCACGGGCGGTCCTTCACAGTAAATTGACGGAGCGCTCCAAGTGGGCGTTCCAACAGCATGGTCTTGCTGAGATCAATTCCTGCGTTCTGCAGGATTTGCCGCTGTTGCGGATGACACAGCACGATGCCGGAAGCCTGCATTGCCTTGCGGCGCATCTGCCCCGGACCATACATGCCATCGTGATCATAGAGATCATGGATGCAAACCACAGTGCGCGAAAAATCAGGAGAGCCGGCGGCTTCGTCCGTGCGGATGAATATCCAGGCATCGGCATCCGGAATGGGAGCCTCGGTTGCTATTGTCTCAACCCCCAAAACCCGGCTGTGCTGAAAGCCTTTGCGAAGGTCGCCAAACAGCCAATCATCGCTCCCTTCTACGCACACATTTACCTTGAGCATGGTTATATTCCCGTTCCAGCTTGCAACGCCAGTCAATCGCGGACAGGAAGTTCAATATGGCCTACCGTCCTGACCTGGTTTGACCAACTCTCTTTCCACTCCTGGGTTCCACGCAGAAAATCGTACTCCAGAAACCCGAGTTCAAATGCGCGACGAATCCCTGCATCAATCAGGAGCCGTCCGGGGGACCAGCGTTCAACCTCGGGAGAATATCCGCCATTCCAGGTGCAGAAACTCTCAACCCCGACCATGGACAAATCAATGCCAATAATTTCCGAGTTGCGCAACAATGCAAATACCGCCATCTGCCCCTGCGAAAAAAGTACGGGCAAAGTAATGTGGACGAAGTCGGCATTTCTGGGTTGTTCGCGAAAAGCGCTTTCGTCTCCAAAGCGGGCAAAGTTTAAAGATAAGAACAGTTCCGGAAGAAGGTCGGGCGGAAACGAAGCCGGATCGAGTTGGCGGACTTCTAATCCATCCTCTTTTGCCTGGCGGCGCGCGCGATAGATGCCCTTTCGAAATGCTCTGCTTCGTGATGACAAAAAGTCCTCATAGGCGGGCGGCAGTCGCAGGAAATAGTATGGCCGGGTGGGTTTGAAACATTCTGCAACATCCGCGCACGATTGTAAAAGGGGCAAGGCTCTCATGCAGTTTGAAGCCTGAGGGACCCACCACAGGACAATACGCGCATACGGCCTGGGCGGAGTAATTGCTTCTTGCAACAGGCCCGCCGCTACAGCAACATCGGCAGCTTGCGCGATGACGTCGTTGTAGTTGGACATCAAGCTGGGGAAAATGGCTTGACCTTCGCCGGCCGGGAAAGCCAGCGGCAAAATCCCATCAATATGCCCGTTCCTCCGGGCAATCAGCACATGGGGAGTGACGTGCGGTTGAGTTCGACACGCTGCCAGATACCAGATTGGTGAACTAAAGGCGCGATTGCACGGGGACTGCAGGAGCAAGCTATTCCACTCGGCCGAAATAGCCTCGATCTCCGCCAAGGTGCTCAACACCGTGTACTCAATTCCATCGCCGCGACAAGTCATGAGTCGTCCAGAATAAATCTATCTCGTTTGGTACCCCATCATAGTTACCGGCTCTTGTGTAAGAGCGATCGTGTAAATCTGCGTCGCCAACAAAAGAGTGCAACAGCTTGCACGGCTCTATCAAGAGTCGGAGACTTCGTCGTGGTTGAAGAGTCCATGGGCAGAGTGCCCTCTGCCTTCAGCGTTGCCAGTGTACCGAAATGAAATACTGTAGGTGTAACTTTTCAGGAAAACGATTGCAATTTGCCTGGAACAAGAATATAAGTGCATTCGATCCTAGCAATATGTACGGTAGAACGGCAGCAGCCATCCCAATCTCATCCTTAGCTACCACTGTGCCATTTTGGCGCCCACGCATCAAGGCGCACGCATGTATCTCGCGCACACGTCCACAAAGGCCTGAGGGTCACAGCCAAGAACGGAGGCTTCATGGTCCGGCGATTTGCGAAGTACATTTTTTTGTCCACTCTCATTGCAACTCTTTGCGTTTCCGCCTTTCCTGAGTCTTCCGCAAAACCCTCCTGCACAGATGCGGAGACCGTTGTTGCACGCGTGGTGGCGCTGTATCAGCCCTTCATGTTCAATCGGCTGGGGGCTGCAGAGCCGCAGGGCATGATCTTTGCCCTGGAGTCGGATGTAGTTCCCATGAACAATCCGGTCGATCAGTATGGCAATGACAAGGTGCTCCATGTCGACCCCGCATTGTTGCAGGTGGGTCAGGTGCGCCTGCGTTCAGACAAACGGCCGCGACCATTAGTGCTGCGCGTCAGCCAGGGCGGATGCCTGGAAATCCATTTCCGAAATCTCCTTCGTGCACAGGCGCCAGATTTGGCGGCGAATACGGACGTCGCGAGCATTCATCTCACGGGCATGGACCTATTGCAGACCATCAAAAGTGACGGATCGTGGATAGGCGCGAATGACAGCAGCCTGGCCCAGCCCGATGGAAAAGAGATTATCTATCGTTACTATGCGCCCGCCGAAGGGACATTTCTTCTCTACAGCACTGGAGATCTTGAAGGCTCACCCAGCGCCCAGGTTGCAAACGGTCTGTTTGGAGCGGTCAATATAGAACCGCCGCAAGCGGAGTATTACCGCAGCCAGGTGACGCGGGAAGACCTGCATCTGGCTACGTTTAACAAAACCCATCTGCCCCTCAACATGCACCTTACGCCGAAGACAACGACAACCGGCCAGAATGTTTATGCCACCATGCGCGCCAGCACCTTCGCGGAAGCGATGCCGGCGGCGCAGTTGAACCGGGAAGTGTACATTCTGACCACCATCAGCGAAGATCGCCAGACGTTTCGGACCGTCGACGTTGTGCTGGATGCGGAAGGGTATATATATGCCCTGAACCTTGAAGATGAAAGCAATGCAGTGCAGCAAGGTCAGTACATTGCTCTTGCTCCGCCTAAGGCTGGGACGCACACCGGGTTTCCGCTGATCGACTATTCCGCCCGCTATCCGGTCAACGATCCTCTTGGGCGTGCCTGCTACCCGGTGCTGCGGATGGCGGACAGGAATGCGAGCGTAAAGAATAATCAATGCGTGCCGGGCGAAAACACCTCCAGACTCTATTACAGCGACCTCACCGCCATCATTACCGGACCTGACGCGTCGCGATTCCCTTATTCCACGGTGGAACCAGGGTTCAATGAGAACTCTGCTGAACCGGACCGCCGGGAGCCTTACCGGGAATTCACCATCATGTATCACAACCCAAACCCGACCCAGGCGTTTCAACCGTTCTACTCGTCAGAATTGAACAATGTGCTCGGGGCTGGCCAGGACGCGTTTGCCATAAACTACGGCATTGCCGGGATTGGAGCTGAGGTCCTGGCCAATCGGCTGGGCGTGGGTCCGGAGGGAAATCCGGATGCAGTCGACTTGAAATTTGAGGAATTCTTCCTCACCTCATGGGCGGTGGGCGATCCGGCAATGCTGGTAGATATACCTGCAAACGCACAAAACCAGGTAGTGCGAATCCCGCCACAAAATCCGGCGGCATGCGCCGCCCAGACTGGCCGCTACATACCGAGCCAGTCAAAAGTTGACGATGCCCTTTGGCAGGCTGAAAAGCCCACTCCACCGAATGACTGCACTCCTCCCAGCACCAACGGGTGGGTACCATTAAGCCACCAGCGCGCAACCAAAGCTTATTACCCTGACGATCCTTCCAATGTTTATCACAGCTACATGCGTGACCACGTGAAGTTCCGGATCCTCCACGCAGGAGGAACTTCTGCCACGCATGTGCACCATCTCCATGCCCACCAGTGGCTGCACTCCCCGAACAGCCCAGACAGCCAGTATCTCGATAGCCAGATGCTTACGCCGGGCGCGTCATACACGTTGGAAATTACCTATGGCGGCAGCGGCAACCGCAATCTCACGGTCGGCGACTCCATTTTTCACTGTCACTTCTACCCGCATTTTGCCGGCGGCATGTGGTCGCTCTGGCGAGTGCATGACGTTTTCGAGGAAGGGACACAACTGGGAGCTGACCGGACCACGCCCGCTCCCGGCATCAATCGTGTTCTCCCGGACGGTGAGATTCTGGCCGGCACCCCGGTTCCGGCGCTTGTCCCGATGCCCACGATCGCCATGGCGCCGTTTCCTGCGGATGTGAGGCTTGCAGATGCGACTCAACCCGGAGACCACCGGCGCATTGAGGTCATCCCGGATAAGATCGTCAACGGCAGTCCGGTGTATTCGAATCCTGGGTATCCGTTCTTTGTACCGGGTGTTGCGGGCCATCGCGCACCGCATCCGCCTATGGACTTTGCCTGGAAGGTAGATGCCAACGGAATACCGATACTCCAAAATGGACACAAGATATTGCTGAATGGCGGCCTGCCGCGTCACCTGGTTCTTGGCGGCAGAATCTTTCGCGAGTTCCATACCAGCTGGGACTTCACTAAAGATTTTGTTCTTTACGATGCGAATCACAAGCTGATAGCCGGCAGCCTAAGAGCGTATGAATTACCTGAGGAAGGAACGGCAGTGGAGCGCGCAGCCATGGCCGCACATTCCAAACGGGCGCATCGAACCTTTCTTCCCAATGGCGATCCGGCCAATTTCATCCTCAATGGCCTGCCGGCGGTTTCTGGTGCGCCATTTGCTCCGCCAAACGTGACCGCGTTTGGCGATGCGGAGGTTAATACCCGGCGCTACAAAGGCGCCAACTTCCAGATTGATACCGTGCTCAACAAAAAAGGCTGGCATTTCCCGCAG
Source organism: Candidatus Angelobacter sp. (assembly GCA_035262465.1). Lineage (GTDB taxonomy): Bacteria > Acidobacteriota > Terriglobia > Terriglobales > Acidobacteriaceae > Angelobacter. The sequence goes on along the minus strand of DATFSU010000054.1, from coordinate 275,261 downwards.
CAGAGGCTGATCACACTGTGGGACGACGTCCAGCCTACCGTCGCAGGGAAGCGTCCGCCGCAACCATTTTTCTTCCGTTCGGCGACCGGAGAGACGGTGGAATACTGGCAGACCAACCTGGTGCCCAACTATTACGAAATGGATGATTTCCAGGTGCGGACGCCTACAGACATCCTGGGACAGCACATTCACCTGGTTAAGTTCGATGTGCTGGCTTCCGATGGCTCTTCCAACGGTTTCAATTACGAAGATGGCACGCTGAGCCCCGACGAAGTTCAAGAGCGCGTCTTCGCCATCAACCAGGTGAATGGGCTCTTTGCGTTTGACGATGGCGCCCGGCAATTCTATAACCCGCTGAAGCAGCAATTGCTGCATCTGCATCCGTATCCGCAGGATTACCCGTCTCCCAACTGCATTACGCCACCGTGCCAGGGCATTTTCGGCCCGCCACCGGCAGGCCAAGACTGGGATGGCGCACAAACCACCGTCCAACTCTGGGACACCGATCCTCTGGTCAACAACAAGGGATTTGATCGCACGCTCCGGACGGTTTTTACTCACGACCACTTTGGGCCCTCGACCCACCAGCAGGCAGGTTTGTATGCAGGCCTGGTGGTGGAGCCGGAAAATTCAAGTTGGTTTGATTCCACGACAGGCCAGCAACTGTACGACACAACCTCTTGTTACAATCCCAGTACCCTGCAGTACACAAAGGTCACGGGGCAGTGCCCGCCAAACACCTACCGGCGGATGGATGGAGGTCCCACGACATGGCAAGCCAATATTCAGACGGTCCATCCGCAAGACAGCTACCGTGAATTTGTCCTGGAGTTCCAGGATCTGCAGTTGGCTTACACCAATCAGAGTACCCCGCAGATGCAAATTCCAACCATGGCATTGTTTACCACAAGCCAGCCGATTGCTCTGAAGCCGGGCGTAATTCCTGCAAATGATCCCGTCAGGACCACCTTCAGCAAGAATGGCATTACGCTGAGCGCTCAGGCTTCGGCTGCAAGCAAGACCCAGTGCGTGGGGAAACTCAGCAACATCCCCATCAACTGGTTGATCACCGATCCAGGTCTACCCGACGTGAACGAGCAATATTGCATCGCCAACGCAGCGAGCAGCGCGAGCGTTTACCTGCCTGAGATGGAGCCGGGTTGGTCCGATCCGACCCATGCCATCAATGCACCCGGCGGCAACACTACCAAGCCCGTACTTATTACCAGCACGCCGCAAGGGCCTTATTCGCTGAATTATCGAAATGAGCCTGTTCCGCAGCGCGTGAATCAGGTGGGAGGAAACGCTCCGCCCAACTCGCTCGACCTCTCATATGCCTTCAGTTCCATCCAGCGTTCCGATCCTGATTTGAACGTGCAGCCGGCCGGCACTCCCATCTCGCCGGGCAGCCCCTTCCGTTTTCCGGCTCTGCTGTTTCCTCCGGGAGGCTCCGCTTCCCCGCAGGGTACTGACCCGTTCACACCGTTGCTTCGCGCGTACCAGGGGGATAAGGTACAAATCCGCACTCTTGTAGGCGCGCATATGACTCTGCACTCTTTCCACATTCCCGCGCTGAAGTGGCTGTTTGAGCCAACCTATTCCGACTCCGGTTACCGCAACACGCAAGGCATGGGAATTTCTGAGCATTGGGAAATGCTCTTTCAACTGCCGCACACAACCACAACGCCGGTAAACCCGCAGAGCCCGCCGCCGGGGAATCCATACTCGACGGACTACCTGTATGAAACGGACGCCGGAGTAGACGGCGTAACCAATGGGCTGTGGGGTATTCTGCGTGCGTTCGACGCCACGAAGGTACCGAAGAACGGCTATGCGGATTTGAAACCCCTTCCCAATAATCCCATGCCATCTACAGAGACCACGAAGAACCCGTGCCCTGGGCCGCTGCCTGCGCCGGTCCAAGTGGTAGCCATTTCTGCGGCCGAAGCGCTACCGGGCGGCCAGCTTATTTATAACAATCGCGGACAGAGCCAGAGTGGTGGCTTCGGGTATGCCGGCGCGCTAATGTACGTGCGCAAAGACGATCTGGATACCTCCAACGCCGCCAAATGGACATTGCGAGCAAATGTTCCGGTTGAGCCCTTGATCCTGCGGGCCACTGCCGGTTCATGCATCCAGATACAGCTGATCAATCGTCTTCCGCAGACTGCGGGCATGGAGCAATATCAGACCGGAATTCTGCAGAGCAGCCCATTCGGCACAGCGAATATACCGAACCCCGCCAGTTTGCCTGTCTCCTCTACTGCAGCGGTCATCCCCAGCCTTTTGTTTTACGATCCAAATCAACGGAACGGCCTGGGCTTCAATGTCGGCTTCAATAATCCGCAAACGGTTAGCCCAGGAGGGCAACCGGCAACCATGACGTGGTTCGCGGGCAACGCGGATGGCGTTCCGATGGAGGCAGGAACCGTTCTTCTGGAACCATCAGACCCGCTGCTGCAGCACTTCAGCGGGCTGGTTGGAATCATGGTTGTGGAACCTCCTGGAGCCACCTGGGAGGAAGACGCTAATACGCGGGCAGCAGCCACAGTTACCACCACGGCAGGAACCAAGTTTCGTGAACTGGTGTTGGTGGGCCAGAATGACATCGACAACCAGAATAACTCCAACAACTTTCCCAATGTTCAATCCGGATTCAACTACCGGTCTGAGCCCTTCGCCAATACACCCAATGGAACCTACCGGTGGCCCAAACAGTCAAAGGTTGCACTAGCAATACCTCAGCCTAAGACCCTGGCTGAATTCAGCGCCAAGCTGCAAAAGGAAGATGGAGCGGCTACTCTTTCCTCAATCGAGCGCAAAGGAGGAGAGTTCACTCACCAGGCTCTTGAACGAAATCCTGAAGCACTGGAGGAACTCATGCCTTCGCTCCGCGTGAAGGCGGCCGGTCCGGACTACATTCCGCAACGTTACTCCAACTCGCTGGTGAAGAATGATGGAAACCCGTCGGGTGATCCGGAGACGCCCATTCTTTACACTGGCGCCGGCATGCCGGTGCGAATTCACATGGCGTTCGCCGGCGGCACCGCGGTCTTCCCCGGAGTGTTCAACATACACGGGCACCATTGGCAGGAAGAACCTTGGACCGATGATGGAACTCGCCTGGGCTTCAATCCTCTATCCCAGACCTTTGGGTTGGAGCAGATGGTGCCTTACCAGGTGTTGAATGCCTTGCTGGACAGCGCCGGCGGAGCGGACCTTGTCAGCGGAGATTATCTCTACGAAATGTTCATGGGCAACGCCCAGAACGGAATGTGGGGATTGCTGCGTGTCCAGGACGTCTCGGTTGTCATCAGCAAAGCCACAACCACACAAATTGCAGGATCGGTGATGGTAAAACCTGGAACAACCGAGCCCACGATAGTGAATATTAAAACTGGCGCAGGCGCCAGCTGTAACGCCAAGATCCAACCCAATGGCAACTGGTCCTGCCCCGTGAATTCGCCCATAGGTACCCAGGTGACCGCAAGCACTGCGCAGGGAGGCAGCTACACGGCGACTGTCCGCTAATTGAAATCAGAGGATAGCAAGACGGTATTCTCTGCGGTGGCACATGGTTTATTTTTGGCATGACGAAAGGTATTTGTGTCTTTCCCGATGAAGAGTCCATGGGTGTTTGCCGGTGTATTGTGCCTTGCCGCCGCTGCTGCTGTACAACTCGAAAAACCTGGCGCGGTTCAGCCGGAAGCGGCGCGTTCTTCCGGACAGCCGGAAGTCGCCAATGAAACCGCTGACAACGGCGCACGCCGACGGGTGGTACAGCAGGGATTGGCGGTCGATTTCTCGGTTACCCCAGCACAAGCAGGGCATGAGGCGCCCGCGGAGCTTCGTCAGGGTGATCCGGTGGTCTTTCGCTTTCAAATCAGCGATACAACCACCGGCAGGCCCATTGTCAACGCTCATCCTGCCGCGTGGGTTGATGCTCTAGCGGCGGGACAGACGCGCAGCCCTGAGCTCTGCACAAACAAACTAAAAGCCTTCCTGGGAGGCGGATTCAACGCCACTCCGGCCGCCGATCTCAATGTATTTTATGTGGTCGCCATGAACGCTGACGCCACCCTGAGCGTGATCGATCCGAAATTTGGCTATGGCGACAGCAAGCTGCTTACGCTGGTGTCTCTTCCAGCACCAGCCTATGACTGGGTCCTTACCAACGATCAATCCAGCATTTTTGTTTCTCTTCCGCAAGCTGATCGGCTGGCGCTGATCGATACAAGATCGTGGACCATCACAGCCAGCGCGCAGGTCCTGTCCCATCCCTCAAGGCTTGCGCTCCAGCCAGACGAACACTATCTGTGGGTAGCATCCAGAGAATCGGCGCCCAATGCAGGAGACTCAGGCGTTAGCGTGCTGACCGCGGATGGCCTGAAGCTGGTTGCGCACATCGCCACAGGCCAGGGAGAGCATGAGATTGTCTTCAGCGCTGACAGCCGGGTTGCCTTTATTTCAAACAGCGCAGAGAACACTGTTTCCGTTGTGGACGTGGGAACACTCAAGAAGATCAAAGAGCTGAAGACCGGGTTAGTGCCAACTTCACTGGCTTATTCCGGCAAGGCTGGCGTGGTCTATGCCGCCAACCAGGGCGATGGAACGATAACGGCAATTGACGCCGGCCGTCAGCAGGTGCTGGCTACCATCAAAGCTGCTCCCGGGCTGACTCAGGTCCGCTTTACGCCAGACGGTCGTTTTGCCTTCACCATCAATCCCGCCAGGAATGAAGCCTATATTATCGATGCAGCTTCCAATCAGTTGGCACAAACCTTCGATACCAAGACGAAGCCGGATCAGGTTTCCTTCTCTGACACTTTGGCTTACGTACGGCACAAGGGGAATGACGTAGTGCTGATGGTGCCCCTGGACCAGATCGGAAAGCGCGGTGAACCGGTGGCAGTCGCGGACTTTCCCGCCGGCAATAATCCACCGGGGCTGGGAACAGATTCCCCGGCTGATGGCATCGTGCAAGCACCTGGAGAAGCGGCAGTTCTGGTGGCGGACACGAAAGACAAGTCCATCTATTACTACCGCGAGGGCATGGCTGCGCCCATGGGGACATTTTCCAACTATGACCGGGAGCCCCGGGCGGTAATGGTAGTAGATCGCAGCCTGCGCGAGCGATCGTCCCCAGGCGTATATGAGTCAAGCAGTGTGCTCGGGCGTCCGGGTATTTATGAGGTGGTTTTCTTCCTGGATTCGCCAAAATTTGTACATTGCTTTCCCATTCGAGTCGACAGCAATCCGGCGCTGAACGTGCCAAGGCCCAAAATACATTTTCTGACCGAGCGCCAGATCGTTGATGTGGGCGATACGCTGCGCATCCGGTTTCGACTATTCGAGGAAACGACCAATGCACCCAGAGACGGAATAAGGGACGTTCAGGTATTGACCTATCTTGCTCCCGGACTCTGGTCGTCACGTCAAATAGCCCGGCCGGCCGGCGAGGCCGGTGTTTATTCAGTTGAATTTGCTCCGCCGCGCGCGGGCATCTACTATCTACATGTCAGCTCGGCAGCATTAGGACTCAAAGAGAGTGGTCAGGAATATCTTATTTTGCAAGCGGTACCGAAGGATACATCCGGGCTGCCCGCCAAAGAGCACAAAGCCTCACATTGAATAGCCTTTCACGAATGGCAAACAACAAGAAGATAGAGCCCAAAAAGCGGAACTGGGAGGTGATTTGGTCCATCGCAGTTTATTCCGGCGCATCTCCTCTGTCCCTTACCTCGCCGGCTACGGTGGCTAATCCGGTCATCGTTCGCGAGCACATCACTGATGTGCGCGCCGCTTTTGTCGCCGATCCTTTCATGGTGCGGATTAATGACCAGTGGCTGCTTTTTTTTGAAGTGCTGAACGCAGAAAACCGCCGCGGCGAAATTGGTCTTGCCACCAGCCATGACGCTTTGGCCTGGCAATATCAGGGAATCGTGCTGCGTGAACCCTTTCACCTCTCATACCCATGCATATTCAACTGGGATGGTGAATTTTATATGATCCCGGAAACACTGGACTTGAAGTGCATCCAGCTATATCGGGCAGTCCAATTCCCCACGCATTGGCAGCGTTTCGCGAGCATCGTTCCGGGTGTTTATGCCGATCCAACCATTTTTCGCCATGATGACCGATGGTGGATGTTTGCTTGCAGCAATCCTCGCAAACACGACGAGGTCTGCCTGTTTCATGCGGCCGATCTGCGCGGTCCATGGCTTCCCCACGTCATGAATCCTCTGATCGCCGGTGATCCGCGCCGGGCGCGTCCGGGAGGCAGAGTCATCTCATGGAACAACAGGTTGTTACGTTTTGCTCAGGATTGTGTGCCCGAATACGGTACCCAGGTGCGTGCCTTTGAGATCGACGAATTAACCCGCGGCGCTTATCGCGAACGTGAACTCCCCGAGAGTCCTGTGCTGTCTCCCGGCAAGACCTGGAACGCGGATGGAATGCACCACATGGATGCTCACTGCCTGGCTGAGGGGAAATGGATTGCCTGTGTGGACGGCTATAAAACTCTGTGGTTCGATTAAGACCGGCTTAGCCTGCCTGTCCACGTTGTGCAACCGAAGAAATCGGGTCAGCGGCCACATCGCACATCACAGCCATCAGCCGGTCTACATACCGGTCCAGAGAGTATTCTCGGCAGACCAGCTCTTGCATCGCTGACGATTGGCGGCGCAACAGTTCCTTGTCCTGCAGAGCAGCAGATAGGCGGCCTAGAATTTCCTGGTCTGACATGTCTTCTTCAAGCCGCAAATAATTTTCTTTCCAGATGGACAGCCCTTGAGTGGCCATCTTGCCGGCGACGACGGCCCCGGCGGCGCTGATCTCAAAATACTTTGCCACCAGATAATCATGAGCGGACGGAGTAGCAATCGCGAGCCAGGATTGATTGATGATGCGGGCCAGGGCCTCTCCACATCGCTCCGCATCGAACTCTGCATAGTCCGGATGCTCAATAATGCGCACCTTGAGTTGCGATGCTTCAAGCAGCTTGCGCAGCCGTGCCCGAAAAGGATAAGTGCGGGCATCATCATTACCGTAAAACAACACATCGTAAACCTTTGACAGTCCGCGCTCCCGATAGATATGAGTATTGACGTAATGCGGGATAACGTAGATCTTGCGAATGGAGGGCAGCCCCCGGCAGAGCATGGTGAGAGCAGCACAGTCGTAGGTTGAGATCAGGTATTGATATTTCCCGCCCAGCGACTGAATCAGTTCCGGCAACGGCCCAAGATCCTCCACCATCACGCAGCGCCGCCTGATTTGCCTGAACCATGAATGAGGGATCGGCGGCAGTTTGTGGCTGGCGGCAAATACGGCGAATACACCGGCCAGCAGAACAGTGTAGGAGCCCGGGTTTAAGTCGACCGGGCCGGAGTTTATGTCGGCCAGCGTAAATGGAAAGGGCCCGAGGCGCTTCTGGACATGCTCATACTTGTAGCGATAGTTCCGATCCATGCGAGTCCAGAAAGGAGATCGATGTTCCGCAAACAAGACCCGCGGCGCATGCTGGGCATGATGAGTTGAAGGGCAAAAATCCGAGCGCGTACAGCCACCCAGCACGTTTTGAAAAGGCGAAAGAACTCTGCTGCCAGGCATCCGAGCAAGATCGTACATTCGCGCGAGTGACCTCTCGATAAAGACCAAGTATCATAACAGCAGTTCTGGTTTTTCTAAGAGCAGTCTTCCCAGCCGGAGCGCCGTCCACGCAGGCTTCAGATGCGCAGGCGCAAGGGACGCGATGGGCAGCGAAACGCTTTCAGGCCTGACGCTGCAATGTCCGCAAATGGAACTGCTTCCGTCAATGCGCGGCGCGAAATGATGAAGAAGCCTGAGAGGCTACTGGGCGAGGAAGTGCGTGGATAGGGGCTGGTGTCTACCTTTTCTCCGCCATGCTCCAGAGCCTTTCGGGTGTCCTCTACCGTCAACTCAACTGGAACTTCCCCTGGACTCACCAGTTCGTGATCAAGACACTGATGCAATGCGGCCTGCAACTCCCAGCAGGAAACGTAGGTATCGGCTGCGCACACGAAGAAGTATTTGCAGTTGGATCGGAACAGCCCAATCGCTTCCTGAGTAAGCGCCGAAGCCCCGAAAGCGATGCCGCGCTCATCATAGATGATCCGGCAAGTGGGTGGTATACACAGTCCCGCCAGCGCACCGCGATCTGCGGGTGAGGCAAGGACGAGCACTTCTGGCAGCAGGCTGCAGATGGGCGGCAGCATTAGCTCAAGCGCCTCCCGGCTGAAACGAGTCTCTTGCGTCGGTGGCAGAATCAAGCCGCTGGTTTCGCGAGCCTGTGTTTCGACCTCGCTCCCGTCCAGGACCAGGCCCTCCTGGAGCCACCAATGATTGACCTCCGCACCGAGCACATCAGAGTAGTCACGGCTCACCCATGCCAGGTGGGGCAGGGAGCAGTAAAAGTTGAAATGACATTGCAACGTCTTCATCACTTCGTCTACAGGCGCGTTCGCCGCTTCGTTCAGTTCGATGAATGCTTTGAATATGCTTTTCCTTAACACATAGGCGAAAGTTGAATTTGTCTCCTGCAGGCGGACAACATTCTCGGCCAGAGGCACCGGATCGCTGCGGTGGATGCCGCCAAAATAAAGCGCGTCCCAGTCTGCCGGAACCTGGGACATGAAGTGTGAAAAGAGAGCGCGGAATTGCGGATGCAACTCCACGTCATCTTCAAAGATCAACAGTGATTCGCAGCCTCTTGCTGCGGCTTCCTGTACAGCGCTCAAATGGCTGCGAAGACAGCCATATGCTCCTGGGGCATAGACCCAGTTCGACGGTACTTCGACCCTGGACCCGTCAACAGCTTCCCATCGCGAAACTTCTATCTTGTGCTGCCGGAATTGTGTCTGCGCCTTCGTCCAGCGATCTGCCCGGCGCGCAAGATTAATGCAGATTCTGTGCGGGAAACATTCCTCGAACTTAGTTGCCGGTAGTGTGCCCGGTCCCGACAACTCGGAGAGGCACAGGGCAGGCTTAGCCGGCGCCATTATTGGCTCCATTGAGGTAGAGGGACTTGAATCGCTCATACAAACAATCCGGATCATAGCCGGCATCTTTCGAGCAGTTGTTGCGCCGCCACATCTCATTCCAAAGATGGACCGCCTTGGTCTCTGCGCCGAACCGCCATTCGATTCCGGGCACAAGCACCCGATTCCATTCGTTGAAAGGAATAGGACAGAACACATAGGGCGGCTGAACGTACTGGCCAAGTGAATATTGATCGATTGCTCGTGCCATCAATTTTGGACCGGTATCGCCCCATTTCAAGCTGCTGCTGTCCGATTGCCGGCAGTACTCCCAATTGTTTCGCATGAATTCCGTGCCGGGCGGCGTCCGGATAATTCCATTATTGACGTGATGAGAAGCCAAGCTCTCCGTTTCGGTAACTACGCTCTCGCTGGAAAATATATATGACTCCGAAAAATCGAAGGGCCTCAGGCAAACAGTGTCAGTATCGACCCACCATCCTCCCCTCTCCAGCAGGAGTTTATAACGGAACATGTTGGCAAAACCGGCGCACGAGCCGTTTTCCGAGTAGTAGAAAATGCGGGAAGAAGGCACTATTTTGTTCGCATCGCATAATGTGGTCCGGGCAGGCACTCCATCTACCGACGAGTAAAGGTAGAGATGAAATTCATGCCCATGATGCAGGAACGACTCAATGCACAACTTCTCCATGGATGAAAGCCGGGGGCCGATCCACAGACTTTGAATCACGTTGTCGCTCACGCATCAGTCCTTTGCTGGATTGTATCCGTAGAGAGGGTTTATTGACTTTCGTTATTTCATCGCCTATCATCGCTACCGTGACTGACCGCAACGATGCCCCCGGCAGGATCATTTATATAGGAGCTTGCCTCATTGCCGCGGTACGCCTGGCGCGCGAAGAACGGTGGGATAACTCACCACGGGTAGCAAGCCGAATCGCGGATGCAATTCAACTCGCGAAGAGGATTTACGAGCGAATGCAGAGCGACTTTGGCCGCGACCGGGGGGCCTGACTTGTTTGCCGCCTGCCTTCGCCAGGAGCTGTGTGCTCGGAACGCATCGTATGCTGCGCTGCACAAATTCCCGCACGTAACCAGCTACGGTGAACCGCCGGTAATTGTTTACCAGCCGTCAGTTTGCGGTCGTAAACACGGCAATTTCATTTCCGCCAGCTATCAGGCGATTATCCGCCGGCCCGAATGGCACCGACGACTCCAGAAGGTCCACAGTCAAGCCAAAGATGCGCTGCCCAGAGTCGAATACCGCTGGCGGGAACTGGATTCATCGATGAGTTCCGATGCCTTGTTGATGAACATATTCTGCCACCCTGGCGTAACAAGGAGAAGGGAAGTCGCGCTCCTGTTAGGGACTGATATCGGGGACGTCCCTGAGTTTGGATTCAGGCCACATGTCCCGCTGCTCAGCGGAGCGAAAGAGCGAACCGAAGTTGATATGAAGCTTGGCAGTGTTCTTTTTGAGGCGAAACTGACCGAGGGGGACTTCCAGATTCAAGGTCCGAGTACGGTCGAGCAATACCGCGACTTCCGCGAGGCGTTTGATTGCTTCCTGCTGCCGCGAAGAGGCCGCGACTATGTGTCATATCAGCTGCTGCGAAATGTACTCGCTGCGTACGCCCTGAATTTGCAATTCTGTGTCTTGATCGATGCGCGGCGACCCGACTTGCTTGAACAGTGGTATGGAATTATCAGATCGGTGGCGCCAACCGATCTTCGGACAAGATGCAAGATCCTCACGTGGCAAGAACTTGCATGCTGCCTGCCGGCGACTCTCGAACGCTTTCTGAGTGCAAAATATGGAATCGTAGCCAAGCCGTCGTAACGAACAGATCTGGATATCAGAGGGTTTCCTCGAAGAGATCACCGAAAACTCACACAAAAAACGGTTAGACTGCAGAGCGTCTGTGCCGCACCCTTAGTCCCAGCCGACTGCGATTCGATGATCAGGAAACCAGGTCTAGATCCTTCCGTAGGCGATCGGGTTCGCCATCAGGCAGGAGAGTCTCAACGTGGTCATGGGTCTTCTTCCAGATGGGAACGGCGCTTGCCAGCAAAGCGCGCCCCTTGGCCGTCAGGGTCATGATGCGGCTGCGGCGGTCCGCCGGATCCGCCGTGATCTTAAGCAGACCCCTGCGCTGCAATGGCTTAAGAGCGGCTGTCAGCGTAGTTCGGTCTATTCCAAGTAGCAACGCCACCGCCCCCATGTCGGGTGGTTTGGGACGGTTCAGGGACATCATGAGTGAGAACTGGCCGTGGGTGAGTCCGATCGGACGCAGCGCATCATCAAAGCGTCGTGCCAGTGCCCTGGCCGCGCGTTGCACATGAAGACACAGACAGGTATCTCGGACCATGAGTGCTGTCTCGAACGTCGGTTTCGTAGCCGGTGACATACCAAAAATCATATTGATATCAACCTGTCTTGCCAAGAGAAGTTTGAATCCTGTAGGTTGATCCCGAGTAACTCCAGCACCACAAAAAGAACCCAGAAATTTTTCCGTTGTCCAGTCGATTTCTTCCTTGTCATACGTCTAACCCGTGAGAGGCAGCTTAAGGTCGTTGCGATGGCTCCGGCTTCAGGCTAGCATGGTAGGACACTGGATTAAATTTCCTGATCCAAGTTGTTGATTGGAGAAGCACATGTCATTCCTTCGCGATTTGAAAATTGCGGTACGCTCCCTGGCTCGTGCTCGCGCATTGTGGATCACCGTGGCTGTCACGCTGGCGCTCGGAATCGGAGCCAACGCGGCCATCTTTAGTGTTGTGCGCGGCGTATTGCTGCGGCCGCTGGCCAACCGCGATGAAGACCGTCTTCTCTATGTGCGCCAGAGCGCTCCCGGCATAGGCCAGGACAACGCGACCTTCTCTGTACCCGAGATCAAAGACCTGGACTCCGGTTTAAAGACGATTACGGAGTTCGGCACTTTTTCCGCACTCGATTTCACAGTGGTGGGCCTGGGCGACCCGCATGAGATGCGCGCCGGCGTGGTTGACGGCAACTACTTTGAAGTGATGGGACTGCGTCCTGTGCTTGGACGCCTGCTCACGCCGAAAGATGATGGCCCAAACGCACCCGGAGCGGTAGTTTTAACCTATCGTTTCTGGGCCAACTCGATGCACTCCGACCGCGGTGTGATCGGTAAGGTGATCCGCCTCGGGAGCTTTGAAGGAGCGCGTGCCGCAACGATTGTCGGGGTGCTGGAGCCTTCGGTTCCGTATCCGGTGGAAACTGAGCTCATCGCCAACATCGTCACCAGCCCGCATCATCTCTCGGCGACCATGGTGACCGGTCGTGAACATCGCATGACCGAGGTCTTCGCTCGGCTTGCTCCCGGCGCCGATCTTGACTCTGCCCGGGCTGAGTTGCGTACGGTGTACGCCGGCATGGTGTCCGCTCACCCTGAGGTCTACAAGGCGAACGATCATTACAGGATCGATGTAACGCGCATGCATGACCAGATCAATTCGCGCGCGCGGACGATTTTGTGGGTATTGTTTTTCGTCTCCGGATTCTTTTTTGTGATCGCCTGCTTCAACGTTGCCAACCTTATTCTGGCGCGAGCAGTGCGTCGCGAACCGGAGATGGCCATTCGCGCGGCCTTGGGAGCAACTACGGGCACATTCCGCCGTGCCCTCTTGGCCGAGGGGCTTGTCCTTTGCGGCAGCGGGGCACTATTGGGAGTTGCTATAGCTGCCCCAATGGTAGCTGTGCTAGGTCGCTACGCCTCGCGGTATTCCGTGCGTGCGCTTGACCTCTCGCTCGACTCCAGCCTGGTCTGGATCGGCGTTGCGCTTGCGCTCGCAGCCGCCGTCTTTCTTGCTCTTATTCCTCGGCTGCCTGCGCCCGATTCCTCTGCCGGCCTTGGGCTCTCCAGCAGCGGCACGCGCGTGAGCGGAAGCAGCCGCTTGCTGAACTATTTTGCCATCGTGCAGATCTGCTTGTCATTCGTCGTGTTGGCTGGAGCCGGCGCGCTGATAAAAACGCTGCTGGACCTGGAGAGGACCCAGCCGCCGTTCGCCACCGCGCACGTTCTGGCCGTAAATTTGCCGGTGATGTCGGATGGCAAAACGCGGGAGCAGGTAGGCGATTTTGAGCGTGAAGTCCAACGGCGCGTGAGTGCGCTGCCGGGAGTGGCGCATGTTGCTTCCGGCTTCGGTGTTCCCTGGCGCGATGGCCAGGCGCTGGGCATCAGCTTCACCTTCGCCGCTGAGGGTGCGAAACGCGAAAACGGAAAGGACGATCCCCGGGCGCGCTTCCGCGCCATCTCCCCCGGATTCTTCGAGACCATGGGCGTGCCGATCCTCGAAGGCCGCGACTTCAGGGATAGCGATCGTGACGGCGCCGAACGCGTGGTCATCATCAGCCAGAGCCTCGCGCAGAAGCTCTTTCCCGGGCGCGAGGCCGTGGACCGCCATCTGCAATGGACCGATGGTGTGTTGAAATTCATCGGTATGAGCACGGAGCCGAGGCGGATCATCGGCGTGGTTCCTGATCTGGACGATGAAAATATCATTCCTTCGCCGGCCATGACGGTGTATCAGCCCGCGGCTCAGGAATGGGTCAGTGGCCGCCTATTCGTACGCGCGCAAAACGATCCTTATGCGTTGGTGCCCGCCATCACAAAGACCATCCATGATTTGTCGGCCGATCAGCCCGTAGAGCGTGCCAGCACGCTGGAAGATGTGCGCGCGGAAGTTCTTACCCCGGACCGTCTTAACGCGATCGTATTTGGCGGTTTTGCTACGCTCGCGCTGCTGATCTCGATTGTGGGAGTGGCAGGTGTGCTCGCATTTTCGGTAAGCGGGCGCACGCGCGAGTTCGGCATCCGGCAGGCCCTGGGAGCACAGCCGCGCAGCATTCTTACCAAGGTTCTCTTAGAGGGCCTGGTGATGGCGAGCGTGGGTGTGGCCGCGGGCTTTGTGGTCGGCTTTGCCCTTGAACGCGTGATTGGACAGCGCTTTGCCGAGCTGAGATTACCTGGGGCGGTGACCTTGCTTGTTTCTGCCGCAGTCATCCTTGCATCGGCGGTCATTGCTTCAGCTCTGCCGGCAGCCAGGGCTGCACGGGTTCACCCGGCAGAAGCGCTGCGTTCCGAGTAGTCGACTGCCGCCTGTCAGATCAAGAGTAGGCCTAAGGTCACATAGACTCAATCCAGAACTCCTGCATCTAATTTGTTATCCTAAATTCAGAGTTTCTGGAGGGTTTAGTGCTTAGCAGAGCCTGCAAGTTATCACTTGTGGCCGCCCTGGCCGCAGGGATGTTACTGCTTACCGGGTGTCCTTCAACCAGCATTGCCGACATCAATCGTGATCCCGGCCGTTTCTCCGGCAAAACGGTGAGCGTTCACGGGACGGTTTCGGATTCCTTCGGCGCATTGGGCAACGGCGTCTTTCAAATGGATGACGGATCCGGGCGTATCTGGGTCTACAGCCAGAACTACGGTGTACCCGGAAACGGCAACACGGTTACCGTTACCGGACGTGTCGAGCAGGGCTTTGCCTTCGGCGGACGCAATTTTGGAGTCGTGCTGCGCCAGACAAAAGCGCGTTAATCCGCGCTACGCTCCGGCTTTTCGCAAGCGGCCAATTCCTGTAAGCTACTTGCTTCCTGCATGCCGGTTTCTCTGACCAATTCCGGAGTGGTTTACCAGGCGCTCAAAAAGTGCGGCATAGGCCTGGTTTCCGCGCTGCCGGAGACCTGGCTGGTTCACCTGATCCGCATGGCGGAAGACGATCCGCAGATGATCCTGGTGCGTCTGGCTAAGGAAGAAGAAGGTGTAGGCATCTCCGCCGGCGCGCATTTTGCCGGTGTGAAGTCCGCCATGCTGATGCAGAATCATGGCTTCCTTGCCAGCATCAACGGAATTGTTTCCTTCGCCCAACTTTACCGTCTTCCGCTGCTCATGCTGATCAGCTACCGCGGGCACTTTGGCGAACGTGATCCCTGGCAGACCCAGGGCGGTGCGGCTACCGAACCGCTATTGCGTGCTTTGGGAATCCCATACTCATTCCTGGACGATCCCGCAAAGGTCGAGAAGCGCATGGCAGAAGCGCAAACCTGGGCGTACAGCAGTCTGCATCCGGCAGCGTTGCTGCTGACGCGCGAGCTCATGTGGGAGGAGCCGGCGCCATGAAGCGTCTTGACTGCCTGCGCGCAGTGTACGGCAAGCTGGAAGGCTCGCTGGTTGTGACCATCATGGGCGCAGTGGCGAGCGAACTGCAGTCGCTGGGGCATAAGCCGAACTTCTTTTATCTGCAGCACGCGATGGGGCTGGGCTCATCCACCGGTCTAGGGCTGGCGCTCTGCCTTCCGCAGCAAAAAGTTGTGGTCTTTGACGGCGACGGTTCCATCCTGATGAATCTGGGCGGCTACACCACCATGGCACGTTATCGGCCCAAGAATCTGGTCCACGTCGTGTTTGACAATGAGAGCCTGCTCTCGGTGGGCGGGTTTCCCACCGCCACTTCAACCGGTTCAGATCTGGAGGGCGTTGCCCGCGCCGCCGGCATTCCGCACACCAAAACAGTGAAGAATCTTGAGGAGTTCACCCGCGCCTTTAACGAGGCGATGGCCACGAATGAACTTACGTCGATCGTGGCGAAGGTGGAAGCGGTAGGCCCTTCAGGATATGTGACCGAATTGTCCTTGCTCGAGAACAGATTTCAGTTCAAGCGACATATAGAGAAACTGAAGTGACGACTTTCTGGCATTCGCGAGCTTTGGGGAAATCGCCGATAGCCTATGAGTTGTGGACTAGTTGTTTGGTGGAGCTGGAGTTGGCGCCGGCGTGACCGATTCTTTCTTGTGCTTATGAAATAGTTTTTCGTCGATATCGAACCAAAATTCATCGATCAACCCGCCCAATGATCCATAGCCCAGCGCGATCGCCGAGCGGCTCATGGTCAAGCCGAAGCCGCGGTCGCTTTCCGGGTAGTAAAGATTCGATATCCCTCCTGCAGTAAACGCGCCCAGAACATTGGAGAAACTGAAGCGGCGTGTTCCACGATCCGTACGGGTTATAAATTCCTGCTCCAGCGAGTAAACGATGCGGCGCTTGATCGAGCCTTGCCCCAGGCGGAAGTATCGGGGGTCCTCTTTAAAAAGTACCGGGTACGCATAGTTGCTGAAGAAATTGCTGGTGGTTGCGTCGGCCAGCGCGGCCCCAAAGCGTTTGGCATAACCGGTACCCCCTTGTCCGTAGCTGGGAAATTCATTGGTCGCCTGACCGATTCCAGCTTGGATTCCCGCCGCCGCAAAGACGAAGGGATCGGTAGAGCTTTTGACGAACAGGCGGAATTTCTGCGTTGGCGTAAGCGGTGGAGCGTTCCGCCTGCTGGTGACGGAAAACTGTGGTACCACGCCCAGAATTCGCTGTGACTGCTCCTTCTTTTGAATTTCCTTTTCGCTTTGCTGTGGCGAAGGTGTTGGTATCGGCGTGGGCGACTGCTGAGCTTGTTCCGGAGTGCCGGCAGGACGATTGGACTCAGCCGGTGGGACCGGAGTTGGTGTTGCTTGCGCTTCGGGTCCCGGCGTGCTCTGCGGTGAAGACTGACCGTCAATCACCGGACTTGGCGTTGGCTCCTGAGCCAGACCCAGGCTCACAAGCATGACTAGAATCAAAGACAGACCAGCAGCGCGCAGAAAGTCGGGCATCAATCGGCTTCGCAGGAGATTTCTCCGGAAATTGAGTTAATCCACCTATTTTCTCAGAGCCGCCATGACATTTTCCAGCACCGGATTGTGAGGAATTGCAAAGATCGAACAGGTTTTCGCCAGACAAGTTGTCTGTGGTTATAATGTCGCTCTCTTCGCCACCGCTGCCAGAGCACGATTCCGCTCATACTCGCTGCTGATGGATTCGGCGGCCTTCAGATAGCTCTCGCGCACAGGGCCGGTCAGGGAATAGTGGTTCGCCACCGCCAGGAGCACGCGCGACTTTTCATAATCTGATTTGATCTGTCCGACGGCAGCCAATACCTTGACCAGCGACGCATCGCTCAGCTTGTTGTGGTCCATCAACGCGATGAGGCAGCGGGAGCGTTCATAGTCGCTGCTGCGCATCGAATCCACCACCCCAAGGTATGAGGCCATTTGGTTCTCATCGAACTTGTTGTCCTGTACCAGCGTAGTGATCACGCGCGATTTTTCATAATCGCTGCCGGCGCGGGAGATGCTATCCAGGGCGCGGCTCACCGATGCCGGACTGAGGTTGTTGTGCCCCATCAATTCGATCAGGCTGCGTGAGCGTTCGTAGTCGGACTTCATGGAATCGACGACCTTCAGGTAGTTGGTCATCTGGCCTTCGTCAAACTTTCCCTTGCCTGCAAGGCTCACCAGCAGCCGCGATTTCTCATAGTCGGAGCCGATCGTCGCCACGGCGCTCATGATGCGGTTGACCTGGTCCGGGGCCAGATTGTATCTCTGCATCGGCGCCAGCAGATCGCGCGACTTCTCATAGTCGGAATGGATGGAATCCACCAGCTGGAGATAAAAATCGAGCTGCGACTGCTCAAACGATTTCTGATCCATGAGGGAGAGCAGGATGCGCGATTTTTCGTAATCGCTCTTGATCGTGCCGGCGGATTTGAGCGCCAGGTTCACGTTTTCTTTGGAGATGTTGGGCCGCTTGAGCAGTTCGATCAGCACGCGCGAGTGTTCATAGTCGCTTTTTAGCTTGTTCGCCGCGTTCAGGAATGCCGTGCGCGACGCCTCGTCCGCAAGATCGTACTGCTTGCTTACGGTCATCAGCACGCGGGCCATCTCGTAATCTGAATTCATCTGTTCGCCGGCCTGCTTGATGACGCGCTGCACTACCGGCAGAGGCAGGTTGGGCTGCTCCAGCAGCTTGCGGAAATAGACGCCGCGAACATAGTCTCCGCGCAGATTGCTGATTTCGTCCAGGACGGCGTTGGGTCCGCCCTTGGCGAGCAGCGCGGGAACGCGGGCATCGGCGGCAAAGCCTGTGCTCCGCTCCAGGTCCAGCAGAAACTGTGAGAACCAGGTTTTGGCTTCGCCATCAAATGGCTTTTGCGTCCCGTTGATCTTGTAAACGTATTGCAGGCCGCTGCCGGATGGAGTGACTTTCACCTGCTTGAGCGTGTCGCCCTGGCGCAGGTTTACTTCGAACAATCCGCCAGATGAGATGCTCTGGATATCGGTGGCTTCAGCGTTGAATTTGATGTCGCCTTCCGCGCGCAGATCGACGGTGCAATCGTCGCCGGACCATGTCGCTGTCCAGCGCTTGTAGCCGTCATCCGATTCCATATTCATGCTGTGCATGTGGGCGTTCGTGCCGCACACGCTCAGATCGCCGCCGGGAATGGCCGGCACGGCTGGAATCGCGGGGATTGCAGGGATACCCGGCGTGGCTGGAATCGCAGGAATCGCCGGTATGGCAGGCACGCCTGGTATTGCCGGTGTCGCTGGTACGCCTCCGGAAATGCCACCTTGTACACCTCCCGAAATACCGCCTGGTACTCCCATCGTGGGTGCTTCAGGAGATTCAGTCACCTCGGATGGTTCTGGCGGTTCTGGGGGCTCGGGAGGTTCGGGCGCCTTCATGCCTTCGTCGTCGTTTGGCTTTGCCGCGGGAGTACCGGCAGCCACCGGCGCAGAACTGCTGTTTGGTTGCGCTGCAGGCGTGGAAGACGGACTTGGTTTCTGCGTTTCGCTTGCGCTTGGCGCGGGTGTGCTGCTTTGCGGCGCCGGTCGCAACGCCGCCAGCGGCAGCATGACGCTCAGCGTCAGCGCACCCACGCCAAGCCCGGTTTTCCACGACACCGGTCCGCGGCGTAAGGATGGATTCAACACCGCCAGTACGCGGCCTTCGAGCTGCGATCGCCGCGCCATCGCCAGCGCGGCGGCCAATTCAGGCCCGCGCAATTCAGAGACAATATCGAGAAGCTCATGCGCGTAGTCTGAAGCCTTGGTCCCCGAGGCGAGCACCTGATCGTCGCACGCGCGCTCGCGCTCGGCCCGCATCGCCCGGACCATGAGCCACACCAGCGGATGGAACCAGTAAAGCGCGCTGGCCAGTTGGGCTAACGCCTGGGTGAACGCATCCAGGCGGCGAATGTGCGCCAGCTCGTGGTTCAGGATGGCTGAGCGCCGCTGGCAGGACCACTCATCGTAATCAGGCGAAAGGACAACTTTCGGGAAGAGAATTCCGGAGGTAATGGGAATTTCAATCTCGTTGCTGACGAGCAACGCTACGTGACGGTTGATGCCCAGTTCCGCCGAGAGCGATCGCACCTGCGCATTCCAACCGGAATCCGTCAGCACCGCCGCGCGGCGAACCAGCCCAGAGAGCTGCAGGGCATTCCATCTCCAGCGCAGCAGAAAATAGACAAAGCCGGCAATCCAGATCAGCAGGGAAATCTGCGGAAGATATTCTCTCCAGGTTTCGCCGGTTGGCCGTGAAGTTGGGGAGTTCAGCTCCGGTCTTGACGGCGACTCCGTCACGGCCGGCGGCAAAACAACCACCGTAGTCGCTGAAGGAGCGGAGTCGTGGCGTTCCGAAGCAATGACCGCGCTGCGAGGGCGATTGGACTCGGCAGATCCGAGCCTTGGCCTCTGCTCGGTCCGTGATTTCACCGGATCGTTCGAAAATGAAGATGCAGAAGTTACAACCGTCGCAGCCGGATGAGCAGTTGCGGCAGTTTGCGCTTGTACCGACGGTGTTGCTTGCGCGAAAGCAGCTTTGCTCTTTGCGAAGCCGGGAAGGCCTTTTACCGGCATCTCCGGTAGCATCATCACTGAGAAAGGAAGCAGCAGCAGAGCGGCCAGTGTGATGCTGCGAACCATATGCCGGGTAGAGGCCGAGCGTTTCTTCAGTACAAAGGCCGCGCCGGAAGCCAGGGCCAGCAACACGGTCGCTTTCAACACGGTATCCAGAATCATTGCGGAGATCGGTGTGGCTGTCGGCATGGCTTATCTCCCTTCCTGTTGCGCCTTCTTGATGAGCTGAGAAAGAACCTGCTTGTCC
The DNA here is from genome assembly GCA_035262465.1 of Candidatus Angelobacter sp. Taxonomy (GTDB): domain Bacteria; phylum Acidobacteriota; class Terriglobia; order Terriglobales; family Acidobacteriaceae; genus Angelobacter. Next base: position 255,238 of record DATFSU010000054.1, on the reverse strand, counting down.
TTGGCGGAGAGCTTGCTATCGGACATCTCCAGCAGCGCGGCTACGGCCTCCTCGGGCGATCCGCCGAAGAAGGTCTTCACCATGTGCTTCAGGGCGTTGGCGCGGACCTGTCGCGTGTCGTCGGCCGGCACGTACAAATACTTAAGCCCTTCCTGCTCGTGGCGCACAAAGCCTTTTTCTTCCAGCAGGCGGAGCATGCCGCGCACGGCAGAATAGGTGGGCGGATCGGGCAGCTCAGCCAGCACATCGGTCACTGACGCCCGGCCACGCCGATAGATCACGTCCATAATCTGGCGTTCGCGCCGCCCTAGTTGAAGATGTTTTTCGTCGCTCATGACTCTCCTGGAATACTCGAAAAACTGTGGACTGCCTTTCAAGTGCTAATCCACTAGCACATGCTAATACATTAGCAGTAAATGTCAAGAGGTTAACCAACATTTTTTAGACGGTGCGGGACTGCGGAGGTCAGGCCCAAATACGGCTACTTGGTGTAATCACAACGGCCGAGTTATGCTGCGGCTGCATCTCGTGGAACTGAACCATTGCTTGTGGTGTCTCTTAGCAATGAATGCCGGGGCGCTGTTTGACAACAGCAGTGTCTGTGCCAAAATCCGTCTTTAGTTCTGCCCGCTATGCTGATGCGCGAGCACTGTCTTCTTTAGCAGGAATCCTGGCCGCTGCGATCGCCGCATGGGCCACCTGTCCCATTCCGCCTCGCCATCCTTTATACGTAGACAGCCTGCTGGCTTTCGCTGCGGCGCATGTGCTGATTGTGGCCCTGGCCTGCGCTACGTTTACTTTCTGTACTTTTTTGTTGTTCTCTCCGAACCGTAGCAATGCCGTTGCGGCTTTGTGGCCGTCCTTGCTTATCGCGGTCTGGCTGTCACCCGTGGCCATACTTTTGTGGCAACGATCATTCTGGGCGGTCCTGCCGTTGCTGTGGATCACCGCCAAAACCGCTCGCCTGGTATTTTCTGGCCGTGCATCTCTGCCGTTCCCGCAGGAAGATTTCTGGCTCGGGAAGCCGTTTGATTTCTCGCAGGTCCAGCGCCAGCCCTCTATCTTGTGGTTGTCGTTTCTTACCGCGATTGTGTTTCAGGCCGGGTTGACGGCAGAGGTAATTCGCGAAAGATTGGCGGCCATACTGATGACGGGCGTGGCAGCGGGGACCTTGATCTGGCTTCGCCGCCGGGGCGGGGAAGGTGAGCAACGCAGTTTGAGCCGAAGGTCAATGATAAAGCGCTTCCTGATCGCCATGACGATTGCAATCGTGCTCAGCGCAGCAGGCATGGTCAGCTTTCTTGCCTTTACCCAAGGATTTGCCAAGGATTCAGTGGCCAACCTGCTGTTCAGAGAATTGTTCTGGCGGCGCGCAGTAGCTCGTCGTGCGCAAGTGCAGAATGGGGGCGATCCGCCTAGTCCTTTCGGTCGCGGTGGCGGCTATCGTGGCGTAGTTTTGTGGCCGGAAGCCGATCCGCGTCCAATCCTCCTTGTACCGCCACCGCCGAAGTTGGCTCCTGAGGTGTTCGCCGGTGAATCGCGTCCGGTCAGTTTCGCGTTCAGTGGTGTCTATTGGTTTTTCAAACCGCCGGATGTTCGCCCGCCGGAACATTCGCCCAGAATCCGCGGCAATCCAGCCAAGATGGGATTGCGTTCCTCTGACGACTATCCTCTGCTGATGGAGGCGCACCAGTTGTTCAGCTCTCCGGTTGACCTTGGTTGCTGTTCACAGATTCAAGTGGTGATCAAAAATGCTGATCCGGCCGGCGGCCCCGTATTTCTAGAAATGGCCGTTGCCAATACCTCATTGCCGGGAAGGTCGCAATCATTTGGAAGCCAAAGAGTTCGTTCCCAACCGCCAATCGACGCAGCAGGTAAGGCGGGAACGGCTGAAGAAACTCTTACGTTCGAGGTGCCGGCAAAGCCCCTGGTCCACGACTTTGATGAGATGATCTTCCGTTTTCATCGCGATTACAGCCGAGCAGGCTTGAGCTCTCGCATGGCGATCGAAAAGCTGGTCTTTGTTCCCCGGTAGAATAGGGCCTTGGCCGTCTCACCAGAATTCGACCGCCTGTGCGTGGTCCTGGTTTCCACGCGCAATCCGCTCAACATCGGCGCCTCGGCGCGGGCCATGAGCAATCTGGGGTTTTCGCGGCTGCGCGTGGTCAATCCTTACGAAGCTTCCTTCCGCGAAGCCCGCTCGGCTGTGGGCGCGGCGCCACTCCTTAAAAGTGCGGAAGAATATACAACGGTGGCCGATGCTGTTGCCGATTGCTCCTTGGTCGTCGGGACCACGGCGGCGCACAACCGCGAGCTGCACCAGCCGCTCAAACTCCTACCGCAAGCAGCGCAGATCATTCGCAGACGGCTTAGGTCGGGGCGGGTTGCTTTACTCTTCGGTTCGGAAAAGCGCGGTCTTTCCAATGCCGATCTCAGCCACTGTCATTGGCTCCTGCACATTCCAACCCGCGCGGAACATCTCTCCATGAACCTCGGACAAGCCGTAGCGGTCTGCCTCTACGAACTAATTCGTGGAGTGAACGGCGAGAAGACGCTATCTTCTGATAGCAGCCAGCTCAAGCCCGCAACCGCAGGAGAGCTTGAACGCCTGACGTCTTTGCTTCTGGACGCATTGAAAAGCAGCGGCTATCTCGAAGGAAAGGCGGTCGCGGTAAAGGAAGAGAAGGTGAGACAGATGCTGCGCCGGCTGAATCTATCCGTCCCCGATGCCGAAGTGTGGCTGGGCATGTTGCGGCAGATCGCGTGGAAGCTCAAGCAAAGCTGACGATCAGAACGTAATGCCCGCCAGCTTCTCGCTTTCCTGCCAGAGCCTGCTCGCTGACTTGTCGTCCTGGGCCTCTTGGGTCGGATTTGCCGGTTTGCATTTGTAGAAATAAAGCCCGGTGGAACCCGCGACCTCGTCAGACGACGCTAGATAGACGATGGTTTCCGCGCCTTGTTCCGGCGAAATGGCGAAAATCTTGGCTGCCCGCACCGCCAATGAGAGCAGGCCGCCGCTCTGATCGCCAAATCGTGTCGAGACAAAACCGGGATGCAAGCAATTGGCAGTTACACCTGTGCCCGCCCAGCGTTTTGCAAGCTCACGGGTAAAGAGGATGTTCTTGAGCTTTGACCGGCCATAGACGTTTAGACCGCGGTAGTTCTTTTCCGACTGCAAATCGTTGAAGTCTAGCTGTCTGCCTGTGTGTGCATTGGAGGCCACGTTGACCACACGGGCCGGGGCAGCAGCACGCAAGCGCTCACGCAACCCATGGGTCAGGACGAAATAGGAAAGATGATTGAGGGCGAAGGTCATCTCCAAGCTGTCCGCAGTGAGTTGCCGCGAGCTAAAGAGCGCGCCGGCGTTGTTGATAAGCACATCAATTCGCGGCTCCGTGGCAGCGATCTCACCCGCAACACGCTTCATCTCAGCAAGGCGCGAGAGGTCGGCATAATGAATGGAGTGATTCAGACCCGGAGCAAGCTCGCGCAGACGAGCCAGTGAGGCTTCTCCGCGCGTCTTGTCGCGAGCCACCAGAACCATCCGGGCGCCCATCCCAGCCAGCTTTTCTGCCGCTACCCGGCCAATGCCGGAGGTAGCGCCGGTGATCACCACCGTCTTCCCGCGCATCGATTCTCCTCTGATTTCCACAACAAAATCAGTGTAACAAGTTGGGCTTGATCTGACTCTAAAGCAGATGAATCAGTGGATTTCTGAGCATTCTGGGTTATCATGGGTCTGGAATTTTAGTAAATTCTAATGAAGCTCCCCACCACCACTTCCAAACTACTGGCCTTGCAGGAAGCGACTTACGCCGAATTGTGCTTGCGGCTGGGCGAGATCTTCAAACGCTATCGCGGCCTGGCCTTCATGGCGCGTAATGACAATCTCTTTACCGAGCACTGGACACCGGAAGTTGCCGCTGCGGGCTACGAACTCGACGGTTTTGAGGTCTCGGACGGCGAGATGGTGCTGCACGGTGTAGAGAATTCGTGCGGCTTCATCTATCGCATCAGCATTCGCTTTCCCATGGCGCTAATCGATAGCGCCGAGGCGATCGAAGATTATTTCCAGCGCCAATATGCTGAAGCCCGCAAAGGATCCGCGATTCCAGCAATCGCGCAAGCGGAGCCGACGAATCCTCCGGTTAATTGAGCGAAATCGCGAAATAGTGGAACACAAACCAGGCCGTCCCTGCAGAGGCGAGTCCTACGATCGAAACACCGAATAGTGGCTGGCCACAGCCATCATCAGCAACATCGGGAATGACAAGACAAAGTTGGTTTTCGCAGCCAGTTGCGCAAGGCGTGCGAGGCTGGCTGCTTCCGGCGGCATAGGCGTTCCGTTGGCTGCGCTTTCTTCCGTCCAGCGAATGATTTTTTTCTGCATGCGCCAGACAACGCCCCAGACGTTCAGCATCATGAACCAGCCAATCCCACCGCCGATCCCGATGGCCAGCATACGATTACTCTCCCAGCCGTGCGCGTTGAGCGACAGATAGAGCCACGCTGCGGCGATGATGACGACGCCGATGATCGTCCCGAACACCGGCCCTCTTCTCAGCGCGTCCGCAGGCGACATGAGCAATCCCATCTCGACGGCGAAGGCCAGAGTCCATATCGCGAAGAAAGTTCCCATGGCGGCGTCGCCGTGCGTGTTGGCATTATGTGCGTCCGCTCTGATGATGATCGACCAGTACGTGATGCCAGCTAAAACCGTGACTACCGAACTCCAGCGAAACCACCACAGTGTACGCCGCATGAGTGAGGGCAAGACTTTCACGCGGGTCGCGGGATCAAGCTGGGCTAGGAATTTGGCATTCACCAGCACGAAAAAATACAGCAGGCCGACCCAGGTAATGCCGGCGGCAAAATGGATCCAGCGCAGGACGAGTTCAAAAGCCGGGGCGAACCCTGCGGGAAATGCGATCTGCGGCGAATAAACGAGCGTCAGCGCCAACCAGTGCATGCGGCCTCCGTGACGGGGTGATGGAGCCAACATGGTAGCTTACGCGCGCAACCCGCTGTGCGGGAATCGATACCGTCCGTACCAGGTGTGACAAGGCTGGTGTGACATGTCACAGCTAGGCTGTGCCAACCTGTCACATCGGTGGTTCCATCCCAAGGGCTTCCGGTTTGTTTTCAATGGCTTACGTGTTTTCACGATTTGGCGCGCCGGTTGCTATATAGAAAGGCAGACGGTGCTAGTTAGAGCGTGAGCTACCACAGGGTCGGATGGTGACAGGTAGCAACAGCGCTCAAGAGCAATGAGCTTTGCCTTTCAGGGAGAAGGTTGTGGCTGAGATAAAAGGACATCAGTCGTCACGCGTTCCGGGAAAAGTGCCTCCAAGCCTGATCTTGCGTCGCGGTGTCCTTTTATCTCTTTTTTCTGCGTTCCTTTATGGTCCTATTCCCAGGGCACTCACCTGGGCCTGCCGGCTGTAAGTTTCAGTTCCAAATTCCGCAAAATCAGAGTTTCACTTCCAGGTTCGCTGCAGCGGATGCGCTTCAGTATTGAAGACCACTTTGTTCAGATCGAATGTTTCCCGCGGCGCGAACAGCAGGTATAGATATTTGAGCGTCTCTGCGAGGAAGTAGCTCTCCATGCTGTCTCTTTTTGTTTTGGTCTCAACATTGCTTAGGGCTGCATACCCGTTATCGGTTTTGCAGAACCGCGACAGGCTCAGCAAAAAGGTGGATCCCATATCCTCATAGTGGTCATCCTTGGTGAGGAATTTCAGATAGTAGGCAGACTCAATAATTTCCGGCCGCAATTGATAGCCCGGGGCCACAATCTGCATGCTGGTGTAGTCGATCACTTCCGGTTCAATACCGAAGGTCGTCCACATTTTGAAAGACGATTCCTGGAGCCGGCGGGCACGGTCCAGATCGCCGTCGCGGGCCAGAACAGCGGGGAAGAAAGCATCCAGGGCGCCATATTGGGTTGAGGTTCGCTTGCCGGTATTCATGTCGGCCTGGCCATACCACAAGCCGGTTTTTGTATTATCGGCCAGGTATTTGTTCACGGCCTTGATGCTCGTCTCCCACATCTTCTTACAGTCCTTGTCGCCAAACAGAAGCCACGACTTCAGCAGGTATTCGTAGTAAGAATCAATTCCCCCGCTGATGTGGCTGCTCGTGTCACTCCATTTTCCCGTCTCTACGTTAATGCTGGAACCGACCAGCCCGATAGCTGAGCGACGGCTGTAGAGTTCAACCACAGCCCGTTTGGCCTTTTCATAGTAGATCGGCTTGCCCGTAAGCTTGCTGAGCGTGCCGAACTCGAGCAGAAGCGTGCCGATCTCAGCCGGGTTGCTCTCCGCGCCGCGCGTTTTTCCGGTTCTGAGATTGACGTACATATAAGGCATGCCGGTGGGCGAGTTAAAAGCGGGCAGCAAGCGGTTGCCAAGATCGTCTGCCAGCTTGAGCAGGCGATCATCACCGCTGAGTTGATAACTGCTGAGCAGTCCACCGAGAAGCCGAATGGTGACTTCAAAATTCTTGACCTCGATATCCTGATCGAAATTGAGGTTCTTGGCGATGTACTCCCGCGTCTGGTTGGCTTCGTCGGTCAGCCCCATCAAAATCATCGTGTCGAGCGCGTCCACCGGGGTCATCAACAGCGTGCCGCTGTACCAGTCGTGATAACTCTTGCTCAGAGGCTTGAGCTCGTCGTGTCCCCAGGCGTACTGCTTGTAGGCATTCCAGGCATACAGAAATTCTCCGCGGACCTGCAGGGCCATGGGCCCCGGTGAGGGTGGTGCGGCGTGCTGGGCCATGCCTGGATAACTCGCAAGGATGAAAAGGCTGAAAAGTGCGGTAATTGAGAGCCATCTACACATGAGGCGTCTCCCGTATAAATTTTGGGACGAGTCGCATCCATGATAGCGCAGACCGGTCGAGACGCGAATGAGCCGGGACTCGATTGGCCCCGGCTCATCACGACTGGAATTGTTTGGGCTTACTTGTTGATGTCTTCCTTGGCTTCCAGACGTTTTGTGATACCGTCGAGCGCGCTCTTGATCTGATCTGGAGCGGCGGCCGAGGCAAGCTTCATTTCTTTTACCGCGGTGTCGAAGTCGCCCTTGGAGCAGGCAATACGAGCGGCTTCATTGTGGGCCGTCCAGTGATTCGGGTTCTTTTTGATGTTGACGCGGAAGATCTCGAATGCCTGGTCTTGCTGCCCCTGAATCTGCAACTGACGGCCATAGGAATGCAGCTGAACCACATTGGCCACGCCGAGGGCTTTGTTCCGCGCGACCGTCGCTTCGTCTTTCTTATTCAATGCGTCCAGCAGGCGCGCTTTGGTGATCAGGTTGTCAAAGCGTTCTTCCACGCCGATGGAGCGGTCTTCATACTTGAGCGCTTCGTCCAGGTCGTACTTTTCGGCTAAAAGATAGTTGGCTGCGTCGTCCCAGCCTTCCCAGGTGTATTGCGCAAGCCCAACGAGCTGATGGTGCAGGCTGGCAGCAACAATTTCGTGTGTATTAACGCCAACCTTGAAGGGTACAGCCATCTTTTCCCAGCGCAGCGTTACCACAGCGGAATCGGGCGTTACGTTGTCGATCTCATAAGCAAGTGCTTCTTTCATATCGGCGGCCTGCGGTTTCACCGTGACGCGCAGCGCGTCGTCCGCCTGGTTATAGGTAAAGCTGCCCCAGGCGGTTGCGGTCTTGGAGAAGATCACTGTCCATTCATTGTCGGTAGGGATCATATGCAGACCGTAAATGCCCTTGGGCAATGCTTTGCCTTCAATCGTGACCGGATCAGTGAATTGGATGGTGGTGTTTTCATTGGCGCCGGCACGCCACACCTGGCCGTATGGGACAAGACCGCCCCAGATCTTCCTGCCTTTTACAAGCGGCCGATGATAGTTGATGGTGATGTCAGTGATGCCGATTCGCTGAATGAGCTGGGCGTGCTGGCTGTCACGCGGCAGGTCCAGCAGCGCAGACTGCGCCATAACCGGAGTTGCCGCAAAAACACAGAACGCGAGGAAAAGCGCGGTGGTTGCGAGGGATTTACGCATGGGGAGCCTCCATGGGATGAAATGTGCAACAGAGGAGTAGCCGCATATATAGACGAGAGGATCAGGCCGTTGTTAGCGGCTCAAGCTTCGCTTCCCCATGCGTGGCCAGGCTAATTTTCGAGCTGCGCGTCCATGGTGATTTTGGCATTCAGCAGTTTCGAAATAGGACAGCCTTCCTTGGCGTTTTTGGCAGCTTCATTGAACTTGGCTTGGTCAGCCCCGGGAATCTTCACTTTTACCTGCAGGTGTGACGAAGTGACGGCAAAGCCTGTATCAAGTTTTTCCAGCGTGACGGTGGCCGTGGTGTCAATGGATTGCGCGGTCATCCCCGCGTTGCCGAGCTGGGCGGAGAGCGCCATGCTGAAACAGCCGGCATGGGCCGCCGCGATCAATTCTTCAGGATTCGTCCCGGGCTGCGATTCAAAACGGGTGGCGAAGGAATAGGGCGTATTCTTGAGAACTCCGCTGGGCGAGCTCAGGGCGCCTTTTCCGTCCTTCAGCCCGCCGCTCCAGTGTGCGCTTGCGTTTCTTTGCATGAATGCTTTTTCCTCCAAATCGAGATGCAGAAATTGTATATGGCCTGCAGCCGTTGCGCTTGGCCCGGCAGCTCTGGCCGGGCATGGTTGCTTTTGGGGGAGCCTTTGTACAATAGTCGGACGATATTCAGCAGGACGTTCACATGTTTCAGCGATACACCGAGAAAGCACGCCGCGTGATCTTCTTTGCTCGTTTTGAAGCCAGCCAGTTCGGCAGCCCGTACATCGAAACCGAGCACGTGTTGCTTGGTCTGCTGCGTGAGCACAAAGCGCTCACCAACCGGTTTTTGCGCAGCCAGGGGGCGATGGAGGACATTCGCCGTCAAATTGAATCCGCCACCATGATCAGAGAGAAGATACCAACATCGGTGGACCTGCCGTTAAGCAACGAGTGCAAGCGCGTGCTGGCGTATGCTGCGGAAGAAGCTGAGCGACTCTCCCACAAACACATTGGCACAGAACATCTTTTGCTCGGCCTTCTACGTGAAGAAAACTCGTTTGCCGCCCAGATTCTTCAGGAACGCGGGGTGCGGATTTCTTTCATTCGTGAAGCGCTCGCCCAAGGGTCCCGCGCAGAAGAACGCGCGGCAGGATCGAAGAAATCCGAGCTCCCCTCAGACTACAGCACCTTTCTGACAAAGCTGGCGGAAGAGGGACGCTTGCTTCCGTGCGTCGGGCGGGAAAAAGAGATCGAGCAGGTCATGCAGTCCCTGGGACGCTCCAACAAAAACAACGTGGTCCTGGTGGGCGAACCCGGTGTAGGGAAGGGGACCATCGCGGAAGGAGTGGTGCAGCGTGTTGCCGACGGAATGGGCCCGGTGTTCCTACAAGGTAAGCTCTTTGCCGCGGTTGATCTGGCGACGATTGTGGCTGCCGCGCAGCGCAGTGGTCGGGTCAAGGAATTCCTGGACACTGCCGGAGACGATTTCATCACCTGGGGCGCCAACACCATCTTTGTCTTCGACGAACTGCACATGCTTCTGACCGCGGGAGACGAAGGCGCACAGGAGATCGTCTTGCTGCTTAAGTCCGCGCTTCTTGAAGGCAAGGTGCGGTGCATTGCGCTGGCAACGCCGGATGATTATCGTGTGGCCATGAAAAAAGCACCTTGGCTGGAACGCTGCTTTCGGACGGTGAAAGTTGAGGCGCCCAGCCATGAGGATGCCGTCAGGATTCTCGAGGGCATCAAGGGCCGGTTCGAAAAGTTTCATTCCGTCCAATATTCTTACGAAGCTCTTACCGCCGCGGTGGCTTACTCCAGCCGGCATGTGAAGAATCGAAGCCTTCCGGACAAGGCGATCGACTTGATCGACGACGCCGGTGCTTACCTGAAGATGAAGCATGAAGGCTCAATGCCGCCGGAAATCGTGGAGGCCGACAAGAGAATTCGATTCATTGTGAACAGAATGGAAAATGCTGTCGCTAACCATGAATTTGACAAGGCGCGTTTCTACTCGGACGAAGAACGCAAACAGCGTGAAGCGCTCGAAGAGCTGGAGAAAAAGTTCAAGATAGAAGTCGACAATACCGGAACGGTGACCGTAGAGCATGTTGAAGAGGTGCTGGCACGATGGACGGGAATATCCATCGAATCGATCCGGCAGACGCCAGCGGAGGCTGCCGCCGCTGAAAAACGGAGCGTCGCGCGACCTGAAGGCTCAAAGAAGCGCAAGAGAAAGAAATCTTCCTAGCGGTACGGTTATCCCAGCGAGCCGTTTTGCTTTACGTCCTGCGTTATTCCTCCAAGTGCGACGAGGATTGCTCCGTCACGCACTTCTTCGTTTACATCCAGTAGCGACGTGACGCGGGCGTCCGCTGCCCGCAATTCGTGCGCCGGATAAGTATCGCCCATCGCGATCACCCGCATCCCCGCAGCCTTGGCAGCAGCTATGCCCGCCGGCGTGTCCTCAAATGCCAGACAATCCGCGGGAGCGACGCCCAGCAACGCTGCGCCCTTGAGATAAGGTTCGGGCCAGGGTTTGCCGTTGACGACATCGTCAGCGGTGACCATATGTTTTGGCAGCGGCAGGCCGGCATAACCCAGGCGCGCCACGGCCAACGGACGGGTGGCAGAGGTCACGATGGCAAATTGATCAGGGGGCAGCCGGAGCAGGAGTTGCTCGGCGCCGGCCAGCGCGGTCACGCCCTCTTTATCCTCAATCTCCATCTGTTCGACCTTGACGTTTTCCCGTTCCGCGTCCATGTGCGGCGCGATCACACGGATGGTTTCAATACTGCGGCGCCCGTGGGCCTGCTCGATGACCGCGGCGGGATCGAAGCCATGCGCGATCGCCCATTCATGCCAGACGCGTTCGACCGCCGGCGCGGAATCAATCAGCACGCCGTCCATGTCGAAGAGAATGGCTTTTGTCCGGAGCAACATTTTTTCAAGAATAACAGCAGCAGGCGATAGACGCGCGCTGCCGGACCAGCATCTCACTTCAATACCACAACCATCGCGAAACCAGCTTGATACCATCGGATTCTGGACTTCCGCTGGTTCGGGTAGGATAATCGCGTGTGGTTCCTTATAGATCGGGAAGTTAGGTCTGTTGGCTGTTTTGACTTGCTTAATTGTCACGAATTGGAGACTAACTTGAAAAAACTATCGTTGTACGTTGCGTCATTTTGCCTGTTTTTTCTGTTGGGAAGCTCGGCGCAAGCACAGCAGTTTGATTTGGGTTTTGGCGTTTCCACTGTGACGGGGCCGCCCACCAACCCCGTTGTACCCACCATCGGCGGAGGTGCCTTCACCAGTTTCAGTTTGGACTTCCTCTTTTACCATAACGTTGGTTTCGGTTTTAACGCAGCTTTCCGCGCCAGCCAGAACTTGTACCAGGGAATTCAGCCGTTCCGGCCATTTTTTTATGATTTCGGCGCTGTTTATGGTCCCCCTCTGGGGAAGCGGGCGCAGTTGAACCTGCAGGCGGGGATCGGCGTGGAGAGCATCCGTTTCTATACGCCGTTTCTGTCGGGCAACCAGTTCACTGGCTTTACCAATTTCGTCAGCAGCAATCACTTTATGGGCCATTTCGGGGGCGGAGTGCAGTTTTACGTGACACGCGCCATCTTTGTCCGCCCTGAGATCCACTACTATCTGGTGCACAACCAGGTTGAGTTTGCCGGATCGCATGCCACGCGTTTCGGCGCTACGCTCGGATACTCATTCAAGAACCAGGAATAGCATTTTTTCAACTCCTGCTTGTTTGTCGTAAGGCCCGTCGCCGACGCGATGGGCCTTTTGTACATTCATCCCTTCCGGCAGACGGACAGCGCTTTGTTTAGAAATGTTTTATCTTTTTCCCGGTCCAACGATCAGCAGCTTGCGAACATCTAAGTCGCTTGGAGTAAAACATGGCGACTCGGGTGTTGTTCGTCGACGACGAAGCGGGGATACGCGAGACGCTGAAGCCCATTCTGGAGCATCATGGGTTCGAAGTAACCACCTCGGCGACTGTCTTCGAAGCCCTTGAGCACATCAATCATGCTACGTTTGACGTGCTTCTTTCCGATTTGAACATTGGCCAGCCGGGCGATGGCTTCACCGTGGTGAGTGCCATGCGGCGGGTGCAGCCGAAAGCAGCCACCTTCATCCTTACGGGCTATCCGGATTTTGATACGGCGTTGCAAGCGATCCGCAGCCAAGTGGACGATTACCTGCTGAAGCCGGCTGACGTACCGACCTTGATCCACGCCATTCAGCAGCGGCTGGAGACGCGCCGCCCTATCCCAGCGGAGAAACCGTTGAAGCGAGTCTCGCACCTGATGCGGGAAAACCTGCATGATATCTCCGAGCAGTGGCTGGTTCTGGTGAAGTCGCATCCTGAACTAGCCTCGATCCGGCTTTCGGACAAAGACCGGGTAGACCACCTTCCCGAGGTCATTCAGGAACTGGCGCGACGGGTGGACGTTCCTGCGAATGGGACCACGCAGGGCGGCAAAATGGCCGCAACCAGGCACGGCACATCGCGGGCTCGCCAGGGCTATAGCATCCCGCTCATCGTGATTGAAATGCGGTTGCTGCAGCGCGTTCTCTCAAACATACTGCAGCGCAACCTGATCCGGATGGACCTCAGCACGGTGATCGGCGACATGATTCAGGTGGGGGAAAGCCTGCAGGAACAACTGGAGTTTTCCGTCCGCGGTTTTCAACAAAGCTCGCGCGAAGCGGCATAAGGGCAGCGAAATGGGCCTTGCGCGTACCGGCCTATGACTTTGGCTTTGGTTGCGGAATCACCGGCACATGGCCGCGTTTATAGATCATCATGGTCCGGGTAAACTCGATTACCACGCTGCCATCCTGCTTGTAGCCGGTTGTCCTGACCTTCACAATGCCCACGTTGGAGCGCGATTTTGATTCGCGCTTTTCCAGAACCTCGCTGCGTGAGTAGACGGTATCGCCTTCGAAAAGCGGGTTGGGCAGACGAACCTCATCCCAGCCCAGATTGGCCATGGCATTCTGGGAGACATCCATCACGGATTGCCCGGTGACCAGGGCCAGCGTGAAGGTCGAATCCACCAGCGGCTTGCCGTATTCGGTTTGCGCGCTGTAGGCAGCGTCAAAGTGGATAGGGTTGGTGTTCTGTGTAAGAAGCGTGAACCAGATATTATCGGCAGCGATCACGGTGCGGCCCAGCGGGTGCTGGTAGACGTCGCCCACGGCAAAGTCTTCGTAAACTCGTCCTGTCCAGCCCGGTTTTAGCGCCATTGTTTTCCTCAATCTCAATACGAGCGCGGCAGCCCCAGTACGTGCTCGGCGATGTAAGCCAAAATCAGATTGGTTGAGACGGGCGCCACCTGGTAGAGCCGCGTCTCACGAAACTTGCGTTCAACATCGTACTCTTCTGCAAAGCCGAAACCACCGTGAGTCTGCACCGCGGCGTTGGCGGATTCCCAGGATGCATCCGCGGCCAGCAGCTTGGCCATGTTGGCCTGGGGACCGCACGGTTGATGCGAATCAAACAGGGCGGCCGCCTTTGCCACCATGAGCGAGGCCGCTTCCACGTTGGCATAGGCTCGCGCCAGCGGAAATTGAACGCCCTGGTTCTGCCCGATCGGACGGCCGAATACGACGCGGCTTTTGGCATAACGGCAGGCGCGCTCCAGGAACCAGCGGCCGTCGCCAATGCACTCGGCGGCAATCAGGATGCGTTCGGCGTTCAGTCCGTCCAGCAGGTAACGGAAGCCCTGGCCTTCTTCGCCAATAAGGTTCTTCGCCGGTACCTCTACGTCATCGAAAAAGACCTCCGTGGTGGCGTGGTTCATCATGGTCCGGATCGGGCGAATGGTGAGCCCGGGAGCGTTGCGCAAATCAACCAGCAGTATGGAAAGTCCCTCGCTGCGTTTCTTGACCTGCTCCACGGGTGTTGTACGCGCCACCAGCAGCATCAGATCAGAGTGCTCCGCGCGCGAAATCCAGATTTTCTGGCCTTTAACTATGAACTTGTCGCCCTGCTTTTGCGCGAAGGTTTTCATCTGGGTGGTGTCAGATCCGGTGGTGGGCTCGCTCACGCCGAAGGCCTGCAATCGAAGCTCGCCGCGCGCAAGGGCGGGCAGATACTTCTTCTTCTGTGCCTCCGAACCGTGGCGCAACAGCGTTCCCATGATGTACATCTGGGCATGGCAGGCGCCGGCATTGCCTCCTGAACGATGGATTTCCTCCAGAATCACCGACGCTTCGGTGATTCCCAACCCCGCCCCGCCGTAGGTTTCAGGAATGAGTGTGGCCAGATATCCGGCTTTGGTCAGCGCCTGCACGAACTCTTCCGGATACCCGCGCCGCGCATCAAGTTCGCGCCAGTAGCTGTCGGGGAAGGTTCGGCAAAGCTCGGCCACGGCTTGCCGGAGTTCGTCGTGTATATCAGTGTTGGTCTGGGGCATGAAAGCGCAGTCGCAAAAGCATTTCGGAACAACGGCGTATTGTAATCAGCCGCCGCCGGCGCGGCAAACTCACGCCAGAGCCATGGGCCGGATGGGCGATCCCGTCGCGCCGCGAATCTTGAGCGGAGATGCCATAAACGCGAATTCGTAGACGCGATCGGCGGCCAGCTGCTCCAGGTTGAGACATTCGATGATATGTATGCCGCTCTCCACCAGCAGATGAACGTGTGCGGGCATCGCGCGTGACGGAACGATCTCAAAACTGAGGGTATCGGCCCCGGCGGCAAAAATTTTGCGGGCACTGAGCCACCGCGCGCCCTCTTCCCCTGGCCCGGGACCATGCAATCGGGATTCAAAACGGGCTGCATCTTCGAAGAAGGCGCCCCAGCCGGTGCGCAGCAGAACGACATCACCTTCCTTGATGTTTACGCCATGCGCATGCGCGGCCGCCTCCATATGCTGCGGCGCGATCTCAAAGTCTGCGGGCAAACTCCGGACACCTTGTTGTCCGGCGATATCCAGCAGGATTCCGCGACGAACGATCGGGGCAAGCGTGTCAGCCGAAAGCTGTTCCAGTCCGCCAGCGTAGGACTGAATATCTTTTACCGGATGACCTCCATGTAGCTTGCCGCCGAAGGAGACATGGCACAAAGCATCAATGTGAGTACCCAGATGCCCGCTCAGGCCAAGGCTTTCTGAGGCTGAGCTGGCGCCGTTGGGACCAACGTATTCGCCATGCATCTTGGTCAGGCTGAAAAGATACGGCGGATGCATGGGATGGTGCGGCATGCCGACAAAATACGGCTGGCCGAGATCGTAAATCCTGGCCGAGGTGAGTTGATGGAGAAGCGATTCGACTGCTGCGGTCATGACGGTTAGCCTCTCTAAAGCAGCCCCGCCTTGCGGGCGATCGCCAGCTTACGGCGCTCGATAGGCAGGCTGGCGGCATCCACCATTTCGTCCTTATAAACGACCGCGCCCAGTCCGGAGTCAACATCAGCCTTCTCATAGAGCGCGATGATCTCTTGCGCGCGGGTGATCTCGTCGCGCGTGGGAGTAAAGACGCGATTGATAACCGCGACCTGATCAGGATGAATAGCCCATTTGCCGTCAAAGCCCATTTGCGCGGCTACGTTTGCATCGTGCTCGCATTGCTGGAGATCGCGAAATTGCAGCGTCACTCCATCCAGCACGTCAATGCCCGCAGCGCGGGCGGCAGCCACGGTCTTGGCCTTGGGATAGTGATACAGGGCAAACTGTTCGCGCACCGGATCGCGGGCACCGATATTCCCGGCATAATCCACAACGCCGAAGATCAAACTCGCCAGGCGCGGCGTTGACGCGGCGATTTCTTCCGCATGCAGCACCGCTTTGGCGCATTCAATCAACGCTTCCAGGCGGATTCGCCCAACCGGCAAGCCGATGTTCTGCTCGATCTGGGTAAGCAATCGATCAGCGAAGAGCACATCGTTTGCATCCTGGACTTTGGGCAGGACCATGACATCAATCGTGCTGCCGGCTGCCTCTACCACGTCGATCACGTCACGGTAGAAAAACCTGGTGTGTGGGCCGTTGACGCGGAAAGCACGGATTTTGCCGCGGAAATCGAGAGTCTGGAACGCCTCTACCAGGGTCTTGCGCGCGGCGATCTTCTGTGATGGAGCGCAGCCATCTTCGAGATCAAAGATCACCTCATCGGCTTCGCTGGCAGCAGCTTTGGCCATCATCCTGAGCGAGTGCGCCGGACAGGCAAGCTCGCTGCGCCGCACGCTGACGGCTGGTTCGGGCGATGAAGAGGGCATCAGCGGCTCCTCGCTTTCGCGTTCCGCGCTGTCCTCAATTTATTGCCCGCCCAGAGAGCGTATGAACTCATAGTAGAAATCCACGCCGTCATAGAAATCCTTCACGCCGATACGCTCGTCTTTGCCGTGAGCCCGGTCATCGTCCACATCTTCAAACACACCGGGAACACCATAGGTTGGAATACCGGCGATGCGCAGATACTTGCCGTCGCTCGCGCCGGTATCCATGACCGGAACCACGGGCAAACCGCCATAGAGCTTCTTGCCGAGAGACTCCAACTGCTTCACGATCGCAGGATTGATGGCCGAAGCCGGCGCCGGCACTGCTTCGCCGACAATGTTCACTGAGATTCGATCGTCGGCGAGCACGCGTTTAAGCGTGGCCTGCACGTCTTGCAGGGAATCCTGGGGCAGCATGCGGCAGTTGACAATTGCCGCCGCTGTTTGCGGAAGCGCATTGTTGGCGTGCCCGCCTTCCAGTCGCGTGGCGACACAGGTGGTGCGCAGTAGCGCATTGAAATACGGCGACGCGGCCAATCGTCCTGCGGCGGCTTTGGTTTTTGCCTGGTCTGCGCCGCTCACGTCGCGGAGGTCGGCTGCCGTGGCCGGCGATTCCAGCGCGGCAGTACTGGAAAAGTATCCACGCGTGGTCTCATTCAGGCTTACGGGAAAATCGAAGGCCGCCAGGCGGGAGAGACCCTGCGAGAGGTGATAGATTGCGTTGTCCTTCACCGGACGGGAACTGTGGCCACCGTTGCTTTTCACTTCCAGGCGGAAGTCCACGTAGTTCTTCTCGCTGGTCTGCATGCCCAGCAGCAGCCGTTTGCCCTGCTTGGTTTCGAATTCGCCGGCGTCAGTATTAATGCAGTATTCAGCGTCAATCAGCTCGCGATGGTTCTTGATGAGCCACTGGATGCCATTCGATTCGCCGCCTTCTTCGTCGGCCGTGAGCGCCAGAATGAGATCGCGAGCAGGCGTGAAGCCCTCCTTTTTTAATCGAAGAAAGTTTTCCACCAATACGGTGTCACCCTGCTTGATGTCAGAGGTGCCGCGGCCGTAGAAGAAGCCATTAACCTCGGTGAACTTGAAAGGATCCATTGACCAGTCCGAGCGCAAGGCCTCCACCACGTCAAGGTGGCCGATGAACAGAATGGGCTTTGCCGTACCTCGTCCGTGCAGCCGCACGACCAGATTCTTCTTGTTTGGCAGCGGTCCGAGCACCTGAACGTCGTCTGCCGGAAAGCCGGCGGTGCGAAAACGCGCTGCCATGGCTTCGGTGGCTGTACTCACGTTTCCTGCCGGAGTGTCTGTGGTGTTTATTTCAATCAGTTGCTGGAAAATATCGCGAGCGAGCTGGTGGTCAGGACTAAGGGTGTTCTGCTGCAAAGCGGCACTGGATACCGTGAACAGGAGCAGGGTAAAGGAACACACGGCAGCGAAAAAGCATTTTCTCATCGTGCCCGGATTATAAACACTTGCGGGCCAAAAACAGCTCCCGTTCTCGGCAATGTACCTATAATGAAGATATGGCTAGAGGATGGGAAAGCAAGTCAGTGGAGGCCCAAATGGAGGATGCCGGAGCCGGCGATGCGGCAAAACCAAAACGTCCGCTCAACGACGACGAGAAGAAAGCGCAGCGCGAGCTCGATAGCCTGAAGCTCTCGCGCGCCTATGTGCTGCACCAGATTGAGTCATCGACCAATGAAAGATACACCGAAACCCTGCGCCAAGCGTTGAGCGAAATCGATCAGAAAATGGCCAAGCTCGGAGCCGGGGGTTAACCATGCGTTTCCACCGACGCCACTAGAGCGCGTTGCGAGCCGTAAGGTTGGGAACGACTTCTCAGACTGCCGCCCTGCGTCCGGTAAGAAGTTCAATTACCAGCACAACCAAAGCAATCACCAGAATCAGGTGAATGAGGCTGCCGGCAACATGAAAGCCCCAACCTAGCAGCCAGAGCAGCAGGAGGATGGCGAATACCGTCCAAAGCATGCGGATTTCTCCCGGCCTGGGAACCTGACCATACAAATTTTGATGCGACAGCGCGATTCCGGAGTTGACCCGCGGACGCCATCATCTTTCCCGCAACCAGCATTCCGCAAAAGCAGTGTTGGGGTTCTCCATCAGGGTTCACCTCTAGCGATCAACGCAGGCAGCTCTGCTCTGCGATTCGAAAACCAGCAGCTCTCGTCTGTGAGCAACAAGAGGAGGAATCCGCAACTCTAACCAAAGTAGTACGGGAGACGCCGAGCTTTGTCGGACTCGGGACGAATTGACGAGAGACCTTCTGACACCATGAAAACTTTCTTCAGGATTTGCATCGCGGCAGCGGTGCTTGCGGCAGCGCTCACGCCGGAGATAGTCCTTCACGCCCAGCAAACGCAGGAAGCCGTGCAGCAGGCGGTGTCCTATGAAGGGCAGAAGGTTGCGTCAGTACAGCTGGCGGGCCAGCCAGACGGCAATCAAAGACAGTGGCGGGCGTTGATCGTGCAGCAGGAGAACGCTCCTTATTCACAGGCCGCGATCGACAAAACAGCGGCAGCGCTCAAGCAGGCAGGACCGTTCGAGAAAGTCGAGGTCGACGTGGAGCCGCAGGCCGCCGGGCTGCGCGTGCTCTTCGTACTCCAGCCGGCGTATTACTTCGGCGTCTTCAGATTTCCCAAGGCGGAAAACAGGTTCAGCTACACGCGTCTTCTGCAGATTACCAGCTACACCAAGCAGGAACCTTTCTCGCAGGAAAGAGTCGAGGCGGCAGAGTCAAACCTGCTCGAGTTCTTTCATCGCACCGGCTACTTTATGGCGACGGTCGAGCCAAAACTCGACGTGGATCGCGCCCATGGCGTGGTGAATGTGGAGTATGAGATCAATCTGAAGCGGCGGGCGAAGTTCGGCGAGGTCACCATTACGGGAGTTCCTGAAGCGCAAAGCACCGCGCTGGGGAGGTCCTTGCGCTCCCTCAGGGCGCGCATCAGGGGCGCACTGATCAAGCCGGGGAAGGGCTATTCGCTCAGGCGGGTTGAGACGGCCACAACGTTTCTGCAACGGCAGCTGGGAACGCAGCACTATCTGGCGGCGCGGGTGAAGCTGGTTTCATCGCTTTATAACCCGGAGACCAATCGAGCCGACGTTACGTTTGACGTCACCCAGGGGCCAAGAATCGAAATTCAACTCGTGGGCGCACGCGTCTGGAAGCGCACGCAGAGGAAACTGATCCCGATGTACCAGGAGTACACGGTGGATCCCGACCTGGTCAATGAAGGCAAGCAGAATCTGATTTCGCATTTTCAGTCCAAGGGATTTTTCGACGTGAAGGTGCAGAGCAAATTTGACCGGCACACGTCGGGTGTGACGGTGGTGTATGAGATCGAGAAGGGCAAACGCGGCAAGGTGAAATCAGTGGAATTTCACGGCAATGACCACTTTTCCGACAAGAATCTCCAAGATCAGGTTTCTGTTTCCAGAGGAATGCCCTGGGTCTTTTTTTCGCGTGGCAGGTTCAGCGAACTGCTGGTGCGCAAGAGCGTCAGGAGTATCGAGGGGCTCTACCGCAACGCGGGTTACAGCGAGGTGAAGGTGACGCCTAGCGTCGAGCGAAAACGCGGCAACCTGGAGCTTGCCTTCCAGGTGGAAGAAGGGGTGCGAGACATTGTGGAGTCGCTCAGAGTTGAAGGCCTGGACAGGCTGTCGCGAGAGCAGCTCGCTCCCAAGGGCATGCGCCTGGAGCCAGGCAAGCCTTTTTCCACCCAGCTGCTGAATAGAGACCGCGACCAGATTCTGGCAGCATATCTGGATCACGGTTTTCTGACCGCCACGTTCAAGGCCACGGTCCGGCATTCGAAAACCGACCCTCACCTGGTTGACGTGCTGTACGAAATTGACGAGGGTCCGGAGGTGACGACGGCCAGCGTAGCGCAAATCGGAGGCGTGCATACGCGTCCGGAGATTGTGGCACGCAACGCCAACATCAAGACCGGAAATCCGTTGAGCACAACGGCGCTGCTACGCGGTGAAAGCCAGTTGTACAACCTGGGAATATTTGACTGGGCGAGCGTCGATACCCGGCGGCCCGTCGCTGACGATCCTCAAGCCGACGTGCTGCTCAAGCTGCATGAATCCAAGAGAAACTCGATTACATACGGCTTTGGGTTCCAGGTGATCAACCGCGGTGGAAGCATTCCCAGCGGCACGGTCGCACTGCCCGGGCTTCCTCCGGTTGGCTTGCCGGCACAGTTCGAAACCAGCCAGCAGACTTTCTGGGGGCCGGAAGGGTCGATTGAGTACACGCGCAGGAATTTCCGTGGGCGCGCACAAACGCTCATCCTGTCGGCGTTTGCAGGAAGGCTGGACCAGCGCGGCGCCGCGAGCTGGGCGAACCCCTCGTTCTGGAATGGCGGCTGGATTTCTACGGTCACGCTTTCAGCGGAGCGCAACAGCACGAATCCGATTTTCACAGCGCGCCAGGGCGGCCTGGGAATCCAGTTCCAGCACTACCTGGACAAGAACCGGCAAAAATTCGTAGTCGTGCGTTACGATTTTCGCCGCACCAGCCTTTCCAACATTGTTATTCCCGACCTGGTGCTGCCGGAAGACCAGAATGTGCGCATTTCTTCTCTCACCGCGTCGTTCAATCGCGACACGCGCGACAACCCTATCGATGCTCACCATGGCATCTATGAAACCGTTCAGGTGGCCATGGTTCCGAAAGCGTTAGGCTCGAACACAAACTTTGGCGCCATTCTGGGACAAACGGCCTATTACAAGTCGCTCACCGACGATTCGTCGGTGGTCTGGGCCAACAGCCTGCGGCTGGGTTTTCAGTATCCGTTTGGCGGGGCGCATATTCCCATCAGCGAGAGTTTCTTTTCCGGCGGCGGAAGCACGTTGCGCGGCTTCAGCCTGAATGGCGCTGGGCCGCAGCGGAACGTCTCCGTGTGCCCGGTGGATAACCCGAGCTGCGGAGAACTCATCACCGTGCCCGTGGGCGGCAAGGAACTGGTGATTTTGAATACCGAAATGCGGTTCCCACTGGGAATCTCTATACCCTTTGTCGGCGGCGAACTCGGCGGGGCAGCTTTTTACGACGGTGGCAACGTCTATACCAATGTGAACCTGAAACAGACCTTCACTGATTTCAGCCACACGGTCGGCTTCGGGTTCCGATACAAAACTCCGGTTGGCCCCATACGCTTTGACATCGGGCACCTGATCAACGCGCCGCCGGGGGTGAAATCGACGCAGTACTTCATAACTTTAGGGCAAGCATTTTGAGTGGTGGCTAACGTGAAGAAGTGGAAAAAGATCGTTTTATGGGCCATAGCCGTCATAGCCGTGCTGGTGGCGGGGACAGTTACAACTCTGGTCTTGCTGCTTGATCACAGTCAGAGCTTCCGTCGTGACATACTGGCCAAAGTCGAGCGGAGCGTGCAGGACTCGACCGGCGCCAAGCTGGAAGTGCGCGACTTCAGTCTGCAACTCTCAAACCTGACCCTCGATCTCCACAACATCGTTGTGCATGGCAGGGAAGCCGATCCAGAACGGCCCTTGCTCCAGGCTGATCATCTGCAAGTGGGTTTGACCATCGATTCGCTGCTGCATAAGAAGTGGCATGTCAGAAACATTCTGATCGATCATCCGGTAGCGCGGCTGGCGGTGAATAAGGCCGGCGAAAACAATCTGCCGCAGCCGCCCCACAAGAACACCAGCAGCCAGACGAACATCTTCGATCTTGCGGTACGCGACCTTAAGCTCGACCGAGGAGAGATTTATTACAACGACCAAAAAACCCCGCTGGACGCCCAGGTGCATGATTTCCAGTTCAATGCCAACTATCAAACGGCAGAGAACAAGTATTCCGGGTACCTCGGCTACAGTGCAGGAAGAGTTGTATACGGCGCCTATGCGCCGGTAGAGCACAGCCTGCAGGCGCGGTTCGGACTGACGCCCGAAACCTTTACCCTGGAGAAGCTTGAGCTGGCTGCGGGCAGGTCACGCTTAGCATTGAATGCGTCGGCAAACAACTATAGTGCGCCAAATGTGACAGCCGAGGGCAAGTACGAAGCGGACCTCGCTACGGCGGACCTTAAGCGCATCCTGAAGAATCCCTCGTTGCCCACCGGCACGGTACGCGTTGAAGGACAGCTGAAATATCAGGCTGATCCTCATCTTCCGTTGCTGGAAGCGGTTTCGGTCGCTGGAAACGTGAGCAGCCCAGCGCTGGCCGTAAAGACGCCGAGCTTGCAGGCCGAAGTGCGGAATCTATACGCACGCTACACGCTGGCGCACGGTAACGCCGAAGTTCAGGAGATGCGCGCTCGCGTTCTGGGAGGAACGTTGAGCGGAAAGTTGAGCATACGAGATGTTGCCGGCGCGGGGATTGCACAGCTGCAGGCAAGCGTCAAAGATCTTTCGATCGACGAAGCCGAGAAGGCAACGGGACAAAAAGCGCTGGCGCAAACGCATCTGAGCGGCAGGGTCAGCGCCGATGCGACCGCGCACTGGGCCAAAACGCTCGATAACCTGGCGGCGCATGCCGATGCCACGTTGCAAGCGAGCCTGGGGCAGAAACCGGCCACGCCGCTGAATGGGATCATTCACGCCGACTACGACGCGGCGCGCCAGGAAGTCGCCCTCACAAGAAGCTATGTGAAAACGCAACGGACAATGATCAGCCTGGACGGCAAGGTGAGCGACCGCTCGCAGCTTCAGGTAGCGATGAGCTCTCAAGATCTGCACGAACTTGAATTGCTGGCAGACGCGGTGCGCAAACCAGCCCCGGGCCAGGCGCCGCCGCCGCTCGGGTTGTATGGCACGGGCAATTTGACGGCGACCGTCAGCGGCGCAACGAATGCTCCCCAGATCAGGGGTCAACTGGAGGCGCACAATCTTCGCGTGAAGGGAAGTTCGTGGAAGGTGCTCCGCAGCGGGTTCACAGCCAATCCTTCACAGGTGAGACTTAGCAATGGCGATCTGGAAGCTGAACCCCAGGGGAAGATCAAGTTTGACGCGCAAGCCAATCTGAAAAAGTGGGCTTATGAGCCGGCGAGCGCGATCGCGGTGAAGCTCTCAGCTTCACAGATTTCCGTCGCCGACTTGGCAAAGCTGGCAAATCAAACCACGGAGATGACCGGAACGCTATCACTCAATGTCTCCGTGCATGGTTCGCAGTTGAACCCTGAAGGGCAGGGATCGGTTACGATTGCCGACGCCAAGGTGGCAAATGAATCGATCAAGAATGCCCACCTTCAATTTCTGGGCAATGGCAACGCCGTGAACGGGGTCCTGACAGTGCAGATGCCGGCCGGGACCACGCGAGTTGACGTGGATTACTTTCCCAGAACCCAGGCATATCGAATGAGCATGCAGGCACAAAATTTCCGCCTGGAGAAGCTCGCGACGGTGCAGGCCCGCAACATGCAGATTGCCGGCGCGGTGAACCTGAACGTGAGCGGTTCAGGAACGCTTCAGGATCCGCAGCTGCAGGCAACGGTGGATGCGCCGCAGCTGCGGGTGAAGAAGCAAACGATTCCGGATATCAAACTGCAAACAACGTTGAAAAACCACGTCGCCACCATCGCACTGAATTCCGCGCTGGCCAAGGCATACGTGAGAGCGCAAGGCACGGTCGGCATTCAGGCGCCGTACCAGGCGGATTTGCGGCTCGACACTGGCCGCATTGATTTTCAGCCGCTGCTGGCCATCTATGCACCCACGCAGGCGCCCGATGTGTCCGGCCAAACGGAGCTGCATGCGACCGTGAGCGGTCCGCTGGCGGATAAGAGCAAAGTGGAGGCACACCTTGAAGTCCCGGATCTGGATTTGCATTACAAGCAATTCCAGCTCGGAGCTGCCAAGCCGATCCGTGTGGATTACCAGAACGGCACAGCTACGCTGCAGCCCGCCTCGCTTCGCGGCACAGGAACCACCATTGACGCCCAGGCAGTCGTGCCAATTACCACCGGCAAGAAAGCAACGTTCCTCTTGAAAGGCAACATCGACTTGAAGATCGCCCAGTTGCTGGACCCGAGTATGACCAGCACAGGACAGATTCAACTGGACGTCGATTCCCGCCGCTTTGAAGCCGGAACCAACAACCTGAACGGCCAAATCAGGATTGTGAATGCAACCGTGCACACGATTGATTCGCCCGTGGGGTTGGATCATGCCAACGGCGTGATCAATGTGACGCAAAGCAGACTGGAGATTGCGAACTTTGAAGGTCAGGTAGGCGGCGGGACCATCAGTGCTGCGGGCGCCGTGGTATACAAGCCCTCAGTACAGTTTCAGCTCAGCTTATCGGCTAACAGTATTCGCGTCCGTTATCCCGACGGCGTGCGCACAATCCTGGCTTCTAACCTGGCTCTTACCGGAAACCCGCAGGCATCATTGGTCAGCGGACAGGTCAGAATCGAACACATCACCCTTACGCCGGACTTTGATATGAGCACCTTCACGTCACAGTTCAACACTGCCTCAGACGCCGGCGCCCCGGGCTCATTCTTGCAGAGCATGCGACTGAACATTGCCGTGCAATCAACCAGCCAGATGAACCTGGCAAGCAGCCAGGTGAGCATCTCCGGCGATGCGAATCTGCATGTGGTGGGCACAGCAGCAGCGCCGGTGATCCTGGGACGCGCCACTCTTACCGGTGGTGAGTTCTTCCTGGCGGGGAATCGTTATGAACTAAGGCAGGGAACCATCAATTTCACCAACCCGATCCACACGGAGCCGGTGGTGAATCTGCAGATGCAGACCACGATTGACCAGTACAACATTACGCTGGGGCTGAATGGTCCGGTGGAACGGATGGACATAAGCTATACATCTGATCCGGCGCTACCACCCGTGGATATCATCCATCTGATTGCAACCGGCAAGACCGAATCGGCAGCGAATGCGGCCGCCCCGGTGCCGCCGGTTCTGGGCGCTGAGTCACTGGTTGCGTCGACGCTCAGCAGCCAGGCGACATCACGCATTGCCAAGCTTGCCGGCCTGTCACAATTGCAGATTGACCCGAATCTGGGCACTGACAACGGACGAAATCCGGGCGCGCGCATCGCGATTCAGCAGCGTGTCACCAGCAACCTCCTCGTGACCTACGCCACGGACCTTACCTCGACCCAGCGCCAGGCGATCCAACTGGAGTACAAGTTCAACCCGCGCTGGTCCGTCAGCGGAACACGCGACCAGAACGGCGGCTTCGGCGTGGATGGGAAGTATCACAAGGAGTTTTAAGGACCGGCGACCGGACCATCGGGTAAGCGGAGAACGCAGGTTTACCATGTAATGATCGCCCGTGAAGAAGGGCAGGCATCTGAGCCGCAAGAGACCTGAGAGGCGCCATCCGCCGGCGTTTTCTTTTACACTGCTGTGGTGCTGAAGACTGAATCGCGGAACCTCGTCCTCCAAACCGACAGTTACAAGTTCACACACTGGAAGCAATATCCTCCCGGAACGCAGCATGTTTATAGCTACCTGGAGTCTCGCGGCGGTATGTTTCCGCAAACGCTGTTTTTTGGGCTCCAGTACTACCTGCGGAGATATCTGCAGGGTTCCGTGGTGACTGAAGACGATGTACGGGAGGCGCAGCAGTTTGTCGATGGCCACATCGGGCCGGGCATGTTTAACGCGGATGGCTGGATGCACATTGTACGCAAGCGAGGCGGCAAGTTGCCGGTCGAGATCAAGGCCGTGCCTGAGGGAACGGCAGTGGACGTGCAGAATGTCCTGATGACCATTGAAAATACTGACCCGCTTTGCTACTGGCTGCCGAACTATCTGGAAACGCTGCTGCTTAAGGTGTGGTACCCGATTACCGTGGCAACGCTCTCACATGCAATAAGGACGGTAGTTTTGGCGTCGTTACAGCGCTCGGGCGATCCGACGCTGATCGATTTCAAGCTGCATGATTTTGGCTATCGTGGTGTCTCCAGTGAAGAGACCGCGGGCATTGGCGCAGCCGCACACCTGATCAACTTCAAGGGAACCGACACGGTGGCCGGCATTCGCCTGCTGCAGCAGTTTTATCAATCAACGGAGATGGAAGGCTTCAGCATTCCAGCGGCGGAGCATTCCACCATCACAGCATGGGGTCGCGAAAACGAGGTGCGGGCGTATGACAATATGCTCACCCAATTTCCGCACGGTCTGGTTGCGGTGGTGAGCGATTCCTACAATGTCTATGAAGCCTGCGAAAAGCTCTGGGGCGAAGCTCTGCGCGACAAAGTGCTGCGACGGCAGGGAACACTGGTGGTGCGCCCTGATTCGGGCAAGCCGCGCGAGGTAGTACTGAAGGTGCTGGAGATTCTGGGCGGCAAATTCGGCTATGAGACGAATATCAAGGGATATCGCGTGCTGAATCCGAAGGTGAGGGTGATTCAGGGTGATGGCGTGAATTACTGGACCATCCAGGACACGCTTACGGCGATGAACCGCGCGGGCTGGTCGGCCGACAACATCACTTTCGGCATGGGCGGAGCCTTGCTGCAGCAGCTGAATCGCGATACGCAGCAGTTCGCTTTCAAGTGTTCGAGCGTCACCGTGGACGGCGAAGACCGGGACGTGTTTAAAGATCCGGTGGAGGGCCATGACAAAGCGTCAAAGCGCGGACGACTCTCGTTGCATCGCAAGAATGGAAGTTGGACCACGGTGCGGGCCAAGCGAGGAGCGGAAGATACTGAGGACCTGTTGCGGCCGGTGTTTCGCGATGGCGAAGTGCTGGTGACCGAGAGTGTGGGCGAGATAAGGCGGCTTGTGGGTGGCTGAAAACTAAGTATCTACGCAGCTAGGGTGGATTTTACCGCAGTGGGCTGAAGCCAATGACCATAGCGGTTATAACGCCGGCATAGATGCCTGCTCCAACCCGCCGGAGCAAGCGGCTTTGTATGCGTGTAGGCAGGAATGTCCATTCGACTTCTTCGCTCTCGCTCAGGGCAGGCTCTGCTCCATCCGTGGCTCGACCACTTCTTTCAGGCGCACAGCTCCATCCCGATCAGGAATTCGCGGCGGGAGCTGCTGCGAGGCTATGGTCCGTAAAAGGATTTGCCCGATAGGCCTCAGCCCTTGCCTCAAAGGCGCGAATAAAATCGGCGGCGCTGCCGTCCACAGCAGGAGGTGCTTGTCCTTGCGATAAAGGTAGCGTATCCCCAAACTGGGAGATGAGGTCATCTACCCGGGCCTGATCTTTGTGAATGGAATAGAAGAACTCAAGCTCAGGCCGTGTATAGATATCCATCTGCGCCACCTGGCAAACCAGATTGAAGTAATCAATATAGTCCGCGGCCCGGACGGAGCCATATTCCTTAAGCGCGGCTTCCATTGTCATTTCGCCCGCAAGCGCCCTGTGGATGAAGTGGCTCACCAATTCCGCGTCACGGAACGCATGGGTGATTCCCATGGCGGTTGCCTGGTCCTTGAAGCTCCCGGCGTCGCCTACCAGCACCCAGCCGGGTCCCCATGACTCACGATGAAATGCCGGCATGGTGCCGCACGCCTTAAAAGGCTCTTCGAGCCTTCCGGCCCGGACCAACTCACCGACGTCTGCCGCGCAAAAGGTGACCGTCTTGTGAAAATTGTTTTCGGCATCTCTGTTAAATTCGTGCCACCATGCCGTGGGGCCATACGCCAGGACCATATGGGTTCCGTCTGATGTGGGGAAGATGGCCATCCCCAGCCGTCCTTTCCGGAAAAACGCGAGCTCATCTTTTTTGATTCCTGAAAAATAACCGAAGTAAGCAAAGGTCGAGAGAGGCCGGAAATCTGTGGTACGCGCGCCAATCTTTTTCGCGAAGGTAGAGTGTTGGCCGTCAGCGGCCACCACGAGTCTAGACTTCACCGAAATGGGACTGCCGTTGCCGACCGCGCGGATTCCCCTGACCTCGCCCTCTTCCACAATCGGTTCTGCAAAGGACGTGCTGTCGCGCACTTCGGCTCCCGCCTTCCGTGCTTCATCCATCAGGAACTGGTCCAGGAAGTGCCGGCGAGGGCCGCAATAAGTGGTGGTAATTCCACGGCTGTCTCCATGTAACTTCCCGAATCGCGCTTCCAGCTGGCCGATAGGCACTGATCCATGCAAGCTGATTCCCTCGACGTTCATTTCCAGCGCGGTGAAATGAGGTGACTTTTCCAGTATGGGCTGGGCCACGCCCCAACGGTTCAGATAGGAGACGCCACGTGGCCAGATGAAGTGAGTGGAGAGAGCGTCCCGGGGAAACTGATGCCGGTCGATCAACAATACTTTATGCCCTGAACGGGCCAACAGCATGGCGGTAGGAGCTCCCGCCACGCCGGAGCCGATTACAACCACATCAAACGACTCCATGATGTCCTCTCTTTCCAAACGTAACTAGGCTGACTGCTTCGAAACGGACGGGATATGGCACCCTTCTATGTGCCTGAGGAACTGAAAGCGATTCTCCAGTAGAGACAAACCGCTCTCGTATTGCGCGGGTCCGATTGCTTCTACCTTGGCGGCGATGGAAACAAGCCGGTCGCCGCACATGGCATTATCGAAAGCGAGTCTGAATTCTTCCAAGGTCCTTATCGTTTGTGTCTGTGTAATCCCTGCCGCATGCGCCATCGCCGCCAGATCGGCGCCGGTCCGGGTGGCCGTGGGAAATCCACCCGTTGAAAACAAGCTTTCATTGTCGAAAATCACATGAATCAGGTTTTTGGGCGCATACCGGGCCAGCGTGGTGAGGCCACCCAGGTTCATCAGGACGGAGCCATCGCCATCAAAGACCACCACTCGCTGCCGTGGGAGGCAAAGCGCCAGGCCAAGTCCTACCGATGACGCGAGACCCATAGCGTGCTGCAGATAAAAGAAGTTCTCGCGGTGTCCGAGCGATTGTAGTTCAGCCGCGGTGGCCCCCATAATCGTAACTACAAGAGAACCCTTCAAGTGCTCATAGACCGAGCGCAGGCAATCTGCACGCAGCATGGAATTAGTCCTCCCACATCAACCTACGTGTGAGCAGCAGGGCGACCGGATGCAAGCTGCTGCCTGTCCAGGCAAGCGCTTCCGCCATGCTCTTCTCGACTTCGGCGGGTTCGTTTACCAACTCATACGGGATTCTCAGCCCACGCAACATTGGCTCTGTGACCATGCCGCCGTAAGCTTGCCAGGCGTCCCTGTCGCCGAAGTGACCGCGGTAGCTGATCAAAAGAAGCAGAGGAATCTTATAGAGCAGCGCCAGTGACACAACGCCATTGATACTGGCCAAGAAGCCATGGTTCTGCATCAAGATTGCTGACCTGATGCCCGCAAAATAAGCGCCCGCTGAGATTCCGACGCCCTCTTCTTCCTTGGCAAGGCGCAACAGCGTCATCTCCTGATCGTCTTCAATCATGCGGAGCAGTGGCACAAGCCAGGTCTCGGGCATGGCCGAAACCAAGTTGACTCCGCACTTTTTCAGTGCCCCGTGGATTACGCGCGAGTTGCTGAGTGAGACCGGCACTGGACTTACCTAGGAGGGAACGTACAGACACGTTACCAAGAGGTTTACAGCGAAATACTAAGCCAAATGTATAGACCAACTAAAATTAAATTTGTTGTACTAATTAGCTGTTAAAAAACATTAATGTATCTATCGTAGTGGTGCCAAATTGGCACTATTAGTTCCAAAACAGAACCTATCGCAAACTAGTAAAGCGTCGCTGAAAACTATTTCCCGTGACCGCTTTGCTGGGGCGTGACGTTCGGGATTTAATCAGGACTTGTTCTAACTGGCGGTTGATAGATTAGGGTGGGCCTTCACTTCTGATTCGAGGGACTTGAAGAACCTTCCGGCAAGCAGGTTGGCGGTGGACTGGATCATGCGCTGGCCGACGCTGGCGATGAGGCCGCCTACATTGACCTCACCGGTGTATTGAATTTCGGTGGCGTTGCCGGCGTCCTTCAGGGTCAGCTCGCCGGTTCCGTTGACGAAGCCGGGCTGGCCCTTGCCTTCAACGATGAGTTTGTAATGCTCCGGCGGGACCAGTTCGGACAGCGAAACCGTTGCCGTGAAGACGCCTTTCACGGGACCGACACCGGCGGTGAGCTTCGCGTTGTAGCGGTTGTCACCGGACTTTTCCATCTGCTCACAGCCCGGAATGCATCGCTGAAGGGCGGCGGGGTCGGTCAGCGCGGCAAAGACGCGCTCACGTGGGGCTTCGATCGTATGGGTGCCCTCGATCTTCATAAGAGATTTGGTCAATGGGTAAATTGGTAAGTTGGTAAAGTGAAAAGCTGTCGAAGTCGGGCCACCGTTTTTCAATTTACCAACTTACCAATTTACCCATTGACCAAATCCTCCTCACTTTCCTGCTCTCGACGCCGCCGTTTCCAGAGCGCGGCGCGTGTATACGGCAGCCAGTTGCTTGCGATAGTCGGCCGATGCGTAGAGATCGGAGTTCACATCGACTCCGTCCGCTGCGTG
Source organism: Candidatus Angelobacter sp. (assembly GCA_035262465.1). Taxonomy (GTDB): domain Bacteria; phylum Acidobacteriota; class Terriglobia; order Terriglobales; family Acidobacteriaceae; genus Angelobacter. The sequence goes on along the minus strand of DATFSU010000054.1, from coordinate 224,577 downwards.
ACTGACGGCAGCGCTCAGCGTTTTCGTATCGAGCGAGTTGCCTTTCAGTGCGCTTTCGACTTTGGCAGCGCGATATGCCTTCGGGGAAACGCCAGTGATTCCGACGCCTGCCGACTGACACTTCCCGCCGTCGATCGATAGGTTCACGGCGACGCCAACCACTGCGAATCCAGACGCAGGGTGGCGGACTTTTACATAGGCTTGACCCACTTTGCCTTTGCCGGCAGCGATGCGGATTTCGCGCAGGACTTCACCGGGCTCAAGTGCGGTGGTGAGCATTTCGACGAAAAAGTCAGACGCTTTGATCACGCGATCACCCTTGGCGCCTTTGGCGACAAGTTCGGCATCGAGCGCAAGGATGGCAGCGGGCCAGTCAGCGGCGGGATCGGAGTGGACGAGACTTCCGCCGATGGTGCCTTTGTTGCGTACCTGCATGTCGCCGAGGTGGCTGGCCGTTTCCGGCAACAGCGGACAGGCGCGGCGCAAGAGGTCGGAGGTCTCAACCTGAAAGTGGGTGGTCATGGCGCCGATGCGGATCTGGCCGCCCTCTTCCTTAATATAGGAGAGGTCTTTGATGCGGCTGAGATCAATCAGCACTTTGGGCTGCATCAGGCGCAGCTTCATGGCGGGCAGCAGGCTGTGTCCGCCGGCCAGGATCTTGGCGTCATCTTTATGCTTGCCCAGGAGCGAGATCGCGTCGTCGAGGCTCTTGGCGGCGATGTAGTCAAAACTTGCTGGGATCATAAATGTCTCCTGTTACGCAGCGCCTGCGGAATTTTTACGGATGATCTGCCAGACAGTCTCAGGCTTGATAGGCATATCGATGTGGCGAATGCCAAACGGCGAGAGCGCATCTACGACTGCAGACACTATGGCCGGCGTCGCTCCGATGGTCCCGGCTTCACCCACGCCTTTTGCCCCCAACGGATTTACCGGTGAGGGAGTTTCCGTGCTGTCGAGCTCGAAGTGAGGGAGCATCGCAGCTTTGGGCAAAGCGTAGTCCATCAGCGTTCCGGTAACCAGCTGACCGTTTTCGTCATATACGACTTCTTCGAATAGAGCCTGTCCGAAAGACTGGCAGATTCCTCCGTGAACCTGACCATGAACCAGCATCGGATTGATCTGCTTGCCGCAATCGTCCACCGCTATGTAGCGATCAAAGTGCAAGTCGCCGGTTTCACGGTCAATCTCCACCACTGCGATATGCGTTCCGAACGGGAAGGTAAAATTCTTCGGCTCGTAGAACGAAGTGGCGGAGAGTCCCGGCTCCATGTCTTCTGGAAGGCTCTTAGCCAAATGCGCCGACAATGCCACTTCCTGGATCGTCACCTGCTTGCCCGTCGCGGCCTTCGAGGTAAACTTGCCGTCGGCGAATGTTACCGTCCCCGCATCCACGCCCAGCAGATGCGCTGCCAGCTTGCCGGCCTTCGTCTTCAGTTTCTGCAGCGCCATATACACGGCGACGCCACCCACCGCCAGGCCGCGGCTGCCAAATGTGCCAATGCCGTACTGCACCACCGCCGTATCGCCATGGATGACCGTGGAATCATTCACGCTCACGCCCAGTTCGTCGGCGGCAATCTGCGCGAAGGAGGTTTCCTCACCCTGGCCGTGCGGAGAAGCCCCAGTCAGAATCGTGACTTTGCCCGTGGGCTCGATTCTCACCGTTGCGCTCTCCCAGCCGCCCGCCGGCATCGCCGACGACGGCCCCAGCGCGCAAATCTCCACGTAAGTCGACACGCCAATACCCACCAATCGGCCTTCCTTGCGGGCCTTCTTCTGATCTTCGCGAAGCTTGGTGTAGTCGACCATCTTGAGTGCCTTGTCGAGCGCGGCTTCATAGTTGCCGCTGTCGTAGAAAAGTCCGGTCGCCGTCTTGAACGGAAACTCGTTTGGAGCAGGGAAGTTCTTTCGCCGAACTGCTACCGGATCCATACCCAGCTCCGCCGCCACCAGGTCAGCCGCGCGCTCGATCACGTACGTGGCCTCGGGACGCCCCGCGCCGCGGTACGCATCGGTCGACATCTTATTGGTGAACGTGGCCACCACATTCATCTGGATCGCGGGAATCTTGTAGCAGCCGGAAAGCATCAGCCCGGTCAGCGTCGGGATCGCCGGCGTGAGCAGCTGGAAGTAGCTTCCCATATCGGCGAAGACGTTGTAACGCAGCGCGGTAATCGTCCCGTCTTTTTTGCACCCGATCTCCACATACCCAGCCTGCCCGCGTCCATGAATCGTCGCCTGCAGGTTCTCGCGGCGGCCTTCAATCCACTTCACCGGACGTCCCGTTTGCATCGACGCCCAGCCCAGAATCGCCTCTTCCGCATACACGTTCAGCTTGGATCCAAACCCTCCGCCGACCTCCGGCGTAATCAGCCGCAGCTTGTTCTCCGGCATGCCCAGCATCACGGCGACAGATGTCCTGCATAGATGCGGAATCTGCGTCGACGTCCACAGCGTCAGCTCCTGTTCGCCGGGGAAGTACCGCGCCACCACACCACGCGGCTCCATGGCGATCGGCGCCAGCCGTTTGTTCAGAATCTTCTGCTTGATGATCTTGTCTGCCGCTTTCATTCCGGCATCCACATCGCCTTCGCCCGCCGTCAGCTTGTACGCTATATTGGTCCCAAACTGCTCATGGATCACCGCGCTCTTCGGATCAGCGGCCTTCTCTTCGTCGGTGACCACCGGCAACACTTCATAGTCCACGTCGATCAGGTCCACGGCGTCGCGCGCGGCAAACTTGTTCTCCGCCACCACTACAGCCACGGGGTGTCCAACGAAATACACCTTGTTGGTCGCCAGCACCTTGTGTTCAGGCACCTTCATATCTGGAATCGCCGCACCGCACGGCACCGCGCCAATCTTCTGCGTGTCTTGGCCCGTGTACACGGCCACCACGCCCGGCAGCTTGAGCGCCGCCGTCACATCAATCTTTTTGATCCTCGCATGCGCGTGGATGGAGCGCAGAAACGCCGCATGCAGCATGTCCGGCAGGCGGATATCGTCAACATAGTGCGCCAGCCCCTGAATCAGCCGGGGATCTTCCGTGCGCTTAATCGGTTTGCCAACTGTCTTTTCCGCCATGGTCAACCCCATTTCGTAATTTGGTAAGTTGGTAATTTGGTAATTTGAAAGGCAAAACCTGCTTATGTTCGCATTCGAGCTGGTTTCTTAATTACCCAATTACCAAATTCTTCTGATCCGCGCCTATCCGCGTTCATCCGCGGTAGGGTGTTTTTTTTTCGATGATCCGATGACCCGATCTCCCGACTGGCCTACCGCGCCACGCTCTTCGACCTCATCTTCTTGGCCGCACACTGCACAGCCTGAACAATATTCTGATACCCGGTGCAGCGGCAGAGATTGCCCTCCAGCCCGTGCCTGATCTCTTCGTCCGTGGGGTCGGGGTTACGCTGCAAAATCTGCGCTGCCGCCATGATCATGCCCGGCGTGCAGTAGCCGCATTGCAGTCCGTGGTGCTCCCAAAAGCCGCTCTGTACGGGATGCAGTTCGCCGCCCTGCGCCAGCCCTTCAATCGTCGTCACCGTGGACCCATCGGCTTGCGCCGCCAGCATGGTGCAGCTCTTCACCGCATGCCCGTCCACCATCACCGTGCACGCCCCGCAGAGCGAGGTCTCACAGCCCACGTGCGTCCCGGTGAGGTTGAGCACGTCGCGGATGTATTGCACCAGCAGCATACGCGGCTCAATCTCATTCTGGTGTGTCACTCCGTTCACGGTGACGTTAATGGTTTTCTTCATGGCGCGAACTCCTTGTGAGCAGCTTGGGCGCAAGATGCTTGAGATTCGGCAGCTAGGGAACTCTTGCCCGCCGGACATATTAAATGTTTCCCCCGGGACTTGCCACACCGGCGAATGCTTCGCTCACGTTTATACTTGGTAACCATGAGAGAGCGGCCCATACCTCGCTTCAGAATCATTTTGGAACTGACTTTTCCTGACGCTAGCCCTGTGGATCCCGCTGGCTATGAGGGCCTCATCGATCGCTGGAAGGTGGCTATGCAAAGCAACCCGGCAGCGCCATGTAAAGACGTATTCATCAGAGAGACACTGACTATTGGCGACGGCAGCGACTACGACTACTGGCGCTATAAGCTGAACCCGTTTGATCCCGCGAGTTGGCCACAGAAAGCGATGGGCAGGATTCAAGGTCGTAAGAAGGACGAGCCCAAAGATTAGCCCTTGAGTTTTTCCGACCACCCGATCACCAGAAATGCCGAACTTTATCACGCGTTAAATGCTCGCTCTTCTATGACCCGTTTACGTCTGTAATCCTGAGCGGCACGTCGCGACGTTAGGAGCGACGTAGAGTCGAAGGATCCCGACGATGCGTACTTCTGCGATGCCGCGTCAGGGAGTTCTCTCGACGCAACTGTTCTTCTGCCTTTTTGATCACCAGATCTCCCCATTCCTCTCCTCGTCGATCTCCTGGGAACGCCCAGAAGTGAACTTCAGCTGAAGATGCTCCAGTGCTCTCCTAAGTTCTATCACCCGCAACGGGCATTCCGGCCAGTCATGTATCCAGCACACAATTGCGTCGCATCCATCGGTATCGTGGTGGTGCTTTAGAAAATTCCGGCTTTTGTATTCAAGCTCAAATCTCAACCTCTGCCACACCTCCGGAGCTACTTCGCACATCGCTTCTCCGTCCGGATATTCGCCCTGAAGGCGGGTTACCACAAACCCCTCCTGTGCCGCCAGCATTCCAAACAGAAACAATACGCCGGCTTCGTTCGTCGGCCCATGGGCGAGCGAGATCCGTACCACCGGCGGCCCATACATCGGTCGGTCCGGGAATATGCCCATCCGGTTGCCCGTACCGCCCGTCGCCGCCGCGGTTCCGCCGGACGTTGACGCGCACGTCCCATTCGCCCTCGCAATCTCCACAACATCCTTCCAGTCCTTGTCCCACCCGTTCGCCTCCGCAAGCATGAGCAATCTTTTCGGAACCTCGTACCAGCTCTTAAACAGCCGGGTCAGCGGCCTCGGACTGTACTTGCTGTACTTGCCATACTCTCCCATCGTGGGCGCCTTCCCCAGTTTGCGTACAAGTCCTGCCCAGTCTTTGAACAGAGATTCCAACTCCGCCCTGCGCCCCGGTCCCTCACTCTCAATCCCGCACTCCCGCAGAGCACTCGAATAGGTAAGAAAGTGGCTCCTGATATGGCGGACATGTACGTTCTTGCTGGCCTTTAGTTCCGGAAGGCTCGGCGCACGGCCCAGCTCTTCTGCCGTCTCCTTGATGGCTTGAAGGATTTCTTCTTTGCTCACGTTCTCGCTCCTTGTTTGCAAAATGGCGAAAAATGAAAGAGCCACCGCTCTGGGTGGCTCTTCGGTTCTGAGTTTTGTGGCGCAGGCACTCCTGCCTGTGCTCTTTCGTAATGAAAAATTTTTGCGGACCGCAGGCGCCCTCGCCTGCGAGACTCACGCCTTTATTTCCATCTACTTAAGCGTACTTTTGATTGGTGTACACGCGCAGCTGAAGAGGTAAGAGCAACAAAAGCTAATTGCCAGTTGCTAGCTGCTCTTTTTGTCAGGCAGGCGATCCTGGGAACCATCCCCACTCGCGGACCTTGACAGAGGTTGCTGGCCGTTCCGGGTTTCCCCGCCGACGCCGCTCCCGGTAAGAGAGAAGAGTCTTAGTATAGGCGAACAAGTGACGAATGTCAACTTGAAAATCAATTTAGTAAAAAATGGATTAGTGATAGAAGGCTATTTCTACTTAAAGTATTGGCGCCGCGTGCCATCCTTTGCACAGCAAAGATTCTCTCTTGGCAGTCAAGCTCTTTTTCTCTCTGGAGAGGTGCAGGAGAACCTCTCTCTTTAAGGTGCCATGACCAGCGTGGGGAACAAGCGGGAACCGTTGTAGTGGCAACCAGCACGGAACATGCCGAAGATGGCGTGCAGCATCTTGCGGGCGACGGCTATCAGTGCCTGCAGTTTGGCCTTGTGGCGTGCGCATAACGTCTGATAGAAAGCGCGCAGATGAGGATCATGGCGCACCGCGACCAAAGCGGGCATGTACAGAGCACGACGCAGGTAGCGATTGCCGGCTCGGCTGATACGGGAGCGTTGCTGAACCGAGGTGCCCGACTGGTGGTGGGCAGGATCGAGTCCGCTATGAGCGACCCATTGGCGCACGGTAAGCCCTGGCGCGAGCAGAGTTAACTCTCCCAGCAGGTTCAGGGCGCTGATCTCCCCGATGCCGGGCAGGCTGAGCAGCAACGCGAAACGCGAATGCAGGTCGGCATTCTGGGCGATCAAAGTCAGAGCGCAGTGCCGCATCTTTTCCATGCGGCGCTTCAGATCGCGCAGCGAACGTTTCAGATCCTGCTGTACCCAACGCGACCCGGTGGTGGATGCGGAACAGCCGTGTAGACGATTCGATTGCTGGGTGTGCTGCTTGGTGAGAGCAGCAATGTGGCGGGTGACAGCGCGCAGCTCTAGAGCATCTCTCTGAGGTGGATGCCAGGACTGAAACGGCATACGCCGGCCATATTCAGCCAGAACCTGGGCGTCGGCTGGATCGGTCTTACTACGGCACAAGGTAGCGGCAAAACGGTTTACCATCTTGGGATTCAGCACAGCCACCTCGATTCCTGCTGCAGCGTGCAAGGCTAGAGCTACATCCAGACTGTAGAGACCGGTGGCTTCCAGGCAAACCCGGACTGGAACGCGGCTCTTTTGTAACCACAGGATCAATGCCTGGTGGCCGCTGGCGCGGTTGGAAAAACTCCTCTGCCGCCAGCGACCGCCCTCTCCCTCCACAGCTACTTCCAGTTCGGCGGCGCTGACATCGATTCCACAGCAGAGATAAACCTCTTGCGGCAACTTGTGCATGAGTGGCTCCTAGAGTTAATCTGCGGTTCCGGCTTCCGCCCCGGGCAAACTCTGGCCGCCGACCTTGAACATGCAGGCTCACGAGGCCTTCGATTCTCCACGGCGTCCAACAGAGAGGGGCGGGGGCCGCTCTTTGCCACAGGCTCAAACTCGGCCTCAGGGTGGGACGGCCTCTCCGCCGAAACGCAACCTAATAGTAGTTACGTCTGGAATGGAAGATACAAGGGTGGGATTCCTCGCCGTATGATGTTGCTATGTGCCTCATCCGCCCCGCCGTGTCGTCCGACCTCGCCGCGCTCGCCAAAATGTGCCATCTCCTCTGGCCTGACGGCCCCGTCGAAGAACACACTCGGGAACTTACAGCCTTTTTCTCCGGCAACGCTCGTGGTTCGTTGCCACTGACCTACTTTGTCGCCGATGATCCCAATCACGGGCCCATAGCGTTTATTCAGGTTGGTCTGCGCTCCCACGCTGAGTCATGCGATCCCGCTCGCCCTGTTGGTTATGTTGAAGGCTGGTTCGTGCAACCGGAGTTTCGCCGGCAGGGAATTGCCGCGCAGTTACTAGAAGAAGCGGAGCGCTGGGCGCGCTCGCAGGGCTGCCGTGAGATGGCATCCGACAGCTGGATCGACAATCTCGTCTCCGAGTCGGCGCACCTCGCTCTGGGATTCGAAATTGTCGACCGCTGCACTCACTATCGCAAGCAACTGTGATAACTGCTCGTCGCTATTGAAGATTACGGCGGCATGTTCATTGTTCTGATCAGCGATCATCCCGCGTTGATCCGCGGTAGGCCTTGCTTTTCCGATCCCGCTGCGATCGGGGCCCCTGACAAGCCCGATTTTGGCTTGTTGGGGCAGGACTCCGCGCGATGCCGGCGATCCTATTGCCCCCGCTTCGCCTTCTCTACCACCAGCGCCTTGGCTCTCTCGCCGACAAGCTCCGCAGCCGGCGGATCTTCGTTCGCGAGCACAACCACCGTGTAAGGCGAATCGAGCACCATATAAAGATGTGTGCTCACTCCAGGGAAGCCGCCGCCGTGGCCTACGATCGTCCGCCCGTAAAGCTCTGTGATCTCCATCGCATATCCGTAACTGCCGCCCATGCCACCGGGCGGGTTGCCGTGCTCCTGGGTCATCTTGGCGAACGTGGCTTTGCTGACGAGCTTGCCGTTGCGCAGAGCGTCGGCAAAGCGTATGAGATCGGCGGCGGTTGAGATCGCTCCACCGGCAGGGCTGCCGATATCGTGTTCCGCCTCGTGCCAGTCTGGGGTTGGGCCTTCCTTGCTCGCATGCGTGTATGGCACTACCTGGTGCGGGCGCATTCCCGGAATGTTGTTGGGATCGCTGTCCTTCATGCCGGCAGGTTCGAAAATATGTTTGCGGATGTAGTCCGGATAGTCTTCGCCGGAAACCTTCTCGACAATTGCGCCGGCCAGCGCCAGCCCGGCATTGCTGTAACCCCAGCTGGTGCCCGGCTCAAAGCGCAGATCGTCTTTCTCAAACAGTGGAACAAACTCTGAGGCACGCTTCACGCCGTTTTTCATCATCTCCGGCGTGCGCTTGCCCAGAAAATCTTTAAGTCCGGCTGTGTGCGAGAGCAGCATGCCGACAGTGACTTTATCGCGCACGGTCTTGTTGGCATAGTCAGGAAAGAATTTGCCGACCGTATCGTCATAGGAGAGCTTGCCCTGATCGACCAGTTGGCCGACCGCCGTGGCGGTAAACATTTTTCCCATGGAGCCGATGGTGAACTGTGACGACGGCGTGAACGGCGTCTTCTTTTCGCGATCGGCATAGCCTTCGGCGCGGGTGACGATGGGTTTGCCATCGCGCGCGATCATCATGATGCCGGTGAAATGTCCGTTCCGGTCCATCTTGTCCGCATAGGCGTCGATATCGCTGGTCAACGCCGCGTCAGTCAGTTCTTTAGGTAGAGTTGCCTCCGGCGGCGCTGCCGGCCCGGCGCCGAATCCGCCAATTTTGTCCTGCTCTTTCGGATCAAAGATCAGGTTGAAATTGAACCAGGCATCTGTTTTGTTGGAGACCACCAGAACGGTGATCCGATCGGGCTTTGAGTTGGTGACCTCAACCGCGCGATAGCCGCCGCTCTCGGTGCAGTCTTTGACGTCGTCCTGGGCGATCCTGTCGGCAGGAACAAATTTGAAAATCTGTTCCGCATAATGCGCCGAACTCCACTTGGTCATTTGCTCCAGGTTTGGCGCGTGGCACATGGCGAGCCATTCGGTCATGAGCTTGCCGGGTGCGGTTTCGGGGAGCTTGATCGAGGCACTCTGAACGGAAGCTATTTGCGCATATGGCTGCTGCCCAAGGCACACACACGGGCACAGAAAAGTGATGACCCATTTTGCAATACGTGCCAAGCTCATGCCCGCTCCTTTGGATTACCGTTGGAACAATACAGCGTTTTGACCTTCTGGCGGAGAAAAAGTCATTCCGCCGAGCCGGCTGGAGCTTCTGATCCGCGATCATCCGCGTCAATCCGCGGTAAGGTTTTGCTTTTCCCGATGATCCAGATTTTCCGATGTCCCGATCTCCCGATCAAGAACATCACGCTAGCCATTGTTGTAAGATTTCATGGAGAGGCCCACATGGCAGAACCTAGTTATGAAGAGATGAAAGCTCGTCTTGCCGAGCTGGAGAAGCAGGTGGCAACCAAGCGCACCGGATCACTGGAGTTTCGGGTGAGCGAAAAAGGCGGGGTTAGCGTTTATGGCCTGGGAAGATTTCCGGTTACGCTGTACTTTGAACAGTGGACCCGCCTGCTCGACCAGGCAGACCAGCTTCGCGCCTTTCTCGACGAAAACAAATCCAAGCTCAAGCTGAAAGAACCCAAATAATCGCCGGGAGCGCACGTCATCGCCGGAATCGCGCGGAATCGGAAAGACAACGCTGCAGCGTTGATCCGTTCTCTGCAGGTTGATCCATGATCTCGAAGGTATTCTGCGCGTCGGCGCCAGAAGGTGAAGTCTCTGCTTTAATTGCTGTTCGATTTCGGACAGCCCATCCCATCCGCGAACATACGATCTCCAACACTTCGTCCCACTCGCCGCGCTAAGCCGTTGACTCTGAGCGCCGTCTGGCGATCCGGAATTGGAAAGAGAAGTGCACGCAGTCACAGTCCGGGTTTTTAAGGCATCGGCGCTCGCCCGCTGTTTTGGAGGCTCTAAATGGGATTGTGGCAAGACGTTCGCTTTGCTCTTCGCGGCATGATCAAAGCACGCGGCCTTACCGTGGTTGCCCTGCTTACGTTGGCCATCGGCATTGGCGCCAACACGGCAATCTTCAGCATTGTGAATGCGGTACTGCTTGAGCCGTTGCCCTTTCACGATCCCGGCCAACTTATTCAGCTCCAGGCGGACCTGCCGGGTGTCGGCGCTCGCAATGTCGGATTTTCCGAGCCTGAAGTGGAGGACATCGCCCGCTCCGGCATCTTTGATGCAATCTCCGTGGTTTTTCCCGCTCCGGCCAACATCACGGGCGGTGAGCATCCGGAGCGAATCCAGATTGTCGGCGTCAGCCCCAACTACTTTGAGGTTCTCGGCGCGCATCCGCAACTCGGCCGCCTGTTTGACAAGCGCGACATCGCCGACGGCTTCGCTGAAGCCACCGTAATCAGTGATGGCCTGTGGCAGCGCGTGTTCGGCTCTGATCCTACCGTTCTGGGCCGCAAGGTGCGCATCGACAATGATCTGTACACCATCGTGGGCGTGCTGCCGCCGGACTTCCGCCATCCCCAACCTGCTTCGGCCAAGCCAATCGATCTTTGGGCGACGGCCGGCTTCCGTGCTGCACCTTTCGTCGGCCCGATTCGCAGTGCGCGCGGCCTGCCTGGCATCGTTGGCCGTCTCAAACCCGGTGTTACGGTTGAACAGGCGCAAACCCGGCTGACAAGTCTGGCTGAGTCGGTCCGCAAAGACTTTGCTGCTGACTATCCGGCAAACGCAGCATGGACCGTCAGCCTGACGCCGCTCAAAGAGGTGGTAGTGGGCAACACGCAGACTCTCCTGCTCGTGCTGCTTCTGGCTGTCTCGATGATCTTGCTGATGGCCTGCGTCAACGTGGCCAGCCTGCTGCTCGCGCGGTCATCGGCGCGCCAGCGTGAGATCGCGGTCCGCATGGCGCTGGGCGCCGGCCGTTATCGTATTGTCCGGCAACTCCTTACTGAAGCTTTGGTGTTGAGCCTGGCTGCCGGCGCCGGCGGGGTGATCGCGGCAACGCTTTCGGAAAGAGCGTTGATCAGTCTTTTGCCGAGCCAGTTGCCGCGGGCAGAGTCCATCAGCATTGATGGTCGCGTGCTCCTTTTCTCCCTGCTCATTGCCGTTGTAACCAGCATTCTCTTTGGCCTTGCCCCGGCTTTGCAGACCTCGCGCGTGGACGCCAATGCGCTCAAGCAGGACGGGCGCAGTGGAGCTACGACGGTCCGCTCCGCTCGGACACGAAGCTGGCTGGTGGGCGCCGAGGTCGCACTTTCACTGACGCTCGTGATCGGCGCAGGTCTGCTGCTGCGTACTTTCTGGGAGCTCTTGCACGTGCATCCGGGATTCTCCACGGAAAATGTTCTTGCCGCCACAGTGTGGCTGCCGGTGCCCAACGATCCCAAGACGGATGTCTACGCAACCAGTGAACAGAGAACCGCCCTGATTCGCGAATGGGTACGCCGCTTGCATGGGATCCCCGGGGTCAAAGACGCGGCTGTTTCCACCTCACTGCCTCTGCGCAATCAACTTCTCCCCCGGGGCTTCCGTGTGGAAGGGAAGAGTGAACAGGGAGAGCCCGGCACCGCCTACTGGATCCTCATCTCTCCCGAATTCATTCCCGGAATGGGCGCCACCGTGCTGCGCGGTCGTGGCTTTGAAGAAAGAGACGACGCTCGTACGGCTCCGGTAGTGGTGGTCGATGAGGCTGCGGCGCACAAACTTTGGGGTGATCAGGATCCGGTCGGACGTCGCGTGCGCTTTGCCGGAAGCTTCTTTGCCAATGGCAAACCAACGGCTCCGCCCTGGATGACCGTCGTGGGAGTGGTGAGCAATATGAAGTTCGGCAAGCTCGACGAAGGCGAGCTTCCGCATCTTTATTCCAGCGCCTACCAGTTCAACGGCAAGTTCCTCAACATTGTCGTGCGCGCCACCGGCGACCCTGGCGCGCTAGGCAGGAGCATTCAAACCGAAGTCCAGGCAGCTGATCCGAACCTCCCAATCTCCGATGTCGCGCCCATGACCGAAGTATTGACCGCCTCAGTCGCCGACCGGCGCTTTGCTGCTGCACTGATTGGACTATTTGCTCTGCTGGCGCTCGCGCTCGCCGCGGTGGGCGTTTACGGTGTTACCGCCTACTCGGTGCAGCAGAGAACGCGCGAGTTCGGTATTCGCTCGGCCCTGGGCGCAACCACATCTGACCTGGTGCGCATGGTTCTGCGCGACAGCATGTGGCCGGTGCTTGGTGGATTGGCTGCCGGCGTTTTCGGTGCGGCGCTGGCTGGACGCGCCATCGCATCACTGCTCTTCGCCGTGCATACGGTTGATCCGCTGGTTTATGTTTTGTCGATTGCCATGCTTGGCTTGATGGGATTTGCAGCGAATTACATCCCCGCCCGCCGTGCGGGAAAAACTGACCCCAACCTGGCGTTGCGTTACGAGTGATCGACAGCAAACAGTCGTTTTCGCACCAATCTCGGGTGAGGTCCGACACATCCAGGCTACTCCAATTGCCTGCCACTGTCATGGCACTACTTTGCACAGGTTTTTGCAGCTCATGAGGTGCTAAAAAATCATTGGGAGGGACAATCAGCATCAGCGAGCATGAACTTCCAGTACCTCCAAGGACCTCTGCTCCATACTGATGACCAAGCCTAACTGATCGCGCATTCGAGTAAGAAAGTCTTTGTTGACGCCAACGGAACTCGCCACATCAAAGTTGAACGTGCCCTGAAGACCGGTTTCATTAACAACCGGGTGATCAAGTTGTTTCTCCAAGAGATCGCAAAAATCTTCGACGGTGCCGCTCATGCTCACGCCCTGGATAGCTGAAATGCTTACTGACCTCGGCGCCTCAGTCGCAGTACCGGTCGCGACGTTCTCCAGCGTAATCGAGCTGAACTGGCTTGAGACCGGACTACGATCCGAGGGTTCAGCGGGCTTGATCTTCTCCTGCTCTGGCGCCCTCACAACATAAACGTCCACCAAGCGATTCTCCCAATGGGTCGTTATTTGGAAGTGCTTCTCGAATGCTTGCCGAAAATAGTCGCGCAAACCCTCTTCGCCGGCTTGTTTAGGCCAGACGAGCGCCAAGTCATATCTTTTGTGATTGTTGAGTGAACGAGGAAACTCGATACGGTTCCGGTTGACACCATAGAGCTCGGCGATGACGTCTGCCAATTGATAGCCTTGCAGACTCCAGAAGTCCGGCCCCTTAGAATTGCTCATCCCTTCCCTTTGTGATAGCGCGACGTGAAGCACATAGGACGGCGGAAAATCCGGCCTATCAGCCCCCATGTGTGGCAGCTTGCGCGGTACAGATTGCAGCACTTGGCGGCTCTCGGCCAATGGCCTGATGCCTTTCTTCGTCGGAGGCGCGGTGGTTGTGCGACCCTCGAGAGCGGCGCTCAACATCTCCGCTTCAAGCAGCAATGCGTCATCAAAACCAAGGATCCTTTGATCTTTGCCCACGAGTACACTTCCCGGTAGTTCTAACCCGTAAGCCGCCCCCAAGCCGCCATCCTCGTCATACAACACCCAGCCCCGCATCCCATGGTGGTTGAGCCATGGCAGTAACTCGGACTCGTCTTCGCTCGTGACCCAAACAAACGTGACTGCTTTGTTCGCAAACCGATCCACCAAGGCGTTCCATTGGGTTACCAACTCGAGATTGTCCGAAGTATTGGGAGAGAAAACAAGAACAGTCAGATCTCCGGAGAAATTCAACTGGCTCAGTGGAGCTGAAGTTGGTGAACTCAAGACGCTCGTGAACGTGATCTCGGGGGCGGTATCGCCTGCCTTAACGTGCTTTGTAACGTGTCCGTAGAAACCGGTCTGGGAAGAGGCACTTGTAACGAACGCGAGGAGAAGAAGAAAGAGCTTGAAGTTCATGTCAACGCTCCGGATCGTCCTTTACGGTAATCAAAGAGCCTTCGAGAATGCAAGGACGACTCCTCTTACAGAACTGGCTTAATCAGTCGTCCATTCACCCCTGTATACGGCCGCCCCCGGCTCTGTCTGTCTCGCTCCATTTCCAATCCGCAAACCTTTTTCTTAGCTCTGCCTTCAGCAGTTTCCCGGTTGAGGTGTGCGGCAGATTGTTCACAAATACAAAATCGTCCGGCAGCTGCCACTTCGCGAACTTGGAGCTCAGAAATTCGCATAGCTGTTCAGCGGTAACCTGGGCTCCATCTTTCAATGTCACCACTGCCAGAGGCCGCTCCTGCCATTTCGGGTGCTGCACCGCAATCACGCCCGCCTCGCGCACTGCCGGATGGCTCATCAGCGTGTTCTCAAGATCAACCGAGCTGATCCACTCGCCGCCGGACTTTACCAGGTCCTTGCTGCGGTCCACCAGCTTGATACAACCGGCGGGATCGATGGTGGCTACATCGCCGGTACGAAACCAGCCATCGTTCGTCCACCGTTCGTGCGTCTCCGGAGCGTTGAAGTAGCTGCCGGCAACCCAGGGCCCGCGGACCTCCAGCTCGCCCATGGTTTCACCATCGCAAGGAGCGCCGCCCTGGTCATTGCGGATACGGACATCGACAAAAGGCAGGGGCCAGCCTTGCTTGGCTCGCACTGCGTATTGCTGGTCTTCAGCCCAGTGCAACGCCTCCGGTGGCAGGCGCGACACGGTGGCTTGCGGTGAGGTTTCGGTCATGCCCCAGGAATGAATCAGCTGAAATCCGTGGCGGTCAAGATCGCGGATCAGGCTTTCAGGCGCGGCCGTGCCGCCGCACAGGATCCGGACATCGCGCCCGGGTTTCCAGTCGCTGCCGCGCTTTTCCAATTCCGGCAGCATGCCCAGCCATACCGTGGGCACGGCGCAAGTCATGGTGATGCCCTCGCGCACGATCAGTTCCAGGAGGCTCAGCGCGTCCAGATGCGGGCCAGGCAGAACAAACTTTGCGCCCACGAGAGCCGTGGTATAGGCGAATCCCCAGCCGTTGGCATGGAACATGGGCGAAGCCAGCAAGACCGAGTCATGTTGTGAAAACGCGCACGAATCAGCCATCGTCTGGGCCATGCTGTGTAAGACCTCAGAGCGATGCGAGTACAGAACACCCTTGGGTGCGCCTGTTGTGCCCGAGGTGTAACACATGCTGGCGCCGTCCTGCTCGTGGATCGCGGGAAGCCTGCAATTCCCGTTGGCCTGCCTCAGCCAGTCCTCGTAGTCTGCGTATCCGTGCTGCACCGATTGTCCCGGATGCCGCACCACAAAGATGCGCTCAAACTTCACTTTGGCACAAAACTTCTCCAGCACCGGCAGCAATACGTCGTCGACAATCAGGTAACGGTCTTGTGCATGATTGGCGATCCAGGCAATCTCGTCCGGATGGAGACGGAGATTCAAGGGATGCAATACGCCGCCGGCTGCCGGCACGCCGAAGTAGCATTCCAGGTGCGCGTAGTGGTTCCACATCAACGTGGCGACACGATCACCTTTTTTCAGGCCGAGCGCCAGCAGACACTCAGCAAGCTTCAGCGCCCGCTCGCGCAGCCCGCCCCAGTTGTAGCGATGCACTGAGCGGTCCGGCAACCGCGAGACAATCTCAATCCCGGCAAAGTATTTGCCCGCCCGCTCCAGGATCGCTGTGAGCGTTAGGGGGTAATCCATCATGGTGTGGATGTGCTCGGACATTGGAGGCATTCTAAATTGTTTCTTAGAAGTTAGCCGTGCCAGCAAACAGCATGATGGAGTCAAGAATTACGTTTAATCTTCTCCCGCGCCAAGTTCTGCCATGAGTAAGGCAAGCAACCTAGTGCTGTTACCTTTTTCGAGAGAAGATTTTCCGCTTTTGGCATGCGATCAAGTATGATGTCCCGAAGCGGTTTGTCCAGTGCGGGGGTACATTCCATGCACGATGACGGATGCATATCGCCTACCCGGGTCCTCCTAGTGGAGGATCATGAGCGGTTCCGCAGATTCATTCGTACAACCCTAACAAAGCAAAAGAGTTTGGAAGTAATAGCCGAGGCATGCGATGGCCTGGATGCCATTCGCAAGTGTCTGGAACAGCAGCCTGATCTGGTCCTGATGGATCTAGGGCTTCCACGGCTCAATGGAATCGAGGCCGCTCGCCGGATTCGCGGTATGTTTCCAGCCTGTAAGATCGTGTTCCTCAGCCAGGAACGTTCGCCTGAGATCATGCGCGAAGCCTTTGTTGCGGGGGCCTCCGGTTACGTTGTGAAAGCTAAAGCTTCCGACGATCTGATGCCCGCAATCGCCGCTGCACTGAATGGAGGGCAGTTTGCCAGCCGGATCAGTGCGTCTCGCAAGAGGGTTGGCGAGACAGTGCAAATCGCGCCGGCGGGCGCCGCTCACCAGACCAGTGCTGCGCAATCAGACGGTGGCAGCCACCCTGTGCATTTTCATCCGGACGAACCGGCGCTTCTAGCCGAATTTGCCGAATTCATCGACAAAACCCTCGCAGCAGGGAGGGCGGTCATCGCGATAATCACCCCTCCTCATCGTGCCGCCATGCTCCGGATATTTGAGGCGCGCGGCCTTGAGGTTGCTGCGGCCATGGAATCCGGACAGTTGGTTCTTCTCGATGTGGATGAGACTTTGGCGGCGTTCATGGTGGACGACCTGCCGGACGCCGACCGGTTTTTCAGTGGAGCCGGCGAGATTGTGAAGTCCGTAAAGGCAAGGAATCGCGGGCGGCGTGTTCTTGCTTGTGGCGAGTGTGCTCCCATCTTGTGGTCGCGAGGCAATGGAGCAGCCGCGGTTCGACTGGAGTACCTCTGGGACCAGTTGGTCAGAATCCATGACCTCGATACGCTCTGCGGGTACACGCTCAGCAATCAGCGCAGTCAGGATCGCCGCACATACGATGCGATCTGTGCTGCGCATAGCTCCGTTGTTTCCTTTTGTCACTAATCGGATTACCGGTGCGAGTCCTCGTTCAACCGGCAGCACGCATGGAATCGGTATCTGAGTTGAGCGGCACGCGAGCGTGAATCGTGGTTCCCTGGTTCGGTTCGGATTGGATGGAAAGCGTTCCGTTGATCAGCTTCAGCCGCTCTTCCATGCTGATGAGGCCGAGTCCCTGCCTCTCTCGCGCCTCTTCGCTGTCAAAGCCTACACCCGAATCCTTCACCACGAGATGGACGCCGTCTACCATGCCCCATAAACGCACCTCGAAGCGTTCTACCCCGCTGTGCTTCAGGGAGTTGTGCAAAGCCTCTTGCAGCACACGGAACAAGCATAACGCAATCGCCGGCGGAAGCGTGCCTGGCAAGTCACAGGTGGTGCAGTCAATCTGTACTTTCTGTTTTTCCGCAAACTCCCGGCAAAAACCCTGCGCAACCACAGCGATGCCCAGGTACTCCAGTTTGGGCGAGTGCAACTCGTGCGACAAGCCATGGAGATCCGTTCCCATTTCCATGGTCTGGCTCCGCAATTCTTCCAGCCGATTCAGGACTTCTGCAGGAAGGCTGGGCGAATCACGGCGTAATTGTTCCAACTCTAGAGCCAGCAGCGTAAGCCGCTGGCCCAGGTCGTCATGAAGTTCACGCGCAATTCGCGTGCGCTCCTGCTCCTGAGCCTCCACCAGCTTGTTCCTCGCGTTGATCAGGGCCTCTTCCGCCCGCTTGCGTTCGGTGATATCCGCGATCATGCCGACAATGCGCACCACCTTACCCTGCTCGTCAAAGTGGGCAACGCTGTGCCTATCCACCCAGATCATGGAGCCGTTAGGGCGAAGGATGCGGTAGCTGACCCGAAGATACGGGTTCTGCGGGTTCAGCGCGGCGAGCGCCGCAGCCAGTTTGTCCCGATCATCAGCATGGACACTGGCCAGCGCCTGTTCGCCGCTGAGCCGCGTTGATACATCGATGCCCAGTATGTTGGCGGCCTCCGCCGAGCGCACGATGACATCGGTTCCGGCATTCCATTCATAGGCAAACATTTTTCCAGCGTGGGCCGCCAGGCGGAACCGTTCTTCGTTGTCGCGGAGGATATTTTCCTGAAGTTTACGCTCAGTGATGTCGCGTTCAATGGCGGAAAGACCAATCACCCGGCCGCTGGAGTCAAATATCGGTGAGCCGGTGAGCGATACGTCCACCAGCGAGCCGTCTTTTCTCAGTCGCCGTGTTTCATAGTGCCGGACCGAGATGCCCTGCCGTCCTTTATTCAGGATCCGATCGCAATCTTTTTTGCGTTCGGGCCGCACCAGCAAGGAATAGGATTTTCCGATGATCTCACCGGCTGGGTAGCCGTAGAGATTTTCTGCGCCTTTGTTCCAATGTGTGATCGTCCCATCGAGGTCCGTCCTGATCATCGCATCATCTGACGATTCCACGATGGCAGCCAGCTGAAGCCTGGCTTCCATGGCCGCCTGTTCGCGAAGAAGGCGTTCGCGTTCACTCTGAGCCCGTTTTCGCTCTGCGCTGACCGCCGCCAGCGCCATTCCTGACACCGACAGCACCAGAAAGAAGACATCCAGCAAAACTGCGTTCACAAAAGGAGTGCTGTGCGCGAAAGGCCCCGAGCCAATTGCTGTTTCCGTGGTAGCTATGGTGGCGATAACAAAAGTCGCAAGCGTGGCGCCGCTCATGGAAAAACGGATAGCGGCCCACATCACGAACGGGAGCAAGGAGAAGGCCAGTATCTGCACGGTGAATTGAAAGGGCATCTGGTCAGAAAACACGACCACGGAAGCCACCGTGACAAGTACCACCAGCGCAGCAAACTCCGCCCGGCGTTGCCAGGGACCGATCTTGAGCAACTGCGGCAACGTCAGCACCAGCGGGGTGACCAGAAAGACCCCGGTCGCATCCCCCAGCCAGTAAATCAGCCACGCCGGCCCCAGGCCGGTATAGGACTGCAAATGGGTGGAGTACAGGACTGAGATGCCGATGGAAGCGCTGACGATGGCGCTGCCCAGCGCGCCTAAAAGGATCAGCGCCAAGGCATCAGGCAGGCGTGAAAGCGTTGGCCGGAATTTCACGCTACGAAGCAGAAAGGCTCCGGTTAGCGCGGCTAGCGTAGAGCCGGCAGCCTGGCCCGCAGCGGTGAGCGCAGGAACTGGACTGATGAGTGCAATCAGGAATGAAACTGCTGCTAGGGCATACCAGATCCGGTAGCCACATAACAGAACCGCCGCCAGCGCGATTCCGTAGGCGGGCCAGACCGGCCCAACATTCCCGCTGCGAATGTTGGTAGTCGCTTGTCCCAGTTTGCCGGCGATGAAATACGCCACAATGACAATGGCACACTGAGCGAGCTGCTTAGCCCATGCAGGTGTTGAGACTTTTGACCTTTCAGGAGCCTGGATCGTCATCTTGTGCCGCTTTTTAAACGTCGACCAATGCGAGGGTTGGCCAAATACCCTGGGCCTTGACGGTATTAGATTCTTATATCTGACTTAAAAGCGCAACCTTAGATTCTGTGCCTAATCGCGCCATTGGCACACAAAGGAATGGAAACTGGGATCGACCTAAGGAGGTTCAGCAAAATCGGGCTCCCTGATAACGGCTCGAGTTTGTCTCCGGTCGCTAACTTTGCTTCTCAAGTCGCGTCTCTTAATTAATCAGGAGATCACATGAACAACCTCGGCCAGGATA
Source organism: Candidatus Angelobacter sp. (assembly GCA_035262465.1). Classification (GTDB taxonomy): domain Bacteria; phylum Acidobacteriota; class Terriglobia; order Terriglobales; family Acidobacteriaceae; genus Angelobacter. The sequence continues at coordinate 204,924 of DATFSU010000054.1, read as the reverse complement.
TCCGCTATGCATTGCGTGGGCTCCGCAAGTCGCCCGGATTTGCGATTATCGCGATTCTTACCCTGGCCCTAGGTATCGGCGCCAACACGGCTATCTTTACCGTGGTCAATGCAGTGTTCTTTCATTCCATCCCTGTTCAAGATCCCAAGAATGTGGTTCAGATATTCACGGTTGATCAACGCAAAATCCTCGGCCTGACCAGCAACAACAATTTTCCTGATTCCTATCCGAATGCCGTTGACATACAGAGCAGGTCGCGGGCTTTTTCCGGGGTTGCAATCTCCACGTTCGCGCCTGTGAGCATGACCATTCAGGGACAGCCCGACCAGTACTTCTCCAATCTGGTAACGGGCAATTTCTTTGATGTTTTGGGCGTGCGTGCCGCCCTGGGGCGCACCTTTCGTCCGGAAGAAGACCGCGAACTCGGCGCCGGACCAGTGGTGGTGCTCAATTACGGCTTCTGGCAGCGCAAGTTTGCCGGCGACCACAACGTGATCGGTCAAAATGTACTGATAAACGGCCAGGGATTCACCATCATCGGCGTGGCCCCAAATGGTTTTCAGGGAATCAGCGTCATCGGCGGGCCTGACATGTGGATTCCCATGTCAATGCATGACCAGATTCTCACCGGCTTTACCAAAGTTTTGTTCAACGAACGACGATTTCTCGGATTCAATGCTGTCGCGCGCTTGAAAGAAGGTGTCCGGACAGAGCAAGCCCGGGCCGAACTGCAGACCATTGCCTCCGATCTGGAGCAGGCCTATCCCCTGGCCAACAAAGGTAGAAGCTTTACCACGCAGCCGATTCTGGAATCCAGCATCAGTCCCAACCAGCGCGGAGCGTTCCAACGCGCTGGAGCCTTGATGATGACGGTCGTCGGCATCGTTTTGCTGGTAGCGTGCTTCAACATTGCCAATCTGCTGCTGGCGCGCGCCTCAGGCAGAAAAAGAGAGATATCGATTCGTGCAGCGCTCGGCGCATCACGCGCCAGGATCGTGACCCAGTTGCTGACGGAAGCCGTCATGCTTGCCCTGGCAGGCGGCGTTTTGGGGCTGGGTCTGGCGTTCGTCGGTCGCGATGTGATGTGGCGCTTTCGTCCGCCGGCTCTACCCGCCGGCAGCATGGATCTCTCGCTCGATTGGCATGTTCTGGTCTTCACCATGTTCATTGCCGTGGGTACCGGCGTGATCTTCGGCCTGGTTCCGGCTTTACAGTCATCGCGGCCTGACCTGGTTTCAGAGTTGAAGGAGCGCGCCGGCGGCGATCTGCGTAAAGGCAGCCGCTTCAATGTCCGCGATGTTCTGATCTCTCTCCAGGTTGCGGTCTGCCTGATTGCGCTGGTGGGAGCAGGGCTCTTTCTTTTGAGCCTGCGCAACGCGCAAACCATGGATCCCGGTTTCGATACGCGCAACCTGGCGATGCTGACCTTCGATCTTGGCGCCATGAACTACGATACGGCTCGCGCGCGTGAATTTGAACGTCGCGCTCTGGAGATGGCGCAGAACACGCCCGGTGTGAAAGCGGCAACGATGGCCAATACCATTCCGCTCTTCCTCGGCGGTTTTGGACGCACGCTCTTCCGTGAAGGCGAGGACACCAACAGTGGCCAGAGCGGCAAAGTGTCCCAGGTTTCAGTGATCTCTCCGGAATACCTGCAGGCCATGGGCATTCCCATGGTTCGGGGCCAGGTGTTTGACAGCACGGTGCGCGAAGACAGCCCGCGCGTCGCCATTGTGAATGAAACGGCAGCCAAGCTGATCTGGCCCAGCCAGGATCCTATCGGCAAACGCTTCAAATTTTTCAAAGACAATGATTTCACCCAGGTCATCGGCATCGCGCATGACTCCAAATACAACACCCTGGGCGAGGACCCTGTTCCTTATATCTATACTCCGCTGGTGCAGAATCCCCAGCCGGCCGTGACACTCTTCTTCAGAAGCCAGGGTGATCCGCGAAGCGTGTTGAGCACGGTGCGCTCGCAGATCCAGCAGATGGATCGCAATTTGCCCGTCACGAATGTCTGGCCGATCGGTGAAGTTATCTCGCAGTCGCTCTGGGCGGCCAGCTTCGGCGCGAGCCTCCTGACCGTGTTCGCCATGATTGCCATGGCCCTGTGCGCGGTAGGAATTTACGGCGTGGTTGGATATTCAGTCGGGCAGCGCATTCGCGAGTTCGGTATCCGCCTGGCGCTGGGCGCGCAGCCGGGTGACGTGTTGCTGATGGTTCTGCGCAGCAGCGCTCTCATTATGTCCGCCGGGCTGGCGCTGGGATTGGTGGTTGCGTACGCCCTGGCAACACTGATCAAGGCGTTTCTGTATGGCGTGAATACGAGCTCGCCGGCAGCGTTCCTGGTTACGGCGCTGGTGTTGGCCGCGGTTGGCGTGATTGCCAGCTATATTCCGGCGCGCCGGGCTGCCAAGGTCGATCCCATAGTGGCCCTGCACTACGAATAGGACAAAACGCACTTACCACGGAGAACACAGAGGCGCACGGAGATTTTTCCAAATTGATTTGCGACCTTCGAGCTCCTCTGTGCCCTCTGTGGTTAAAAGCTCTCACTGCTGATAGGTGATCTTCATCCCATCAACAAAAATGCTGTAGGGCGCTGCTGTGCTGTTGCTGTCGAGCTGCACCGCATTGGTGAACTGGTTGTTGGCTGCGCCGGAAAAGAATGCGTTGTGCGTGATATTCACCGGCATGCGCACGCCATCGACGGTCAGCGCGTCATGGATAACCAGGTGGTTCGTGGTGTCATTGTGGTATTCCGCCACAATATGGTGCCACGTGTTGGGCGTGAAGCGGGTTACTGTAAGACCGGTAGCGTCCCATTGCTTTAATCCGTAGTCGAAGATGCGCCACTGATTTCCCGGATACAAGGCCTGCCAGCTGAAGTTGTAGACCCATCCATTCACGATTTGCTGGCACTCAAATTCAATCGCCTGAGGCAAAGTCTCTGAGCCCGCGGGAATGTATAAATCAAATTCGTAGGTCAGGGCGTTGATCTGCGAAGCCACGGGCGTGTGCGTCTTGTAGAAGTATCCGTTGGTAAAGGGAACTGTCGCGGTGATAGAGAACTGGGTTGACGAACCATCCTCACTGGGCGTAGCTATGCCCAGCGTGTCAGAGTAGGCAGCGACCGGTCCTGTGCCGCCGTTATTGCCGCAGGCGCCGCAAGTAAGCCAGGCTGTTTCTTCCACGTGATCGAGCACGGTCACGGCAGGTGTGGCCCCCGGCGTAGGCGTGGGCGTTGGCGACGGTGGAATGAGCGGCGTGGGCGTAGGCACGGCACTGGCCGTAGTTGAAGTTGTCTTGCCGCCGCACGACGCGAGCACAAACATCAAACTGAGAATCACGAGAGCAGAAAGAAAGTTCCGCCAGGACCGCAAAAGGGGCCTCCGCAAAAAACTGGTTTGGGGAGAAGTGGCGCGGCAAACTTTACTAAGGGGTGGGTGATTTTGGATTACAGCGAACGCCTGAGATTAGGTGATTAAGGTCAATTATTACTGAAGGCCGAGAGAGCAGAACTGGGCTTCCGGAGAGGCCGCACACGGCAAGCGTCGACGAAGACCTTCGCGGCTTCAGAACGGCAACCGGCAGATCAGCGTAACTTGTTTATTGTCATCGGCTTTGCCGGAATCTCGGAGTCATTATTTCAGGCGCAATTAAGCTTGCGGCCGAGGCCATGGTTACCTGATCGACTGTCCTCCAGAGCTCTGTGGGAAGCGCTCAAATGGACCGGGACCACAGGTGAACGTTCGATACCAGTGAACTGCAGCCATGCTGCATAATGAACTCCGCATTTCGCTAGAAAACCTCCAGAAAGAGTGGGCGACCAGCGGGTGACTTCCGGCAGTCCGGGCTTGGCTAAAACGGAGCCGTTATGCCGCGTTGCCAGCCTGAGCGTCGAATACGACGCCGCAGGCGGCGATGTAGTTCGCGCTCTGCGCGACGTGCATCTGGAGATCGCGACCGGACAGACAGTCGGAGTGCTTGGCGAATCGGGTTCTGGCAAAAGCTCGCTGGCGCTGGCTCTGCTGCGCCTGCTGCCGGGAAACGCACGCATTGCCGGCGGCGTTATTGAATATCGCGGACGCAATCTGGCCGGGATCTCCCCCAAACAACTCAGGGCGATTCGCGGCGCTGAAATAGCGCTGATCTCGCAGGAACCTGCTCTGGCACTGAATCCGGTGCTGACTCTCGGCGTTCAGATTATTGACGTGTTGAAGGCCCACGATTCGCTCGCTCGGGCGCAGCTTTCGATTCGCTGCCACGAGATGCTAAGCGATGTCGGTTTTGAGGATCCTGAGCGCATCATGCGCGCCTATCCGCATCAGCTCAGCGGCGGACAACGCCAGCGCGTGGCCATTGCGCAGGCGCTGATTTGCCGTCCGCAGTTGCTGATTGCCGATGAGCCCCTCAGCTCGCTCGACGTGTCTACGCAGGCCGAAATCGTGGAGCTGCTCCAGCGTCTCAAGCGCGAAATGAACCTGGCAATGGTTTTCGTTACCCATAACGCGGGTGTTCTGTCGTCGCTCGCCGATCAAGTCATTGTCATGCGGGAGGGTGAAGTGCTGGCGCGCGGCAGCATGGAAGAATTGCAGCGAAATACCGATCCCTATATTCAGGGCGTGGTCTTTCCTGAACGCAATGTCTTGACAGCGCCACGCCACGCGACAAAGGGTGACGCGGCAACGCAGCCGCTGTTGCAAGTGCGCAATCTCAGCAAGAGTTTTGTTCAGCGGCGACTGCTCTCGCGGCGGAAGTTTGTGGTGCAGTCCCTGGCAGGGATTGATCTGGAACTGCAACGGGGCGCGACAGTGGCGGTCTTGGGCCGCTCCGGGTCGGGGAAATCGACCCTGGCGCGTTGCATCGCCGGCTTTGAGACGCCGGATTCAGGCGAAATCCTGCTTGGCGGAGTGAAGCTGGCGCGGTCGCGCGCGATACAGATGGTTTTTCAGGATGCCGCCACTTCCTTGAACCCGCGTTTTACCGCCCGGCAGATCGTCGCGGAGCCGCTGGAGATTGCACGCTGGAAGACGGAGCTGGAGAGAACGGCGCGCGCGCTGGAGCTCATGGAGGAAGTTGGTCTTGATCCGGAATGGGCTGCGCGGCCTGCCGCAGAGTTCAGCGGAGGTCAGCGGCAACGGCTTGCCCTGGCGCGGGCGCTGGCCGCGGAGCCGCAGCTCCTCATCATGGACGAAGCTCTTTCCGGCCTCGACATGCCGCTGCAAGCGCAGATGGTTCGCCTGCTGATGGAGCTACAGGCGCGGCATCGACTGACGTATCTCTACATCTCGCACGATCTCAACTTCATCTCGTTGTTCGCGCAGGAAGTTGTGATGATGGAGGCCGGGAAGATCGTGGAGCGGCTCGTGCCGTCGCGGATGAATCAGGGGAGCCATCCTGCAACACGCGCCTTGGTGGCTGCCAGCGAGCGGCTCCGCGCTCCGGGGATGGAGGTGACGGCATGATTCGTTACCTGGCGCGCCGCATTGGCCATGGAATCGTCATGCTGCTGGGCGTCTCTATTCTGCTGTTTGTTTTGCTGCAGGCGGCGCGCGGAGAATTCCTCACCGACCTGAAATTAAACAGCCAGATCTCCGCCGAGACGCTGGCCGGCCTGCGTGTACAGTACGGCCTGGATCAGCCGCTCCCGGTCCGCTATTGGAAATGGATCGAATCTTCCTTCAAGGGCGACTTCGGGTATTCCTTTGCTTACAACACGCCGGCATCGACGTTGTTGTGGCCGCGAACGCTCAATACGCTTTTGCTGACCGTGCCCGCGGTCTTGCTGGCATGGCTCATCGCCGTGCCGGTTGGCGTCCTCTCGGCCGGGAGACAAGGCGGCTGGAGCGACCGTGCTTTCTCCATCGGAACTTCTACTCTGCTGGCGCTGCCGGATGTGTTGATTGCCTTATTGGCTTTGCTGATCGCGCTCAAGACCGGCCTTTTTCCGGTTGGCGGCATGACTTCAGTGGACGCGGAACAGCAAAGCATGTGGGCACGATGGCGCGACATCAGCTGGCACATGATTTTGCCGGTGGCAGCGCTGATAATCGGGTTGCTGACGATGATCCTGCGGCACGTGCGCGCCAGCATGCGCGAGGTCCTTGGGTCTTCATACATGCGCGCAGCGGAGGGCCACGGCCTGCCTAGCCTGAAGCTGCTCTTTCGTTATGCTTTGCCCGCTGCCGCCAACCCGCTGATCTCGCTGTTTGGGCTCTCGGTTGCGGTGTTGCTGAGCGTTTCGTTGTTGATTGAAGTTGTGATGGGCTGGCCGGGTTTGGGTCCGCTCCTGCTGGAGGCAATCCTGTCGCGCGATCTTTATGTCGTGATCGGCGGGGTGATGCTTTCTACCATGTTATTGCTCGCCGGCAATCTGCTCGCGGACATCCTGCTTTACGCCTTTGATCCACGGATCAGGAGGCAAGCATGAACTTTCTGCAGCGTATGCGTCGCCAGAGTGATTCCTCACCCGCAAAAAACACGGGTTCGAGATTTCAGAGCAAGCCGTTCAACCTCACCTGGGCAGTCTGGTTCCTGGTGGCAATCCACGTCACGGTGATTCTTGCCGGGTTCATCGCACCCTACGACTATGAGACGCAGGACCGTCTCCATCCCTATGCTCCGCCGACGCGTCTGCATTTTGTGGACTGCGAAGGAAGATTTCATCTGCGGCCCTTTGTTTACGTCACCAATGCCGCCGACGGAAATCTAAATGAGTACACACAGGATTGTTCGCAGCGAGCCCGGGTTCAATTCTTTTTGCGCGGAGACGAATACACGTTCTTGGGATTATTTCATTCGAATCTACACCTGTTTGGCGTGGAAGCGCCTGCGGGTTTGTATCTGCTCGGAACCGATGGCTTTGGCCGCGACCAGCTGTCGCGTCTGCTTTACGGCGGCCAGGTCTCATTGTTTGCCGGACTGGCAGCTGCGGCTCTCTCGGTGATCGCAGGACTGTTTTTGGGCGCGATCGCCGGCATGTATGGCGGCCGGATCGATGACGTGGCTATGCGCTTCGCCGAGATCTTTATTACCGTCCCATGGTTTTACCTGCTGATCGCTGTGCGCGCTTTTCTCCCGCTTCAGATCAGCCCGGTGACGGCCTTTCTGTTGGTCGTCTCGGTGATTGGCATCGTGGGCTGGGGGCGGCCGGCGCGGCTGGTGCGCGGCGTAATTCTCAGCGCTCGGGAACGCAATTTTGTTCTGGCAGCGCGGGGCTTCGGCGCGTCCAATGCCTACCTGCTGCGCCGTCATCTTATGCCGCTGACCTTTCGCGTGCTGCTCACACAGATGACGGTGCTGATCCCGCAATTCATTCTGGCAGAGGTCATTCTCTCATTCCTTGGTTTGGGTATCGGCGAGCCTTTTCCTAGCTGGGGGAACATGCTTTCAAGCGCCCAGCAATATCACGTGCTGGTTTCCTATTGGTGGATGCTCTTGCCCGGGTTGATTCCAATCCCGGTCTTTCTGGCATACCACTCGTTAGCGGAAACGCTACAGGAGCGGGTAAAATCGAACATCTGATTCAGCAAAGAAAGCGGGGGATTTTGCGTCTGTTAGGGTCCATGGCGTGGTGTGTCCTGGTGGCGCTGGCGTCGGCTGCGACGGCGCAGAGTTCCGGCCAGGAAGAGCTGCTCCGCACGACTTCCGAGGCCGGGAATCGCGGCGGGAAGCTGGTGATTGCCCAGCGTTCTGAGCCGCGGACGTTCAACCCGGTGATGGCCATCGATCAGAACTCACAGGGCGTGATCGCGCGCATGACGGCTGATCTGGTCCACATCAATCGCGCTACGCAAAAGACGGAGCCCGCCCTGGCGAAGTCATGGACGATTTCCAAAGACGGCACCCAGATCACCGTGAAGCTCCGGCATGGCCTGCGCTTCTCTGACGGCGTACCGTTCGATGCCGATGACGTGCTTTTTTCCTTCAAGGTCTATATGGACGAGAAGGTGGGTTCCCCGCAACGCGATCTCCTCACCATCAACAACAAGCCGATGACGGTCGAGAAGCTCGACCCGTATACGGTTCGCTTCATATTTCCGGCGCCCTACTCAGCCGCAGAACGCGTTTTTGACAGCGTAGCCATTCTGCCTCGGCACCTGCTGGAAAAGGATTATCAGGAAGGCAAGATCGCTCAGGCCTGGAGTCTCAACACGCCGCCGGAAAAGATAGCCGGTTTAGGGGCGTTCCGGTTGAAGCAGGTGATTCCCGGGGATCGCATCGTGCTGGAGCGCAATCCCTATTACTGGAAGATTGATTCCAAGGGACAGAGGTTGCCGTACCTCGATGAGCTGACGTTTGTGGCGGTGCCGAGCCAGGATGCCCAGGTGATTCGCTTTCAGGCGGGCGAATCACAGATCATCAGCAGTCTGAGCGCCGATGACTTCACCGCGATTGAATCCCAGCAGAAGACCCGCCACTTCCAGTTGTATGACGCAGGTCCGGGACTGGAATACAACTTCCTGATGTTCAATCTGAATGACGACGCGTCAGGGCATTTTCCGGGGATTGCGCGCAAGCAGAAATGGTTTCGCGACCTGCGCTTTCGCCAGGCGGTTTCGGCTGCCATCGATCGCCAGGGGATCGTCCGGTTGGTCTACCACAACCGCGCGGCCGCGCTGGCTACGCATGTGAATCCGGGCGATAAGCAATGGGTCAACCCAGATATCGCCGCTCCCGTGCGCTCATTGCCCAAGGCTCGCGAATTGTTGAAAGCTGCGGGATTCTCATGGAAATCGGACGGCGCGTTGGTCGATGCCGGCGGTCAGCCCGTGGAGTTCACCATCCTGGTGAGTTCAAGCAATACCCAGCGCGTCCAGATCGCAACCATGGTGCAGGATGATCTGAAGCAGATCGGCATTGCTGCGCATGTGGTGCCGATGGAGGGCAGATCGGCCAATGATCGCTTGTTGAATTCGCACGATTATGAGGCCATGGTGATGGGAATGGTCCGAGGCGACGTTGATCCCACTGCGGACAACAACGTTTTGATGTCCAATGGGCAGACCCATCTTTGGAATATGGGAGAAAAGACACCTGCCACTCCATGGGAGGCCGAGATTGACCGGCTGATGCAGCAGCAGCTGGTAACTCTTAATTATCAGCAGAGAAAGAAACTTTATGACCGGGTGCAGGAGATCCTGGCCGAGCAACTCCCCATGGTGTACCTGGTGAGTCCCAACATTCTGGTTGGAGCGCAGGAAGATCTGGGAAACTTTCGCCCCGCAATCATTGAACAGTATACTTTTTGGAACGCAGACGAACTTTTTTGGCACACCCCCGCCGGAAAACATTGATGGACGACAACGCCAAGGAAATATCTTTACCTACAACCCGCGACACCGCGGCTGAAGACGAGCGGCTGGTGCGGGAGTGTCTGGCCGGCGATGAGCGCGCCTGGAACACGCTTATCGATAAGTACAAACGGCTGATCTACTCCGTCCCGGTCAAGTATGGCTTTAGCCCTGACGATGCCGGAGACATTTTCCAGAATGTCTGCATTGACTTGTTCACGAATCTGTCCAAGCTGAGGAAGATCGAATCGCTGCGCTCATGGCTCATTACGGTGGCCACCCACAAATGCTTCCACTGGAAGAAACAACAGAAGCAGGATGTTGAGTTGGACGCTATGGAGCAGGAGGTCGCGGAGGAAATTGCCGCCGCCCCGGAGATTCTTCAGGAAGTGCAGGAAGAGCAGGCGGTTCGCGATGCCATTGAGCGTCTTACGCCGCGTTGCGCAGAGCTGGTAAAGCTGCTTTTCTACGAGCAGCCGCCGGTGCCGTACAACGAAGTGGCGCAAAAACTCGGATTGGCGACGGGATCGATAGGCTTCATTCGCGGACGTTGTCTCAACCGGTTGCAGAAGATATTGGCGGAGCTCGGATTCTAGATGTCGCAGCAGGGAACGAATTTCGGGCTGGAGCAGTGGATTGTGGACCTGGCAGCCATTGCGGAAGAAGAAAAGCGCCGCGCCTTTCTGGCTGCCCATTCTCAGACGCACAGCAAGGACGCGGTGGATTCCCTCTACAACGCCGTGGTTACCTTTGCCCGCATGGACCTGGAAAAGGCGGGCAAACTCGCGCAGGCCAGCTCCTGGATCGCCGAAGAGATCAGCGATCCTTATGCCACCGCGCAGAGCGCGCGCGCCCTGGGACACGTTCTTTACCTCACCGGCAAGCACAAACAGGCGATCCAGGAGTATGAGAGAGCCCTCAAGATCTTTGAACAGACCGGGCGCGATGTGGACTACGCCCGCACCATCAGCGGCGCGCTGCACAGCCTTATCTATGACGGGCAGTATGAACGCGCTTTCAAACTGGGCGAGGAGGCGCGCAAGATCTTTCATGTCCACAAGGATCGGGTACGTCTGGCGCGGTTGGACAGCAACATCGCCAACATCTACTACCGGCAGGACCGGTTTCAGGAAGCTATCGAGCTGTACGAGCGGGCTTATGGCGAGTTTCTGCAGTGTGGCGAGTCGCTGGATATTGCCTCGGTGCTCCGGAACCTGGCGGTCTGCTACATCAGCCTGAATGATTTTCCGCGCGCGGAAGAGACGTACCGGCTCGCCCGTCGCCACTGCGAGGAACACGGCTTTTCCCTGGTTGTGGCCGAAGCGGACTACAACGTCGCCTATCTTCATTACCTGCGCGGTGAATATCTGCGCGCCATCGAACTCTACGATCAGACGCGCGCCCTCTGTGCCACGCTGGGAGACCGCTACCATCAGGCGCTCTGCGATCTGGATGAATCAGAAATCTATCTTGAGCTGAACCTGACGGAAGGCGGCACGGAGCTGGCGCAGGATGCGTTTACCGCATTCACCGAACTGGGCATGACGTATGAAGCCGCCAAGGCAGCGGCATTCTCCGCCATCGCCACCAGCCAGCAGGGCCGGTACAAGCAGGCGCTGGAGATCTTTGATCAGGCGCGCGAATTGTTCGTGAAGGAACAGAATGAGTTGTGGCCGGCACTGATCGATCTGTACAAGGCTCTGGTGCTGTACGAAGCAGGCGAGAATGACGAGGCTGAAGAGCTCGCCGCCACCGCGCTTGAGTATTTTGCCAACTCGGCGCTGCCTTCGAAGGCCGCGTTGTGTGAGCTGCTGCTGGCGGCGATCGAGCTGCGCGTCTCCGATCCGGAAGAATCGCGGCGGTATTGCAGCGCTGCGCTCGCCCGTCTTATTCACATCGATTCGCCGGCTGTTTATCAGGCCTATTTCATGCTGGGCCAGGCGGAAGAAGCCAGCGGCAATACGGAACTGGCCCGCCATGCCTATGAACATGCATTCCGCAAGCTGGAAGACCTGCGCAGCCATCTGGGCAAGGAAGAGCTGAAGATCGCCTTCCTCAAGAACAAGCTGGCGGTTTATGAAGGGCTGGTGATCACCTCATTGGCGGTCAGCTTTAATGCGCGCGCGCAGCGTGAGGCGTTTGAGTATATCGAACAGGCCAAGTCGCGCAGCCTGGCGGACTTGATCGCCTTTCGCTCGTCATCGCTCGCTTCGCGGGAGAAAGATACGGTCTCACCCGCAATGGGAGAATTTCGCGACCTGCGCCAGAAACTGAACTGGACGTACCACCAGATCGAATTGGAAGAGCTGAACCGGGAAGGGAGTTCGCGGGAGCGCATCCATCATCTGCGACAGTTGAGCCGCAGCTATGAAGATGCCCTGGTAAAAGCCTTCTCCAGGGTGCAGAATGTCGATCGCGAATTTGCCAGCCTGCAGAATGCCCGGACAATCCCGGTAGAGCAAGTGCAGCGTCTCTTGCCGGAGAACACCCAGCTGGTGGAGTACTACACCGCCCGCAACCGGTTTTACGTCTGCCTTATTTCACGCAGCGAGTTCAAGATTGTGGCTCTGGGGGATGTGATGCCGGTTCGGGAGAAGCTTCGTTTGCTGCAGTTGCAGCTCGCCAAATTCCGTCTGGGCGACGACTACACGCAGCGGCTGGAAAAACCCCTGCTTGATGCGACGCAGGCCCATCTGGAAGAGCTGTACTCGCTGCTGATCGCGCCGGTCCGCGGCCAGCTAACGGCCGAGCACCTGGTTATTGTTCCGCATGCGTTTCTGCACTACCTGCCTTTTCATGCTCTGTCCGATGGCCAAAGCTACCTCATCGACGACTTTTCCATCTCCTATGCTCCCAGCAGCAGCATCTTTGCCGTCTGCCAGGAAAAGGCCCGCCCGGAAAGCGAAGATCATACCCTGGTGTTGGCCGTGCCCGACGCCCGGGCGCCTTACATTGCCGAAGAAGCACGTTCCGTGGCTTCCGCCATGGGCGGCGCCCATCTTTTTCTGGGCGAGGAAGCTACAGAAGAGCAGTTGCGAACCTTTGGACCGAAGAGCCGGTTTGTGCACATCGCCACCCATGGCTATTTCCGCCAGGATAATCCGATGTTCTCCTCGCTTCGTCTGGGGAAGTCGCTGCTAAGCCTGTTTGATCTGTATCAGTTGCAGTTTGATGCCGAGCTGGTTACATTGAGCGGTTGCGGCACCGGAATGAACGTGGTGATCGGCGGCGATGAGCTGATCGGTCTGGTGAGAGGTCTGCTGTATGCGGGAGCACAAACCCTGATGGTCAGTTTGTGGGAGGTGCACGATCAAAGCACGGCCGAGTTTATGGGCGACTTTTACCGGAACTTCAAGAATTCCGCCAATAAAGCGAATGCTTTACGAAAGGCTGTGATGAACCTGAAGCAAAAACACCGCCATCCATACTATTGGGCGGCTTTTGCGCTGGTAGGCAAGGTCTAATGGGCCGAAAATTCTCTCCGGGGGTATATTTTTGGGCTTGGAATGGACTCTTATTGACCAGAAGCAGGCTCATCCGTCGACTGCTAAAGGGGGAATACGGACCCGGAAGCCGCATTCCCCTTCATTGAATTTGCGACGAAGAAAAAGTCAAATATGACTCAAGCGCGCCATTTCGATATCACTGAGTGGGCAGATTACGTCCGCAACGTAGTCTCAGCAGAGCAGCGTGAACAGATGCTGGCCCATCTCCAGTTTGGGTGCTCCAAGTGCGAGAAAGTACAGGCTGTACTGTCACGGTTTGCCGGGATTTGCCAGCGGGAGGCCAAGTATGAGGTCCCTCGAGTGGCCGAGCAGCAGGTAAAGGCACTGGTCGGTCTGGCTCATGCGCCCCGTCGTAGCGCACTCCAACGCCTGTTAGGAAGCCTGGTTTATGACAGCCTGAACGATCCCCAGCCGGTTGGCGTCAGGGGAACACATCAAATCAATCGCCAGGTAATGTTCCATGCCGGCGACTATTCCGTTGATCTTCGTTTTGAGCACGAAAAAGGTTCGGCCAGTATGGTGCTGGTTGGGCAGATCGCCAACCAGAAATCACCGGATGAAAATCTGGCTAACGTGCCTGTGATTCTTGTCGCTGGAAATCGTGAACTGACTCGCTCCATCAGCAATACCTTCGGCGAGTTTCAGTTGGAATACGTTCCGGAAAGCGATTTACGTTTGCTGGTGCCGCTGGAAGCCAGGGGCCAGGAACTGGAAGTGGTGTTAGGAAAGACGCCGCAGCTTTGATTTCTTGAGGTCTTGGAGAAGATCGCTGGAAGCCGACATGAGGAAACTTTTCTTATCGCTCATTGTAGCTCTGTTGACTGGTCTGCCGCTGACGGCGCAGACGAGCTACATCCTCACGACTTCACCCGCTAACGTCCAGGCGGTTGTCGGCAACCACGGTCTTACCGTGGTTAAAGAACTCTATGACGGCACGAATTGCGTCATGCTAGTAACTTCTCCTTCGGCCAGCATGACGGCCGTGGAGACCGACGTCGATTCCGATCTCCAGGTGGTAAGTTTCGAAGCGGAACAGCATCCGTCGTTGCCGGAATTGAACGGCGCAACCCAGGCGACGCTTACCCAATCCACCTCCGGCATTCTGGATTCTCTGCCGGGGCGGACACTGGTTTCATTCTTCGGGAGCACCGTTCCCAGCAACTACACCACCCAAACCGCGACCACCATCATTCGGCTCCCGGATGCCCGCACGGCAACCAATCTGACCGGCGTGGGAACCATCGCCATCATCGATACCGGTGTTGATACTTTGCATCCAGCGCTTTCAGCAGTGCTGGTTGCCGGTTTTGACTTTACGCGTGGCGTACCGGGCGGTTCGGAATTGGCCGATCTTGATCCTGCAGTTGCCGCTCAGTTGGAGCAATCGACATCAGGAATCCTGGATGCGCAGAGCACGCTGATCGTGAACCCGGCGACTGTCGCCATCCTGTCGCAGTCCACATCGGGGATCCTGGATCAGTCGACCTCTGGGATTCTGGACTCCAGCCTCACTGATTTTGGGCATGGGACCATGGTCGCGGGCATTGTGCACCTGGTCGCGCCGACCGCAAATATCATGCCGTTGAAGGCCTTCCAGGCGAACGGATCGTCCAACCTATCCGATATCGTCAGCGCGATCTACTACGCCGCGGATCACGGCGCCAACGTTATCAGCATGAGCTTCAGCATCAGCCAGCCCTCCCCAAGTTTGCAGGCTGCGGTGCAATACGCGCTCAACAAGAACGTGATTCTGGTGGCTGCCTCCGGCAACGATGGCCTGAAGACTCTGGTTTACCCCGCCAGCTACGGCGGCGTTCAGGGCATCGGCTCAACCACGAGCACTGACACGCGAAGCAGCTTCTCCAACTTTGGCTCCGGCGTGGTCACTTTCGCGGCTCCGGGTGAGGGAGTGATCACCACGTACCCCGGCGGCAACTACGCGGCAGGTTGGGGAACATCTTTCAGCGCTCCGATGGTAGCGGGTTCCGCAGCGTTGGTTTTGCAGGCGCGTCCGGCGGCTAAGCCCGGGGATATACCCAATGCGCTTTCCAAAACAAAGCAGATTGGCGATATGGGCTATGGACGCATCGACCTCTTTGCGTCGCTGACGAACCTGGTCAATAGCAGCGGTAGCAGCACCAGTACATCCGGCAGCGGCACCTCTGGAACAAGCTCTCCTTCGACGAGCACCAGCGGCACCACCAGCGGCGGTCCTGCTCATCCCTGATCGCTTCAAAATTCCCTGAGAAATCGAGCAGATTTATTAGCAACTCTAATAGATTTATGCAGTCTCTTGCGTATTTACCTTAGATCTCGGCGCGTGACTTTCATTGGGCAGTTGCCTCCCCAAGCCTGGGCGGTGTGCCGGGCTCCGCTCCCAAGAATGCAGAGTATACGCTTTAGAATCAGTAGTTTAATGACATTGCGCTACGCCAGACTGCCGCGTATTTCTTGCTTTGGTTTCATCCACTCGTTCGATTGTGGAAGAATCCGCGAAATTTGTCTTCGTCACCGAATTCCATTCTGGCTATACTTTCTTCCGTTCGACGGATCAAGCCGAAGGGAGCCTTCTGACCGTCACCGGGCGTTCGGAAGGACGAGGTAAATGGGGCAGTTCAAGGTGCTGACACGCTTTTTGTGTAGCCTGCTTTTGCTGGTGAGTTTGTCTCTCTCAGCCCAGAACAAATACGTTCTGGTGACATCGCCCAGCAAGGTGCAGGACGTATGCGGCCGTCATGGCCTCACGCAGATCACGCAGCTTTCCAGCCGCGGCGTGGTTCTGGTCTCCACGCCCTCCCCCGATTCAACAATCGCGACCGACTCCGATGTGTTGAGCTTTGAGACTGACCGGTCGCTCGGCGTACCTGAGCTTTCCGGAGCCACGGTTGCCAGCCTGACGCAATCCACCAGCGGCATTCTCGACGGATTGCCGGGCCGCACGATTGTGAACTACTTCGGCTCCAATGTTGCCAGTAACTACGTGCAGCAGCCGGCGACGGCTATCACTCGACAGGGCGACGCGCAAAACGCCATCAATCTAACTGGAAGCGGAGTAACGGTCGCACTGATTGATACCGGCGTTGACCTCTCGCATCCGGCCTTGAGCTCAGTCCTGGTCCCCGGTTACAACTTCGTCAATGAATCCGCCAGCCCTTCCGAGTTGAACGATCTTGATCCCGCCGTCGCAGCGGCACTGGCGCAGTCCACCAGCGGGATTCTCGACGGAGGGAACCTGGTGCAGCTCAACGCTTTCACGGTTGCGATCCTGACTCAGTCGACTTCTGGCATCCTGGATGGCCCGCCCAGCGCGTTCGGCCACGGCACCATGACGGCGGGACTCGTCCATCTTTTTGCCCCTAACGCCAAAATCATGCCGCTCAAGGCGTTTGCCGGTGACGGCAGTTCTGACTTGTTTAACATCGTGCGGGCCATCTACTACGCTACCGATCACGGAGCCAACGTGATCAGCATGAGTTTTGAGATTACGCAGAACTCGCCTTCACTGCAGAGCGCGATTCAGTATGCGTTGAGCAAGAACGTCGTGGTTGTGGCGGCATCGGGAAATGATGGACAACAGATCCTGGTTTATCCTGCGGCCTACAACAGCGTGATCGGCGTAGGCTCGACCAGCAATACCGATACAAAGAGTTCGTTCACCAATTTCGGCACCAATGCGGTCTTTATTGGAGCGCCGGGTGAAGGGCTGATTACCACATATCCGGGCGGGAATTATGCTGCAGGATGGGGAACCTCGTTCAGCGCGCCGCTGATTGCCGGCGAAGCTGCGCTGGTGCTCCAGGCCAAGCCGTCCTACCATCCCGGAGACGTTGCCAACGCAATCTCCCGTGCCGCTGCACTTCCGCAGATGGGCCACGGACGCGCCGACATTTGCCAGGCTCTTTCCAGCATCGGCATCGGCACAGTTTGCACCACATCCAATACAGGCGGTACCAGCGGGAGCACTTCCGGGGGCCCAACCGCTCCGTAGCTGGATCGTAACTATTGGATGAGCCTGCTAACAGCCCTGTTTTGCGGCAGGGCTGTTTTTTCGTAAATCAATAACTGCCGGAAGCCATCGACGCATAGCGCCGGAAGAAGCTATTGGTTTTCCACTGAGGACGATTTGCGTCATCGGCCGTTTTAACCAACAAGGCGCGAATGATCTCTTCATATTTGCCGGCTGCATCCAGATCCACGGGCTGATCCAGATCGTCCGAAGGCGCGTGGTAGCGCTGTGTAAGCCAGTTCTTGAAGATTTCCTGTTCCGGCGATCCTGGTTCAAAACCCACCTTCATGGCCAGTGCCGGAACACCGTGCCGTATGAAGTTGTACTGATCGCTGCGGATGAATGAGTTTCTCTGCGGCTCCGGATCAGCCTGCACCTGTACTCCCAGCGATTGTGCTACTGCGCGCACAGAATCGCCCAGGTCGGACTCCGCGAGACCGTACACGGTGAGCACCTTCAATGGCACGATGGGCAGGAACATATCGATGTTGATGTTGGCGATCATCGATCCGGGCTTCACGGTTGGATGAGCGGTAAAGTAGCGCGAGCCGAGCAGCCCTTTTTCCTCGCCGGTAACGAAAACAAACAGCAGTGAGCGCTTCAGCTTTCGCGACTTTTTCAAAGAAGCCACCATGTCGAGCAGCACTGCGCTGCCGGAAGCGTTGTCCATGGCGCCGTTGTAGATGCGGTCGCCTTTGATGGGCTCGCCGATGCCCAGGTGATCCAGGTGGGCGGAAAGCACAACAAATTCGCTTTTCAGCCGGGGATCGCTTCCCGGAAGCTCGGCCACGAGGTTGGCGGACTCAACCTCTTTCTTTCTAACCATCGCGCGCGAGCGGATGCCCGCAGTGAGGGGAAAGCGCGGCAGCGGCTTGCGTTCCTTGAGCAGTTGCAGAAGCTCCTGCAGGGAATGGCCGGATCCTGCAAATAGTTTTTCGGCATGGGCAGGATTAAAAATGGCTGCAAGGGCTTCGCCATCTGTCTCGTCGAATTCCTGGCCTTTCAACGCCATGTTGGGATGCGTGCGGTTGGCGGAGATGCGCGACCAGGGAATGTCCATGAACTCCGGATTGGGAATGCTAATGATGCCCACCACTCCGGCTTTGTACATCGCCTTCCACCGCTCGCCTGCCGACTGGTAATGCGAAGCCAGAGCGCCGGGAATCTCCGCCGGCGCACCGGAGAAAACCACGGCCACTTTGCCGCGCAGATCGAGGCCGGCGAGGTCGTCATAACCGTTCTCAGGAACTGTGAGTCCATAGCCGGCAAATACCAGGGGCGCGTCAAGTGATGGCGCCAGATCAACCCGGGTGCTGAAGATCGCATCTTCCCCCAGCGCAAGCGGCTCGGCCAGACCATTGCGCACCAGAGCCAGACTGGATTCACTCTCCACAATCTGGCGAGACACGAACTGCACCGGCTGGTAGAAGCCATTGGATCCCGCCGGCTCCAGGCCTGCGTGTTTAAGCTGCTCCACCACATATTCCTGCGCCCGGCGCAAGCCTGCGCTGCCGGTCTCACGGCCTTCCATGTCGTCAGCCGCCAGGACCTTCACGTAGCTCCACCAGCTCTTGCCGTCAAGATGCGGTTGTCCCGTCTCCGGGGCCATGGCGTCAGCGACGTTACTGCTTGTGCCGCTTCCCGCCAGCGATTGTGATGCGGAACCGGTGAGTGCGGCCGATGATCCTGCCAACGAACTAGTCGTGCCGGTTAGAGACGTTGCCGATGGCTGCTGCTGTTGTTGCGAAAAGGCAGTGGCGACAATGAAGAGGATCAAAGCGGGGCATTGGGCCAGCGATGAGAGTGGCTTCTTCATAACGGCTGGTGCTCCTTCAGAAAAGCCGAACGGAATGTGCACGATCTTATCATTCTGCGCAAAACTTCCGGCTACTTTAGCTCCTTGACTCCTACGGTGCACCGCGAGTGGTGCAGTTCTTCTCTCTTTAGGTTTTCTTCGTACGCGTTGTGACCGGCAAACCCTTGCGTACATGGAGCACGGCAAAAACCCTTAATTTTCGGGCTAAAATCCAGCAATCCCGTTGAAAAACCCGCGTCAATGCTGGATAATCTGCTCACACATGCCTAAAAAGCCTGAGAACCAACCCGAGGTCTCCAAGGACCTATGGATTGCGCCACGCTATAGCTTGAAGGGGGCAGCTGGGGAACGCGCCTGGGAAAACCGGCCGGGAGGAGCGCCCAATAGCAGCCGTTATCTGGAACTTGCCGACATTGCATTGGGGATCAAGAAGCCGGCTGTGAAGAAAAAGAAAGCGGCGTCGGCGAGCGCGCACCAGACTAACAAGACGGAACCCTATTCCGCCGTCAAATACAAGCGGGAAGAGGAACGCTAGACGTTTTTGGTTTCCCTGTTGCGAATCAGCCCTTGGGATTGTGGCTTCCCGCCTGCAGAGTCTGGGAGACTGTCTTGGCGTATTCGCGGAGTCTTTCCAGCGACGTGGACAGTGCCGTTGCTTTCTCAGCCAGTCCGCGAGCACGGGCGACGGCCATGACCTGTTCCGCTTCCATGCCCAGGCGTTCCAGCGTGCTCACCAGATAGCCCAGCGCGTCAGCATGCGGTTTCCAGAGATAGGCAGAGCTGGCTTTCTGGTTGTACTCGTCCACCTCAACCACCATGCGGGAAAGATAGGCAACAATGGTCATGAGGATATTGGCGTAATCGGCGCGGAAGCTCTTCTCGCCTTCATAATCAGCCTTGAATGCTTCGATCTCGGCCGGTGAAAGAGTGATCTTGGCGTTCTTTACCGCGAAAACGCCGGCATATTTAGGATCGGAAGTGCGCACATGCTCTTTTAGAGCCTGGCGCGCGCTGTGGATCTTGCCTTCCTGGACGGCGTTCTGCACCGCCTGCGATGGCGCAACCGCAAGCACTTCCGTTCTGACGGTTTGGGACGAAAGCGCTTGTGCCCGGGGCGCGGCAGCCGGAGGCGGAGGCGGAGGAACATTGGTCGAAATCTGCGTTGGAATCTGGGGCCTGGGTGTCGGAGGCGGTGGAGGAGGTTCCGGCGGTGGTCCCGTAACCGGGCGCGGCGTTGGCGTCAGGCGGACCGGCTTTTTGTTGTCAACTGCTTTTTTGTATTTGGAGACCTTGCGAAATTCATCCTGCGCGAACTGGTAATCTTCCGCCAGAAGCTGCGCGGTTTCTACCTCGCTCAGGTTCTTGACCGTGATATCGCCTTCCACGCGCGAGAGGATGCTGCCGCCTTCACGTTGCACGGTTTCAGCATAGGTCTTGATCTGGGTGGCAGCGTCATGGAAGAGCTCGTCAAACTTGCGCCCAAAAACGTCATTCCATACCGCAAGATTAGCCAGCGAATCCGGATGATAAAAAGATTTTCCCAGCGACTGCTTTAGTTCGCGGACGCGCTGCACGATTCCCGAATCCATGATCTGATCGAAATGCCGGAACTCTTCCAACTCCTGATAGAGGTACTCAAATTCCTGCAGCAAGGCAACATGCTCCGGAGGCATGGATTCGCAGGGCACGTCGCCCAGTGCGCGATACAGAGAGCCTTCAAATGCCAACGATGCCTGCGAGATGAAGGCATAGGAGCTGTCGACTTCCGGTCGTTGCCAGGCTGTGCTGCCGGTTTCCTCCGAGGCGTTGCGAAAGAGATAGGTAATAATACAGTCGGTTTTGTCGCGATCGCCGGAGCGCTGTGAAGCCTTGCTGCTGAAGTAGCGCAGCAAAGCATGCGACGTTTCGAATCCGGGAATGGTTTTCAGCGCATCGCGCACCAGCGGCGGCGTGAGAGCCAGATCCAACACATCAAGCCATAGCTTGAAATTCTCAATGCGAGCTGCGGTATTTTCCGGCGCCGCGGCTGAATTGATTTCTACAGGAACCGGTACACTATGACCCAGGTTGCTTTGCAGCAACGCCAGATAAAAAGTGTGCACCGTGGTTAAGTCTTTTAGTTCCTGCTGAGGGTCCTGGCCCAAAATAAACTCCTGCCAATTCAGAATTTCGCGGTCACTGCCTGGGGGTGAGAAGCCTGAATTGCCCGTAGTTTAACCTACGTTATCGGCGATGGACAATCGGGAGCCACCTTACAGAAAAGGTTACCCCTTGTAAAATATTGAGCAGCTTGGGTTTAGACGCTACCCGGAAGTAACAGCCCTTAAGTTATTTGCCACCCAGCAGCAGCTTGGCAATGGTCTGCAATTGCATATTCGAGGTGCCTTCATAGATTTTGCCTATCTTGGCATCACGATAAAATTTTTCCACCGGATACTCCTTGGTGAATCCGTTGCCACCGTGAATTTCCACCGCCAGTGAAGCCACGCGTTCGGCGACTTGCGAAGCAAACAGCTTTGTCATGGCGGCTTCCTTCACAAAATTCATGCCCGCATCTTTCATGCGCGCCGCGTTGTAAACGAGCATGCGCACGGCTTCGATTTCCGTGGCCATTTGTGCGAGCTGAAACTGAATTCCCTGGAAGTCTGAAATGCTCTTGCCGAACTGTTTCCGTTCCTGCGAGTATTTGAGAGCACTCTCCCACGCGCCTCGCGCCAGCCCGAGCATCTGTGCGCCAATGCCAATGCGCCCTTCATTCAGAGTCTCAATGGCGATCTTGTACCCCTTGCCCACTTCGCCCAGCACGTTCTCCCGGGGTACACGGCAATCTTCCAGGATCAGTTCGCAGGTCGAGGAAGCACGAATGCCCAGCTTGTCTTCTTTCTTGCCCACGCTGAAGCCCGGAAAGCTCTTCTCAACGATGAACGCCGTGATTCCTTTGTACCCGGCCGCCGGGTCCACTGTGGCAAAAAGGATGAACACACCAGCTTCCTTGCCGTTGGTGATCCAGAGCTTGCGGCCGTTGAGCACATACTCATTGCCCTTGAGGGCAGCGCGCGTGGTCATGGCGAAGGCATCCGAGCCGGAGCTGGCTTCGCTGAGCGCATATGCTCCCACGGTGTTGCTGGTCATCTTGGGAAGATAGCGACGTTTCTGATCTTCATTGGTCCAGCGCAGCAGCGCGTTGTTGACCAGCGTGTTCTGGACGTCAACAATTACGCCGGCGGAAGCGTCGACACGGGAAATCTCTTCCACGGCCAGGATGGCCTCAAAGAACCTGCCGCCGGCGCCGCCATACTGCTCCGGGACCTCTATCCCCATCAGGCCGAGCTGGAAGAACTGATCAATCAGCTCGCGATCAAAGACGCCTTTTTCATCCATTTCGCGGACCTTGGGCCGCAGCGTCTCATCGGCGAACTGGCGGATGTTGTCACGAAACAGGACTTCATCTTCGCTGAGAGCGACCAGCGGCTGGGGCAGGGGAGCGGTGGGAGTGGACAGTTGGGACATCGCAAACATCCTTCAACAAGTGATTAGGGCAAACAGAAAATTGTAAATTAGCAGTCAGCAGTCAGCAATCAGCATTCGGCCAAAGCTGTTTACCGCGATGGACGCAAAGGACGCAACGGTCTCCAGGGCGGCTGATCGTTGCAACCTTTTGCACTGAATCGGTTCTCGCTGATAGCTGATAGCTAATCCACTTGACGCCATCCACCTTAACACCGTTTAATTGCACTACCATGCGCGTAGCCTTCTTAGGTCTTGGAATCATGGGACGGCCCATGGCCGCCAATCTCGTCAAAGCCGGACATGAAGTCTCGGTCTGGAATCGGACGCCCCGCGACGTCGACGGGGCCACAACCGCAGCGACGCCGGCCGAGGCGGTCAAGGACAAGGAAGCGGTGTGGATCTGCGTCTCCGACACGAAAGCGGTGCAAGCCGTGCTGTTTGGTGCGGGCGGGGCAGCCGAGGGCCTCGCGAGCGGCACGATTGTGGTGGATTCCAGCACCATCTCGCCATCGGCCAGCCTCAATTTTATGGAAGGCCTACAGGAAAAAGGTTGCGAATTTCTCGATGCGCCGGTGACGGGCTCAAAGACAGGCGCAGAGAAGGGTGAATTGATCTTCATGATCGGAGGCGAGCCGCGCAACATCGAACGCGTGGAGCCGTTGCTTCGCGCCATGGCCAAAAAAGTGATCCACATGGGTCCCAACGGCAAAGGCCTTTCGGCCAAGCTGGCCCAAAACATGAATATCGTCTTCATGTATGAAGGCCTGTGTGAAAGCCTGACCCTGGCAAAAAAACTGGGCGTGCCGGTGGAAAAAATGTTTGAGCTGATTGAGAACTCCATGATTCGATCTGGCGTGGCGGAATACAAGAAACCATTCATCCTGGCAGAGGATTGGACGCCGAATTTCCCGCTCAAGCTCATGCACAAAGACATGCACTTGATGATGGACGCAGCCAAGGAAAACGGCGTCGATCTTCCTGGTCTCAACCGGATCGATGAGATTTACGAAGAAGCGGTCAAGCTGGGCATGGAGGATCTCGACTACGCCTGCACGATCACATTGCTGGAGGAACATGCGGGGCTGAGGGTGAAAGGGAAGTAGCCGGAGTCGGACGATGCCTTCCAGGGGTTAGTCTATCCGTGTTGATCCGCGCTCAGTGCTTGCGAAGTCCCATTTGTCAGCGCGTAATCTTTCTCCGCGACGGCCTTGGTCCTACGCCGATATGCAACCACCGATCCTGGCCAGATGACTGGGCTTTCGCCGGTCCTGGGATCCTGATACCAGCTGCGGCAGCCGCCCGCCTGCCAGACCGTTCCGACAAGACGGGAGCGTAGTTCTTCAACAAAGCTCTTTTGCGTCTCGGCTTTAACCTCTATCGTCTTCATGCCACGACGTCGCATCAGGCGGAGACAGTCCATCACGTAGCCGATCTGGGCTTCGCTCATCAGCACAACGGAGTTGTGTCCCAGGCCCGTGTTCGGGCCCAAAAGGATAAAGAAGTTCGGGAAGCCGCTCACGGTCACGCCCAGATAGGCGCTGATCCGATCCTTCCAGGCGTCATGAATCTCCAGACCGTTGCGGCCGACGATGCGCGTGTCATGCAGCGGCTCGGTCGTGCGAAATCCGGTGCCGTAGATCAATACATCGACGGGCCGCTCGATTCCATCCTGGGTCACGATGGAATGCTCGCGAATTTCTCTGACGGCGTCGGTAATGAAGTCAACGTTCGGCCGCTGGATGGCGGGGTAGAAATCGTTTGAAATCAGCACGCGTTTGCAGCCCAGTTCGTAGTTCGGAGTCAGCTTGGCGCGCAGATTGGGATCAGGCACCTGCGCTGCCAGATGATCGACCGCCATTTTATGTCCGCGTTTGCGTATCGCGGCCACATTCCCAAGAAAGCCCCACACGCGCACTTCGTACAGCCAGAAAAGTCCGATGCGAAGGAGCCAGGTGAGAAAAGGGAAGCGGCGAAAGCGCTTGCGCCAACGCTCGGCGATGGGAAAGTCTGTTTTCGGCAGGATCCACGGCGGTGTGCGTTGAAAGACGTAGAGCTTTTCCACTTTCGGCGCGATCTCAGGTACGAACTGAATCGCGCTGGCGCCGGTTCCGATCACGGCAACCCGCTTGCCTTCGAGCGGGACGCCGGCATCCCACCAGGTGGAATGAAATGCCGGTCCGGCAAACTTCTCCATGCCAGGAATGTCAGGATATTTAGGAACGTGCAGAGCGCCGACGGCTGAGACCAGGCAGCGCGCCTTGATGGTAGCGCCGTCTGCCGTGGTCACTTGCCAAAGCGCTGCCCCTTCGTTCCAAACGGCTGTCCGCATGCGCGTGTTCACGCGGACGTACCGGCTCAGGCCATACTTTTCCGAGCAAGCCTTCAGGTAATCCTGGATTTCAGTGCGGCCGGAGTACATGCGGCTCCACTCCGGATTGCGGTCAAATGAGAACGAGTACAGATGCGACGGGATGTCGCAGGCGCAGCCGGGATAGCGGTTCACATACCATGTGCCGCCAATGTCATCGGCCTTCTCGATGACGAGGAATGACGTGTTGCCGGCTTCAAGCAGCTGGATGGCCATGCCCAGACCGGAAAAGCCCGCGCCCACGATCAACACATCGAGCGTCTCCCCGGGAGTGGGGTGAGCAGCGGATGTAGCAGAGTCGGATTTTTCCAGGGTCGGCAAGGTTGCGATATTAGCTTGCCATGTTGTTTCAGGCCGCGCAAGCAGTTACTCGATCTGATCACAGGAAGAAAAAAACTACGCGGAGCGGCAATTGAGGCAGGCCGGCTGGGCTTAGTCTCAGGCCCAGCCGGTGATGGGGAAGGTTAGAGAGAGCGCAGGAAGTTGATCAAGTCCTGCTGCTGTTGCTGGGTCAGGGCGTTGAAGTTCGCGATGACCTGATTGGCCTCAGAGCAAACCTGCCCTGTGGCGCAAGCGGTGGCATGGGCCTGGATCGCGGCCACCAGGTTGGTGGCGCGACCATCGTGCAAGAAGAAAATGCGCTGGCCTACGCCCCAGAGCGGAGCGGTGCGAAATTCATCCGTCGCCGATTTGCCCTGGCTGATGCCGTCATCGAGCCCGGCGCCCATGTGATGCAGCGCGAAATCGGAAAACGGCTGGAACGTAGCATTGTTCAGCGGAGACAGAGTGGATCTCGCAGTTTTCAGGCTGTCGGTGTGGCAAAGCACACAGCCAATACCTGTGTTAGGAGCGGTCGCGCCCGCAGCCGTTACGACAGTGCCGAACAGCGCCTGCCCGCGCAGTGCGGAAGCGCCGAGCGGCTGGCAACTGTTTTGGCTGGTAAAGAAGTCACACGGTACCGGCGCCGCGTTCAGGCGCATGAAGATGGTGAAGTTCTCAATCAGGGAAGATATTTGGCTCGCATCATCGCCGGCATTGGTTCCGGTGGGGATGATGACGTGCGTGTTGTCTTCCGGTGTCGGATTCGTGGCGCAGCCACTGAATGCCCGCTCGTTGGTGAACAGCTCATTGGTGATGCCCATCTCCACGTTGGAGGCTTCTCCAGAAAACATCAGCATGGATTTGTTCTGAGCCTTCCAGCCGAACTTGGTGATGGTGGCATCATTCCCGCTGGTGTTGAAATGCCCGGTGATGCCGGCCGCTTTCTTGACCGTGCCCAGCGACGACAGGTTGGCCTTCAGGGCTGAATCGGTCATATTCTCGACGAAACCTTCACCGAAGGTCGGGATAGGAATTCGGAAGGAGATGTTTCCGTTCTGCAACTGGGTCGCGAAGTCCGGCTGCTGCAGAGTGCAGCCGGCAGGCGCGTCCGTGCGTCCAGTGATGGTGAACAAATCGTGCACGCTTCCGTCTGGAGTGCCGTCAGAATTCCTGACAAAGCGCGTCTCCAACACCGGACCGCCCTGCGTAAGGAAGGTTGGAACGGTATTGGTTGCGCCGTCAAGATTGGCAATCCCGATCTGCGGATTGGTAGTCGGGCTGCTGCCGCCGATGGCAGGCTGCGAGTGACACAGGAAACAGCTGTTGCCATTGAAAGCGGGGCCCAATCCGAGTAGCGGCTCGCCGCTGATCGTGCCCTTGACTGAGACCGTATCGCCGAAGAGGACGAGCCCATCAACCCAGAACGTAACCTGATCGGCAGGCAAGCCCGGAAGTGGATGGCCTGCGCCAGTATTGGGTTGCGGCCCGGGACGCGGGCCGGGATCGACCGCCGATGGAACATTGGGCACATTTTGCGCGCGGACAGGAGTGGTGTTCACAGACAACACCAATGCCGCAACGGCAAGAAGACCAGCCAAAATTCTAAGAAGCAAATTCCGCCAAGCGCCATGAAAAATGGTTGGAACTTTCATACTCTCTTCCCTTTCATCTTTCTTTGTTGAGTGTGGTTGCAGAAGTCTTCTGCAAGTTCGGGTAGTGGTACAGTTTCGTGCTAAATTCATCGCTAACGCGATGAACGTCTGCCTGAAGGCCCGCGATTCGCAATCGAATCGCTAGACGCTGATACTGCTAGTGGTTCAGTTTTGCAAACTGAACCACTACCCAAGTTCGCGATGCGTGACCGGGTGGCGCATACTTTTCGACACGAAAAACCAGAGTTCCGCAAAACGGATTGTGAGCTGGATTTCCAAGACGGTGGTTAAAGGATGGAGAAAAGAGAATTCCGGAATTTCGAAATGAAACCGGATTCAGCCCAAAGTGAAACTACCAAAATGGTTTTGCCGGCGAACGCAGGCTCGTTTTCTTAATCGATAGGGAACTATCTATTCCGGTTCCGCGACAAACTGGTAACCGAGACCGCGAACCGTGAGCAGATGCCGGGGCTTGGCGGGTTCTTTTTCGATGTAGCGGCGCAGGCGGACGATGAAATTGTCGATCGCGCGCGTGTCAGTATCTTCCTTGAGCCCCCAGACCTGCTCCAGGATTTCCTTGCGTGAGACCGGACGGCCGCTGTTGCGAATCAGAAAACGCAACAGTTCGGTTTCCATCAAGGTCAGCTGGAAGGTCTGTTTGCCGTTGCGCAGCTGAAGCCTCTGGAAATCGACGCTTTTTCCGGCAAAGCTGAACTCATCCTGAGGCGGAAGGACCGGGTCGCCGGTGTTTTGTAGCCAGTTCTTTCGCCGCAGAAGCCCGCCGATGCGGGCGATAAGAATGTCGAGGTTGAAAGGCTTGGGCAGATAGTCGTCTGCGCCGGCCTCAAATCCCTTGAGCACGTCTTCCGGACGGCCGCGCGCCGTCAACATCAGCACCGGGATAAAATTCTGCTGCTGGCGCAGTTCACGCGCGACAGAGAAACCGTCTTTCCCTGGCAACATTACGTCCAGCACCATCAAATCAAACTGCGGTTCGCGCGCGCGAAGGAGTTCGAGGGCATCTTCGCCATTTTCTGTAACTGCGACCGAATGGCCTTCGGCCTCCAGGTTAAAGCGCAATCCCTGGGCGATATGGGCCTCATCCTCCACCAGCAGAATCCGGCTCATACGTGATACACCCGCGGCAGGCGAATGGTGAAGGTGCTGCCCCGGCCTTCGCCTTCGCTTTCGGCAAAAGCTTCGCCACCATGCCGGCGAACAATGGAGCGGACGATGAATAATCCCAGGCCGGTTCCTTTGACCTGTCCGGTAGCGGGGCTGTGCACGCGATAAAAGCGCTTGAAGATGCGCTTGAGTTCGCCCGTGGGAATGCCCACACCGTTGTCGCGAATGCGCAGGGCTACGCTGTCAATATTCGGTGTGACCACGTCCACCACGATGGAAGGATGGCGTCCGGAGTATTTCACGGCGTTCTCAATCAAATTGGCGACGGCGGTGCGCAGCTCTTCCGGGTTGCCCATCAACGTGATGGGCCCCTGAGGTTTCTCACCGAAACGCAAAGCTTCCTCGGAAAGGCCATGGCGCAAACGAGCCAGTTCCAGGCTGTCTTGAATGATGGCGGAGAAGTCAACGTCTTGCCAGTTGCGGCGCGAACTGCGCTGGCGGATCTCACCCGCGCGCAGCACCTGCTCCACGGTGCCCAGGAGACGGTCCGTGTCGTCGAGCATCAGGCGATAGAAATCGCGGCGCTGACCCTCATCGAGCGTCCGCCGCTCCAGTGTTTGGAGGTATAGACGGATCGAGGTAATCGGCGTCTTCAATTCGTGGGTGACGGCATTCAGAAAGCTGTCCTGCTGTTCGTTGCGGCGGATTTCGCGCACCAGGAAGATCGTATAGACGACCAGGCCGGCAATAATCAGTCCGAAAAAGACGATCCCCAGCACCAGCGTGACCACGTTAGGCCAGCTATGAACAATCCAGCTGATGTTGAGATAGAGCGCCAGCACCACCAGGCAGGAACCCAGGGTGATGAAGAATGAAATGGTCTTGGCGCGACTGGTAATGCGCATGATGGCTGATGAAATTGTAAAGGATTCAGGAGATCGCCGCCGCTGATTTGCGCAGATCAACGCAGATCAGATCAACGGCTAAATAGAAACGAAAGCGCGGCGTGTTGCGCCGCGCTGCCAAATCCTGCGGGAGATTGCAATTGACCTTTAATCGTCACCCGAAGCGGCGGTCGAGAGCCGGACCTTTGCCGGATGAAGCTTCACAGCCTCTTTCAGCTTGGG
Organism: Candidatus Angelobacter sp.; assembly: GCA_035262465.1. Taxonomy (GTDB): domain Bacteria; phylum Acidobacteriota; class Terriglobia; order Terriglobales; family Acidobacteriaceae; genus Angelobacter. Next base: position 176,194 of record DATFSU010000054.1, on the reverse strand, counting down.
GGCTTTCACGTCCCAGATCAGTCCCAGGGCGCGAAAAGCGCAGAGGCCATACCAATTCAGATCGACCTCATACCAGGCGAGCCCATGGCGCGCGGCTTGTGGATGGGCATGATGATTGTTGTGCCAGCCTTCGCCAAAGGTCATGAGAGCGACCCAAAAACTGTTTTTGGAATCGTCCCCGGTCAGGAAGCGTTGTGATCCCCACATGTGCGTGGCTGAATTTACCAGCCAGGTGGCGTGCAGTCCGATGACAGTGCGGAAGAAAATACCCCACATCACCATGGACCAGCCGCCGATTGCCAGCAATACGACGCCAAGAACGGTGATCGGCACCCAATGCCATTTGCTGATAAAGGTATGGAACTTGTCTTTGCGGAGATCAGGGATGTAAGGCAGCAGCGCATCTGAATGATTGTGCATAACGCGGCCGGTGATGATCCAGCCCATGTGCGACCAGAAACCGCCGTCGCGCGGTGAATGCGGATCGCCTTCCACGTCAGTGTTCTGGTGATGGACGCGATGCGTTGCCACCCAGAAGAATGGCCCGCCTTCCAGGGCCAGAGTCGCGCATACTGTCAGAAAATATTCGAACCACTTGTAGGTCTTGTATCCGCGATGGGTGAGCAGGCGGTGATAACCCATGCCGATGCCGAGGCTGCCGGAGACCCACCACAGCAGCACAGCCACAAAAAATGCTTTCCAGGTAAACATGAAAAGCGCGGCTATGGCGCCGAGGTGAAAAGCCACCATGAAAAACATTGTGAGCTTGCTGATGGGTTCTCGGAACGTGCGGTCACGTTGAAAAAGTTTCACGGTTGCTAGGTTTTTCTCCTTGGGGGAATCCGTGCTTGCTCAATCTTTGATTCCCAGCCTAACAGCCGGGAAGGCCCAGGCATTGTAATAGTTGTGTAATCTGGGCAGACGAAAGGCCAAGTCCGAAAGAGAAGCGAATCGCTGTGAGCGATTTTCTTCGCGCGACATAAGCTTTCCCGCAATGAAAAATTCTCTCAGAGAGAGAAACGGCAGCTCTGCTTGAGTGCCAAAGTGAAACCGGGGGAAACAGAAATTCTTCCAATATCCACCTCTCGTAAAGAAGATGTTTGCTAATATTCCGGTCGAATTTTGACGTGCGAAGTTATGAGCTGCTTCTGAGGGAAGGCAAGTGAAGTGGAATGTAGCCATCTCCGCCTGCTGCGTGGCGCTGCTGGCGGTCAACATCGCGCTGATTCACCAGAACCGGCAATTGAAAGCACAGCTGGCATTGCCGCCGCTCACCTTTGAAGCGCCTGCCGGTGTCCAGGTTCCCGATCTCCACGGGCGCGATCTGAACGGCCAGCGGTTGGAAGTGCTGTATGGAAAAGATCCGCGCAAGGTTCTGGTCCTGGTGTTTTCGCCGACTTGCCCTTTTTGTGACCAGAATTGGCCCAAGTGGCAACAGATTATTCTTGCTCTGGATCGCTCGTCGGTTCGGCCTGTGGCCGTGGATGTTACGGGTAAGGCGGATAGACTCTTTCTATCGCAACACCAGCTGACAGGCTTCCCGGTGTTCACAGAGGTGGACCCGCGCGCAGTAGTGGACTATCGTTTTCATCTCACCCCACAAACCATTCTGATCGATCACGGCGGCAAAGTAGAAAAAGTATGGACGGGAGTGCTGAATGACTCTGCAGTGAGCGAACTTCAGCATCTTCTCGGCGGCAACATGACCGTCTCAGACCTGCACAACAATCATCCGGCATTTTGAAAAGAAAGGAGCCCGACCATGGTAATCAAGCTCATCAAGAACGCATTTCTGGCTGGGATCGTAAGCGCCGTTGTCTGCGCGGGAACTGTTTCTGCCCGCCAGCTGCGGACGCCCACCGGCATTCTTCCTGTTTGCAGAGGCACCTGCAGCGCGAAGGTGCCGTGCAACGGCCCATGTATCTGCGAAATCCTTACCGGAACCACCGGAGGGTGCGTGAGAGATCCGGGGCCAGCACAACCGCGGTAATCGGATGCAATAACTGTTTCTGTGGACGAGAGTAGTTTGATTCGAACAGCCGAGAACCTATGTCTAACCGGATATAGGTTCCGTTTTTGCAGCTGAGGGAAAGCTGAGGAAGCGGTCAGGGGCGCGGGGAAGATCTAGAACAGAGAAGCCGAGGCGCTTCCTGCGAGTTCGCGCATGGCATCCAGTATGTACACGCGTGACGGCGACCCCGGAGAAAGAGATTCGAGTCGCACGGTCGCAGAAAAATGGGGTGAGCTTCGCTGGAAGCTGACGTCCACGAATTCGCTGCCATCAGATCGCGTTAAGGAGGCCATGGCACAGGCAATTTCTTTTTGGCTGTCGGGCCGCGTGGTGATAAGCATGGGCTGCAGGCACTCAAACTTCCAGCCCGGATGGCTGATCGGCGAGCGGCGGCTGCTGCGGGCTACCCAGCGAAAATTGTGAACATGAAGTGAGAACGCCGGGGCAAAATCCAGATCGGCCTGGAAGGTAAGCACCTCATTCCGGCTGCGGACTTTGTTATAGAGCCACTGCAAGGGCGTCTGCTGTGGCAGCAGCTCCACGAGCACCCACGCACGCTGAAAAACGCCACAGGCCAAGCGAAGAGGGACACGGAATTTCGTGGCGCCCTGCCATGAGATTCCGGTGACCTGGCCACGCCCTGCCATGGCAGCCTGGATCCAGCGCAGCACCTCGCGCGCCTTTTGTTGTTTGCGTCGGACAGAAATGCAATACCACGTTACGAAAAACGCAATCGCCGCGACCAGAGAGATGCCCAGTACCGCCATCTGGTATTGAGATGCCGCGATGTAGCCCTTCAGATGTCAATAAGGGCGCCGCACAATTTCCGTTTTCACAGCTTGAAAGCCAAGTTGGAACGGAGTGTCTCAGTGAGAACAGGAGCGGCAGCTCTCCGTGGAGATGAATTCCAGAACGCTTTTGCTTCAAAGCCCGCGATAGATTCCGCCGTCGGCCAGCACGGTTTGCCCGGTAACGTAGGAAGCCTGCACAGAGGCCAGCCAGACTATGACATTTGCGATCTCCTCCGGAGTGCCCAGGCGTTTGACCGGAGTCTCTGCTGCCCAGCTTTCACAAATCTGCTGCGGTGAGCTGCCCGCAGCCAGAGCTCGCACCTGCGCCAGCTCTTGCAATCGATCTGTGGAGGTGTATCCCGGACCGACGTTGTTGACCAAAATGCCGTCCTTGCCGAATTCGTTGGACAAGCTCTTGACCAGCCCGACCACGGCCGCACGGACGGAGTTGGAAAGGACCAGGTCGGCAATCGGCTGCTTCACGGAGATGGAGGTGATGGTCACAATTCTTCCCCAGCGATGCCGTTGCATGTGAGGAATGACGGCCTTCGCGAGGTGGACCACGCTCATCAGGTTCAGGTCTACAGCTTTGCGCCACTCGTCGGCCGATAGGGAAAGAAAATTCTTGGCCGGAGGCCCGCCGGCGTTGGTGACGCAGACATCGATTCTTCCGAAACGCTTGGCGACCTGTTCAACAAATCGCTGAACCGCTACGGCGTCGGTTACGTCGAGGGCTTCGGCGTAAACCTCTGCTGATGTGCGATTGCGAATGGCCTCTGCCGCATCAAGCAGGGTTTTTTCCGTGCGCGCACACATGGCGACCTGAGCGCCCTCGCGTGCAAATGCCTCTGCCGTGGCCAAGCCGATGCCCTGGCTGGATGCGGCAACGATGACTCCACGGCCTTTCAAACCAAGGTCCATAATTTATGTCGCTTCGCTCCTTGCTTCTCTTCATTCTAGGGTCGCTGCGCGACCCAAACCGCCAAACGACCTTCTGCAGGTCGACCTTAGGATGCTCCTGAGGCAGCGCGGCTCAGCGCGTGGCCGGCTTCGCCGCGCCAGAACAATATTTGTGTCGCTTTGCTCCCAACCGCTGGAAATTCACGTCCAGCAAAATGCATGCTGCACTCGAAACAGCGCGGCTCAACTAAGCTGTTGTCCGATGACGACCTGGACCGGCGCTCCGGCCTTGATCTGGTTCTTCTCGAAACAGTCTTTGATCCGTCGCCGCAATTCGCGGGAGACACCGTACTGTTTTCCGGGCCGCACCTTGACCGTAACGAGGTAGTCCACCTCGGTGCCGCGCACGCGCTCAATGCCGTGGACCTGCGGTTCAGCCACCACGTCATCCTTAAAGGTCGCATCGTGGTAAAACTCTTTGGCGATTTCCTGCAGCAGTCCCACGACGCGATCACTGTTCTCGGTATAGTCAACGGCGACGTGCAGTGTGGCCTGTGACCAATCCCGCGTGGTGTTGCTGACGATCTGTATTGCGCTGTTGGGAATGACGTGCACGGTGCCGTCGGCGTCGCGCAGGATGGTGCGGCGCATGGTGATTTCTTCCACCGTTCCGCTCACTCCGGCAGCGCGGATCGTGTCACCAACTCCAAACTGGTCCTCAACCAGGATAAAAAAGCCGTTGATTACGTCCTTGACCAGCGTCTGTGCGCCAAACCCGATGGCCAGGCCGGCGATTCCAGCGCTAGCCAGCAAGGGAGCGATATTAATGCTGAAAACGTCATTCAAGACCGACATGCCGGTCAGAAACACGATGAGGAAAACGCCCACACTGCGGATCATTCCGGTGACCGTGCGGACTTGCTGCGTCCGAACCGGACCGCGGCCCGGGCTTTTTTCGCTGAGTATCACCAGCTTGCGCGTCACCAGGTTCAGCAAGCGCACCAAAATGAAGGCCAGGACCAGGATCAGCAGGAGATTGGGAGCCTTGTCGCGGCTCCAGACGACGAGAGCGTCGTGCCAGTGATGCCAGTTGTTACTGAAATGTTCCTGCATGCTGTTCCCGTGGGCGATTATAGCTGAGCGGCTCCGGCGGGAACCTCAATTGACATGGCTCCGGTTACGCAGGTTATCGTGCGCCGCCAAGCGGGTAACTTTTATAATCAGTGTACGTCTTTATTTAAAGGTTTTGGGAAGAGGCCTTTGTGTCAGCAAAGCTCATACTTATCGGAATCTTTTGTTTGCTGGCCGGCGCGAGCATCGCTTTGACGCCCGGCGCGCCGGGTTCCGCTCCGCAGGCGGAGACGCGGCAGCAGGATCCTGCAGCGAAGGAAATGCAGGATCGCATGTTCAAAGCCGCCAACAAGAAGCGGCAGCAGGATATCCGAGAGGATACCGACAAGCTGTTTCAGCTCGCCACGGAGTTGAAAACGGCCGTGGACAAGAGCAATGAAAACATGCTGTCACTGGACGTGGTCAAGAAAGCCGATGAGGTGGAGAAACTGGCGAAGAAGGTAAAAGACAAGATGAAAGAGGCCATCGGCCCGACGCAAAACAATAACGAACCGCCGCGGCCGCCGCCTTCGCCGTTCCCACCACGATAGCCATAAGCAGAAGCCCGCCATGACAAGCGGGCTTTCTGGTTTTGTTTTCGCGAGGCTGTCGCAGCTGACGCTAGGCCGCAACTTTCGCGCCCTGCGGCTCCTTTTCCGTGCCAATCCGCATGCCGTAGAACGACCGCCATACGAAGAAGACGGAGACTGCGAAGAACAGGGCCGACAGCATGTGGCTGCGAGACGCTCCCTGTTCACTGGTCAGGCGAACTGCCAACTCAACCGCCAGCAAGCCAAACAGCGTGGTGAATTTGATGATCGGGTTCAAAGCAACGGAAGAGGTGTCCTTGAAAGGATCGCCTACGGTGTCGCCGACCACGGTTGCGTCATGGAGTGGCGTGCCTTTCTGCTTGAGTTCCACTTCCACCACTTTCTTGGCGTTGTCCCACGCGCCGCCGGCGTTGGCCATGAAGATGGCCTGGTAGAGACCGAAGACGGCAATTGAGATCAGGTAGCCGATGAAGAAGAACGGCTCAACGAAGGCGAAGGCGAGAGTGGCAAAGAACACGGTCAAAAAGATATTGAACATGCCTTTTTGCGCGTACTTGGTGCAGATCTCGACTACCTTCTTGCTGTCTTCAACCGAGGCTTTTTCCACGCCCTCCAGCCGGATGTTGCGCTTGATGAATTCCACCGCGCGGTAGGCGCCGGTGGTGACAGCCTGGGTGGAAGCGCCGGTGAACCAGTAAATGATTGCGCCGCCGGTGATCAGGCCGAGCACGAACGGAGCGTGCAGAAGAGAGAGCTTATCTGTGTTGGTGGTGAGGCCGTTGGTTAAGGCCATCATGATAGCGAAAATCATGGTGGTGGCGCCCACAACGGCGGTCCCAATCAGCACCGGTTTGGCCGTCGCCTTGAAGGTGTTGCCGGCGCCGTCATTGGCTTCCAGCAAGTGCTTGGCGCGTTCAAAGTTCACGTCAAAGCCGAAGTCTTTCTTGATTTCCTGCTTGACGTTCGGCACCTGCTCAATCAGTGAAAGCTCATACACTGACTGGGCGTTGTCGGTGACCGGACCGTAGGAATCGACGGCGATGGTGACCGGGCCCATGCCCAGGAAGCCGAAAGCTACCAGACCGAAAGCGAAGACGGCAGGCGCCAGCATCCACTGCGCGGGAGTGCCAATTGCGCCGCCCAGGCCCATCGTGCTCACGTAGTAAGCGATGCTCATCAGGGCCACGATGCTGATGCCCAGCCAGTACGCGGAGAAGTTGCCGGCGACCAAACCTGACAGGATGTTCAGCGACGGTCCGCCTTCTTCCGATGAGGTGACAACTTCGCTGACGTGGCGCGATTCCACCGAAGTAAAGACCTTGACCAGCTCAGGAATGATCGCGCCGGCCAGGGTTCCGCAGGAGATGATGACGGAGATCTTCCACCACAGCGAGGAATCGCCGCCCAGGTCGGGAATGATCAGCTTGGAGACCACGAAAGTCAGAATGATCGAGACAAACGAAGTGATCCAGACCAAGGAGGTCAGCGGAGTTTCAAAGTTCATCTCGTCAGAGTTGGCATATTTGGCTTTGGCGATGGCTTCGTTGAGGAAGTAGGAGACGGCGCTGGCCACCAGCATCATGATGCGCATGACGAAGATCCAGACCAGCAACTGCACCTGAATTTGCGGACCCTGCTGGCCGCGCACGCCGAGCAGGATGAAGGTGATCAGGGCCACGCCGGTGACGCCGTAGGTTTCAAAGCCGTCAGCGCTGGGGCCAACGGAGTCGCCGGCATTGTCACCGGTGCAGTCGGCAATCACGCCGGGGTTGCGGGCGTCATCTTCCTTGATTTTGAAAACGATCTTCATCAGATCAGAGCCGATATCGGCGATCTTGGTGAAGATGCCGCCGGCAATACGCAACGCCGCAGCGCCGAGAGACTCACCAATCGCAAACCCGATGAAACATGGGCCGGCGTAGTCGCCCGGAATGAAGAGGAGAATGCATAGCATGATCAGCAGTTCCACGCTGATCAGCATCATGCCGATACTCATACCCGCTTTGAGCGGAATGGCATAAATCGGATAGGGCTTGCCTTTAAGCCCGGCGAAAGCTGTGCGCGAGTTGGCAAAAGTGTTGACGCGGATCCCGAACCAGGCCACGCCGTAGCTGCCTGCGATACCGACCAGGCTGAAGAGAAGGATGATGGGTAAAGTTACCCCGACTGGTTTGTTCGCCACGGGGGACAGCCAGCCAAAGTAGATGGCGATGATGACCGCGATAAACGCCCACAACATCAGGATGAACTTGCCCTGCGTGATCAGGTACGTCTTGCAGGTTTCGTAGATCAGCTCGGAGATCTCACGCATGGAGCGATGCACAGGCGCGTTCTTCAACTGGATATAGATGATGAAACCAAAAAGTCCGCCCAGGGCGCAGAAGAGCAGCCCCCATTCGAGAAGCTTATAGCCGCTCACGCCATTCAGGAAGGGAACGCCCTTCATGTTCGGCAGGCGCAGACTGGCTTCGCCTCCAGCGTCTTGAGCCGGTGCTGCGGGTGTCTGCTCCTGAACCGATCCGGCAGGCGGTGCGTTGACTGCGGCAGCAACCTGAGTTGGGTGTGCGGACGGCCCTTGCTGGGCTATCGCCAGGGGAAAGGCAAACGCCAGAATGGCCAGTACGGCCACCAGAGCAGTGGTCCAGCGCCGGGGTCCCTGGCACGCGCGGTTTTCGCGTGTTGGGGCGATTGAGCGGACTACGCGGCCCATCAGGCCCGTTGCGAGCCGGGTGTGCATATGTAACTCCTCCAAGAGATCGTTAAAAATGTGGACTTTTATCGATTAACCACGATTCACTGGCAATTCCCGAAACGCGCTTCCACATCAAGAAACTTCGTGGTTTGAGGCTTGGCCGCGTTGGAACTATTGGCTAGCCCTAAAACCGAGGCATATTCCAGGGTTTGGCTAGTCCAGCAAAACTCGCTTTTATAACATGTTAGGGGAAGAAGATCAAACGCGCAACCCACGATCGCTTGATCGCTAAACGACTGCAGCAGCGTGACTTGCGGGCTCAAAATTTACGGCGAGCGTTAGATCGGCGGCAACCGGCTTGTGATTGATTCGATAGGGCTGCCAACGTCGGTGTTTCACCGCATCCAGGGCGGAGTCGGGTGTCTCGGTAGAACTCCCTGTAACGGCATGGCAAAGTACACATTCTGGGGCTGGTTCCACTCCCACCCTAACAAGCCAACCGCGGGCTTGTTAGGGGCCCGGACTCGCGGTGGCTCTCCCGCTACGCGGGATCGTTCCAGCTTCGCTCACCATGACAGAGGGCAAGGGTGATTTGTCAAAACTGAGACACTGCTCATTTAACCCAAGATGTCACAAAGAAGGACTGCACAGCTTCCCCGCCTAAAAAGCTTTACGCTCGTTGATGTTAATGAATCGGTAACAGCGGCATGCCAAGAGCAGCCTGCACAAACGTGCCCCCCACCGCGACTGCCACCATCAAAGCCACAACCGCTACGGCGAAGCGGCGCTGCCTGACGGTCGGAATCGGCGCCATCTGTGCCAGAACGTACGCGAACAACGGCACGATCTGGATTGCGTGAATGGCGATGAAGTGAGCGATTCTCAGGTCGCCGCCGATGGTGCTCCAATTCAGAAAGGGCAGACCAGGCGCCGAGTCAGATGCGCCAACGGTATGCGAGCCGCGGGCGAGCATGTAGCCGCCGATGGCGTTGCCCAGGAGGAAAATCACGACGCTGTAGCGAATCGCCGCAACCATGGGCCGGTCAACCATTCGCACGTGAACGCGATTCAGGAAGAAGAGCGCCAGCATCCAGGTGACGATGGCAGTGTTGATCATGACCATGCTGTTGGTCATCTGGGCAAGCACGCCGTCTAGCAGCGTATGACTGCCCGCAGCATATGCGCTGCGCCAGGCTTGCGCAGCCAGACTGAGGATTTCCAGGGCCACGCTGCCGGCGATCAACCTGCGAGCCCATTTGAGCTGCCATTCCGGGATGCGCAACGCCAAAAGAAACAGGCTGACGGTGGAGGCAAAGGTCGAGAAAGAAATAGAGAACTTGATCGGCTTGATCCACGGGTTGATTGCCGCGCTGCCGGAAGCAAGGAACGCCATCGCCGCAAACACCGGAATCACGGCCATGAGCGCCCAGCTCAAGAGCGCAAGCACACGGTCGTTCACGTAGAGTTCCTGGAGGAACTCCCGGACCGCCGCAGGCGATACTGTCTCCGTGGCTGCGCGGAAGAATCCTGTGATCCAGGCCGCGCCGGTTCGTACGGGAGCGGGCAAAGTTGCCGGCTCGATCCATAGCTCGATCTGACGCGCAACTGCTTGTTGTCTGCGCGTGGTGCCTCTTAAGTGCGTCATGGCTGCATCTTTCCTTTCCATCTTCACTGCAGGCGGCCATGAAATACACGCATCCTGTCGCTGCCACAGCTGCATCTGCGGCGCCAGGAAACGGGGCCGACCTGGTCATGCACTAGCAGCCGGCTGTGATTGTCGATGGGGAAAAACGCAGATCGTTGTAGGGGATTTGCGCAATGATCGCAAAAGGTTTGTTGACCTCTTGCGGCGCACGAATCCCGGACACCCGTCAGCACCCTTTTCAACCAAGCCCGCTTTAGCCTGATTGCCCGGAGCAGGAACTTTGAGTGATATAGCCCGAACCTATGGCTCTAAGCATAAGTCCAGCACTTACTAAAGTAGTCCGCCGAACAATGTCAGAATGCGGCTGCAGGATTAAAGCCTTGTTGGAACCAGATTAGACTTTCAAAGAATCGAATATTTTTTGATGACAGTGATAGTTTTTGCCTCTGACATGGGGACTCCAGGCCAGACCCGGCATCTATCGGTCTTCCACCTCGCGAGAAGGCACAAAAGCAATGGGTGTAATAGGTAATGATGATCGCTGTTTTTCGCGATAATCGCCAAACATATCAATGCATTCCTTTCCTTACGCCCATATAAGTCGCATGTGGATCTCACTGTCGCGAGTTAAATTCATAAGGGAATCGGTGGGAGGGTGACGGCTGCAGGCGGCCATCGATTTCTGCAAATAGCTGCACATACTTGTGGTCGGGATGGAACGGAACGCCGGTTTGCGAAGCGAAGAGACGCGGAGAAAAACGAAAAGGCCGGGCGGTGAAGCCCGGCCTCTGTGTGGTTATCCGAAAATGGCTTAATCCACCTGGATATCGCCGGAACCGGTCTGCAGGTCGACCAGCACACCGCCGTTGCCGACTTTCCCCTGAATGTGGTTGTGCGAAAGAGAGCCCTGCATGGTAAACGGATGGTTCACCTTCAGCGAGCCTGAGGAGGAGCGGGCATCGATGTTGAAAGAAGCTTGCGAGGGAACCTTCAGAGTGACATTGCCCGAGCCTGCGAACAGATGCCAGTCACTGGTGGGCTCACCTTCGGCGTGAATGTCGCCGCTGCCGGCTTGCGCGCGAAGGCCGCCTTTGACTCCAAACAATCTGATATTGCCCGATCCGGTTTGTGCTTTTACGCTGCCGCCAGCGTTCTGGCGAACTTCAATGTTGCCGCTGCCGGTATTGGCGACGACATCGCCCGCGATGTCATCGGCGTGAACATTGCCGCTGCCGGTTTCGCAGTAGAGAGCGCCCTTCACGGAGTTGATCTTTACATCTCCCGACCCTGATCTCGTGCGGACCTCGCCGGTCACATGCTCCACGGTGACGTTGCCGGAGCCGGTGGTGCCTGTGGCCGGGAGTTGTAGCCCAGCGATGGTTAAATCGCCGGAGCCAGAGTGCAGATTGGAATGCGTCTGCGCCGGTACGGTGACGTCATAGTCGATGGAAATGTTACGGGTGAGATCACGGTCTTCAATTTTGCCGATGGTAATGGTGTTGCCGTTCTGAACAATGGGCGGATTCTGTTCGATACGATGGATCCGCTCCTCGACGTTGCCGCTGCCGAACAGCCAGGAAGTGCCGTTGTTGGCATGGATCTTGGCAGAAACATAAACCGAACCGTTGCCGCCCTGGTGGACGTTGATATTGCCCGAGCCAGACATCACTCCCAATTCAACGGTTCCGTTGACCTGGAGTGTGCGCTCAAAATGGCCGGTGGTGGCCGCGCTGAGAGGAAGCGCAGCCAGGCAGAAAACTGCCGCCAGGGAGATCAGAGTCTTGGCTGATTTCATAAGGGACCTCCGATTCTTTTGCTTGAAGTGATTTTATTGCAGGATTACCTGCTGGCCTTCCTTAAGGCCGGATAGCAGCTCCGTCTTGGAGCCATTGGAAATTCCTACGCTTACGTCCACCTTCTTATGCCCATCTTTTGCACTCGGGTCAGGCACCTGGACGGATGCTTTGCGATCCTTGTCATAGATAAGCGCGCCTTCAGGGACCATCAGGATGCCTTTGTGCTCTTCCAGAAGGATCTCGGCATTCGCTGTCATCTGCGACTTCAACTCGCCGGATGAGTTGTCGATGGAAACGCGGACTTCAAAAGTGGTGACGTTATCTTTCTCCACGCCCATGGGAGAAATCTTGGTTACCTTGCCCAGGAACGTCTTGTCCTTGTAGGACTCGACTTTGATTCGCGCCGGCTGGCCCAGATAGACCTTACCGATGTCGGATTCGTCGACCTTGCCTTTGACGTAAACCTGATGGATGTCGCCCAGGGTCATGACCAGGGTGGCGGAAGAACCCAGGATCAGAATGGAGCTTACCGCGGTGCCGACTTCAACATCGCGCGAGAGGACCACGCCGTCAATCGGGGAGATAATCGTGGAGTTCTCATATTCTTTCTGCTTTTCATCCAGCTGCGCCGATGCCTGGGCTACCTGTGCTTCGGCTTGCTTGAGCTTTGCCGTGGCGGAAATTACGTTGGCACGACCCAGTTCCTGTTTGTTTACCGCCAGTTCGTAGTTTTTCTGGGCGTCGTCGAGGGTCGATTCTGAGACCACGCCATCTTTCGCCATCTTCTGCGCGCGCTCATACGCCCGTTTCAGCATCGGGATATCCGGCCCTTCGGCGTCAACCTTGGCATGCTCCAGATCAGCCTGGGCGGCACGCGAGGCGGCTTCCGCCGCTTGCAACGATGCTTTCTGCTGGTTCACCTGTGCCAGGATCTGTTCTTTATCCAGCTCGGCCAGAATCTGGCCTTTTTTGACCGTATCGCCGTAGTCGACCAGCAGCTTCTGCACGATGCCGCTGGCTTTGGATTTGACCTCTACATTGGTAATGGGCTCGATTTTTCCGGTGGCGACAACGCTTTTGGCCAGGTCCCCGCGCTCAACTTTCCCCAGTCTGGAAGGATCGATCTTGGTGCTGCCGCGCGTTGCGGCTACCAGCACTACGACAACAATAATAAGGACAGTAAAAGTGCCCAGAATATAAATCAGCCGTTTACTGCGTTTTTTACCGTTTGCCATCGGCCCACCTCACCCACACGATTGGTCTTTTGTGAATACGTCGGACAGAAGAAAGAAGTTCCCGGAAAAGACATTATTTCCGTTCAGGACAATGGTTTAGACCGTTCGTCCCGGAAAAGGACAGCAAAAACCTGAAAGCATTGGACTTTCCCCGGTTCTCTGCCCAAGCGAGGGGGTATATGATTAGAACTCCATGGTCACCTTGGTCCTACTAAGGATCATTTTGGTGGTACTGCTCGTGGCAGCCAACGCCTTTTTTGTTGCTGCGGAGTTCGCCATGGTGAGCGTACGCGATACGCGCATCCAGCAACTCATTGAGCAGCACCGAATCGGCGCCCGCACCGTCCGCAAGATCCAGCAGCGGCTGGACGAATTCCTTCCCGCCGTTCAGTTTGGCGTGACGCTCTGCAGTCTCGGTCTCGGCTGGGTAGGTGAAGGCACCATTGCCAGGATACTGGAACCCTGGATGGCGGGCATTCCCTTTGCCAGGGTTTACACTCACGCTACGGCCGCGACGCTGGCCTTCATCCTCATCACCTATTTCCTCGTAATCCTCGGCGAGCTGGTTCCAAAATCGCTGGCCCTGGAGCGTGGGGAGCGCGTTGCGCTGGCCGTCGCCGGCCCCATGGACTTCTTCATGACCCTGGCCCATCCTTTCCTGGTCTTCATGAACAAGTCGGCGAACCTGGTGCTGCGCGGCTTCGGCTCACGGTTGCGACGCGAAGGTGGAGCCCATTCGCCAGAAGAGCTGAAGCTGATCGTGACCGCCAGCCGCCGTCTGGGCCTGCTGCCTGAAGCCGAGGAAGAGATGATCCATCACGCTCTGGAGCTCGGCGGCACCACCGTGCGCGAGATCATGGTGCCCCGGCACAAAATCTTTTCGCTCTCGGCCGAGATGCCGCTGGAAGAAGCCATGGCCAAGGTGGTCGACGAGCAGCACTCGCGCGTTCCCGTTTACGATCCGGAGAAGGGAAGAGAGAACATCGTCGGCCTGCTCTACTCCAAAGACCTTTCCCGCATGATGCAGATGCGGCTTTCGTCGGCGGATATTTTTGCCCGCAAGTCGGGCGAGCTGAAAGTCCGCCACATCATGCGCGAGGTGCTGTTCGTTCCCGAAACCAAGACACTCGACGACCTGCTCAACGAATTTCAACAGCGCAAGCGCCATCTGGCCATCGTGGTCGACGAATTCGGCTCCGTCAGCGGCCTGGTCACGGTGGAAGACGTTCTGGAACAACTTGTGGGCGAGCTCGAAGACGAATTCGATGTCGCCCAGCGCGCCGCGATCCCGCTGGCTTCAGGCGCGGTTGTGCTGGACGGGTCCTCCAACCTGCGCGACCTGGAAGCGCAGTATGAGATCGTCCTGCCGCGTGAAGAAGGCTTTGAAACCCTGGCCGGCTTCGTGATGTCGCAGCTGGGCAAAATTCCCAAAGGCGGCGAACGCTTCGAGTACGACGGCCGCCGCTACACCGTTCTCCAAATGGACGGTCACCGCATCGTGAGGGTGAAGATCGAAAACCTGAACCAGCCGACGTCGCTCGAAACGGCCATCTGATTTCCTCCTGCAAGAGAATTGTGGAGCGCGGGCGCCCTCGCCTGCGGTCGTGGTTTCAGTTTGGATTCCGGCAATTTCGGGGGCCAGCCTTGCTGATCTGCATGGATCGGCGGTAGTCTTGCGCAATGCGGCCTCTTCGGTATTCCATCAACGTCACATTAGACGGCTGCTGCGATCATCGTGCGATGCTCATAGACGAAGACGTGTTTGGTCACGCGGTCGAGATCCTGGCCCAGGCCGATGCTCTCCTCTTTGGCCGGGTGACTTACGAAATGATGGAGACAGCGTGGCGGCCGCAGCCGCCGGCGGGAGCGAGACCTGCCTGGATGGAGCCCTTCGCCCGGACGATCGATGCGGCAAAGAAGTACGTGGTATCGAGCACCCTGAATCAAGACCGGGTCGATTGGAACGCGGAGCTCGTGCGCGGGGATCTGGGGAAGGCCGTTGAGCAGCTCAAGCAGGAGCCGGGTAGGGGACTGCTGGTGGGAGGCGTGAAGCTCGCGCTGGCGTTGGCCGAGCTGGGATTGATCGATGAGTATGAATTCATGGTGCAGCCCAGGCTGGTGGGCCACGGGCCGACCTTGTTCGCGGGGCTATCGAAGCCTCTTGACTTGAGGCTGGTGAGCCGGCAGGAGTTTGCCTCGGGAGCGGTGGCGATGCGGTATGAGCGGAGAAGGTAGTTATTCGGCTATTAAGACGCGAGCCGGATCATGAAATCGTCCTGCCGCGCGAAGAGGGATTTGCAGAAAGCGACCTAGCTTGTGCTTCATTTCAGACAAGTGTCAGGGCACGACTTGAGCGTTTTGGTACGAACAAGCGTAGCGAGTGAGGACTGCGAAGTCGTGGTTAAACGACGCGGAGGTTTAGCTCACCGCTGCTGGCTGGTTGCTGATAGCCGTCTTCAGCTCAATCACCTCCACCGGGCTTTCCTCCCAGTTGTGCTTCCAGCAGACAATCAGATTGCATTGTCCCGGCTTGTGCTTGTGGAGCACAAAATTTCTGCTCTCGTATTCAAACTCAATCCTCACCCGTTGCCACTGGTCTGTCTCCATCTCCCGCAGCGCTTCGCAATCCGGATACTCCGTCTGAATCCGCAACACCACAAAACCCAGCTTTCGCGCCACCGCGCCAAACAGAAACAGGACGCCTTGCTCGTTCGTCGGCGCCAGCATCAGGTGCGCATCCACCGTCGGAGGCCCATATACCGGTTCGCCCGGCATCAAGCCCGGTCGAAGGATTCTCGGTGTGTCCCACTTTGAACTCCCAGGTCTCCTTTTCCGTCCCTCCAGATGCGCCGCCACCACCTCCAATACATCTTTGCCGTCATTCTCCAGGCCATTCTCGCGTGCATATTGCGCCATTCCCGGCGCTACGCGTGGCCATGCTCCAAACTGCCGCATGAGCGGTTTCAGGCTGTACCTGTCATGCAACTCGTAATCTCCCACAGTAGGTACCCGCCCGGCCTTGCGCGCGACCTCGGCCCAGTCAGCAAAAAGCTCCCGCATGGTCGCTTCGTATCCTGAGCCTCTGCCCTCCAACCCGCACGCCTGCAGCGCCGATGCATACACCCCAAAATGTCTTCGCACGTCGTATTGGCTCAGCTGTTTCGTCTCCAACATATGGGTCAAAGTGGGCGTCTTTCCCGACTCTTCTGCTGTCTGCTTGATTGCATTGATCACTTCTTCGCGGGTCATTTTTCTTTCTCCAATTTCAAGAATGCTTTGCAAACGAAAAAAGCCACCCGAAGGTGGCTGATGATTTGTGGCACAGGCACTCTTGCCTGTGCTGTTTGGTCAGGTTTTTAGGTTGTCATTTTTGGGTAGTCGCTGGACACACTTATGTTGAGGGAAGTGTGAAGGCACAGGCCAACCGGCAACTCCGGTAAAGTCGCCCTGGCGGATGCTGTTCTGGTTGCAGGCCTTTAGGGTTTTCACGAGTTCAGCTTTGGCTGATTGCTGACTGCTTCTTTCCCCCGACGCCGCTCTCGGTCTTGCAGTATGAAGAATAGGCGAAAATCACTTTTCAAGGCAAGCGCGAAGTAGTACATCTTGACAAAGCTGTTTCACCGGAAGGGGCTTTTTTTACCGCGGTTAGATTGGGCCTCCCGGTTAGACTGAGCCGCGATTAGACTGGGGCCTGCGATTAGACTGGGCTTGGCGGGGTGGAGCAGGCATTCATGCCTGGGGTAGGGGCTGTACATGATCCGGCTTTAGCCGCTGAGGTCGATAGAAGAGCGGCCCTTTAGGGGGACGCGTTCACGGGAGAACTCCCTGAGGCGGTATGGTTCAGGGCGCATTCTCGGGATTCCTCCACTCCCTCTCGGTCGCGTTGCGCTCCTTCGAGCTCGGTCGGAATGACAGGGATTGAGGGCATTTACGGTCGAACGAAGTGCACCTAGGCGCTCGCTTCACAATCTAAACTTCGAAACTCCGCGCTTCACAATATTCGTTTCTTCATCGATCTTCTCTTTTTCATTGCATCGGCGGGAAAAATCCGTTACACAAAAAGTCGGGCCACGCCGATGCGTCAACACCGGCGCAGCCCTGACCACACATCACCTTCTTAGAAAGGCGATCCATGGCTGCCCACAAGCGTACCCGCTCCCGCAAGCGACACACAAGCAGGTTCCTCTATTTCCGCGAAGTCCGAGGGAAGATCGTTGAGCAGGTCGAGGTTGATCCCGATCTGCAGGCAATCACCATTCTGTTCGAAGACCGGACGGCGCTCAGCTTCGATCTTGATCCCGGCATTACCGTCTATCCGGAATTGTCAGACTGGCGAAGCGGAGACTGGCGCGGCATCAAACGATGGCCAGCCCTTCGCAGTAAACCCGACACAGTCGAATGGCCTTAACAGACTTTACCCTCGGATTGTTTCCTTGGCGGTGCTTTATTCGAGAAGCTCGATGATGCAAAACGGTGTTAAGATGCAAGCGAATGAAAGCAAAGAAAGCCGTCCGAAACGTACAGCAAGGATGCCTATTTGAGCAAGATTTCCTCGTTCGAACCCTAGGTGCAATTGCGCAATCGCCAGAAGTTGCTCTCACCGAATTGGTCGCTAATGCTTGGGACGCTGGTGCTGCCGAAGTACGCATCAGCGTTCCGGAAGCCGAAGGCGATAGTACTCTCATAATTCAAGATGATGGCATCGGAATGAGTCTGGAAGAGTTCCACGAAAAATGGATGACGCTCGGTTATGATCGGGTTAGCCACCAAGGAGTGTGGGCGGAGTTTCCGCCCGAGCGTCATGATTGGAAGAGGCCCGCGTTTGGGCGAAATGGCGTTGGCAGGCATGGCATGCTCTGTTTTTCAAACCGTTATCAAGTTGAAACTCACAAGCAGGGTTTGACATGTAAGTTCACGGTTGCAACATCCTTCGGGAAAGATCCATTCGTCATAGTAGACCAGCAGATCACTAAGTCCAAAGGACACGGCACAATACTTAGCGCAACGGTTACTCGCAATCTGCCTTCTGCTGAACGGCTTCGGCATGTTCTCTCAGTCAGATTCTTGCATGATCCGCAGTTTCGAGTCATTGTGAACGGAGCCTCGGTTCATTTCCTGGAACATAAAGGTCTAGTGGATCATGCAGAACTCATCATCGATAAGGACACGAGAGCAGACGCCTATTTTATGGATTCTAGTAGGTCAGCGCGAACTACTTTGTACCAAGGAGTAGCTTTTTGGGTGGGCGGTCGCCTTGTAGGGGAACCGAGCTGGGCGGCAGGTAGTACGATGTTTCTCGACGGTCGAACTCGCATCGCCAAGCGCTATAGCGTCGTAATAAGTTCAGAGGACCTGTTTGAGGATGTGCTTCCGGACTGGTCTGGTTTCAAAAAATCCGAGCGAGTGTCGACTTTGTACGAGAAAGTAGCAACCTATGTTGACTGGGTGTTCAAGAAGCTTTCGAAGGAGAGAATCGAAGAAACCACAGAAGCAGTTTTCATTGAACACCGTGAGG
Source organism: Candidatus Angelobacter sp. (assembly GCA_035262465.1). Taxonomy (GTDB): domain Bacteria; phylum Acidobacteriota; class Terriglobia; order Terriglobales; family Acidobacteriaceae; genus Angelobacter. Next base: position 157,948 of record DATFSU010000054.1, on the reverse strand, counting down.
AACTAGGCAGCTTACAACCGCTGGCCCGAGTGGAAATTTCAGAGTTTGTCAAATCCGTCACAGAACAGCAACCAACGATTCAGCAAGAAACACTGTCTAGCGCGGTAAAAGCTGTCATTAATATTGAGAAATCGCGGGCCGGTGCTTCTTTGCTGGAAAAGTTGAGTCGTTTGTCTGACGAAGATGTTCAAGGCTTGGATCGGCTGCTCGGGGAATGGAGCATTAGGGACGCACTCACAGTTTTGGATGAGATTGATAGGCGACTGGTAGTCATTGAGGCAATTCAACGACTTTCAGCAGATCCAAAGACCGACGAACTCCCCGCATTGCATCCGCTTGTGACAGAAGCCCGGTGGTTGTTTGGCCACGAGTTTGATACGCCAGAATATGCTTCCAATATCTCGCTCACAAGAGCAATGGAGAAGATTTTTTCAAAGCGGGCCGTTCGCGGCTCCTTTGACAATGCACGGAAAAGACCCGATCTGCTTGTCTTGGAGGATGCGACCATCTCAGGAGTGGCCACTGAACAGGTTGATGATCAATCGGGCCTTGCCACAATTCGGGAAGTTCTGCTCATTGAACTGAAACGCGGTGGCTCGGAGATCACCAGGCAAAATATTCATCAAGCGTCAGACTACATCGAAGATATCTCAAGGTCGGGGCTACTCGATGCAACCCCCCATTTCCGCGGGTTCATCGTAGGGCATTCAATTAGTTCCAAAGCGGAGCCCACTCGCACGATCGGTGATCCCGAGATCGGTAAATTGCAGGCAGTCACGTATGACAGGCTGGTGCGATCCGCCCAGCGCCGCCTTTTTAGATTGCGCGACAGACTGACTGGCCGTTACGAAGAGATAACCGGGACAGATTTATTGTCCAAGGTTTTAGCGAGTCCAACGCAGCTCATTGAATGCAAGTCACTTCTAACCTCCCAGCGTCCCAATTCATTCGCGTTCCAACCGCCCAGGGCAGCGGTGCCACATGGTCGGGTCGGGCTACCGATCACGGCGATGTCGGCGATCACGCGCGATCACGGCGATGCTCCGCCACTGTCGATTTGGTCGGAGATCATTGACGTGCCATAATTCCGTTTCGCGCCCAATGCTTCGCTACATCGCAACCCGCCTGCTCTACATGATCCCTGTCCTCTGGCTGGTTGTGTCGGTGGTTTTTCTCCTGATCCATCTGGTTCCGGGCGATCCGATCCAGCAGATGCTCGGTGAAAACGCTGCCGCAACCGACGTGCAAGCGGCGCGCCACACCTATGGCCTCGATGTCCCGCTGCCGCAGCAGTATGTGAATTACTGGAAGGGCGTTCTGCATGGCGATCTTGGCCGCTCCTTGCGCTTTGATCAGCCGGTGACGAAGATCGTGCTTCAGCGTTATCCGTGGACGCTGCAGCTCACCGCCGCTTCGATGATCGTGGCATTGCTGATCTCCATTCCCGCCGGGGTGCGCTCAGCGCGGCGACGCAATCGCTGGGACGACCGCTTGCTCAGCTTCGTCAGCCTCTGGGGCCTTTCGTTTCCCAACTTCGCTTTGGGGCCGATCCTGATTCTGTTTTTCGCCATCAAGCTGGGACTTCTGCCGGTGTCAGGCTCGGGGACAATGGCGCACCTGATTCTGCCGGCTATCACAATGGGCGGATCGCTGGCAGCGATCCTTACCCGCATGGTTCGAACCGCCATGCTGGAAGAGCTGGCGCAGGATTACATCCGCACGGCGCGGGCAAAGGGTCTTTCAGAGAATGTGGTGGTCTACAAGCACGCGCTGCGCAATGCCATGGTGCCGGTGTTGACGGTGGTGGGATTGCAATTCGGCGCGCTGCTGGCCGGCGCTATCGTTACGGAGACGATTTTTTCCTGGCCGGGCATCGGCCGCCTCACCATCAGCGCGATTAACAACCGCGATTACTACCTGGTGCAGGGCTGCATTCTGATGATCGGACTGACCTACGTGGTGGTGAACTTCATGACCGATGCGCTGTACTCGCTGGCGAATCCGCGCATACGGCAGTAAAGATCTGTCCCGAGCGCAAGCCAGGGATCCAGCTGCGCCCGGGACAAAGGAATCTACATGCCCGGCGACCATGCCTTGCACTCCGCCGGCGTCAGCGGTGCGGTCAAAGGAGGACCGTTATGCGAGCGAACTACGCCGTCAGTGGTGGAGCAAAAGCTCTTCGCGCCGGTGGCTTCACTGATGGGAGTTGCGGTCACCACGTATCCGCGGCAGCTGGTCTGCAGGCAAACGCCGCGAACGCTAAAGCGGTAACCGCTCTTCTCGCACCATTTTCCCGCAGTGCAATTGGCATTGCCGACCACGCTGTCAAGCAGGCAGGCATGCGCGGCGCTTATATCTTTTTCGGTGCAGTTGCTGGTCGTGCCCGGCCCCATGGCTGCCAGCGTGGGCGAGTAACCCTTCCGCGGATAGCTGGTCCGGTAGGTGATCTCCGCGGTATTGACGGTGCGTACGGTAGCAGCGGCCGCCGCTTCGTTCGCGGTATGGCGCGAGCGCAGCAGGTTGGGAATTGCCACCGCTGCAATGATCAATCCGACGCTCGCATCGGTGGTAATGCTGTTGCTGCTGGTCGCGCGCAGGGTTCTGTCGTCGGCAGTTCCCACCAGCACGTTAGGCGTGGCCTCGCCGGCAAGGAGAGATTGCGGAAGCTGACCGACGAACTGCGCGGGAAGCTGCTTCAACATGGTTGCAATGAATGGTCCGGAATTCTGGTAAACGAGGACGGAAGCTTTAGCCGGATGGCCTGCCGCTGCGGTAACCTGGCTGGATTTGGCGAGAGATTCTCCACTGCGATGGACATGCACGGCTTCTTGCGCAAGCGCACGGCTGGTGGTGATCACCAGATAGTTATCCATGAAAAAATAATTGATATCTGTCGATTTGCCGTTCGGGGAAGGCGTGGAGAGCGTGGAGACAGTTACCCCATCGGCCTGCCACTCGCTGCCCTGGAGCGGCGCCTGTGCCAGCAGGCGTTTCATGGTCTGTTGCAGTCCAGCCGGATCAGAGACGCCCAGAATAAATTTGAAGCTTGGCTGCAACGCTGCTGGGTTGGCAGCCTGGTCCGCTGTGGGAATCGGCAGGGTCGGCATCTCAAACCCGACTTCGCCGGTGAACTTGCTGAGGATGTCCTGTTTCAGATTGATGTTCATCTGAGCTTCCATCTGCGGCAGAGTGGCGAAGGCAGACGGGCCGGCGATTTCCCCGATATCGTCAAACAGTCGCGCGAAGTTCTTGAGACGGAAAACTTCCGCAATGGAAGACTTCGGGGACATGAAATCCAGCGCTCCCAGCGGCGCCGGAGTGGTGATCCACGATGCCACGCCGCGTCGCGTTCCGCTGAACGCCAGCTCCATCTTTGCGTCAGAGCGTCCGTTGGACATGCGGCCTTCCATCATGGCGTAGCTTGCGTCGCCCAGGCCGGTTTTATCGAGGATCATCCTGACTTGCGGCTGATTGTCCGGGATGAGCGCCAGCAATCTCTGAATGTCCACGCCGAACGCGCTGTTGGTGCCGGACTGATAGGACTGTGCCAGCCGCTTGCCCAACGGGCTCGAGGCAAACGAGGCCCCGCCTCTATCGAGTTGAGCGTTGACGGCGCGCAGCGTCGCCGTGCTGGTTCCGATGACAACGAAATCCGGCCGGATCAGCACCACCGGCTCCTGGCCAGGATGGTCGATTGCCCCTTCCAGCTGCTGAGGATCGAACAAGCGCACGTGCTCAGGCGACGTCGCATTGAGTTCCTGGTCAACCTTGGCCAGAAACTCTTTCAATCCCGGCTTTCTGATCTCCGCGATCAAGACCCCGTTGGGCTCCTTGCCGTTCAATCCGCCGGTGAGCACCATTTCATCGCCCAAATAATCCAGGAAGTCGCCGAACTTGGCGATGGTGTCCTCAAACTTGGGTTCGGAAGCATCGAGATGGTTCTTGCGCAGGAAGTCGCGCAGCGCAGCGCTGCCCTGCAGTTCCTGGCGATAAATCTCCAGCGATTGGCGCAGCTGCGGACCCATGTTGGGCAGAGCCACGTAGAAAACCGTGTTCTGGCCCAGCCGCGGGAGCACCGCGCTTTGCGTGCGCAGGGCTGGATACTGCACCTCTTTGGTCAACCTCTCGCTCAGGTGGTTGACTTCATTCATAAGATCAGGATTTTTCAAGGCGTCCTGGAGCCATGCAAGATCGTCAGATTTTGGCGTCGCAGCGGCCGGCTTCCCGGCGGCAGAGTACGCGGGCGTGACCACCTGGCTGCCTGAGCTCCGCGGCTGCGTTTTCGCCGGGCCCTGTAATGCTGCGGCTGAAACGGCTAACATCAGCGTGACCATCGCCACGCACATAGTCTTCGGGCACACGTTCTTGGCGTGCATGAACTCTCCTTGTTTCTTTAGCTGTGGGGGGAAAAGCTAAAGATAGTATTGTTCGCTGGAATTTACGAGAAATATCTCGTGAAAGTTCAACCAAGGTTCCATATGCGGTATGAACGACCGGGAGTTACCGTCCCTTGAGCCATAGAGCGGAAGCCCGGAGCCCGGCGGCTTAAACCTCCAGCCGGTGAAGTGTTGCCCTGATCTCCTTGCCCTCGATTTCCAGCTTGCCCACGCTGATCGGCAGACTGAACCGGCGCGGGCCGGCGCTTCCGGGATTGAAGTACAGCACGCCATCTTTGATCTCATGTTTCGGCTGATGGGAGTGGCCGCTGATCACCGCGGCAAACCCAGCCGCTTTGGGGTTGAGATCGAGTGCGTTCAGATCGTGAATCACAAAGATATGGAGTCCGGCCAGTTCCACGACCTCGGTTTCGGCAAAGCGCTGCGCCCAGGGCTGGGTGTCGACGTTGCCGCGAATGGCGGTTACCGGCGCGATTCTTTCCAACTCAGGAACAATCTCAGGCGAGCCGATATCACCGGCGTGAATGATGTGCTCAGAGCCGCGGAGAAATTCGAGCGCTTCCGGACGAAGCAGGCCGTGCGTATCAGAGATGACGCCGACGATCATAGCTTTCAGCAATTAGCAGCTAGCAATTAGCAAATGGCAACTCGTCCGCGCGTTTTTACCGCAAAGGACGTGAAGAGCAGAAGGGGAATGAGTTCCGGTGCATTGCGATCTTTGCGTCCGTTGCGGTTAATCTTGGCTGGGTGCTAAATAGTCCGGCCAATTTGCTAGTTGCCAATTGCTAATTGCTTTGTCACAACCCCGCTTCAATCCGCGATCTTGGGTCCATGTAGTCACGCAGGGCATCGCCGATAAAGTTGAACGAGAGCACGGCTACCATCACCGCGAGAGCAGGAAAGATCACCAGGTGCGGCGCATCAAAGAGATGGGCGCGGCCGTCGTTGAGCATCGATCCCCAGCTTGCCGTTGGCGGAGGAACACCCAGGCCCAGGAAACTCATCGTTGCTTCCGCCAGCACCGCTCCAGCCATTCCGATAGCAGCCTGCACGATCACAGGTTGAATGATGTTAGGAAGAATATGGCGCGTGACAATGCGCCAATCGCTCGCGCCCAGCGCCCGCGCCGCTTCCACAAATTCTTTTTCTTTTACGGCCAGAATCTGTGCCCGAACCAGGCGGGCATAACCCACCCATCCGCCGATGCACAAGGCAAGAATCAAGTTAAAGATGCCGGGACCGAGAAAGGCGACAAATGCGATCGCCAGGAGAATCCCGGGAAAGGAGAGAAAGGCGTTCATCACGACCACGTTGAAAAATTTGTCCGCATAGCCGCCGTAGTAGCCGGCGATCGATCCCAGGATCAATCCGAGCAGAAGCGAACCTGTCACCACGCTGGCGCCAACCAGCATGGAGATGCGGGCGCCGTAAATCACGCGCGACAGTATGTCGCGGCCCAGTTCGTCCGTGCCGAACCAGTGAGATGTGCTTGCAGGCTGAAGCCGTGAAGGCAAGTCAATGCTGCTGGGGTTTTGTGGAGCGATCCACGGCGCAAACAGTGCCAGGATCACCAGGACAGCCGCCATGATCATTCCTGTAGCCGCAAGCACGTTGCGCCGGCCAAGTGCTGCCGCGGTGTTCCAGGTGGTGGAGAGAGCCATGTCACTCAATCCTAACCCAGGACCGCGGGCTCGTCATGCTTCGGGATAGCGTGATTCAGCACGGAAGTCTCGATGGGCCGGCGTTTTCCCAATCCGGTTCAGGATGTTACTGTCTGGCATCCGACTTTCTTGAGCGCGCGAATGAAGGCTTCATTCTGTTCCGGCGTGCCGATGCTGACGCGGATCGCGTTGGGAATGCCCCACGGCACCAGCGAGCGCACAATTACGCCCTCGCTTTGCATGCGTTTGGCAAAAGCGTTGCCGTCTTCGTCGATCTTGAAGTAGATGAAGTTGGCGCTGGTGGCGACGGCGCGCACTCCCATCTCGGCAAAACGCTCCATCAGCCAGCCCGCGCCGGCGGCGTTGTTCTCCACGGTGCGGCGAATGTGGGCTTCATCGCGGATCGCCGCCAACCCAGCGGCCTCCGCCAGCACCGAGATAGAAAAGGAGTTGCGGACCTTACCGAAATAGCGAAGCAATTCAGGTTCTCCGCAGGCGTAACCCAGGCGGATTCCGGCGAGTCCGTGAGCCTTGGAAAACGTGCGCAGCACCAGCAGGTTCTGCCTGCCCGCCCGCACATAATCCAGCGATCGCGAATAAACCACGCCGCGCTGGCGCGCAAAATGCTCAGCAAAATCGAAGTAGGCTTCATCCAGCACCACCAGCACGCCATCGGGAACGCGCCGCAGAAATGCGTCGGTGGCATCGGCATCAAACATCGTTCCGGTCGGGTTGTTGGGGTTGGCCAGAAAGACTACACGCGTTTGGTCGTCAATCTGTGACGCGATGGCGTCGAGGTCGTACGCGTCATTGCGCATGGGGACAGTGATGAAACGCGCTCCCGCAGTTCGTGTGACCAGCGGGTAGCTGATAAAAGATCGCTCGCTGGTGACGCAGTTTGTCCCCGGACCCAGCAGGGTTCGCGCCAGGACATCCAGTATTCCGAGCGAGCCGTCGGCAATGAATATCTGGTCGACTGTGAGTTGATGGCGGGCCGCCAGATCAGCACGCAACTCACTGGCGTCATTGTCGGGATAAAGGTTGACTTCAGCGGCGTTTGCCTGAATGGCTTCTATAGCTAGCGGCGACGGACCAAACGGGTTCTCGTTCGACGCCAGCTTGATCATGGGAATGCCGGATTCCTGCTGCGCCTGCCGCATGGGTTTGCCGGGAACGTACCCGGCCAGGGCCCGTATGTGTTCCGGGATTTGCTCGAGAACCGTCTTCTTCATTGACCGAGAGGTGACAACAGAAGTTTGTATCACAAATTCTGTTGCCGTGCTTTGTACAGGTAAGACGCCCGATGCAAAAGCATTTCAGGGTTGGCGACGGCGTTTTAATTTGGCGCGAGTTGGCGCTTGATCCGTGCGTTGCTTCATTCGATCCGGAGGGCGCGAACCCGGCTCACGCACCGATCTGCGCAAAGCCGAGACTTCGGCAGGCGTGAGCTCGCGTGATTCTCCCGGTTCGACATCGAGCGAAAGCGGGCCGTAGCGCACGCGCTTGATCTTTTCCACATGGCGGCCGATCTCCTCAAACATGCGCCGGATCTGCCGGTTCTTGCCTTCAATGAGCGTCACTTCATACCAGGGATTGGCGGCGTCTTTGGTCAGGCGGATCTGGGCCGGCGCGGTGAAGACCTGCTTGAGCCGGTTCGGCCCTCGAAAGCCGCCAGGCTCAGAACCGGGCTGTGCCGGAGCGCTGCCGATACGGATTCCGCGGCGGAGCTTTTCAATGTCCTCTGCCGTGGCCCGCCCGGCGATCTTTACCAGATAAGTTTTCTGAACGTGCGATGCAGCGCGCGTCAAGCGGCTGGCGAGGTCGCCATCGTTGGTCAGGAGCAATAGTCCTTCGCTCGACCAGTCAAGTCGCCCGACCGGATAGATGCGCGCGCCCGCATTCTTGACCAGGTCCATTACCGTGGGCCGGCCTTCGGGGTCGGAAACGGTAGTCACGTAGCCTTTGGGCTTGTGGAGAAGCAGATAGACGTGGCGCTCTGCGCTACGAAGCAGCTTGCCGTCAACTTTAATGTGATCGGTGGCGAGATCGGCCTTGCTGCCAAGTTCGGTGACGGTGTGGCCGTTCACGCTCACGCGGCCCTGCGTGATCAGCTCTTCTGCTTTGCGACGCGAAGAAATTCCCGCAGCGGCGATGATCTTCTGCAGACGCTCCGCCGGCACACTCAGCCTCCTGTGCTTTCAGAGGCAATCTGCCCGGTAGCCTGCTCGTCGGCTTCGCCATGCTGCGGATCAGAAGAGACGGTTGGCTCAGTTACATTTTGCGGAACCTCAGCTCTGTCTTCGGCCATCTGCTCCACGCCGCCATCGTCTTCTGAGGATGGGCCGGGAGTGCCGGTGGCATCGGCGATGGCGCCCTCACCGGCCGAGAAGAGCTCGTCTTCGGTTTGCAGTTCGCCGGCGGCCAGCTTTTCAAATTCTTCCAGGCTGGGAAGCTCGCTCAGGTCGCGCAGGCCAAAACGCAGCAGAAAGTCCTTGCTGGTCTTGTACAGCATCGGCCTGCCGACAACGGCTTTGCGTCCGGCGGTGGTGATGAGCTTGCGTTCCAGCAGCGTGCCGATCACGCCGGCTGCATCCACGCCGCGAATGTCGCTGATCTCCGGTACGGTTACCGGCTGCTTGTAAGCGATAACCGCCAGGGTTTCGAGCGCCTGCAATGACAGGCGAACCGGCGGTTTCAGGCTCCTGGAAAATGCCTTCACAAGATCGTGATGCTCAGGCTTGGTGGACATGCGATAGCCGCCTGCGACCTCGCGGATTTCAATGCCGTGATCAGCGTTGGCGAAGTCGGCGATCAACTCGTCCAGGTGCGGCCTGAGCAGACCGCGCAGCTCGGCTTTTTCTGATTTTTCTTTGCTGCGTTTTGCCGCTCGCGGCTCAGGCGCGTCTTCTACCGCGCCGAGATGATTTTCTGCGTGTTCATCCGGCGCTGGAGATGCCTGGCCGTTCTCTGCCGCCGCACTATCGTCCTGCCCGGAAATATTTTTCAGAGCCAGCAGATCTTCTTTCAGCAAGGCGGCCATCTGGTCGAGCGTGATTGGCTCTTCCGTGGCGTAAATGAGTGCTTCGAGTTGGGATTTGATGGACATCAGTAGTTAGTAATTAGTAGTTAGTAATTAGTAATTAGTATTTGGCAAAATGCGACGGCGTGGACGATAACGTTTTGATCGGTTACGCTCAGGTTTTGCTAAATATTAATTACTGCCTATCTTCAATCCGCCGCATGGACGACAATGTTCTGATCGGTAACGCTCTGGTTTTGCTAAATACTGATTACTAAGTACTAAATACTGCTCATCTCCAATCATCCCGGACCGCCGATCCGTCGCCCATCACCGCGTCAAACATGGGGTGTTTCTTGATCAGGACCTCGCCAAACACCTTCTCCTGCCGCAGCAGGATGGCCTGCAGCCGCACCAGCTCCAGCAAAGCCAAAAATGATGAGATGAGCGCATGGCGCGAGGTGATGTGCTGCAGCAGCCGCTTCAGGCGGATCGGCCGGTCTTCCATCAGAAGACGACGGCGGAAATACTCGATCATCTGGCCCACGGTGACGGTCTCTTCGTCCACCTGGAGAATCGGGCGCGATCTGGCCCGCTCCAGGATCTGCTGGAAGGTGCGCACCAGGTCGACCACGTCTGCGGCCAGCTCCGGCTCCGTACCCTCGGCATCCTTGAACTCCTTGAGCGAGGGATTGCTCACCACCGCATCTTCGATTTGCTGTTTCTGCAAAAGCATCTGGGCCGCGTTCTTGAACTTCTCGTGTTCCAGCAGACGCTGTACCAGCTCTTCACGCGGATCTTCCTGCTCGCCCAGTGGCGCATCGGGATCGCGCGGGAGAAGCATCTTGCTCTTGATGTGGATCAGCAGGGAAGCCATGTAGATGAACTCGGCGGCAATATCCACGTCGAGCTGCTTCAGGTTTTCCACATACACCAGATACTGGGCGGTGATCCTGGCGATCGGGATATCGTAGATATCGATGTCCTGCTTGCGCACCAGGTCCAGCAGCAGGTCGAGCGGGCCGTCATAGACCTTGCCGACGCTGACGGCGAAAGGAAACTCGCTGGCCTGCGGCTTCGCGGATTGTAGGTTCTCGGCCATTCCAAATACGCGCACGCCATCCGGCGTGCAGCACGGGCAAGAGTGCCCGTGCCACATAATTCTAAATGTTATCTGAAATTCCCAGCATTGGAGGCTGTGGATTACGCGTCTTTTTCCGGGATGAAGAACTCTCTTATGGTCTTGTCATCCTGAGCAAGTCCGAACGACCGGAGGGAGTGAGGACGCGTCGAAGGACCCCGAGGATGTGTCCTTCGCCATGCCGGTTCAGGGAGTTCTCACGAGAGATAATTCTGATTACTGTAGAGCGCTGTAATCACCGAGGTATTGTCCGACCGAAACTTCTTCGCCGTCAGGCAACATCAAGGTGGCTTCCTTTGATGCATTTTTCAGTGTTATCTCAATCAAATCACCAACCCGCTGAAACCTCTTCCAAAACTCCTGAATAAGTTTTGGCGGTAGAACATAGTCGTGTAAGAACCGTTCCTTATCCTGAGCAAGCAAGACTAAGACATTTATGGGGCGATCTGGAAGTTCAAATCTCCAAACGCCGGTATGTTGTTCGGAAGCAGTGCGTACGCCGACCTTTCTTCCTTTGCGGGTTATGAACGTGCGCGCCCGGTCCTTTTTAAGCGGGTAGGTCGTGGAGACCCGCTCGAGCCAGTCGGAGGTTCGCATGGTCCAGCGTTCCTCGTCGGTTTTAGCGTCTGCAATCGCTTCCGGAACACGCAGCGCGCCGCGGCCCTCATCTTTGATCACCAGGCCTTCGACGGCGCTCATGCGCAGCAGCCCAACGGCATCACGCGCCGCAACCATTGTCTCTTCGGCGACTTTGCCAGCCTTCTCTGCGCCCTGCCGGACAATCTCCACCAGGCGCGCCGGGTTATCCGCCAGCTGGTGACGCCGCTCACGGATCGGAGCCAGATGAGCGTTCACGCTCTCCACGGCAAGCCCTTTGCACTCCACACAGGTAATGGTCGCCTGGGTGCAGCCTTCGGTGATGTGAGCCAGCCGGGCGGGATCACTGAATATCTGATGAAGATTGCCTACCGGACAACGGTCCGGGCTGCCGCGATCGGTGAGCTTCGGGCGATCGGTAACGCTGTTCTTGATCTTCTCGGCAACCACCGCAGCCTCGTCGCTCAGGAGGATGGAGTTGCCGTAAGACTTCGACATCTTGCGCTTGTCCATGCCGAGCAGTTTGGGTGCACGCGTAAGCATGACCTGCGGCTCCGGGAAGACGGGTTTGTCCTGGTACTTGTAAAAGTGGTTGAAACGGCGCGCCACTTCGCGGGTGAGTTCAAGGTGGGAGACTTGATCTTCACCGACGGGAACAAAATCGGCCCGATAGACAAGGATGTCCGCCGCCTGGAGCAAGGGGTAGCCGAGAAAGCCGTGCATATGCAGGTCTTTGTTTGGCATCTGTTGTTGCTGTTCTTTGTAAGTAGGCACGCGCTCCAGCCAGCCCAGGGGCGTGATCATGGAAAACAGCAGATACAGTTCTGCATGTTGCTTCACATGCGATTGCACGAAGATGGCGCACTTTTCCGGATCGAGACCGCCGGCCACAAAATCGAGAATCACCTCCAGCGAGTTGTCGGCCAGGCGCGAGGTGTCGTCATAATCGGTGGTGAGCGCGTGCCAGTCGGCGACAAAGAAAAAGCTTTCGTGCGTGTACTGCAGCTTTACCCAGTTCTGCAACGCGCCGACATAGTTGCCAAGATGCAGTTTGCCCGTGGGGCGCATGCCACTGAGGACTCTGGGACGGGGGGATTGTTCATGGCGATCTGTCATGGGTCAAGAGAGTAGTGAATCAATCCTAGCAGTGTAGCAAATTAGCACTCAGCATTCAGCCATCAGCATTCAGTCAAAACTAATACACCGCAATGGACGCGAAGAACGCGAAGGGAGCGAAATCTAAATGCAATTTCGTCTTTGCGGTCTTTGCGGTTCAGTTTTTTGGGCTGAATGCTCGCTGCTAGTTGCTCATTGCTGCTTTACGTCCCCGTTTTATCTCCTGCTGCCTTCGGTTGGGGAGCAATGGTCTTCACCTTCACCGGTTTGGCCGGAATCCCTACGGCGATGTTGTACGGTTCAATGTCCTTGGTAGCCACGCCCATCGACCCGATCAGGCCGTGCTCATGCACGCGCACGCCGCTCATGACGGTGGCGTGATAAGTGATGCGGGCACGCGGTCCGATCTCGGTTTTACGATTGGTGACGATCATGCCGTCATTCAGATCGTGATCGTGCGAATACACGTTCGCGTAGTCGGAAACCGAACTGCCTTCATGGATCACGATCTCGCCCCGGTCATCCAGCAGCACGTACTTATGGATGGTGCAGTTGTCCTCGATGGTCAGATTGTAGCCGTAAGACACTTCCACGCCGTGAAAAATCTTTACATTCTTGCCGATGTGCTTGAGCACGTGTTTGGCAATCATGGCTCGCATGCGATATCCCAGCCAGTGATTCAGGCCAAGAGGCGAACGGTCAAACATCATCCAGAACCAGATCAGCGGCTTGCGCTCGGCATATTTCTGCGCGTCCGTGTCGCCGTAGTATTCCGGTTCGAGCGTGGCATTGCGGGGATCAAAGCTGTGCACCAGAGCCTGCTCGGCGAGGGGCGTGTTGGGTCCAGATTCGGCAAAAGGACGGCCCAGGTAGATCTCATGGAGGGTGTTGCGCACTACGATACAGCGATGCTCGAAATCACGGTTGGAAAACTGTTCGTCGAGCTTCTGGATCCAGCCCAGAAACACCTCTTCCGCTGCTGAGAGCGGTTGCAGGTTGCGGTACTCGTAACGCGGCATAAAAGCCCTTTCGCTGGTTCAATTTGTCGGGACAACCATCATATAACGGCGGCTCCAGCTGGCCCTGAATCACTCACTCCATGTGAACTTCCATCTCCAGAAGAGGATCCCAGCCCAAGCTGCACACAACATTGGATTTCCGGCTTCGACAGAAGACGCAGCTTATTTAGGAATTGATTCAGAATACAAACTCGCGCGGCTCACAAAGTTCGGAATCGCTCCGATGATCTCAAGCAGTTCCCGTAATAAACCCGTGAAAGCTGTACGAAAGTCTGGTTCCATTTCGGGAAAACCCCCTACGGTTACCTAGGTACTCTTGTTGAGTGCAGGCTTTTGCAGCATAAATTATGCACTTCCGGGATACGTCTGACTGCATTGGTAGTAAGGACAGAAAGATGATGTGCAGTTTCATGTTGCGGCCCAAAACAATTGCGCGAGCAGGTCTCCTCGCCCTCATCCTCCTAGCGTCGGGAGTATTGCGGGCACAGGATGCCGGCCAGGACCAGAGCCTTAACCAGACGCTCGATCTAAACCTGAAGCCAATTCCCATACTGACCGGTTCGGGTGCGTATTTCACCAAAGTGACGGCGGGACAATTTCAGAATGTGCCGTCCATCAGTCCTCTTCTGCTCGTGCCTATAGGGGACAGATGGCTGCTCGAAGGCAAGGGTAGTTATTCCGAGACCTTCACCAAGGATCCGGAAGACGATTACTTCGACAACAAGGCCTCATACGGTCTGGCCTACGCGCAGCTGGATTACATCACCAAGTATGTAACCTTTACTGCAGGGCGCTTCACTACGCCGTTCAACATCTACGGCGAGCGTTTTGCGCCGAACTGGATTCGAGCCTTGCAAGTGGGCCCGCTGACCTCGCCGATCACCAGCGGCTCGGCCCTGGGCGGAATGATGCGCGGCGGCTTTCCGGTCAACGATAAGGTGAACCTCAACTACGCGTTTTATTTTTCCAGCAACAACACCCACCACCTGCTCGCCACAGATCGCTCCACCGGCGGGCGGATCGGGTTCTTTCTGCCTGGGCCGCGGCTGGAACTCGGCGCATCATTCCAGCAGGTTTTGCAGGCAGATCGCGCCCATGCTGCGGGTGGATATTTTATCTGGCAGCCGAATCGCGTGCCTTTGAGCCTCCGGTCGGAGTTCGTCCATTCTTCCGGAACCAAGGGCGGCGCATATTGGATTGAATCGGCATACCGGCTCAGCCAGATATCGGCACTGCGCCGGCTGGAACTGGTGGGTCGCGGCGAGCAGTTCTTCGCTGCATCCAACCTGAGCCCCGTCACCATCAAGAAGCTGGGCGCTCTCGGCAAAGACACGCAAGAGGGAGACTTCGGACTGAACTATTACCTCACCAGCGACGTGCGCGCCTCCGCCAGCTACGGCCGCCAATTTGTTCTCGGCAACAACGCTAATCTCTGGACTATCGGCATGACGTACCGGTTTGTGATGCCGCTGGGCCCTTCAGGAAACAGATTATGAAGATGAGCACTGCGATCTCGGCGGTATTCCTGTCGTTGGCCATGCTGCTGGCAGTTGGGGCGGCAGCCAAGACGAGCGGCGGCAGCAAGGATGCAAATGCGCCGGCCGCGTCAACCAGCTCGAGCCAGGACGAAAATCTGCATCTCGAAGGCGAGAAGCGTTTTCGTTCCAATTGCGGTCGCTGCCATACGGCGCCGCCAAAGTTCCGGTCGCGCATGATGGCGACCATCGTCCGCCACATGCGGGTACGGGCCAACATCACCGATGACGACATGCGCCTGATCCTTCGCTACATGACGGAGTAAGACGTGAATCGCTTGCAGAAAAGTTCGAGTTGGGTCAGGGCGTACGCGACTCAGTGGGTCGTAGGCGTATTCTGCCTTGCATTCACCCTGCCGGCCATGGCGCAGAACCACGTGATTGAGGTCCTGGCGGATAAAGACAGCCATTTCAAAATCGCGGGCCAGAGCAAACCGGAGATTACGGTCAAGGCGGGCGAGCAGGTCACCCTCAAAATAGATGCCCGCAAGGGAAAAACCTGGAACCGTGATGGATCCGTGCATGGTTTTACCCTGCTTCGGCGGAAGGACCATGCCAAGGTCCCGGGATGGGATCTGGAGCTCAAGCAGGGCACGCAGGAATTTACGCTGACCGCACCTGCCGAGCCGGGAGAATATGAGGTTCTGTGCACGGTTATCTGCAGCGAAGACCATGAAGGGATGAAGATAAAGTTTACAGTTGTGCCGTAAGTCGTACAGAAAGCGGCAAGGTATGGGAGACCGTTAGAAAGATCAGGGAGAAAGACATGAAATTCAAAACCACAATGATAGCCGTGGTCCTAGCCGCGACTCTGAGCATTTATTCATTCAGCAAAGACAAACCCAAGGACGCAAACGTAATCACATTGCAGGGTGCGATCGTCGATAGCCAGTGCGCTTTCAACGTCCACTCTGAAACCCATTCCCATGAATGGATGATCAAGCGCGGCGTGCAGGACGCGACCGACGAGAAGAGCTGTACTCAGCACTGCGTGAAAGATATGGGTGGAAGCTACGTGCTGGTGGTCAAGAAGGACGTTTACCGGCTCGATGACCAGGTGAAGAGCGAGCTGTTCGCCGGTAAGAACGTAAAAGTTTCGGGAACCCTGGACCCGAAGACCAACACGCTGCACGTGTACGACATGGTGGAAGACAAGTAAGAAAATCAGCCTTATTTCAAGCAATAGGAAGGCGGCTGCGTGCTAACGCAGCCGTTTGTCTTTTGCATGGCGGTCTGCCCTGTAGTGAAGCGCCTTCGTCGTGGCTCAAGCGGTTAAAGGTGACTTGGCCTGTGGATTGCACCGATCATGGTGCAGCCGAGCGGCATTGCCCAGGCAGGGACCAAGAGAATCAACCCTAAAAACCCTGCGGAGGTTACCAGAGTCACGTTGTTCCAGGGGTTTGAATGGGCTTGAATAGGGATTTGAAGATCGCCCTAAAACCCCATGAGAACACGACGTTTACGCCTTGCGTTGTTTCTGATGCCGGTGCTCCTTGTGAGCCTGCCGGCTGCCGCCATCGCTACGGAGAATCCTGCGAAGGATGAGCGGTTTCCGGTAACCACCGCATCGAAAGCCGCCGCGCACTACTTCGAGACCGGCATGGTGGATTACGAAAACCATCGCTGGAATTATGCTTTGCGCGATTGGCGGGAAGCCGTACAACTCGATCCCAACTTCGCGCTGGCTTACACGTGGATCTGCTTCACCACCACCGATCCGGCGGAGGAGAGCAAGGATCGCGCCGCGGCCAAAGCGCTGCTCAATTCGGCAACGCCGCCGGAGCAGCTGATGATCCGGTGGATGGCTGGTGTGCATGAGAACAATTATGTGCAGGGCATACAGGCCATGAATGATCTGGCGCAGATGTTTCCCCGTGACAAGCGCCTCAACTTTCTCATTGGATATTGGCTTTACAAGCAGGATGAATACGAGCACTCGCGGACCTTCACGCTGAAAGCGCTGGAAGAAGACCAGAAGTACGCCACCGCCTATAACCAGCTGGGTTATCTGTATTCGCGCGTACGCGAATATGACAAGGCGATTGAAGCAATGGAGAAGTATGTAAAGCTCCTGCCCAACGAGCCGAACCCGCATGATTCCCTGGGCGAAATGCTGCGGCTCTCGGGCCGCTTCGATGATGCGCTGGCGCAGTACCACATGGCGCTGAAGATCGATCCGACTTTCTACATTTCGCAAAAAGAGCTGGGCGAGACCTACGCGTTGATGGGACAGGGTGAACGAGCTCGTGAAGAGTATGCCAAGGCCATCCATGAGGCGCCCGGCAACGGGTTGAAAGCCGAGTACATGCAGAAAGCCGCCATGACCTGGCTGCGTGAGCAGAAGTTTGATGAAGCCGACAAGGCCTACAACGAGGCCGCCCAGAGCGCCCATGAGATGGGGCAGTGGGTGTGGGAGGCGCGCGCGCATCGCATCAAGGCCATGTATCCGCACGAACATTCGGCTGACTTAGCCGAGCTGGACAGCGCGGAAGCCATTCTGAAGGAAAAAGCCGAAGCGTTAGCCCAATCTGACCTGGATGAAGAGCGGGCGCGCATCCTGCGGGTTCGCGTGGAGCAGGACGTTGCGGTGAACGATCTTCCAGGAGCGAAGAAGACTCTGGCTGACCTGGAGAAGATGGGCGCGTCGGGCTCGATCAGCATACAGAGAACCTATGCCGGCGCAGCCGGCACGCTGTTGCTGGCGCAGAAGAAGTATCACGACGCTGTTGGAGAGTTGGAGCAGGATTTTGTCAATCCCATGTCGATGAAGCTGCTGGTGACTGCTTACGAGAAAGCCGGCGACAAAACCAAGGCGGAAGAGTGCCGCAAACGCCTGTTGGATTTTAAGATCCCGATGGTGGAAGAAGCTCTGACCGTCTTTGCGTTTCGTGCGCAGCAGGGCGTGGTGGCGGCGAAGAAGTGAGGGCGGGGCCATTTTTTCGGGATGACGATCGAAATTGACCAAGGGACGAGCGTCCCTATTCTAGCGAAAATTTAACGAAACTCGTGTTACAATCTCCAGATGTATTCCCCCGTTCCTGAATCCCTGGCATGGGCGCATCCCCTGGTGCAGGAGTGGTTCACCAATAAGTTCGGAACGCCTACGGAACCCCAGGAAGCAGGCTGGCCGCACATTCTGGCTGGACGCACCACCCTCATCTCCGCGCCGACAGGTTCGGGCAAGACGCTGGCGGCCTTTCTCATATGCATTGACCGGCTGGTGCGCAAGGCTCTGAGCGGCGGGCTGAGCGATCGCACCGAGATTCTCTATGTCTCGCCTCTGAAGGCGTTGGGGAACGATATCCAGAAAAACCTGGAAGGCCCGCTGGGCGAGATCACCGCATTAGCCGGAGAAAAAGGGCTGCTGATGCCGGAGATCCGTACGGCGGTCCGCACCGGCGACACGCTCATGCACGAACGCCAGAAGATGCTCAAGCAGCCGCCGCATATACTGGTCACCACGCCGGAGTCGCTCTATATATTGCTGACCGCGCAGCGCAGCCGTGGAATTCTGAGCGAAGTAAACACCGTAATCGTCGACGAGATTCATGCCGTAGCTGACGACAAGCGCGGCGCGCACCTGGCGCTCTCTCTTGAACGGCTGGACGCGCTTACCGGTAGCCGGTCAATACGTATCGGACTTTCCGCGACGCAGAAGCCGATTGAAACCGTAGCCCACTTTTTGACGGGCAACGGACGCCCCGATCCCGTGGTGGTGAACGTCGGCCACAAGCGCGCGATGGACCTCGCAGTCGAGGTTCCGGGACAGGAGCTTGGACCGGTTGCCAGCAACGATCTTTGGGACGAAGTTTACGACCGCATCACGCAGCTGGTGCAGGAGCATCGCTCCACGCTGGTCTTCGTAAACACACGCCGGCTGGCGGAGCGCGTGGCCTTCAACCTGGCGGAGCGGCTGGGCGAGGAAGTAGTGGGCGCGCACCACGGCAGTCTGGCGCGCAAGCTGCGCCTGGATGCCGAAAGCAAATTGAAGAACGGCCAGCTAAAAGTGCTGGTGGCGACGGCTTCGCTGGAGCTGGGCATCGATATCGGCCACGTCGACCTGGCGCTGCACGTTGGTTCGCCGCGCTCGATTGCGGTCGCGCTGCAGCGCTTTGGCCGCTCCGGCCACTGGCGCGGCGCTACGCCTAAAGGCCGTTTCTTTCCCACCACGCGCGATGAGCTGCTGGAGTGTGCCGCGCTGGTCCACTCCATCCATCAGGGAGAGCTTGACCGGCTGATCATTCCCGAGGCTCCGCTCGACGTGCTGGCGCAGCAGATTGTGGCTGCGTGCTCGGCCGAAGAGTGGGGGGAAGACGAGCTGTTCGATCTGGTTCGGCGGGCTTATCCCTACCGTGAGCTGGAGCGCAAGGACTTTGACGACCTGCTGACCATGCTGGCTGATGGAATCGCTTCGCAACGTGGGCGGTTCGGCGCGTATCTCTACCGTGACCAGGTGAACAAGCGGCTCAAGGCAAGGCGCGGGGCGCGGATGATCGCCATCATGAACGGCGGCGCGATTCCCGAGACTGCGCTGTACTCGGTGGTGGCGGAGCCGGAGGGGACGGTGGTCGGCACCCTGCACGAGGATTTCGCGGTCGAGAGCATGAAGGGCGACATTGTTCTGCTGGGCAACATGAGCTGGCGCATACGCCGCGTGGAGGCTGCAGGACGAATCCTGGTGGAAGACGCGCATGGTGCTCCGCCGACGATTCCGTTCTGGCTGGGTGAAGCGCCAGGCCGGACAGAAGAGCTTTCGCATCAGCTGGGCGAGCTGCGGCAGAAGATCAGCGAGCTAACGCCGAATACCGTTCCCGGCTTTGTGAACCAGAAGTCGCCGGAGGTGCTGGCAGCGGTGGAATGGCTCAAGCAGGCGTGCGGGCTGGACGATTCCGGCGCGGAGCAGGCGATCGAATACATTGTGACCGGACGAACCGTGCTGGGCGCGGTGCCGACTTCAGATACGGTGATCGCCGAGCGCTTCTTTGACGAGGGCGGCGGCATGCAGCTGGTGGTCCATGCGCCGTTTGGCGCGCGCATCAACAAGGCCTGGGGACTTTCGCTGCGCAAGCGCTTCTGCGTATCGTTCAACTTCGAACTGCAGGCGGCGGCGACGGATAACGGCGTCAATATCGCGCTGGCCGAGCAGCACAGCTTCCCGCTCGCCGATGTCTTTCATTTCCTGCATGAGAATTCAGTGAAAGAGGTGCTGCAGCAGGCGGCGCTGCTCTCTCCACTGCTGGAGACGCGCTGGCGCTGGGATGCCAACCGCGCGCTGGCCCTGCTGCGTTACTGGAACGGCAAGAAGATCCCATTGCAGGTGCAACGAACCCGCTCGGCCGATCTGCTGGCTTCGGTGTTTCCCGATGTGGCGCAGTGCCAGGAGAACGCGGATGGGCCGATTCGCGTGCCCGACCATCCGCTGGTGCGCGAGGTGATGAAAGATATCTTTCAGGAAGCGCTGGACCTGGAGGGCCTCAAGAGCGTGTTGCGCAAGATCAATTCCGGCGCGATCAAGTGTATTGCCGTTGATACGCCGGTGCCGTCGGTCTTCTCGCATGAGATTTTGAACAGCAATCCATACGCGTATCTGGATGATGCTCCGCTGGAGGAGCGTCGGGCGCGAGCTGTGGAGATGCGGCGGACCCTGCCGGAGTCGGTGTTGCAGGAAGTTGGAGCGCTGGATCCCGCGGCGATTGCCGAGGTCCGTGCCGGAGCATGGCCTGATGTGCGCGACGCCGACGAACTGGCCGACACACTGCACACGCTGATCGCATTGCGCGAAGATTTTGCTCCGGCGGAGCATCAGACACCCGCGGAAGCGTGGCAGGGAATGTTTGAGACATTGCGGCGGTCGAATCGAGCGAGCAGGGCACGGGTGCCTGGAGTTTTATCAACGCAGCCAGGGGCGGCTCTGCCCCAGCAAGCCAAAACCGGGCTTGCCGGGGACCCCAAGGCGGTCCACAATGATGGTTTTGGAGCGTCGGCGCCCTCGCCTGCGGACGATACGCACTTCTGGGTCTCTGCGGAGAAAGCTAAAGCCTTCCGCACAATCTACCCCCAGGCTCAATTTGAAGATCAACTGCCGGAGATATCCGGCGATCCGCCGTCCGCTGATGATGCTTTGAAAGCCACGCTTACCGGCTGGCTTACGCATCTAGGTCCAACCACGGCGGCGGCGCTGGCGCAGATCTTGACTTTGCCGGTAGCAGAGATCGACAAGACACTGTTGCGCATCGAGTCCACAGGCCTGATCCTGCGTGGGCACTTCACCGGAAAGCCCGCTGCCGAGGCAGCCAGCGGCAACAGTGGCTTGACTGGATTGGAATGGTGCGAACGCCGGCTCCTGGCGCGCATTCACCGGCTCACGCTCGGTTCGTTGCGCAAACAGATTGAGCCGGTCACGGCAGCGGTCTTCATGCGCTGGCTCTTCCGCTGGCAGCACGTCTCTCCTGGTTCGCAGACGCGGGCTGAGCACGGCACAATGCAGGTCCTGCGCCAGCTCCAGGGTTTTGAGATTCCGGCAAGCGCATGGGAGCGGCAGGTGCTGGCGCGCCGCATCAGCGACTACGATCCCAAGCTGCTCGACCAGCTCTCGCTGACCGGCCAGGTGGGATGGGGAAGGCTTTCACCGCATCCGGCGATGCTCGAAGATTCTTCCGGCGGCGGGCGGCGTGTGGTGCCGACCAGCGTTGCACCAATCACCTTCTTTGTCCGCGACGAAGCGGAATGGATGGCGCTGCCCAATGTGCGCACGGCCCACCATGAAGCTGAGCAGGAGATTCGCGGGCTTGGTCCGGCGGCGCGGGAAGTGCTGAGCTTCCTGCGGACGCGCGGCGCCTCGTTCTTTGCTGACATCGTTCGCGGTACAAGCACGTTGAAGTCAGAAGTTGAGACCGCACTGTGGGAGCTGGTGGCGGCCGGTCTGGTCACAGCCGATGGTTTTGACAACCTGCGCGCGTTGATCGATCCCAAGCGGCGTGCCGGGCAGGGAAGCGGCAAGACGAATCGCCCACGCCACAGCGCGGGGCGGTGGTCTTTGCTTCATCCACTGCACGGCGATGACGGCGGCAAAGCGCTGGAGTCTGTCTGCCGCGTGCTGTTGGAACGGTACGGCGTTGTCTTTCGCGAGTTGCTGGTTCGTGAAAGCATGCTGCCGCGGTGGCGCGATCTGCTGATTACCTTCCGGCGGCTGGAAGACCGCGGCGAAATTCGCGGCGGACGTTTCATCAGCGGCTTTATTGGAGAGCAGTTTGCGCTGCCGGTCGCGGTGGAGTCGCTGCGAGCAATGAAGAGCATCCCGCCGAGTGGCGAGATCATCACGATTTCCGCGGCTGATCCGCTGAATCTGGCCGGTATCGTAGTGCCCGGAGAGCGCGTACCGGCGATTTCCGGCAAGCATGTCAGTTTCCGCGATGGCGTGATGGTGGAGACACCTTTACCCCAACTTGCGCCGGGGATTCAGCCGATCAACATTGCGAGCCGGCAATGAGCAGCGATAACGAATTGATCGAGGGCGAAGACTACTACCTGGAGAACGGAAAGTGGGTCTTCACCACGAAGTATCTGCTCGATCGCGGATTCTGCTGCCAGTCCGGCTGCAGGCATTGTCCGTATGGGTTTCGTCGGCCGGATTCGCCGCAGATGAAAGATAACAATTAGCAATTGGCAGTTAGCCAGTGCTCACGCTGCCAAACGGTTTTGCTAATTACTAGTTACTAATTGCTAGTTGCTAATTGCTAGTTACTAATTGCTTATTCATACCGCAGCGCAATCACGGGATCGAGGCGCGCGGCTTTCATGGCAGGATAAATTCCGAAGAAAAGCCCCACGCTGCTGGCCACGGCAACCGCCAGAAGAATCGCCCAGACAGGAACCGACGACGGGAAATGGATCATGTTCAGCAGCAGACTGATCAGCAGGGACAAGACAACACCCAGAATGCCGCCGATGCCAGTGAGCGTCATGGCTTCGGTGATGAACTGGAAGCTGATATCGCGTTTGCGCGCGCCGATGGCTTTGCGCACGCCGATTTCCCGGGTTCTCTCCGTGACCGACATCAGCATGATATTCATAACCCCAACGCCCCCGACCAGAAGTCCGATGGATACTATGCCGACGACGAGTTGAAAAATTCCGGCCATGATATCGCGGAACTGAACTCCCAGTTGCTCGGCGCTGCTGATGCCGAAATTGTCAGGCGCATTGGGCGGCACGCGGCGCCGCAGCCGCAGAAGGCCGCGAATCTGATCTTCAGCCACGCTCTTCATTCCCGGATACGCCTGGGCAATGAAAACGACCTCGTCATCCTGCGGGTAGTGCTTCCTGTAGGTGCGATAGGGAATGAACACTTCCACGTCGCCTGCCTGGTTGAGCGTGCTCTTTTTCTTGTCGAACACGCCGATCACGGTATACAGATTGCCGTCCACCAGTAATTGTTTGCCTTCAGCATTTTCATCGGGGAAGAGGCTCTTCTCCGCGTCGTAGCCGATTACGACAACATCCTCGCGATGGAGGTCCTCAAGGTCGGTATAAAAGCGGCCTTCCTTCATCTTGCCGTTGACCACCTCAGCGTAGCTTGAGCTCATTCCGCGGAAGAGGATGTTGGTAAGTTCGTGGTTCTTGTTGCGCGCCGTGCGGATAGGTTGCTGCTGGTCGCCGATGTGCGGCAGGATTTCCGACACCACTTCTTTCACCGCCGGCAGCTGTTCCTTCATAGCGACGCCGTCTTCGTACGTCAACACTTTGCGCGTCCGTTCTTCCTTCGAGAGGCGCCCGAATCGAATCCCCGGTTCGAATTTCAGAACAAAAAGATTGTCAACCCCGAATTCGTTGAGCGAATCCTGCACGTTTTTTTCCACGCCCAGCAGGATCGACGCCACCAGAATGGCCACCATCGTCCCGATCACCAGGCCCAGCACGGTCAGAAACGAGCGCACCTTGTGCGTCCGGATAGTCTCCAGGGCCATCTTGATGTCTTCGACGATGAGGTGCGAATGGTGACTGCTCATACTTAGGTTTCAAACCTCAGGGCTTCTATCGGATTCAGTTTGGATGCTTTATAAGCAGGGTACACGCCGAAAAAGATGCCAACCAATGCCGCCACCATCACTCCAATAATGACCCAGCGAATCGGCAGGTCCATGGGGAACGGAGTGAGATGCCCGACCGCAAAAGAGATGACTGCCGCAACCACCACACCAATCACGCCGCCGATCATAGCCATAACCCCGGATTCAACCAGGAACTGCAGTAGTACGTCGCGGCGCGTAGCGCCCAGAGATTTACGTACGCCAATTTCACGCGTCCGCTCTGTGACGCTCGCCAGCATGATGTTCATAATTACAATGCCGCCAATCAGCAGGAAAATAAAGACAATCCCGATCGATCCGGTGCTCAGCGAGCCGGTCAGGTTGTTGTAAAGCTCCATGATTGCTGACGGTTCAATCACGCCAAACGTGTCGTCCTGTCTCGGTTTCAGGTGGCGGCGCGCGCGCATCAGCATTCGCGCTTCATCTTCTGCCGGCAGCATCAGGTCGGGGGATGCCGCTTTGACGTTGATGTTCATGGTCACGTCGCTGCCATACACCTTGCGCCACGTCTGTATGGGGATATAAACAAAATTGTCCTGCGACTGCCCGAACGCGCTGCCCATCTCCTTGGCTACGCCGATAACCTGATACTCCTCGCCATCGACGTAGATGGACTTGCCCAGGGGATCCGTTCCGGTGAAAAAGCGCTTGGCCACGTCAGCCCCGATCATGGTCACGCTGGCGCGATGCATATCGTCGGCTTCGCTGATGTAGCGCCCGATGGCCGGCTCTTCCGTGTCAATGCCGCCCATATTCGCCGTTACCCCGCGCACGTCGATCTCTTCAATGGTCTCAGTCTTATATTTGACGGTCCCTTGCCGTCTGACCTCCAGGCCCACCGAGTCGGCCAAAGACATATTGTCGCGAACATACTCATAGTCGTCCCAGGTAATGTTCTTGTTGGAGCGGGAAAGCTTAACGAACTCTTCTGCGCTGGTGATGATCGGGAAGCGCATGACCAGGAAGACGTTGGAGCCGAAGTTGGCCACCTTTTCCGCTACGTACTTGTTTGCCCCCTGCACCATGGAGACAACCACGATCAGCGTGGCCACAGACAGGATTACGCCCAGCAGGGTCAGAAACGAGCGCAGTTTGTGCGCGCGCAGCGTCTCCAGTGCGATCATAGCGGGCTCTTTGAACGAGACGCCCCGGCGTGTGGTCTTTTCTGCAGGCATAGGTTATCGATTAAAAAGGGACTTGCACTTCAAGTTTATTACGACCCTATATGGAAGACGAAAATTAACGCAAATAGTTCCATTTTCCCGAAGCGGTCTTCTCAAAAAAGCCTCCGGGCAGTGTCCTTGGCCTTGCCGTTAGATTATAAAAAGGTTCGCCTCATCCCATTCAGGCTTGCCGCATCCCACGCGGGGTGGAGCAGGCCTTGAGGTCTGCGGCAGGACCGATAAAATATGCCGGCTTTAGCCGCTGCGGTTTCGCGAAAACCTCTCCGCCCCTGTATTTTGACGGTCACCAACCGCTTTCGTTTGACGATTTTACCCATGTCGGGGACAATAGAGTTAACCCTCCGAAGAGTTAACCCTCCGAGTGTGGGCCTGTGGCGCAGTTGGGAGCGCGCTTCCATGGCATGGAAGAGGTCGTCGGTTCGATCCCGACCAGGTCCACCAATCCCCTCAACAAGTTAGACACGGCGAGTGCTTACGGGTGAGGCGTTTGTGTCATGGTTTGTGTCATAACCCGCCGTTGATTCGTCGCGGGCTTCACATCCGCAAGCGTACCACTTTTCAGCCCTGGAAGTTGCATCACTCGCCCCACTGATATGCGCCGCCAGCGCCGCCAACAGACGCGGGCCAGCGTGGCCTTGGTCGAGACAATTGAGGGGTGCGCGGTCGGGGCCCTCCGCCGCGCCCGGCTAGAGATTCACCCGCTCCGGATTGTGAGTGTAAACGCCCGCTTACAACAGTTGACTTCCGAATGGCCCGGTAACACAGCCAAAACCATTAGACATTGGCGACCGGTCGTGATTGAGAGCTTTCCCTCCATTGACGCAGTCCGCTCAACTCCGCCGGAACAAAGCCGGCGTCACGGGCGTAAACGGTCTTAAAGGAGGTTCCGCTGTGACAAAGCTGGCTCTCATTTTTCACGTCGTTGCAGGTACAATCGCGCTGTTTGCGGGGATCGTTGCCATGTCGTCCCGCAAGGGCGCCGGCGTGCACCGGGTCTCGGGAACCGTCTTTTTCGTATCCATGATTGTTATGGCGGTCTTCGCGGACTATCTCGCCGTTGCAATACCTGAGCAGATTCCGAATTTGTTCGTTGGCACATTCACCATCTACCTCGTGACGACGGGGTGGTTGACGGTTCGGCGCAAAGGGTCTATCGGCATTCCTGAAAAGATTGCTCTCTTGGTGATTCTCTGCCTCTGCGTGCCCTTTGCGATTCTAAGCTTTGAGTTAGCCACCCACATGCAGCCTTCTTTCAAAAGCGCTACCCCGCTTGAAGGCCCTGTCCGCGTCGCGGTGTACACCTTCACGTTCTTTGTCGCCCTGGCGACCATCGGAGATGCCCGGTTAGTCTGGGCCGGGGGCGTTACAGGCGCGCGACGCATTGGGCGGCACCTTTGGCGTATGTGTTTGGGGCTTACTCTCGCTGCCGGTTCAGCGTTCACCAACGGACTGCCTCGCCTGCTTCCGAAAACCGTGCATGTTCCGCTAATCTTCTTGTTTATTCCTCAACTGTCCACGCTGGCGTTGCTGATCTTCTGGGTGATCCGCGTACGGTTCACGGGTTGGTACAGAGGTTTGACGGCGAATTAAGGCACTTTTCGTGGGGTCGGCAACTGACCCACAATACCCTGGAAGCGGATCACTCTCTTAGTGGTCGGCAATTCTAAACAACATGGTCGCTTGGCGAAATATCCCCATTACACTCACAACCAAATCCAAATCCAACCCCCTGCCTGCTTTCGCCGCTAATTTTTCTAACGCCGCATGCTGCTAAACGGTACCTGGTCGCGAGAGTGGGCGGAGTACCCTTTGGACAATCCAGACGGCGGTAGGCGGCCCGCGTGCAATAAATCGATTTATTAAATATATTGAAACGTTTCACTGATAAGTGTAGAGTATCAGAGCCATGCGCCGAGTTGCAGTTGCCTTGTGGCCCCGCCAGCAACTTCTGTATTAGAGACTCTACCCGGTTTGCTAGGTGCATCAGCGAAGGAGCACGTGGGCTTCCTCGTAATGTACCGATTCAACACCGCACATTCTCGATAATTTGGGGAAGTTAAGAGCGAATCCTTCACTTCGCCCACCATTTTGCCGTTTTCCAATTGCTGGCTTGATCCACGAGCCCGAATCAAGGAGCATTTTCATGAAGCGAATCTCTCTCGTCTTTGCAAGCGTAATGTTTTTTTTGCTAGTGTCACTACTAAGCCCATCAGCCTCCGCACAAACAGCCTGCGCGCCGCCGTGGCAGATCGGCATCTCCATCACTACCGGCGAAGTACTCTCCTTCAACGGCGACAACTGGCAGGCAAGACAACCGGAAGTTCAGACAGTGGATGGGTGGCAACCGCCGAACGTTCCTGCCCTGTGGACAGACCTGGGAGCGTGTAGCTCTGGCGGAAATGCATGTTCTGCGGCTCCCGGGGCGCCGACCGGGCTTTCATCCGCGAATGTGACGTCCACCAGCGCGATGTTGAGCTGGACTGCCGTAACTCCGCCGGCAAACTGCACGGTCACTTCCTATACCGTATTTGAAAACGGTACTTCCATTGGAAGCACCACCAACACCAGCTTTCCGGTTTCGGGGCTAAGCGCAGCAACAACTTTTAGCTTCACGGTAGCGGCGACCGATTCCTTCGCAACCGGAGGCCAGAGCCCCTCGCTTGCGGTCACCACGCTGCCTGCCACCGGTGGCGGAGGCACTTGCTTTCCGGCGTGGAGCGCGGCCACTACCTATCATGGAGGCGATCAGGTAAGCCTCGGCGGCATCAACTTCACCGCAGCCTTCTTCTCGCAGAATCAAAGCCCGGCCGCAAACAACGGTCCTGCCGGCAGCGGCGAGCCCTGGATCAGCGATGGCCCATGCACCACCTGCAGTACGTTGGCCGGAGCTCCTGGTTTGCCCTCGGCCTCGGGAACCACGTTCAATAGCACGGGGCTGACCTGGCCTGCGGTCACTCCACCTGCGAACTGCACCATCACTGGATACACCGTCTTGGAGAACGGCACGGCCATCGGCACGGCCAGCACCAATAGCTTCACCGTGCACGGGCTGAAGCCACAGACCGCATTCAACTTCACTGTCGAGGCCAACGATGGTGCTGGTTCCTCTCCGCAAAGCCCAGCAGTATCGGTAACCACTCAGCCTTGTCCCAGCGGCCAGACATGCACCAGCAACGTCTTCTTTGCCACCTACAAAGATGTTACGGTCAGTGCGGATTTCAATAACGGTCAGCAGAGATCGAATGTAACCGGCACGGTGCAACCCGTGACCAGCGCCATGCCGAATAAAACGTTGATCTGGTCCTTTGCTACCGGCACCTGTGATGCTGAGAACTGGGCAGGGTTCACGCCGGCGCAGGAACAGGCGAACATTCAACAGTTCACCAATACCGGCAAGAACTACATTATCAGCACCGGGGGAGCGGCCGGGACGTTCGATTGCTCCAGCGGACAAGGGTTAATTAACTTCATCAACCGCTACAACTCGCCGAACCTGGTTGGCGTTGACTTCGATATCGAAGGCAGCCAATCCCAGCAAGTTGTGGACAACCTGATTACGGCCACCATCGCAGCCGAGAAACAGTTTCCCAATCTGTTATTCAGCTTTACCATTCCTTCGTTTGGTTCGCTCCAGGCCAATCCCATTACCGGCCCGGGCGTCGCAACCACAGTGGTCAAGGAAATCCAACGCTTGAACCTGGGCGGGAATTTTGTCATCAACCTGCTGACGTTCGATTACGGGATCGTCAGCCCAACCGTCTGTGTTGTGGTGAACAACCAGTGTCAGATGGGACAATCCGCCATTGCCGCAGTGCAGGCCCTCAACCAGCAGACCGGAATTCCGATGAGTCACATAGGATTCACGCAGGACATCGGACAGGCCGATACCCAAGGTGAGGTCACCACGTTGCAGGACATCGATACCCTCAACGCCTTTGCAGTATCCAACGGCTTGCCAATTTCCTGGTTCTTCTCGTTTGATCGCGATACTCCCAATGGAACCAGCGCAGACAATATGAACGGAAATGGAGCCCCACCCCTGGCCTACAACCAGGAATACATCAAGACTCTCAACACCCAATAGCTGAATGGAACCAGCCGATTCGCAGGGTGCCCCATCCTTTCGCGTTGTTTGCGAAAGGATGGGACCATGCCATCAACGCCGTTTGCTCACGGAATCTTGTTACGGCGATGAATTTCCTCATTGCGAATCATCATTCTCATCACCGTCCTCGGGGTTGGGCTGTATCACCAGCGATGCCGTTGCCGTGGCGTTGCTGTAGTTCGCATCAGCGCTGGTGAACACGGCTTGCACGGTGTACGTGCCGACTTTATTCGGAGGACGCAGGCTTCCGTTGTAGGTAATCACCAGTGAACCGCTTACGGGCGCTCCTCCTACACCGGTCACTGTGGCCGGACAGCTGTGGCGATGGCCGTTGTGAATAATGCCGGTGGGACAACTCAGAATCAACGATGGCGTTGCCTGCGAGATCGTCAGTGCGCCGTTGACAAAGGCGAAGCTGTAATTGGCGGCGGCCAGTGTGCCTGGCCCAATCGTGATCGGATACGTTCCCACGGACGAGCTTGACGTTGCACTGGTGCTGAACTGAGGGGTGCCGCTGATCACTGCAGCACCATCGCCGTTCACAAATCCGATAGAGGTAAAGGTAAATGCAGGCAGAGGACTGCCAAAGACGATTACCTGGTTATCTGCGGTGAGCGTGAGTGTTGCGGGAGTGACCACAACATTGGTGCTGGCCGTCGAAGCCTCAAATGTGCCGCCGCCGGAGAAGTTTGCAGTGAACGAATGATTGCCGGCCGGCAACGAAATGAGGGAAGCTGGCCGAACCGCTCGCATCCAGCGGCGCTGTCCCCAGTACCGTCGCCCCATCCTGGAGCGTGACAGCTCCAGCCGGGATCCCCTGAGCTGCGCTAACCGAAGCGGTCAGGCTGACGGAATTACCGTAGACAACCTGGCTGGCCGAAGGCAGCAGAGCCGTCGTGGTATCGAGCATCGTTACAGAACCAAAGTTGAGAAGCGCGTAATTCGCATCACCGGAATATTGGGTGGTATACGTGTGGGGTGCAGCGGTCACGCCGGCAATCGGAATTTGAGTGATGCGGCCCGCGATCGCGGTGCTGGCAACGACGTTCCCATTCTCAAGGATATTAATCGTGCCTGTCGGCGTCGCCGCAGCTTCATAGCATCAGAGAGCGAGCGCTTCGTGTGGTGGCGGCTGCGCCATTAGCGGGAGGAGGCTACCATGCGTAGGAAATCACTTCCATCAAGTAATTCTTAATGGTCTTTTTACTTTTTTAGAAATGTGGAATCGAATCAGAAGCGGCGAATCTTCCTTGAGTTTGCTTCCATATTTTTTTTCATAGCTCAATATCACTTGAACACTGGTTCCGCTTTGGAACTATGGTTTGCTCGGCTGCATCATTGCGCCGCTGGTAAAAAGTTTTTAACAACACGATTTTGCTCTTGTAATCAAATTAAGACGTGTGATAAACCTCTCACACTTTTAACTTAGTTCCAGGCATGTTGTGCATCACCGCCGGGTATTTCTGGAGAAGCGCGGTCCTTTAGTTCTCTGCTGAAACACAGTAGTAAAGGAGACTCCATGAGTCGGCGGCCTCGCCTTGCAGGTTGTTTCTTGCCGGACAGCGTCCTATTCAGATCAATCAGCCTGTTTCTTGTATGGGCGATGGTGATGACCTCTCTTCCGGCCTATGCTGCGCCAAGGTCCGATGAATGGTCGACCGCATGGGGTTCGATTTCGGCCGCGTATGAGCAAAACGCGATCGCGCAGCTGACGAAAGAGCTACAACGTCGTCGACGCGTAACTGCCACTCCGGTGGTGGCCGGAGCGCTCGTGCGCCCAGTTCAGTCCAGCGGGCTTGAAGTATTTGCCGGCTTCGCCGATAGCTCCAGCCCCAGCGCTAATTTCCCTACGCCCTGGCAAGGCGCGCCGAACACAATATTTATCGGCGGCGGCTCGCCTGTCACTGCGGGCGCCCTTCGCCTCGACAACACGAGCGGCGCTCCGCTGACCATCGACAGCGTTTCGGTTGATCTCGAAAGAAGCAACGCTCAGTTCAACCTGTGGGGAAGTTTCACCATTCCTGCCGACGGGTCGGCGATCCTGACGCAAACGCAGGCGGGAAACTTTGATACCAGCGCCTTTCCCATTGTCTCTTGTGGTGGCACTCTGGCCGCGGGCGAGACACGCATTCCCACGATCACGGTTACAATAGGCGGAACGCCGCAGACCTTTGTCGATACAGCGCATACGCTCGACACCGGCGGCTTCGATCTATCCTGCCGCGGCAATGAATCCCTGCAGTGGCGACAGGTCGGCACTACCGGTATCGACCATCCTGTTGGACACCTGGCTCTTCAGCCTGCAAGCTCGTCTGCGTCCGGCGGATCACCTATCACCGTGTCGGCCGGATTGACCGACGCATCCGGCGGGCCGCTTGCCAACGTGACCGTGAATTTTCAGATCTTGAGCGGACCCAACTCGGGACAATCATTCCAGAGCGTCACCGATAGCCAGGGCAACGCGAATTTCACCTATACCAGTTCGAGCGCAGGCGCGGACATTGTGCAAGCGTCGGTTCAAAATGCGAGCTCAGCTACGTTGCCTTCCGGACAGGCCGTCGTCAACTGGCAGTCAGCTTCCTGCGGTGGAGGGTCGCAACAAACCGGAACAGCGCACCTGATCTACATCGGAGCAACTGCCGGTGAAGTCAATGACAATGTGGAACTGGCAGCTTTGCTCACTGACGCGAACGGCGTGCCCGCCAGTGGGCGTTCTCTCACTTTTACGATGCAAGGCCAGAATCTGATCGGTAGCACCGACGCTACGGGAGTTGCGCGAGTGGTCATGCTCGCCTCTTCGCCGGGCCCGGTCCCGGTCAGCGTGCAATTCTCCGGGGATACTACGCTGCCGTCGCTTCAGGCTTCCACCACCATCAACATCGATCGCGAAGAGACCCGCATTCGCTATACCGGCACAACACTGGTAAGGACTGGCAGCCCGCAAACCGTTACCGGCGTGCTGGTCGATCCAGACAGCCTCGCGCCGATCGCCAACAAGCCGGTCGTTTTTACGGTGGGTACGACCATAGCGAGTGCGGTCACTGACGTGAACGGCGTTGCGACGGCAAGTCTTACTCTTACGCCAACGCAGGTCGGACCTTCCTCTATCACCGTCTCGTTTGCGGGCGACGACTTCTTCAAACCATCCGTTCAAACCGCATCGATCACTATCTATTCACCGGCAGCATTCGTGGTGTGGGGTGGTAATACCGGCGGCCTCAAGATCGGACAGCGGATAAATTTCTGGGGTGCACAGTGGGAGAGCCAGGTCATCAACGGGCAATATTTTGCGGCCAACCCCTCCTTTAAGGGATGGTCAGGTTCAACCGCGGCTGCGCAACAGTGCCAGGTAAATGTTACGCCGTCATCCCTGACTCCTGCCTGCTGGCAGGTGAAGCCCGGTCAGAGTTTCCCGCCCACTGGAACCCTGCCGGACTTTATCGAAGTAATCGTCTCCACCGTGATCGACAAGTCGGGCGATACCGTCTACGGCAACGTCGCCTGTGGCGCGGTGATCAAAATTGACCATACGCCACCTTATGGCGCCGTACCCGGACAGCCGGGGTTTGGCACTATCGCCGGAGTCAATGGCGACTGCGCCGGAGTCTTTCCGCAGCCTGCTGTAGTTTCCGCATCGCAAAGCCAGCCTGCGTCCGTGCTGCCGAACCAGCAAATCACCATCAGTACCACGGTGAACAACGCGTCCGCTGCAACAGCGGCCACTGGCATCACCGTGAACGAAACGTTGGATGGCCTCACGCCCGGCACCGCATCTCTCAATCTGGGAACCGCGGCCCCCAGCGGAAGCGCTGCCGCCACTTTCCAGGCAACGGTTCCAGGCATTCCCGCACGTCAGGGATCGGAAACCGCTACGGACTACATTCAACGCCTGGCGTCGTTGAACGGACGCATCTTTACCGTCAGCGGCGAAGTCAATTTCACAGACAGTTTCCAGCAGACGTATTTGCCGGTGGATGTCTCGTCGCAAAGTATTCTGAAAATCCCCATCGTCACTCTGGCCCTGAGCGGCCCCGCCGTGGTGAGCCCGGGAGCCAGCACCAGCTACCTGTTTACCGCCACGAATATTGGTTCGGCGGTTGCTTCTTCCGTGCAGGTGAATGTCTCTCTGCCGGATGGATCAACACAGGCCTTCACGGTCAGCAATCTTGCGCCCGGATCGAGCTTCAGCCAGCCTGTCAGTTTCACGCCTGGGGCAATCGCTCCGAAGGGCGCCAGTGAGACCACTGACCAGTACCTGGCTCGCCTTGCCGCAGCCGATGGTCAATTGCTTACTTCCACGGCTGATGCAAATTGGACGGACGCGAATGGAAATCCTTACGGCGATGTCGGCCAGGAAATATTCTCCACCATGCTGCGCATCCCCATTCTGAATTTCACTGGAACGGCCCCGGCGACGCTGCTTCCCAGCCAGGATGCCACGCTGAACTTTAGCGTGAACAACAGCGGTGGCTGCACCGCTGCGCAAGCCAACCTGCAGGTAACAAACCCTGACAACAGCGTGAGCAGCGCTCCCCAGTTTCCACTGGCAGCCGGGGATAGTGCCACAGAGCAGACCACATGGCACGTCACCGCCGTGCAAGGCCGGCTTCCGAGTGAAACGGATACCACGTATCTCGCGCGTCTGACTGGAGTCAACAACACGACGCTGAACTTTGCGGCGAGCCTCGGGTGGTCCGATCCCGCGGGCGGAACGTATGGACCGACGTCAGGCACTGTGAGTTCCAAAAAAGTCGTACCCATCGTTACGGTTGCGCTCAACGCGCCGGCAACTGCCCAAGCAGGGACGACGATAAGCTACGTCGTTTCCGTCACGAATGTCGGTGGCGCGACCTCCCCGGCCGTAAGTCTCACAGTGACCTTGCCGGATGGCAGCGTGCAAACTCCGGCCGTGGGCGCACTGACACCGGGAACGACTTTCCAGACGAATATCAACTTTGCCATTCCCACAACTCAATCTGCCGGAACTATCTCCGCCGAGGCATCGGTTCTATGGAATGACGCGATTGCAAATGGGTATGGCCCGTTATCCGCGCTTGCGCAGACGACCGTCACCAATCCGGCCCAATTCAACTCGCTGGTACTGGCGCCGGCCATCGCCGGGCCGGACGTAACCGGCACCTCGCAGACGCTGACCGCGACGTTGAAGGATTCCAGCGGAGTCGTGATCCCGAATGCAACCGTACAATTCGCGGTAACCGGAGCAAATCCCACGACCGGCACAGCAACCACGAACGCCGGTGGTCAAGCAGTCTTCACTTACAGCGGCACACACAGCGGCAACGATGCCGTACAGGCGACCTCCGGGACCGCGGTTTCCAACACTGCGGCGGTAAGCTGGGTCACCCCGATACAGAACATCTCCACTAGCACGATCTTTGGGCGCTTCTTTACTTCCGATGGCTCAGGCGGATTCAATACCCCGGCTACAGCCACGCCTGCGTTCACGCAGTCTTTTCCGACCATCAACTTCAATCCCCCGGCAGGCACGGTTCCCGGAAACACATCCGGCATCGGGGTGAACACTCGTCCATTTACTGACGTCACCACCGATTTGAATGGCAACTTTACCGGAACCATTGTCGCGCAGGGCAACGGTGTGCAGGCCGGTCTGAATTCGCTGTTTACCTTCCAGGCGGTCTTCACGAGCTCCTTCACGGTTGCCAGCGCCGGTGATGTGGTGCTGAGCTTCTTCTCTGATGATGGCTTTATCCTCGGAGTCGGAGGAGGCGCGACGCGAGTCAGCGGTCCGCTGGTCAATGTGCCGCCTTCCGGCCTCACTGCGTTTGAATCTCTGCCGGTGATCGGGGCGTTCAACAATGCCACCGCGCCCGTGGCAAACACCATCGTCGTTCATTTTCCCGCTCCCGGCAGCTATCCATATGAACTGGATTACACCGAATGCTGCGGCGGCCAGGAAGTATTGACCATGGCAGTTGGCCAGGCCAACAGCAAGGGCGTACCGCCAACCGGATCGCTGACACTCAGTCCGATTAATCCGCCCACGCTCGCCGCGGGGCAAACGCAGACGTTTACTGTGAAAGCCTCGGACGCTTCCGGGGCGGCAGTTCCCAATCTCGGAGTGGCGCTGATTATCAATGGCGCGAACATGCAACAGTTGAGCGCGACCACTGATGCCACCGGCTTGGCCACCTTCAGCTACAGCGCCGTGAACGCCGGCACCGACTCACTCCAGGCGATCGGCAATATCAGTGGCCTGGGTGCGTTCTCCAACCTGGTGAATGTGACCTGGACCGTGCCCGCCGGCGGCGGTGGTGGCGGTGGAACAACTACCTTTGCCCCGCAAGGCTGGATCGGCCAGCCATTGATCGGGACCGTGACCCAGGGTCAGCTTCCCATCACGGTCGCGCCTGGCATCTCGCTAACCTCGGGAACACTGGAATACTGGCCGACCTCCAATCCCGCGGATGTGCATGTGATCAACGGCAACACCACCGGCTCAGGCACAATCGGTACATTTGATGGGACGAACCTCGCCAGCGGCGGATACACCATTCAATTGCAAGCTACTGCTTCGAACGGTACGCAGCAAACCAGCGTGATTGTGGTGAGTGTCATAGGCGACAACAAGCCGGGAAGAGTCACTTTCAGCACCACCGATCTTCGTGTGCCTCTGGCCGGGATTCCGGTTGCGATTACCCGTACTTATGACAGTCTCAATCGCAACAAGGTGCAGGACTTCGGCTTTGGCTGGAGTCTCTCCACAAGTGTCGACTTACAGGTCGACGCCGCCAACGACGTCAGCTTCACCATCAACGGACAACGGCGCACTTTCTTCTTCCAGGTACAGCCTTCGTCATTCCTGTTCCCATGGCTGCTGCTTCCGAAGTACGTTCCGCAACCCGGGCTTCACGGCTCTCTGACTTCGGATGGATGCAGCGCCTTGCTGCAGGTGCAGGGTAGCCAGTTCTGCTTCCCCAGCGGACCCTATCAGCCAACAACGTACACCTATACCGATCCGCAGGGACGGGTTTACGTGATTACCGCCAGCGGGCAGATCGAATCCATCCAGGATACCAACGGAAACACATTGACTTTCGGCGCAAATGGCATCACCAGCAGCGCTGGAGGAATTACGATTCCGTTTGTTCGCGACAGCCAGAGCCGGATCACCCAGATCACCGATCTCAACGGCAACAACTACAGCTACGCCTACGATGGCTCGGGAAATCTTTCCCAGGTCACGCTGCCCGGCATCACCGGTACCGCTTCCTATTCGTACGATTCCGATCACCTTCTGATCGGCAAAACCGACCCGCGCGGCAATTCCACGTCTGCGGTCTACGGACCCGACGGGCGGTTGCAGAGCATCACAGACGCTCAGGGCAATGTCACCAGGTACGCGTACAACGCCGCAACCAATACCACGACGACCACCAATCCTGACGGCGGTATTGTTGTGCAAACCAACAACAGCTTTGGCAAGCCCGTCAGCATCACTGATCCGCTGAACCGCACCACCACTTATACGTATGACGCGAATCAGAATCTGCTTACACAGACCAACCCGCTGGGCGGCATCACCACCTACACGTACGATGCCAACGGCTTCCAGACATCAGTCAAGGACCCGCTGGGAAACATCAGCCATAAGACTTACAACCAGTTTGGCGGTGTAACATCGGCAACTGACGCTCTCAATAGCAACGCCATCACCATCCAAACCGATGCTGGGTTCAATCCTATTCAATGGAATGATTCGTTGGGACAATTCCTGGCGGCCACATACGATACATCGGGCAACCCGCTCACCGTAACCAACGCCAACGGCAAGACCACAACGCTGAGTTACGACACGCGCGGTAACCTTATCCAGATAAAAGATGCGCTGAATCGAATCATTACCAACGCATATGACGCGATGGATCGTCAGTTGAGCCACACCGATCCGCGCGGAAAAACCACCTCCTACAGCTATGACGCTCTGGGCCGTCTCGGCAGCCAGACGGATGCCAATAACCAGATCACCCGCTACGCCTACGATGACAACGGCAACAAGACGAGCGAAACCGATCCCCTCGGCCGGGCGACCGTCTATACCTTTGATTCTCTGAACCGGTTGAGCAAAGTCACATATCCGGACAATACCACCACGCAGTACACCTATGATTTCCGCGGAAACAAACTGACCGAAACCGATCAGCTTCTGCGTGTTAACAAATACGTTTACGATTTGGCAGGGCAGCTCACGAGCATCACCTTCGCCTCGGGCACGCCGGACGCTGCGACCGTTTCTTATACCTACGATAAGAACGGACGGAAATTGACTGACACCGATGGCCGGGGCAATCACACCACCTATGGCTATGATGCGGCGGGCCGATTAATTACCGTCACTGATGCCCTGGGCAGGATTACCACCTACGGCTATGACGCCGACAATCGGCGTACCAGCGTCAAGGATCCCAACCAGCACACCACCACGTTTGCTTATGATGCCCGCGGCCGGCTGGTCACGGTGAAGTACAACGATCTGACCACCACCACTTACACCCACGACGGCGCCGGCAATCAACTCACAATGACTGACCAGGCGGGCCAGGTCACCGCCAAGACGTTTGATGAAGTAGGCCATCTGATTTCGGTGAAGGACGCGCTGCAACAGGTCACCCAATACGCTTACGATCCGGACGACAATCTGGCGAGCGTCACCGATGCCAATCTGCACGTTACCACCTACGCGTATGACAACCTGAACCGCAAGGTCGGGCGCACGCTGCCTTTGGGCATGTCTGAAACCAACAGCTATGATGCGGTCGGGAACCTGACGTCGAACACCGATTTCAACGGCCATACCACTACCTACGCCTACGACGCCATGAACCGGTTGCTCAGCAAGCAGCCCGACACTTCGCTGCATCAGTCAACGGTAAGCTTTACCTACACCGCCACCGGTCAGCGAGCTTCCATGACCGACGCCAGCGGCACCACTACCTACACTTACGACAATCGTGATCGCGTGAGCAGCAAGTCAACGCCCGCGGGCACGCTCAGCTATACCCGTGACGCCGCAGGCAATGTGTTGACCACTACGTCGTCCAACGTAAACGGCGCATCGCTGGCGTATGGCTATGATGCCGACAACCGCCTTGTTTCCGTTAATGACAGCCGTTTGCTGGCGCATGGCGCCGCCTCCGGCGTCACTTCTTACAGCTACGATCCTGCAGGCAACCTGCAGAATTACACCTATCCCAATGCCGTGCAGACCAGCCACGTTTATGACGCGTTGAACCGCATCACCCAGATCGGCTCGACCAAAGGGTCGCAGCTCTCCAGCTTCAATTACACGCTGGGCGCGGCCGGAAATCGCCTGTCCGCTTCGGAACTCGGTGGCCGTTCAGTGAGCTACGGCTATGACGTTGACTACCACCTGACCTCTGAAGCCATCTCGGGTGCGCCTCAAGGCGCGAACGGGACCGTGACCTACACGTATGATCCCGCCGGCAACCGGCAACAGCAGAGTTCCACGCTGAGCGCTGTTCCCAGCGGTGTCTTCTCTTACGATGCCAATGACCAGCTCTCCACCGATAGCTACGACGCCAACGGCAATACCACTTCGTCCGGTGGAA
This sequence comes from Candidatus Angelobacter sp., assembly GCA_035262465.1. Lineage (GTDB taxonomy): Bacteria > Acidobacteriota > Terriglobia > Terriglobales > Acidobacteriaceae > Angelobacter. The sequence goes on along the minus strand of DATFSU010000054.1, from coordinate 119,477 downwards.
TTTCAGACAGTTACGATTTTGAGAACCACCTGATCCAACACGGTACCGCGACCACGATCGTCTATGACGGCGATGGCAGGCGCGCGGCGGAAACCTTCGGCGGCACAACCACGCAATACCTCATCGACGATCTCAACCCCACCGGTTACTTCCAGGTACTGGATGAACTCTCAGGCGGCTCGGTCATCAGGACGCACGCCTATGGACTCGGCCACATCAGTGAAGACCAGCTGATCAACGGCGTCTGGACGCCAAGCTTTTATGGCTATGACGCTCATGGCAGCGTACGCTTCCTGTCCAATGCTGCGGGCAGCGTCAGCGATACCTATCAGTTTGACGCTTTCGGCAACGCGATCAGCGGCACTGGCTCAACGCCCAACAATTACCTGTACAGCGGTGAGCCGTTTGATAACACCACAGGTCTATACCAGCTGCGGGCGCGCTGGTATCAGCCGGGGACCGGAAGGTTTTACACCAGGGATTCACTGGAAGGCGTTCCTTGCTTCCCCGCCAGCTTCAGTCCTTATATGTACACCAGCGGTGATCCGGTCAACATGATTGATCCAACTGGGCACGATGAAGCGGTGGAAGAGGCGGAGATCGACAGTGCACTGCTCCTGGGTGGATTGCTCATTGCGGTGTACGCCGTGGGAAGGCAGGTAGCCTGCGTGCTGGCTGTAGTTGCCAGTGTCCTCTATGGGGTCGCGCTTTACGCCGGCAATGTTGAAAGCATCCAGTTGGACTTCAGCACCTGCTCGGCAACTGTCACTCCAGGAAAGCCGAGATGTAACCCATGCATCCCGCCGGTTGGCACGATTGCCTACCGTCTCGATGTTGAAGGGCCGCCGCACCGGGGTGTTCCAACGCCGCATTGGCACCTTTATCAGATGAACCAGAACCCTAACAATTGCCAATGCTTCTGGGCTGACATACCGGATAACAGAGGAGGATTTGGTTCAGGCCCGCCACCTCCGGGCTCGGTTCCGATCACGCCGGCGGGCGGCGGCGGATTCGCTCCATGACATGTTTCAGCTTTCGTTAGACCGCATCGCGCATGGCGATGAATTAACCGGGGGTCAGGCGTGCGTTCAGGCCCCTTCTTTCGGAGGCGGCGTGGCTAATGAAATAATTCCTGAGCCGCCTCCCAGCCCCATCATCTTATCGCTGTTCGAGAAATTCTTACCTGGCAGCTTCAGGTGATCGGTTCATGACACGTTCTTCAGGCCGGCACTTGTAATCTCTTGGATCAGGCGGATGAGGTCACGCGGCGGGTACGGCTTTGCCAGCACTACGATATCGTCCCTAAGCTTCGTGCGGCCCTCATTCAGAAGTTCCTCCGTCATGACATTGCCGGAAAGAAGGACCATGGAAGTGTGGCAGCGATCGCGCAATTGCGTGCAGAGTTCGATTCCACTCATGCCTGGCATGACGACGTCAGCGATCACCACATCCGGCTGGAAGACATTGAATGCTGCCAGTGCGTCTTCACCCGAATACCTTGATATCGCCTGATAACCAGCGGATTTCAGAATGGTGCAGAGTGAGTCGGCGATCGATTTGTCGTCGTCTACAACCAGTATTCGCGTTTTCAACTTGCCTCCTTTTCGCCGGGACATGCAGTGGAAACCGTTGCGGACTTCAGCAGGATGGAAAAAACCGTGCCGTGACCGCGACGGCTTCGAACGCGAAGGCGTCCTTGATGCCGCTTGACGATCTCGTGAGTAATCCACAGTCCCAGCCCGGTTCCGACGGATTCCTTCGTGGTAAAGAATGGTTCAAAAATTCGCTTCAGATTTTCTGCCGGGATACCTTCACCGGTATCAGCAAACGTCAGGCGCACCCAACCGTCGCCGTTCCACCTCGCACAGTTTGTCCTGATTCGAATGTGGCAACCTGAAACACTCGCATCAATCGCGTTGGTGAGAATGTTGGAAATAACCTGTCTTAGCTCTCCCGGGACGATTGTCACCTGCAGGTTGGTATCGTGTTCAGACCGGATGGTTATGCCGCGCTGCAGCAGCCGCGGCGCATACATGTCTAAAACCTCGTTAATGACCACCGAGGGGTTCACAGAAGTGGGCATTGTATTTTCACGATAGAAACCAAGCGTGCGTCTGGTTAGTTGGGCGACACGCACAAGCTCCTTCTCCGCGCTATCCAGGCATTGCCGCGCCTCCCGGGTCAGGTTCTTGTCGAGCGAAGCAAGGTATACACAATTCAGAATCAGTTCGAGCGGGTTGTTGATTTCGTGCGCCACCGTTGCCGCCATTCGGCCCACGGACGCCAGCTTTTCGCTGCGAATCAGTGCCCGCTCCGCCCTCTTATGTGGCGTAATATCCAGCACGACCGAAATACCTGTATCCCGGGCCCCCTGGACAGTTGCAGACGATATGAGCACTGGGATTCGAGTACCGTCCTTCCGCAGGTACTCTTTTTCATAGGAAGAGTCGACGCCCGCGGCGCTTAGTCGCTGAAAAGCCTGGCTGTCGGCAACTTGGTATTCAGGGGGAGTAATGCGAATCCAGGTCAATTGCTTCGACTGCAGCTCATGGCGCGAATAACCCACCATTTCAAGGAAGCGGTCATTGGCATCTGTGATCCGCCCATCGCCCGTCCAGGAGAAAACGCCCACCATTCCCGAATCATAGATTCTTCTGAGTCTCTGCTCACTTTGTCTGAGTTCTTCTGTTCGTTGCTCCAGCATTTTTTCCAGGCCCTGCTTCGCGGCCTGCAACGCACGATCGGTTTCGCGCAGCCGGAGTACATGAATGCCGGATTGCGACACCAGGGCATCGGCTTGAGATGAAATGAGCGCGCCGATGAGGTCTTCGGCTTCCTCCAGCCGTTTCACCAACTCCGCGTAAGTAAGTTCAGCGTGCGCCATGCCCCAGTTCCTTTGCTCCAAGCGCGGCTAACACGCGATCTGTGTGTTCGAGATTGCCGGTGATCCGTACTGGGTTGGTATCGGAAAAGACAAGCAGCGCCGGGGTCAAGAAGACTTTCCATTGCAGCGCCTTCGAATGGTCCTGGAACACATCCACAACCTCGAATCCTCTGCCACCGAGATGGTCTCTGCATAAGTCAGACAAGTTGGCACGGGCCTTCTCAGAATTGATTTCATTGCCGGCCACGAACAGCACCATGCGTGAACTCTTGCCATTTTTCTTATGTTCAGTTCCAGGGCCCACAGTACCCACGTCTCCGTTATCATGTTCTTGCGTTGCCGCCTTCACGGCGTTTACTCATCCTGGCTGCGCGATTTTCCCTCGCGCGAGCAGCTTCAATCTCCAATTCCGAGACCTCAATCTCGGCAGCCCCCAGCGCAGCCTGAAGACGCGCGGTTTCCGCTTCGAGTTCAGCTTTCCGTCTGTTCACCTCAGCCTTTTTGGCCGCCATCTGTGCTTCGGCTCGTCTAAGGTCAAGGTCGTCCTCCGCCTCTTTCTCCACGCGCGCCGTGCCGGTGAGCACACCGCCGCCGCTGGCGTACACCTCTGCGATATCTACTCCATGGTTTGTAATTCGGAATTCACGAAGTTGATTCGAATGATGCATGCCGCGCGATTTAACGACGTCGATGATCCGGTTGGTTTCGCCGCCGGATTCGATATAACGAAGGGCCACGATCGTATCGACGAGAGACGAGGCTTGCTGGCCGGCAATGTCGCCCGCCTTGCCGCTCTCATCTGTCTGGTTGACAACCAGCAGCGTGATTCCTGACTCACGGCAGACTGTTATCAGGCGAACCAGGAAATCGAACGACGCCTGCGCTGCGCCGGTGCGCCGGACAGCGGAGATCGCATCCAGAACGACGTGCTGCGGCGAAAATTCCCTCATCACGTCAACCACGCGGACCAGATGCTCCTCAATACCCATGGTCTCCGGCATGGCCGTAAGTGAACGCAGGATCCCCGACTTCAGGCTTGGCCGGAGGTCGGTCCCGGAACTGAGCATCGAGCCGACTAAGGCTTCGATTGACTCTTCGAAACCTATGAACAGGACTTTTTCTTTCCTTTTTGCAGCCGCACATGCGAATACGCTTGAAAGCGTCGTCTTGCCCGTTCCGGAGGGGCCACTGATCAGCACGCAACAGCCTTGCGGATATCCTCCACCCAGAATTTCATCCAGCTTCCTGCTGCCGCTCGTCACCGGCGGACCGAGCGGTTTGTGACGCAACTCGGCTCCGGAAAGAGGTATGAACTTGAGACCTCCTGGGCCTGCAATATATGGATATTCGTTCTTTCCGTAATCGGAACCTCTGTACTTAATGACGCGAAGCCTGCGCGTCGTTACTTGCTCTCTGACGCGTTGGTCCATGTGGACGACGCAATCGGCCAGGTAATCAAGGAATTCATAGTGGCCATTCGCTTCGCTAGCCGATCCCCGCTTCACGGTCAGAACAGAAGTGAATTTATGATCAACAAGCCAGTCGTTCAGAAGAAATAGCTGCTCCCGCTCCCGGGCGGAATCATTGAAATAACGAAGCAGGACATCGATAGCATCGAAAACGAGTCGCTCAGCCTTAATCTCTCTGGCGGCTCCCTCCACGATTGAAAGCAGGCCCTTGAGATCAAACGATCCTGATGTGGTCATCTCGTAATCAATGTGGCCGTCGATCAACAACAGCAGCTTTCGTTGCTCGAGGGCGGCCAAGTCCCAACCCAAAGTGAGAGCGTTTGCGCGAATAGCGGCAGGACGTTCTTCGAACACAACCAACACCCCGGGTTCGCCCGCCATCGTCCCTCGAACCAGGAATTCAAGGCCCAAAATGCTCTTGCCTGTCCCAGGCCCACCGCTGAAAAGAGTAGTCCGGCTCTGCGGAAGACCGCCGCGAAGGACCTGATCAAACCCGGCATTCCCCGTGGGGACGCGCGGCAGTGCGATGGTCTTAAGAAGCGTACCGCTGGCCCGAGTGACCATTGATCTCAATGTGCCTCCGAAAAAGCGTGCTTTTATAGTTTTTGACCGGTTCCGTCTGGCGCCTGAAGACAATCAGCCGTCCAGCAGTGATATGGCGCAACATTTCAATAGATGCAAAATTCCGGCAGCCGCGTTGGAAACGGCTTCAATCTCGCCATTGACGCGAATGAGAACGAAGGCAACCAATCTCAAGGGGCATCGGTTCCGTAGGGTTGAAGTATGGCGCGGCTCGACTGCGCGTCTGTCACCGGTTATACGCAGTGAACGGCCGATGGAGGGAATGCCTGCCCCTTATCGCAGCACTTGGGGCGCATGATGGTGCGCCCCCAACCGCTCTAATGCGTTGCCGACCACACCAGCACTTTCCATTGCGAAAAGTCCGTTCCCTTGAGCGTTCCCAGGGCTCCTGTCAGGTACTTCAGCCGCCCGGTTGCCGGTGTGGCTGTCTGGTAACGGTCGGCCAGGAAGTACGGAGGCAGAGTCTGCAGATAAAGCGAGGCTCTCACGGTTAGAGTGTCGAGCGAAACGCCTTGCGGTATGGCAATCTCATAACGCACAATCGACTGCCCTTTGCCGCTTGTGTAGATCGGATCCTTGGCCGCGTCTCCCTCGGGTAGCGTCGCCTGCAGATAGAACTCCGGAATCTTCAGATCAGGCGGACCGGTTGGAGACCAGCCGGCAGGCAGCAGGCGATTGTCTTTGATTACGTGATCGCGCCGGGTGAAGCTGGTTGTAATCTGATGGTTTGCATCCTCGGTGAGTTCCTCATAGATCTGCACCTGATCGGAACGGGTGATGGGGTTCGCCTGGCTGAAGTGCGGCTGGTATTGGCCGTTCGCGAAGGATTCCGTCGGCAGGACATTCCCGCTGGAATCTACGATCTGTCCCATGTCGTTGGTGTTTCCAGAGACAAAGAATCGCGCCCCGTTATTGAACGCCTCAAATTGAAGGAACGCGCGCCGGAATCCGACTCCGCTGGGGAAGCGATGTCCGGCCAGGTTGTTCACGATCACCTGAACGCTGAGCCTGTCACCTTGCGCGTGGAGGCTGTAAATCCCGACCGTTGCCGAAATGTTCTGAACCTGCTGCACCACGTTGTCTACGGCCTTGTCGAGATCGGTGGTGAAACCGGTCATGTAGTCTTTCGTCCGCACGCCCAGAACGTCGTTATTTCCGTTTTCATTGACCGGCTGCAGGAACATCTCCTGCAGGAATCCGTTGGCTCCCAAAAGCTCATGGCGGCGATAGCCCTCATCGCGGTAGCGGACGTTGATCTGGTCCGGTGTCGCCAGGTGCTCGGTTTGCGGAAGCGTCAGGTCCTGTACCGCGGCCATCCGCGTCTTGATCTGGAACACATCGATGTTCTGTTTCTTGTTGACGTAGCCGGTGGGCATGTGGCATTCCTGGCAGGTCTTGGGCGTTGTCCCCACCGATCCATATTCATTGCGATATTGGCTGTTCAGCCATTCCACATAGGTCGCCTGCTCTACTTCGACTGTGTTCGGCTGCGGGCTGTCAAACACCGGCAGCACGATCGTGTGGCAGCTTCCGCACATCTGCGGCGACTGAATGTACGCGTTGTACTTGGGCTTGATTCCCATCGCCGTGTCCATGGGATAGGTGGTGACCACGTTGTCCTTGAATGGCCCGTTGAGCTCGTCGTTCGGCGTGAGATCGAACTGGCCGTTGATCTTCTTCGCCAGGAAGTAACTCAGGCTGCTGTCTGTCGGCGGAGCCATCTGATGGCAGACCATGCAGCTGATGCCGTCGCGCGCGAGCCCTCCGTAGCGGAAGGCATCCGTGGATTGATCCGTGTCGTAGACGAAGTTCACTTTGAAGGGCAGGTTCGGATAGTCGTGGGCGAACGCTCTTTTGCCCATGACTCCGTGGCAGCCCATGCAGGTGTCGATTACCTTTTGCTGGTTTTGGGGCTGGCTTTTCAGGAAGGCCAGCTCGCTATCCAGTTGCGAATAGAAGACCGGATCGCGTCCGGCAAGCCCCATGGGGGACCAGCGCCACTCACCATAAGGCGATACATTCATGTCAGGAAGAATGACCATGCTCGGTCCAAATCCGGAATTGGAAAGGCCGCCATGGCATGCCAGACACTGCGCCGAAGTAACAAATTGCGGGCTCGTATCCGGATCCAGGGATTTGGGATACTTCTGTACATAGTCGTCCAGCGGCTCTGGCGGCATTCTTTGCAGAACTGGCGACGCTGTCAGCCGGGCAAGATGGCGGACAGGCTCGCTCGCCAATACGGCGTTCTGCGCGTGCTGGGGAAAGCCTTCGCTGGCCACCGGATCAGCACCACTTTTACCGATGCCGCACGCTCCAGGAGGCTTGGAAGGAATTGTCATCCAGGAATCGTCAACCCGGTATTGCAGCGGCCATCCCGGCCCGCCCTTGATGTTGGTCAAGCTCGCAAAGGTGTGTTCCTTTTCCGCTGACGCATGGCAGCGAAGGCAGTACAGCCCGTATCCCGCATTGGGATACTGGAACGGGTCGGCAAAATTCATGGGAAAGGTTTCGCTGTTCCAGACCTCGCCCCAGAACCAGCCGTCGCGCGACTTGGCTGAATTCTTGATCATGAAGGTCCAGTCGTTCGAGCAGCCGAGCTTATTCTCCGGGATATCCGCATAGCGCGCCGCCGGTGCAGGACCAAATTGTTCCTTGATGATGACCGCGCCATCAGGAATGTCACCGTTACGGTCGCCCAGCAGCCAGTTGGAGACCTCAGGGGAATAGAAGATACGCACCGGCGGATGCACGATCGCATCCTTCTGATTCATGTAAGGTCCGGTATCGCGTACCCACTTGTCTTCACACCAGCCGAGCTTGCGGTACTCGAGCGTGCTCAGGTAGGCGAGGACCTGTTTCTCAAACTCTACCGGCTCCCCTGCTTTCGGCAGATTGGCCGGCAAGCGCAACTCCGCCGGAACCGGCTTCGCATTGGGGCAAGGGTTGGGAATTTTCTGGGCGTTTGCCTGGCTTAGAGCGCAAGCCAAAATGAAAATGACGATCGAACAGTGCCGCGCAACAACGGTCTTGCATGAACGGCCGTGCATAAAGGTCTCCCAAGTCTGTCAGGGATGTTTTTGCATTGTGGTAAGGGCCCGCCGTATACGCAAGCAAAAAAGAAGTTATCGCGATGAACGAATACCATTTTGGAACTGGCGGTTTCACCAGATTTAAGAGTGCGCCGCGCCTCTTTCTGTCAACTTGAAATACGCTGTCGGCGTAGTGCCCAGCGTTTTCCTGAACATCGAAATGAATGCGCTCGGGGTGCTGTATCCGGCTTCAAGCGCAGAATGGGTAACTTTGGCGCCATCCGCCAAAAGCCGCATGGCTTGCATGAGACGAAGCTGTTGCCGCCACTTGCCGAAGGTCATACCTGTCTCTTCCTGAAAGAGTCTTTCCACCGTTCTTTTGCTGGCGCCTCCGGCTCTGCAGATTTGAGCGAGCGTTTGAGTGTTACCCGGGTTGGCCATCATTGCGTCCGCAATTCGGAGGGCCCGCGGATCAGACAGGTGAGGGAGCTGCAGCGGCACCATCTGAACCGTTTGCAACTGGTCAAGGACTACATCGATCACGTGGCGTTGCCAACTGGTGGTTTTTCTCAACAGCCGAACGCCGCAGGCGTGAAGGATCAACTCCTTCAGCAGCGGCGAGACGTTCACCACGCAGCAATTCCGCGGCAAGCTTTTCGCCAGCCGCGGTTTCAAATAGAGAGTTCGCATAGAGACAGCGCCTGACATCACGATGGCGTGCGCGACAGTCGCTGGTATCCAGACGGCTCGCGCCGGCGGGACGACCCACGTATCGCTGCTGGTGCGAACCGTCATGACCCCGTGCGAGGCGTAAACCAGCTGATCACGCTCGTGAAAATGCAGTGGAATTACGTGTCCGGCCGGATAGTCATGCGCCAGGGTCGTGATCTGCGACCTGGCGTCCCCGGAACGATCAAAAATTGCGGCTTGTCGCTTTTGCGACATTCATTGTCACAATATCGAAAGTACGTCGATCCCGCAATCGCTACGCTGAGATTGGAGCGAGCGGCATGCCGCTTGATCGTTTTCGATCTGGGGAGGATTTTCATGAAGCAGGATGTAATCGTTCGAACCTGGAGATGGCTGGGCATGTTTCTCTTCGTTGCCGCGATGGCAACATGTCTTACGAACACGGCGTATGCTGCCGACGATCCGGAGCCGTGTTCCGCAAACGTCGAGAGCCGCCAACTGGATTACTGGCTCGGCAACTGGAACATCACCGTCCCGGGCCGCACTGCTGACAACAACAGCAAGAGCAAGGTTTATCTGTCGCTCGACAAATGCGTGGTGATCGAGAGCTGGGAAGACGGTCGAGGTCATGCCGGCGAAAATATGTTTGCTTACAACGCGGAGAACAAGCGCTGGTACGGAATGTTCGCCGACAATCGCGGGCACGTGCACGTTTTTGTTGACGGCAAGGTCGGAGCCGGCTCTGCCGAGTTTTTTGGCCCGAGCCGCGGTCCCAACGGCGAGGCGGTCCTTCACCGCATAAAGGTCGTCCGTCTGGCACCCGATAAAGTCGAGCAACTATGGGAAAAGTCCACGGACAACGGAGCCACCTGGACAGAAGTGTTTCGCGGAGAATACTTGCGCGCAAAATCCTAGAAAAACGGAACGGCTACCGCGATCCAGGTAGCCGTTGTCTTGGCCTGAAAAGTGGCTTTCACTGGCCATACACCAGGACGTGGAACGTTCCCGGAATCGCGGTACGCTGCGGGCGCGGATGCTCGGCCGTCGGAGCGGTCGGAGCAGCAAAGTCAGCGGTGTCCACAAACAGGTGGTGCGTCTTTGTGTCGAGACCCATGGTCTTGGCGCCGTACTCAGTCTTCACGCTTTCGATCTCCCTGAACTTGTCCGGTGAGTCTTCATGAAAGATATGGATCATCCCCTCACGGGTTGAGGCAAAGATCAAGCCTGTTTCCGGATCATACGCAGCCGCATCGACGCCGCCGGAAATGGGAAATGACTGAATCACGCTCCCCTTGTCGGCATCGATCACCACCAGCATCTGGGGGTTGCGGCCGGCGCTGAACAACCGCCGGTGCTCGCGGTCGAGGGCGAGAGCTGTCGGGCCCCCGGCCGGCGCGACCGGCCAGCGCGACTTGATCTTGAGCGTCTTGCTGTCGATGGCCACCAGTTCGCTCTTGTCTTCGATATTGACGTAGACAGTTCCTTTGCCGTCGGCCACCGCAAACTCGGGGCCGCCTCCCAGATTGATGGTGTCCACAACGGTTCCCGTCTTGGCATCGATCACCGTGCAGCTGTTGGGGTCGCCATTCATGGCAAAGACCCGTTTCGATGCCGGATCATAAACAATGCTGTCGGCATCCTTATCGGCCTTGGCTTCCCCCAGGGTCTTGAAGCTCTTCAGGTCAAAAATGACGACTTTGCCCTGGCCGCCGTCGGTGATGAAGCCGCGTCCAAATTCCGGGGCAAGCGCCACGCCATGGTCCTGTTTCAATCCGGCGATACTGCCGATCACCGCGCCGCTATCGGCGTCAAGAACTTTGATCTCAGTGCCGTGTGAGACGTAGACGCGACGCGCGGAGGAATCGACCGTGATGTAGTCAAAGTATTCACGTGTGCTGCCCGCAGCTGGCCCGAGCGGATACTTCTTGAGCTGGTGGTAGCCACCCTCTGCTGCCATCGCCAACGCAACGGCTCCCAGAAGAACAAGAACAGCCGCCATCGTCTTTTTTACTGTGTATGCTTTCACTTTATCCTCCAGTTCGCCTTCAACTGCCCGGACAGTATAAAGCACGCACAGGTGTCTTGAAATCGCACGAGAATTGCGCGAGTCAGGACAGTTCCTGAGCAGGCGAGCGACACAACCGGATCGACGCCATTGCGCGGTGTGTGTTAAGCGGCGCGCGCTGCGGACTGCTTGAGCCAGGTCTCGAAGCGAGTCTTGCCGAGTCGCGCGTTATTGCCCGGAACCAGCGTTCTCTCGCCGATCTTCGCCCCAGCGTAACGCGCATTTGGGTCAGCGATGATTTCGCGAGCATCTTTGAGCGCGTCCAGGCGGCGGCGGACGAGTTCATCCACGCGAAACTGTTCCGGCCCGGCCACTTCGATGATGCCATTCACGGGAGCGCCGACGGCGACCCGTGCAACCGCTTCGGCGACATCGTCGGCAGCCATCGGCTGGAAGAGCACATGAGGCAAACGGACCTTGTTACCGTCAGAGGAAAAGTCGGCCAGCCCCTTGAGAAACTCGAAGAACTGCGTCGCGTGCACGATCGAATATGGAATAGATGACGCTTGGATCAGCTTCTCCTGCGCGATCTTGGCGCGGAAGTAGCCGCTTTCCGACAGCCGGTCGGTTCCCACCACGGACAACGCAACATGATGTTTTACGCCGGCGGCCGCTTCTTGAGTGAGCAGATTACGGGTTGATGTTTCGAAGAACTTCAGCACTGCTGCGTCGTCCCAGTCGGGAGCGTTAGATACATCAACCACTACGGATGCACCCTTCAGCACTTCGGCCAGTCCTTCGCCCGTAACGGTGTTGACGCCCGTGTTCGGCGCTGCCGCTATGGCCTCGTGTCCCTGCTCACGCAACTTGCTGACAAGCTTTGATCCAATCAGTCCGGTACCGCCAATTACTACGATCCTCATAAACTGTCTCCTTTATATTTTCGACCGTGTATTTCGCGGCCGCTGAGATGTAGTTGTGGTTCTTGCTGAAAATTGAGCTGAAGCCCTGAAGCGGCTGAGGTTTGGCTTCAGCCGCTCCATTGGTTTAGGCGGCTTTGCCCGGTTTTGAAGCCACAGTTTTGCCGGGCTGTATTTTGATCTGTTTGGGTTTGGCTTCTTCGCGCTTGGCCAGGGTAACCTTGAGCACTCCATTGTTGAATTCCGCTCTGACGTCTTCTGGATCCACGCTCGGGGGCAGGGTGAAGGACCGGGTAAAGCGGCCGTAGCTGCGCTCGATCCGGTGGAAATTGTCTTGTTGTTCTTCATTCTCCATCTTGCGTTCGCCGCTGAGGGTCAGGACGCCATTCTCCAGGCTGATGTCGAGGTCTTTCTCCTCGATACCCGGTGTCTCCGCGGTTAGAACAATGTTGTGCTCATCTTCATAAATATCGACGGCAGGAACAAAGCTGCCCGCAGTCAGCGTTTGTTCCGGACCGTGGCCGAATGTGGACAGCGGAGTGAAAGGCTGGCCGAAGAGCTGATTCAGGCGGTCCTGGATGAGGTTCAACTCTCCAAAGGGGTGCCGGCGAATGATATTTGCCATGATGTATTCTCCTTTTCTTGTTCTTGTTTGTTTTCGGAAAATTGCAAATGCCGGTTGGCGAACCGGATGATTGGAAAAGTTGTTTTTTGATTTCAGTGCGAGACAGAGCTTACGTTGTTGAGATTACGTCAAGCTCTGTTCACATGGATGCGCCACCGGCGTGAAGGGTTCACCGATCCAGCTTGCGATACCAGTCGCTCACTTTTGTTGTAAATTGGGTGTTGTGAATTGGGTGTTGTGAATTAAAGCAGAGGACGAAGAATCTAGTCCCAAACCGGAGTTACGCTTGGCCCTGTCCTACGAAAAAGCCGGAGTTGACATCAATGCTGCCGATCGCGCCAAAGAGCAGATGAGCTCCTGGGTAGCGCGCGGTGACAGCCGTGTGCTCAATCAGTTAGGTGCTTTTGCTTCGTTGTTTGCGGCGCCTTTCAAGGAATATCGCGATCCGGTGCTGGTGCTCAAGACGGAAGAGCCGGGAACCAAGCAGAAACTTGCCATCCAGCATGGCCGCGTTGAGTCGCTGGCCTACGACCTCATCAATCACCTGATCAACGACATTGCGGTCATGGGAGCAACGCCGCTTTCGGTTCAGGACGCCATTATTTGCGGCAAACTGGAACCGGAAATTGTGACCGGAATGGTGCGCGCCATCGCCAAAGCCTGCCGCGAGCAGGAGTGCACCTTGACCGGCGGCGAAACCTCGGAGCAGCCAGGTGTGCTGGAAGCTGGGACTTACGTCCTCACTGCCAGCGTGGTAGGGATCGCCGAGCGTGAGTACGTTATTGACGGCGCCAGGATCAAAGCCGGTGACAAGGTGTTGGCGATTGCCTCCAATGGCCTGCATACCAATGGATATTCGCTGGTACGTAAGCTGCTGAGCAACGATCCGGCGCTGGCACAGCGGCCGGTGGACGGCAGCACGTTCCTGGATGTCGTTCTTCGCCCGCACCTTTGTTATTACCAGGCTTTGCGCGGCCTCTTCACGAACTCAGGTCTCCATGGCCTGGCGCATATCACCGGGGGCGGCATTGAAGGGAACCTGAATCGCATCATTCCTGCCGGGTTGCAGGCGGTCATCGACCTGCCGTCGCTGAGGGTTCCGGCGGTGATGCGGGTGATTCGCGAAACCGCCGAAGCAACAGATAAAGACATGCTCAGAACTTTCAACATGGGCGTCGGAATTGCCGCGGTCGTGAGCGCCGAAGCAGCCGGCGCGGTTGAGGCGCACCTGACCAAACATGGCTGTGAGAGTTATCCGGTCGGCGAAATTGTGCAGAGTTCTGACGAAGCGAAGATACGGTTTACGGGCTCGCTGAGCTGGCAGCCCCGCATCACAACGTGACAATCGAGAGTTGTTTGAGGAAGGCGTAGGGTTTCGGGCTCTTGCGTGGCAGGGGCACTCTTGCCTGTGCCTTACTTGTAATCTGAAGGATGAGGAACAGACAGGAGTGTCTGTGCCATATTCGTTGGCTCAAGCGGATAACTGGGCTAGTGGTCCATTGTGAACGCGTACTTTACTTCGAACTCATTCTCGTGGTCGCCGGCCTCATACTTCCATTTCTTCACCGCCTTGACCAGTGCGGCAACCAAAACCGGGTTCCCGCCCAACTCCTTCACGTTGCCCACGCTGCCGTCCGGCGCCACGGTGATCAGTACGCGCGCTGTCCCCGTGATGTTCATTTTGCGGGCCAGTTCAGGATACTCAGGCGGCGGATTGGATTTGCATTTGCGGCCGGATTGGTGGGCTGACTGATCGGTTGCGGTCTGGGCGAACAATGCCTGGCAAAAAAGCAGCCCGGCTATCAGACAAGCTAGCTTGGCGACCAGAAGTGGTTTCGACGATTTGAAAATCATGACCAGGGACTGTGCGTGATCGACTGCGCGCTTCAATCCCGCACGCAAATCATAGCCCGAATTGGCTTTTTCTATGTCCTGACGGAAGTCAATGGCGGCATTGTCCTTTTGTAACGACGGCGGATTCCCATTGCGGCCTCACATTCCACAAGTAGCGATAGCTGTGGATGATCGAAACGCAGTGAGCGATAGGGAAAAGCGATCGGTCGCGCCGCGATCAAGGTCCCTTTGACCCTCGATCAAGACTTGGCGAGAATCCTGTTTCTCTGCTCAAGCGTTCTTAGCCAGGCTCCGCACCCCGATTGCGAGGGCTCCATCGTGCTCCATAGCATGAGAATTGCAGGTCTCAGAAACCCGGAAAGATTTCGCGCAGGAATTGCGCCCTCCACGAGGATATTGCGATGGCCACACGCCCTTTGCCCAAAGACACCCAGAAGCCAAAAATCGTTGAACCGCCCAAAGATTGGACCACGCCCCAGGCAATGGCAATTCCCAAAGAAGGCTACTTCACTGAGGAAGAAGGCCGTTATGGCACCGTTTTTCCTCGAACGCCGGCCTGCTATGGATTCTCCGTCATCGGAAAAGTCAAACCTGGGCGGGAGCAGGCAATGCGCGACTACGGGAAGAGTGTTGAAGCCGCGGTAAAGGCTGACCCCTTCGTACTGGGACCGCTCAAGCTGCATTACTTGCGCTGGGTCTTATTCGACGTTGGTTCGGGACTGCATTTTATGTATCAAGGCATCTTTGACACCGATTTCGATAAATACGTTGAAGATGCGATCGCGCTTTTTAATCAGACGGGCATTACAACGGTCTTCACCAACCTTGAAGAGTGGCCGGACGACTGGAGAACTAATGTTCCAGCGGTAATCAAGTTTTTCCGCGAGCATCAGTGTCCGAGTTTTCTCGAATACGGCGAATATCCGTATGTGACCGCCGATGAAGTCAGGAAAGCCTTGAAGCTCAAGCAAGCCTTCTCTGAAATGCTCGACCAGATGCAATGAAGCCGGCTGCCGGAAATTTGCCATGTTGGAATTAGACGATATTCAGCACTTCCTGCTGGCTCGCACACCCGCACTCGCGGCGCGTTATGAATTCCTGACGTTCCGCAACCCCGGTGCGGGGCGAGCCTGGCTGTCAGGCTTGATCGATAAGGTAGGCACGGGGCGGTCGGTCGGCGCTGCATCGCCGGACTCACGATGGGTAACCCTGGCCTTCACCTGGAATGGTTTGAAGGCGCTCGGCCTCGTCGAAGAGTCGCTGGCGACGTTTCCCGAAGAATTTCGTCAGGGCATGGCCGCCCGTGCCGAGATCCTGGGCGCAGCCGGAGCGAATCACCCTGAACACTGGGTTGGTGACCTGGCTAGTCCGTGGCTGCACGCAATTGCTGTGCTCTTTGCCCGTGATGTGCCGGAGCGGGAAAGATGCAAACGGGAACACGCTCGCTATCTCTCCGAAGTCGGCGGCGTAGATCGTCTTTCCGGACTGGACCTGGAAGCCGCTCATCCGGGCGAACCGCGCGAGCATTTCGGCTATCTGGATCGGTTGTCACAGCCCGTGGTCGAAGGAACAGGAGAAACGCCAACGCCCGGATCTGGTCCTGCGATCAAAGCCGGCGAATTTTTTTTGGGCTATGTGGACGAGAGTGGAACGCAGCCGGCTATTCCTCAACCCGAGACGCTCTCGCGCAACGGCAGTTACCTGGCTTATGTGAGGATGCAGGAGCATGTAGGTGCTTTTCGTGACTTTCTGCGGGAACAAGGTAAGACGCGTGAGGAGCAGGAGTTGTTCGCAGCAAAACTCATGGGCCGCTGGCGCAATGGCGCTCCCCTGGTGTTATCCCCCAGCAAGGATGATCCCGCGCTCGGCCGCGATTTGCAACGCACCAATGACTTCGCCTATGCCAACAACGATCCTTATGGCTACGCCTGTCCCGTAGGTGCGCATATCCGGCGCATGAACCCGCGGGATACCGTCGAGAACATGCAGCGGCACAAGATGATCCGGCGCGGCGGCACGTACGGGCCGCCTTTGCCGGAAGACGCTCCGGAAGACGGTCTGGAACGCGGCATAGCTGCCTTCATAGGATGTGCCAGCCTGGTGCGCCAGTTTGAGTTCGCTATGAATGTGTGGGTCAACGATCCGAACTTCAAAAATCTCAACAACGAACGAGATCCCTTCATCGGCACTCAGGACGGCAGCTTCGACATGACGATTCCACGGCGTCCTATTCGGCGGCAGATCAAAGGGCTGCCAGCCTTCACCACGATCCGCGGCGGCGCATATTTCTTTCTTCCCGGCATTCGGGCACTCAGGTTCCTTGCTTCCGGTGATGCGGCCAAACCAAGACTGAGGAAAGTATCTTAAGGAGCTCAGTGATGACACAGTTGAAATCCCGCCCCAGAACATACAACCAGGTGCAGGTACCACGAAAATACACGCCGGGGAAGCCTCGCTTCAGCATTTACTGGACGTGGAGCTATCCCTGGGAAGCGAATCGCGACGTCACCGAACTCGACAATCGTTTCTCCACCATGACTGAGGTACGGCGTGTGGCCTGGCCGAATTACGAGACGATGGAGTATTCGGAAAAAATGTTTCTCCAGGGCATTGCTGGAACGCTCGAGCTTTTTCACCTTTCGCTGCTGCGATTTCAGTCGCTTGCAGGAGAAGTTACAGAACATCCGGTTGCTGTGTACCAGCGTATCGACCAGGCGGGGCAGAAGCTGCCGATCGACGAGCGCATCCTTGATGATACGGACACGCTCATGGTGTTTGGCCTTGACCACATGGTCACGGAACAGGAAGCATCGCCGGAAGAGATCGAAGCGATTCGCCGATTCCTGGCTCGGGAAGGAACCTCTCTGGTCCTGGGGCCGCATCATGATGTTGGCGTTTCCCCTGATTTCAGGGAGCGCAACATGGAGTACGCGCACCACGGCGATCCGCTTGTGCCGCGCCAGCAGCGCTTCGGCAAGTACACGCGCTCCCTGATGAAAGGGCTGGGCACGCCGGTCGAAAATCGCTACGGTCTGCGTCCTGCCGTGGTCAAAGGTACCAACCAGATTGCCCCGCTGACGACGATCAGAGATCTCGATGAACGTGGCTGGCTGGACGATGTGACAACTTTCAACTTCCACCCGCACCTGCCGCACTATGCGCTAACAGTCGAAGACCCGAAATCCATTCGCGTTCTGGCCAGGCAGCCGATCGATTTGTCGCGCCCGCATCCTTTCACTGAAGCAGGCAACCGGGAGTTCAACATGCTGCTATGGATGCCGCCGGAAGGAAACCGCGCGGGCGATATCATCTTCGCCGACTCGACAATTTTCACTACGTTGTTCGGCGGCACGGAGTCATTAGAGAACTTCTGGAAGAACCTTGCCCGGCCGCCTCGGGCCAAGAGCATTCGAACGCGAGTTGCTTGAGTAACGATGACGGCTCGCACAGCCCGCAGGATCTGCATTGGCATCGTCGCGGCAATCTTCGCAACGCCGGCAGGCGCACAGAGCCGGGGTGTTTATCCGCTCGGGATGAGCGCAACCAATTCCGGGGTCACGCCGGCTCCCGGGTTCACGTATTCCAATCAGCTGTTGTTTTACGCGCGCAACGAAGTAAAGGACGACAATGGCGCCTCGCTCCCCATCAGCGGCAGCAACTCCGTTTTGATGGACATGAATTCGCTCATCTGGGTCAGCAACACGGAATTCCTGGGAGGGGCCCACTATTCAGCTATCGCGACTTTGCCGGTGGCAAGAAACGATCTCACCTCCGATATCAACGGCAACATCAGCGGCGGCAGCGGATTCGCCGACTCATACTACGTACCGTTTATTCTGGGCTGGAATCGGGAGCGCGCTGCTATACGCGTCCTGTATGGCTTTCTGGCTCCGACCGGCCGCTTTGCCGCGGAAGCCAGCAACAATGTGGGGTCGGGATACTGGACGCACGCGTTCTCCTCGGGGCAGACATTTCGCCTGACATCGGCCAGATCGCTCGCGCTCTCGACCTACGAGATGTATGAATTCCACACCACCCAGGAGGGAACGGGTACTCATCCGGGCGATACCTTCGATCTCGACTACTCGCTCATGAAAGCCTTCAAGTTCAGCAACGGAAAGGAGCTGCAAGCCGGTCTCGCTGGGTATGGACAGCGGCAAACCACAGCCAAAACCGGACCGCAGATCACTCCAGCTCAATCGGCCGGGCGTTACGCGGTCAATGCCCTGGGATTCGCTTCAACTCTGGCGCTGCCAAGCCCGAAAGTGAGTCTTGGGTTCAGGTTTTTCAAGGAATTTGCGAATCGATCAACTTTTCAGGGCTACTCTTTCCAGGTCTTTGGATCGGTGAGCTTTTAGGTATTTGGCAACGTCGCGTGCGGGTTTTGAGAGAGAAAATCGGAAGCAGCAGGCTGCGCCTCACGCCGCGTCGCGAAAGCTTTGCTCCTCGCGAGGACGATCTTGTTCCAGTGGTGTATTGCCTCTTGCGCCGAAGAACATGTGCTTCATCTGGTTTTTACCGATCACGCGGCTCAGCTCCTGCATGGTCACGAACACGACCATCAGCATCGCCAGGAAAATCAACGTCGCCCAGGTCCGCGGCAGCATGAGTTCCTCCCACGCTCGGGAGTGAGAGACAAGAAGTCCCGCGCCTTTGAAGAGGTTTTTAAGGAAAGGTTCGATATAGAGAAAAATCACCCCGCCCATTACGTAGAGCGAACTCTTCCACACAATGTTTTGAGTCAGAGGTCTCCCGGGAAAGGCATGGACGAACGGGAGTAGATCCACGCTCGCCAGCACTTTGGCCACAATTAACCCGCCGAAGACGGCGCGGGTGATGCTGGCGAGTTGCACATTCGACCCCTCGGTCAACAGCTTGGTGCAGATATGGATGAGACAAAACCCGGTGGAGAAGAACACGGCCACCACCAGAATTTTGCGGATCTCCTCTTTTACTTTGTCAACGGCTCGGGACATATGCATCTTTCACATGATCCAGCTGCGCGGGTCGCCGCGAAGCGGAGCATTACGCCAAAATTTGAGATGGATTCAACCCTTCCGGGTACGAGTCGATTCGCTTAGGCTGCGTTGTCAGCGGGGACAGGAAGGATCGATAGGGTTTCATGATCGTAAAAGTTTGCGCATACTGTTAACGACGGTTCAACCATGGCGACATTGCTCAGCAACGGGGTTTTATCGCCTCTTGGTGATTTCCCTGGTAAGCAAGCTCATCGACCGCACCAGAATCTTGCCGCGCTTCTTGAGGATTAGACCGGAGCGGCGCCAATCGCTGATGAAGCGGCTTGCTTCGAACAAGGTGGTAGCGGAGGCATCGGCCAGATCTTCATTGGTGAGTTCGACTTCAATGCCGCCCTCGACTTTTTCTCCAATCGTCATAGCCGCGCTTTTCAGCACCGACGCACATCTCTGGCGAACGGTAAAACATGTGAGTGCGGTATGGGCGGTAACGAACCACTCCAAATAGTCGTCGGCGATATAAATCGCGTTGCGCAGTAACCTCGGATATCGGGTTGTCAGCTGCCAAAGTGTCTTCCGGTCCCAGGCCAAAACCCGGCTCTCTTTCAAGGTTTCCGTGCTCACATGGTAGTGCTGCGGCTTCAGAAACATTGCTCTGACGCCCGCGACATCGCCGGGCACAAGCCAGCGCAGCAGGATTCTCTGACCATCGCGAGTGATCAGGAAGAACCTGGCGCGTCCATGGGTCACCAGGAACAGCTTATTGGCCAGCTGCGCTTGGTCCATAACTACGGATTTGGCCGGAAGCCGCTGCTCCCTGGCAGCCCGAAGAATTACTCTTAGCTCCTCGGCATTAAGCCCCTCGAGCAGCCGTGATCTTGGTGTCTTGCCCATCATTCGGGGTGCGCCTTTTTACGCTGCCGGTTTCTTCGAGCCGGCAGGCGTGATTTGCCTTAGCCGTGCTAAGTCTTGCCTATCTCCTGTTTCAACAATTGCTCTTAGCTGCCCTGCGAGCTTGCGTTTTCGCAAAGAATCAGAGTTTTGTCGCGTGTCATCCTCATCTGTATGGTTCCGTTCCTGAAAGCACTTCTGGATGGAGAGGACGATTCCATGGAGAAGCCGAATCTTCGAGCCCTAGTGGTGGAAGACTTCCTCCCCATGCGTCGTGTCGTCTGTTATGAGCTGCGCAACATTCCTGAGCTCCAGACCATCATCGAAGCCGGGGACGGCGAAGAAGCAGTTCAACGGGCCAGGGAAGTACTGCCAGACCTGGTCGTGATGGACATCGGGCTTCCAAAGCTGAATGGTATTGAAGCTGCCCGCCAGATTCTTGAGGTCAGCCCCCATTCCAAGATCCTGTTTCTGAGCCAGGAAACGTCAATAGAACTCATTGAGGAAGCTCTCGCCACCGGCGCCAAAGGGTACGTTGTCAAAGTGCAAATTGGAAAGTCCCTGCTGGCAGCGGTGCAGGCCGTTCTTCGCGGCGAGATCGCGGTCACGGCGGAATGAGTTCTGCGTGTCGACGCATGTTCTGCGATTTAGACGGTATCGCTTCCGCTGTCATCCACTTTCTCTCCTTGTCGTCAGGCCGATGCAATCGGCTCTGTCAAGTACGAATCGATAGATGCGGAACTTTGTTGTCAGAGCCAAGAGCCCGCAGGAGTGCGGGTTGCACGGCAGGAAAACGGAGATGGCGGGATTAACGTTGGCTCAAAGCCCTGATCGGCAATGGGCCAATAAAGAGACGCAGCCCGCAGACTGCGTCTCTTCTTCTTTACCCTGTTGCGGTCAGCCTTTCGACTGCTCCACTTGCAAATTGTTCTCGACCGAGAACACCCCAGGTACGGTGTTGGCCCGGATGAAAGCGTCATTCTTGTCGCCTTCGGTGCGAACCACGCCTTCCAGATTTACATGACCGTTCTTCACGATGATGCGAATCGGAGCCACGGGCTGAACGGCATAGTTGAAGAGCCGCGGATCGTTGAACAACGCGCGCGCTACCTGGCGACGGATGCGGTCATCATTGAACGAGGCCGGAAGCACTTCAATCCGGTTGTCCACGTGCTCCACGCCTTCCAGGTGCTTAAGCGAGGATTGCGCTTCATCTTTGACGACGGCATTGCGAACTTGGCCATAGAGAGTGACCGTTCCACCGTCAACGCGATAGCCCAGGTTGTCAAACACCGTTACCTGCGGAATCATCGCGAGTTCGTGTCGAACGCGGCCGGCGAGCCGCTGGTCAGCGCTCGGGTTAGACGCGTCTGCGAACGCCAGGCTTGTGGACCCGGCGGCTAAAATTGCTGCTAAAAACAGATGCAAAGCCTTTTTCATCACCTCTCCTTACCCCTTAACAAAACAACACAATTTAACTGCTTGGTTAATTGATTAGATTGCGGTTGAGAGGGAAAGTCGCGCGTGGAGGGCAGCTTTGACAATTCTTAACCCGCGCGCAAGGCAGCAATTTGTCCCTGCTTTAAGTCAAAATCCGGAGCAGGACAAATCGCGCGCGCCGCTTTTGTGTATCCTATTGTGTTGCGCCTCTATCGTTCACCGTGCAAGGGTTTGCACGGGCTTCCCGAGGTCGGCGACCCTCATCTGACCGTAGGAGCAGGAGCATTTCATATGAAAACCGCGATAGGAGCAACGATCCTATTGGTCCTTGCCTCGCCTTGGCTCATGGCGCAGGCGCCCGCCTCTCCCGACACACCCCAACGCGTTCAGGTAGCGGCGCCGCCGGTGAACGTGAGCGATATCCTGACGCAGGTTCAGAAGGCCACAAGCTCTGCCAGCGCCAATATAGGCCACCTGCGCATTGATCGCTGGAGAACGGATTCCGACCAGAAGCAGCAATTGCAGCAGATTGCGGAATCGCTGCAACGGAACATCGCCAACGCGGTTCCGGGATTGATCAATGATGTGCAGACCAGTAAAGGCGGCGTGCTTGCCAGTTTCAAGCTGTATCACAACCTGAACGTGGTTTATGAAAACCTGAGCTATCTGGCCGACGTGGCGGGCAGCCTGGGGAAGAAAGAAGAGTTTGAGCCATTGGCGGCAGATGCCGCATCACTGGAGTCGGCCCGCGGCAATCTCTCTACTTATATTGAACAGACCGCCACCAAGCTGGAAACTGCGTATGTCCAACTTAACGCAGACGCCCAGGCGCGGCAGGCTGCGGCTGCCAATCCGCCTAAAACGGTTGTGATCGACGAGGACGACCCGCCGAAGAAGAAGGCCAAGCCAGCTGCAAAGACAACAAAGAAAAAGACTTCTACATCGCCCAAGGGTTCGCCTTCGCCGACGCCAACCCCGGGGCAGTCCGCCGGATCACCGCACTAACCTCGTCCACATCCTGACTAAAATTCCCAAGAAGCTGGAACTTGTGACCCCGGAATGGGGTCTATCTTTGTGAGGAAGTTGCTGTATCCAGTGAATTGGTTACCGCCGTTATGTGTGTAGTCGGTTGTAGCGGCGCCCATATCCTGAGAGAATTGGGGTGACGCCATGAGAAAGATGGCGGGAGTAACAGCATTGGGTAACATTGTCAGCGCGATCGGTATAAGAGCCGAAGAAGCTTCTATTGTCGCCGAGCTAAAGGCTGGTTCAGAAGAGGCTTACAACTGGCTTGTCGCGCATTATCACCAGCCAATTTACAGCCTGGTGTACCGCATTCTTACGGATCCGAGTGATGCAGCGGATACCACGCAGGAAGTTTTCCTCAAGGTTTTTCGCGGTATGAAGCGCTTCAACGGCGAATGCAGCTTGAAGACGTGGCTGTACCGGATCGCGATCCATGAAGCCTCCAACCAGAGGCGGTGGTGGTTCCGGCACAAGAGTAAAGAGACTTCGATGGAAGCGCACGTGGATGATGAAGGCAATTCCTTCGGGCTGAGTGACATATTGGCCGATAAGGGCGAATCTCCCCTGGAGGCTTTTGCGCATGAAGAGATTCGCGCTCGCGTGGAGTCGGAATTGAAAGAGGTTCCCGAGCCGTATCGCACGGCGGTGGTCTTGCGGGATATAGAAGGTCTGGCTTACGAAGAAATTGCCGAGGTCCTGCAGATATCGCTGGGTACGGTGAAGTCGCGGCTGATTCGCGGACGCGACGCGCTGAGGAAGCGCCTGGAAGGCTTTGTGAAAGAAATGAGTTCTGAGGTGGGGGTTAATAGACCGGCGTTCAGCCCCGGTTCGCCGGCGCAAGCAGAAGTGGAGGCACCATGAAGTGCGAAGAGGCAAAACCCCTGTTTTCCTCTTACATTGACGGCGCGGTAAGCGGCGCTGAGATGCACCAGGTTTCCGGGCATCTTGAGAAATGCCGTGAGTGCCAGTCAGAGTATGTGGTTTTGGAAAATACAAGATCGTTGCTTTCATCGCTGGGACGCCGGCAACCCCCTCCGGACCTTGCGTTGAAGATTCGTGTGGCTATTTCCAACGAGCGTTCCCGCCGTGGCCGGAGGTTGCTTCAGGGCTACCTGGTGCGGTTGGAGGACGCTTTCAACGGGTTCATGTTCCCCGCGACTGCGGGACTTCTTTCCGCCATCGTTTTCATTGGCTCACTGATCGGGCTGCTGACGCCGGCCCAGGTTAGCGCTTATGACGATGTGCCGTCAGCGTTCTATACGCCGCCGCGGCTGGAGCTTTCCGAATATCCTGAGCCCCAGCTCATCCTGGATTCTCCCGTGGTGATCGAGACCTATGTGGATTCCACCGGACGCGTAGAGAACTACCGCATCATCTCCGGCCGTGATGACGACGAAGTGCGGGCACAGTTGAACCGCGCTCTGCTGTGGACCAAGTTTGCTCCGGCGCAGTCCTTTGGACACCCCGTTCCAGGCAAGGCCATCATGTCTTTCTCCCACATTAACGTAAAAGGGTAAGGTCCCTTTTAATCCATTTGCGAAGGGGTCAAACGTTAAGTTTGACCCGTTCTGTTTTTCTGGCCTAAACTTAAGTTTCCCACACATTTGGAGGGGAGCCTGAGGCGTAGATTTCAACTATTAGTCTGCTTACTGCTGCTGGGGGTGTTTTCCGGCAGCGCCATGGCGCAAACCACCAAAGCGCAACTGGAATACAGCGAGACCTTCTTCAGCCTGGCCGCGGCGCTCAACGCCTGCGGTTATGACGCCGGTCTTGACCTGTCATTGCCCCTGCGCCAGGCCGTGCGCAAGGACGTGCAGGAGGCGATCAGCAAATCGCCCCAGGCGCAGCAGGAGCGCGATGCCATTTGCCAGTTTTGGAATGAGCACCAACTGAAAGACCGGGAGGGCGACGTAACTCCTTACCTGTCCCTGGCGCTGGAGCTAGGGCCTCCGCCGGCTTTTGCAACCAAAGGTCTGGAAGCTGACCTGGCACCGGACGCAGCGCGCGTTCGCGGCGTGGTTCCGCTCTTGCAAAAGTTTTATGAGGCAGCGGGGCTGCATGGGATCTGGGCAAAATATCAAGTTCAATACCAGGGCCTGGTGGCGCAGTTTCATGATCCGGTATCGAACGAGCTGACGCATACCGATCTCTATCTCAAGCTGCCGTTCACCAACTATCCTTCGCAACGCTTCGTCATTTATATGGAACCGTTGCTCTCCCCGGCGCAGGTGGATGCGCGCAACTACGGCAGCAACTATTTCATGATCGTTTCTCCTGACCGGGAAGGGCATATTCGGGCGCCGGAGATTCGCCATACCTATCTTCACTTTGTGCTTGATCCCCTGGCGCTGAATCATGCCGTAAGCATAAAAGCGTTAGAACCCCTTCTGCCCGACTTGTATAACGCGCCGATGGCTCAGCCGTTTAAAAGCGATATTTCGTTGCTGGTGAATGAATGCCTGATTCGCGCGATTGAAGCACGCATGTCGATTCCGAAGGTGATTTCCAAGAAGAAAAAGGAGTCGGAATCGGAGCGCAATGCCGCCAGGCAGGCGGCGGAGGCGTCGGTCAGGCAATCGGTGGAAGAAGGCTTTATCCTGACCCGGACTTTTTATGACGAATTGGCGGACTTCGAAAAAGAATCCACCGGCATGAAGAACGCCTATGGCGATTTGCTGCACGGGATCAGCCTCGATCGGGAGAAGAAGCGCGCCCGCGAAGTCGCCTACCGCTCCGAAGCCCCGGCCGATGTGGTGAGCGCCTTGAAGGCGCCGGATGAAGACGATCTCCTGAACGCAGCCGAGCAGAAGCTGGCCAGCGGAGATCGCGAGGGGGCGCAGAAGATCGCGACCGAAGTGCTCAAGAAGAACCAGGGAGGCGATCAGTCCGGTCACGCAGCATTCATTCTGGCGCGGATCGCTTCGCTTTCGGGAAAGATGGAAGAGGCGCGCAGCGATTTTGAGCAGGCCGCCTCGTCGGTGCGCGATCCGCGCATGCTGGCCTGGAGCCATATCTATCTTGGCCGGATTTATGACATTCAACAGGACCGGAGTCGTGCGATGGAACATTATCAGGCGGCATTGAACGCAGGTGATGCTTCGGCAGATACCAGGGCCGCGGCTCAGCAGGGCCTGGATTCGCCGTATGCGCCTCACGCTCCGGCGAAAAAATGAAGGAGACTATGAAGAAAGCGTTGTTCGTGCTGGCGATCCTTGGGGGCGCTGCGCTATGGGCGCAGCAACCGGCTAATTCGAAACCGGGACAATCGCCGGCCAAACATGTGGCCCAGGCCAAGACTGCCCAGGAGTTCAAGGATTACAACGCTGCTTATGCGCTGACCGGCGGCGAAGCCATTGAGAAAGCCGCGGACGAATTTTCGGCCAAATATCCGGCGAGCGAGTTGAAGATCTTCCTCTATGAAAAGGCGATGCACGAGTACCAGGCGGCCAACAACCAGCCCAAAGTCCTGGCCACCGGGGAGAAGGTCTTGCAACTTGATCCCGACAACGCCATCGCCCTGGTGCTGACGGCCAACGTGCTCTCTGACGGCTTGAACGAGAGCAATCCGGATCCGCAGAAAGCCGCTGAAATCAAGAAGAATGCCGGGCATGCGTTGGAAATTCTTGGCGGTAACTTCTCCCCGGCTACGAATGCCACGCCGGAACAGATAGAGGGTTATAAGAGGATGTTGCAGGCACTGGCCCATTCGGCGCTCGGGATTACCGCGCTGAAAATGCATGACGATGCCGGCGCGGAAACGGAGTTGAAAGCGGCAGCCGACGCAAACCCGGCTCAACCCGATCCCTTTGTCTGGTATCACCTGTCGCTGGCCCAGGACCACCAGAAGAAGTACAGTGAGGCGCTGGTTTCGGTGAATCAGGCACTGAAGAATGCGGCCTCGAATCCCGACATCGGGGACCTGGCCAAGGGAGAGCGAGAGCGATTACTCACGCTGACCGGTGGTTCCACGTCCGCACAGCCGGCTCCGAAGTAGAATGCCCGGGTCCCATTCACGCCCGGTTTTGGGCAGACAGTCGTTATGATGAAGGCGAAGCGCACGGAATCCGGAGGACTTGAATCGCGGCGCGATTTGCGAGCCTGTCGGTTCATGCTCAACCGAACTGGGTGGCTCCTGGCCGTGGTTCTGTTGACTTTGCTGCCGCTGCGGTCTTCGGCGCAAGATGCGCCACAAAACGGCGCTGCAGGAAGACGTCCTCAGGCCAGGACAGAGCAGGAGCGCAAGGATTTCAACCGCGCCTACGCGTTGACCGGTGGAGCAGCTTCGGAAGCAGCAGCCAACGATTTTGCCGAAAGGTATCCTGACAGCGAACTGCGGCGGTATCTTTATTCCAGCGCGATGTTGCAGTACCAACGCGAGAATAATCCGGAGAAGATGCTGGCCATGGGCCAGAAGGTTCTGACTCTGGATCCGGATAATCCCCTGGCCCTGGTGCTTACGGCCACAGCGCTGGCGGACAGCCTGGGCGATCGCGATCGCGACCGTGAACACAAGATCAATGCAATCAAGCGGAACGCTGCCCGAGGGATTCACTCCGCAGAGACCGAGTATTCGTCGCAAAATGAGGCGGCGGCGCTCTACAAGACCACGCTGCAATCGATGGCCTATTCAGCCCTGGGAATCATGAAGCTGAAGACCGGTGATGATGCGGGTGCGGAGAAGGATTTGAAGGCTGCAGCCGATCTGAGGATGGCCAAGCCAGATCCTTATGTTTGGTACCATCTGGCGCTGGCCCAGGATCATCGAAAGAAATATACGGCAGCGCTCAACTCGGTGGACCAGGCGTTACAGCTCGCCAGTTCGAATCCTGAACTGCAAAAGCTGGCGGAGGCCGAGCATGAACGGCTGGCCGGGCTGGCGAAAGGTCCGCGCAACGCAGAACCGGCGGAGCCACAGTGAGCACAGTCGCCATGAAAACCGATCTCACCGCGCTACAAGCCGCATTGGGACATACCTTCAAGCATCCTGAGATGCTGGAGCGAGCACTGACCCATAGTTCGCACGCGCACGAAGAGGCCAAAGCGGGGGGCGCCGACGGCGTCACGGAAAAGCTGGACAATGAGCAGTTCGAATTCCTGGGCGATGCTGTGCTGGGATTGGTCACCAGCCAGCTTCTGTTTGAAAAATTTCCGACCTTTCATGAAGGCCAGCTCTCCAAATTAAAAGCGCACCTGGTGAGCGCGGAGCATCTGGTGGGTGTGGCCACGCGGATCGGCCTGGGACAATATCTGCGCCTGGGCCGTGGGGAAGAGCGCAGCGGCGGACGGACCAAGGGAACGTTGCTCTCCGACGCGATTGAGGCGGTCATCGCAGCCATGTATCTTGACGCCGGCCTGGAAAAAGCGCGCGAATTCATCATCCGGCAGATTCTGGAATCGGAGCTGGGAGTGATTACGGCTGAAGGCGAAAACGAGTTCAGCCTGGCGGATTACAAGTCCGCGCTGCAGGAATTGTTGCAATCGAGCGGACGCCAGCAGCCGGTCTATGCCACGGTGAAAGAGGAAGGGCCCGATCATCGCAAGACCTTTACTGTAGAAGCGCGGATTTACGTGCAGGGGCAGAGCAAACCGGAATACGTGGCCCGTGCCGAAGGCGCTACCAAGAAGAAGGCCGAGCAACTGGCCGCCAAGCAGGCATTGGAGCACCTGCGCGCACATTCTGAAAACGCATGAACTGGGACGAACAAAGCGGGGCGGAAGAGGCAGTGTCCGGACAAAATCAGCCGCCGGAAGTTCCGCCGGAGCAAAATGCTTCGTCCGGGCAACGCGCAGCTGAACTGGTTGCGTCTGGAGCGGGGACTGCAGATCTTTCCGATGACGGGCAAGCAACTGCGCCGGCAGCTGAGGCTGCGGTTCCGCCCGAAGCGGCCGCTCCATCCACGCGCGTTGGCGACCAGCGCGGGCTGTTCGGCGTCCAGGCGTTCTTCACGGTGGTGGTCTACAGCATTTTTGTCATCACGTTTATCGTGCAGGCTTTTCAGATTCCCTCCAGCTCCATGGAAAACACGCTGCTGGTGGGCGACTTCCTGCTGGTGGACAAATTGCACTTTGCTGACGACGCCGCGGCGCCAGGGCGGCTCTTGCCGTATGGCCGTATTCATCGGGGGGACATCATTGTTTTTTATTTTCCAGTGGATTCCTCGCAGTTCCTGGTGAAGCGGGTGATTGGGTTGCCCGGCGACCATATTCGCCTGCGCAACAAGATTGTTTACGTGAATGATGTTCCGCTGGAGGAGAGCTACGCTATCCATAGACAGTGGCTACCGGACGCGTATCGCGACAATTTCCCGGCGCAGATGACTTATACGCGGGGCATCGACCGGCGCTGGCGTTATGAATTGCAGCGCTACCTCGAAGCCGGCGAGGTCGTGGTTCCCCAGGATCATTATTTCGTACTGGGCGATAATCGTGACGACAGCGAAGACAGCCGTTACTGGGGCTTTGTACCACGGGCCAACATTATTGGAAGACCCTTGGTTATCTATCTATCTGTGAAAGAAACCGAGGCAGGCCGCTCCAGTGATAAACTTCAACATTCGGGACAATTGGCCCATTGGCTGCAGATGGCGCGCTGGGACCGCATGTTCCGGCTGGTGCGTTGACCGGTAAACTCAATCCAGGAAAACCGTTTGTTCGCGAAAAATAAAGACAAGAAAACGGAGAAAAAGAAAGAAAGCTTTTCTGAATCCGTTTCCGGCTTTGCCGCCGTGTTCGTCTCCGGACTTTTTATCATTACTTTTATCGTGCAGGCGTTTGAGATTCCGTCCGGATCCATGGAGAACACGCTGCTGGTAGGCGACCACGTTTTCGTGGATCGCCTGACGCCGATGGCTAAAGGGGGGATCCTGGGCTGGATCATGCCATATCGCCAGATCCAGCGCGGCGACATCGTCGTGTTCCTTCATCCCAGGGAACCTGGAATGTATGTGGTAAAGAGGGTGATGGGGATACCGGGTGACCGTATTCATCTGCAGAACGGCGTGGTGTACCGGAATGGAGAACCGCTGAACGAGCCGTACCTGCTGCGTCAAGGCACACCCAGCGAATTCAGGGAGGATTTCCCGCGCGGCACCTATGATGGTAATTATGCGGACTGGCCCATGGAGATGCTGGCGCACGTGCGGAACGGAGAGCTGGTGGTCCCGCCGGACAGCTACTTTGGCATGGGCGACCATCGCGATGTGAGCCTGGACAGCCGCTACTGGGGTTTCATCCCACGCGATCACGTTGTGGGCCGCCCGCTGTTCATTTATTGGTCGTTTGTGACGCCCGACAATGAGTATGAACGAAGAGACATGACTGATCGCCTGAGCTTCCTGTTGCACACGATCGTTCATTTCTTTGACGAGACGCGCTGGAGCCGGATGTTTCACATCGTGCGTTGATTTCAGCTTCCAGGGAAGAAATTTTGGATTTATTCGGAAAAAATCGGACGAAGAAAGAAAAGCCGCCGCGGCCGAAAGAGACTCTGCCGGAGTCGATTGCCGGCATTGCCTCAGTGCTGGTGGTGGGACTTTTTATTCTGACCTTCGTGGTGCAGCATTTTGAAATACCTTCACGCTCCATGGAGAAGACGCTGCTGGTGGGCGATCACGTTTTTGTAGACCGGCTTACACCCACAGGCAAGGAGTGGATGGGCTGGTTGTTCCCCTATCGCAATCTTCACCGCGGTGATACCGCGGTTTTCATGACGCCAAACCCCAATGACGAGGGATTGTACCTGGTAAAGCGGATCATCGGCGTGCCCGGCGACCATATTCGTCTTCGCAACGGTGTGGTTTACCTGAACGGCGTGGCGCAAGCTGAGCCTTACAAGATCCGCAACGGGACCTACGATTCTTATCGTGACGAGTTCCCGTCGGCGCTTGACAGCGGCATCGGCCAGCTGGCGCCGGGCTGGTACCCGGTGCTGCGTGACAGCATACAGAACGGCGAGGTAGTGGTACCGCCGGGCCATTACTTTGCCATGGGCGATAACCGTGATAACAGCTATGACAGCCGGTACTGGGGCTTTGTACCTCAGGGGAACGTGATCGGGCGGCCGCTCTTCATTTTCTGGTCGTTTGATGTGCCGGAAGAGACGGCAGAGGTCAAGCCGATTCCGGATCGGATTGGATCGTTTCTGCATACCACCCTGCACTTTTTCACCCTGACGCGGTGGAGCCGCGTCTTCCACCTGGTGCATTAAATGTCGTCGATGACGCGAAAAAAAATCGCGGTGGCGGGTGTGGCGGTGCTGCTGTTGTGCATCTTTCTGCCGCCCAACATCAACGGTGCGCGCTTCAGCAAAAGGCTGGCCTCCACGCTGAGCGCGGCGCTGGGCCGTGAAGTGAAGATCGGATCGGTGAAATACCGGCTGTTTCCACGGCCTGGGTTCGACCTCTACGACTTTCGCGTCATGGACGACCCGGCATTCAGCGCTGAGCCGCTGTTGCTCTGCGGGAAGGTGACGGCGAACCTCCGCCTGACCTCGCTGTGGCAGGGGCGCCTGGAGATTGCCAATCTCAACCTGACCGATGACAGCACTCCACCGAGTTTGAACCTGGTTTACTCCGGAGGACATTGGAACCTGGAGTCGTTGCTGCTGCGCGTGGAGCAGGTGCCGACTGCGCCCACGGGCAAGCGCCGTTCCGAACAGCGCTCGCGCTTTCCCTACATTGAGGCCAGCTCCGGACGCATTAACCTGAAAATCGGCCCGGAGAAAAAGCCATACGCGATCACGAATACTGACTTTGCTTTCTGGCTGGCGGCTGAAAACATATGGCATCTTCGCGTGGAAGGGCGTCCGGTGCGCGCGGACATGAATTTGAATGACACCGGAACCGTTCGACTGGAGGGCGACGTAAAACGTTCGGGGACACTCCGTGACATGCCGGCGAAGCTGCAGCTCTCGTGGGAAAAAGCGCAACTCGGGCAGTTCACCAGCCTGGTCCTGGGGCAGGACAAGGGATGGCGGGGCGAGCTTGATGCCAACGCGGAGCTGGAAGGACCGCTGGCCGCACTGCACATCACAGCCAACGCCGACCTCGACAATTTCCGCCGTTTCGATATCAACCGCGACGCTACACCACGAATCAGAACGCGCTGCCAGGGTGACTTCACCGACTCAGTTCTTGCTTTGAAGTGTGATACGCCACTGGGAACAGGCGGGCTGGTGATGACCTCGCGCTTCGCTCCGGCGGCGCAGAATTATGACGTTTCGCTGGTCGCAACGCGCGTGCCCCTTTCCATTGTGGCGGCGCTTGCCCGTCACGCACGAAAGTCATTGCCGGACGATTTCAATGCCACTGGCGACCTGACCGCGGCTTTCGGCTTCCACTCGCACGCCGGCGCGCATGACTTCCACGGAACCGGCATGACGACGCCGTTCCTATTACAAGCTTCAACCGCCGAAAAGCCGTTTCCGGTAAGCGCGATTCGCTTCCACGTTGGTCCACCGGATACGCCCGGGTTGGTGGCGTCGAAGAAAAAAAAGAAAGCGGGCGACACAAGCGCACCGGCTGCTCCTACTGCGGCGTTTCAGCCTTCAGCTTTGACCATCGACCCTTTCTCGGTGCAGATGGGGCCGTCCACCACGCTCGATGTGCAGGGAAACCTGGACTCAGCGGGTTACTTTGCCAGCGCCAAGGGTCTGGTGCCGATGGAAAGGATGCTGGCCTTCGGCCGCGCTACCGGTTTTACTACCCAGGCGGGCAGCGCTACAGCGTCAGCACTGGTGGATTTCAACATCAGCGGCGTCTGGAGCAACTTTGCCCCGGCAAAGCTTCATGGCACGGCGCATCTCGAGAACGTGGCAGCGTGGATTCCCGGCATCAAGGACCGGTTGCTGCTCTCCGAAGCGGACGCGCAGGTTACGGACACCGCCTTCCAGCTGAACAAAATCACCGGACAGTTTGAGCATTCGCCGGTCGCGTTCACCGGTTCGGTGAGCAGTCCATTGAGTTGTGCGGGAGATCCCGTCTGTCCGCTGGAATTCGACCTGCACTTTGACACGCTGGCTGTAGCGGATGCGGCTGACCTGCTTGGTTTCTCCAATAAAGGCTGGAGCCTGCCGTTCATCTCCGGATCGGAAAACAAGCTGCCGGAGTTTCGCGCCGCAGGGAAGCTTGCCGTGGATGAGCTGAAAGTGGGTGACGTGCCGCTGGAAAAATTTGCCGCGCAGGCGGAGGTCGGCGACCATGCGCTGGCCCTCAACCATATTGTTGCCAGGATTGGCGGCGGCTCGACGCAGGGTGAATGGAAGATGGACTGGAGCAGCTCCCAGCCGCGCTATACAGGATCGGGCAGCCTGGATGGCGTGGCTTTTGATCGCGTGGGACCGCTGGACACGGTTCCAGGGCAGGTGAGCCAGTGGATCTCGGGCAGGGGCCAGGTCATCTACAACGTGCGCTTTGACGGAAAGTCACCGGCAGATATGCTCGCGAGCGCTGCGGGCCGTATCGAGTTCCAGGCCAGCAACGGGAACTCCAAAATGCTGGCGCTGGAAGCGGGGCGGCCACTGAGATTTCAGGCGCTGCAGGGAGCCCTGGAGATCGATAAACAATCCTTAAAGATTTTACCGAGCAAATTTAAAACAGAGAACCGCATCTATGTAAGTAGCGGGACCATATCGCTGGCGAGCAAGCAGGCCAAATTGAAGGTGAGCACCAGCGGCACGGAGTGGGAAGTTACCGGCGCGCTGGAGAAGCCGCAGATCACGCCGCAGCCGTTGACCGCACAGGCGGGGCCCGCGCGAACGAAATGAAGATTGCCCGCGCCATCCTTACCGTACTTCTGCTAGCGAGCATTGCTTTCATCATCAAAGAGCAGCCGTGGGCCGCGTCACAACCGCCGGTGGCGCAGGCGTCGCCGAGCACTACGCATCGCCTGGCGCAGAGCATGCAGGCCAAGCTTGATCACATCCAGCAGAATGGACAGCTCTCCACCCCGGACCAGACCCCGACAGTCATGAGCGAAGAAGAGGTCAACGATTACATCGCGAGCGGGCACATTGTGATGCCGCAGGGCGTGAAAAAGCTGAGCATGGAAGGGCGTAGCGGCGTAGTCACGGCTTTCCTCAACGTTGACTTCGACGAGATCCGCGCTGGGCAGAACTCCGCCAACCCGCTGCTTTCGGTTTTCAACGGCCGGCATGACGTCCGGGTTGAAGCCGATGCCGCCGGCAGCGGCGGCCAGGGCCGCGTTCATGTCCGCGACGTAAGCATTGACGGCTTTGCCGTGCCGCACATGGCGCTGGAATACTTTGTCAGCAAGTACATCACGCCGAAATACCCCAATGTCGGTCTGGACTCACAATTCCGGCTGCCCGACAAGGTCGACCTGGCTACCGTCGGATACCACAAGCTGACCGTCACGCAGAAGTAAAAACTCACGCCAGTATTCCTCGAACACGACAGTGTCTCGGTTTGGTGAGACATTTTCAGACTTGTCATCCTGAGCGCCGCACGAGCTCCCGGCAGAGCAGGGAGTGAGTGCAAGTCGAAGGATCCCGAGAATTTATCCTCTAACAGTTGGCTTCAGGGAGTTTCCTCGATGCGATTGGCTTCTTAACGGCTTGCCAAGAAACAGGTGTATCGGTAGAACTCCTTGATGCAGCATGGTAAAGGACACTTGGTCGGGATGGTTCGACTTGCCGTCGCTCCCTTCGCAAGCTCAGGGGCGTTCCGGCTTCGCTCACCATGACAGGCCAGGTATAGTTTTTCAAGATTGAGGCTCTGCTGTTTCGCCGCGCCAGTGCGGCCCATGCCCAACTTCTGTAGAATATCCGCATGTTAAAGCACATTCGCTGGAATGACGTTGAATTGGAGTCGTTGAATCCGCTGCTGGATCGCCAGATGATTACCGGCCAGGACCTGATGCTGGCGCGGGTCCTGCTCAAGAAGGGCTGCGTGGTGCCGGAGCACAGCCACGTGAATGAACAGCTCACGTATATCGTGGAGGGCGCGCTCAAGTTCTGGATTGATGGCAAGGAGATCATCGTTCGCGCGGGCGAGGTGCTGTGCATCCCTTCAAACATGCCGCACAAGGCAGAAGCGCTGGAAGACACAGTCGACCTCGACGTCTTTCATCCGCCGCGCCAGGATTGGCTCAACAAATCCGATGCGTATCTGCGCAATGCGGAGCCGGCAGGGAAGCGCTAGCGGCATCCTCCCCCATCAAAGATTGGTCTCTAAGACAGGGGAGTTCGATTCTGCCGGGCAGTGGCCGGCGTTCAGAACAAATTCCGATCGTGTGAATGAGTTAGGAGAGGCTGGTTGGAGAAAGACCAGCCTCCCCGGTGGTGGAACTGCGCAATGCAGTCTTAGTTCGAAACGGTATTCGTATGCGGGATCCGCGCCGCGAGCGCCGGCGAGACAAAGCCGGCCGGCACCGCTCGCGATCCTTTCGCTTACGATGAGACGCTTTTGGGGGAGGGAAGCCGCCGTTCCAATCGCGCCTTGGTTCTCACCGTCTCATGGCTCCGGCTGACCGGCAGGCCGGCTCGAGCGGGGCCAGCATTTGCCGATACCAGGCAAGCGTCTGTCGTTCGACATCGCAGTTTTAGCGGGACTGCGACATCAAACCGCACACTGCCCTTACCAAAGCGCTCCCAACCACCACACCATTGCAGGTCGGGTCGTGCATTCGTCCGGGCAGGAACAACAATGACGATCCGCGTGGAGGTTACCGCGGATTTTGTGTTCATCCCGACAGCACGCCTATATCAACAGCGGCGGCTTAGAAGTGGATTAGCGTTTCATTAAAATTTTTCATCCGAACTTTGCATGAGTGAATTTCGTGAGCGCGGATGCATGGATGAAGAAGATCTTCGCCGGGGAGCTTTCCATTTGGTCCGCGATTTCTCAGGAGACGTCGAGGCCGATGGACCGCATCAACTCAATGCCGTTGCGGGTGGTGACCACACCGGGACGGAGACGATAGTCGAACGAGAGTTTGTCATCCTCAAATTTTTCCTGAAAGTGAACGTTCGTGATGCGGTCAGGAAAAAGCTCTGCCAGCGAAGTGAGAGCCAGGTCGTGCGTGGTGACCAGCCCGATGGCGCCATTGCGGAGCAACGTCCGCAGAATGCCCTGTGTGCCGACGCGGCGATCGTCAGAGTTGGTGCCCTGGAGAATCTCATCGAGCAGAAAGAGCGAGGGCTGAGCAGAAGAAAGATCAATGACCTGACGCACGCGTTTGATCTCGGCATAAAAATGCGAGATGCCCTGCTGCAGCGAATCGGCCACGCGCATCGATGCTCCGACAGTAAGGTGAGAGAGCCGCAGACTGGCAGCGCGAACCGGAGCACCCATCATGGCCAGCACGGCGTTGATGCCGATTACACGAAGATAGGTGCTCTTGCCGGACATGTTGGAACCGCTGACCAGCAGAACCTGATTGCTTTCGCCCAACGCTGCATCGTTGAGCACGCACCTGGCTGCAGGCAGCAGCGGATGGGCGAGTCCTTCGCCGGCAAAACAGGGAGCGCTGCCGGCGGGAGCAAATTCGGGAAAGGGATCGCCGGCGTGCTCGTAAGCGTAGGTCGCGAGGGAAGCCAGGGTTTCGATTTCCGCGACCACGTCAAGCCAGACCTCCATTCTGCTGCCGTAGTTGCGGCGCCATCGCTCGAGCGCGAATGCGAGTTGGACTGAGTACAGGAGAGGAACATCAAAGAGCCGCACAAACCAGTTGTGGCGCGAATCGTCGAGGTCAGAGAGCGTATCGAGCCGGGCGATGCACTCCGACGGCCGCAGGCCGTGCGTGAGCAGGCGCGATTGAAGTTGTTGCAGTCGCGGCGATGAGAACTTTTCTCTCTCGATGCGCTGCAGGACGTCTGCGAGTGAGTCGAGGTCCTTGTGCGTTTCGCCCAGGCCGGCAAAGATCTTTTCCAGGATGTGACGCCAACGGAACATGATGCTGCCGTTGATCGCGAGCAGCACGATCCAGGGCGTCCACAGGACGAGGAACCCGTAGACGAGGGCCGCGACGTTCAGTACGGCCAGGAGAAGAGCCCACCAGCGTCCGTCTTTGAGCCCGCTGAGCTCTCTGGCCCATCGCGCCAGCTCGTCCGGGTGGGCTTCAATGCGCTCGCTTTCACCGGCGACTGAGAGTGCTTCTCTGAAATCAAGCTTAGGCTTCAGCTCGGCGATGGCGGTGTGGCGTTCGTCGATTTCCGCGGGCGCGGCCGGCGCGAGCAGCCAGCGAGCCAGGCTTTGCCGGCCCATGCGCGTGCGCGCCGTGCAGAGCAGTTGAAACAAGCTGCCCTGGCCCAGAATGTCGAGATCTTCGGCATAAAGGTGAAGCGGGTCTTTGAATTCGTCACCGGTCTCGCCGGCGCCGGCCCACCGGTCTTCCATTCGGGCGATGCCGCGGCGGTAGACTTCAGCCGCGCGCTTGGCCGCATTCATGGCCCGCACCACGCGGCGATGAATGA
Source organism: Candidatus Angelobacter sp. (assembly GCA_035262465.1). Lineage (GTDB taxonomy): Bacteria > Acidobacteriota > Terriglobia > Terriglobales > Acidobacteriaceae > Angelobacter. The sequence continues at coordinate 82,652 of DATFSU010000054.1, read as the reverse complement.
CGACCAGAAAGATGAAGAGGATGATGGCCGCGATCAGCAAATAGAAGATGGACGATCCCGTGCGGGAAAACCAGGCCAGCACCACGATCGCCACAAACACGGCAATACGAATATTACCCAGCCACAGATGCTTGCGCTGGAGCTGGGCTACGGTTGTTTCACGCTGCTGCAATCGCGTCTGGTATTCGAGTTTGCCGGCCGAAGGGCTAGCGCCGGCATCAGGAGCGGAATGGCCGATTTGGGTTTCGAGCGCTGCCGGATTGTCTTTCACAGATATTCATTCTGGCTGCTCCGGCAGGCAAATGCAAAGGGCATGGGGCCGAGCCTCCGGAATCTGAAATTTTCTCACGGCTCTCTGAGTTGATTTGGCCCAGCTTTAGCGATAAGGTTTTATAACTTTTCCGCAACCTAAAAAGCAGGCAGAACCGGGATGGAGACCTCAACACAACCAGGCCGGCCGAGCAGTCAGCTTGACGCTCGGGGTCTGGTCGGATTGATGACGTTGTTTTTCGGGCTCGGCACAATCTTCGTTCTCATCTTCAGCGTGAGCGACGCCTGGCGGGAGCACGCACAGAAAAGTTGGCCCGAGGCAACCGCCAGCATAAGGCAGTGCAGCGTCGAGCGGTATACCCCGATGGAAAGGCACAACCGGGCCACAGTGTGGTATATCCAATGCCGGATCGGCTATCGCGCAGGCGGCTATCCGATCGAAACCCAAATTCAATCGCGCAGCCTCGGCACACCGTTCCAGGGCGGTAGTCCGGAAGAGATGCGGCGGTGGGTAGCCGGTCATCCGCGGGGCGGAACGATTGCGGTCCATTACGATCCCCGCGCGCCCAGGACCGCCGTGTTGATCGAAACCGATATGCCTGCTGCAGGACCGCGCACTCCAGGCAATCTCAAGCTGCTTTTGATTGCCGCAGCCGGCTTCCTTTGCCTGTTGACGCTAGCCCGGCGGCTTAACCGGCAACCTCAATCGATAGTGAGAGATAGAAATTTCGAGAAACCCTGAGTGACGAAAGACGCATGGCCCAAGGGCCCTGTCTCTAAGATACCGACTGACCATGTTCGCAGTTCCATTTGGGTGCCAGGCCTGCTAACGTTGAGATCCCCCGAAACCAGATATATAACTCCCAACCTTTTATCCGCAGGTGTAGACGGAGCCTCAAAGAAATGACGAAGCAGAAACGCGCACGTTCTCCCCGGTATTCCGTGCCGAATAACGAGCTGGTGGTGGTTTCGATCGGCAATGAACAGCTCAAAGGCACCCTCCAGTTGCTGTCCCTGACGGGCGGCGCAGTTCGTCTCGACCGGCGACTTGTCTCCGGAACGCTGGGCGATATCAGGATCAATACTGTCTCGGGCAGCGTGATGGCTGCGATCGAGCTCCTGCAGATGGCCAACGGCAGAGCCCAGGCTTTCCGGTTTCTTGCCATGGGACCGGTTGCCCGGCAGCGACTGACCGAAGCATTGAACAAAATGAGGGGCCAGGGCCTGGCAGTCCAGAAGACCGCGCTCGATCAGGTCAAAAGCTTTGCCAAGCAGGTGGTGTCAAAACTTTCGGCAGAATTGCCCCGGCGATAGCGCGGCGTTTTGGCTGAGTCTTGTCGCGGCAATCCTAAGAGCTGACCGCCGCGGCAACGTGGGAACGTGTCTGCCGCGCAGAGATGCGCTCTCGCAGGCGCAGGAACGGCCGCTCGACCGCCAGGTAAAGCAGGCCGGCAGCCAGAAAACTGGTAGCGAATAACACAGCGAAGTTTATCCACGGTGAGCCCGGAGAAAGAAGCCGAGGGAGATAGACGCTATCAAGATGGCCAATCTCTTTGTGGGTGAGGTACAGGCTGTAAGCCAGCGTGGCAGGAAGGGCGAAGCCCCGCACGCGTGACAGCAGGCATCTCGGGCTGAGGCTGCTGGCGACAATCAAGGCGAGACCCAGCGACAACAAGGGAAATCCGAAAACCGTGCCGGAAAATGAAAACCGGTCGCGAAACAGCCAGATCGCAGCGGCACAAAAGGCCAAGCCGGTAACAAGCAGCAGGTAGCCGCGAGTCATGAGATTGTTCCACCAGACCGGACGGAACGCTTTGATGGTCGCCAGGATCACCCCCATAAGAAGACCATCGAGGCGGGTGTAGGTGGGATAGTAAATCCTTTCGATGTAGCTGACAGCAAACATATCGTCCCCGTGCAACGGCTGGATTTGGAAGTGATACACCCCGGCACGGATGAGAATTCCAAACAACAGGATGGAGATGGCGATTGCCACGGTTTTTCCGAATCGCGGCTTGCGCATCAGGACCAGGACCAGCAAAGGCAGAACCAGATAGAAGTGTTCTTCGACACAGAGCGACCAGACATGCGAAAACGCCTGGTCATGAAGATAGTCGATGCGTAGGTTCTCGGTGAAGGTGAGAAATTGCCAGGCAGGCGAGAGACCCGGGGCTTCCCGGAAAGCCGGCACAAAGAGGTAGAACAGCAAGACCGCCAGAAATGCAGGCAGAACGCGGAAAGCGCGGCGCAAGTAGAAGCCAGGCAGCGACGGCTGCTGGCGAGACAAGTAAGGCCGGAGCAGCTGCGAGCCGATCAAGTATCCGCTCAGCACAAAGAAGAGGTCCACGCCCATCCACCCGGTGTGGGCGATGCCATGGAGCGCGGAAGGCAGCGCAAATCGAAAATGGAACGGCATGACCCAAAGGATCGCGAGGCCACGCATCAGGTCGAGACCGGGAAGGCGCGAAGAGGATGTGTCGAGGAATTTCAAGTGTCATGGTTATAGCATGATTCATCCAGGCGCTTGGAGGCTGTGTTCCATCCGGCTTCTGCGGCAACGCGGGCTGTGCCTGGAGGTCAGGCTCACGCCAAAAGTGCAGTTGGCCACAATCTTTACTTAGATAAATTTATTTTCCCTCTGAGCGGGCGATGGCGGGCAACGCACTGACATCTGCCAAAAATCCAGCAGCATCTCACCTCTCCAGAAATTCAAAGTACCTGCACGCAGGCGATTACCGCACCCCTAGGAAGCGCGGTGCGCGCGGGGAGAAAGGTACTAAAAGAAGCAATGAAATCCTTGACACGTTTGCTGCAAATCGCCGCATGTTTACCAGCCCTGCTGATTGCAGGCCAGAGTTTTGCCGAATCAACCGTCGCCACCATTCCCGTGCCCACGCCGGAGGCGGTGGATGTCAACCCGATTACCCGGCTGGTTTATGTTGCCAGCTTCTCCACGCCCACCATTCCGGTTATCAGCGAAGACTCAAATACGGTGGTGGATACCATTACCTTTCCGCCGGGACCGGATGGCCAGAATCCGGAATTTTCCGGGGTCGCGGTCAACCCGATCACTTCCCGGTTGTATGCAACCGATCCGCGGGTCGGCCTCGTGTATGTTGTAGACATTGGAAGGCAGAATCGGATCCTCACCAGCATCGCGGTCGGTGGTGCGGGTGACGTTGCGGTGAATCCCCGGACGAACAAAATCTATGTGACTGGTTTCTTTTCTAATACCGTAACCATCATCGATGGCAGGACAAACACGGTGAGCACCACGGTCTCCGTGCCTTTCCCTACTAAACCCGCGGTGGATCTCTTTGCCAACCGCGTGTACGTGCCGTCGCAAAACTTCATCGGACAGGTGTTTGTGCTGGATGGAAACAGCGATGCAGTGCTGGCCCAGATTCAAACCGGAAACTTCACGACCAGCGTAGGAGTGGATTTCCTGCGCCATCTGGCCTACGCGTCAAACCAGGGCTTCACTCCTGAAACCAACAACCTTTCGGTAATCGACACGACGACCAACACGGTAATTGCGACGATTCCGACCGATCAGACACCAACTCCGGTGGCGGTGAATCCTTTTACCAACCGGATTTACGTCGCCACGGCATTTCAGAGCCAGAACGTGGTCGATGTGATTGACGGCAACACCAGACAGATCGTGAATCGGTTGCCGGTTGAACCAAACCCGTCAGATTCGGTGATCGATCTGGTACACCACTTGCTGTACATCAGCAGTCCGAACTTCAGCTCAGCCGGCGGCAACGTGGTTACTGCCATCGACACGAGGCCGTAAACAGCAAATAGCAATTGGCAGTTAGCAATTAGCCAATGATCAAGGGCGCAGGCTGCGAGGCCTGTGCCTTTGGTTTTTTGAATATCGATGAGGTGTCAAATTGGTTTTCCTGTTGACAATTCGCCCGTTGTTCGCTAAGATACGACGACACTGATAGCACCGAGAGCGGCGTCGGGGAGGAAGGTATCGTGCGCAGGCGAGGGCGCCTGCGGTCCACGATGGAAACTCCGAAAGGCCTGCAACCTGATTACGGTCCGCGGTTCGGCCGCCTGCCGTGATCCCCTGAGAAATCGATAAGGGGAGAAGTGCGCCCTGAGCAATCGCCGTCATCGCGCGGAATCGCCGGAATCGCACGTAATCGGAAAACCAAAAGCTAGAAGCCCTAGAGCTACCTTTAGATAAAGAATTTAATCGAATCGAGAGCCACCCCATGGGTGGCTTTTTGTGTTTATGGAGAAAGAACAATGACGAAGCAGCAGATTATCGACGGTGTGCGCGAGTGGACGGAGAAGCTGGGGCATGTGCCGAGCCATGTTGAGTTATTGAAATATGCCGGGGTGAGCCGAAAGGCGTTGCGGCGGCATTTTGCCAACTACCGGGCGGTGCTGGCGGAATGCAATCTGGCGGGCACGGGCAGCGGATACAAGGCGGAGATGGCAGAGGTATTCCGGGACTGGGCGAAGCTGGCGCGGGAACTGGGCAAGCTGCCGTCGATTGCGGAGTACACGCTGAAGAGCCAGTTCAGCGTGCGTCCGCTGGTGCTCCGGTTTGGAACGTGGAACAACGCTCCGCTTGGGCTGAAGCTGTATGCGGAAGAGCAAGGCTGGGGGGAAGAGTGGAAGGACGTTCTGGCCATGGTGGAGGCGCGGGAGGAGCAGCAGAAGAAGGTACGGGAGCTAAAGTCTAAACCGGGGCCAGAAAATGTGAGGCGGGCCAGAAGGTTTGCAGCGAAGAATGGATTGGACGCGGAGCGCATGGGGCTGAAACGGGTAACGATCGCCAAAAAGGGCCGCGAGGTGTTCGGCAAGCTGATGCGCCCAGGGCCGATGATCTGCGCGCCGACGAATGAACAGGGAGTGCTCTTTTTGTTTGGCGCGATGGCGGAGGAGCTGGGGTTTGCGGTGTTGAAGATCAGGATGGAGTATCCGGATTGCCTGGCGCTGAGGCAGGTGGAAGAAGACCGGATGGAGCTGGTGCGGATTGAGTTTGAATTTGAAAGCAAGAATTTCCTGAAGCACATGCACGAGATCGGCAAGTGCGATGTGATTATGTGCTGGCGGCACAACTGGGAGGGGTGTCCACTGGAGGTGATAGCGCTCAGCACTCAATAGTCAGCTATCAGCCACGTCAAAACCATACCGCGGATTACGCGGATGAACGCGGATAAGAAATCCGGTCATCGAAAAGGCGAATCATCCGCCGCAGATCTCTGCTGGTCAGCGCAGATCGAACCCGAAGATACTAGCTTGAGGCTGCGCCCGTGGCCTTCGAAGCAGATGATTGCTTGAGTTCGCCCAATGCTCTCTGTCCCTTGAACCACTGCATCACAAAGAAGCCGTGCAGTCCAACAGCGAAAATGCCGAAAAGCATTGACATCAGCATAGATGGAACCATGTCCGCGCAGTAGAGGACGACGCCGATCCAGAAGGCCCATCGCTGGCCCTTGCGGGCGGCAAAGCCCAAGCCGACAAGCAGGCCGACCCATATTGCCGCGGCAGCGCGGAGAAGAAGGATGTTGCCCTGGAGCAGATCGCGTCCATAGATGGCGAGCAGGTCGAAGGAGCCGATGGAGACGATACTGCGCAGGAAGGCAAGAAGGTCGAAGTCGCCAAGCCTCAAGAGACCTGGAATCAGCACAGGGAGCAAGCCCGTACCGAGTCCGGCGAGTCCGGCAGCCACAAAAAAATACATGGCATAGGTTTGGACGTCACTTCGCAGATCAGCGAGGCGCTGCACTTCCGCTGCCTTGTATTCTTCGTCTGTACGGCCTGCGCCAACATTCAGTGTTTGCATAAAGGTCAGGTACTCCGGGGCGTAATCATGCCTTAGGATCCGGGTTTGTTCAACAGAGAAAAGCATGGATCGATGCAGAACCTCACCACGGAGGCACGGAGACACAGAGGGAATGAGGTCGGGTCTGGAAGACCGGGTCGGAACGGAAGAGCACGGCACTGATCCACGGAAGCGAGAATATGAATCACACGACTGTCGAGGCGCACAGGCAAGAGTGCCTGTGCCACACAATCGAGACACGTCCAACTTGTTACAATAACCGTTTACCCGAAATCCACTTTTGCGATTTCAAGAACAAACGCAAGGTCCCTCCGCCCTACTCGCGCGCTGGTGACTGCGCGCGCTCGCCTTACGGGCGTCGGGATGACGGGACTAAAAATGGAAGGGTTCGGAGAGCACATGCATCGTTGGTCACAACTGTTTATTCCCACGTTGAGGGAGGCGCCGGCGGACGCGGAGGTCGCCAGCCATAAGTTTCTGATCCGCGCGGGATACATACGCCAGCTGGGCGCTGGAATTTATTCGTATCTGTTTCTCGGGCAGCGGGCGATCCTGCGCATTACGCAGGTGGTACGCGAGGAGATGAACCGAATCGGGCAGGAGTTTCTGCTGCCGGCGATCCATCCGCGCGACCTGTGGGAGCAGAGCGGACGCTGGCAGGTGATGGGCGACAACATGTTCCGCCTGAAAGACCGCAAGGGCGCCGATCTCTGCCTGGGCATGACGCATGAAGAGGTTATGACCGATATCGCGCGGAAAGAGCTGCGCAGTTACAAGCAGCTGCCGCAGATCTGGTACCAGATCGAGAATAAGTTCAGAGACGAGCCCAGGCCGAGATCGGGATTGATACGCGTGCGGCAGTTCACGATGAAGGATTCATACTCGTTCGATTTGGACGAGGCGGGGCTGGATGTGAGCTACAAGAAGCATTATGAGACGTATCGGCGGATCTTTGACCGCTGCGGGCTGAAGTATGCGGTGGTGGAGGCGCACTCGGGGGCGATGGGCGGGTCGCAGTCGCATGAGTTCATGGTGATGACCGATGCGGGCGAGGACATGGTGGCGAGCTGCGGAAAATGCGGCTACGCGGCCAATCTGGAAAAAGCCACCTCACAGCTTGCGCCCGCGCAGGACCTGCCGGGCGATGGCGTGCCGGAAGAAGTGCACACACCGGGATTGAAGACGATTGAGGAAGTAGCGAAGTTTTTGGGCGTGTCGCCCACGCAGAAAATTAAGACGCTGGCGCTGATGCAGGTTGAGCCGGACAAAAAAGATCCGAGCAAGCAGAAGCTGCGGCCGGTGGTAGTGCTGCTGCGGGGCGATCACTCACTGAATGAAGCGAAGTTGACGACGACTCTCGAGGGAAAAGAATTCAGGCCGATGCATGAAGAAGAGATCAGGCTGGTGTTTGGATCGCCGGCGGGATTTCTGGGACCGGTGAAGTTGCCGGCAGCCGCAGGTGTGGGCATGGGCAGCGAGACGCAGAAGATCCTTCTGGAAGGTCTGCCGCTGGTGCTGGCGGATACGGCGCTCAAGGGCCGCAAGAACATGATCACGGGTGCGAACAGAGAAGACTACCATCTGAAGAATGTGACGCCGTTGCGGGATTTCCATCCGACGGAGTGGATCGATTTGCGCAATGCAGCGGCAGGAGAAGGGTGTCCGAACTGCGGGAGCGCGCTCGAAGTCGGCAGGGCGATGGAGATTGGGCACATTTTCAAGCTGGGCTATAAGTATTCAAAGTCGATGGGCGCGGGAGTGCTGGACAAGGACGGCAAAGAGGTCATGCCGATCATGGGTTGCTATGGAATCGGGATTGAGCGCATTCTGACCGCCGCGATCGAACAGAGTAACGATAAGGATGGATTCTGGCTGCCGATGTCGATTGCCCCGTTTGACGTGGTTGTCACCGCGACCAATGTTACCGACGTAACCATCGCGAAGACCGCTACTGAAATCGCGCAGAAGCTGGAAGCCGCGGGATTCAGCGTGCTGCTGGATGACCGCGATGAGCGCCCAGGTGTCAAGTTTAAAGACGCTGACCTAGTGGGAATCCCTTATCGAATCAACGTGGGACGGGGAGTTACGGAAGGGCTTGTCGAAGTGGTTTCCCGCTCGACACGCCAATCTCACGATGCTAACATCGCCGGCATTGACAGCACTTTTCAACAGTTGGTGCGGTCGTCAACTCCAGCAAGTTAGAAATCGGCTGCCGGAAAAAACAGGCAAAGATCGAGCGTGCGGCCGGCTTGTTGAGGGTCTTGTGAAGGAGATTTGCCGGCGGGTATGGGAAAGCTAAAAGGAATTATCGGAATCGCCATTGTAGTGGGGGCATTCTACGTCGCGTGGAACATGATTCCACCGTACTTCAACAACTACCAGTTGCAGGACGCACTGGATGACATCGCGCGCAAACAAAGTTACACCACGATCTCTGAGGACGACATCAAAAAAATGGTGATCACCAAAGCGGAAACGGAAGACATTAAGCTCAGAGAAGAACAGGTGACGGTTACGCGGACGGCGGATGGCTTGGGAATCAGTGTTAAGTACCAGATTCACGTGGATATGATCATGCATCCCGTGGACTTGCATTTCACTGCTAACTCGCTCAATAAGCGTATATAATACAGAAGAACTGAATCCTTCTCAGCACCAGTGCAGGTAACGCTCTGGCCGGCCATGAGTCTGAGAGATGACAAGGCGTGTCTCCGCCTACTTGGAACATGGCAATTAAACTGAAAATTCCTCGCGTAAAAGGCCTTCGTGGCAGCCTGAAAAGCCCGTTTCTTCGTGCCGGGCTGGCTGCTTTCCTCATCATTTGCATCGTGCTGTTCGGCGTCTTCTCGTACTATTACATCAAGTACCAGAAGATCGTCGACAAGCGCTTTAACAACCCCATCTTTGCCAACACGGCCAAGATCTACGCTCAGCCCCGCGAAGTCCGTATCGGACAAAAGGCCGATCCTAAAGAGATCGCCAATTATCTCCGCCACGCCGGGTACACAGAAGCCGGCGAGCAGGGTAAGTCAAAGCTTGGTACCTACCGCATTTTGAAAGACGCGGTCGAAGTCAAGCCTGGGGAAGAGTCGTACTACAACGCTGAAGGCGCGGTTGTTCGCATAAAAGATGGTCTTGTGGACCGAATCGCCTCTCTCGGCGACAACGGCGACAGCCTCACCGCTTACGAACTCGAGCCCCAGCTCGTCACCGGTCTCTTTGACGGCCAGCAGCGCGCCAAACGCCGGCTGGTCAAGTATGATGACATCCCCAAAGTCATGGTCGATGCCGTGACTTCCATTGAAGATCGCCGCTTCTTTCATCACAGCGGTGTGAACTACTGGCGTCTGATGCAAGCCGCCTGGGTCGATCTGCGCCAGGGCGGGAACCGCCAGGGCGGTTCCACCATCACCATGCAGGTGGCTCGCGGTTTCTTTCTCTCGCCGGAAAAGAAGCTCAAGCGCAAGCTCACCGAAATCCTGATCTCCATCGAGCTGGAGCAGCGGTTCTCCAAAAAGCAGATCTTTGAGCTGTATGCCAACCAGGTCGATATGGGCCAGCGTGGCTCATTTACCATCACTGGATTTGGCGAGGCCGCGCAGGCGTATTTCGGCAAGGATTTGAAAGACATCACGCTTCCAGAAGCTGCGCTCCTGGCCGGCCTGGTACAGCGGCCAAGCTATCTTTCTCCCTATCGGCATCCGGAACGCGCTCTCGATCGCCGCAACCTCGTTCTTGAAGCCATGGTTGAAACCGGGGCCATCACCCGCGACCAGGCCGATGCCGCAAAGGCAACCCCGCTCAAGCTCGCTCCGCAGAATGTGGAAGCCAGTGACGCACCCTATTTTGTTGACCTGATCCGCGAACAGCTGGTTGGCAAGTACAGTGAAGATGACCTCAACTCTGACGGCTTTCGCATTTACACCACACTCGATCCTACGTTGCAGACCGTAGCGGCGCAGGCGGTCGATGTCGGGCTCAGGGAAGTGGATGCTGCGGTAAAGAAGCTGCGCACCAAGCAGGTCAAGGTCGGCAAGAACAAATATGAGACCAAGGTCATGCCCGGGCCGATTCCGCAGGTTGCTCTCGTCGCCCTCGACCCCCATACCGGCGAGGTTTTGGCGCTGGTAGGCGGCAGAAATTACGGTTTCAGCCAGTTGAATCATGCGGTAGCCAAGCGCCCCACCGGATCAATCTTCAAACCTTTCGTTTACGCGGCTGCTGTGAACAATGCAGTCACCAATGAGCAGCCGGTTTTTACCCCCGCCAGCCTGGTGGATGATTCGCCTACGGCCTTTATCAACGGAGACGACGTTTACACCCCGCGAAACTTCAAAGAGGAATACCACGGGCAGGTGACCGCGCAGTACGCTCTGGCGCACTCGCTGAACAATGCTACGGTCAAGGTTGCGGAGATGGTCGGCTATGACAAAGTCGCCAATCTGGCCAGGATCGCCGGAATCTCCTCCGTGAGACCCACGCCCGCCATGGCGCTGGGTTCGTATGACGCCACTCCGCTGGAGATGGCTTCGGCTTACACAGTTTTTTCGAACAATGGCCAGCGCATCACGCCGATCATGCTACGCTCAGTCCGCGATGCGAACGGCGACATCATCGACAACTACCAGGCCCAGAAAACCCAGGTGCTCGATCCGCGCGTAGCTTACGTGGTGACGGACATGCTCCAGGGGGTCATCAACAACGGCACCGCGGCAGGTCAGGGCGGTGTTCGGTGGCGCAAGTTTACCGCTCCTGCGGCCGGGAAGACCGGTAGCTCCCACGATGGCTGGTTTGCCGGCTTTACCTCCAACTTGCTGTGCATTGTCTGGGTCGGCTATGACGATTACAGTGACGTTCATCTGACCGGCGCTGCCATCGCCCTGCCCATCTGGACCGAATTCATGAAGCGGGCCACCGAGTTGCCGAACTATTCTGACGTCAAGCCGTTCACCCCACCCCAGGGGGTGGTTGAGCTGACCCTGGACAAGGCGACCAACCAGATTGCCACGCCGTCCTGCCCCGACGACTACACAACCGCCTTTATTGACGGTACCCAGCCCACCCAGACGTGTGAGCAGACGGCCCATGGCAACTTTGTGCAAAGAATTTTTGGCATTGAGCCTAAGCCAACTCCTACCCCTCCGGCGTCTAATACAGTGGGGAATACTGTTTCCAGCAGTCCGGCGCTGCCTGTGGCGACGCCCTTACCCGCTGTCCAGACCCAACAGGATATGGAGAAGAAAAAGAAGGGTTTTTGGGGTCGAATATTTGGCGGCCCGGACAATAAGGACGATAATAAAGGGGCCAAGCCAGCGGCCACCCCTAATCCCCGGCAGTGACAGGCCGCACTAAGGAGGCCCAACATGGGTCGCTTCAGCTGCTTGTTGACCATCTCAATACTCCTGGCGCTTGCACTGCCCTTGTGTGCCCAGGACTCATCCTCACCTGCTCAAGACTCGACTTCAATTCTGCGCGTCCCTCCGCCTCCTGAAAACGCCACTGCTGCGGAGCTTGAACAACAGGGTGATGTCCTGCGCCTGGAAAAAGCATATTTGGATTCCATCGACTATTACCGCGCTGCCCTCAAAAAGCAGGATAGCGCCGTGCTTCACAATAAAGCCGGAATCAGCCTGCTTCTGCTCAGCCGCACCTCTGAGGCGCGCAAGGAATTCCAGAAGTCCATGAGGATCGATAAGAATTATCCCGAGGCCTATAACAACCTCGGCGCCTTGTATTACAACATTCACAAATTCGGATCTGCCATCAAGGAATATAAGAAGGCCATCAAGCTGTCCGACACGAACGCCAGCTTCCACAGCAATCTGGGCACGGCATATTTCTCTGAAAAGGACTTCGACCGCGCCACCAGGGAATACCAGCGCGCGATGGAAATTGATCCCGCGATCTTTGAGCGCTCGCCTTCCGGCGGTGCTGCGGTAAAACTCGTCACCTCCAATGACCTGGGCCATTTCCATTACGTCATGGCGCAGATGTACGGGCAGCACAACAACGAGGAACGTTGCCGCTACTATCTCAGCAAAGCCAATGAAGAGGGTTATCCGATCAAAGGCGCGCTTCGTGACAACGAATTCGCCGGCCTGCGCAAAGATCCGGACTTTGTATCGTTCGTGCGCTCGCTTAAACCGCCGTCGGCGAACAGCAACTGAGCAACCTTTTCTGAGTAGCTGCTTCTAACCTAAGTAGCTGCCGCACTTGGCAGCCAACGAACAAAATAGGCTCACCGGTTCGGCGCGTAAGCGCCTTGGCAGGGAAACCGGTGAGTCTCTTATTTTTTGTCGCTACGCTCCACACCGCCGGAGATTTCCTTCTACCTGATGACCTTCTGCGCTTGGTGCAGCGGGCTCGGCGCGTGGTCGGCCTCGCCCTTATTTTTGTCGCTACGCTCCACACCGCCGGAGATTTCCTTCCACCTGACGACCTTCTGCGCTTGGTGCAGCGGGCTCGGCGCGTGGTCGGCCTCGCCCTTTCCGGATCCGTGTTATCCGTGTTCATCGGTGGTAAGGTTTTGCCTTTCCGGTTCCGTGCGACAGGGACCCCGGCAAGCCCGTTTTGACTTGCTGGGGCAGGATCCCGGCGATGGCGGCAATCCCGGCGATCACCCAAGACTCTCGTAATTGGCAAAATCGCGCCACACCCCTGCGGCGAATTCTTTGGCGAAAGCCTTGTAAGCTCCATAACAACGGACAGACGCTGCCAATGCAGCCAGGGCAAGAATCAGCATGAAAGGCGTTTTGTGTTCGATCCGCAAAACAGGAGTCACTTCGCTTTCCTTGCTGTTCTCGGAGTTCGCGATGCAGCAGACAGAACAGGGCGCTGATGGTTCCTTCCGGGTCTCCGGCGGCTTCTGTGCTTCTGGGTGCTGGGGGCTGTTCGCTACGCTGAAGCCTCCGGCAAAAGTCCCTAAGCCCAGTGCAAGCAGCAAGCCCAGATGCAGACCCCGCGTCCATTTTTCGTTCATCTTCCAATCAAGCACGTGAAGGATGACCAAATAGAGCACAAAGACGAAGAAACATGGGAGCAAAATGTACTGTAAACGATCCAAGCCTCTCTCTTCCTGGGAAGAGGTCAACCCAAGCGCCCAGCCCGCGTAATACAGGGCAGCGACGAGCAGGCTGGCCGCCATGCCGCCCATCAGGGCATATTTCCCTTGAAACTGCTCAAAGTAAGATTGCTTCTTCGATTGCAAAAGCAGGTTGCGGGCTTGCAGGAAGGCTGCGTCGCGGTCAGCATCAGAAGTTTTTGTCCACGATTTAACCGCGGAACCTTCTTTCCCGGGAATTCCCCAGAATTTGTGTGTCAACTCTCCTATCTTTGTACGTATAGGCGCCAGCGATTGGTGATCGTCGTCCAGTAAAACAGCGGAAGGGCTGCGCATCTTGCCCTTTTTATCCCTGATCAAGGGGACGATTTCCCAGGTGCGTAGCAGCCCTTGCAGGATGTGGCCTAGAATATGCGCGCCGACAAGAAAAAAAACGGCGCTGGTAAGGCTCGTGGGAGGCCATGTTCCTCTGATCAAACCAAACGGCAGTATCACCAAACCAAGCAGGGCCAACCCTGGAACCAGGTATCCCAGAACGTCATAAAAATCAAATTTACCGGTTATTGCCTCACTGCTCTCTGCCATTGAGACCCCTCCTTACCTTTCAGATCACCATGGAGTTTCTGGACCAAGTAAGAGACAACTTCGCGCGCCACACCCTGGGAATTGTTGTCCAGTCGCAGCGAGCCTATGCGCTCGCGACCTCCGCCGGCGGAAGACAGGCCGGCTTTCTGCGCCGCGGCGCGCATCAGCTCGCCAAGATTCGGCGAATGAAAATGGAGCCACGGGTTCGCGTTGATGCGCACTGTAACCGAATCGCTGGATCGAATCGTCCCGATCGAGTACTGAGCATCAGGATATAAATAAAAAGCTGAATAGCGGTTGACCGATGCGTGTTCTGTGACAACATCGAACACCGCAACGTTTCCCTGCAGTTCGATTTGCTCGCCGACCTCGCGTAAGCCCTCGCGGACCAATTCGTCAGCCTGCGCCAATCGCCGCTGAACTTCGGCGTGCGCCGCCAGGTCGCGCAGCGTGGAATCGCAAAGTCTCCGCACCAGGAAGTCGCAATAGTTTGTATCTGCCTCCACGCTGAGGCTGCGGCTGATTTCGAGGGCCGGTTCGGCGCCGAATAAAGCCTGGTCTATGCCATCGTAATCGGCGGCATCAATCTTGTCGGCCCATTGCACCATCTCATCCAGCCGGCCACTGCCACCCAGGGCTTCCGCTCCGCGGTTCCAAAGCAGCCTCGCGGCGGAGCGGCTTTCCGGGTCATACATGAGCAGAGCTTTGTCCCGGGCTGCAAATTGCGCCCGAAGATCAGAATTCAGAAATGTCGTTATATGGTGATCGCACCAACACTCAGCTTCGGGATGGTAGAGAAAGTCAACCACGCAACTATGCGGGGGAAGATGAGTGTTTAACCAATTTGGCTGCAAGTCATAGTTGATCCCATGAATGGCGTCAAATCGCCAGCCTCGCGCCTTGCCCAGAAGCAAAAGCGCCAGAGCCCCGGACACAATCCCGTCAAAGCAGGGAAAATGCAAATAGAGACTGGCAGATTCACCGTTGTGAGAACCCGATGTCATGTTTGGCAATTGCTCATAGAATAGCCAATTACGGATCGAGTGCGAAAGTCTTTTCGACGAGAGCCATGAGCCAGTTGTTTAGCTGGTTGTGTTGGGATCACACGCGGTCTCGGTGGTTCCTCACTGCTCTCTGATCGAGGTCCTCGCGTTGATATACGCCTCGATCACCCGCTCCAGTGTGCCCTGGGCTTCAAGAATGTACTCCACCGCGTCGCGCGCTGCGCCGTGTCCACCGCGGGAAGGAGTCTCATGGTGAGAGATGGCTTTCACCTGCGGACGGGCATTCGCCACCGCAATGGCCAGGCCGCAGCGGCGCATGATCGGCAGGTCGATCACATCATCGCCGACATAGGCAATCTGTTCTTCGCTGAAACCGCTCTCCGCCAGGATCTTGTCCAGAATCTCCGATTTGTTCTGCGCGCCCTGGAAAAGAAAGTCGATCTTCAGGTCGCGCGCCCGCAAGGCCACCGTTTCCGATATCCGCTTGGTCACCATGCCGGTCTTCAGGCCGCCCAGCCGCGCCAGCGAGATGGCTGTACCGTCGTGCGCGTTGAAGCCCTTGGCCTCAATCATGTCCTGGCTGATGATGCCGAAGCCGGGCGCGTCAGCGTGCTTTTGTGCGTGTGCGTCAACGCTGCGCGGACCTGCAGCCGGCGCAGGGAAGAGCCATATGGAGCCGTCGGTGAGGACACCGTCAACGTCGAAGAGTATGACCTTGATTTTTTTCGCGCGATCGGTAGGATCAGTCATTAGTAGTCGGTACTTAGTAGTTAGTACTTAGTAGTTAGTGGCTCTCGTTCACTCGCAGCCTTTGGCTCGCAATGCATGCACAACGAGACAAGCCAACTACTAATTACTAATTACTAAGTGCTGCCTTTAAACCATCTGCGTTCCCCACAGATCGTGCAGGTGGATAATGCCTACCACCGTTCCATCTTCGCTGGTGACAACCAGCGAGGTAATTTTCTTCTGCTCCATGATGTTCAGCGCCGCCATGGCCAATTCGTCGGCACGGATCGTCTTGGGATTGGCCGTCAAACAGTCGCGGGCGGTTAATTTGAGGACGTCTTTGCGCCTTTCCAGCAGGCGCCGGAGGTCGCCGTCACTGATCACGCCCAGCAGCTTATTCTTGTCCACCACCGTGGTAATGCCCAGGCCCTTGCGCGACATTTCATAGATCACGTCAGCCATCTTCGTCTTCGGCGCAACCCGCGGTACGGCGTCGCCGCTGTGCATCAGCTGCGATACCCGCGCCAGTTTCTTGCCCAGCTTGCCGCCAGGATGAAGGTGTGCAAAGTCTTCTTCCTTGAATCCCCGCTTTTCCGAAAGCGCGACCGCCAACGCGTCGCCCAATGCCAGCATGGCCGTGGTGGACGCGGTGGGTGCAAGCCCCAGGGCACAGGCTTCCTGGTCAATGGAGCAGTCCAGTGCTATATCGGCGGCCTGGGCCAGCGTGGATCTCTTGATGGAAGACGCTTTGGCGGAAGATGCCTTGCGCGAGTTTCCGGCATAGAGCCGGTCTCCCGTAATGCTGATCAACCTGCTGCCAATCCGGCGGATGGTTACCAGCAGCTGCAGAATTTCCTCCGTCTCGCCGCTGGAAGAGAGTGCCAGCACCACGTCGCCGCGCACCAGCATGCCCAGGTCGCCGTGCACTGCTTCAGCCGGATGCAGATACAACGCGGGCGTTCCAGTGGAACTAAGCGTGGCCGCGATCTTCCGTCCGATGAGCCCGCTCTTGCCCATGCCTGTTACCACCACGCGGCCGCTGCAGGAATACATGCATTCAACCGCGCAGTCAAAATCACGCCCCATTGGGCCGGCAATGCGCTCCGCCAGCTCGCCTAGGGCTTCCGCCTCAATACGGACGACATTGGAACCTGTTGATTTCACTCGCATTCAATACTAGCAGAGAAGCAGTTAGCAATTGGCTATTGGCACTCAGCACTCAGCCCTCAAAATGGACCGCTAAGGACGCGAAGGACGCAAAGGAATGGAACGTTGAAGTTCTTCTAGCCCTTTGCGCACTTTGCGTCCTTTGCGGTGCCAGCGGTTTGGCTGAATGCTGATTGCTGATTGCTGAGTGCTAGATTTCAAACACCCGATACGGTTTTCCGCCGTCCTGTGCCATCAGCAATGACAAAGCGACGTTATGTACTGGAACTCCGCCGATTGTCTTGCCGTCAGCTCTGCCGTGATGGGCATGGCCGTGAAACGCGATGACCGCCTGGTGACGATCGATCACCTCAGCCAGGCGCGAGCTTCCCAGATAAGGCCAGATTTCCTGCCGTTCGCCCTCCACGGTCTCGCAGATCGGCGCGTAGTGGGTGACGATCACGATCTTTGCCGAGCGCATCATGGTGAGTGCCCGCTCCAGCTTCAGCGTTTCATCCAGCCCAGCCTGTACGAAGGCCTTAACTTCTTTCTCTCCGAACGCCGTGAGCATGCCTTTGCCGAAGCCGCCCAGAAAGCCCTTGGTTCCGGCAAACCCCACGCCATCGCGCTCGTAGCTGCTGCCGTCCAGGACCTTGATTCCCTCGGTTGTCATCATCTTGATCAGCTCTTGTTCCTGGCCGCTCTCATAGTCGTGATTGCCCAGCACGGCGACGATAGGAATGCGCAGCCGTACCAGCGCGTTCAGCAGCGAATGCATCTCATCCGGTTTGCCGTAGTTCGTGAGGTCTCCGGCGATCACCAGCAGGTCTGCCTCTTCGCGTACCCGCGCCAGCGGATCGCGGATACGGTCATAGCTCTGTGGCGTGAAGTGAATATCTGCTGTCGCGGCGATTCTCATAGCTTGATGATGGCGCCCTTACGCTGCGCTCTCCGTTTCCCGCCGGATCGTTTCTGCCTTGCCTCGGTACTCGGCGAGAATGTCGCGCTTACCCCATTCGGTCACATCAATGGCAAACATCTTCTCGTCGATCAGGCTGCCGCGAAATCCAACACCCTTGTTCGGATGCAACAGCTCAATCTTGAAACGTTGGACAAGTTCGTCCCATATTTCGTGCGGCACAAAGTCTACGTTGGCCGGATAGGTGTAGTGGTAGAGCACCAGGTGCCAGAACAGCATCTCCCAATGCTCGCCGATAATGCCCATCAATCGCTGCCAGTCAAACTTCCCGCGTGTGCCATAGATCACGTGGCAGACGTCCGCGCCGTCAAAGCGCTCCCGTCGCGTGACGAAAACCTTGGAGGCGATCAGGTCTTCCGGCGCCAGCACTCGTGCGGAAAGCCCAAAAATATGCGACCGGCTGGCGTGCCGGATCCACGAATAGTCCACCCGCACCACGCCGTTGCTCATTCCCGTAATCAAATCGACAAAGAAGCCGTCACGTTTGGCTTTTGCCAGCCAGACAGAGTCCAGGATCTCGGTGGCGAAGCCGTCCTTTTCCAGAATTTCAAGCGCCCGGCCCACCTCCCGCGTCGGCAGAAAAAGGTCCAGATCCTTGGTATCGCGCCATATGCCGGTGTGCTCATGCAGCGCAAAGGCGCCGGAGATCACAAACGGCACGCGCTTCTGCTCCAGCAGTTCAATCACCTCGTGGAAAAGTGATTCCTGCTTGTCACTGAATGCCGGCGGCTGTGACGAGCTTACAGGCAGCGTCTTTTCCTGCTCCTCTGACATCCCGGATTAGATGGCGTATCGGGCCGCCATGTTGTTGAACTACACTGGAAAATGCTCGAGCGATGATGGCTGGTTCGGAGCATCTAACGGCAAAATGAACCAGGAGTGGACCGTGGCCAAACAGGAAACATCCATCGAAGTCGAAGGCCGGCAGATCAAGCTTTCCAACCTTGACAAAGTCTTGTACCCCGAGACCGGCTTTACCAAGGGCCAGGTCATCGACTACTACGTCAAGATCGCGCCGGTTCTGCTGCCGCATCTTGCTGATCGTCCGCTCACACTCAAGCGCTATCCCGGAGGCGTGAACGGTATGTTCTTCTATGAGAAGAACTGCCCCAAGTACCGTCCGGATTGGATCAAGACCGCCAAGGTCTGGAGCGAAGGCAACAAACGCCACATGTATTACTGCGTCGTCGACCAGGTGGCCACGCTGGTCTGGTTGGGCAACCTGGCCGATCTGGAATTGCACACCTCGCTCTCCCGCGCGCCGGATCTGCCGCGGCCCACGGTCATCGCTTTTGATCTGGATCCCGGGGCCCCGGCCAACATCGTGCAATGCTGCGAGGTCGGCCTTTGGGTGCGCGAGATTTTTTCTCAGTTCGGCTTACAATCTTTTGCCAAAACTTCCGGCTCCAAGGGACTGCAACTCTATGTTCCTTTAAATACCGGAGTCACCTATGACCAAACCAAACCTTTTGCCCGGGCCATTGCCCAACTCCTGGAAGGTCGATATCCCAACCAGGTGGTTTCCGACATGAAAAAGTCTCTGCGCTCCAATAAAGTTCTGATCGACTGGAGCCAGAATGACGTCCACAAAACCACCATCAACGTGTACTCTCTGCGCGCCCGCGCGCATCCCACGGTCTCCGCGCCTGTGACCTGGCAGGAGGTTGAGCAATGCTTGCAGGAAAAGAATCCTGACCTGCTGGTCTTCACCTCTGATCAGGTCTTACAACGCGTTGAAAAAATGGGCGACCTCTTCGATCCCGTGATCAGGCTGAAGCAAAAGCTGCCGGCGCTCGCAAAGCTTGGCATTCCGGCTGAGAAACCGGCTGCCCGTTTGCCAAAGACCAAGCGCGACCTCGCGACCACATCCGGGCGCGCGGCCACTGCCCGGCCCCGCAAGCGCAAAGCGCGAGTATCAAAGTAAACAACCTCGCTTTAGCCATCCGGGCGCGGCCAAATTGCGATAAAACCCTGTTTGCGAACAAAAAGCAAACCATAATTTCACGCCAGGAAACGAATGGCCTGTTACTTAAGTTCGAGCCGCATGTGGCGGTGGGAAGGCTCGATGGTGGTACATCTTCGCGCGAGAAACATGCTGCATTCCAGGGCACAGGGGCATCACAATATTCAGGAACATGCCCGACCAGGGATTCCATATCGCTTCTCGGTTGCGGGCTCTAACCTCCGAGCTGCATGCCCTGGAGCGCGACCTCAAGTCCGGCGCCGGCTCTGACGCCGCCGCTCTGCTGGATTTCCGCCAGGCCATCGATGAAGTACGCATGACCGCATGGACCGCCACCGAACTGCACAATGCGCGGCCGGAGCGCCATGCCACGATCGCTTCATTTCTGGCGGCCGAGCGGATTCGCCGCTTTGCACAGATGATCCGCGATTTTTCCACTGACCTGGAACACCAGGACCTGACATGGGAAAGCGGTGGAGTCCAGAGTCTGTTTGATTCCGTCGCAGTCCTGCAGTCCCGGCTGGAAAAGCTTATCCGCCAGCACCGCGCAACCTTCCGCAATCTCAAAGACGAACCGTGCTAGAGAGCCCGGCACCGCTCCATCTCACAGCACCAGACCCGCGCTGAAAGTCTCTCAGTCTTCCGCGAGCACCTGTTTTTTCCGGCTGCGAACGCTCTTGTCCGCCCCGTCCTCGCATTGATGCGCCTGCTCTGCCGACTTTAGAACGCTGGGGTTGGGGCTGGCGGCAACCAGGCTTCGGCACTTCTTGCAATACGACACGATGAGAGAGGGGTGCGCCGACACGGGTGTGTGCAGGAAGGCCATAGGGACGATGCTGAGATGCTGGATTTGTCCCCAGCTTAGCCCGAAAAAAAGCAGCCAACAAGCGCCAACTTGCGTTGCGGAACCGGAAATCTCATTCCATTTATGAAAGGGCAGGCAGGTTTTCCGAAAAGAAAGGAGGAGCGGAAGACCGGAAGTTCCGCTTCAGCGCGGTGCGCCTTCTGCGATCCTTTCCGGTTGCGTTTTTTTGTGCCCGCTTGCCGCTAGAAAATTGAGAGCCGCCGTCACGCCTCCGGCCTTGTGCGGTACATTCGCCAGTCGCAAGCCCATCTCCACCCCGCTCAGCGTGCCCGCAAGCATGAGATCGTTGAAATGCCCCAGGTGCCCGATGCGAAATACCTTCCCGGCGAGCTTGGAAAGCCCCGTTCCCAGAGACATGTCAAAGTTTTCCAGTACCGTTGTCCGCAGCTTATCGGCATCATGCCCCTGGGGCATAAGAACCGTAGTCAGCGAACTGGAATACTCCTTCGGCTCCTCGCACCAGACTTCCAACTCCCAGGCTCGCACGGCGGTGCGGGTAGCTTCGGCATGGCGATCGTGGCGGCGGAACACGTTGTCCAGGCCTTCTTCGTGCAGCATCATCAGGGCTTCGCGCAGCCCCCACAGCAGGTTGGTAGCAGGCGTATAGGGGAAGAAGCCGGCACGATTCGGTTTGAGCATCTCCTGCCAGTCCCAGTAATAGCGCGGCATTTTGGCGTTCTTGTTCGCGGCCAGCGCTTTTTCAGAGACGGCGTTGAAGCTCAGCCCAGGCGGGAGCATCAGTCCCTTTTGCGATCCGCCCACGGTAACGTCCACGCCCCACTCGTCATGGCAGTAGTTGATGGAGGCGAGCGATGAAATTGTGTCCACCATGAGCAGCGCCGGATGGCTCGCGTGGTCCATGGCGCAGCGAATCTCAGCAATGCGACTGGCCACACCCGTGGAAGTCTCATTGTGGACCACCATCACTGCTTTGATGGCATGTTCGGTATCTTCGGCCAGCCTCCTTTCCGCGTCGGAGGGCTGGGCGCCTTGTCGCCAGTTTCCCGGAACATAGTCCACGATCAACCCGTGCCGCAGAGCAATATCACGCCACAGATTGGAAAAATGACCGGTTTCAAACATCAATACCCGGTCGCCAGGAGAAAGCGTGTTGACGATCGCCGCCTCCCAGGCTCCGGAGCCCGACGAAGGATAAATCACCACCGGCTGCAGCGTCTTAAAAATCGACTTGAGGCCTTCCAGAACCTCCGCGCCAAGCTGGGCAAATTCCGGCCCACGATGGTCGATCACGGGGCGGTCCATCGCGCGCAGAACCCGGTCAGGGACGTTGGTAGGTCCGGGTATCTGGAGAAAATGGCGGCCTGTATGAAGCATCTCTTCTCTGTCGCTCCCCTCCAACCCGCTGTAGCGGTTTCGCTTCAGCGCAGTTAATGCTGCTCTTGTTTCCGCGGGCTCGGCGGGTAGCCAGCCTGGCTCTTCTGAACATAACAGTTTAGATCAAGGGGGTCGACGAATCTTTCAAGGAATGCCTCAGATCAGTGTGATCGGTGTTAATCAGTGGTGCGATTTTCTTCAGAGATTCGTCACGATCCTCTGTAGTCGCTTCGCGATTTCTTCCGGATCATCCGTCGGATCAAACCTGACCGGATCGCCGATCCGTACCTGGACGGCGTACGGCGGCGCGTAGTGCTTCTTGGCGAGCTTGAACTTGATTAGCCCATCGATGCGCATGGGAATAACCGGCAGGTTGAGCTGTGTCGCCAGCAATCCGATGCCGCTGCGGAAAGGCGCCATCTCACCCGTCTCCGTCCGGCGGCCTTCGGGGAAGATCACCACGTTGTATCCGTGATCGGCCAGGTCTCCGGCATAGCGAAAGGCTTCGCGATACTTGGCCCGCTGCGGCATGGAAAACACATTGAAAAAGGCGGCAATCAGCCCGTACTGCAGTTGTTCCCACCACCGTTTCAGAAAGAACCAATCGCGCGGCGGATGGCGCATCGCTTTGAGCTGCTCTCCCTGCATGGCCACGCCCAACCGGTTGCGCAAACGCATAGGCAGCGCAGCCATCAGAAAGCCGATATCGATCTGGGCAATATGGTTGGAGACGATCAGCGCCGGCCCGCGGAAGTTCCTGAGCCGCTCGCGGCCGATAATCCTGGGCCGAGCCATCACCATGATGTAAGGCAGCGTGACTGCATGGTAAACGGCCACGCGTAGCAGACGCACCGGCCAGCTCTGAGCCCATCGTGAATACGGATAGTCCGCCTTCCTGGTTACAGGTTCAGTCTTCTTCAGGAGATTTTCCAGATCGGCCACCGTGTTGACCTTGGAAAACTCCCGGTCGCCCAAATCCACCTGGTAGCGGTTCTCAATGGCCGACATCAGCTCTACGCGGTCCAGCGAACTCAGATTCAAATCGTCTTCCAGATGCGCGTCGGGCTTGAGCTCCACATGCCGCCCAGCAATGTTTTCCACCAACTCCTCCAGCCCCGGCGAAGCAGCGGGCGCTCCATCTTTCCGCGCATCTTGAGAAATGGTGGGAGTCCCATTGAGCTGCGCCTCCGCGGCGCGGCGAATGACATCCAGCTTTGGCTTCTGGGTCGACGTCCGGGGAAAATCTTCGTCCGGCCAGACAAACCAGCGGCGTATCTTCTGGAAGTCGGCCAGCGCCTGGTTGGCATTCGCGATCGCAGCCCCGCCAGAGTCGCTATTGTTGAGCAGCAGCACTGCGCAGGCTTCAGCATTGCCGCCCTTGGCCACGCCCACCACTACGCAGTCGCGTATCTGCGGTTGCTTACGCAGCGCCTGCTCCAGGTCTTCGGGATAAACCTTCAAGCCCGCGGGCGTGACGATCACGCTCTTGCTGCGGCCTTTGAAATAAAGATTGCCTTCGTCGTCCAGAGCGCCAAGATCGCCCGTGCGAAACCAGCCCTCTTCGCCCGTTATCGGCTTCAATTCGTTGCCCTGCCAGTATTGCCGGGCAACGTTCTCTCCCCGCACCAGGATCTCGCCGGTCTCCGGATCGAGCTTCATCTCGCGCCCGGGCAGCACTTTGCCGATCGATCTGCGGCCCACTTTGAACGGATGATTCAGGCTGATCAGGGAACTGGTCTCAGTGAGCCCATAGCCCTGGACTACCACGTATCCCAGCCGTCGCCAGAACTCTTCTGTGTTCTGGTCCAGCGCAGCGCCGCCGGAGATGATGGCCCAGAACTTCCAGCCAAAGTGCCGGCGTACCTTGCGAAAGCGCCACCAGCGTTTGAGGAAGTGCCCTTTCTCGGCGCGGTCCCAGTTTTTCGCGATCACAGAAGCAAAATCGTCACGGATCTTGTTCTTGAGCGACTCCGCAACGCGCGGGACCGCCACCAGAACGGAGATCCGCTCACGCTTGATCGTGGTGATGATGTCGGTTGGTTTGAAGCTCTCCTGGAAATGCACGGTCCCGCCGATCAGCGTCGGGATGAACATTCCCATGGTCTGCCCGAAAACATGGCTGAGCGGCAGCAGCTCCAGAAATCGCACGGGATGGAAGATGCGCTCTGACCTTCGATACTTGGGAAATTCGCGCTCGATAGGATCGACACTGGCCAGGATGTTGCCGTGCGTCAGTACTACGCCTCGCGGTTCCGCCGTGGTTCCCGAGGTAAAGACAACCTGCGCTGTATCGTCACGGCTGATGTCCTGTGGTGGATAAGGTTCCGCCGAGCGCCGGCGAACGTAGTCGCTTAACATTTCCAGCTCAAGAAAAGGTCGTTCGCCCGCATGAGCGGTCAGGGCGCTGGAGCAGACGACGAGTTTTGCGTTCACGTCGGCGGCAACGCGCTGGGCAAACGCCGGTGATGCGATCCGGTCCATCGGCACCGCGACAACGCCGCGCAGCATGCACCCAAAAAATGCCGCTATCCACTCGGCGCAGTTATCGCCCCACAGCAGGACGCGATGGCCCTTGCCAATTCCCCGCGCTTCAAGTTCGCGAGCGAATCGAAACGCCAGCTGAGCCAGCTGCTGATAGCTCCAGCGCAGCGTGCGCAGCCCGCGCCGGTGCACGTAGGCGATCTCATTTTGTCGCGCCAGATGTAAGCGGGGATATTCGGCTAACGTTTGTGGCATCTGCTTCTAAAATACCCATTCACAGAGCCCGACGCAAAGCGGCAAGGTGCGGCAAACAACAGCTTTTTAGCAATTAGCAATTGGAATTGGCAACTAGCCCCGAAGAGTTCCCTTACCGCAATGGACGCAAAGGTCGCCAAGGACTGGAATTCCGAATTTCGTTTCCTTTGCGTCCTTCGCGTCCATCGCGGTGAATGGTGGCTGAATGCTGATTGCTGATAGCTGAGTGCTAGGTTGAGTAGTCGGCGTTGATATGCACGTACTCCGCCGTCAGATCGCAGGAGAGAAATTCCAGATCTGCTCTGCCGGCGCCCAGGCTGATTCGGATTTCATACACTGGCTCAGACATGTAGCGATGAGCACGCTCATGATCAAAAAGGATCGCGGCGCCGTGGCGGCAGATTTGCTGCTCGCCCAGGTGGATATTGATGCGCTCCTGGTTGATCTGCACACCGGAGTTGCCGATGGCCGCCAGAAAACGTCCCCAATTCGGATCAGCCCCGGCCCATGCGGTCTTGACCAGCGGTGAATTGGCGATGGCAGCGGCGAGCGCCCTGGCCTCGCTCCGGCTGCGCGCCTGCTCGATCCTGAGCCGGACCACGTGCTTCACACCTTCGCCATCGGCGACGATCTGCGCCGCCAGCGACCGGCACGTTCTGGTAACCGCGGATTGAAATTGATCGCGCACTGATTTGAATTGCACGCCGCTCTTGCCGCTGGCCAGCAGCAACACAGTGTCATTGGTTGAGGTATCGCCGTCAATCGAGATGTTGTTGAAGCTCTGGTCCACCGCTGTTTCCAGGCATTGCTGCAGATCACGCGGGCTGGCGGCGAGATCGGTAAACAGATAGACCAGCATCGTCGCCATATTGGGATGGATCATCCCCGCACCCTTGGCCACCCCGGCCAGCGTAACCTCAACCCCACCGACCGTGATCGACTGGCAGGCCACCTTCTTGTGCGTATCCGTGGTAAGGATCGCGTGGGCAAAGGCGTCAAAAGACGATTCGCTCTCAGTCGCGGCTGTAATCAGGCCGGGCAGAGCGGCATGAATCTTTTCCACTGGCAGCGGAACGCCGATGATTCCGGTGGAGGAAGGGAAGACCTGGTACTCACGCACTTTGAGTTGTTTGGCTAACCCGGCGCAAACATTCTTGGCTGCCTTCAATCCCTGGCGGCCGGTGGCGCAGTTGGCGTTACCGGCATTCACGATGAGCGCAAACATCCGGCCCTGGGCATGCCGAACATTGTCCCGGCCTACAATTACCGGCGCTGCGGCAATCTGGTTTCGCGTGAACATGGCTGCAGCCGAAGCGCCCTCCGGTGCAAGGGCCAGAGCCAGGTCAGGTTTGCCGCTGGCCTTGATACCCGCCGCGCATGCTGAAAACAGAAATCCTCGGGGCGGACGGCAGCTCACGCGCCCAGCCTCACCAGCGGGATCAGAATCTCCGCGTCGCGCGGGCCCATATTCTGTGGGATCGGCCCGCGAACCATCGCCACTTCATCGCAGGCGTAAAGGTTGGGGCAGTGAACGCAGTCTTTGTAAATCTTGTCAGGCAGTTCCTCGCGTGTCGCGACAACAAATCCCATGTGAGCAAAAAACTCCGGAATGCGGGTAAACAGGCACACACAGGTTACGCGATGATGTTCCGCTTCGTCCAGCAGTGCTTCCACAAGCTTGCGCCCCCCGCCACAGCCCTTGGCTGAAGGCATCACGGCGATGCTGCGGATCTCCGCCAGGTGCATGCCGTAGAGATGCAGTGCGCCGCAGCCGATGATCTGCCCGTCGTCTTCCGCGACCACGAAGTCGCGTACGTTCTCGCTCAGCTCGGCCAGCGAGCGCGGCAGCAGCGTGCCGATCTCAGCATACGGACGGATGATGGCGTGAATCCGCTCCACATCGGGCAGGATCGCGTTACGCGTGCGTACCATGCGCCTCCTGCAGAGCGGCCAGTTTTTCGCGGGCTGTGTTGAGGGCCTGCTGCACGCGATGCGGCGCCGTGCCTCCGGAAACATCATGGCAGGCAAGCACGCTTTCGACCTTTAAATGTTCGTAAATATCCGCATCGAACGCCGGGCTGAATTCCCGCAGTTCATCGAGCGAAAGCTGCTCCAGTTCACACTCCTGCGCCAGGCACTTCTGCACCGCCTGCGCCACGATCTCATGCGCCTGGCGAAAAGGCACACCGCGCCTCGCCAAATAGGTGGCTGCGGCCATGGCGTTCATAAAGCCGCTTTCGCAGGCAGCCTGCATGCGTTCACCGTTGAAGCGCACATGCCGCATGAACCCCGTTGCGACTCTGAGACAATGGCTCGCCGTGGCAGCGGCTTCGAACAGCGGCTCCTGCGTCTCCTGCATGTCTTTGTTGTAGGCCAGCGGCAGGCCTTTGATTGTCGTTAGCAGAGCGACCTGGTTGCCGATCAGCCGTCCTGCTTTTCCGCGGATTAGCTCGAGGGAATCAGGGTTCTGCTTCTGCGGCATGGCGCTGCTGCCGGTGGAGTAGGCTTCCGGCAAGGTGATGAAGCCGTATTCCTGCGTGGCGAAAAGTATCAGCTCTTCCGCCCAGCGGCTCAGATGAACGCCCAGCACCGTAATTACGCCGACGAATTCCACAACGAAGTCGCGGTCGCTGGTGGCATCCATGCTGTTGCGTGTGGGCCGCGCAAAGCCCAGCGCCCGACTCACCAGTTCGCGATCGAGCGGCAACGTGCCTCCGGTAACTGCGCCTGAGCCCAGAGGGCATTCATTCGCGCGTTCACGACAATCAAGCAGTCGCTCACCGTCACGCCAGAACATTTCAAAATAAGCCAGAAGCCAGTGCGCCGCCAGAACCGGTTCCGCCCGCTGCAGATGCGTGTAAGCGGGCATGAAAAGCGTTTTTGCTTCGGCAGCTCGGTCCACCAGGACTTCCAGGAAGCCACCCAACAAGGCGCGGAGGTCATCGATGCTGTCGCGCACGAACAGCCGCAGATCGGTGGCGATCTGCTCGTTACGGCTGCGTCCGCTGTGCAGCTTCTTGCCGGTGTCGCCAATCAGCGCCACCAGCTTCTTTTCGACGAAGTGGTGAACGTCCTCGGCTTCCGAATCCCTGAGAAACCCCGGCTCCTGCTCGCTGCTTTTGCTGATCTGGTCCAGCGCAGAGGCGATCAGTGTGAATTCCGCGGGTATGATGATGCCCGCGGCCTTCAGCGCCTGAGCATGGGCGCGGCTCGCCGCCAGCTCGTAGCCCAGCAGCTTCTGGTCAAACGGAAATGACCGCTGCCACTCCTCGAAATGCGGATCCAGCGGCTGCCGGAACCTGCCTGACCACATCTTCACTTCGTGATCTCCTCGGAAACATGCGCCTGCGTGGCTTTCTTCTTCTTCAACTGCGCCAGCGAACGCGCAGGCAGCCCCAGAATGCGGATAAATCCTTCCGCATCTTTCTGGTCGTAGCTCGCGCCCATGGTGAACGATGAGAGATCAGTCCGGTAGAGCGAAGACTCCGACTCGCGCCCGCCAATGGCGATGTTGCCCTTGTAGAGCTTCAGGGTCACCGTGCCGGTCACCTCTTTTTGTGTCTCCGCGACAAACGCATCCAGCGCTTCCCGCAGCGGCGTGAACCACAGGCCGTAGTAGACCAGATCGGCATACTTGAGCCCGATCTGCTGTTTGAAGTGCATCACTTCGCGTTCCAGGCAGAGCGCTTCCAGTTCACGATGAGCGGTGAGCAGCAGCGTGCCGCCGGGCGTCTCATAGCATCCGCGCGATTTGATGCCGACGAACCGGTTTTCTACCAGATCGATCCGGCCAATCGCGTTCCGTCCGCCTATCTCGTTCAAGAGTTCCACCAGCGACACTGGATCGAGTGCCTGCCCATTGACTGAGACCGGAGTTGCGGCCTCAAAGCCGATCGTGACCGTCTCTTCGCGGTCCGGAGCTTCCTTGGGAGAGCGCGTGAGCTGCCAGGTTGAGTCGAACGGCGCATTGTTCGGATCTTCCAGTTCGCCGCCTTCGTGGCTCAGGTGCCATATGTTGCGGTCGCGGCTGTGAATCTTCTCCCGGCTCGCGGTCACTGAAATGCCACGCTGCTCGGCGTAATCAAGGCAATCCTCGCGCGATTTGAGCGTCCACTCCCGCCACGGCGCAATAACCTTCAACTCAGGCGCCAGCGCCTGGAATGCGTGCTCAAAGCGGACCTGGTCGTTGCCTTTACCGGTACAACCGTGCGCCAGAGCGGTAGCATGCTCTTGCCGCGCGACTTCCACCTGGTGCTTGGCAATCACCGGGCGCGCCAGCGAGGTTCCCAGCAGATACTTGTGCTCATAGACCGCGCCGGCCCGCAGCGCAGGGAAGACGTAGTCGCGGAGAAATTCCTCCCGCAGGTCCTTTACGATCACCTTGGCCGCGCCGGTTTTGTGGGCTTTTTGCACCACGGCGTCGATGTCATCACCCTGCCCTACGTCGGCGATCATGGCAATCACGTCGCAGTTATAGTTTTCCTTGAGCCAAGGAATGATGATGGAGGTATCCAGGCCTCCGGAATATGCCAGTACGACTTTCTCACGCATGATTGCTCCTTGTGGATGAAGTCCGCATGCCGCTCCCCAGGAGCAGCAACAGGATCGATTTCTGAATGTGCATGCGGTTCTCCGCCTGGTCGAAAACGATCGAGCGCGGTGAATCGATCACACTGGCCGCTACTTCTTCGCCGCGATGCGCGGGAAGACAATGCATAAAGAATGCATCCGGCGCCGCGTGCGCGAAGAGTTCGTCATTGACCTGGTAAGGCGCAAAGATCTTGGCCCGTTCTGCAGCCTCGGCTTCCTGCCCCATGCTGGCCCACACGTCCGTGTAGATTGCGTTAGCGCCGGTAACGGCCTTGGCGGCATCATGCGTGATCTCAATGATGGCGCCCGTAGTACGGCCGATCCGCTTGGCTGCCGCGACCATCTCCGGGCTGGGCTCGTAGCCCTCCGGCGTGGCCACGGAGATGCTCGTCCCCAGAGCCGCAGCCGCCAGCATGAGCGAATGCGCCACGTTGTTGCCGTCGCCCACGTAAGCCATGTGCACATTGCTCAGGTCGCCGAACTTTTCTTCCAATGTGAAGAAATCGGCAAAGGCCTGGCAGGGATGCTCCAGATCGCTCAGCGCGTTGATCACGGGAATGCAGGTATGCCGCGCCATATCGACGATGGTCTGGTGCGAGAAGGTACGGAGCACCACGGCATCTACCCAACGCTCCACGTTGCGGGCGATGTCGCACACCGGCTCGCGTTCGCCGAGCAGAGAGCGCGTCTGGTCCATGAAGAGCGATGTTCCGCCCAGGCTGGCCATGCCGGCCTCGAAGGTCAGCCGCGTGCGCAGAGAGGCTTTCTCAAAAAACAACACCAGTTGCTTGCCGGCAAGCGCGCCGCGAAAATCGGCGGGACGGTGCTTGATGATGTGCGTCAACTCGAACAGCGACGTCGTCTCTTCCGGCGAAAAATCCTGCGCGGAGACCAGATCGCGGCAGATGACTTTCTGCTCGACTGGGGGCCGCAACGCTGTAAGGTCGTACATCCTGGCTGGCATCATGGTTATCTGTTCCTCCCTACGAGTGTGGTTTTCATCGCCAGTGCCTGATCCAACTGGCGTATGGCGGTGTCAATGTGCCGCTTCTTGACGATGAAAGGCGGCAGGAGCCGGATCACGGTTTCATCCGTGCGGTTCACGATGGTGCCCGCCTTCAACAGCTTCTGAAAAACCTCTTTTGCCAGATCGGCGGATTCGAGCTCCACGCCGATCATCAATCCCATGCCGCGGATTTCGCGGATGGATGCATTCTTCTTCTGGAGCTTGTGCAGCTGTTCCAGCAGATAGTCGCCGGTCCTCTGGATATGCTTGAGCAGCTTTTCTTTTTCCAGAATGTTGATCAACTGCAACGCCACGGCGCAGGCCAGCGGACCTCCGCCAAACGTGGTGCCGTGCATGCCGGGATGAATGCACTCGGATACTTTCTCTGAAGCCAGTAAAGCTCCCAGCGGCAGGCCGCCGGCAATCGGCTTGGCGACCGTGACCAGATCCGGCTGAATGCCGTAGTGCTGATAGGCAAACCATTTGCCGGTGCGTCCCATGCCGCTCTGGATCTCGTCGGCGATCAGGAGAGCGTTGTGCTTGCGCGCCAGCTTGTGCGCGGCCTCGGCAAACTCACGGCTCACCGGACGTATTCCGCCCTCGCCCTGCACAAACTCAAAACCAATGGCGCAGACCGTGGAATCGAATTTGCGCTCCAGATCGGCTACGTCATTGAACTGAACAAACTCCACGCCCGGCACAACCGGCGCAAAGGGTGCGCGATATTTCTCTTTGTGCGTGGTGGCCAGCGCGCCGAAGGTCCGGCCATGGAAAGCATGTTCCAGGGCCAGGATCCGCCATTTGGGTGAGGCACCGGGGTCCCCGGAATGCGCTGCTGTTGCGCGTTCTGGGGTGGCGGTGCCGGTAGCGCCGTTGGCCCGCGCATACGCGCGGGCCAGTTTCAGCGCTCCTTCCCAGGCCTCAGTGCCGCTGTTGGTAAAGAAGGCGCGGTCCATTCCTGAAATCCGCGTCAACGCCGCCGCCAGCCGGCCCTGAAACTCGTGATAAAAGAGGTTTGAGGTGTGGACCAACAGCTTCGCTTGCTGTGCAATCGTCTTGGTCAGCACCGGATGCGAATACCCCAGCGCGTTCACGCCGATTCCGCTCAGCAGATCGAGATACTTCCGGCCCTTGTCGTCATACAGGTACACGCCACGCCCTTTGCGCAGCAGAACCGGATAGCGGTCGTAGGTCGAGAGCAGCAGTTTGGATTCGAGTTTGCTTACCTGCTCCAGCTTCACGCGACCAGAACCTCCGTCCCCGATTCAATTCTGGTGAAATAAAATTCCGGCAGCGCTTCCACTTCGGCTGCGGGCAGAATGCGCACGCGGTTGACGCCGTGCAGCAGCGCATCTTTGCAGGCCTGGAGCTTCGGCAGCATTCCGCCGGCGATCACCGCCTTCTGCGTCAGCTCGGCAGCCGTACCCAGATCCAGCCAGCGAATCACCAGCCCATCCGCGTCTTTCACGCCCGGAACATCGGTCAGAAAGATGAGCGCATTGGCATGGCAGGCTACGGCGCAGGCCGAGGCCATCTGGTCGGCATTGATGTTGTAGTACTGGCCGTCACTGCCCAGCGCGACGCTCGAAATTACAGGAATGCAGCCCTGCTGCCAGATCGTCTCGATCCAGCGCGGATCGACCGAAGAGATCTCCCCGACAAAACCGAGGTCGTGGCCGTTGGTCTTCTTCTTGCGCGCGCGAAAAGCCTGGCCATCGCTGCCGCAAAGGCCGACCGCAGATTGACCCACGCAGCCCAGCGCCGCCACCAGCTTCTTGTTCATGTGTCCGGCCAGGACCATCACGGCGAAGTCGCGCGTCTCCGCGTCGGTTACCCGCAGGCCGTCGACAAACTGGCTCTCCTTGCCCATCTGCGCCAGCATTCGCGTCAGCGCAGTACCGCCGCCGTGCACCACGGCTACCTGGTGCTCGCGGGCGAGCTGTTTTACTGCCAGAACTGCGCGCTGCAACAACGCAGCGTCTTCAAGAGTGGCACCGCCGAGTTTGACGACGATCTTCATCTCAGGCCCTCCTCTTCATTCCAGCCAAACATCAGGTTCATGTTCTGCACTGCCTGCCCGGCAGCGCCTTTCAACAGGTTGTCCAGGCAGCTCACGATTACCAGCCGCCTGCCGTCCGCCGCCAGCGTAAAGCCGATGTCGCAATAGTTCGTGTGCAGCGAATACTGGATCTGGGGCAGCTTGCCCGCAGCAAAGAGCCGTACCCAGGGCGACCCCGCGTAAAAGCCACGCATGCAGTCTTCGATCTGTTGCGGGGTTGCCGCGGAGAGCAGGCGCACGTAAATGGTCGAGAGAATTCCGCGCGGGATCGGCAGCAGGTGCGGCGTGAAAATCAGCTGCTCCGGCGTTATGCCGAGCTGCTCCAGAATCTCGCCCGTGTGGCGATGATTGAAGACCGAGTAGGCGGAGAGGTTCTCCGCGACCTCGACGAAATGCGTCTTTTGTGTCGGCTGCTTGCCTGCCCCCGAAACGCCCGACTTGGAGTCGCAGACGATTCCGTGATCCAGGTCGACCAGCCCGGCACGCACCAGTGGCGCCAGAGCCAGGATGATGGACGTGGCATAGCAGCCGGCATTGGCCACCAGCGCAGCTTGCTTCAGCTCGTCGCGATGCAGCTCCGGAATGCCGTAGACTGCCTGGGCCGTGATCTTGTCGGCCAGTTCCGGCTGCTCGTCTTTAAAGTCGTAGATCGCCCGGTACTCGGGGCTTTCCAGCCGCCATGCACCGCTCAAGTCGATCACGTGGACGCCCTGCCTCATCGCTTCCGGAACCCACTCGCGTGAAACCTCATGCGGCGTGGCCAGGAAGAGCACGTCGACGCCTCTGGCGCGGATGGTTTCCCAGCTGAAAGGCTGAAGCGGAAATCCGCCGTTGCCGCTTACGTGGGGATAGAGCTCGTCCAGCTTTGCCGTGGTGCCGGCCTCGCCGTTGCGAGTGAAGAGCACGGGCTTCTTGGCGTGAGGATGGCGGGCGAGCAGGCGAACCAATTCAAAACCAGCATAGCCGGTTGCTCCAACAACCGCGGTTTGGATTGCCTGCCCCATTACGCGCGCATGTCCTCAAGGCGCGTCTGAAGCTTTTTGGCGGTTTTGTTGTCCGGGGCAATAATCAGCACGGTGTCGTCGCCGGCCACGGTGCCGACCACTTCTTCCCAGCCTTCGGCATCCACAGCGTAGGCCACGGGTTGAGCGCTGCCGGAGGTGGTCTTGATGACCAGCAGGTTCTGCGCGCGGCGAATGTCGCGTACAAACTCGCGCACGATTCGGGAGACCCCGGGCGCCGGTTCTGCGGCCGCAGCCTCGCCGTTGGGAAGCGTATAGCCGTCCGGCGTGCGGACCAGGCCCAGCTCGTTGAAATCGCGGGAAAGCGTCGCCTGCGTCACCGCGAAGCCGCGGCGCGAAAGGACCTTCACCAGCTCCTGCTGGTTAGGCAGAGGGCCGTCATGCGCGAGTTCCACAATCAGCTGTTGTCTGGCCAATTTCGTCATACCCACTGTACCGAATAATTATGCAAACGCAATGTATAAATATGCAACGTAAGACAAACCCATGTCAATACAAAAAATAGGATTTTTGTAAAAATTTGTTGAGGGGGAAGCGCAGAGACAAACAGCCAGGCAGCGGGATGGGCTATGCGGCAAAGGACACGAAGGAACACAAAGCGGAAGCGAAGCCCTCAGCCGCCGGAGAGAGGCCAAGAATGCTTGTTCCCTAAAGCCCTTCGATGAAGGCTTGCCTTCGTGTTCCTTTGCGTCCTTTGTGGACGCGCTGGCGCCCGATCATTCGCGGCGCGAGATAACGGTGCCTGTTTTTGATCAGTGCCCGGCGTTCTTTTCGTCACCGGTGCAGCTCTGGCGGCGCATTTTACGCGGCTGTGATCAAAAGGCCGCCTCTTCTCGGGGCCCGACGTGCCGGTTGTTTTTTTGACGTGGACGCGTACCCAGCGTTAGCGCCGCCGAATGCAGCTCATCCCAGCAATTTATGGGGACATTACAATGCCACTGTGGACGACGGCACGCGTAAATACGTTCCGGTGAAGCGGCGCACCCGCGAGGCGCGGGAGACGATATTCCGCGCAGGTACGGCCGATGAGATCAGCGAAGCGCTTTGGAGCGCCACCTACCACGATCCGGATTGGCGCTGGGTACAGACAGAGTGCCTGCGCTTTCTTACCCACGCTGATGTCTGGGTAAGGCGCAACGCCGCTACCTGCCTG
This sequence comes from Candidatus Angelobacter sp., assembly GCA_035262465.1. GTDB lineage: Bacteria > Acidobacteriota > Terriglobia > Terriglobales > Acidobacteriaceae > Angelobacter. The sequence continues at coordinate 48,338 of DATFSU010000054.1, read as the reverse complement.
GGACTTTTGGCGGTGTTTCACCAGCGGCTCGATGTCGAGCTGGTGCTTGCTGCTTTGCACAGGGCTGCAGCAGACAATGAGGTAAAGCCATGGGCGGAGGACAGCATTGCTGATATTCGCCACACAATGAAGCTGAGCGATACGGATTAACCTGCTGGCTCCATCACAATCGGCATCGTTGGCGTCTCACTGCCGCCGGCATTTTCAATCGTCACCGCAAAGCTCTTGGCCGAAATGCCGGGTGAATGCATGTGGTGCATGATCATGCCATTCCCTTGGCTATCCGGCTTGAACCAGCCGCAAGGCATCGGCGCGCCGCCGTCTGAGGGAAGTAGCCAGAGCTGATAGATCTTGTCTTCGGGGAGCTGATGTGTGTTGCTGGCAAGCACAAAAATAGCTCCCTTTTGCTTCGAATAGATGACTTTCATTTGCGGCTGCGGCGAGGCCTTGACCTGCACCAGGGTCAAGGGCCAGGCGTCCGGTGCATGCAGCACATCTCTTACGTCCCTGGCCGCGGCGAGGTCACTTTTGGTCTTATTCAGGTCTTCGGTGAGCTGATCGATCTGTCTCTGTCTTTCCCGAACCTCACGCTTTGCGTCCCGCAGATCGCGCCACAACAAGATGCTGAACACGGCCAGCAGCAGCATTACAGCCATCGGCGCAAAGGTGAGCCAGCGCGGCCGCATCCGTCCGACCACGTAAGGCTTTTGCGCACGAGGCTGCATGCGCGGCTCTGCGGCAACCGCCTTGAGCAGCCGCTCCCGTACCCGGTCGGGAGGTTTGGGCCCTACAGCCGACAAGGCCAGCAACGCCGTATCGGCGCGCAGCGCTTCCAGTTCACGGCGGCACTCGCCGCAGGTGCCCAGGTGCGACTCAAGCTCTGTCCGCTCCTGCTGGCTATCGAGCGCACCCAAGGCGTAGAGCGCCAGCGCTTCCGCGAATTGTGGATGCCCGTTCATGCAAATGCTTTTCTCAAGGCCAGCAATCCGGTGCGAATGCGGGTCTTGATGGTGCCCAGCGGCTCACCGGTCTTGCCGGCGATCTCCGTGTGCGTCATGCCTTCAAAAAATGCCATTTCCAGCGTCTTGCGTTGTTCCTGGGGAAGCTGCGCCAGAACGCCGCGAACTTTATCGACCGCCAGCTTCTGCGCGGCTTCGTCTTCCAGGTCGATACCAGTCGAAATCGGGAGCTCGTCAATGTCGTCTTCGGCCGGCCGCCGGCGCAGGTGGTCGATGGCGCGGTTGCGGGCAATTACCGCCAGCCAGGGCGCTAGCCGCCCGCGATTCAGATCAAAGGCCTGGGGATTGCGCCAGAGCTGCAGGAAGATCTCCTGTACCACATCCTCGGCTGCGGTGGCATTGGCAAGCACCCGGAGGGCGACGCCGTATACGACTCCGGAATAGCGATCGTACAGATCGGCCATGGCGCTCTGGTCCCCCGCGCGCAAGCGGGCGATCAGTGCCGCGTCATCTCTGTGATCTGGCGCTTGCATGCCGCTCACGCGGATTCTCTCGCTTTCTTAGGAGTACGCATCCTGCCGCCATTTGGATTGCAACTGATCCCGGAAATACCGTTTGCCCATCCGTCCGTTAAAGGGATGTGAACGGGACCCTATACTAAAGCATGCTTTCATCGTAACAAATCTTATTCCGCGGCAAAGAGCGTACTATATAGTACGAACGCAGCGGGCGCGCGGCCTGTGCTGCGCCATAAAGATATCAACAAGGCTCGAGGAGGCACAAATGAAGAAGATTCTTGCAGTGTTTCTGTTTCTGGCAACGGCCACGTCCCTGACGCTGGCAGCGGACGGAAGTTGGACGGGCTGGATTACCGACGCAAAGTGCGCGCCCAAGCTAAACGCTGATTGCGCCAAGAAGTGCGCTGAAAAAGGCGAAAAAATGGTGTTTGTCGACGGCGATAAGAAAACCATCCTTCAGGTCAGCAACCAGGATGCGCTGAAAGGTCATGCTGGCGAGCACGTGACCCTGAAGGGCAAACTGGAAAATGGCGCCATCACTGTTTCCAGCGTAGAAGCGGTTCCGGAAACGAAGTAAGCGCAGTTTTCAAAACGGAAGAGAGATTTGGGCTTGCCGGGGCTTTGACCGGGCAAGCCCTTCCTGCACCCGCGCGGTCCCGCACCAGCGCCAATCCGGCTTTGGCCGCGTGATAACATCTCCGGCATGCGGATAAGAACATTCATTCTCCCCTGCATTCTTTTTCTTGTTTCCACGTTTGCTCTTTGCGCCGATGCACCTGATTTTGTGGTCAAAAAAATCGGCGAAGGCGTCTATGCGGCTATCGGCAGCGATGGCGGCAAAGCCGGAAGCAATGCCGGATTTGTCGTCGGAAGCAACAGCGTACTGGTGATCGATACCTTTGAAGGGGTGGAGCCGGCGCAGGGCTTGCTGGCAGAGATCAAGAAGGTCACGAACCTGCCCATTCGCTTTGTGGTCAACACCCACTATCACCTGGACCACACTGGCGGCAACGCGGTCTTTTCCCAGGCTGGCGCCACCATTATTGGCCAGCGCAACCTGCGCGGCTGGCTGCGGACGGAGAACCTGAAGTTCTTCGGTGCAAATCCCAAGCCCGAACAGAAGGCCATAGTGGAGTCGCTGGTGCTGCCGGACGAGACGTACACTGACGCCGTTGACATTTATCTGGGCACGCGCCAGGTCCAGGTTCGTTACATGTTAGGACATACTGGTGGCGATTCCGTGGTGATTGTTCCTGACGCCGATGTGGTCTTCGGCGGCGATCTCGTCTGGCAAAGGCATCTGCCCAACCTGATCGACGCCACCACCAGCGAGTGGGTCAAGACCCTGGAGAAGTTGATGGCCGACCATCCTTCAGCTACCTTCGTCTCCGGCCATGGTGACGTTGCCACCGCCGCTGACGTGCGTGACTTCCACGATTACCTGGTTACGTTGCGCGAAAACATAACCAAGGCACAGGCAGCAGGAAAGAGCGACCAGGCGCTGGTAGATGCCGTGCTGCCGCAAATGAAAGAAAAGTACGGCGATTGTCCTGCAACGGTAACGCCTGCAGCAGGGCAGCCCGCACCACCTCCTGCGCCGCCAACGGCGACGTGCTGGGGCTTCTACCGCCCATTTTCTGCCCGCAACATCACCCAGACCGCGGCCGAACTGGCAGGCACCAAAAAAGTACCGCAGCCCGCAGCAGAAAATACTGCCGGGGCAAAGTAGGTTCGCTATGTGGAGACAAAGGTTCGCGTCGCTTTCCTGGTTGCTGCCCGGTTTGTTTGCTCTATTTCTTTACGGTTCTGCGCAGTCTGCTTTCGCGCAAGCCCCTGCGGCGCCAGCCCCGCCGGTCGCTCGCCAGGATAACGTGAAGGAACTGATTCACGGCGTAGAGATTGTGGATCCCTATCGCTGGCTGGAAGACCAGGACGGCGACGAAACGCGCAAGTGGGAAGCTGCTGAGAACGCCTACACGCATTCGCTTCTCGACAAGCTGCCGCAGCGGGCAGGCATTTCCAAGCGGCTGACGGAGATGCTCCACTTCGATACCATGACCGCCCCTGGCTGGGTCAATGGCTACTACTTCTTCACCAAAAAAGGCGCAGACCAGGACCTTTCCAGTCTTTACCGGCGCAAGGGGGCAACCGGTACGGACGAATTGCTGATTGATCCGCACCCCATGAGCGCGGACCACACTACCAGCGTTGGCTACGGGGACATCACCGATGATGCCAGCCTGGCGCTCTATTCTGTGCGGCACGGCGGCGAAGACGAAACTGAATTACACATCCTGGATCTGAAAGCTCATCATGACCTGCCGGACGTGCTCCCTCGTGCGCTTTACCTCGGAACATCATGGAAGAAAGACAACAGCGGCTTTTACTACACCGTGGGTCGGCGCGACATAGGCAAGCGCATTTACTTTCATGCTCTCGGCAGCGATCCAGCTCAAGACCAAATGATTTTTGGGGAAGGCTATGGCGCCGATACATGGATGCACCCTGAGGCGTCAGACAACGGCAAGTATCTGCTGATTGGCGTCCAAGCCGGCTGGGCCAGACATGAAGTTTTTATCCAGCGTTTGGACGGGAAGAGCGCTATCCAACCGCTCATTACCGGCAAGGACGCGCACTTCATCCCCGAGTTCGCGGGCGATTTCCTGATCGTACAAACCGACTGGCAGGCGCCGCATAACCGCATCCTCAAGATCGACCTGCGCGATCCCCGGCCGGAGAAATGGCAGGAAATTGTCCCTGCGTCGCAGGATTCGATTGAGAGCTTCTCGCTGATCGGCCACAAGCTGTTTGTGAACTACTTGCACAATGTCGCGTCGCGCATCGCCATTTTCTCGCTCGATGGAAAGCCCCTGGGCGAAATACAACTGCCTTCCTCGGGCTCGGCTGCGGTTTTTGGCCGCTACGACCACGATGAAGGCGTCCTTACTTTTTCTTCGTACACTACTCCTGGCACCATCTATCTTTACTCAGCTGCTACGGGCAAGCGCGATCTGTGGTTTCGCAATCCAATTCCGTTCGACTCTGATCGCTATGAAACGGAACAGGTGTGGTACACGTCAAAAGACGGCACGCCCGTGCCCATGTTTTTGACTCATCGCAAAGGCTACAAACCTGATGGGGCCACGCCAACCATTCTCTACGGTTACGGCGGATTCAACGTAAGCCTGCTGCCAGGATTCAATACCACGGCAGCCTCATGGCTGGAACAGGGCGGCGTTTATGTCGTAGCGAATCTGCGCGGCGGCGGCGAGTTCGGCGAAGCCTGGCACAAAGCCGGCATGCTGGAGCATAAGCAGAACGTCTTTGACGATTTCATCGGCGCTGCCGAATGGCTGATCAAGAACAAGTACACCAATCCTTCAAAGCTCGCGATCTGGGGCGGCAGCAATGGCGGCCTGCTGGTTGGCTCGGTGATGACGCAGCGCCCCGAGCTGTTCCGGGCGGTAATCTGTGAGCATCCTGACCTGGATATGGTTCGTTATTACAAGTTCACCAGGAACAATAATCCGCCGGCGCTGCTGGAGTATGGAAACGCTACTGATCCGGCGCAGTTCAAATACCTCTACGCCTATTCCCCGTATCAGCATGTGCAGGCAGGCGCCAGGTATCCCGCTGTCCTGTTTACCAGCGGCGATGCCGATACACGTGTGCCACCGGAGCAGGCGCGCAAGATGGCCGCGCGGCTTCAGGCGGCGACGGCCTCAGACCTCCCCGTGATGCTGCTTTACGATACAAAAGCCGGGCACTCCGGCGGGCGTCCGTTTAGCCAGGTGGTGGATGAGCTTTCGCTCAAGCTCAGCTTCCTGAGCTGGCAACTGGGCTTGAACTCGGATCAGAGTCCGTCTGCCGCGGTGCATGGGGCCTCGCAACATGAGTGATCAACGGCGGATGGATACGCGATGTTGAAGGGCTTGCGGGCGTTGAAGCCCGCTACGCGTTGGCTGATCATCACGGCCGTATGCCTGGCTGCAGCAGCCGTGGTCGCGATGTTGAAGCCGATTGCCCAACCGCAGAGCTACCATGACTTCGCTGATCAGCGGGCAATCTTCGGAATTGCCCATGGGATGGACGTCCTCTCCAACGCCGCGTTCTTGATTTCCGGTCTTCTCGGCCTGTGGTTTGTGCTGCGGGCCGGAATAACCCTGGATGCCGGAACACGGTGGGCGTTTGCAATCCTCTTCTTCGGCCTGGTGCTCACCAGCGCAGGTTCTGCCTTCTATCATCTCGATCCGGACAACCAGCGCCTGGTGTTTGATCGTATGCCGATGATCATCGCCATGGCCGGCTGCGTTGGCGCGGTAGTGGCAGACCGCTTCGGAGGTGCGTCAGCCTGGTCGATCACGGCGCTTCTCGCAATCGGGCTGTGGACCGTGCATCAATGGAACGTCAGCGAGGAACTGGGCCAGGGTGATTTGCGCTGGTATGCCCTTTACCAGGGGCTGATCATTCTCGTTGGCGTGTTGCTCCTCGTCTTGTTTCCTTCACGCAATGGTGCGACGCCTGCCTTTGTGATTGCGGTTGTGGGGAACATCGCCGCCAAGATCTTTGAGCTGCTCGATAAGCCAATCTTCGCTCTGGGCGGAATTGTGAGCGGGCATACTCTCAAGCACCTGAGTGCGGGCCTGGCTTTTCTGCCGTTGGCCTTGCTGATCCGGCGAATCGGAAACCAGAGAATGGTGGATGACTCGCAAAGGCCGGATCTGATCCCGGCGGGATCAGGGCATTAGGCCGTTTGGGGGAATAATCGGTAGAAGTTTTCTGCCGTCTGCTTGCCGATTTCTTCCTTGCTGCTTTCCCTCAACTGCGCGATGACCTCCGCGGTGTTGACCACAAACCCTGGCTCATTGCGCTTGCCCCGGTGCGGCACCGGAGCCAGATATGGCGAGTCGGTTTCAATCAACATGCGGTCCAGCGGTACCTGCCTTGCGGTTTGACGAATGTTTTCTGCCTTGGGGAAGCTGACGTTGCCGGCAAACGAGATGTAGAAGCCGATTTCAAGCGCGGCTTGTGCGTGCTTCCATTCGCCGGTGAAGCAATGCAGGATGCCCGGCAGCCCCGAAGGCGCCCAGTGGTCGCGGAGCATCTGCAAAGTATCGTCCCAGGCATTTTCGCTGTTGTTGCTGGGGCGGCAGTGAATGATGATCGGCAGCTTGGCCTCAGCTGCCAGTTCCATCTGGCGGCGGAAGACTTCTTTTTGCACCTCGCGCGGTGAGTGGTCGTAAAAATAGTCCAGGCCGATCTCGCCCCATGCGATCAGCTTCGGGTTCTTCGCCAGCCGCGACATCTCTTCATAGTCGGCGGCTGTCGCCACACTCGCCTCATGTGGATGCAAGCCGGTGCTGGCGAAGATCCAGTCATGATGCAGGGCGATGTTCAGCGCGCAGTCGTACGTGCCCGGTCCTGTTCCGCTGCCGACGGCGAGAATGCGCTCCAAGCCGGCTTCGCGTGCGCGTGCCAGCATCTCCGCGCGATCGGAGTCGAACTTGTGGCCTTCAAGATGGGCGTGTGAGTCGATGTACATTTCTGCCCCTCAATCATAAATGCCGTACGTATCACCAGGGATGGTTAGGGCTTTTTGACCGAATATCGCCATCGCTGCTGCGGCGTGAGAGAATCTCTGATTATTTTTGAGGAGGGGAACATGACAGTATCGCGACGAGACTTCATCAGGGGCGGAGTAGGCAGCGCAGTGATCGCGGGAACGGGAACAGCCGCATCGCCGGCCACGTCCCAAAACGCAGCGCCGGCATCGTTCGCTCTGGCTGATCGCATGCCGGAAATACCCGTCGACAAAATGACGACTGAGCAGAAGAAAGCCGCTGATGAATTTCTGGCTGAACGCAAGGTGCCGATCTTCGGCCCGTTCGTGCCGCTGCTGCGCAGCCCGGAGGTCATGCAGCGAGCCCGTGCTATGGGAGACTATCTGCGTTACAAGAGTGTGCTGCCGCCGGCGCTCAACGAGTTCGCCATCCTGATTACGGCGCGGCGCTGGTCGCAGAACTACATATGGGCAGTGCATCAGCCCATCGCAGTGAAGGCCGGGGTAAAAACCGAGATCACACAGGCGCTGGCTGAAGGCCGCAGGCCGGAGGGCATGTCCGCCGACGAAGAACTGGTTTATGAGTTCTCCACCGAGCTTCATCAGAACCAGAGCGTGAGTGACTCCACCTATGGCCGCGCTGTTGCGCGATTGGGAGAGCAAGGTGTTATCGACCTGATCGGAGTTAACGGGTACTACACTTTACTTGCGATGGTGTTGAACACGACACGAACGGCCGTGCCCAAGAACACGCAGACGCTGGCCCCATTTCCGCGTTAATTCTGCCTCATCGCGCCCATCGATATAGCAGCGAGCCCGACTTGCGCGGCGAGCCGCCTGCATCAGGAGCTGAAGACGTCTACCACGATCCTTGATCGCCGGCGGTTTGGAGCGAAGCGACAGAATTACTTGAGCTTCGCGCCGATCGGCACATCTTCCAGGAATCCGGCCAGCACAGGCTTGCCGTCTTCGCCGACGGACGCGGCAACGATCATGCCGTTCGACTCCAGCCCGCGCAGCTTGCGCGGCTGCAGGTTGGCCACGATCACGACCTTTCGTCCGATCAGCTCTTCCGGATTGTAGGCCAGCGCAATCCCGGCGACGAGTTGACGGACCTCGGTTCCTATGTCGACTTCCAGTCGCAGCAGCTTGTCTGCGCCTTTTACTTTTTCGGCGACCTTCACCTGGCCAACGCGCAGCTCGACCTTCAGGAAGTCATCGATGGAGATTTTTCCGTCGGCCACGGCAGGCGCTGCTTTTGCCGCGGGTGAGGCTTGTGTTGGGCCATGGGCTGCCTGCGTGGCCGGCTGTCCGGGGCGAGCGCCTTCACCGGCAGGGACCGTTGCGGCGGCAGTTGATGACGTTGACGTGGAGACAGCTTGAGCCGTGCGCTCCTGTTCCATCTGTTGCATCCTCGCGATATGAGTTTTGTCGGCGCGCGGGAATACAGGTTCCACCTTGCCGAGTTTTCCACCCAGGGGCAGTTGTCCCCACTTGAGATCGGGCAGGCGAAATTTGCTGATCTCGCCCAACCCCAGCTGGTTCCAGATCTTCGTGGTTGATTCGGGCAGTACAGGGTGAGCCAATGCCGTCACGATGCGCAGGGCCTCGGCCGCGGTATAAAGAATGGTAGCCAGGCGCGCCTTATTCTCCTCGCCTTCTTTTTCTGCGACGATCCACGGCTCTTCGTCAACCAGGTATTTGTTCACCGCGCCGACCAGGCCCCACACCGATTCCAGGGCGCGGGAGAACTGATAGTCGTCAAACAGCTGGCCAAATTCCTCAATCGTAGCCAGCGCGTGCTCCTTGATGGCGTCGTCCGTGCCTCGGCGCGCCACCGTGGGAGACGGATAAGGGACCGAGCCGTTGAAATAACGGTTGATCATGGTCAGCGTACGGCTGGCCAGGTTGCCGTAATCGTTGGCTAGATCGGAGTTATAGCGCTGCACCAGCGCATCGAAGCTGAAAGAGCCGTCACTGCCAAAGACAACTTCCCGCAACAGGAAGTAGCGCAGAGCGTCATTGCCCATTACATCGATCACCGTCTCCGCGCGGACGATATTGCCGCGAGTCTTTGACATTTTGCTCTCTTCAAACAGCAGCCAGCCGTGCGCGATGATCGATTTCGGCAGCGGCAGCTCCGCAGCCATCAGGAACGCAGGCCAGTAGACGCAGTGGAAGCGGATGATCTCCTTGCCGATCATGTGCACGTCAGCGGGCCAGTAACGTTCGAACTTCTTTTGCTCGTCTTCTTCTTTTGCGCCGAGGCCGACAGCAGTGCAGTAATTGCTCAGCGCATCGAGCCACACGTACATCACGTGCGTCGGGTCACCCGGAACCGGAATGCCCCATTTGAAGGTGCTGCGGCTGATCGAGAGATCGCGCAGTCCGCTCTTGACGAAAGCGATGACCTCATTCCGCCGCGTCTCCGGGCGGATGAAGCCGGCATTTTGCTGATAATGGGCCAGCAACTTGTCAGCAAAGGCAGAAAGCTTGAAATAGTAGTTCTCTTCGCTCACCGTCTCCGTCGGGCGGCCGCACTCCGGACAGGGAGCGCCCGGGCCAACGTCCACATAGAGTTCATCGGCGACGCAGTATTGCCCGGTGTACGTGCCCTTGTAAATGAAGCCCTTATCCTGGATCCGCTTCCACAATTCCTGCGCGCCCCGCTTGTGGCGAGGCTCGGTGGTGCGGATATAGTCATCGTAGGTGATGCCCATCTTGTCAAAGAGACCGCGAAACTCGGCGGAGATCTTGTCCACCCACTTTTGCGGAGGCGTCTGGGCTTCGCCGGCGGAGCGTTCGATCTTCTGGCCATGCTCGTCCGTGCCGGTCAGGAAATGCGTGTCGATGCCCAGCATGCGCTTGCGCCGCGCGATGGCGTCGCAAACCAGTGTGGTGTACGCGTGGCCGATGTGCGGTCGCGCATTGACGTAATAAATGGGCGTCGTGATGTAGAACTTGTTGCCCTTATCCATGGTTCTGTTCCAGATAAACTTTAATGGCTTCCTGCATGACCGTTTTCAGCGGCACGCTCTGTTCCTGGGCGATGCGGCGGCAATCCTCGTACTCAGGAGCGTAGTTGCTGATACTGCCGTTGAGGTTGGCCAGCTTCATGCGAACTTCTCCCCAGCGGGTGTGAACGCTCACGTGCCGCCGCGCCAACGCCGCCCGTGTTTCCTGCCGCATGCGCACGCCGAGCGTGGTGGTTTCAGCCAGGATCATTCGCGTCAGGTGCCGGCTGTCTTCGGGGCGGCAAAGCACGGTCAGCAGCATGCCGGGCCGGTTTTTCTTCATGTGCACCGGCGTCCCAAATGCGTCCAGCGCGCCTTGCTGCAGTGCCTGCTCCATTACGTAACCAAAGACCTGCGGAGACATATCGTCAACATTGGCTTCGAGCACGCTGATCTCTTCCACAGGAAATGGTGATTCCATCGCAGATCGCGCAAAAGCGGGATCCGCGGGCCCTGGCTCAAGGGATTCCCGCAGCGTTTCACCCACGGTGAGCCGAACCACGTTGGGAAAGTTCTTGAAATTGCGCGAGCCTGCGCCGTAAGCGACTTTCTCGGTCTTCATCGCTGGGAAATTCGAGTAGCGCGAGGCCAGCACGCTGACGATGGCGGCCCCGGTGGGCGTGACCAGCTCTTTTTGAATCTCGCCGGAATACACCGGAGCATTTTTCAGGAGTTCGAGAGTTGCCGGAGCAGGAATGGGAAACGCTCCGTGAGCACAAACCACTGTCCCGCCGCCGACATTCAGCGGCGAGCAGATCCATTCATCTACGCCCAGCGCTTCTGAGCCGACGGAGGCGCAAACGATATCGACAATCGCGTCAATCGCGCCGACCTCATGGAAATGAATCTTTTCGATATCGCTGTTATGCACCTTGGCTTCCGCTGCGCCTAGAACTTCAAAAATCTTGATCGCACGATTCTTCGCTGACTGGCTGATTGCCGCGCGTTCGATGATCTGGCGGATCTCTTTCAGGCCGCGATGCGAATGGGCGTGGCTGTGCGCATGATCGTGTGAGTGCGTGTGACCTTCGTGCGCAGCCTGCGCTCCACGATTCTTTTCAAGATCGTGCGAATGGCGATGCGAGTGAGAGTCATCGTGGCTGTGGGTCGAGCCTCCCAAGGAGTGCTCATGAGCGTGCGAGTGGGAGTGTACGTGCTCGTGGTCGTGGGAGTGCGCGTGTCCCTCCGCCTGGCTTTCCTTGGCCCAAAATTCCTCGCGCGGCAGCTCTTTTTCGCCGGCAGCGATCACGTCGACCTTGGTGGCGCTGATGCCGCTGCGATCGACCCGCGAAATCTCCAGACGCGCATCTACGCCCAGGGCTTGGACCGTGCGGGTGAAGAGCTCGGGCGGAACTCCGGCGTCAAGCAGGGCGCCTAGAAACATATCGCCGCTGATTCCGGAAAAGCACTCTAGATATGCGAGGCGCATGAAAAGTCAAACTCAACGAAAAGAAAGTGATATGGACCGAAAAGTCTTCTGACCGTGATGCTTTGAGAGATCCTTCGCTACGAAGGATTTCGCCTGCAGGCTCTTGCCCCACTTCGCGAAACCCACCCGAATCGGGACCCCGATGACCGGTTATGGCCCACGCCTGCAAAGCGGCTCAACCTCTCATCATAGGTTTAGTGGGGCGTGGCGTCAAACTCCCCGGGCCGGCGGCGTTTGTTATAATCGCCTTTTCCGTCAGCAACTTACGGCTCGAAAATCAGCTCCAGCCGCCAATCTCAAAGCCAAAGGCAAACACTTGTATCTGGAACTACAGCAGCAGCTTATCCGGCAGGTCCGCGAGCTTCTCAAACGGCAGTATGACGTTGAATTGCCACGCATTGTGGTGGACCAGCCACCGAATGTGAGGCTGGGCGAATATGCGCTGCCGCTGAGCTTTGAACTGGCCAAGAAGCTGCGCAAGCCGCCGCGGAAGATTGCCGAGGAGATTGTGGCCGGACTGGGGCAGCTTCCGGGTTTTGAGAAATTCGAGGTCGCAGGCGCGGGCTACATCAATGCCCGGCTCAATCGTGAAGAAGCAGCCCGGCTGATGCTCTTGCCTGAGCGCACCACGACGACTGGCGCTGCCGCAGGCAAGAAGATTCTGGTCGAACACACCAGCATCAATCCGAACAAGGCAGCGCACATTGGGCACCTGCGCAATTCGATCCTCGGCGACACGTTTGTTCGCCTTCTGCAGGTCGCGGGCGCCCATGTGGACGTGCAGAACTACATTGACAATACCGGGGTGCAAGTAGCGGACGTGGTTGTGGGATTTCTTTATCTCGAAAAGAAGAAGAAAGCAGAGATAGAAGCGCTGATTGCTGCCAGCGGGCCTCCGCCGCGCTCGTTCGACTATTACTGCTGGGATCTCTACGCTCGCGTGTCGCAATGGTACGAGGCGAGCAAGGACAATCTGAAGCTTCGCCTGCAAACTTTGCACGATATCGAGCATGGCGGCAACGAGGCCGCGGAGATCGGCAAGCTTATCTCCAACGCCATCATCCGCCGCCACCTCGAAACCATGGAACGGCTGGGTATTGAGTACGATTTTCTCCCCCAGGAGAGCGAGATCCTGCACCTGCATTTCTGGGAATCGGCCTTTGCGCAGTTGAAAGAGAAACGCGTCCTTTACTTTGAGAACGAAGGCAAAAACAAAGGCTGTTGGGTGATGAAGCGGGCTTCTTCGCAAACCGCCAAGAAGCAGTCTGAAGCCGAAGGCAAAGATGCTCCTGAGACGAGCGAAGGCCCCGATGAGGACGCCAAGGTTATCGTGCGGTCGAATAACACGGTCACTTATGTCGGCAAAGACATTGCGTACCACCTGTGGAAGTTTGGGCTGCTGGGCCGCGACTTCGGCTATCAGCATTTCTATCGCTACCCCAATGGCCGCCAGGTTTGGATCTCTGGCGAGACCGGCGAGGCGAACCATCCGCACTTTGGTGGGGTGAACGCCATCTACAACGTGATCGATTCCCGCCAGGCTGATCCGCAGAACAATGTGATCGAGGCCATCCGCGGACTGGGCTACACGGAGCAGGCGGAAAACTATCATCATTTCTCGTACGAGATGGTGGCGTTGACTCCGCGTTGCGCCTTAGAGTTGGGCTATGCGGTTTCGGAAGAGGAGCAGAAGCGGGCTTATATTGAAGTATCCGGCCGCAAAGGTTTTGGTGTAAAAGCGGATGACCTGATTGACGCTCTGATTGCCGCGGCGCAGAAAGAAGTGGATTCGCGCCATCCCGAGATGAGTGAAGCGGAGCGGCGTGGCATCGCTGCGCAGATTGCCATCGGCGCCCTGCGCTATTTCATGCTGAAGTTCACCAAGGGTTCGGTGATCGCATTTGATTTCAAAGAAGCGCTGAGCTTTGAGGGCGAAACCGGACCCTATGCGCAGTATGCCATTGTTCGGGCTACCAATATCTTTCGCAAAGCCGGCATGAGCGCGGAAGAAATTCTCGCCGGCCAGAGCGATCTACGGTTCCTGGAAGAAGACGACGAATTATGGGAGCTGTGGCTGCGTGCCGGGCAGCTCTCCAGCATGGTGGAGCAGTGCATCAGCACTACCGAACCGGCTTACGCGGCCAAGTACGCGTTTCAACTGGCGCAGCAATTCAACAACTTCTACCACAAGCACCACATCCTTACCGAAGAAGACCAGGCACGGAAGCGGTTCCTCCTGGTCACAGCAGCGGTAGTGCGGCGCGCGCTGATCCAGAGCCTGGCGCTCATGGGCATTGAAGGGCCGCCGGTCATGTAGGGCCAGGGCGTTGCTTCCGAGGTCCGAAGATCGCAACAACCACCAGCTACAAAAAAGAACGGGAACGCACTGTGGAGTTTGCGTTCCCGATTCGAGAGTTTTTAAGCCTGCGGTTTAGTGCCTGGTGATTTCGATGCTCGAGCTGTGGTTTACCCCCACGGTAGCCGATGAACTGGATACCGGCACTCCAAATATCGAACCCTGCGCATTGGCCGAGCCGTTGTCTGAGCTGGAGTGAATGAGCGTGGTAACCGGACCAAGAATGTCCTCTTCCACGTGGTTCAGAATCTTGGTTGCCTGCACGCCGTTCTCGTGGAATTCCAGGTGAATCACGCCCAGCGTAACCGGATTGCAGACGACCGACAGCTGATTCAGGTCGATGGTGCAGGTTTCGCTGGATGTAACTGACGGATCCAACGTGCTGGTATCGAGGTCAAAGACCAGGTCACTGGTTTTGTCGCCGGTGAATGCGTTGTTGGGAATTTCACCGAAGATGATGGTGACGGTTTCGGTGGAGTTATCGTCGGCAAGGGTGATGAAGTCAAAATTCAGAAAGGTGCTGGCCGGCGAAGTTGAGCTTGAACCGCGGGATACGTTGACGTTGAAACTGGATTGAGGGCCGATGGAAGAGGAGAGGCTTGCGAATGCACCTTCCTGGGTAAATTTCATGTTCTTGCGACCATGTTCATCCTGGTCGTTATCATGGTCGCGCTTGTCATGGGCCACAGCTGCGAGGGCGAAGAAAAGGACTACCGCGCTTACAAACAACCGTTTCATGGACTTTCTCCTTACTATCGTTCTGGAGTAAGGGCGAGGGCTGGCTCAATGCCGAGGGGTAGGAGGGCAAGGCGGATTGTCTTTCATAGCGCTCGGCATTGCAATCACTAAGCGTTGGAAGTGACGGTAGAAGTGGTTACCAGAGTAATCGGTTCTGCGCCGGTAGGCGCTCGGAGGCAATGAATAAGCCGGTTTTCTGACATATAGATACGAAACAGCAGCGGATTATCAGTGCGGTCTTATAATCATCGCTGTGGCCAGCCCCCTTGCAACCGGTTTTCGAGATCAGGGCGTTGAAAAGACAGCTCCGCACCTCCGTGTCCATACCGTGAATATCTTTGTCAGGGACCAGGAACGGAGCATGCGCTTCTTCCTGGAGCAACTGGGTTTTACCCTCGCTTTCGACGTTCGCCTGCAAACTGGACAGCGCTGGCTGGCGGTCGCCCCTCCCGATGGAACCGCAGTCCTGACCCTGATCAATCCCGAACCTGAATCGGATCGGGAGAAGCTCATTGGCCGTCCGACCGGAGTGGTCTTTGTAACCGAAGACGTTGCCGCCAAGTACGCTGAGTGGCGAAAAAAGGGCGTTCGCTTTCACCATACGCCGAGACTCAGGCGCGTGAAGTACGTGCCACATGAGAGCCCGGCGCCGACGCTCCTGGGCAAACAGGAGCCCATCTGGGGCGGCGTTTTCACGCGATTTGAAGACGTGGACGGCAATACCTATTCCCTGGTCAGCTTTGATGAGATGAACCAGCTGGTTGAGGCGCAGCGGCGCGAGGCGGCGGAAAAGGCGGAGTCAGAACGCCGTGCAGCGCATGAGATGGAGATTGCCCGCCAGGTGCAGGCGCGGCTCTTCCCGCAAAGCCTGCCGCCGATGAAGACGCTCGACTACGGCGGAACCTGCCGGCAGGCGCAACAGGTGGGTGGCGACTATTACGACTTTCTCCACCTGGGCGACGGCCGTCTCGGGCTGGTGCTGGGCGATATCGCGGGCAAAGGAATTGCCGGCGCTCTGCTGATGGCCAATCTGCAGGCCAACCTGCGCAGCCAGTGCGCCATTGCGCTGGACGAGCCGCAGCGGCTCCTGCGCTCGGTGAACCAGCTCTTTTACGACAACACCGCCGACAACGCCTATGCGACGCTGTTCTTCGCCGAATATGACGATCGCACGCAGCGCCTGCGCTACATCAATTGCGGACATCTACCCGCGCTCCTGGTAAGACCCGACGGAAGCGTTGTCCGGCTTGACTCGACTTGCACCGTACTGGGACTCTTCAATGAGTGGGACTGCGCGATCCGCGAGTGCTGGCTCGCTTCGGGTGACACCCTGGCCATCTATACCGACGGCATCACGGAAGCCTTTGCCGGAACCGGCGAGGAATTTGGCGAAGAGCGCTTGATCGCGGGATTGCGCCGTTATCGCGAGATGCAGGCGCGTGATCTGCTGGAGGCGGTTGTCGCCGAGGTGCAGCAGTTCAGCCCGGGTGAACAGTATGACGACATTACGCTGATCGTGGCGCGGGGGCGGTGAAGCCCATTCGCCGCTGATCTCCGCAGATGAACGCAGATGAGGCCCGTCGGGAGAGAACGAGCAAACCTTTCAGCCCATAAAATCGCAAAAAGTGTTTGCTGATTCGCTAGAGCAATCCCAGGTGATCGGGATACTTGGCCTGCAGTGAGCTGATGAGAAGTTCGAACTCGGGAAGGCCGCGCAGGTTGGCGAGACACGGGTCCTTCAGGAAAAAGGGCCAGCATGGGAATCCTGTGCCGGAGCTGCGCTCCAGCCATTCAAAGGCAGGCTTGGGCTGCCCCGTCAGAGCGAGAATGCACGCGACCTGATAATGCGTGTGGTGGGCGTGTCCAAATGATTTTGGATTCGCACACGCCCGGGTCATGCAGTCGAGCGCCGGTTTTACTTTTCCCATCAAGGCATAGAGGACGCCCTGCTGGCTGACAACAATTGGGTCTTCTGGAGCAAGCTGCAGGCCTTCATCCACCAGGGCCTGGGCTTCTTTCCAGTGGCCGGTCATCATCGCCGGCTGCACCGCAAAGGTAATCGCATATTTGTTTCTTGGGCTTTCTTTGCGCCATGCGGCGATCGTTTCCCCCGCCAACTCATACTGCCCGTTCCACAGATAGACCTGGGCAATGCTATGGCTAACGGCCTTCTGAGGATGGAAAGTCCGTCCTCGCTCAAACATCTCGGCTGCATGATCGAGCAAACCGACATGCGCCAGAATGGTGCCGAGACGGCTGTACGCATGCGGCAGGTTCGCCTGCAGACTGATGGCTCGCTTGAGCGCGGAAATCGCTTCCAGGTGCTGGAAATTTTTTGACGGTCCCCAGACCAGAAACGCGCGTGCCACGTGTCCCTCAGGCAGGTCCGGTTCAAGTTCGAGGGCGCGCTGGCAATGGAACTCAGCTTTCTCCAGCCACAGGCTGGCTGGATCGTATTCGAAATGGCGCTTGGCACAGGCGAACGAGAGCGTGGCGTGGGCCAGGGCAAAGGCGGGGTCGCGAGTCACTGCGTTGGTGAGGTGATGAATCGCTTTCTCCATCTCGCCCGCGTCGCCGGAGGCACTGAGCCGGAAGCCGCTCATGAACTCCGCATAAGCCAGAGCGTCGCGGCTGTAACGTGGACGCTGCTGCACGCTCATTTGAGCCAGTGGCCGGTTCAACGCGCCCGCAATCTGTTTGGCGATCTCAGTCTCCAGCTCGAAGAGCCGGCTTTCGTCGAGCTCGCTCTTTCTTTTCCAGCGAGCGCCCTGCAGATAGGTGTCAAACAATTCCAGCGAGAGGTGCCATTGTCCCTTTGACGCCTGAATTCCACCGTGGACGACAAAGCGGATGCCCAGGCGCGCGGCGATGTCGGAGGCAGGCGCGTCCGGCGGAAGATTCAGCACGGCTGAAGTTGGAAGCACGTCGATGTCCCGCAGATTGCCCAGCCGTGAAACCAGCGCATCGGCGAAGCCGAGGCCCAGCCCATGATCGTCAGTCGCCTTACCCAGAAGCGCCAGCGGCACGACGGCAAGTGACGAGCGCTCGCTCCGGTCAACTGCGTGCTCGGGTCTGACGGAACCTGCGGTGGCCTGTGCAAGATCGGCGCGAGGATACAGCGCATCAATCACCCGCACGGGACCGATGAAACGGTAGCCTTTACCCACTACGGTTTCAAGAAAACGCGGTTTTTCGGAGTTGTCTCCCAGCGCCGTCCGGATCTTCCGCACGACATTGTTGAGATTGCGCTCGGTATCGATAAACAGGTTGGAGCGCCATAGCTTCTTGACAATATCTTCGCGTGAGACCATCTGTTCGCGCCGCCCCACCAGGAAGATCAGCAACTCCATGGGCTTTTTCTCGAGCTTCACCCGATGTCCGGAACGGCGCAGCTCGTAGCGCCCCAGGTCCAGCTCCACACTCGCGTTCTGCGACTTTGCGCGCGGCATGCCTACCCGCTATTATGCCACTAAGTTTCTATCACTTACAGCGATATATAAAAGATACAAAAGCATTATTCCTGCTCGATTGTGCGAGATGTTCCCGGGGACGATGATGCTAGACATGATTGGAGAGAGAACGAGGAGAACAACAATGAAAAAAACTTTACTTCTCACAATTGTGCTGGCTGCCCTGGTTGTGTGGGCAGGACAGGTTGTCAGCGTGGCCGCTCATCCAGCGTCGCACGCACCCAATGCATTTACCCTGGAGACCACGCAGTGGGGCCCTGCGCCGCCTTTCGTCGCGAAGGGCGCGCAGTTCGCAGTGCTTCAGGGCGACCCGACGGCTTCCACCGGCGAATACACCGTACGGCTCAAGTTGCCTGATGGATATCGCATTGCGCCGCACTGGCATCCGCTGCGGGAAAACGTGACCGTCATCTCGGGAACCTTCAAGGTCGGGATGGGAGACACTTTTGACGCGAGCAAGATGGCAAGCTTTCCCGCGGGCAGCTTTGCCTATCTCGATCCTCATATGAATCACTACGCGATGGCCTCAGGCGAGGTCATTGTGCAGGTCCATGGGCAGTCGCCGGTACAGTTTAATTATGTAAATCCGAACGATGATCCGAGCCGGAAGCAGTAATCGGCTTTTGGACGGAGGTAGTGAAGCGCGGCCGCGAGCGGCCGCGCTTTTCGTTCTTATGGTGTCGTGCGGGTATGAGAGTGCTTTGACTCAACAATTGCTTCCCGCACCGCGTCAACTACCGCGCCCGGCTGATCCAATTGAATGTGATGCCCTGAGTCGGGCACGATGATCTGTCGGGAATGCCGGGAAAGTGTAGCCAGATCGACCTGCTGCGCGCGATGTTCAGCCGAGAGTTGTTCAGCCACGCGCGGCGGATATTCATCGCGTGAGCGGCTGAGCACGATGAGCGGTATGTCGCCAAGGGACTGAGGATTCCGCTGATGGTCCTTAAAGAATTCGTCGTTCTCTTCTGGGTTGTAATCGTTGTCCAGCGCTACAAAGTGGGTGTATTTTCCTAGCGCCCATAAGCGCAGCTTCTGTATTTCGGGTGGAAGCCTGTTAAAGGGAGGATCGATGCCAGGCGTCATGTCATATTTCACAATCGCTTCCTTGATCTTCCCGATCCCGTCTTCCGATAGACCATCCTCCGGACTAGCGTGGTCCCGGACCGGCGGTATTGGGCGCCCCTTGCTCAGGTCCCGCAGTCTTTGCAATTTGCCGTTGATAAACAGGCGCCCATCTTCATGAGATGCATCTACAAGTACCACCGCAGCCACGTCACGTGGGTAGCGCTGCTGAAACAGGCGAACCACTGGACCACCGGCCGATTGCCCCACAAGAATGAATGGTCCTCGTTCTTTAGCTTGGTGCAGAAGCCGGCCCAAATCGTACGCCTCCTGGTGCATCGTGCGCGGGGTAGGACCAAGGTCGCTCCAAGCCTCGCCGCCGCGATCATAGGAGCAAGCGCGAGTAAACTTCGAGACCTCCGTCTGCACCAGATACCAGTCAAAGGAGAAATCGCCTGCACCCGGGGAGAAGACGACGGTAGGCTTTCCATGCCCCGTGCAATTGAGATGAAGTCTGTAAGCGCCCAAGTCCACCAGCTTGCCTGGCACTGGGGGAGCCGTTTCTTGCGCCGGCGCAGATGAAACGATGTAGATTGTAAGCACGAGCAATAGAATTGGCATAGACCAATCGCGCAGGCTCTTATTCAACTTGCACATGCGAATGAGAGTACTACACTCCTTTCCCGCCGGGAATCTCTCGTGAGCTTAAGCTTCGAACGATCGCACAAACTCCACCAGGCTGCGCACGGCGATCCCTGAAGGCCCTTTGGCGATCCAGCTCTTGTTCTCGTCAATCCAGGCGGTGCCGGCGATATCGAGGTGAACCCACGGCGTATCCTCGGCAAATTCCTTCAGGAAGACAGCAGCCGTGCTGGCGCCACCCCAACGTCCACCGGTGTTCATGATGTCGGCGATGCTGGAGCGGATCATATCGAGATATTCCTGATCGAGGGGCAGACGCCAGAATTTTTCGCCGGACCGCTGCAGAGCGCGGGTGAAATGCTGGTACACGTCTTCGTCATTGGCGAAGACACCGGCATTCACGCCGCCGAGCGCGACCACGCACGCGCCGGTGAGGGTGGCCGCGTCAATCAGGTGAGTGCAGCCGAGCGTCTTGGCGTAATGCAGGCCGTCAGCGAGAACCAGGCGGCCTTCGGCGTCGGTGTTGATAATCTCGATCGACTTGCCGGACATGGCA
This sequence comes from Candidatus Angelobacter sp., assembly GCA_035262465.1. Taxonomy (GTDB): domain Bacteria; phylum Acidobacteriota; class Terriglobia; order Terriglobales; family Acidobacteriaceae; genus Angelobacter. Next base: position 28,031 of record DATFSU010000054.1, on the reverse strand, counting down.
ATCTGAACGTCGCCCGGCTTCTGCGCTTTGCCGCTGGGCATATTCTCCGTAGCGCAGACAATGCCGATGACCTTGATATTGGGCTTCAGGAGCGCGATGGCGCGCATGGCGCCGATCATGGCTGCGCCGCCGGCCATGTCATATTTCATCTTTTCCATGCCGTCGGCGGGTTTGATGGAAATTCCGCCGGTATCGAAGGTGATGCCTTTACCCACCAGGCCCAGCACGGGCTTTTGTGGCGCGCCTTGGGGTTCGTACTTCATGACGATCAGACGGGGCTCTTCGTCGGAGCCCTGGGCCACGCTCCAGAAGGCGCCCATCTTCATTTCTTTGATCTTGTCGGGACCCATCAGCTCACACTTGAGACCGACGGTCTCGCACATCTTTTTAGCGCGATCGGCCAGGATGGTGGGCGTAAGGCGGTTGCTGGGCTCGTTCACCAGTTCGCGGGTAAAGTTCTGTGAATCGCCGATGATTCGCCCTTGCTCCAGCGCGCGCTGCAGCTTTGCCTGATCTGAGCCGGCGGGCGCGACCACAGTGACTTCTTTCATGCTGTAATCCTTGCGATCGCTGCGATAGGTGTCCGGATCGTAGTCGGCCACCAGAGCGCCTTCCACTACGGAGCGAACGGCGTCTTCGGCGCCGCTTGAGACCTCAGGCAGCACCAGGGCGCAGCTCTTGATCATCTTTGGCTTGAGCGCGCGCAGGGCCGTTCCCGCCGCTTTGCGAACTTCAACGTGGCTGAAGTTCTTGGCTTTGCCCGAGCCGACGATCAACAGCCGTTTCGCTTTCAATCCCTGCGGCCGGTGCAGCAGGACGGCCTCATAGGCTTTGCCGGTGAGTTCGCCGCTCGAGATCAGCTCGGCCACAGCCTTTTCCAGAGCAGGATCTTTGACGGTGAGGCGTGGCTCGCTCTTCTGGTTGTTGCCGTGGTCCAGAGCGATCGTGACCAGGCATTCGGTCTCAACTTCGGCGAAATTTGCAGCGATCAGGCGTATATCCATGGCTGTCTTGCGGGCTCCTGTCTTAAAATCAACACCAGATTCAATTCCAACTATGCTCTTCTTGAGCGGGCGATGGCTTCCCGGGCTTCTTTATCGGCGGTGCGCCGGCGTTCTGTTTCGCGTTTGTCCCAGCTTTGTTTGCCTTTGGCCAGGGCAATCTCACACTTGATCTTACCGTTCTTGAAGTACATGCGCGTGGGAATCAGCGTATAACCCTTCTGCTGCGTCTTTCCGTGCAGCTTGCGCAACTCTTCCGCGTGGACCAACAGCTTGCGCGTGCGTTCAGGAGTATGGGCAGCATAGCCGGCATTCTCATACGCGCCGATGTGCGCATTCAAAAGCCACAATTCACCATCTTTTAACAAGGCGTAACCGTCCTTCAGATTGGCGCGTCCGGCGCGAACGGATTTGACCTCAGACCCGGTGAGAACGATGCCCGCTTCGAGCCTGTCTTCAAGGAAATAGTTGTGGCCGGCGGCACGATTCACCGTAGCGTCGCGCTCGCCGGAAGCGATGGGATCGCGCTTGACGTTTTTCGGTTTGTTCGGCTCAGTCTGATGAGTGGTGTGACGGGCCATAGCAGATTTTTGTCTCTGACGGCAAACTTTTTATGCTACCACAGCGCAAATCCGGCGACTAAAGTCGTTCTAGTTATGCACCGGATTTGGGTGTATAATCTGGCTTCCAAAAGGTCTGATTTCGGGTAAGTAACACGGGTTGCGCCCCCACCATTTTCCTGAAAAAGAAGGACTTAATCAAAAGCCAAACAGGTAAGCCACAGGAGCGTATGAGGAAGGTAACAGGAAGCCTCGTCATTTTGATTCTTCTCGCGGCCATTTTGTCCGCCGCGGATTCAGCCAAGTCTCTGTATCAAAAAGGGGTGAAAGCCGAAGCCCGCGCGGACTATGAAGCTGCGTTTGAGAACTACAAAGCTGCCTACCAGGCAAAGCCGGAAGAACTGAAGTATCGCGTTTCCTACGAACGCATGCGCATGCTCGCTTCCGGCAGCAAGGTCAAGCGAGGGCAGAAACTACGCGATCAGGGCAATCTCCAGGACGCGTTAACGCTCTTCCAGCAGGCGGTAGAGATCGATCCCAGCAATGATCTGGCGGCACAGGAAGTCCGGCGCACCCAGCAGATGATGCAGAAGAAACCATCTGGCGGCGGACAAGCGGCCGGGCCGGCGCCCGTGGAAGAAGATCCGCTGTTGAAGCGGCTGGAGAACTCCGCTCCGCCGGTGTCGCTAGCTCCATTGCCTGAGGCGCCGATCAGCGCGCTGGAACTGACCAACGATTCCAAGGTCGCCTATGAAACCATCGCCAAACTGGCCGGCGTCAACGTGCTCTTTGATCCGGACTATACCCCGCGCCAGGTGACTCTTCGGCTCCACAATGTGAGTCTTCAGGAAGCGCTGGATATTGTCGCTCTGCAATCACGGACGTTTTGGCGGCCGGTTACGCCCAACACAATTTTTGTCGCCCAGGATACGCAGGCCAAGCGCCGCGAACTGGAGCAGAACGTAGTCAAGACTTTCTATCTGGGTAACGTCTCCACGCCGACCGATCTTCAGGACATTGTCAACGCGATCCGCACCGTGCTTGAAGTCCAGCGCATTCAGCAGATTCCTTCACAGAACGCCATCGTCATCAAGGGAACACCGGACCAGCTGGCGCTGGCTTCAAAGATGATCGATGACATCGATAAATCGAAGCCGGAAGTGGTGGTTGACGTAGTGGTAGCCCAGGTGCGCCGGGACAAGCTGCGTAACCTGGGAATTACGCCCCCGCAGACAGCGCAGGTGGCTCTGCAAAGCACCAATACTGTTACGCCCACCCCAACGGGCGGCGGCACCACGACGACCACGACCAGTTCCGGCCCCAACCTCAACTTCAATGATTTGCAGCACCTGAATTCCACTAATTACGCGGTGACGATCGATTCCCTAAAAGCGGTTGCGGTGCTGTCTGACGCTGACACCAAGATCATGCAGAGCCCGCGAATCCGCGCCACCGACAATGAAAAAGCCACCCTCACGATTGCCGATAAAATTCCGATCGCGACCGGTTCGTTCGGTACGCCTTTGGGCGTGGGCACCGCCGTGGGCGCGGTGGGCGTAAATACGCAGTTCACCTATACCGACGTCGGCGTGAAGATGGAAATCCAGCCGCGCGTTCACCCTGACGGGCAGGTAACCCTGAAATTGTCGATGGAAATCTCCAACCTGAACGGGTCAGAGACAATCGGCGGCATTACCCAGCCGATCATCAGCACCCGCAAAGCAGAGCAGGTGATTCGCCTGGCTGACGGCGAAATCAATCTCCTGGGTGGCATTCTGGAAGTGCAGGACACCAAGACCGTCAGCGGCACTCCGCTGCTGGGTGAAATTCCGATCCTGAAGTACCTGTTTTCTTCGACACAAAAAGAACACATCGTCAACGAGCTCGTTTTCCTGCTGATACCGCATATCGTCCGCGGCCAGGAACTGAACGACTTGAACCGCCGCGCGTTTGACGTAGGCACGGGCAGCGGCATTGATCTGCGGATAGCCGCAAAGCCGGCAGCGCCGCCCCAGGCTGCACCAGCTCCGGTGAATGCTGTTGCGCAGCCACAACCTGCCGCTCCGCTCACCCCCGGCAGACAACAGACGACTCAGGCACCGGCGGAGCAGCCGCAAACACCGGCGCCACAGGCTCAGCCACAGCAACCGGCAGCACCGAGCCAGCCGGTTCAGCAAAATCTGGTTCAACAAAATCTCAAGCCCGGGCAGGTAGGTTTGAGGCTTGATCCGGGAAGTTTGTCATCGCAACAGGGAAGCAGCTTCAACGTGGCAGTGACGGTGGCGCACGGGCAGGACATCGCCGCAGTGCCGATCCAGATCACCTATGACCCAGGGAAAGTCCAGTTCTCCAGCGTAACCAACGGTGAGTTTCTGGCTAAAGACGGGCAACAAGTGCTTCTGGTGCACCGCGACGATGCTTCTTCCGGCAAGCTGCAGATCACGGCGCAGCGCCCCGCGGGAGCAGAGGGCGTTTCCGGCGATGGAACCGTTTTCAACCTGGTGTTTACCGCCAAATCCAAGGGTACAAGCTCTATCGCCATCACGGTTCCTGGCGCGCGTAACAGCCAGAACCAGGCCCTGGACGTGCTTGGATCGCAGATGTCGATTACCGTAAACTAGTTAGAGATGATCGTAAGGGCAACAGATTGGATGAGCGTGCTGGCGCGAAAGCGGACCGCCGGACAGCGGGGGGTTACCCTGCTGGAAATGATCGTGGTGATCACCATCCTGCTGATCCTGATGGGAGCGGCAGTCCCGATCATGAAGGTAACGGTCAAACGCCAGCGGGAAGTTGACCTGAAGCGGGCCCTATGGGAGATGCGCAGCGCGATCGATCGTTACAAAGACGCTGCCGACAGAAACGCTTTTCAGGTCAAGCTGGGCACAGAAGGCTATCCGCCGGATCTGGATACCCTGGTCAACGGCGTGGAAATTGCCGGCGGCAAGAAGCTCAGATTCCTGCGCCGAATCCCCACGGATCCGATGACGGGAACCAAGGATTGGGGGCTGCGTTCCATGCAGGACGATCCGGAGTCCGATTCCTGGGGCGGCCAGAACGTTTTTGATGTCTATACCAAATCGACCGGCACCGCGCTGAACGACACGAAGTACAAGGACTGGTAAAGCATATGATTCGCACAAGAGAATCCAGGCGGCAACGCGGCTTTACGCTGATTGAGCTGATGATCGTATGCTCGATGATCCTGATCCTGCTGGGCGTGATGGTGCCGATCTACAAAATCCACGTGCTGCATGCCAATGAAGCGGTGCTGAAGCAGGACCTTTACAACATGCGCACCGCCATCGATCAATACACCCAGGACAAAGGCAAAGCGCCGCAGGAACTGAACGATATCGTGACCGCCGGCTATCTGCACGCCATTCCCAAGGACCCATTTACACACTCAGCCGAGACCTGGCAGGTGGTGCAGGAAGACAATGTGATGGAAACAATCGATCAGACGGCGCCGGGCATCACCGACGTAAAAAGCGGTTCCAGCCTCACCAGCACTGAGGGCAACGCCTACAGCGACTGGTAGGGCGTGTCTTTCTTTTTTTTGTCGCTTCGCTCCAACCCGCTTGTGATTTTCGTTTTACTCCGCATGGTTCAGCTCCTGTAACAGGCGGCTCGGCGCGCAAGTCGGCCTCGCCGCTAAACGGCGAGAACCGTCGCTTCGCTCCAACCCGCTTGTGATTTTCGTTTTACTCCGCATGGTTCAGCTCCTGTAACAGGCGGCTCGGCGCGCAAGACATCCTCATCGCAGGGCTTATCTAGTCCATACCGCCGCCAATCCTGCTAACATTTCCCTATGCCGGTCGATACTGAAGTTCAGGCTACCCACCTTCCGCCGTTGAAAGCGCCTCGCGGAACCGATCTAACCTGCAAAGCATGGCCGCAGGAAGCCGCCATGCGCATGCTGATGAACAACCTGGATGACGAAGTGGGCGAGCGCCCTCGCGACCTGGTGGTTTACGGCGGAACGGGAAAAGCTGCGCGTAACCAGCAATGCCTGGAGGCGATCCTGGCCTCCTTGAAGGCGCTGGATAACGACGAGACGTTGCTGGTGCAGTCAGGCAAGCCCGTGGGAGTCTTCAAAACGCACGATTATGCTCCGCGCGTGCTGATCGCCAACTCAAACTTGGTCGGACATTGGTCCAATTGGGAGAAGTTCAACGAACTGGAGCGAGCCGGGCTCATGATGTATGGGCAGATGACGGCGGGTTCGTGGATTTATATCGGATCGCAAGGCATCATTGAGGGGACATTTGAGACTTTTTCCGCGGCTGCGGAGAAGCATTTTGACGGCGATCTGGCGGGCAAGCTGGTGGTCAGTGGCGGCATGGGTGGCATGGGCGGCGCACAGCCGCTGGCGGCGACCATGGCCGGCGCGGCTTTCCTGGGGATCGACGTGGATGCCGAGCGCATCAAGAAGCGCCTGAAGACCGGCTATTGCGACTTCATGGTCAATAACCTGGATGAGGCGTTGCGCATTCTGAAGAATGCCGTGCGCAAGAAAGAGGCAGTTTCGGTCGGACTGGTGGGCAACTGCGCGGACGTGATTCCCGAGTTGGCCGAGCGCGGCGTGCTGCCGGACATCCTTACGGACCAGACCTCAGCGCACGATCCGCTGAATGGCTACGTGCCCAACGGCATCTCACTGGAGCAGGCGCTGGAGTTGCGCAAGAACGACCCGAAGGCTTATCTGGAAAAGTCGCTCGACGCGATGGCCCGTCACGTTGAGGGCATGCTGCGCTTGCAGAAGATGGGCAGCGTGACCTTCGACTACGGCAACAATATCCGCACGTTCGCGTTTCAGCGCGGCGTGAAGAATGCCTACGACTTTCCTGGTTTTGTACCTGCGTATATCCGTCCTCTGTTCTGTGAAGGCCGCGGCCCGTTCCGCTGGGTTGCACTCTCGGGCGATCCCGCGGATATCGCTGTCACCGACGATCTGGTGCTGGAGCTCTTTCCCCAGAACCGCATCCTGAGCCGCTGGATCAACCTGGCACGCAAGCGCATCAAGTTCCAGGGACTGCCTGCGCGTATCTGCTGGTTGGGCTATGGAGAACGAGCGCAATTTGGGCTGGCCATGAACGATCTGGTAAAGAAGGGCAAGATCAAAGCGCCGATCGTGATAGGGCGCGATCATCTGGATTGCGGCTCTGTAGCCTCGCCGTATCGCGAAACCGAAGCCATGAAAGACGGCAGTGATGCGGTGGCCGATTGGCCGCTGCTGAATGCCTTGCTGAACACCGCCAGCGGCGCAAGCTGGGTGTCAATTCACAATGGCGGCGGCGTGGGTATCGGCTACTCGCTGCACGCCGGACAGGTCACGGTCGCCGACGGCACGGAGATGATGGCAAAGCGCATCGAGCGGGTACTGACGAATGATCCGGGGATCGGCGTGGCAAGGCATGTGGACTCTGGCTATGAAGAGGCAGAGCGGTTCGCGGAGACGAAGGGCGTGAAGATACCTATGCAACGTGAGGGTAAATAGTCCGATAATTGCCAAAATCGCCGGAATTGCCAAAAGAATGAAAATTGAAATCGGAGATTTACCACTGATCAACACTTGATGACACTGATAAGACAGAACAACTCGTTTTGCGTGTAATCTGAAGCTTGCCTAAGACTCAGACATCTCCCTACCTGCTGTTGGCCAACATCGGCCAGCTTGTCACCTTGCGTGGCGATGCTGCGTCGCGACGCGGAGCTGCGCTCAACGAAATCGGACTAGTTGAAGATGCGGCCGTGCTTTGCGGTGGCGGGAAGATTCTGGCAGCTGGACCGCAACGCGAGTTGTTGCGCGATCCTTGGCTGCGGACCAACCGCAAGAAAGTTCAGGAGTTCGATTGCAAGAGGAAGGTCGTGCTTCCGGGGCTGGTTGACTGTCATACGCATCCGGCATTCGTGGCGCCGCGCCTGGTGGATTTTGAGAAGCGTATCGCCGGGGCCAGCTATGAAGAAATTGCTGCTGCCGGCGGCGGCATACGGTCGAGCGTGGCGACGGTCCGGGAGGCCAGCCGGGGTGAGCTCAGCGAAAAGATTCTCACCGCGCTCAATGCCATGCTCAAGCAGGGAACCAGCGTAGTGGAGGCCAAGTCCGGTTACGGCCTCACAACTGAGGATGAGATTAAGTCGCTGGAAGCGATTCGCGAGGCCGCGCGCTGCTGGCCGGGCGAGGTCGTTGCAACGCTGCTGGCAGCACACGTGGTCCCGGCGGAGTTTGTGGGCAGGGAAGAACAGTACGTCGAGAAAGTCTGCCGGGAGATGATTCCGCTGGCGGCGAAGAAGAAGCTGGTTCAGTACGTTGACGTGTTCTGCGAACGCGGCGCGTTTACCCTGGCCCAAGCTGAGAGGATTTTTGCTGCGGCTCGTGCGCACGGCCTGGGAACGCGTGCGCACGTCGGCCAGTTTACGGCTACGCCGCTGGCCAGCCTTCTGGCGCATCAACCCGCGTCATTCGATCACATGGATTGCGTGCGGGACGAAGACGCCGCTTTGCTGGCGCAGGGAGAGACGGTCGCCGTGCTCCTGCCGGGAGCGAATTATTTCCTGGGACACAAGGAATTCCCGGACGCGAGGCGGTTCATCGACGCAGGCGTTCCGATCGCGTTGGCCACGGATTACAACCCGGGGAGCTCGCCCACGCCCAGCATGCCTTTTGTGATATCCCTGGCGTGTACGCATATGAGGATGACGCCGGCAGAGGCGATTACGGCTGCCACCATTAATGCCGCATGTGCTCTGAGGCGACAGACGCGTAAGGGGAGCATTGCCGCGGGCAAAGACGCGGATCTGGCGGTCTTTGATGTGGCGGATTACAGGGAAATCGCTTATTGGTTCGCTTGGGACCGCTGTGCTGAAATGGTAGTAGCAGGGCAGGTGGTGTCTTGAGCGTGAGCTTTCAGCGGCTAACTCGACGTGCGTCTGATTCTGTGCGGAGCCTGTGTCAAGAGATGTTTCGCAGAATCATCGGTCCAGGCGTCGCGGCGCTTGCTGCCTGCTGCGTGATAACGGCACTCTACGCGCCGGTGAGCGCATCTGCCAATTCCGTTCAGGGATCGCAAAATACGCAGCCGGTGGTGCAAACCAATTCGCACACACCGCAGTCCATCAGCTCGGTAGAAAATGCGACTGTCGATGTCTGTTCTGCCGCGTGCAGTCCGGTGGCAGTGGGTCCTGAGATCGTTGTTACCGCGGTGGGCGACGTGATGCTGGGCACGACCTTCCCTGACGAATCCACGCTGCCGCCGAGTGATGGAGCCGGTTTGCTTTCGGAAGTCACGCCATTCCTGAAACGTGGTGACGTTGTGTATGGGAATCTTGAAGGACCGCTGGTGGATGGCGGCGATTCGGCCAAGTGTCACGGCAAGAAAGAAGGAACGTGTTTCGCCTTTCGCGTACCCACGCGCTACAGCAAATATCTGAAGGAAGCTGGATTTACTGCGATGGGGCTTGCCAACAATCACGCGATGGACTTCGGCCAGGAAGGGCGCACGAGTTCGCGGACGGCGCTGGAAGCGGTGCAGATTGCGCACACCGGCGAGTTGGGCGACATCGCACGTCTCACGGTGAAAGGCAGAAAAATTGACGTAATCGCGTTTGCAACGTATCCCGGCGCGTACAACTTTCTTGATCTCGATGAGTCGCTCGACACCATCCGCACAGCGCGTGCTGAATCCGACCTGGTGATCGTGGGTTTTCACGGGGGCGCCGAAGGCGCTACGCATCAGCACGTTTTGCAAGGCGATGAAACATTTTTGGGTGAAGACCGGGGTGACCTGCGCAAGTTTACCCATGCTGCGGTTGACGCCGGCGCCGATCTGGTGCTGGGCTCCGGACCGCATGTGGTCCGCGCGATGGAGGTTTACAAGGGCAAGTTGATCGCCTATTCCTTGGGCAACTTTGCCACCTATGGACCGTTTAATCTGAGTGCTGAGAACGGATTGTCACTGGTGCTGGAAGCACATCTTGCCGGCGACGGAACTTTTCTGGGCGGCAGGGTCTATCCGGTCAGACAGGAAAAGCCCGGAGGACCGAAGCTGGATCCGGCGGCGCGAATCCTTTCCGTGTTGCGTACACTTTCAAACGCTGATTTTGGCCCGAGCGCTGTCGTGGTCGGGCCACAAGGGGAATTGGGGTTGCCGGGAACAATGATCCCTCCGTGCAGCAACGCCCCGGACCTACTAGAGCAACCTCTCAACCAGAGACCGTGTGGTATCTTCCCTTAATAGCATATTCACAATAGCGCATTCATTGTTCAGGAACCCATGCAGACCAGGAAAATCGTCGTTTTTCTTATTGTGATCCTAGGAGTCAGAGCCGAAAGCGCGATGCAGCAGGGCGGTGTGCCGGAAGGTTTGAAGGAAACAGCGCTGCAAGATGCTGCGTGTGTCGGTTCCGCGGAGTCGCAAAAGGCGGAGGCACCGGCGCTGTCCGCGCTGGCAATTCGGGCAGGCGGTCGCGAAGTAGGGACGATTATCGAGGTGCAGGGCGCGTGCCACTGCCAGGGCAGCAACTGTGACACTCTGGTCTACTTGCGCAATGGCGATCAATACAGGCTGTCCCTGCGGGAAAAATACGCCTCACTTCATCCCATGAAGATCGTCAAACATGGTATGCCTTCGCTTAGCGGAGAATTTCAGACCGGCGCGCAAAAGATGGAAACCACGGTCTATGACTGGAATGGCAAAGAGTACCGGCCGAGCCTCTGCGCCACCATCATCAAGGGAGCAAAACTTCCCCGGATTACGCAACATCCGTGCAAAGCGCAATGAGAGGCAATCCTGTTATGCGCAGCAGAATATTAAGGAGACAAATGGCGCCACTGAAAAAAACTGTATGCGTGATCATGATGCTCATGCCCATGCTGGCAGGAGCTCAGCGCCTGCCCGGAGCTGTGACTCCCGATCACTATGCTCTTACCTTCACTCCTGACGTGGTGAAGGCCACCTTCGCCGGCGAAGAGACGATCGACGTTCAGGTGCTGAAGGCCACGAGCGCAATCGTACTCAATTCGGCTGAACTGGAATTGCAGGAAGCAACGGTCACGCAGGGTGAAAAGACCCAGCCGGCGCAAACCAGCCTGGCGCCCGAAAAAGAACAGGCAACACTCACGTTGGCCGAAGAACTGCAGCCCGGTCCTGCGACCATCCGTATCAAGTTCACCGGCATTCTGAATGACAAGCTGCGTGGGTTTTATCTCGCCCACACGAAAACGCGGAACTATGCGGTGACGCAATTCGAATCCACCGACGCGCGCCGGGCGTTTCCTTCTTTTGATGAACCCGCCTTCAAAGCCAAGTTCGACATCACGCTGATCGTCGACAAGGGCGATACTGCCATCTCCAACGGCAGCATCGCTTCGGATGCGCCCGAGCCCGGAGAAGGCAAACACACCATCAAGTTCACCACCACGCCGAAAATGTCCACCTACCTGGTGGCCATGGCGGTGGGAGATTTTGAGTGCAATGAAGGAACGGCCGACAACATTCCCGTCCGCGTGTGCGGGACGCCGGACAAAAAGCCCTTGGGAACCGCAGCGCTGCGCTATGCCGAAGAAATACTGAAGTTTTACAACCAGTATTACGGCATACCTTATCCCTTCGGCAAACTGGATATTGTGGGCGCGCCCGATTTTGAAGCCGGCGCGATGGAGAACACGGGGGCAATTTTCTACCGCGAATCGCTGTTGTTCATCGACGACAAGAATTCTTCTGTTGATTCACACCAGGCGGTATTTGAGGTGCTGGCGCACGAGATGGCGCACCAGTGGTTCGGCGATCTGGTAACCATGAAATGGTGGGACAACATCTGGCTGAATGAGGGCTTTGCCACGTGGATGGCGTTGAAGCCTTCACAGACGCTGCATCCGGAATGGAATGCGGCCCTGGATGCGGTGAAAGAGACAGACCAGGCACTTCAGCAGGATGCGCTGGTGAACACGCATTCGATTCGAGCCAAGGCGGAGACGCCGGAAGAGATCAATGAATTGTTTGACTCGATCTCTTATCAGAAGGCAGCGGCCGTGCTGCGGATGATCGAGGCGTACGTCAGCCCGGACGTATTTCGTCGCGGCGTGAACGTATATCTGCGCAAGTACTCCTACGCCAACGCGACGGCTGAAGATTTCTGGAATGCGTTGACCGTTGCATCCGGCCGCCCGGTAGACAAGATCATGCCCACCTTTGTAGATCAGGCGGGTGAGCCGTTGATCATGGTGAAGGCTGCATGCCAGAATCCGCCTGCTACCCAAGCTCCGGCTAAGAAGTCGAAACGCCGCCGGAGGGTGATCAAACCGGTGCCGAAGACCCAGGTCACGGTGGCGCAACAACGCTTTTGGGCCGATCCCGAAGCTGCTCCCCAAAAAGAGCAGCAATGGATGGCGCCGCTGTGCGTGAAGACCGAAGGATCCAAACCCTTCTGCCAGATCCTGAGCCAGAAGGAGCAAACGCTCCCGGTTGCCGGATGCTCGCAATGGGTTTTTGTGAATGTCAACGCCACGGGCTATTACCGCACCAAGTATGACAAAACCGATCTGGACCGGCTGACAGCGGTGATCGGAACTGAGTTGACGACGGCAGAGCGCATATCCCTGGTGTATGACGAGACGGCGCTGGTCGGCACAGGCCAGGAGAGCATGGCAATGCTGTTGAACCTGGTGGCTGCGCTGAACCAGGATCCTCAACGAACCGTAGTCGAGAGCTATTTGCCCGTACTGGATTACGCCAACGACTACCTGCTCTCTGACGGTGCAGCGGAGCCGTTTCGCGCCTGGGTGCGCGCTAACTTCCAGCCGCTCATGGCGAAGATTGGGTGGACACGCGGAGCGAATGAAAACGAAGACACGCACACGTTGCGCGGCGACCTGATTCATATCCTCGGCGTCGTAGGTGAGGACCCGGAGACGATCCGGCAGTCGACCCGGCTGGCGGAACAGTATCTGAAGGACCCGGACTCAGTGGACCCGAGCATCGCAAAATGGGTGCTGGAAGTGGCCGCCCGCTACGGCAATGAAGCTTTGTTCCAGCAATATGTGGATGCGCTGGGCAAGATGCATTCACCGGAACAGTATTACAACGTGGGCGGCGCGCTGGCCGCGTTCCGCGATCCCAGGATTGTGCAGCAGGTATTGGAGCTCAGCGTCTCTGACAATGTCCGGAACCAGGATGCCGCAGCATTGATCGCGCGCGTGCTCAAGACTGTCGATAATCAGAAGACTGCATGGGACTGGATCAAAGCGCACTGGACGGATGTAGCGAAGAAAACGACAATGTCCAGCGGGCCGGAAATTGTGGACGCGACCAGCAATTTCTGCAGCGTGGAGATGCGCGACGACGTGCAGAATTTCTTTGGCGATCACAAAGTCCCGGCGGCGGAGCGCACACTGAAAAAATCATTTGAAGGCATCAGCACCTGCGCCAAGAGCCGCACTCGCCTGGAGTCAGAGCTCTCAACCTGGTTGCAGCAGCATCAGAGTGGCAATAGAGCGGGCAACTGACAGGGACCCAAGATACCCTTCGTCCGCGGAGACCGCAGTGGCGCGAGGAACGAACGCCACTGCGATTGAGCTCCACGCGTTGTCAGCGGTTCAATTGCAAGCACTATTTTTCAATTTCAAACACTATTTACTGTTGACCACCAGCTCCGTGCGCCGGTTGCGCAGGCGTCCCTCTTCCGTGTCGTTTGAAGCGACTGGATTGTTCTGTCCTTGCCCTTGAGTGGAAATCCGCTCTGCCGGCACACCCTGGTTGACTAGCACGGATTTGACTGCGTCCGCGCGATTCTGCGAGAGAGTCTGGTTTGCGTCCGGTGTGCCGGTGTTATCGGTGTAGCCCACCAGCTGCACCTGGGCATTGGGGTAAGCCTTGAGGATTGAGGCCAGGTTGTTCACCGTGGATTGCGAGTCAGGCGTGAGTTGCGTCGTGGCGGCTTGAAAATTCAAGTTGTCGAACACGAAGTTCTTGGGTACCTGGGCTGACGGATCCGCCAGGAATTTTGCCAGGTCATAGTTGATTGATCCCGGAGCAGCGGCAATGTTCCCGCCGCCGGGTAACGAGATTTGCTGCACCGCCTTTCCGGCTACGTCGCCAACATTGGCCCTGGGCGCATGGCCGCGCAGACCCCACAACAGGGCTAGCGCTACCAACACTGCCAGAAGCAGTGGGACCCAGCGCATGCTGGGTTTTGCCGGAGGCGGCGCAATTGTGTGTTCCTCGACTGGTGTGCGCTCGGTAAAGTGTTCCAAATGGGCAGGCGAACTCAACCCGGCTTCGCGTACATCCGGTCTGGCACTCACCACCGTAGGACCGGTGCTGAGCAGTTGAGAGAGGCCGGCAGGCGCTGCCTCTGCGATATCTGATTTCTCACTGAGAAGGAGGTTGGCGAGGCCGGAAGAATCCAGCTTCTGTGCCGCCGCTCTTTTTCCCAGAACACCCAGGACCAGCGGTGCTGCCATGGACATCAGCTTGGTGGCGGAAGAGGCTCTAACACCGCCAAATCTTCCCACCGACTCGGCCACTGCGGAAGTTTTGCCGCCAAAGATTTTGCCCAGCAGCTGTTGGCCAGTGCTCAGCATGCCGGTGGTGGCGCTGCCGCCGCCCATAAATGAGCCGATGTTATCGACGGCACTGCTAAAGCCGCCCTCACCAATCATGCTGGTGAGGTGGGTGGCGCCTTCGCGCGAAGAAGCCATGTTGGTGACACCACTCAGCACACCAGCAACCGCGCCGTTCATCGTTTGCCGGGTGGAAGATTCGGATTCGCCGACCAGCGAGCTCGCGCTCTTGATTACGCCGGGGGTAAGGTGGCTTTGCACCGATTCAAGCAAACTGCCTGGTCTGAGATATTGGGAAACTGCCATAAAGGAGACCTCCTTGAATTTTGCGCGACAGTTTTCGAGTGTCGTTACCAAGATGCGCAGGCAGTGAGCGCTTGTTGCCATTTGAAGGTCCCCGTTTTTTTACTGGGAATCGGATGAGAAACGCTGTCCGCGATCTCCCGCCAGCGTTCGTGATTGCGAAACAACGGTCTTGCGGTTTTCTCTGAGGACTGAGTTGCGCAACCGGTGATCCCTGTATTTGTTCCGCATGTGGCATGGGAATCTTGCGGATTGCGAGGGAGGAAGCGGCGCGGCAAAATGGTGAAAAATTCGGCCAGGGTGCTCCATCAAAGCAGCACACCCGGAAAGCCACCCGGCCGTTCACCGGTTCGAACCATGGCACGGGGACCCACCACGCAAGAAAACGCCGATGAAATTGTCCTACCTTTGCACGCCGAGGAGATTGCCGTTGCCAAGGAACGAGTGGTCACGGGCCGCGTGCGCATTGCAACGGTCACGCGCGAGCGTGAAGAACTGGTGGACGAACTTCTCACGCGCGAAGACGTAGAGATCGAGCGAAGGCCGGTTGGCACACTCGTTGAACGTGCGCCGGCGGTCCGCCGAAGAGGAGATACGATCATCATTCCCATGGTGGAGGAGGTCCTCACCGTTACCCGAAGGCTAATGGTGAAAGAGGAGATACGAATCCGGCTTGTCCATCGAAAAGAGAAGAGCCGGCAGCGAGTCACGCTCCGACGACAGGAAGCAATCATCGACCGTATTCCGGCAGCAACGCGTGGTCCGCCGGCATGAGGCGGCAAGGCGATGGTGCGAACAATCAGGGACCAGCCAAACCGGCAGGAGGGAAATAGATGGCTTACGAAAAGATAGTTGCTGTGTACGACAGATCGGTCAAAGCAAAAGATGCCATGCGAGCGCTGGAAGCCGCAGGCTTTTCCACCGGCGATATGAGCTTGCTGAACCGCGATGCTCTCACCAATACCGAAGTGAACGATGCCGGGCTCTGGCGTCGGCTGTTTGGCCGCGACGTTGGAGACCACCAGAGTGCATCCTATAGCCGGGCCATCGAAACCGGGGGCGCCGTTCTGACGCTGCGTCTGCCGGAGTCGGATGTTCCGCGCGCCATGAAGATCCTCGATGTGCATCCGCCTACCAACGTCAACGAAACGTCGGGTAGTTGGGAGGCCGCAAGCACGCCCTCGTCTAAGGCAGTTGTGCCGCCTCCTGTCACCCCCAGAATGGCTGGCACCACCGCCACCACCACCGGCAAGGAAGAAGTGCTGCGCCTGGCGGAGGAACATCTTGACGTAGGCAAGCGCCAGGTGGAGAAAGGCCGCGCTCGTGTCCGCCGCTTTGTCATTGAAGAACCGGTGGAATCGCAAGTGACATTGCACGAAGAGCACGCTTCGCTTCTGCGCCGTCCGGTGACGGACAGCCGCGCCATCAAGGACGTTGATTGGGCCGATAAGACAATTGAGATCACGGAAACCGAAGAACAGGCGGTAGTCAACAAGACAGCCCACATCGCCGAGGAAGTAGTGGTTCGCCGGGAAGGGTCGGACCACGTGGAGACTGTTCGCGACAAGATTCGCCGCCAGCAGGTGGAGATTGAGCGCCTGCCACGGGACTCGCGGAAAGTTGCGTAAGACCTTCCAACAAACTGCTGCGAGTTAGATGCAGCTATACACAAAACACCGCCGTTCAGGCGGTGTTTTCGTCTGGGGGCGCACACTCTAGCTGCTGGATGTTGAGTAAGTCACGGTCACCTTTCCCCAGTTTTGGATCCTTTCCTTCTCCAGGGCCGGATTGCAGCTTTCGCAATGGATGCTCAGTGTGTCGGGAGCAGTCCATTGCAGAGTGATCCCTGCAGCGACACTATCCTGCTCGACCAGGAAGATTTCGCCTTCCGTCGTCGAGCCGGAGAAGAAGCCGTGGCGGAGGTCTTGGTTTGCGGGGCGAAGATTTACATGGGTGAAGAAGGGAGCTTCGTCGCCGCAGCGTCGCTCCATGACGGTTGCGGTCCATTGCCTGCCCGGGCTGATTGCTTCAGCTACAACCCGATCAGAACAGCGGGGCCGGGTATGCAGATAGACAGCTGTAAAGACGCCGAACATGACCAACATAACGGCGCCATAGACAAAGGTGCCCTGAACCATTTTGCGCGCGAAGGGATCCATGGGCTTTTTTGCCATTATTTGCCCGTTCGCGACCTGATTTCGCGCCAAAGCTCGGCCCGGCCGGAGCCGCTGTCCGCGGAGTAAGGGAGAATGGTTTCCAGCATGTGTTCTCGAGCCAGCGTAGCCAGCGCATGGCGCAGCTTGTTGCCGGAGAGCTTGTCTGTCTTGGTGGCAACGGCAAGAAAGTCGCGCCGCATGGCGCGGAGAAAGTGAATGAGTTGGCGGTCAGGCTCCTGCGGAGGAACGTTCGAGTCAATCAGCACGATGGAGAGCTGGAGCGTTTCGCGATCCTGGAGATAAGGCTCGATGAATTTCGGCCACTCGGCGGAAATCTCACGCGAGATTTTGGCATACCCATAGCCGGGAAGATCCACCAGCATCAATTCCGGATTCGGCTGGCCTAGCTTGGCATAGATGCCGATGAAGTTGATGGTGCGTGTGCGTCCCGGCGTGGAGCTGACATGCGCCAGCTTGTGCCCCAGCAGGGAATTAATCAGGCTGGATTTGCCGACGTTGGAACGCCCGAGGAAGGCGAATTCCGGCGGGCCCTCGACGGGAAAGGACTTGGGATCGGCGGCAGAGGCAAGGAACTTGGCAAGGATCGGCTTCATGAAGTAAAGAACCAGTTTAGCAATTGCCACGTCTCGCCGCGGGTTTCCGTAGATGAGCGCGGATCAAGGCAAAAGCCGGGTAATAAACACCGGCTTGTAAGTTTGCAAAAGAAAGCCGGGCCGCGTTTCTGCAAGCCCGGCATGGTTGTGATGCTAGTGCTTGAGTCCGTAAATATCTAGCTCGCCTTGGGGCGAGGCTGTGCCCAGAGAATCATGCGCGGTGGCTATAAACACCTTTCCGTTAGCGACAATGGGCTCCGTGAACTTGATGCCGAAGCCAGGCGTGTCCGCCGCGTTTTGCGCGCTGGAGTAAAGCAGATGAGAGATGTTGGTTGCGTCGTAAGCGCGCAGGACGGCTGGCGCCGGCGTTGAAGAAAGCGGATCCTGGATGGGCTTGCCATGATCCAGCACCCAGACAATGCCGTTATCGGTTCCGTTTGACGAGACGAACGGCGTGGTTCCATAGCTGAGAGCCGAGATGCTTTCAGGCGTAGCGCCGGCTGGGACCAGGTGTCCGGAGTTGTAGTTGAAAGCCTTTACCGGGCCGGGGTCATTGCCGACGAAAAGCGTGCCGTTCAACCAGGCTGCGGTGCCATAAAAACTGCTGGTGCCTGCCTGACCGCTGACCGTGTTGCCGTGATTGTCGACGCAGCTTTGGGTGGAGCTGCCCGCACTGAAAAAGAGAGTTTGCGCGGCTCCGGCATCATTGGGCTGGAGCTGTCCGAGATTGGCGGTGTTCACCAGGTACATCTTGCCGGCTTTGCCGCCTGCAACCAATTGCGCCTGGCCGGGAACCAGCATGATGCCACCGGCAGAGACGTCAAGATCGCGGCATTGCAGGAAGGCCCAGTCGAAGGGCGTGAAATGATCGATGATGTGCAAGTGAGAGTCGAGTTTGAGAATGGAATCACCCCACTCCGGTCCATCGTCGTAAGGCCCGTTGCCGGTGGAAACATAGACGTTTCCAGCATCGTCGGCCAGGGGGCCTCCGCCGCCCATCCAGACGCCGCCGGCGCCGCCAAATTGGCCATAGCCGTCAACATTGGGGCTCATGTTCAGCACCGCAATCTGATTGAGCGAGGCAGCGTCATAGCTAAGCAGCCAGCCCGTGGGACAGGCAGAGAAGCCGATATACAACGTGCCTTGCGACAGCAGGAGTGATGCGCGCTGCAGGCAAGCCCCGGTCAGGTTGATCACACCATTGACCGCTTCAGAGTTTGTTCCCGGCACGGACGCATGGATCACCGCTGGGCTGCCGGCGCGTTCCCGCCCGGTCGTGATGTCAATCGCGTGCAGACGGAAGAAAGGTGCGCCGCTGGATTTTTGCGAAGTGACCACATACATGGTGTTGGAGCCGGTATCGATCGCCGGGGTTGAAGTCAGCCCCTGGTAGGGCTGAGGATTGCCGCCGGGCTGCGGCGTTTCTCCGCTCTGGAGCAGCGACGTCTTCCACAGTGGGCTGCCATCGCCGAAGTTGTCGGCGTCAAAGGCGTAGACGCTAGCCATCTCCGTGGCGACGAAGACAACATTGTGGGTCGAGCCGTTGATGGTCAGGTTGGAAATATAGAGCGGCTGGGCGTAGGCGTAACCATCCACCGCGTAAGAAAACAGTTTACCGAATGAACCGGCACTCACGTTGGCCGGCGTGAGCTCGGTTTCCTGATCGTTTGAGCCCGTGCGGGAGTTGTTCATGTGCCATGTAGGAATGTTGACTGAACTCGGAACCGGCGTGGGCGTTGTAACCGGGGTTGGCGTGGGAGCCGGCGGCGTACCGCTGGGCGTGGGCGAAGGTTTTGGAGCGGAAGCGTTAACGCCTCCGCATCCGGCAATGACCAGCACGGCGGCTGCGGTTGCAAGGTTGAAGGAAAATTTCTGACGGAAAAGAAAAGTTATTGTGCTTGTGACTCTGAAGTGCAGACGACGGGGGGCGATTACAGCAAGTCTCATGGGCAAATACTCATCCTTATGCGAAAGCGGGGCGGGGTCAGACACACTGCTTTCGTTCGCATTGCGCCAAACCTGTCCAGGGGTTCCAAAGCGGAGCGCTGTTTGTTTTTGAAAGATGCAGCAGCTCTGGGCAGAGATGCACGTTGCAGAGTGTTAGGTAAAGAATCTATCGAATTACGAGTCAACGCAGCCGAAGGAGACGGATGCACGGATGGAGTAGGCTTTTGTAACTTTCTCTTTCACGCCGCCGCGCTAAACTGCTCGGCATGCGACGGCTCGTATTATTCCTGCTGCTAACCGTAACCTTCGGCCCGGGATTGCTTGCGCAGACGGTGCTTCAAAACGACATTGCCTGCTTCGTCGATAAGGGCAAGGACAACGCCGCCTACAAGAAGAAACTGTGGGGTGGATATGAGATCTCTCTCGGGCCGACGGGAAAGAGCGAATACAGCGAAGAGACTTGCACCGGGGCGATTTACAGCGCAACTGGAAAAGTGGTCTATCGCACGACAGGCTATAACGTGATCTTCGACCAGAACGCAACGGGGAAGGATTTTGACGGCGACGGCCACCCGGAGATCGTGTTCAAGACGGATACCGGAGGCGGGATGCACTGTTGCTGGGAGTACAACGTGATATCGCTTGCGCCGAGGCCGCACAAGCTGTTCGATATTCCTGAACCCGGCAGAGTGCAGTTTGAGAAAGACCAGGCAGGCAAGATGTTGATCTGGGTGCTCACGCCCGGACCCTATGGCTTCACCTCAAACGCCAACAATCCCTTCGCACAGAAGGTGTTCAGGGTGGTCGAAGGCAAGCTGACGGATGCAACACCCGAATTCTGTGCCCAAATCATGGCCGATTCGAAACAGAATTACGGACTGGCTAAGGAATGGCTTACGCCGGAACGAACGCTCGAATTCCAGTCGCTGCCGCAACTGCCACGGCAGGATGACGACGCTGCCAGCGCCGTGCTGACCATCGCCACTCAGCAGGTGTTTTGCGGTCAATTCGAGAAGGCGCTCGCGACGCTTGAGATTTGGCCCGCCAGCGACAAAGCACGCATGAAATCCGGCTTTGCCGGTGCTATGAAAACGGACTATCCGGAATTTACGGCTAAGTTGCAACCGCGCTAAGGAATCAGTCCAGGCGGCCTCGGGGGTTCGCTCTTAACAAGAAAAAGCCCGCTCTTGCGAGCGGGCTTTATCAATTTCATTCGAGAGGCTAGAGGTAACGTTCGCGTGAGATCTCCGGTTGTACGGCTGGGGCCGGCATCTGCTGAGGCGTTTCCTCGGAAATCTCCGGCAGCGGCTTTTCGAGCGCGACCTTCAGCACTTGGTCCATATTTTCAACCAGGTGAATCTTCATCTGGCTGCGGATGTTCTCCGGGACCTCAGGTAGGTCTTTCTCATTTTCTTTCGGGATGATGGCTTCGGTGATCCCGGCGCGCAGCGCAGCGAGAAGTTTTTCTTTCAGGCCGCCGATCGGGAGCACCTTGCCGCGGAGAGTGATCTCGCCTGTCATGGCAACATCGCGGCGTACAGGAATCTTGCTCATGGCGCTGGCTATGGCCGTGGCCATGGTGATGCCGGCCGAAGGACCGTCTTTCGGAATCGCGCCTTCAGGTACGTGGATGTGGATATCCACGTTGCGGTAGAAATCGCGGGGCATGCCGAGGCGCGAGGCACGCGAGCGGACATACGACATGGCCGCGTGAGCCGACTCCTGCATCACATCGCCAAGCTGCCCGGTGATGGTGAGCTTGCCCTTGCCGTCAACGATGGCGACTTCCGTGCTCAAAATTGAGCCGCCGACCTCGGTCCAGGCCAGGCCGGTAACCAGCCCGACTTCGCTCTTCTCATTCGCCAGCGTGTCACGGAACTTGGTGACGCCGAGAAACTCATTGACGTTTTCACCGCCCAGCGTCACGGTGTAATTCTGTTCCTTTACTACGCGTCTTGCTACTTTGCGGCAAATGTTTCCAATTTCTCTTTCCAGGTTGCGCACGCCGGCCTCGCGCGTATATGACCGGATGATTTCGCGCAGAGCATCGTCGGTGAACTGGAGCTGTTTCTCCGTCAGTCCGGTAGCTTCGCGCTGCTTGCGCACCAGGAACTGCCGGGCGATCTCAATTTTCTCGAGTTCCGTATAACCGTGCAGCCGGAGCACTTCCATGCGGTCCTGCAAGGCCGGCGGAATGGTATGCAGCACATTCGCTGTGGCGACGAAGAAAACCTGGCTGAGATCGTATTCCACATCGAGATAGTGGTCCTGGAACATCCAGTTCTGCTCGGGATCGAGAACTTCAAGCAGCGCGGCAGATGGGTCGCCGCGGAAGTCTGAAGCCATCTTGTCGACTTCGTCGAGCATAAAGACCGGGTTCTTGGTGCCGGCTTTCTTCATCATCTGGATAATCTGCCCCGGCAGAGCTCCAATGTATGTCCGGCGATGCCCGCGGATTTCGGCTTCGTCGCGCACCCCGCCGAGCGACAAACGAACAAATTTTCTGCCCGTAGCCTTGGCAATCGACATGCCCAGCGAAGTCTTGCCCACGCCCGGAGGTCCGACAAAGCAGAGTATCGAGCCCTTGGGATTTTTTACCAGCTGGCGAACAGCCAGAAACTCCAGAATGCGGTCTTTGATCTTCTCGAGGCCGTAATGGTCCTGGTTCAGGATTTTCTCCGCATGCTCGATGTTGCGGATCTCTTTCGACTTCTTCTTCCACGGCACAGCCAGCAGCCAGTCCAGATAATTGCGCGACACGGTCGATTCCGCCGACATCGGCGGCATGGCTTCAAGCTTCTTCAGCTCCTGGATCGCCTTCTCGTGGACGTCCTTGGGCATCCCCGCGGTGTCGATCTTCTTTTTCAGCTCATCAAACTCGCTCTTCTCACCGCGACCGAGCTCTTTCTGGATGGCCTTGATCTTCTCGTTAAGGTAGTACTCTTTCTGCGCGCGCTCCATCTGGCGCTTTACGCGCGTCTGGATGGTGCGATCCATGTTGAGCTTTTCAATTTCAATGTCGAGGACGTCGGCAATGCGGTTCAGGCGCTCGGCGGGATCAAAAATCTCCAGCAGCTCCTGCTTCTCCTCGATCGAAAGCTGCAGGTTCTGCGCGATGGTGTCACTGAGCTTGGCCGGGTCACTCATCCCGGTGATGATCACCGGCTCCAGGTTCAGCGACTGGCAGAGTTTCACGTACTGGTCAAACAGAGTGTGCACGCGCTGCATGGCCGATTCCAGCGCCTTCGTCGGCTCGGCAGGATACTTCACTGTGCGGACTTCCGCTTCAAAATAGCCGTCATTGTTCGTCAGCTTGAGAATGCGCCCGCGCTCCACGCCTTCCACCAGGACTTTGATATTCCCGTCAGGCAGCTTCAGATTCTGGACAATGTTGGCGATGGTGCCGACCTGGTAAATCTCGTGCGGCTTGGGCTCGTCGATGGATGCGTCATGCTGAGTGGCCAGGAAAATCTTACGGTCCGAGGCCAGCGCTTCTTCCAGGGCGCGCACGCTGGATTCGCGGCCCACAATAAACGGGGTCATCATGTAGGGGAAGATGACCACGTCGCGAATGGGCATCATCGGAAGCTTGCGGGATTCGAATTTTTCCTTGGTCTGGGTCACTGAGTCGCCTTTTTCTCTCGTCTGGCTGGGGCCAAAATGCCCAAGCACTCGCTGTATCTAAGATTATCATGCGACGCAAGTTCGCGGGGCGAAGGTCTGGCGGGTGGAAATCAAAATCAGAGTAGTGGAATCAATGGGTTAAAGAAAAGCACATTACCCACAATGGACGGACGACACTTTTATCGCTTCGGCACATCTTGGCGTCGGCAAAATGCTGGCCGGTGGTAGTGGGAAGACGGAAAGGGGATGACTGGTCCGATCGGCGGAAATCGAAATGTACAAAAGAGCCGATGGCAATTTCCTGCTTGCCCAACAAAGCGATGTCTTTGCTCAACCTGAGTACCCGGATGCTACTCCTAACCAGCAGCTCTCTCTGAGGTGCCAAGGCACGCAACGTGCAATGAGCTTGAGTAACTCTGCCATTCACTCCGTTCCCCGGTGTTGGCCCAGAACTTTTACGAAGGAAGGAATTTTGCATGAAGGCTCTGAGCACCAGGAACATCTGTCTTGCCGTGGTTGTCGTCGCGGCATTCGTTTTCAACGCAACCGTCATCCAGGCGCAAACCTGGGTAGGTTCCACGGGAACCGTTGATCCCAACAGCACTAATTTGATCAAGTACATCGATGGGAAAGTGGAGTTGCGCAATGATGCACCTGTCGGCGCCACGGCATTTATCCGCTACAACGTGCTGCCCGTGCGGGACCTGGCCACGGACCTGCAGAGCATTGAGTTCCGAGTTTTTGCGGCTCGTTTTCTCGACAACGGCACAGGGCACGTATTTCTCTCGCTCAAGCAGCTCAATCTGAGCACCGGAGCAATTACTGTTTTGCTGACGTTTGACAGCAATGCTTCTTCTCCCAGCGCTTCTTACCAGGAGGCCAACACACCCGGGAATCCGACCTTCAATTTCACCTTCGCGGATTCCGAAGGCTTCAATCCCACAGACAGTGTGTATTACGTGGAAGCGCAACTAAGCCGTACTGCTGCCGGTGGGCAGGCAGGCCTGGCTGGTTTCTCTATCAAGAAGATTGTTCCGTAGAGCGCACTAACTCTCGCAAGGCGAGCACAACAAACTTAACGCCGAAAAACCGGCGCCCACTCCTGGCGGAATTGCCGCGGGAATAGCGGGATTGGGCGTGGGTGCATTTAGTCCGAAGCCTGCCCTGGGGAGCGCCTGAGACAAGCCCCCGCACGGATGAGAAGCGGGAGCTACGTTAAGGCATCCGCAGCACTGGACCGCGGCATCTCCAACCTGTTCCCCCCTCGAGTAAAATTTTATGAAGCATCACCTTACTACTCTCTGTCTGGCGGCCTGCGCGGTACTTACAGCGGGGACTGCACGCGCTCAATCACCTGCAACCTGCAGCTTTCACACATTCACAATCCCCTCACCCAATGGCGTGAGTGTGGCGACGGGAATCAACCGTTTCGGCAACATTGTCGGCACGGACAATCTATTCGTTTCCGGGCAATCGCACGGCTTTATACGCTTTTCCAACGGCAGCTTGGCCGTGGTGAACGACCCCAGCGGGGTCGCCACTACTTTGCAACGCCGCAATGACAATGGAATTCAGGTCGGCTCGTTTGACCCGGGCAACCACAATCCCAAAGGTTTCGTGAACCACGGTTCGACCTTTCAGACCGTGACCTTCCCGGGCGCGGTCCAAACACGTCTGGAAGGCATCAACAAATTTGGCACCATCGTGGGAGAGTTCCTCGGCACGGACAACCACTTCCACGGTTTCAAGCTGAGCAGCGGGCATTTCACCGTCATTCATCCGAACGGCGCGGTGGACACGGAGGTGACCGGGATCAACGATAGCGGCGTGATCGTCGGGCACTTCAACACCGGAGGCGCGGACGATCACGGATTCATCGACCGCAGCGGGGCCATCACCACGCTCAACTTCCCGGGCGAGGTCGGGTTTGGTGGCACCATACTGAGCGACGTCAGCGACACCGGGCAGATCATCGGCTTTGTATGGACCGGGCCCGACACCCGCCAGGCGTTTGTCTTTACCGGTGGGAAGTTCAAGACATTTTCGGTTCCGGGTTCGCGTTTAACGCTGCCGAACGGTATCAGTTCGATCGGCGTGATGGTTGGCCACACGATCCTGGTGAGCAGCACCGGTGAGACGGACGCCGTGTTCACCGCGACCTGCCATTGACACGAGGGTGCGATTCCGCGGGCCCACCCTTTCCTGTAGGCAAAACAAAACTTAGAAAGGGTGGGCCAACGGAGTTAATTGGATCCGTGTTCTGTAAAGAAGGACACGTTGGGGTTGGTGACGGTTGCGTCAATGATGTTGCGGCTGTTCAATCTCGTCGACACGCTGACGTGAAAGCCTTGCTTGAATAGAGCGTCAGCGATCTGCGCAGCCGATGTCTGGGTAAGGCTGGGATTTTCAGCCAAAAGAAACTGGGCAAAGATGTCGCGCGTAATTACCTCGGTATCGTTTGTGTTGCCAGATTCCAGGCTTTCGCCATTGCCGTTGCTGCTGTGGAGAATGTTGGCCATGGGCACGGAAAAAACCAGTACGATGCCCGGCGGCATGGCAGGGCTGGTGATGATGTGTCTCAGCGGGAAGAAAGCACGAACCGGCGCCGCGGCTGTGGTATCGACCGTCCAAAAGACGTTGCTGCTAAACAGCACGTAACCGGATGACGGCATGGGCGGGACATCCAGCGCCATGATTTCCGGCGAATCATTGTTGACCGTAAGCACGGATGGATCTGCCGGAGTGGTGGTGGTATCCGCGAGCGATATCTTTTGCGCAGCAAGCTTAAATTGAGCATGGGCGGCAGGAACAGCGCAGGAGAACCCAAAAAAGCAAACAACCGCAAGCTTCCAAAGAATTGTGCGCTTCATCGCACACCTCCAAATCCAGATTTTGAGATTGGGCCCTAAACTTGGGTACGAAGACAGGACTTCCCGGCTGGCCAGAAAGCTGCCCTGGCCGGAACCGTAATTCGGCTACTCACTTGCTAAGTTGCAACCGCTGGAATTTGCGTTCGTGAATCGTACTATCTGAATGTGACGGGAGTCCAGGGTTTGTTACAGACGGGATAGGAAAAATTTGCCGTAAGCCGCGTTGGCAAAAAATGTGGGCACCGAGGGCGAGCAATTTGGTAAGTGAGAGTTGGTACGTTCAGCGCGGGTGCAGGTGATCGCGCCGAAGAAGGCGGTCAGATTGCTGATGGCTCTGTGATCAGCCAGGACAGAACTTTACCGAGGATTAGCGGCAGATGAACGCGGATGAGGAAATCGGAGATCGGGAAAAAGGGAAATCCGCCAAGGAGACGCGGGGTTTGAAAGGCAAAACCCTTTACCACTGATTCACACGGATGACACGGATCGAAAGGGGTCAGGAACTCAAACTAACTACTAATAACTAACTACTGCTCGATTAAACAAAACCGCCTGCCACTTGGGCAGGCGGTGGAGCAAAACTGCTTAGTGAAGGGAAGAGCTAGCTAGCCTGCTTTTCCATTGCCGGCAGAGAGATGTCGCGACGTTCCACCATCTCCTTGGTGACCTCGAATTCCTTCACGCGCTTCTGGCTGGGCAGGTGATACATAAGATCGAGCATCAGCTCTTCCAGGATCATGCGCAGACCGCGGGCGCCGACCTTGCGCTGCATGGCTTCACGGGCGATGGCTGCCAGCGCGCCGTCAGAGAACTTGAGCTTCACGTTCTCAAATTCGAACATTCGCTGGTACTGCTTGATGATGGCGTTGCGCGGACGAGTGAGAATTTCGATCAGCGCGGCTTCGTCTAGATCATTGAGGATGCCGACGACAGGCAGGCGGCCGACGAATTCGGGGATCAGGCCGAAGCGGACCAGGTCCTGCGGCTCGGCTTTCTGCAGAAGCTCGGTGTCACGCTTGCTTGCCTCGGTAAACTCTTTTTCTTTCTGCTCCGAGGTCCGGAAACCCATAGACTTTTTGCCGATGCGCCGGGCCACGATCTTCTCCAAGCCGACGAAAGCGCCGCCGCAGATGAAGAGGATGTTGGTGGTATCCACCGGCGTAAATTCCTGGTGCGGATGCTTGCGTCCGCCCTGCGGAGGAACGTTGGCGATAGTGCCTTCCAGAATCTTGAGCAGCGCCTGTTGCACGCCTTCACCGCTGACGTCGCGGGTGATGGAAGGGTTCTCATCCTTACGGCCGATCTTGTCGATTTCGTCGATATAGATGATTCCGGTCTGGGCGCGGCCTACGTCGCCGTCCGCAGCCTGCAGCAGCTTGAGGACGATATTTTCCACGTCTTCGCCAACGTAGCCGGCTTCGGTAAGCGTGGTCGCGTCAACGATGGCAAAGGGCACGTCGAGCATGCGGGCCAGCGTCTGGGCGAGCAGGGTTTTGCCGGTGCCCGTGGGGCCGATCAGCATGATATTGGATTTCGTAAGCTCCACTTCACCGGTCTTGGTGCGGTTCATGTGGATGCGCTTGTAGTGGTTATAGACTGCGACAGAAAGCTTCTTCTTGGTCTGCTCCTGGCCGATGACGTATTCGTCGAGGAAAGTCTTTACTTCTTGGGGCTTGGGAAGCTGGTTGGGAGCCGCAGATTCGGTGGTGGTGGTGCGGTCGTCCTCAAGGATTGAGTTGCAAACCGCTACACACTCGTCGCAAATGTACGCCCGTGGATAGTCGCTGGGCGACGAGATCAGTTTGGCGACCGCGTCCTGCGACTTGTGGCAGAACGAGCAACGCAAGATTTCGTCAGTGCCCGACCGGTTTTTCACTCGGCTTTACTCCTTCGCAATCACCCGGTGTTGCCCGCCCCGAGGCTCCGTTCGCCCGGTCGGCAGGCACGCCGCTTATCTCGCCGAGACCTCCAGTAGAACGCGACCGGCGAACGCCGATCATAACTCTACTTCGTCTTATAGATGATATCGTCGATGATTCCGTATTCCTTAGCCTGCTGCGCGTTCATGATGAAATCGCGCTCTACATCCTTTTCTACCTTGTCCAGCTTCTGTCCGCTATGTTTCGAAAGTAACTGGTTCGTGATTTCCCGCATCCGCAAGATTTCCCGGGCATGAATGTCAATGTCGGTCGCCTGGCCCGACAACCCGCCCATCGAGGGCTGGTGGATCAGGATGCGCGAATTGGGCAGGGCCAAACGTTTCTTCGCCTCGCCCGCGGCGAGGAGAAGTGCCGCCATTGAGGCAGCCTGGCCGATGCAGATGGTGGTCACGTCGTTTTTCACATACTGCATTGTGTCGTAGATGGCCATTCCTGCCGTGATCGAACCACCCGG
>DATFSU010000053.1:0-136418 GCA_035262465.1 Candidatus Angelobacter sp. | reverse complement strand
CACATACGTGTCGCGCTTGATGCCTGCAAGCGCCTCCCCAAGAACCAACTCAGCCGCTCCCCGGCCGTAGACGTTCGCGGTATCCAGGAAGTTGATTCCGAGATCAAGGGCACGATGCACGCACGAGATCGCCAGCTCCTTGCGCTGCGGATCGGTGAATGTCAGCCACGAGCCGAAGCCAATTTCTGAAATCAGAAGATCACTATTTCCCAACTTACGATATTTCATGCGAAGACTCCCAGCGCCTTCCTCAAGTAGTTTGACAGCGCGTTATGACCCTACGATCCACCGTCCCACGCTAACGTGATTCACGGCCCGGAGTCGAGAACGGACAGTTTGTCGAGGGCGCGCCGAGCGACCGGCATCGCTTCCGCTATCGGCCAGAAGCGGCCATCAGTGTCCGCTGGGTAAATTTCCGCAAAGCGGACCTTCGGACGAGAGGGACGTTGTCACGTCCTGGTATTGCCCGCGGGCTGCGTCGCAAAGTTTCTAACTTACGAACTGATTAGTGAGTCCCGAGAAGTCGCGAAACCGGTAAGTTTCCCCGTGCCAAAATCAACTTGGCAGTTAGCGCGTTAGTCGGGGCTTGAGGCCGTTCCTGGGATCGTTGCTGTTGCCATTCGGCTTTATTTAGTGGAACGCAAGAGTGCCATCTGACCAGTACGGCACTTCGATTGGGACGGTCCGCAGCGGCGGCAGCTCTTTGTTCAATGGACTATCCGGTCTGTCAGGGTCCGGGAACCACATAGACGTGGAAGAAATGGGTGAGTTCGGATCATTGGCGTCCAATTCCGCAGGATCTTTCATGGGCAAGAAAAACATCACATGGCATAAATTGTGTGATTGGCCCAAGTGGGTAAGGTATGCATCCTTGGACATCATATAGCTCATTGCCCCCGGCTCCACCGGCGGAATCTCCTTCTTCGCATACGCCTCTTGAATACCCGCGATGCGCTCTTTTACGGAGGTCACTCCAGCCAGTGTCATTTGCGTCAGCTTGAGAAAAATCGGCAGGATCGACCGCACAGCCGCTGGATTAAGGCAAATCGCCCCTCTCTGCTTCGGACTCCACACGTCATAAAAGTCAATGCTGGCCGTCCATGACGGCCCCACCATGCACACAAAACCGTTCGTACCTTTGACCGCTGTTTCCCAGCCTTTGGGCGTCAGCACCAAAACAGACGCATCCTTTGAAACGCCCTCCGGAGCGGCGCTTCGCGCCAGCGCGATTGCCGCATTCCGGTCCATTAAATACTGCGAAAGTGGCAGCATCTTGGGATAGGGCCTTTCTGCATCCTGTGCCTGCGTGCTCGCAGTCATGCTCAGCAAACTCACGAGCGCAATCGCTCCCATTGCAACTCTGGCTGCAATCTTTTCGATCTTTGCAAATCGCATCATGCTCATTTTCGTTTCCTTCATGCCGAAGATGTGTCCGCAACTGCTCCAAGGCTCGACGCTTAGCTTGCTCATGGCTGCCGATCCCCGCGGTGGGCTCTTACTGCTGCTGAGACGCATAGCAACCGAAGGTCCAAACTCAAACCCTGCATTTGCAGTGGCCTAGGGCGGCGTTGATCTGCCGGAATTATGAGTTTCTGGATGACTCTTGGGAGAATAGTGTGACACGTCAGTTCCTTCAAATGAAAAGCTTCTGTCTGAAGGTGGGTCATTCGGAGCGGGAGACGGTACAGTCATGTCCGACCAACCCGATGCCTGAGCCGTGGGAGTGAGCGCAGAGCCACAGCCCGTAAGCGCAGCTATTACCAGCGCCAGAATGGTTCCAGGGGCAACCAACAGCAAAACTCGCGCTATGCGTTCTTCTGGGGGGTGAAAACGGAAGCGCTTAATAGCTTAATAAAGGACGCGGGAAATCTGGCAAACTTGTACTCATTTGCGTCCGCGATGGGGTCATTCAGTTTTGATGGTTTGCGTAAATGGCTTTGTTTTGTTGGCGTCCCCGACGGAAGAATTTTGAACCAAATTGCTAGGGCTAGGGCGGTCCTAATCGGAGGGTAACTTACGTCTATCGCTTCGCTGGATTCAAGCGCTTGCCGAAAAACCAGAACCCGACACCGCAGCCAAGCCCAAACACGAGGAGTGTAACGCCGAATACTCCCAGCTCCCAATGTCCACCGAAGGCCGAGATTGGGTTCCATGCATTCGGTCCGAGTCCAATGAATTGGCCGCGCATCAGAAGCCAAAGGAACGCACAGCTCAGGCACAGTAAGATCGCCAGACCGCCGGTGGCCATGCTGCCAAGGCATACCATCATCCAACGCATGTGGGCATATTCTACGCCAAAGGGCCGCTGGAGGCTAAGGAGTGACGGCGGCGGGTTTGTACTCATTCTGCGTCCGCGATGGGGTCATTCAGTTTTGATGGTTTGCGTAAATGGCTTTGTTTTGTTGGCGTCCCCGACGGGATTTGAACCCGTGTTACCGCCGTGAAAGGGGCGCTACAACTCGTAACTGATTGAAACTAGACGGCACCGACAGCCCATTTTGGAGCCGTAAGTAAGCTTTTGGAACCTTATCGGACCCTATCGGACCCTGATTTATGTTGCCGCTTTCGTGCGGCGAGAATGCGAATCGCGGATTGGACCCAAATTCATGTTCTCGCTTTTGTGAGGCGAGAGCGCAGGTTTATCATTTGCAGCACCTCACACAAAATAGTTCCATCCCTTAAAGACCAAATCATGCAGCACGCCTGACTTCAGGAGCCTGAGGCCGCTGCCGTCTTGAACGTGTCCTATGATCTCAAGCGATTCGCCAAAGCGGACCTTTGCGTCGTTCGGATTCCACTGCCCTCTAAGCGTTCCAATTAACGAAAAGTCTGCTCCGCCATTGAAGAGAAACTCCAACGGTTCCTTATTTCTAAGAGACGCAACGCGGATAACCAACTTGGGAATATTTATCCGTGCCTCGTCTACAACGAACGATACGCAGCTTGCCTCTCCTAGCTCACTCAGTGATTGCCCGATTCCATCAGTGTTGTCCATGCAAGATGTGCACACCCCTGAGTCAGCGAGCTTTTGTCCCAGTTCAACCATGGGGTACATAGCAGTAAATTGTTCCCGCAAGCGAGCCACATCTTCCTCTGGCAATTCCTGCGCAGGATTACCAAGCAGGTATTCGAAGGCTGCTGGAGTCATGCCTGCTGGCCGGCTTATGAAGATGCTGTCGCCTGGCCGTGCACCTCTCCGTCTCAACACTTGGCTTCGTTTAGCCAATCCCACCGATGTCGCGCTAATACTAAGTTCCATTGAATCGGTGATGTCACCGCCAAGCACTCTGCATCCCGTCTTCTCTGCTTGGAGACGAAACCCTTTACAGATCGATTCCACATGTTCATAAGCGGTGTTAGGTGGCAGGCCAAGATTTAGCAACACCCCAATTGGGCGTCCTCCGCAAGCGGCAATATCGCTTAGGTTGAGCTGAGCCAAATAGCCGCCAAGGCCGTGGTGGTCTAGAATTCCGAGCCGAAACGCAGTCAGGTCCGCTGGTACGCGATCCGTTGAGAACAGTACAATCTGGTCACCAAGTTCGATCATCGCGCAATCATCACCAACCCCACACGGGTCGTCTTCCGCATTAAAGAAAGGCTTGATGAACTCACGAATAAGCTTCTTTTCACCTACGTCGGAAATTGTCAGCTTGCGGTCGATCATCAGATTTCTCGATTCAGATCCTGAAGTGCTCCTTCGACCAATTCCCTCAGTCTTGTTTCACCAGCGTGACGCAGCCCATAAAGGATTGGTGGCCCAGACACCCAATTGGGGTTCAGCTTGGACCAACTCCAGTCCTGAACGTCCTTGAGGCTTTCATATGGGTCAACTGGAAGGACCGCAACTGGAACGCGCCTTTGGGTGTTTTTCGCATAAATCTCTTGAACTTCGGCAGCAATATTGCCGCTGGGTTTCTTGGTAGCACTTGATAACCATGCTCGTGAAGCAATCACCAGAATCGCCTCGGCTTCTCGGATCAGATTCCGGCTATTGTCCAATGCAGTATTGCCCAGCCCTAGCAAGGAATCCAATAAAACACGATAACGTTGTTTTCGCTGTTGCATCGCACGGATGACGCGCACAATGGTTGGCCGATCTTCGAACGCGCATGAAATGGCGATCTTTTTGCCTTTGAAATCAGACTTTTCCCAGGTATCACTGAGGACATCGATTTCGCGGCGAATGTCCTCTCGGTTTATCGCTTCGTAAAGACTGCCCTCACGCCCCTCTTTATCAACAGCTTTCCATTCGTTGCCTCGTTTTTTGGGGCGGAACAGGAAAAATGAGTCTCGAACGAGAGGTGCTCTGTTTTCTTTAAGGAAGATCGGGCCAAGAGCGCCGCAGCAGTCTTCCAGGCACATCAGCTCTTTCGAGGACGGGAGATCGCTTGTGAGGGACTGCTCGACTCGAACGGATTTCGGAACATAAAGCTTATGTTCCTCATCGTGATCAAGGAGCAAGTCGAAAAAGAGGTCTTTGGGCAGACTACTGAGATTCGTTCGGGGTGTTCCGGTCGAGTCTGCGGGTTTAGGCAAAATTCGGCATTCATATTCAGTGACCGTCTTCAGAAGGCCTTCACAGGCGTTGCGTCCTGTTTCCAGGAGGTGGCTGAAGTCTCGGTTGTCCTTCACTGCACGAATTCGTTGCAACATGCTGTGGTCGTCAAGGTCGAGGAATTCTTTCAATGTTATCTCTGGCACAAAACCTGCATCGTGAAATATCTTCCGTCCTTCTTCTGTAGAGAAGCCAGCTTGAAGGAAAGATTTGAGAAGGGCTTGACGGAATCGCACGTCGGGAGACGTATATACGAATGTCCATAAGCGTGCCCTCGTGGAAAGAAAGTCTGCCGCTGGCCGAGGATCGTCCACGACGACATGATCAGCTTCGTACCGAACGATGCTGTGAAGAACAGTTTCAGCGCGGCTTATGCTACCTATTGTTAAGAGGGCATCCCGAAACACATAATCCAAGCGATCAGCATCAATCGGACCATCGGTCATCTGACGAAACATTTGCAAAGGTGATGTTCGTGGGCATCCTTCACCCGTAATCAAGAAAGCGAGAAACTTCAGATCGTAGTTCCTCAGATCAGCTTTTTTGAGGTCTTCACACAATGCCCTGAGAGTAAACACGTCCTTTGTCTTCCACTCCTCGGGCTTGGCGCCTCCGATTTTTCCCTGGAGAGAGTCCAATTCATTGGGATCGGGCCTGAAGTAAAGGCTAGTGACCTTTTGAAAGGGCAACTCCCCACAGTCCTGGTAGAGGGCCGCGAGCAACAGATGACACCGGATTGAGATAGCTTTGTCCTCGCAGAGATTGTAAACATCAGCGAATACTCGACCCACTTCACTTGTTAACGAGGACGGGAGTTGTCCACTCGGCCAAAGATGATTGAAAAGCCTATTCATCATGAGCAGGGTGCCCACGGCATGAGAGAAGCGAGTTTGCGTCGCAGAGAAATACGTTAAAGATGTGTGGCCTAGCTGACTGATTCTTGTGAGGCGGTCTAGCGCCGGAGAGCCCAGCGCTGCTCTAAGAGCTGGCTGGAATTTCATCGGCAATTCACCGAAGGCCACGCGCCCGTGAATTGTGTCGTAGAAGTAGCCAAGGTCCTCGAACTTACCGCCGCCTTGACGTGGGGGGCCGCTGGTTGAGGAATTGGTCTTGATACGAGAGCGACGCGACGGGACTTTCGATGTTTTGGTATTTGCCATTGTAAAGTGTCCTTCGACCGAACGTTTTCCAGAACGTTACCTGTCCAATTAACATACCGGGGTAAATGCGTACGGGCTGCACGCAGTGAAGCTGCAATGTCCATTGGTTAATGGACCCAAGATCAATGAGGTCCGCCGTGATATCAATGAACAACCCGAGGCGACCAATGGAAGAGCGTCCGCGAATTATCGGGACATAGCGTGTGCTACCCATTTTTTCTTCGGTATTAACTAGGTATATGTTGTCGGGCCTCAACACTAACCCGCTTCGCGGCACTTTCACGAGCTTGGTTGCATTTGGGCGAGCGGCATCCAAAACGGGGGCAGTGTAGATACGACAGCGGTCGCCAAGACGAAAATCGTACGCGTTCGGTCCAACTTGCTGGACGTGAAAGGGCTCAATGATGATGTCGCCCGCTCTGTGAGCTTTGCAGATTTGAGGTCCAGTCAAGATCACAATTTTCCAATCAATAGAGCAAGATCGCGGTTAGGCGCTGGTTCTAAATGCCGGTGATAACGGCCAGAGTATTTATTCAACTGTAGGTTCGTAGTGCGCCAAAACGCGACTTGTCCGATGCACATTGCGGCGTACACGCGAACTGGCTTAACAACGGTTATTTCGAGTGTCCAGCGGGAGCGGCATCCCAGATGGCCGAGGTCGGCCGTGATATTTAGGAAGATGCCAAGACGCCCTATTGAGGACTTTCCGAGAAGCGTTACAACGTTCTCATCGCTGCCTATGACCTCGGCGGTTGCTGCGAGGTATAGCTTGCCGGGAAAAAGAACCATCCCAGACTTGTCAATCGAGCAGATTCTCCACTTATCTTTGTGGCTTGCTCGAATGAGAATCCTGTGATGAAGGTGGAAATTGTAGCTATTAGGGTTGAGATGTACCGGATCGAACGGTTCGATTGTGATAGCACCACGTCTGTGCTCTTGGGCGATAGCGTTGCCTGTCAGAATCACGGCAAAATGCTATCACGAAAATCTCGTAAATCCCGTTGTGTCCATAAGTTGCAACGAAGGTATGATCGGGGGCCTGGGGAGCACGAGGGGCGCGGCCAGAGCGCCCCTCGAAAAAATTTTGAGGCAAACGAAAATGCCCGGACCGTGCCGGGCATGTTGAGAATCTCGCTGTTGATGTATTTAAGTGTCGCCTTTCTGCTGCTTGACGAAAGCCTCTAAGAATCCTTGGGCTGTCAGGTTGGTGTCCCATATGCCAGCGAAAGCAATGTGCTCTCGCTTCAATTTCGCATTTAAGAGTGTTCGCCCTTCCTCCACGAAAGCCGAATACTGCTCGATTCCCGCGTAGTCGTTCCGCCAATAGAACGGAATCAGACTCATCTTGTCGCCAGATTCCTCCGCTTCAAAGATCATTTCAGGATCGCGCATCAGGTCGCCGTTCTGCTCTCCATAGTGAGCAACCGAGATTGCCGGCAAACCGTTGGGCCCTTGCTCCTGTGTGTCCTCAATGACTAGAGTCATCCACGGTTCGTTTTCAATGCGGATATGAAACCCGGCTTGCAAAGGGGCAGCCAGTTCGAGAATTCTGGCAATGGTTTTCATTACTGCACCTCCGTAGTCGCTGAGGTGCCTACCGCATCCTTGGGGCTGATCGCCCCAAGAATGACGGTGGATGTGCGCTGCACGACTTCCAAGCTCTCTTTCAGCAGGTTGGCATCCCCGTGATAGAGCTGGATGTAATCAGCAGAGCCGGTTCCGGTTTCGAGTCCCAGAGCACGGCAGACCACAAAAGCCACAGCCTCGGCTTCGGTTTCCCGTACAACCTTGGTCGTGAGTATGCGGCGCTCGGCCCTGTGTAACATCTCATGCGCCAATTCATGTACAAACGTTGCCAGCGTTTCGGAAGGCTCCATGTCTGGCAGAATGCGAATCAAACCACCATAGGACATTCCCCTTGCGGGTGCGATCTTGTCGGAGTATTCCAGTTTGATTCCTTGGCCAGTCGTAAACTCGGCCAACTTATCCAGCTTGTCGCCTACGTCGCCCTTGAATGTGCTGCCAAGCTCCGGCAGTTCTGCGCCTTCGGTTTGGCCAACATCGAAGACATACACGGCCCGAAACCCTACTAACCGCGCCTCGGGCTTGTCGGTCTTTGCGTCGGTCTGCGCTTGACTGATCCCTCCAGCATTGCGCTTGTAGCCAATCATCGGGGCAAAGATCATGATTCCTTTTTCCCCGCGTTTCACTCTCCGCCCCAACTCGTTCCATGACCGAATACCCGCAACCCTCGTTGCTGTCGGACGCTGGCTGGCAATTAAGAGAATGTTCTGAAAACTGTAGTTGTGAAATTGCGACATTGCGGTGAGATAGGCAGAGAGAGCATCACTGTGTCCGGCTTCGAGAGCCTTAACCAGAGCATCAATGCTGGCCTTAACGAGTTCCTGCGTGTTTCTGCTTTTGCTTGCATCCTTCAATAACATTTTTAATCCCCTGTTCCGCCGGGTAGGCTGTTTTTGTCTTTCACTTGAGCGGCAGCGAGACAAAAACAGATACCGGCGGACACGGGGCAAAACGCAGCGGAGCGAAGGGTGGCAGGGCGCGGGAGTCGGCGCGGTGAGTGCCAAAATGTTTTTGGGTTATGTTTTGGCGCGAAAGCGGGCTTAGACCCCGTGACCGTCCGAGCCGTGGCCGAACGGCGACCACCTAAGCGCAGCGCAGTGGAAGGTGTCGCGAAGCCACAATTTAGAAGGGCTGTACTGGGCAGGTATCGTCGGCGCTTTTATGTCTTAGAAAACGATGATCTTATGCGAAAATACTCAGGCGTCGAATCGTTTCAATCCCAAACTGCATTGAGCAGTTCGAGCTGGAGCCAGAGGCAGTAGTGCATCAACAAGATTAACTCAAAAAGATGAGAATGATGCCCCGAAGAGTCAAGACGCAATCGCCCGAAGTGAAGACAAGAGCTAAAGCGCCTCGCGGTCATCGTCTCACCGTACTGGATCTTTACTGTGGCGCTGGTGGCTTCTCTGAGGGCTTCAGGTCTGTAGGCTGCAAAATTGTGGGAGGGGTCGATCATTGGCGCCCCGCCGTCGATACATTTAACTGCAATTTCCGCCTAAATGGTAACCCGATAGATATTCGTACACTTGAAGGGAATGAGGAGCTAATCGAGCAACTTCCTGATACCGACATCATAGTGGGCAGTCCTCCATGCGTGAGCTTCTCCTATTCCAATAAGTTGGGGAATGCAGACAAGACAGAAGGTATTCGTCTAATTAAGATTTTCTTTTCTATCGTAGCCATCAAGAAGCACAAACGCGGCAGCCGCTTGATCGCTTGGTACATGGAAAACGTTGCGAACGCAAGCAAATGCCTGCCCGATCGCTACACATTCAAAGACCTTGGCCTCTCACGCTGGGCGACCAAGCATGGCATTCACGCGACGGCGACCGCCATTACCATAAAAAGGAATGAAGCTGTTCTCAATGCAGCGGATTTTGGCGTTGCCCAAACCAGGAAGCGTCTTTTTGTCAGTGAAATCAATCGTCGAAGAGCACGTAGCCGAGGGTTTACCGTTATTGCGGATGTCAAAATGCGCACGATCAAGCAGTTTGTACCAGCACGCGCCGTGCGGTCTGTGCTGCCTGCTCCGACATGCAAGGTCTCGTCTCGTCAGATACGGGATCCTATCGACGGGTCAATCAAAATACCGCTGAGGCAACTGACCGATCATTTCTATGAAAATGGCGCTTATCAGATTCATTGGCGTGATAGCTGGCTGCTCAAGACAAGTCATCCTTATATGGGGAAAATGGCATTCCCAGAGAATGAGGACAAGCCAAGCAGAACTATCATGGCAACGCCGTTTCCCCGTTCGAGGGAGGCGCTGCTGTATGAATCAGAGTGGAAACGAATTGGAGACGGAAAGTACCGCGGTCCAACAATACGCGAAGCGGCTTCCTTGATGAGCTTCCCCGTCACCTACCAGTTTATCGGTAGCGAAGGCGCAAAATGGAGACTGGTTGGTAACGCGGTCTGTCCAGAAGTGTCGCGTGCTCTCGGAGTCCAGCTTCTCAAAACGCTGGGTCTAACACCGCTGAGGATTCATCGATCGATTCTTCCGAAACCACTCAGCAGAATCCCTAACCTGAATACGTTCTCTCCCAAGCGTTATGATCAGCCGCCTAAACGACAAGCTCTAGCCCGCTTCAGAAGCCATCCTCTCAAAGCTGCCAGCATGACAGTAGCGCTCGCAAATTACGATGTCGCCAAGCGCAAAGAAGCAGACGGCAATTGGCGTTGTTTCGTAACATACGGGATCGGGGACGGATACAAAATCCAGACAGTTGATCTTAGGCGGCTTCGTAAGATTAGGCGAGCGGTGGAGGAAGCTACAGTTCAGGGAGGGGCATTCGTGGATCATATTACGAATGGATTCTCCGCCAAGATTCCGCCGGCGCGATTACTCCAAGACCTATACGAGAGCAATGTTGGCCAGAAAGGGCAAATGTTAGGCCCACATCGCCTTTTAGAAGAAGCAAAGAAAATCATTCTTAAGTTTTCAGATTCTGATGCGTGTTTAAGTTCTTCTCTGGGCCTTTTCCTGCGAAAATCGGTTCCGGTTAGCCAACTCTACGCACTATTTGCGGTTGGCCACATCGTATCGATCGCCAGAACAAAGAAGGGATCATTCTCATGAATGAAGCGCTCCGTACACAGCGGCTGGACGAGATCAGAAAGAAAGAGCCTTATTCAGCGATGGAGGTTGTGTACAACAGCGTCAGACGAAAACTGCCTGTCCATGAAATACCGCTCGATGTACTTATCTACAACAAATATAACGGTCGAATCGCAAGCATGGTGAAGTCATGGGAGCGCCAGCACCGCGATCTTGATGCTTCGCAGACCGAAGATAAGACGATTATTGAGCGATTTCTTTGGGATTCCAACCCGGGAAGAAACAAGCATACACAGCAAGACCTGGAGGACCGGAAACAGCTCCGCTACGGGATCGTAACTCGCGACGGCGTGATCATCGATGGAAATCGTCGCGCTCTGCTTTTGAGCAAGATTGCTGTCCAGAGAAAAGAGACACCAGGAATATTTTTAGCGGTGATCCTGGAAGACACTTTGGACGGTAACCCTAAAGAAATCATGCGGCTCGAAACCGCCTATCAAATGGGGGAGGATGAGAAACTCGGCTACAACGCCATTGAGAAGTATTTGAGAGTCAAGGATTTGGAGGAACAGACCTTTGATCTTGGCGAAATCGCCAAGATGATGTCGGAAGATGAAGACATCATCAAGAAGTGGAAGAGGACGATGCAGCTGATGGATTCATACCTCAAGCTCCTGAATTATGACGGCATTTATACTCGCCTAGATGATACAGAAGGGCTTTTCGTTGACCTTGACCAGTATTTAGAGCGTTATAAAAAGGAGACAGCGCTGGCCACTTGGGCATACAAGCCAGCGGATGTCTCGGACCTTCAAGCAGTCTTCTTCGATCTCATTAGGGCGCGGTTCTCTGGCGATGGAAAGCTATATCGGATGGCGGGGCGGCCCAGCAAGAAAGAAAGCTTTTTCTGTACTGAGGATGTGTGGAAGGAGTTCCGTGACTTTCACTTTGCCAACGTTGATCCGATTACCGGAGACGAGAAGACTGTAGATCAATATAGAACTGAGAATCCTGACGGGAATCTTGACGAGCTGCTGAAGCAGCGCGACAAAGATTGGGAATCCAAGGTCAGACCTAAATTACAAGAGAATTTCGGCCGTTCTCAGCGAAGACTGGACGATTTCAATGCGAAAAGCGCGCCTTTAGAACTATTGACGAGGGCCCTGAAGACCCTTGAGACGATCGATACAACCGCGTCAGCATTTTGGAATGACCAGAATGTAGAAGAGGCGGTTGCACAGATAAATTCCTTGACTTACGAATTTAAGAAAATCATCAAACGCAAGGGGCAGTGATGGAGATTGAATCGCTCGTCCTTGGCGTGACGGATGACGGGAGCCATCTAACACTCACGGGGAATACGCAGCAAGTCTGGCGTAATCGGCGGATAGCTATCTATTTCCGAGATTATCTCAAGGCATCCCTGCAACAGGATGGACAGATCGTCATTCCGGCAGAGCGTGGACAGTTGGGTCCATTGCTGAGGGCTGTTGAGGAGTCGCTGGAAAACGGCGGCTTCCAATGCAGCCGAACACGGGAATTGTCTACGTCAGTTGCGGACTTTCAACGATCTGAGGATGAGTTTCATCAATTTTCAGCGCGTGCAAAAAGTATATGGGCAAATCGGGTCCCGTCGGAAGAGTTTCGCGTCTTTGCGAATACTCTTCTGGAACGGCTTCCGGGAAGGAAACTGTATGATTTGCAACTGCTAGCCTCCTACCATCTGGCTTTTGCTCAAAATGCGGCGAACTTTTCAGCACCAGGTGTCGGCAAGACAACTATCGTTTATGGTGCATTCTCGTATCTGAAGAGTCTGCTAGCGACTGACCCAAAGTTCGTGAATAAGCTTCTAGTCATTGGACCGCTAAGCGCATTTGGCCCGTGGGAGTCAGAGTTTAGGGAGTGCTTTCTGAGAACTCCCCGAAGCCATCGGCTCTCGGGCGGTATTTCCGTCGAGCATCGAAAGCGAATTTTTTACTCTGAGCTTCCGGAGTTTCGTGACGCCGAGTTGGTTTTGACAAGTTATCAGGCCGTGGCGAACGACCTTGAGCACGTTCAGCATTTCCTTACGCGGCCTTGGAATAAGGCAATGGTCGTGCTTGATGAAGCGCACAAGATAAAGAACTCTGCGGGAGGTGTTTGGGCGGAGTCTGTCCTTGAGCTAGCCAGGTTCTGCTGCGCAAGAGTGGTCTTGACCGGTACACCGGCTCCGAATGGCTATGAGGATCTTTTTAATCTCTTTCACTTCATTTGGCCGGAACATGATGTAATCCAGTTCCATTTGCAACACTTGAGGGATATGAGTCAAAACCCGTTCGATCCGCGGATCGAACGGTTAATCGACAATGTATCGCCGTTCTTCATCCGAATCCGAAAGTCAGATCTTAGCCTGCCTAAACCAGTGGAAAATCCAGCAAATCTAGTTTCGATGGGCCCGAAACAGGAATTGATTTACCGCTTTATTGAACGCAAGTATGTCGCGTATTTCGAAAGCAAGAGCAGCGAAAGCTGGGTAAAAGATACGCTGACAAAGGCGAGACTCATTCGTTTGATGCAAGCTGCAACAAACCCGGGTCTCCTCCGAGCTCCTTTGGATGCAACTCTGTTTGGTGAATGGGGTCAACGAAGTTCGGCTCTGTTCATCGATGATGCAGAGATTCTGTCTGAAATCCAGAAGTATGCAGCCACCGAGCAGCCGGCAAAGTTCACGGCAGTACAGAATCTCGTCAACAAGATTCTGAACGAGGACGAGACCAATCGCATCGTCATCTGGTGTGTATTCGTAGCCAATTTATTCGCGATTCATGAGTTGCTAGCTCGAAGTGGAATTAGCGCCAGGATACTTTATGGGGGCACGCCGACCGAAACTGATGATGCGGAGTCGGACATCGAGACTCGCGAGAAGATTGTTGAAGAATTCCAGAGCCCCAAGTCGTCTTTCCGCGTCGTGGTTGCGAACCCGTTTGCTGTGGGTGAATCCATTTCTTTGCATCGAACTTGTCGCCACGCGATATACGTGGAACGGAATTTTAATGCGGCTGCCTTTCTTCAGTCCAAAGATCGTATTCATCGCTACGGCCTGCCTGCGGACGCCAAGGTGAACTATTACTACCTGATGTCGCAGGATACTGTCGATACGACAATTCATGACCGTCTTCTTCAGAAAGAGGCGGCGATGATGAAGATCTTGGAAAGCCGGGAAATTCCATTGATCAGCTTGAACATGGAGGCGGGCGACGTTCAGGAAGATGCAGATGATGTGAGAGCAATTATTCGTGACTACATTAAGCGTCATTCCGCAAGCGCGGTCACTCGGTAGTCGTTCACTCTATGAGACCGTTATCCGCAGAGTATTCGCAGCGGGACAACCGGTTCTCGTCGAAGACTTGCGATCATATTGCTTGGATACTGTGTATCGGTGTGGCTCACAGTTGAACGGTGTGTTAGAGGTGTTGCTGAATCTTGAGGTGTTGCACGTCGAAGGCGACTGTTTAACCCTAGACAACGGGCTGTTAAACGCTGAGGGTGACATCTGTTTAGCTCTCGCAGCGCGACTGATGGACCGTCTTGTCAAATCACAGGAAGTCGGGAGCGTGTTTCCTGTCGGATCTATAAGCTGGGGGAGGTCACCCGGCGAACTGGATATTCATCTTTCACATATCCCACTGCGAAGCCTTGCGGTTGTCAAGTTGTTGCGCGATCTGGATTTGGTGCTCGATTCTAATGAGGGCGTCGCGCTCCTTAAGGTACATGAGCCTTTCTCGCGCGTTTTGCGGGACGCCGTAACCGTGGCGTTCAGTAGCAGAAGTATCGTCAAAAAGTTTTCACCAGAAGCGCTTGAGCATTTGCAGGAAGCGCAAATGAAACAGGGTGCGGAAGCCGAGGAGTATGTTTTGCGATATGAGCAAAGGAGGCTGAAGGGCCATGCGCAGATTGGGTGGGTGCGTCGCATATCAGTCGTGAACGTCGCTGCGGGATACGACATCGACTCGTTCGAGGGACTCAGGTCATTTCTTCCCGATAGGTTTATAGAGGTCAAATCACATCGTGGCGAGGAACGCTTTTTCTTGTCAAGTGGTGAATTGGAAGTAGCAAGGGAACTCGGCGATCGATATGTGCTCTATCTGGTTGATATGGAGAAATGTGAATTGCCCGAATATTCTCCACTCATGATTCGAAATCCTGCCGTTGAACTGTTCAATCAGGCTTCCGGCTGGGCTGCGGTTGCTACCACTTTTGAAATTGCTAAGAAAAGGTCATCGGAGGGACTGTCGAGTCGCTTCGTCGAGGATCGTAGTGATTCTAAGGACGATGGAATCTAGATTCTGACGTATGTCATGCTCCCAGATTCGAATGACCTTCCATCCGGCGCGTCGGAGTCTCGCATGATAGCGGCGATCACGTGATCGGTTACGATCGATTTTCCGTTGCCAGAAGTCAGGAAGGGCCAAACCCCATTGAGGAAAGCGGTAACCGTGCCAAAAATCACCATCGACAAAAACCAAGAGCTTTGCGCGATAGAAGACGATGTCCGGGGTTCCAAGCAGTCCTCTGACGTTCTTTCTGAAACGCAACCCGCGCTTGTGCAGCGCAGATCGTAGGATCACCTCGATGGTAGTGTCTTTTCCACGTATTCGAGACATGACGTGGCTTCTTTGTCGTTTCGTCAGACGGTCTGCCATTTATGCGACTTCTCCAACATGGCCGGTAGCCCCAACAGAAAAGGCAGGATGCCTCCCGGACATGTAAGTCTTATCGAGAATGGAGGCAGAGTCAAGAAGGACGCATTTGGTATCCCTTGGCAAGATCAACGCAATATCGGTATTCTCAGAATCAAGTGTGGGACTCGACATGCTCATCCTCCCGAGTTCTTATCCGAATCCGTTGGGGATCCCGGCTGCGCACTGTCAACCTTAATGATCTGTCTCAAGTCAGCGATGTGAGTCTTGGTAAAGTAGATCGTGGCTTCTGACTGAGCAAGGGATACCTCCAGCCGTTGTCCTTCCATGGCGGCGAACAAGTCCTTTAACATCTTTCGTGACTCGTTTGCATGTTGAAACATCGCACTGTGATTGGGGCAAAGTGCTAGATAATTTTGATAATATCGCTTCCTGAGATTTTCAAGAAACTCGACTTTTTCGAAGTAGTGACTACCATCGTTGAGCTTAAAAGGAAGCACCTCTTTACAAATTTGACAGATCATCTCACCGTCCGCCGTATATTGCTCTCGGAGGTATTCAGCCGTCTGTTGCTTGACCTCTTCCAAGCCCGTTGAAACCGAACGACTACGATCCTCGGTGGTGTTGTTAGGAGCACGGCTGGCTTGTTGAGCCACCCTCTGCGCGCGAAGCGCCGGGTTTTGGGGTTCGTGTTCTGGCAACTGCAGCTTCTGCTTGCTTCGAAACTCTGCGAGAATGCGCTCTTGATCGATGAGAGGCAGGGTGGCAAACTCTTGAGCCCGTTCCAGAGTCTTTGAGTCTTGGAAACCCAGTTCTTTCGCTGTAGTTTGCTTCTTCTTTTCGCCCTCAGCCTGAAGCCGCTCCTGTTCCCCGAAACGAACAGCCTTGAGCCATGGCCATCCCGGATCGAATGCGAAACCTTCGGGGAGAGAGTCGCGAAAGGCCTGGCATGGCCGCACGAATGAGTCATTGCCTTGCGGTATCCATGAAGCTTCCCTCAAGAGGTGGACGATTTGTGAATCGCCATAGTGAGCCCCCCAAGACTGGCTTTTCTGATACTGGGCGCGCAGGTAGGCGCCGTGCGCTGTGAGCGAAGTCATGGTTCGCCACACGAGGCTTGAAATCGCGAGCGACGGCTTAGATAGGACTTCCTTCAGACCAACGATTGCGTAATCGCGGTCGATCGGCGAAGTATACCTATCACCCCCAACCGAGCGCAGATGAGCCCACTCCGGATTCGACGAGCAATGGGCCGTGCTGATTTCAAGCTGTGTTTGTGCACCAACGGCCTCGCTAAACTTCGCTATTTTCTTCAGTGAGATGCCCCAGTCTTGGTAGCTGGCTGACAATGCCACACGTTTCCCGTTCTTTCCGAGCGCATCGTAAAATGCACTCAATCCTGTATCCACCAATGGACTATCGAGGAATACACCCGCCGGTGTGCGCCATTTGCCGTCACTGCCCTCAAAGATGAAATACTCAGCAAAACGCTCCGCCTGAGAAGGGTCCTTCTCGACTAAGGCGATGAAACGCCTCAAATCCTGCTTCCTGGGTTTAAAGTCGGCGCTTCTGTATCGCAGTTTCAGAATCGCTTCAACTTGCTCGGGCTCGCCAACTTCACGAACTCCAATTTCTTCAAGGAATTTTTTAGCATTCTCTTGATGTATCTTGCTCTTCCCGGATGTGTAGAGTCCTCCATTCACACGCGGTAGTGCATCATCGTGCTCGATGTTTTCGCTCGGAAAGAAGCAGTTGGGGCCAGCGCTATAATTGCCGTCGCTCAAACGCACGATTCTCAGATCTTTCAGAT
The DNA here is from genome assembly GCA_035262465.1 of Candidatus Angelobacter sp. Taxonomy (GTDB): domain Bacteria; phylum Acidobacteriota; class Terriglobia; order Terriglobales; family Acidobacteriaceae; genus Angelobacter. The sequence goes on along the minus strand of DATFSU010000053.1, from coordinate 119,572 downwards.
CTCCACAACGTCCGCTTGGGTTGAGTTCCGCGTAAAGCAGGGAATATAGTCTCTGATGCCATTCGATTTGTCTGGCACCCAACCAAGACATGAATTCTTGGTCGGGACCAGTTAACCATCGATGCAGGGATGCTACGTAGCGTGACCCATTCGAGGCTTTTTCCGACAGGCATTGGACGAATTCCTCTATATCCCATTGCTTGATGTCAAGTGAAGAGAGTAGCCGGTCCGCATTGGTATTCCGTTGCGTCGCAGCGATCGCCCATTGGGGCGGTTCGTTGTCATTTTCAACGAGAAACTTAATATCTTCTAGCGACAACAACTCCTTGAGTGAGGCCTTTCCCTGCAAGAGAATCTTGGCCGGAGCATGGGACTTCGATTGAGTTGGCGTCAGAGGAGAATTGTTCATCTCTCGTATGATTGCAGTGCGGATGGCCCGGTATCGCTCAGGAATCTGGTCTTGCGGCGTCGGCAATACGCTTAAGAAATCAAGCGTCAGCAAGCCTAAGTCGCGAATTTGATGCAGAGAACTTGCGGTGAGTGATGAGAGCTGCTCAAAGAGAGGTTGGTTAGCTGGAGTCTCCTTAATGCTGGCACGGCTGAGCTCGGGCACAAAGGGTGCGTGTAGGTGAAATCGCAAGCCAGACGTCTCTTTTTCCGCTGGGAAGAAGACCGCCACTCTTCCCGGTGCAGCCGGGACAATTTTCACCTGTTTAGCAAGCGGCTTTCGTAAATCGAGAGTCTGAACACTCGGAAGTACATCTAGCGCAAATGCAACTGCGAGTCTCTGCTTTTCTAGGTCCTTGACGGGTTGATCAAATTTCAGGAAATGCGAACTGCTTGTGGTCTTTCCTGCGGTCTTCCTAAGCACTTCAAAGTGATTTAGGGAGTGTTGAATCCGTAAAATCTCTCCGTGTTCACTCCCTTCAATTCCCCAAGTGATCGACTGGAGGTTCGTAAGAAACAACAGAGTCGTTTCAACTAATTCCTGAAGACCCGCACGAACCTCAGCGAATGCGTCGCTGGGTTTCTTTTTGGGATTGTTGAACTCGAACTCGAAGCAAGTCTTATCTCCGAGATCCGCCCTCGGACTGATCGATTTGGGTAGCACTAAATCCGTGATCGCGAAGGAAAATGTCGGTGACCACACCTTTGGTGCTTCGCAATATGCAAAGACAGCCTTGAAGCCAACACCAAATCGGCCGATTTTATCCTCCTGGCCGGCTTTTGTTCCTTCGCCTATGTCGGTGATGCCCCAAATGTCCGGTTCGCTAAAAGGAGTGCCATTGTGGTGGAAGGTAACTGAATTGTCTGTGAGGAGGAAGGCGGCCTTTTGGGCTCCTTTGTCCTCTGCATTTTGTAGAAGCTCATAGATAAAGTGCGCACGATCGGGATAAAGATCCTCAACGATCTTCCGTATCCCGCGGTGTTTCTTGAGCACTAAAGCAAGAGGTTCTCGATCTAATCGAACATCATCAATGAGACTCATTACTATTCAGGTTTTGCAACGCTGATTGTACCGAAAAGGATCGCGCTAGCATGAATATCACCGCTCCCAGCTGCCTGTTGCAATTCTGCCATGTGCTGGTTGAAATCAGCTTCGGCACGAGCAAGTTCGCTTTGTTTCATGAGCCTGATCTTATCGTTGCTCGCGCGAGCAATCTGCGCGTCGATGGAGTTGCATCGTGCTCGGTGGCTAACTCGTAGACTTTGAATTCGATGTTCGACTTGTTGCCGGTTTTCAGCGACGTGAGACACCTGGGCTTCAAGCCACTTTGAATGATGTTGAGTGTCAAGGTTTTCAATGCTCGCTTGCGTTAGCACGGAGGGGTGATCCGCGTTCGTTGCAGACTGCAAGAGGACGAGAAGTGTGTTCTCTAGCTGCGGAGAGGCCGCTACGGGCACTAGCACTTCATCGATCCGCACGCCATGTTTTTTCCAGCGGTATATCGCAAAGTCATATGTGCCGGAGGTAATGTCGGCGTTGCGGACCGCTAGGGAGGTGTTTAGGGGCTCGTCGAGTTGCAGAAAACGTGCCGCTTGGCGAACAAGCGGATGCATGACTGACAGATAAACCAGTTTGGAATTTTCGGTTGCCGCAGCTTGTTCAAACGTAACTGCCAGTGTGGGTTGTGCGCCCTTTAGCCATTTCTCCCAGTCGCGTGCAACGGATTCCATTGATCTTGGTAACCGCCTGTAGTCATCTAATAATTTGGCTCTAGCTTCTTGATTAAGGCGCAACGTCTTGAGCACCTTTTCTCCAAGGAGGTATGCAGCTTCCGCGCCAAGCCGCCCGGACAAATAGGAATTCACGCAACGTTGAAGAGATACGGGAGAAAGCCAATAACTTTCGGCCGCTTCGATTTCTTTCTTCCAGGTCTGATTCGGAATATTGAGGCCGAACAGCTCCGCCTGCCGTGATTCGAGTTCTTGTTCCTCACGTAGTAACCGAATGCTGTTGTCGGCAAGCTGGCGAAGTCGCTCGTCGCGCTCTTTCACTGTCAAAGTGAAACTTTCAGCAATGTCGTGCAGCTCCTTAGTGATGTTGCCGAGAATCTCTTCGTTGCCGCCAATCGAATGCTGGAACACGCCAATACGCCACAGGCAACGCTCGTAGATATCCGCGTCCACTGTACCGGGAGTCACGAGATTCACAATTGCAATGGTCGAGCTTTTCTGACCGTATCGGTCAATTCGACCTATGCGTTGCTCAATACGCATGGGATTCCAGGGCAAGTCGTAGTTAATCAGGAGGTCGCAAAATTGAAAATCGAGTCCTTCACAACCCACTTCGGAAGAGAGCAATATATCTAATGCTTCAGGGTCTTCCTTTGGCAATGCAAATCGATATCGCAGGGAGGCCCTTTCTTCGTCCGGTACGTCTCCGTGAATAACGCCATAACGCAGCTTTGTGTGCCGCGTGTGATCGGCCAAATACGCCAATGTATGACGGAATGTGCTAAATACAAGCGCTTTATTCGTGGGCAGCTTATTCTTGTCTATCAGCACTTTGATGTAGGCGTTGAGTTTGAGATCAAGAGGGTCGAGGTTGCGGGTCAACTCAAGTAACGCTGTTATATCCGCGCGAACTTTATCAACAAACCCAAGATCGATCTCGTCGTTGATGCTGTCACTGGCCTCCATCAATTCAAGCTTGTTGAGTTTGCCAGACAGGATGTCCTCAAGAAGTGGCGCTAGACCGAAAAGACAGCTCGCTGCTTGTCGCCGAATGGTTGTCATCATGAACTTTACATTTTGCTGTCCATGGCAAAACGCCAAAATTCGCGCAATCACATCCAGCAGCCTGTCGTGAATGTTCTTCTGTGCTGGTGTAAATTCGACGGTAAGAGTTTCTGGTTTGCGTGTAGTAAATTCCCCAATATCGCGTCTCCTGGTGCGGTTGATGAGGGGACTAAAGGTGTAGAGCTCCTCAAGAGCACGGATGAGTCCGACTCGTTCTGTATCAGTAATATTCTTCGCGCTTAAGCGCTCGTAGACTTCTTGAAAAGCCGGTGATTTACCGAGAAACAGGCGCCCCCATTCGGTCTGAGCAACGTCGTCTAGGTTTTTGCGCGCAACGAATTGCCAATCTTTATTAGCGGCACGACAGTGCTGAATTGCCGCATTGACAAAACGGTTTGGTGCAGCCATTTGTTCAAAACTAGGGTGATCGATTACTAGGTCTGGCCGCAAGACATTCAAGAGCGTGAAGAGATCTTCGCTATCCAGTTGGACGGGTGTGGCCGAGAGGAAAATGACTGCTTCCGCGTTGTCGCAAAAATACCGTATCCCTTGATGTAAAAAGGTTTCCGTGTTTCTGATGTGATGCGCCTCGTCAACGATCACCAAGTCGAACTTTGGTGGAGGATCTAGACCAACTAGGCTGTACTCCTTGCTGGCAGGGTCTCCGTCTTTGCCGAAGAGGAGATCAGAGTCGAAAAGTGAAAATGGCAGAATAGCTTTCGCATATTGCTGTGGCCACTGACCCTCAAGATGAGTTTCTTGCAGGCAGTGTCGTAGCAACCGGCCATCAAGAGCGCTAAACGTCTCATCAAATCGCTTCATTTCCAGGAGCCATTTGCGCTCTGCCACCAAGGCCTTGGGACAAATAATTAAAACCGACGAGAGGTCTGTTCTTGCTCGCAACTCTTTCATGATGAGCCCGGCTTCAATCGTCTTGCCTACTCCGACTTCGTCAGCGATAAGGAGGCGGGGACGGTCGGATCGGATAAGCTTCAAGACAGGGCGGTATTGATATGGCACAAATTGAACCCGTCCTGAACGAAGGGAGAAGAGAGTTGCAGTGGAAGGCGAAAGAATCTGAACACTCGTGAGGTGCGCCTGAAGATCCTGAGCTGTGACCGTTTTGGGCTCAAGGGGTGCAGTTGGGGGTAGCTGAAGCTGGCTTTCATAATAGGTCACTTTAGTGTTGTTTTGAAACACGCGATACCGAAATTCGCCTGGACCTGGGATCACTTCGATTATCGGAATAACTACGGCAGGATTTGAGCGAAGGGCAACAAGATCTCCTGTTTGGAAGAGCGGCGCGGTGGTAGGAACGCCCCCAATTTGTTGATTTGCTAGAGCTGAGCGATCCTCGCCACCGAGGCTTGCCTCGTCTGTAGACTGCATGAGGACTGCCCATTCTTCTGCAATAGCCGGATCAGTTAATGCCAATTTCTCTCTTGCAGCCTGAATCGCATCCGCCAGACCGTTCAATCTGTTAATAAACTTGAGAATGTCGATTCGGAGGAATGGTAGGTTCCTAAATTCCTCCAACCTCTCAATCAACAGACCTTGAATAATATCCTTAGTGCCGACTTCGATCTTTCCATCTGCAAACTGAAAAGCGTAGATCAGTGCATCTCCGAGCTTTGCGGATATGGACGCATCGGGGACTGCCACGACCTTCTCGGTCGGTACTGTGCAGGGAGAGAATCTGTCAATGAAACCGTTGCCCTTGCCGTCCTGAATCCATAGGTCGGAGGCTGTCCCAAAGATCGGTACCAAGAAACCTGGGAGCTTTTCCCGAGGGTTGACAAAGCCAAAGAGTGATAGCCGAGATGGCCCGCTCATAGAAGCCTCGATCGCCGATAGAAGCGCTTCACTAAGCGCCGAACCTCACTGTGGAATTCGATCGGTCGCATTCCTATGTCGGCGTCATAGGTCAACAGGTGAGCACGCCAAACTTTCATGAGCGTATCCCTCAGTGCATCGTCTTCTAAGAAGCATGTCGGCAAAACAATGGCCATGATCCCCTGGCGAACGTCGAGGCACTCAGCGATTTGTATTTCGATGGCGGAACAACGATCGTCACAAGTTGGATCGCCTCCGCCATTTATCAATCGATAATAGGATTCGGCTTCAACGTCCGTCGATGAAAACAGGAGGTCATGCCTTGGTGTGTTGGACAAATATTGTTTATCCGTTTCGAAGAAGCCGGCGACGATCCTTCTAGCATTTTCAACAACAGCATTAACTTGGTAACCTGCCAAGGCGTCTGCGCGTTTAATAGCCGGCTCATATAAGCCAGATTGTGAAGCGCCGGTATCAAACGGGTACAGTCTTTTGGCCTTCTTGGATATTGTGCCCGGTCGAAACACAAAGCAGATCGGGTAAAACCCAACATCCCTCGTTGGCAATATCCGGGTGGAATCCCGGTAAGCAGGGCGACCGTAGAAAAAATAGAGAAGAGGCTCCTTGAAAAACTTGCAATCACTGGTCTGGAGGGTGTTGGTGGCCTGAATGGATGGCAGATGAAAGTATTCCGTTGTGTGCACTAACGGCAATTCGACTGCGGCCATTGTCTGTTTTTGTACGTAGTCGGAAAAAGACATCTGCGCCTGCATTCCACGCGGGTGGACAATCAAGATTCGCCACGAGTGTACCCAAGATTCAGCCCAACGCGGTGTGATTCAACGACCGCAATTGTAAGGTGTTACCCAAAACCCGCAGGTGAGGAGAATAACATGGAGGGATTTGCAACGCCTCTATGTCTTTTAGCCTGTATCGATTACGAACGATCCGCTGAATGTGGGCGGGACACCCTTTGGCCCGGCCTTGTTGGTGTATCGCAGTGCTCTTGAGCGCGCGCTGGTATAGGTTCAGTTCCAACGCCGATCTGGACTCCATGAACGATTCTCAAATTTGGTCGGAGTGCTACCTGAAATGCAGGGCAACAGAAACGTTCGGAGTATCGCTCCCACTTCTTCAAGCGAGGGGGCCTCGTCTCCTGGGTTCAGGCGGCTCACGAACGCTGCCCATTGCTGCTTCTTCTGCGGGTCGCCCAGAAATTCCTCCGTCAAGGCGAACGGAATAGCTGTAGGAATGCGCGTTTTGCGCCTTTCAAAAGAGCCGCGAATTGCCTTGCTCAAGGACGCCATGTCGAATGTCCACGTGTTAGCCATGAACCAGATGTCGTAAAAATCTTTCATCCGGCTGTTGCGGATGTCGAGCACCACCATTGCGTGGAATTTCTCAGCAATGCTGGCTTCCCGTGGATAGGCGCGAATCACAGGTGCTTCCATGGCGAGCAGGACGGGGAATGAAGCAAGCTCTGGCTCGGGATATATGGCATCGCCAAAACCGATGTCGATCTGCATCGGAATTCGCGCTCCCGCCAACTCGGCTTGAAACTTTATGCGCACGCCGTCGTACTCGTCATCTTCTCTTATCTTTGTGCCTTCGATGGACTTTCTGTCGAACGCAATGCCGTCGTCTTCTTGGATGTCGCAGATTGTACGAATCGTCTCTTCAACGTCGCCGATGGCAGATGATCCACGCCCGAGTAGATCCAGGTCCTTTGTGGGACGGTGAGTCTGCCCGGTCCAAAGGGTGAAGAGCGTGGCTCCTTTAAGAGCAAATCTGTCCCGGTATGGCGATCGCCCAAGTCGGAACAAGAAGCGTTCAATGGCGTATCTGCCGAGCACTCGTTGGTAGGCCTCGCCCTTGGTCTGGGCGAGAGCAAGCAGGCGTGCCCGGACGGATTCAGCCGTGTTCTTGACTTTCTTGCGTGTCACAGCGCCTCCATATAGGGGCGGATGACATTGCTCACCCGGCACACTTTGGCGTAGCGGTAGATTTCGTTGACGTTGGCCTTTTTTTGGCGAAGAGAATCCTTTAGAGCTTCTATGGCAACGTCGAGCCCTATCTTGTTGCGGAACTTGAAGCAGTCGGCGACAGTCTTTGCTGCTGAATAAACACGGATGGGAACACCCTCGACTCGATGGTTCTCGATTCCTTCAGTTAGCGATGGGCCGGAAAGGCGGACAATCCTGAGTGAAGGCGAAGTGAGGGCAGGCGTTCTTGCTCCTTTGCCCAGAGCAATCCAAACGGAAGCGGGACTCTGGGTAGTGATCTCGTGAAAGGTAAGCGCCGAGAGCAGGCAAATTACCGCCTCGGGGACACGCTTCGCCACCTCGGCGTAGGAGTGGCGCTCCGTCACAGCGGCGTCTGGCAGGGTGTAGATTCCTCGTCCAGTCCGATTGAGCTTCCCTTGTCGGTGAAGGCGAACGAGGTACTCCCGGGGCAGGCCTACGGCCTCGATATCGCGGGGCCTAACCATTCCGTGTTGGCCGACATACCGCATAATCTTGTGATAAGGCTTGGCCATAGCGTGCGTCTCAATATGTCATTACTTAATCACATCTAATGACGTTGTGCAACACATTTCGGTATTTGACTTATTGCAGTTGGCGGCCACGATTTTCATCATTGCAACTCCAATGGAAAGAGTGTAACCTATCTGCCTAGGTACAGGCAGAATGCTTTACTCGACACAGCAAGCAGCTAAAAAACTTGGAATCGATGCGCGATCATTGAATCGCTACATCGCCGCAAAGAAGGTTCCTGCTCCTCCCATGACTCGCGTCGGAGGCGTCAAGGTTCGCTTATGGGCTGATCAGGACATCGCAAAGACTCGCAAGCTCCTGCCAAAGATTGCTAACGGTAGGAAAACCCGATATCAAAAACAGAAGGAACAAGCCAAGAAGAACAAACCGTAACTGCGGGCAGCGCCCGGTGCGTTAACACCGGAGCGTGCCCTAACCAATGTCGCCGCCTAAGGAGGCAACAAATGGCTGCAAATGACCTTATACGCTCCTTCTTTAGGGCGCAACCCTGGCGCCCTTGCCTTCGCCCAAAAGCCATCGATCGGAACAGTAGTCGACCGATGCTACATATTTCGGGAGGTCGGCTATGAACGCTCCCGAGACTCCTCCGATCTGGAGACCCCTCCCTGCTAAGCTTCGAGCTTACGAAGCCGTCTATTGGCTGAATCGGTCCTTCGAGGCCACACTATTGAGTCTCGAACGGCTTGAGCAACTCGGCATTTTCCGGCTCGAATACTTGAATGAATACAAGGTGCGAGTTGAACACACTCGCGCTGAAGCCAATGAAGAACTGATCGACACTCTGCACGAACAAGAGATGGATTTTGGCCGACGTTCCCGCAGCAAAGCCCGTCACGCCGACAATCCAATAGCTTATTGGACCCTAATGGACCCTGATTCAAAACGAGGGTTTCGTGTAAGTTCTTTGGAATCTTGGCGTCCCCGACGGGATTTGAACCCGTGTTACCGCCGTGAAAGGGCGATGTCCTAGGCCGGGCTAGACGACGGGGACGCTTGCGGAAGGGAGCGCATCACGCTGTCAATAGATAGTAGCAGCGGCTGAAAGCAGGTGTCAAAAGACCTCCGGGCTTGGAGGTTGTTACATTATTAGGATGGACATTGACACCGATTTGCGTGGAAGCCAGGAAACGGCGGCATGAGTTCGCGTACGGCGGTGGTGCTGGGCGCTTCCGGGCTTGTGGGCGGGTATTGCCTGCGCGCGCTGGTGGATGATGCCGACTACACCCGCGTGCTTACGTTTGGACGGCGAGAGCTGCCTCCCTTGACGCGTGCCAAGGTTGTGCAACGGGTCGCCGATCTGGCAAGCCTGGGTGCGGAAGACTTTCGCGGCGCGCAGGACGTGTTTAGCGCCCTGGGCAGCACGATTGGCAAGGCCGGATCGCAGGACGCATTTCGTAAAGTAGACCTGGAACTGCCGCTTCGTGCAGCGCAGGAAGCGCTGAAGGCGGGTGTGGAGCAGTTTGTGGTGGTCTCGTCTGTTGGGGCGGATCCACAGAGCAAGAATTTCTATCTGCGCACCAAAGGAGAGCTGGAGCAGGAACTGGCCAGACTGCCTTTCCAGGCGGTGCACATCCTTCGTCCGAGCCTGCTGATCGGAAAACGCCAGGAATTCAGGCTGGGCGAGAGTATTGCGGCGAAGATCGCTCCTGCAGTCGACCTGTTTGCGCTGGGAGCGTTGCGCAAATATCACTCCATGCGTGCCGAAGTTGCGGGCAAAGCGATGGTCGGCGCGGCGAGGCTGGGAACGAGCGGGACCTCGGTCTACGAATACAGCGACATCATACGGCTGGCGCAATAGACCAACATGATGACCGGCGTGAAATGGCGGCTAGGCGGGGAACTTCGTGAGATCGGCATTGGATCCGCACAGCACCACGCCGATGCGTTCGCCGGCCGCGCGCGGTTTATAAACGCCGGAGAGCAACGCCGCGAAGGCTGTGGCGCCGCCCGGTTCGGCGATCACCCGCAGCTTTTGCCAGAGGAGCTTTTGCGCTGCGATGATCTGTTCATCGGTGACAAGGAGAGATTGGGTGATGAACTTCTGCGCGATTGGGAACATGAGTTCGCCGGCGCGGCGGGCGGCAAGTGAATCCGCGGCAACGCCGCCAGTCTCCACGTCAACTACGTGGCCGGCCGCCAGCGCTTTATGCAAGGTTGGGGCGCGCTCGGGTTCTACGCTGACCACGCGAACACGCTCCTGATACCAGGCGGCAACGCCGCCGATCAAGCCGCCTCCGCCGACCGCGATCAGCACGGAGTCCAGGCTGCGTATCTGTTCTTCCAGTTCCATTCCCAGGGTGCCCTGGCCGGCAAGCACACGGCGGTCGTCATAGGCGTGGACGGAGACGGCGCCGGTTTGTGCCGCGCGCTCCCGGCTGGCCTCCAGCGCTTCAGCATAATCTTTGCCGACGATGTTGATGGCCGCTCCGTATTGTTTCAGCCGTTCAACCTTCGCAGGCGGCGTGATTGTCGGAACAAAAATTTCCGCGCGGTGTCCAAGCTTCTGTGCAGCGTAAGCGACAGCCGCGCCGTGGTTGCCGCCGGAAGCCGCGATGACGCCGGCCTGGGGAACGCTGGAGCTGAGAATGCAGTTGAAGGCGCCGCGCGGCTTGAATGATCCGGTGTGCTGCAGGCACTCCAGCTTGAAGAAGATTTTGGCGTCGATGCCAAAGGCTCTTTCTTCGAGCGCGATCACGGGAGTGCGGCGCACATGCAGGGCAATGCGCCGTCCGGCATCCTGGATTTCCGTACGCGGGATCATTCGGCTTTACGTTGTTGACCGCTGCTTAGGGTAGCGACGGGCGGCTTGGGCCGGTCGTCAACGGTGAGGCGAAAGATATCGGGGCGCGAATAGTGACCGACGGCGTCAAAATCGAATTTGGCTTTGGGCAGCAGCCCGCGATCGAGGTCGGCGACAAGGATCGTCTCTTCTTCAAAGTTGGGGCCGGCAAGAAAGCGGCCGAAGGGATCGACGATGCAGCTGCCGCCGCGCGAGATCACGGTTTCCGGCGCATCTCCGAAATTTGTGCGATAGGTTTTAGGAAAATCGCGCCGGCGGTTGAACTGGTTGCAGCCGAGGACGAAGCACCGGCCTTCAGCCGCGATGTGCTGCATGGTGGCCGACCAGGTATCGCGATGGTCGGCCGTGGGAGCGCAATAGATTTCGATGCCCTGCGAGTACATGTAGGTGCGGAGCAGCGGCATGTAATTTTCCCAGCAGATTACCGCGCCCAGACGTCCGAACGGAGTATCAAAGACGGGCAGAGTCGAGCCGTCACCATAGCCCCAGATCAGCCGTTCCGACGCGGTGGGCATTACCTTGCGGTGTTTGCCGAGAAATTGTCCGTCCGGGGCAAAAAAGAGAACGCAACAATAAAGCGTGCCGCGCTCCCGTTCGATCACGCCGACGACCAGATAGACGGAGTTGGAGCGCGCGGCTTTGCTGAGCGTATCGACCGCCGGCGAGGGAACTTCAACCGCGCTTTCAAAATAGCGTTTGAAATCTTCGCGTCCTTCTTCCGTGCGCGAACCCACGACGGCGCCAAAGTCGAGCCCACGGGGATAACCGGAGACAAACGCTTCGGGAAAGAGCACAAGCTTCGCGCCCTGCTGAGCAGCGTCATGGGTGAGATCAAGAACTTTCTCGAGAGTTCGTTTGCGATCAAAAGCGGCCGACGCAGCCTGTACGACGGCGACACGAACGGAATCCTTCGAAGCTGTCACCCGGGAGTACGCGGCTGGTTTGGACTTAACCATACGGAAGGCAGAACTATACAGGAAAACCAGCAATCATCGCAGCACGGGGCGGCATCTGTAAGAGCGGGTGAGTCTCTGCGGTCCTTATTATTGGGAATACTAATAACGTTGCCGGCTTGTGTACGGAAGGCGTTGTGTTTTCATATCTTTACAGAAATTCATTCGACAAAATCCGCGGGGAGCACGACAATAGCTGACTTACAGCTTCCGGAGCAGGCACGGGTGTTTTTATTGCGAGATCGGCGGGAGAAGCGGTTCCTTTATATATGCGCTGCCGCGCTTGTGTGTCTGCTCACGCAAAACCCGGCGTGGACGCAGGCTGCTGCAGGTGAATCCGCACGCTCGCCTTCCCCTGACGCGACACAAGCAGACTCCATACAACGCAACTCAACGAAACCAATTGATGCCGCCGGTGGATTTCTGCAAAACCAGGGCGCGCAACCGAGATTTGAATCAGGCAACAAGCTTTCCGAAGCAGGGCGTTTGGCAGTGCGGCAAAATCGAGTCTCCAGCATTCCCCATTTCTCCGGTTCGTTTGCCCTGGATGGAACGGCTTACCCCTACACGATGGTAGGCAACAAGCCGCAGGCGGGCGGCACCACGGAAATAGCGACGGACATTATTCCTATCTCGATGTTCTTCGAAGGATACGTGGATGATAACGGCGATCCGCTGGTGCTCGATCCGGGGCCGATTCTTTCCCACATACAAAGCTCGCCGAATTTTCGCAGCACGACCTATGACACGGGTACCACCCAATTTGCCGACGCCGTGCAGCGGGCACAATTTTTCCACAGCAGCGGACAGGAGTGGCACACCCTTCTGGGCCAGCCACAGTTCCTGACGCCGGTGAAGATCGATGTGCCCAGAGGGGCAGCCCGCGTCTACAAGAACAGGACAACCGGGGCGACCTACGCGGTGGTTGATTCGAACTTTTTCGTCTCGCAGCTGAATACCATCATTCAGCTGGAAAATCTGCGGGTAGATGCTCTGGCGATCGCGTTAACCTCCAACGTGTTACTGGCGCCACAGAGCGACATCAAAAAGTGTTGCGTGCTGGGCTTTCATACTTCGTTCGATGTGGCAGAGCTGGCGCAGGTAAGATTTGTTCAGACTTTTGTCTGGGCCAGCTGGATGGACGCGGGAATCCTGGGCGGGAACATAGCCGATGTCACGGCGATGAGCCATGAGATCTCAGAATGGATGAACAATCCCTTCGGTACCAACGTGGTGCCGGCATGGCAGCCAGCCGGCAGCTCAGGGTGCCAAAACAATCTCGAAACCGCAGATCCGGTGGCGACGCTGCCGAACGCGGGCTTCCAAGTTTCAATCGATGGCTTTAACTTCCATCCGCAAAATCAGGTTCTGTTGCAGTGGTTCCAGCGCAACGGGATCTCTGACGCTTACGACGGCGCCTTCACCTTTCCGGATACCTCCCTGGTTACGCGTCCCGCGGAACCATGCGCGGGAAAGTGATGAGAAGCGGGATTTAGCCGAACACATACTTGGGATCATATTCCACGCTATGTTTCTTCAAGAGCGTTAAGAATTCGTCTTCAAAAGCAATTTTCTTATGGTGGGAGTCCTGGCTCTGAATATAGCGAGCCACGGCATTTTTGTTGGATGTGCTTACGCTATAGGCCGCAAACCCTCGCTGCCAGGAGAAAGCGGTGCCCATCCACCGGGAAGAGCTGGTTTTGATTTCCTGAATAGCATCAGAAAGGGAAAGTGTGGGTGGCACTTGAAGTAACAAATGAGCGTGGTCATCCATTCCGCCGATTTCGTGGGTAGCGATGTGCTCCGTTTTGCAAACGCCGGCGATGAAGGCCCAGAGCTTCGGTCTGAAGTCTAATGGAATCAGTTTACGGCGTTCTTTGGTGCTGAATACAACATGGAGAAGGTTCTGGACGTACGTATGCGACATGTTTTGCGCCTTTCTTGTGCCGCGCCTACGGCGCTCTGCATTCTAATATGCGTATTCACCCACGCGTTGCCGTGGGCTAAGCTGCCGTTGCGCCTAACGGCGCTGGGGATGTTCTTGAACGCGGCTTTCCCACTCGACGACAAACTTTGGACCCTGGAGCAAAACGCCGAAGCTTAGGTGTTCAAGTCAAGGTCGTCATGCTGCGCCGTCTCCTCAACCCCATGCTCCAACCAACTCGAGAAGCATTCGAGATCACGCCGCCCAGCAGCCGAAAGCAACCCTTCTCGAATACAATCCACAAATCCAGCCTCAAGCGCCGTCAGGCGCTACGGCAGGTTAGCCCACAGCAACGCCGTGGGTTAGGAGTTGGATGGATAGTCGAGCGCCGGAGGCGCGGCAAGCTATTGATTCACCGATCGTGGATGGTCCCAGGATGGCAAGGGGCTGTGACCAGCATCCTGCCATCCCGCGGGGAAGGACCGAGCTTCCGCTTGGAGGAAACGGAGTGCTTCTTTTCCTGAAGAACGGCCGGCCATAAAAATCTTGCAAAAAAGGGACGGGATTCTTCACGGTTTTGTCGATTTCAGGTGGCTCGCGCGTCATACAGGCAGATCGGAGAAAAGGAGTGTCAACCATGGAATATCTCTTGCTGATTTACCACAACGAGCAGCAGTGGGCCGATCTGGCCGAAGCGGAAAAGCAGAAAGTGTATGGCGGCTTCAAAGCGCTACGAGAGGATCTGGAAAAGCGAGATAAATTCAAAGGCGCCAGCCGGCTGGACCCAACCTCCACACCGGCCACGGTTCGCTTGCGCAACGGCAAAACGTCAATCACCGATGGCCCGTTCGCCGAAACCAAGGAGCAGCTAGCCGGATATATTCTTGTGGAAGCGAACACCCGGGATGAAGCGGCGGCGATCGCGGCAAGAATTCCTATCGCGAAGACCGGATCGATTGAAGTGCGGGCGGTGATGCCGCAGGCAGCACAACCGTAGTACGACCGCGGCTGGCGCAGGCAAACTTTATTCATTGCTGAGTTGTCGATTTCTGCCGGCTTCGGCGACTTAGATACAGATCGGCCAGGAAGCCAACATCGAGCTCGACCGATAGCGGCGGAAAAGGAGATTCCTCGCAAATGCAATATCTTTTATTGATTTACCTGGAAGAGTCGCGCTGGGAACGGCAGGGCGACCCGGAACAGCAGAAAATCTATCAGCAGTACAGAGACTTGATAGGCGACCTGCAGAAAGCCGGCAAATTTCTGGGCGGCAATGAGTTGCAGCCTACATCGACGGCGACGACGGTACAGGTGCGCAATGGCAAGAAGGCGATTACAGACGGTCCATTTGCCGAAACCAAGGAGCAGTTAGGCGGCTATTTTCTGGTGGAGGCCAAAGACCTGGATGACGCGATTGCCATCGCGGCGCGCATACCGTCGGCGACGACAGGCTCCATCGAGGTGAGGCCGGTGGCGCCGCAGCAGGCCCCGTGAACGCACTGAACGCTTTTGGACTGCTGGCGGTTACGGCGATGCTGATCTTTTACGCCCTGGAGAAGCGAAGCCCATGGTTCATCTTCGCGTTCGCCGGGGCGTGCGTGCTGGCTTCGATCTACGGGTTTCTTCAAGGCGCATGGCCGTTTGGACTCGTGGAAGCGGTCTGGTCCGTGGTAGCTCTCAGCCGTTGGCGGCAGGCGAGATTGGCAAAGTGAAAGTGCGAACCAGGTAGCGACGGCAAAAGAGATACTTGAATCGAGTGTTAACGAACACGATGGTGCAGTTTCGGAGTTTGGGGAGTAAGCACAAGGTCGCTCCGGCCTACTCGCACGCTGATCTGCCCATTCACGCCAAACACGGGCGCGAATGGGGCCCGAACTGCGCGTGCTCGCCAAACGGCCGTCGGGATGACGAGCTTATTTAAGAGATAAACCGAATGTTAACAATCGCGGAAATTCAAGACGAAAAACGCACAAACTATTTACAATGGTTCACCGATTGAGACTGAGGTGGACAAACATGCGGAAACTGATCCTTGCTGCTCTGGTAACGGCGTTTATGTTAGTGGGTTTGGCGGTGGCGTTCGCACCGGCCAAGTATGAAGTGAAACAGAAATATGTCCTGGGCGGCGAGGGCGGCTGGGACTACCTGACCTTTGATCCCTCTGGCAAACGGCTGTTCATTTCGCGCGGGACGCACGTAATGGTGGTTGATCCCAGCAAAGGCTCGGTGATCGGCGATATCCCCGACACCGGCGGAGTCCATGGGATCGCGCTGGCACACGACCTAGGCAAAGGCTTTACCAGCAATGGCCGCGAAAACACGGTGACGGTCTTCGATCTGAAGACGCTCAAGGAAACCGCGAAGATCAAGATCGATGGGCAGAACCCTGACGCGATTCTTTATGATCCGGCTTCGCAGCGGGTTTTCACCTTTAACGGCCGCAGCAACAACGCTACGGTGATCGATGCAGCCAAGGGTACGGTTGTGGCGACGATCCCGCTGGACGGCAAGCCGGAGTTCGTAGCGGCGGACGGCAAGGGCAAAGTCTTCGTCAATATCGAGGACAAAAGCGAACTGACGGCCATCGATGCGAAGAAGGCGACGGTATTGAATACCTGGTCGCTGGCGCCGTGTGAAGAGCCCAGCGGACTGGCGATCGACCAGAAACATCACCGTCTCTTTTCCGGTTGCCACAACAAGATGATGGCCGTGACCGATGCCGATACCGGCAAGGTGATTGCCACCCCGGCGATCGGCCAGGGCGTGGATGCGAATGCGTTTGACGCCGATCAGCAGCTGGCCTTCAGCTCGAACGGTGATGGCACTCTCACAGTGGTGCATGAAGACGCGCCGGACAAGTTCACCGTGGTGGATAACGCGGAGACGCAACGGTCAGCGCGCACCATGGCGCTGGATACGACGAATCACGACGTTTACCTTGTCGCCGCGGAATTTGATGAAGCGCCGCCGGCCAAAGAAGGTGAGCGTCCGCGCCGCACCATGAAGCCCGGAACTTTTACGTTGCTTGTGGTCGGAAAGAAATAGTCAGGATGTGGTAGTGGCAGGGTCTTACCACTGGTAAGCCCCTGCCTTCTTTTTTGGAGCCGCTTATTTCAGATACTTTTCCGGAAGCGGATGCTTCGCATCTTCCTGTTCCCAATAAATACTCACAATCCACCAGCGGGTGCCATCGTTCATCAGTTGAAAGCTGTTGATGCCGCGGGCAAAGGGCTTCTCGCCTTTGGCGTGGCGTGATTCGTACGTGCTCCACACGTGGGCGATGCTGTCCCAGTTCTCCATGTGGGCGGCAAGCTGATTTTCAAAAAACCCTTCCTTACTGAAGAACGCCTGTCCACGCGTTGCGTATTCATCAGGCGTAAGCGCGCGGGCGCTGACGACGCCTTTGTCGTCACGGTGAGTGGGAATGAGACGTGCTCCGGGAACGAAGAGGCTGCGGAAGCGGTCCCAATCGCGGGGCCCTGGCGGACCGGAGATGACATCGTAGATGGCGGCAAGGATGTGGTCGATGCTGTCAACGTCGCCGGGGCGAGCCGCGGCCGCGGGCGAAGCGGGTGGTGATGGCGCGGGTGCTGCCTGCGGGCTTTGAGCCGCGGCAGAGATAAATAGCGCAAACAGGAACGCGGTAGCGATCTTGGGGATCGGTTTTGTCATGCGCAGTACTTTACATGGATGAGCGGGGAAGGTAAACGGATCAATGCTTCCCGGCGTCCGGGAACATGTAAGTGAGTAAATCCGGCAGAAACTGATTGCGATGGAAAACCGAGACGTTTTAGTCTGAGCAGTGCTATTTCCAGGCGAAACCGTGCGTCTTCTGCGCGCCATCTCAGAGAGCGAGCTGCCGGAATACTCTGAGGGCAGAGTCATCGAGGTTCGCCGCGATGAAAATGGCGCGCCGACGAGCGTAGAGGTCGAGTTTTATCGGGAATCGCGCACCATCAAAGTGGAAGTGCCGGTGACAGCGGTAGAGCCGGTGATCGCAAGCCGGGATCTTGAACAGACGGCCGTGCTCTGGGGCGTGGACGGGCCGCCGGAGAAACTGATTGCGGCCGCCATGCATTCATTGCCGGACAGCGGCTTTCTGATGCGCGATGGATTAAACGTGGCTCGCCTCTACTATCACCGCGACGAGCGCTGGTGGAAGTGGGGAGAGAAACTAGTGGATCCAACCGGCGCTCAGATCGTAACTTCGGCGCCAGCCTGGGATGGATGCGTGGTGGCGTTTTCCGGCGAACAGCGTTTTCACCTGGAGTTCCGCCTGCAGGGACGGCGCGAGGTCGCAGTGCTCCTGCATGAGCGTGACGCGGCGCGGGCGGAGCAGGCCCGAACCACGTTTCCGGCCATGCAATTCGTCAGGGTGTTGATGAATTTGTGGTCGGCCATTGGAGCCCGCTACTGCGCCTTTCCTGTCGGATATCCGTGGCAAATGGATGAGGACTGGCGGTCACTGCTGCGCGCGCCGCTCTATCCCGACCTTTTTCTGTTGCCGGAAGCGGAGCTGCCCAAAGATCGTCCGGAAGAGTTTCGGGTGATCAAGCTCACAGGCGATCGCGCCATGCTGACCGTGTTGCCGGTGAAAGCGGCGCCCAGCGACGAGAACCGGGAACGGTCTGAACGCGAGTTGAAAATCGACCGCCTGCGCAAATGGAAGGCCATGGGAGAAAAGTATTACGACCAGATGTACGAAACGCACGGCGGACACACGGGCCTTTACAGCGACACCAAAGAGGCGTTTTACGATGCGATCGCGTTGGCCAACGAGCTGGGAATGAAAGAGGAGGCCGATCAGCTTTCCAAGCGCCTGGATCACATCAAGGCAGTATTTCGCAGCCAGTTTTCGTGAATCGGTGTGCATTTACCTCGGCGGCTAACGCCGGATGTTTCTGCGGGCCCTGCCGCAGGCATGAATGCCTGCTCCACCCTGCGTGGTATAGGAGAATTCCGGCAATGCGTGAGTCCTGAGTGGTACAGAGGAGTTCTGGCAATGCGCCAGCGACATTCCGGTAATGCGTTACCAGGTGGTTACTAGGGGGCGAGGGCAAGGTCGCGGGTAGCGTTGCGAATCAGCTCTCTGTAGTGGTCGCTGGGACGGATAAAACGGAAACCGTACTGAAATCCCTGGTTGTAGCGCACCTCGGCTTTAAGGCGCAGTGTTTCCGGCGTTGCCGGCAGTTGAAACTCCAGTTCGACGATCTCGCCCATTTCAATGGTTGCAGGAATGGTGGCGCCCAAACCGCCTTCACCAATGTCTTTGGTGCGCCCATTCAGAGTTTCTTTGGCGCGAATCAGGAGCCTTATATCAATCAAGAACCGTGGAAATGCTCGCGGAGTCTTCCATGGATAGTTCATTGGCGTACTGGGCATAGGTTCTGAGCAACATACCACAATGCGCTATCGGGCGGGAGATTACCGCTGGGGCTACCGTTCCGCCAGTTTTCGCAACGCCCAGGCGGCATGCTCGGCGACCACGGGGTCTGGATCGCGGGCCAGCTCCTCTAAATCCGGGGCAAAATCCGGGTTTCCGCTGTTGCCCATGGCGATGGCGACGTTACGCCGGAGACCGGCATATTTGGCGCGTTTGATGGGAGTGCCGCGAAATATCCGGCGGTAAGCCTCTATGTCCATCTGGGCCAGGCGGCGCAGTTCGGGGTGATAGAGCTCCGGCTGGGGCTGGAATTCGGGAAGCGAGGTGGGAAGGGCATTGCCGGCTTTGTTATTCCAGGGGCAGACATCCTGGCATATATCGCAGCCGAAGATGTGATGGCCCAGGGCAGGGCGCAGCTCTTCCGGGATGGCGCCGCGCTTTTCAATGGTGAGATAGGCAATGCACAGCCGGGCATCAAGCTTGCCGGGCGCGACGATGGCTTGCGTGGGGCAGGCATCGATACAGCGGGTGCAGCTTCCGCAGCGATCGGGCGCAGGCATATCCGGGGCGAGATCGAGCGAGGTGAGGACGACTCCGAGAAACAGCCACGATCCCATCTTCTGATGAATGATGCAGGTATTCTTGCCAATCCACCCGATTCCGGCATGGCGGGCATAGACGCGTTCGAGAATGGGGCCCGTGTCGACGTAGCTGCGGGTCTCAACGATCGAGCCATTTTCGCCGGCGGCCTGCTGAATGGCCGCTTCCACCAGTTTAAGACGAGGGAGCAGCGCGTCATGATAATCCTTGCTGCCCCAGGCGTAGCGCGAAATCCACCCGCGCTCGGGATCGTTGATCCCGGTGGAGTAGGGCTTGTCAGCGCTGTAATTGAGGGCGCAAACCACCATGGAGCGCACCCAGGGAGCTGCATTCCTGGCGGAGGCGCGGCGAAGCTCGCCGGTTTCGGTGCGGGTTTCCAGATACTTCATCTCTCCCGCGCGCCCGGAGTCGACCCATTCCACGAAAGCGCTCAGCTCCGGGAGGTCTTCTGCCTGCACCGGCGCGATGCCGGCCAGATCGAACCCGGCATTGTGGGCAGCCCGCCTGGCCGCCTGCGCGATCTCTTCTGGAAACGCCACTGTAATCATTATGCTGCATGGGTTTGCAGGAAGGCGCAACTATTGCGGAGTCTCCGGGTTTGTTCGGGAAGCCGATAAGGCTTCAACTCTCCTGGTTGAGGTTGACTGAAAAGGCGCTCGCAAGGGCGCCTTTTTATATCAGGGTAGATGGCTGGGCCGGAGATTGGCGGAGGGCAACACCCCCCAGGGACCGGGGCATCTTCAGCAGATAACACACATCAACGACGACCTGAGTGTCTGGTCCAGTGACAGGGCAATCGCCCCAACTTCGCCTGTCTCAGGACAGTCGTTCGATTGGCTCATCTTTCCACCCGGGCACTTTGTCGTCCGGGGGGAAAGCATGTGTCTGCGAAGATTGTCAGGTTTTGTTCTTTTTGCTGCTCTTATGGCCTTGGCGGCCGGTTGCGGCTCAGTTTCCAACAATTCATCGACTACAGGACCGGGCCCGGGAATGAGCCCAACGCCGAATCCTAATCCAACTGCAAGCCCAACGCCCGTGAATGGTGAGGTTCAGCTACAAGCCCAAGGTGAGGCAGCAATCGCCGGCATGGAAGCGGAGCTGCGGAGCACGTTTGAGCAGCGTCCGGACCGGACGCGTCTCGACGGAGAGCTGGAAAACATCAATTTGCCGGTAGGCTCAGCGATTTCGTTTTGCCTGGTGCAAGGCAGCAACACGATTCCGCTTGCGGTTGGCATCATCCAGGGTGAGTCAGAAGAAGGCAGGGTAGCCGAATTCCACATCCGCACGGACAATGGACAAACCCCGCCGAATGTGCAGGCAGGCAATATTCTGCAGGCGCGCGACGGCGCCAACAGCAACCTGCCGGATTGTTCGCGGCCGTTGCTGGTTTCAGCGATGTTCGTTCCTGACAACAGCTCCCACTAGCTGTTCGCATCGGCCCAGGTGGGCCGCAAGTTGCGCAGTGAACACAAAACGAGGACGCCCCTCAAAAAAGAGCGTCCTCAAGTTTGCTTCCCCTGAAGCAGGGACTAAGAGCTAAGCAGCTTCTTCGTCCCTTTCGTCCCGGTTTTCCCGGTCGATCTCCTGCTCGCTTTCTCTGCGCCGACGTAGATCGTCAGCGGCGTCGCGGATGGCGTCTTTCGCCTTGCCGACACCCTCACGCGCTTTGCCCTTGGCCTGCTCGGCCAATCCTTCGGCCTGAGCTTTATCGTCTCCCGTCCACTCGCCCGCCTGGCGTTTCACACGGCCGGCAGCATTTTCAATCTTGCCTTTGATACGGTCCTTATCCATAAAACAGCTCTCCCTCGGTTTTGAAATGAAGTGTTTGTGTTGAAAAATCGGATGTTAGATTGGTATCAGACTGCTGCGCGTCTGCCCGTGATCAGCTGGAATACCAGCGCGATCAGAGCCAGTACAAGCAGCAAGTGAATGAATCCACCCATGGTGTAGCTGCTCACCACCCCCAGCAGCCACAAAACAAGAAGAATCACAAAGATTGTCCAAAGCATGTCACCCCTCACACAGTAACTATCTCGTCAATAGATTTGAAGCAAACAGGGACTAGGTCGGTTGTAAGAAATCGAGAGCAGCGGGATGCAAGACTTTCGCTTTTTTATTGACAAAGCACACGGATTATTGTACAGTAAGTTATTTATTTTCAGTTGTTTATTAAGATATTGCAATGCTCCGATTTGCCGGTATTGGTGGGGCGTGGGATGTGGTTGATTAGAAAGGAAAACTGATCCGAGAGTAAGGTTTCCATCCTTCTCCAACAGTTAGCCAGTATTCGGGATGGCGGTACGGTGAGAGACAAACTCTACGCCAAACTGGGATGGGTTGGGATGATGTGGGATGGATGGGGAGGGGTAGGGGGTGGCCCCGCGCAGCGCGGCTATCGCCGAGATCGCGCGCAATCGCACGGAAACGCCGAAATCGGGTTGGGAGCCAATAAGGTCTGGAGACCATCGCCGGGGATGGATCGGCTAAGTTTTTAGTTTTCGGGGATGAACGGGTAAGGGGCAGGAGGGGAATCCAAAGGAAGGGAAGCCGGCTCGAATGAAAGTTGCTATACAAGGGGAGCGGGGCGCATTTAGCCATCAGGCAGCGCTGCGTCTGGTACGGGGAGCCAACGTGGTGGCCTGTGCTACCTCAGTGCAGGTTTTTGAGGCATTGGAGTCAAATCGCGCCGCGGCTGCCGTGATCCCGGTAGAAAACACGCTGGCCGGACCGGTGGGCGAGCATCTTGACCTGCTGCTGGAGCGCGACGTTTTCATACACGCCGAGACCCGGCTGCGCATCGAGCACAACCTGATCGCAGCGCCGGGAACCAGACTGAAAGCGATTCGCAAGGTGATGTCGCACCCGGTGGCGCTCGATCAGTGCCGCAAATTCTTCCGGAGTCACAGAGCGATTTCGCCGATCTCGTTCTATGACACAGCCGGCGGCGTGAAACATGTGGTGGAGAATGATCTGCGTGACACGGCGGCGATCGCCAGCCGGCAAGCGGCAACGGAGTACGGAGGCAGGATCCTCAAATCCGGCCTGGAGGACGAAAAGGAAAATTTCACCCGCTTCTTCCTGATCAACAAGAGCAAGCGCGTGGGCGCACGTGCCGACAAGACGTCTTTGGTCTTTTCTCTGGAGAATGTTTCCGGAGCGTTGTTTAAGGCGTTGAGCGTCTTCGCGCTGAGAGACCTGGATTTGAGCAAGATTGAATCGCGTCCGGTTCGAGGCAGGCCGTGGGAATACCGTTTCTATGTGGATTTGCTTCGCGGCAATGACGAAGCGATGCGCATGGCGCTGAATCACCTGGAAGAGATCGCCGGGTTTGTAAAAGTTTTGGGAGTGTATCCGAGGGCGAAGTGAGGGATTGGCAAAATCGCCGGAATCGCCCGGAATTGGGTGATCGGAAAAACCCAAAAAACTTACCACGGATGAACACGGATAAAAGCGGAGTTCGAATGAAGATCGGATCGGCAAGTATTGGGCAGTTCGTTTGTATCGAGAGAACTCCCTGAAAAAGTATGGCAAAGGGGGCAGTTCCGGATCTTTCCACTCCCACCCGAGGACAACCACGCGCCGAGGCTGCTGAATCAGGAGCAGTAGCACTTCAGCGCATGAAGGCACGTACGGCGGTTTGGAGCGTAGCGACAGTAAGAGGTGGTACAATTTTGCTCTTCAAGGCGCTACTGCATCTTTCGGGACCGAAGATTCATCAAATGTGAGCGTATTCATATCAAGGAATAAAAATTTATGGCGTCTGAGACCAAAATCAACAAAACAGAGCCTTTAGGAACGGCGCCTGACGACCAGCCAGTGAAGCTGGAGGATAACAAGAGCGTTCCGGTGCTGCCGGTACGCGATACGGTACTGTTCCCGCACGCGGTGTTACCGCTCACGGTGGGGCGTGAGAGCTCCATTCAACTGATCAACTCGCTGGGCGAGGAAAAAACCATCCTGGTGGTGGCGCAAAGAGAAGCGCGAGTAGACGCGCCGCAGCCAACAGATCTGTACAACATCGGGACGCTGGCGACCGTGCACAAGGTCGTCAAGATGCCGAACCAGAGCCTGTTTGTATTTACTGAAGGCCTGGATCGCGGCAAGCTGGAGGACTTTACCCAGCTCACACCCTTTCTCCGTGCCAACGCCAATCCGATCCCTGACGCGCAGCCTGACATGTCGCCTGAGCTGGAGGCATTGCAGCGGAATGTGCTGACTTTGTTCCAGCAAATCGTGGCGGGATCGCCCACTCTCTCTGACGAACTGCAGACTGTGGCCATCAACATCGATGAGCCGGGGCGGCTGGTGGATTTTATTGCCTCTTCACTGCCATTTCTTTCCACCAAGGACAAGCAGGAGATCCTGGAGACATCCGAAGTCGGCAGGCGACTGCAGACGATCAACCAGCATCTGGCGAAAGAGCTGGAAGTCCAGCAGCTGCGCAACAAGATACAGAACGAAGTTCAGGACCAGGTGCAGCAGTCGCAACGGGAGTACTATCTGCGCGAGCAGATGAAGGCCATCCAGAAAGAGCTGGGTGAGCAGGACGAAACGCAGCGCGATGTGGAAGAACTGCGGCAAAAGATTGAAGCCGCAGGCATGCCGGAAGACGTTAAGAAGGAAGCCACCAAAGAACTGAATCGTCTGGCGCGCATGTCGCCGATGGCAGCCGACTACTCGGTCACGCGCAACTACATCGAATGGCTGGCAGTGCTGCCGTGGGCTAAGTCGAGCGGCATTACCGTGGATATTCCCAAGGCTACCGAGGTGCTGGATGCAGATCACTACGATCTGAAGAAGGTCAAAGACCGCATACTGGATTACCTCTCGGTGCGCCGGCTCAAGCCGACCATGAAGGGGCCGATTCTGTGCTTTGTCGGACCTCCGGGAGTGGGAAAGACCTCACTGGGCCGCAGCATCGCCCGCGCGCTGGAGCGCAAGTTTGTGCGCCTCTCGCTGGGCGGCGTGCACGATGAGGCGGAGATTCGCGGCCATCGCCGGACCTACATTGGTGCATTGCCCGGGCAGATTATTCAGGGCCTGCGGCGGGCTGAGACCAACGATCCCGTCTTCGTGCTGGACGAGGTGGACAAACTGGGGCGCGATTTCCGCGGCGATCCTTCATCGGCGCTGCTGGAGACGCTTGATCCGGAGCAAAACTCCACCTTCCGTGACAACTATCTGGACGTGCCATTCGATCTCTCGAAAGTGCTGTTCATCTGCACGGCGAATATGCTCGATACCATTCCCGAGCCACTGCGTGATCGCATGGAGATCATCGAGCTGCAGGGGTATACAGAAGACGACAAGGTGCACATCGCCGAGCGCTATCTGGTGCCGAAGCAAATTGACGAGAACGGTCTGACGAAGGAACAGATTGAATTCTCTGAAGAGTCTGTCCGTTTCATCAGCCGGCATTACACGCGTGAGGCCGGCGTGCGCAACCTGGAGAGGAATATCGGAACGATCTGCCGCAAGCAGGCGCGGCGGATTGCCGAAGGCAAAGACCAGAAGCTGGTGGTAACGCCGGAAATCATTCAGGAATTTCTCGGCGGGATCAAGATCCGCATCGACACGGAAATTGCGGAACGCACCAAGCGTCCGGGCGTAGCCGTGGGGCTGGCGTGGACACCGGCAGGCGGCGACATCCTCTTTATCGAAGCCAACAAGATGAAAGGCAAAGGCGGCTTCACCATGACCGGACAGATCGGCCAGGTGATGCAGGAGTCAATGCAGGCTGCGCTCACATGGGTTCGCTCCAACGCCGAGAAATTGGGGATCTCAGAAGAGTTCTTCAAGGACCATGACATTCACATTCACGTGCCTGCGGGCGCGATCCCGAAAGACGGGCCTTCCGCCGGCGTAACCATGGCCACGGCGCTGGTGTCATTGCTGATGGACCGGCCGGTGCGTCCGCTGACAGGCATGACCGGCGAGATTACGCTGAGCGGCAACGTGCTGCCGATCGGCGGCGTGAAAGAGAAATTTCTGGCGGCTAAGCGCGCCGGGGTGAAAGACATCCTCTTCCCCGCAGAAAATCGCATGAACGTGGACGAAGATCTGACACCCGAGCAGCTAGAGGGCGTGAGCCTGCACTTCGTCAGCACGATCGAGGAAGTGCTGGAGATCGCTTTGCCGGCGACGCGTCAGCAAGAGCGCCAGGACGCTGAGACGCGTGAACGGGTGTTGAGCAACGCGTAAAGGCTCGAATAATTTGAAGAGAGAGCAGGGAGCGATCCCTGCTTCTTTTCGTTTATCGAACAGTTTTTCGGGGGTGGCCACAATTTTCACTTAGTTCTATTGAGCGGAGCTTTTCAAGCCAGCAGCAGCTCAGCCATCGGCATCAAAACGACTAAATTCCTCCATTTCGTCACGAGGGTCCCATGTTTGGCAGAGTACATTCTGAGCGTAATTCCGGCGATTCAGAGTGGCTGGAACGATTGTTACCGAGGAAGATCACCTTTGCTGTGTCCATAGTGATTGCGGCTTTCATTGGTCTTGCATCCATCGGGGCTCGCGGACAATCTGCCCAGACCAGTGTTGAAGCTTACGCCGACGCGGTGAAGCAGTCGGTCATCGCCCAGCGAATCGTCGCCATGGAACACTATCTGACGCTTCCTGGGGTGAGCAGTTTGAAGGTGGATGCACTTGAGTTTCTCATCTGGGATCATCTGCGTCTGGGACACCAGACACAGGCTCAGCAGCATGCCCGCGAATTGCTGGCGCTGGAACCTGTGAACCCGATGGCAGTCGCGGTGTTGAACCAGGAGCAGCAGCCCTTGCGGGGAAAAAGCGCAGAGAAACGGCTAACGATGCTGAATGCAACACTGGGCGCAATCAACCAGCTAAGGCGGCCGGAAGGAATGCCGGAGCGCAATTTCCAGGTGGTTCGCCAGCAGGTGGCACTCATGTTGAAAGGGGCGATCGGATTGAGCTATCTCAACCTTGAGGACTACCCCGCAGCAAGGACTTCGCTGCAGGAAGCTGTGGATAGCGATCCGAACAACGTTGCGTGGGTGTATGGCTTGGGGCTGGCATTGCTCAACGGCAAAAACAAGGATGAATATCGCGGCTACTGGTATCTGGCACGTGCCGCGAACCTGAGCGGATCTCAGGGGCAGGCGATCTCTGACTACGCATGGCGTACTTATCACGCAGACGGAGGAACTCAGACGGGCTGGCAGGCCTTTGTTGCCAGCGCAGCGGCTCTGGACGCACCGCCCAACCCCGCGGGGTCAAGCGCTGAGCCTACTACGATTGCAGCCAATACAAACACCGCTGTTCATACAAGCGGTACTACGCGAGCGGGAGATCAGGGTCGGGCCACAGCCAGCCTCTCCAGCAAGGCGGCTGACGGCTATGACCATGCCGCGGCTGAAAAAGCTATTGGCAAAACAAAGTCAAATGTCGGTTTTGAAGATACATTGCGCGAGCCGGACCGCCCGACAACCTCGTCTACACCTTCGCCAAAACGAGTCAGGCCTCTGGCTGCTCCCACGGAAGCAGTGTCCCTGGGAATTCTGATTGAGACTTCATTGCTGACGAATCAGAACCGCAAAGCCATCATCTCCACGTTGAAAGAGATCGTCCGAAATCTTCGCGCTAATGACGAAGCTTGCATCCTGGTCTTCAGCGACCAGCTGGATTTCGAACAGGACCTTACCGCTGACGATGCGTTGCTGGAAGAGGCTTTAGGACAAATACGGCCGCGCTCGGGCAAGGCGCTGCTGTCGGGGATTTCATTCGCAGCAGGACACTTGAAGAGAATCGGGAAGAACAGCAATCGCATTCTGCTGGTGATCTCGGATGGTGCAAGCAATTCTGCATCGGCAGACACGTTGTCCTTCCGCAGCCAGGTGACCGGTGTGCGCATTGACTGTGTTGGGTTGAAGACGCCCGGTTCCTCCGAGCGTGCCCTGCTGGAGAGACTCGCCGCGTATTCGGGCGGAAAGGCGTCCTTCGCTTCCGGTCCGGAGGAATTCCGCATGGCGGCCCTGGATATCACCCGCAGCATGGGAATCACTGTGCAGTAGCTGGTTGCTGCTGCCTTCACGCGCGCGTTTGCTATGCTCAAATGCGTGGATGAGCGCGTAAATTCTGAGTCGGTGCGGAAATTCAATCTGCCCGCATTTCGCGATGAAGCGCGAGCGCAGCGAGAGCTGGAATTCCTGGAAAAGCAGCTTCCCGCGGCGATGTTCGCGACCACTTTGCCGCTGCTTGCTACGATGCCCGATCCGGCACAAGCGCTCAGCCTGCTGGAAAGGCTCATTGTGCTCAAGGGGAACGAGTGCATTGCGCTTCTTCAATCCGATCACACCCTGCTGCACTATGTCCTGCTGATCTTCGGCCACAGTTACTGGCTGGGCGAAACTCTGATCCAAAATCCTGATCTTCTACGATCACTGGGCAAGAACCTGGAACGCTCTTTCGAAGCGGAAGACTTCCTCGAAGGTTTTGACCGTTTTCGTGCACGCTCCGGCGGCGAACATGTTTCACTTCTCCTGGCGCGTTTCAAGAAGCGCGAGTACGTGCGTATCGTGCTACACGATCTCCTCGGCATTGCTCCGCTTACGGGAACCACAGCGGAGATTTCCGCCCTGTCCGACGCTTTGATTGAGGAAGCCCTGCGCCATTGTCAGGCGGAGATGAGCCGCCGGTATCCCGGCGCGACGAGCGTAGAGGCATCGCGATTCGCCGTCCTCTCGCTCGGCAAGCTTGGCGGCAACGAGTTGAACTACAGCTCTGATGTCGACCTGCTCTACCTGTATGAGGGCGCCGCAACCTGGACTGCAGGGATTTCCGTGCGCGAATACTTTGTTCGCCAGGCGCAGCTCATGACTGACGTACTTTCTCGCACCACGGCGGAAGGAGCCGTGTTCCGCATCGATCTGCGCCTTCGCCCGCAAGGACAGGAAGGGGAACCGGCGGTAGCTCTGGGTCATGCGCTCGACTATTATGCCCATTCCGCGCATGATTGGGAGCTGCAGGCCTTGATCAAAGCGCGGTTTTCTGCAGGTGACCTCGACCTGGCGCGGAAGTTTATCCGAGTCTTGCAGCCGCGGATTTATGTCGCCAACGTCAACTTTGCCGCGATCGAGACGGCCGTCAATTCCCGCCGCAAGATAGGCGAACATCGGCGCCGCTCGCTGGCCGCCCGGAAGGGATCCGCCACCATCGACGTAAAGCTGGACCGCGGCGGTATTCGCGATATCGAATTCCTGGCCCAATGTCTGCAGCGGGTCTATGGCGGCGAGGAGCCGTGGCTGCGCGCTTGTGGAACCCTGGTCTCATTGCAAAAACTGAACGATAAAGGCCATCTCAACAGCTCTGACTTCCGTGAGCTGACCTGGGCTTACGAGTTTTTGCGCACGATTGAACATCGCCTGCAGCTGCAGCGAGGACAGCAGCTGCATCGCTTACCCTCAGCCGGCCAGGAACTCCAGGTCCTGGCGCGAGCTGTTGGCCGTGAAGAAGCGGCCGGCGCCTCCGGGTTGATGCGCTTAGTCAGAGAACGCATGGGTCGAGTGGCGGCCATCTACGAGCGCATCATTCACCATCAGAAGCAGCGTGAAAAGGGCGGCGCGGAGGCGGCTGTCGATTCCTACTATATCGGCGCGCGTGAGCTCGCCTTTGACCAGATCATGCGCAGAATCGAGTCCGATTCGCCCGTGACCTATCGCGCGATCTCCTCTGCCAATCTCAGTGTCCATGGTCGCCGAAACCTCCATCGCTTTCTCGGTTCAGCTATGGCGGGCGGTGAAAAACATGCCGGGCTGTTGGAAAACGCTGCCGCTATCAGCAAGGCGATTACGCTTTTCGAAACCAGTGACTACCTTACCGGCATCCTGCTGCGTCAGCCTTCTCTGGTTCAGATGCTCCCGGAACTCTCGAGTGCGGGCCGCGAGCCATCGCCCGCGGACCACGCCCGTCTCTTTGCTCTGGGCGGTCTGGCTCGTGACACAGACGAGTCGCTCGCGCTTTTACGGCGGCGTTTTCATCGCGCGAGCTTTGCCATTGCAGCCAGAGATGTGCTTTCGCCGCGTTCCGTTTTTCTCTCGTTGAAAGAGAATTCTCAATTAGCCGATGGAGCGATTCGCAGCGCCCTTCGGATAATCAAGGCTGAGCAAGCTTTGGCGGTTTTTGCGCTGGGACGCCTGGGTACGCAGGAATTGGATATTGCCTCGGATGCCGATCTGCTCTTTGTTCGCGCCACCGAGGGCGATGAAGAAGAGTCGCGCCTTGATGCCGAGCGCCTGGTGCATGCGCTTTCTGCTTATACCAAAGAGGGACCGCTGTTTGCTGTGGACGCGCGCCTGCGCCCGCACGGTGGCGAAGGCGACCTGGTGGCCAGTCCCGCGCAGATAGAACGATATCTGGCTGAGGAAGCGCAACCGTGGGAGGCGCTCACCTATTCCAAACTGCGCTTCGTCGCAGGAAGAAAAGATATTGCCGCCGCGCTGTTGCCGATTGTCTGGCGCCAGATCGTTGCAGCGGCACCCCGCCCTGGCTTCTCTTCAGCGATATTGGAAATGCGCGCGCGGCTGGAGAAATCAAATCGCTACTCCGGCAGCTTTAAACTTGCCGCCGGCGGGTTTTACGATATCGACTTTATCTCGTCTTATCTCATGCTCAGGCAGGCTAACCCGGTTCATGGAAGTACACAGGAGAAAGTTGATCGTCTGTATGACGCAGGTCAGTTGGCAAAGCCTCTAGTGGAGAAACTTCGTCACGCCACTCTGCTTTATCGGGCCACTGACCATGCGATACGCCTGGTGACGGGCCGGGCGCGGCCGGAACTTCCAACCGCCGAACACGCGCGCCTGGCAACCGAAGCGCTGGTGACCAGGATCCTTGGACGTCAGAGCGATCGGGATCTTCAATCAGAACTACGCTCAACGCAGAACGAAGTGAGAGAAATATTCTTGCGCGTGATCAAATAGGAGCTGAGGAGGTGCAATCGGGAAGGCATGACGACCGCAGACATGCTGGAAAGATACAGCTTATTGGTTCGGTTTGCCCGATGGCTCATCCAACACCATGGTGCGGTACATGCGATCGACCAGCGCCTTCTGTTCCGGCGTTTGTGGGTTTTCCAGGCCGGCTGCCTTCACGGATCGCCGGAAAACCTCTTCGCGCTCGGCCCGCGTCAGCTTCTTCTTCTGTTCGGGATCGTTCATCTTGAGCGCGTTCTCTTGAATTCTGGCGTCGTCAGCAGCTTTCGCCTGGAGTTCCTGGTCTCGTCTTGCCAACCGCTCTTCCGCGTCGGCCCGGATCTCACCCTTCACGACGCGAGCTTTGGCCTGTGTCGTGGGATCACACCCCTGAAATTCGACGATCAGGTCAAAAATTTCTTCTGCATCCACCCAAGCGATCTCCTGATTTTGTTCAGCGGCCTGCTACAGAGGCTGGATCGTTGCATCGCATTGTGAAGCCAGCGCAAATCGCGCGCCCACACGAATGTCGACATCATCCTTCAGGATATCGCCCTTTTCGTCCAGCAGGAAAATCAAGTTGGGAATGTCGGCTGGAGTGATCTTATGCGAAAGCTGGAAGAGAGAACGGTCGTTGTAACCCATGCCGTGCGCGCCAAAATGCCGGGTGTGAAGAATGATTGTTTTCAGCTCCGCTTTCGACCGGGCAGGTTGCGCGATCGGCCCGCTTTCGGCCAGGCAGGCGCCTGCCAGCATCAACACCAGGAATTGAGACCGCAGAGACATATCGTTCACCAGTTTCCTACTTCATCATCTCATCGGCAAGGCACGCAGGTGTTCGTACCGCGGCATGGCCACATGATGCGATGCCGCGCGTGAACCACCCTTGCATTCGTCCAAAGTCACAGTTTGCGCACACAATTGCTTACTTGATGGCGACGGCCAGCGTGTCATGGTGCTCGCGGATAAAACGCCGCAGGTACGGCCCAATCTGGCTGGGAGCTTCAAACCCAGCTGTCTTGGCGGCCGCTTCCTGATCCTTAACCGGAACGTCGGCGCTTTCAGCATAGTGTTTCAAATCGCGGAAGACGCCAATGGTGAAGATATCCCACGCCGCGCCCTGGTCGCGAACAAAGATCAGGTTCTCCGGCTCCTTCAAAGCCCTGGCGTAGGTGTTTTCCATCTCCCGCTCCTTGTAGAGTGCGCCAAATTCGCCCGGCAGGGCGACGAACATCTCAACGTGAAAAAATGCTCCGCCGTCGAAAGCCTTGCGTACATCGGCCAGCGGCGGCCCATAGGCAAACAAATCTTCCTGCCACGCGATGTTCTCTTTGATCTTGCCTTCGAGTTTCGCCGTCTGGTCGGCCCGTTCGCGCTTGGCGATCCGCTCGGGTTGGTAATAGTCGGCATAGCTTCCCATGGGAAAGAGGATCATCAGGTCCCAGTGATCGCCCTGGCTGTGGCGCATCCACAGCGGCAATTCGTCTCCGGCCTCCTTCATTGCCGCTGCGCGAGCTTTGTAGAGATCGATCAGTTCCACCAGCTTTCCCGGCGCGGCCTGCACCAGGTTCACTCTGTAGAGATACGGAGTGTTGGCAGCGAACGCGGGCACAAATCCCACGAAGAGAAGCAACAGGATCACGATATTCTTCCGCATTTAAGCCTGCTCACTTTCACCAGAGTTTTGTGATGGGCATTATAAGCCACCGTCGAAGCACGGCTGGTTGAGCTTCTGGGCTTCGCGTGCGAACAACAAATCGGGACCGCTTGTGCGGTCCCGAGCTTCTCCTGATCTTTGGCCAGGCACTACGGGCAGGTGAGCGGACCAAACGGCACCGCCGGTTTCGTGAGCGCCTTTGTATTGGGGTAGCTGAATGCACCGCCGAGCGCGGTGGAAGGCGATGTCTGCTTGAACCACTGCAGCAACGCTTCTGTCTGAGGATGGTAGGTCACTCCCGAAACGTGGACGGGAAAGACGGCATTTGAAAGCACCTCAACCGGATCTCCCACCTCAAGATTGTCCTGGCAGGTGCCGGGCTCATTGGGGAACTGCCAGGCCGGTACCAGATTACCAACGAAGGGGTCATTGATTGCTTCGGAGATTTCATGGCTGAGGGCGGTCACGTCCTGAAGACCGCCCCCGAAAGTACCGGGTGATATCCAACTGGCAAAGGCAAATATCCATCGCGACTGCTTGGGCGCAGTGTTGACAAAGAGGGTGTGAAAGCCAATGGTGCAGCAACTTCCCATGCCGCCGGAACTGTTGAGCGCGAAGAGGAAGGTATTCGGTAGAAGCGCCACATTCAGGCCGCCGGTGATGAAGCGCCCGGCCTTGATCTCACTGATCCCGAGGTTGAACATCTGCAATTGAAAAAACTGGTCAAGCACAAAGACAATCGTGTGTCCGTCGCTGGCCTTGCCGGTGAAATACGTTCGTACCTGCGTCGTCTTGCCGTTGAGAACGACGGTAGTAAAACGGGGAACGGTGATGGTCACGCTATGAACGA
This sequence comes from Candidatus Angelobacter sp., assembly GCA_035262465.1. Lineage (GTDB taxonomy): Bacteria > Acidobacteriota > Terriglobia > Terriglobales > Acidobacteriaceae > Angelobacter. The sequence goes on along the minus strand of DATFSU010000053.1, from coordinate 86,843 downwards.
TGGCCACCGGGTGCAGTGTGGTATGCCAACCCGCGTGCATCACGTGGAAAAACTCAGCGCGCTGCACAGCATCGGCAAATTGGATGCCGGCTCCGCTGGAATAATTAGCAGGCTGGAAATTGGGCGACTTGAGAGTGGGTGTCTCGAAGCTCCCAACCGGCACGGTGGTAAATGTGACCAGGTCGGCATTTTGTAGCTTCAGCGAAACGGCCACGATGTGCACCGGCACGCTGGTTGTTGCCCCGGAGGTGGGCGCACCGCCGATCATGGTAAAGGGCCAGGTCCTGCCCCGGCTGGAAAACGATCCCTGGAAGTTGGGGACAGAAATCACGTTTGCCAGACTGGGTTGTGGGACCACCGCGTTGGCTGCGAGCGTAGCTTGTGCCTCCGTATTGAGGAAGTCGGGAGGGGAGTTGATGGACAGCGGCTTCAATCGCTCATAGCGGGGTGCAGGCGTATTAGTCGAAGGAAGATCTTTTATGCTTGAGAAATCAGGTAAATCCTGGGCAAGCAGGGTGACCGTTTTGAAGAGAAGACCTAAGACAGCAAATGCAAGCAATTTCTTGGAGAGCACGGGAAACTCCTGGGGCCGAAGTCTAACCTGACTGCGTGCCAACCGAGGTTGGAGCAAGTCATTCCAGAATAGATGCAGAACTCGTGCTCGACGAAAAGCGAGCTGCTGAATGCGCGGAAGCTCGAATCGAACTCCCGGGCTCGATCATGACGAGCCGTCAAATCCATGTGATCGCCGCCATGCATGATGATTTTTCAAAATACGGCGATTCTTTGTGATCTTGGTCACAGCGTTTGCGCCATCCCCGCTGCGATGGTAAGTTAAAAGGTTTGCATTGGGAAAGACTTTCGGGGAGGTAGCATGGCGTCTTCATACAACGGGGTTGCGCTGCCCAAAGGCGGCAGTCCTATTACGTTCAGCGGCGGCAAATTGCAGGTTCCGGATAATCCCATCATCCCGTACATCGAAGGCGACGGCACGGGGAGAGACATCTGGGCGGCTTCGGTGCGCGTATTTGACGGCGCGGTGGAGCGCGCCTACGGCGGCCAGCGCAAAATCCATTGGCTGGAGATTTTTGCCGGCGAGAAGGCTTTTACCAGGTTCAATAACTGGCTGCCGCAGGAGTCAGTGGACGCGGTGCGCGATCTCCATGTCGCCATCAAAGGCCCGTTGACCACGCCGGTGGGCGGCGGCATTCGCTCTCTGAATGTTGCCCTGCGCCAGATCATGGATCTGTATGCCTGCATTCGTCCAGTGCGCTATTACCAGGGCGTGCCCTCTCCGGTGAAACATCCGGACCAGTTGAACGTCGTCATCTTCCGCGAGAACACTGAAGACGTTTACGCCGGCATCGAATGGAAAGAAGGAAGCGCCGAGGTCAGGAAGCTTCTCGACTTCCTCAACAATACTATGCTGGCCGGAACCAAGAAGCGGATTCGTGAAGACTCCGGCATCGGTATCAAACCGATTTCCATCACCGGCACCAAGCGCCTGGTGCGCATGGCCATTCAGCATGCGGTCAAGAACAAGCGGCGTTCGGTGACTCTGGTCCACAAAGGCAACATTCAGAAATTTACTGAAGGTGCGTTCCGCGAATGGGGTTATGAACTGGCGCGCGAAGAATTCCGCGACCTGGTCGTCACCGAGCGTGAAAGCTGGATTCTGGACAACAAGGATAAGAATCCGAACTTGAGCATCGAGCACAACGCGGCCATGATCGAGCCTGGCCTGGACTTTGCGCCGGAAAGCTTCAAACAGGAGCTTTATGCCGAAGTTAAAGAAGTGCTTGATTCCATCGGCAAGTCGCACGGCAGCGGCGAATGGAAGAAAAAGATCATGATCAATGATCGCATTGCCGATTCCATCTTTCAGCAGGTGATCATTCGCCCGGCCGAGTACGACATCCTGGCCACACCGAACCTGAACGGCGACTATATCTCCGACGCCTGCGCGGCCCAGGTCGGCGGGCTCGGCATTGCTCCCGGCGCAAACGTGGGCGATCAGCACGCCGTATTTGAAGCCACACACGGCACCGCGCCCAAATACGCGGATAAAGACGTGATCAATCCCGGCTCGGTGATTCTTTCCGGGGTAATGATGCTCGATTACCTCGGATGGCCGGAAGCGGCGCGGATGATTGAGACCTCGCTCGAAGCCACCATCCAGAAAAGATTTGTGACCTACGATTTTGAGCGGCTCATGCCCGGTTCAACCAAGGTGCGAACCAGCGAGTTCGCCACGCATATGCTGGAGAACATGGTGGACCGGCGCAAGAAAACCGCGGTCTAAGCAACGTCACGTCTGGGCAAGATTCAATGAATTTGGGCTTTAGCCCCTGAATACAGGAAGGAATTTTTCAATGCGTAAAAAAGTAACCATCGTAGGAGCGGGAAACGTGGGCGCCACCGCGGCTCACTGGATCGCTTCAAAAGAACTGGCCAACGTGGTCTTGATTGACGTCCTGGAAGGTATTCCGCAGGGCAAAGGTCTGGACCTGCTCGAGGCGATGCCGGTCGAGAAGCGCGACTCCTACGTGATCGGCACCAATGACTACGCGGACACTGCCAACTCTGACATCGTTGTGATCACCGCCGGAATTGCGCGCAAGCCGGGTATGAGCCGCGACGATCTGCTCAACACCAATTTCAAGATCATGCAGGATGTGATCGCAAAAGTTGTGGCCAACTCGCCCAACTGCATCCTGATTGTCGTCTCCAATCCGCTCGATGCCATGTCGCAGGCGGCTTTCAAGCTGAGCAAGTTCTCCCGCAACCGCGTGATCGGCATGGCTGGAGTTTTGGACTCAGCGCGCTTCCGCACCTTCATCGCCCAGGAATTGAACGTGAGCGTGGAAAACGTAACCGCCTTCGTGCTCGGCGGACATGGTGACACCATGGTGCCGCTCGCGCGCTACTCCACCGTAGCCGGCATTCCGATCACCGAACTGATCCCCAAAGACCGGCTCGATGCCATCGTCCAGCGCACCCGCGATGGCGGTGCGGAGATCGTGAAATACCTGAAGACCGGCAGCGCATACTATGCGCCCTCTTCGGCGGCAACTGAAATGGTTGAAGCCATTCTCAAGGACAAGAAAAAGATCCTGCCCTGCGCCGTTTATCTACAGGGCGAATACGGCATCAGCGGGCTGTTTGTCGGCGTCCCCTGCAAGCTGGGCGCGAACGGCCTGGAACAGATTATTGAAATCAAGCTGACCGAGGAAGAACAGGCGGCTCTGCGCAAGAGTGCTGACGCCGTGGCTGAGCTGGTAAAGGTAATCGGCGTATAGTTGGGTTTGACCGGGCCGGCGCTTTCCTCGAGCGCCGGTTTTTCTTTCGCTTCAAACGTCCTCGTTCGGGAGCGCGTTGGTTTCTTGGTCATCCGGCTCCGCATAGTGCTTCATGATCTGCTTTATCACGGTTTCAAGAATGAGCGGCAGATCCCAGCGAGGCACAATCACAGTCTGTCCGTCGATGTAAAGCGCGGGGAGGTGGTCCGTCGCCATCGCGCTTTGCAAGCCGGCGGGTGTCGCCACCAGATATTTGTACAGCACGGGGTAGCCGTTCTCAAGCTCGCGCGCCATCACATAAAAGTCGTCGTAAAAACGTGCCGGATCGGCTGGTCCAAGCTTGAGGTCAGTATTTTCGAAATAATAGTTCTCGAACTCAGGGCGGTTGTAGCGGCCGTCCGGGTTGCGCTCGATTTCGGGTAACTTGATGGGGAACGGCAGATCTGCGCCGACTACACGCGACCGAGCCGAATCCGCATCTGCATCCTGGTCAGCTTGAATTGGCGTGACTGGACTTTCGACCCCCGGCATGGAACCTGCAACGGGCACGGAAAAGTCGTGCCCATCGCCCGAACCGGAGAGCTTCTTTCCCAATAAAAGCAGCAGCAGGAAAGCCGCCACAAAGATGATGACTTTAACCGGATCCATGCGCTAGGCAGCACGTTCAATCGCAATGCTATTGATCACAACCTCTGTTACCGGACGATCCTGTGCCCCGCGCTTGACTTTCGAAATCTTATCCGCGATGTCTTGTCCTTCCACGACCTCGCCGAAGATCGTGTGATTGCCCGTAAGCCACGGCGTGGCCGCCACAGTGATAAAAAACTGGCTGCCGTTGGTTCCAGGGCCGGCGTTCGCCATCGCCAGTTTGCCAGGTTTATCGAACTTGTACGGCGAACCTTTGGTTTCGTCCTGGAACTTGTATCCCGGGCCGCCCATGCCGGTGCCGCTGGGGTCGCCGCCCTGGATCATAAACTCCGGGATCACACGGTGGAAGATGGTTCCGCTATAGAGCGGTCCGGAGCCGCTCTTGCCGCTCACATTGTCCTTCCACGCGCGTTTGCCCTCAGCGAGATCAGTGAAGTTCTTGGTGGTGATGGGCGCTTCCTTTTCAAACAGCCGGCAGACAATCTTGCCTTCTGTTGTATCGAGCACCGCGTAAGTCCCTGGCTGGCGAGTCATGATGTTCCTTTCAATTTCTTTTCTTGTGAGACGAAGCTATTTTGGAGTGGAAGAGCTCGGCGCACTCGGCTTGACGGGCGCGGACGATTTCTTGGCCGCCGGCTTGGCTGGCGCGCTCTTGCCCGCTCCCAGAATGTCAATATGCGTGACCTTCACGGGATTCAACGGATGGCTGTTCTGTCCGCTGCAATTTGGGCCGCCCTGGCAGGGCATACGGGCGATCCTCTTCACCAGTTCGACGGTGTCGGCATCGCACTGCCCAAAAATGGTGTAGCCGGTATTGGGCGCGCGACGTCCGCCAAAGCAGCCATTGGGCTCAAAGCAGGGATTGAGGAAAGGCTGTGGGACCTCAGTGATGAAGAACTGTGAGCTGTTGGTATTGGGACCAGCGTTGGCCATGGCCAGGCGGCCAGGCTGATCGAACAGCAGATCGGGGTGCAATTCGTCGGAAAATTGAATACCCACGTCTCCGCTGCCGGTTCCGGTAGGATCTCCGGTTTGAATCATGAACTCCGGGATCACGCGATGAAAAATCACGCCGTCATAAAGCGGCTTGCCATGCACGGCCTTCCCGGTCTCCGGGTTCTTCCAATCCTTTGTCCCCTTGGCCAGACCGATGAAATTCGCAACCGCTTTGGGAGCTTTATCAGGAAACAACTCGCATTTCATATCACCTACGGTGGTGTGGATCACGGCCGTAGGAGCTTTGGCCGGCGTGGTCGCCGTGGAGCCTTTCTTTTGCGTCGAAGCTGAACTTTTACCCGTGCTCTGGCCGGCGGCCAGGTTCAAACCCAGTAAAATCAAGGCGAAGACAAGAGCTCCGAAGCGCGCGGCCTTGTCGCGTTCCGCAACTTGAAAGCCAGTCACCATTCTTTTCTCCTTTAGAAGGATGTAACGGATTATTAGAAATGGAGACCTGAAAGATGTAAAGCCTTCCCGGACAAGGGGAATCCCGCTGCAAAGCTGGCTTCTCGAGGGAACCTTTTTTGCGGACTGAGGTAATCACCCATGAAAGGACAAACAGCCGCCTGCCAGGACCAATAACCAATTCGATGTCCGATGAAGAGCTGATGGCGCAGGTAAGAAGCGGCGTCGGCGAGATGCTGGGCGTGCTGTTTGAGCGCTATCACGTGCCCCTGTTCAATTTCTATCGCAAACTGACCGGCGATCGCGGAGTGAGTGAAGACCTGGTGCAGGAAGTCTTCTTTCGCATTCTCAAGTACCGCCACAGCTATCGCATGGACACGTCGTTTCGGGCCTGGATGTATCAGATTGCCCGCAACGCCCGGCTCGACTATTTGCGCAAGCACCGTTCGGAGGTCAGCTGGGAACCCGAGATGTCGCCGGCGATGGCGCCTGTCGATACGGCGCAGCAAAGCCAGGAAGCGGTATTGCTGCACGCCGCGCTGATGCGGATTTCGGAAGAGAAGAGGGAAGTGCTGGTCCTGAGCCGCTTTCAGGACCTCAAGTACGAAGAAATTGCCCAGCTGTTGGGCTGCGAAGTGAATACCGTAAAAACCAGAGTGCATCGCGCTCTGCAGGAACTTCGGCAGGTCTTTCACCAGTTGGAGAGCGGCAAACCGCAGGGCAGAAAAGGTTCGGAAGGGGCCTGGCCCACCCCCGGGAGTGTGCAATGAACTGTGAAGCGATTGGCGAATTGTTGCCTGACTATCTGCAAGGCAGGCTCAATCCTGACCTGGCAGGTGAAGTGGAGAAGCATCTGAGCGGCTGCCCTGTATGCGGTGAAGAGGCAGCTCTCTGGAAAAACCTGGCGCTTTTGCCGGAAGAGCAGCCCAGTCCGGCGCTGCAATCAAGATTTAAAGCAATGCTTGAGAGTTACCAGGAAGGCCGCTGGGAAAAATCCAGCCTGACAGCGGAGAAGAACAAGTCTTCCATGCCCATGCTTTGGGGATTGGGCAACTGGAGGCAGATGCCGATCGCGGGTGTGGTGTGGGCTTGTGTGTTTCTGCTGTGCGGATTTCTGATTGGCCGGCAGATGCAGCGCCCGGTACAAACTGCCGAAGATCCGCGAATCGACGCGCTACGCACGGAGGTCGCAAGCATGCGCCAGATGGTTGCGCTCTCCATGCTGCAGCAGCAGTCGGCCAGCCAGCGGCTGGAAGGGGTGAGCTGGAGCACACGATTGCAGCAACCGGATCCTAAAGTTCTGGACGCGCTGTTCCACACTTTGCGCTTTGACAACAGCGTAGATGTGCGGCTGGCGTCGCTCGATGCGCTCAGCCGCTACGCCGGCCAGCCGGAAGTCCGGCGCGAGCTGGTAAGCGCGTTGCAGGAAAAGCAATCACCCCTGGTGCAGATCGGACTGATCGACTTGCTGGTCGACGTGCACGATCGGAATGCAGTGCCGCAGTTGAAGAGGTTTCAGCAGGACCCCAAGATCGATCCTAACGTTCGCAAGCACGTGGATTGGGGCATTGATCAGCTGAATTAATCGCCGTCCTGCCGAAATCGGCAGACAGGCTCGGCAGGAAAGGATGATCGGAGATTAGCCATGATGAAACAGAAATTTCTCTTAACCATACTGGCTTGTGCTGTGGGAATGCTCTTCCTGCCGCAAATCAGCCCGGTGCGCGCTGCCGGCGACGACGATGATTCCGGCATGCGCTTGCAGGAGAAGGAGACCATTCGCAAGTCATTCAACCTGACCGGAGCCAGCAAGATCCTCGATGTGGACAACATTTTTGGCTCCATTGAGGTAACCGGCAGCCAGGGTGACCAGGTGCAGCTTGTGGTCAATAAGACCATTTATGCGGAATCAAAAGACCGGATGGATGCCGCGAAAAAAGAGGTCACGCTCGACATCACCGACCAGCCCGACTTGTTAAAGCTTTACGTGAACGGTCCCTTTCGCTGCAATTGCGGCGACGGCCACAATAACTGCGGCTGGCGCGGCGACGACGGGTACAAAGTCAAGATGGACTTCGAACTCCAGGTGCCACGCAACATTGAAGTAAAGCTTAAGACAGTCAACTCGGGGCATGTCACAGTGCGCGACGTCACCGGCAATTTCACCGTCCACAACGTGAATGGCGGAATTGACATGCAGAACATGGCTGGTTCCGGCGTGGCGAAGACCGTCAATGGCGGCGTAAAGGTTACCTTCCGGGAGAATCCGCACGAGAACTCTGACTTTTCCACGATTAATGGAAACGTTGAGCTGTACTTTACCCGCGGCCTGTCTGCCGACTTTCGCTTCAAGACCATGAACGGCAACGTCTATAGCGACTTCGACATGACCACGCTACCGGCCACAGCGGCAAAGGCGGAGCAGCGCGGCAGCAAGTTTGTATTTCGTTCCGATCGTTACACCGGCGGACGCATTGGCAACGGCGGCCCCGAAATCAAAGCTGAAAATCTAAATGGAGACATACGCGTTCTTGAGCGCCATGAGTAAACCCATGAACCATAACTTCAGGATTTATCGATACATTCTTTTAGCAACTGCAACCGCTGTGCTGGCAGCACAACCGCTGCTCGGCCAGGGCCCGAATCGGGTGACCGTGCCCTTGACTGACCCCACGCGGCCGGTAAACCTCCGCGCTCATCTGCTCAACGGCAGCATCACGGTGAAAGGCGCTGACGTGAAAGAGGTCACCGTTGAGGCCAAGTCGCGGAACGGCGAAGATTCGGACCGTGAAGGCAGGTCAGATAGGTCACAGGGAATGAAGCGTGTCCCCATGACTTCTACAGGCTTGAACATTGAAGCGGAAAACAACCAGGTACGCGTCAGCACGGATGCAATCAATCGCACGGTGGACCTGGTCATTACCGTGCCGGTGCATACCTCGCTATCCCTGCACACGGTGAATGACGGCAATATTTTCGTCAGCGGCGTCGATGGCGAACTCGATGTAAACGACGTGAACGGCGAAGTCGATCTCAAGAACATCGCTGGAAGCGCGGTGGCGCATGCGCTGAATGGCCACGTGGTCGTGACTTTCAACCGCATCGATCCGGGGAAATCGATGGCCTTCAGCTCCCTGAACGGTGATATCGATGTGACCTTTCCGCCCGATCTGAAAGCCAACGTGAGCATGCGCACCGACAACGGCGAGGTTTACAGCGATTTCGACATTAAGCTGCAGCCCAATGCGCCCGAACAAACCGTGGAAGACAATCGCGGCAAGGGCGGCAAATACCGCGTCAAGGTCGATAAGAATGTAAAAGGCACCATCAATGGCGGCGGCCAGGACATTCAGTTCAAGAACTTTAACGGCAATATTTATATAAGAAAGGCTGGAGCCAGGCAGTAGACGCGGACGCGGGACAGCAGTAGCCAACGAAGCCGGTTATGACCAATGAGGTTGTAACCGGCTTGGTTTTTAGCGTGAAGATGCAGATACGACCACGCCTTCGCACCATTGGCATCCGATGGAGTAAGAATTCGCCGCGGCCTCTACGGCCGTCTGGCCTTCGCAATCACGTCCAGCACAGCGTCATCGGTCTTCTCGGACTTAAGGCGCGCGCGCCGGTCTGGCGTCAAATCAAAGTCCACGCCGCGCTCGCTGATACGATTCACCAGTTGAGGCACGCTGACCCGGTTGGCGATCATCAGCTCAACATCTTCCAGGCTGAGTGCATCCGCAGCCCTGTGTTCCGCCTGGAGCCGCTTGGCGGTGGCCTCCACCTCGCGCATGACGCGAAGAAAGTTGCCGCCCAGGATTTTGTCGATCTGCTCCCGCGTGTAGCCGCGCTCCAGCAATGCCTGGGTGATCTTGGGCAGGTCGGCTACCGAATCGATTCCCTGCGGGAGGGAAGTCACGCCGTCAAAATCCGAGCCAAGCCCAACGTGGTCGATGCCGGCCACTTTGGCTACATGGTCGATGTGGTCGATCAGGGACTTCAGCGGCGGGCGCGGAAACTGCGCCGCCCATTTCTTCTCGATGGCTGCGGTCTCGTTGTAAGTTATCGGGCTGCCGTCAGGATGAGGATGAGCCTTCTTGTACGCCTCAACTTCAGCGTCGCGCTGCTTCACTTTTTCCGGATCGGAAGACGCTTTAAGGTAATCGGAATCAATAAATGCCGAATAAAAATTCACCATCACGACGCCGCCATTGCGATTCACCGCACGCAGCATGTCGTCGGTCATATTGCGCGGATGGTTGGTCAATTCGCGTGAAGACGAGTGTGAAGCAATCACCGGCGCCTGGCTCACCTGCAGGGCAGTGTAAAAGGTGGCGTCGGAAACATGGGAAATGTCCACGATCATTCCCAACCGGTTCATTTCGCGTACAACATCTTTGCCAAAGTCGGTCATGCCGTTGTGGTGAGCGATGTTGGGGTTCTGGATGTCGCCGGAAGAATCAGCCCACTCATTGGTGTTGGACCAGGTAAGCGTCATATAGCGGACGCCCAGCCGGTAGAAATCGCGCAGCATACGCACATCGTTCTCAATCGCATGCCCGCCTTCAATCCCCATCAGCGCAGCGAATTTGTGTTGCTCATGCGCGCGGACGATATCATCCGCCGTGAACGCCATGGTCATCTTGTCCGGATGTCGCGCCGCCTGCTGATAAACGCTGTCAATCAGATCCATGGCCCGTTTGGCATAGTGGCCTTTGAATTCCGGCTCAACCCATATGGAGAAGAACTCCGCGCCCAGGTTGCCTTGCTTGATTTTGCCCAGGTCGATGTGGCCGTCAGAAACAGGCGTGTTCTGGCCCAGGTCAAAATTCTCGTCGAGGAAGCGTTGCGGCGTATCCGCGTGGGTATCAATGATCAACGCCGACTGATGGATAGCCGCTGCGGTGTCGGTTTTCGGCTGGGACGAGGCTCCGCCCTGAGCTTTCTTGTGAGAATGTTGCTGGCAGAACACTGCGGTTGAAAGCAGTAGAACGGAGACAAAGAGTTTTTGGGGATTCATTCTCTGGCGATTTTATCAGCCAGAGCATTCGCCTCGCGCCATTCCGTATAGCGATCTGAGACCATCACGTGGAAGCAGGCCTGGCGGCGTTCTTCCGCGGCCTCAATCAGCCCCTGATCGCGCAGGTTCTTCAGATAGCTTTCAATCCACTGGTGCTGCGTGCGAGTCAGCCCGCGCTTCGCCAGATCAACTGTGATGCCGGCCAGATGGGAAGAAGCGTGCTCGCCCATCTCCGGAGCAGCATTGCGATTGTGCGTGCGTAGCTTCTGCTGTTGCTCCATGGTGCGGACAGCGGAGTTCACTTGCAGGGGAACATGAAACTCGTTGAAATAGGCCACGCTCATGTCCTGCAGGAACATATTGCACCAGGGACGGCAGTAACGCTTGTCAGCCTGAATGCCGGGGCTCACGCGAAGAGCGCGGGTTTCCTGGATCGGCACCAGCTCCTGGGTCCGTTCCAGCTCCAGCAACTGATCGTTGTCCGCTATGCGCGGCAGCTGCAGGCGGTCGATCTCTTCGTTCTGGCGCAGCATCGATTCTGTGGAACCTTTCAGAACCGGGTTCCAGGCTACGCGGCGTACGCGGTGATGGCGGGCATACCGGCTTGCGGCAAATACCGGCAACGCGGCCACAAGGGCCAGCACGAATATCGACGAAGTGATTAATGCTCTCTTAGCGCCCATCGGGTTCTTATCCAAATACAAAATGCCGATATTGAACAACATCGGCATTAGATGGCAAATTTTAAACCAGAGCTGCCGTATTTAGGCCCAGAGTTTTACCTGAATTTTCATATTTTTTGCCGAACCTCAGGACAGCGCAAAACCCCGACTTTGGTAATCAACAGGTTAGCCATTCCTGACATTTTTTGTCAGTTACCTTCGTCCATACCGCCTCGCTGGGTGAGCCTGTGAAACTCTAATTTCCGCCGTTTTCAGCCGCCCGTCTCGTTTTGAGAACGGTGGCAAAAAGACCGCTAGATGACGCTCCAGTACCAGGCATAGCCCAGAGTCCACAGGCAGACGTGGGCAACGATAGGGAGCCATGGACGCCGCTGAATCGTCCTGCGAAAGGCAAAGCCCAGCAAGCTGGAAAACAGCCAGAACGGAGCAAAGCGCTCCAGCCGGGCCAGCGCGCTCATGGCGATGAACGCCGGCCACCCCGCGTAGTGGCTCGCCTGTACGCAATAGACTTTGTACGGAATGCCATTCCCCGGGGCCCTGGCCATGGCCCAAATACCGTCACGTTCGAAACCCGCCTGTGTCTTGGTGAACATCGCCGCGGAAACGAATGGCACATGCGAAACCAGTCTCTGTGTGCGCTCGGGATTGGTTCTTGCCAGGCAGAACATCAATGTCCCGCCGGTCAGCGCGCCCAGAAGTATGAACGCCACTAGCTTTGCCGATCGCCGGAACGAATACAGCGCCACGAGCGTGAGCAGGACGTCGGGAACAATAAAAAACAGGGTGGCCTCAGCAAAGCCCCACAACAGTCCGGCCCACAAAATCCATGGCCGCTGGATAAACCCCGGTGTCCCGGGATTGCCGATGACTGGCTCCATTTAGCGATCTGCCCGCATGCGGAAATAGATAATGGTAACGACGGCGGTAATAAGAAAAGCTCCCACACCCAGTTGCCAGGCGCGGGCCGGCGGGATCTCCAGTTCCTGATGGATTCTGAAAAACAGGTAAAAGCCCAGGCAAGTCACCAGCGCGACGGCCACGCTGATCGCGATCGATTTCCATAGCCATGAACCGCCCTGGCTCATCGTGCTTTCCCTTCCGTGCCGTTGGTGCCGGCGAAGAGCAGAAATCGCTTGTCCATTGCACTCGAATGTTATAACAAGAGGTATTCCCGACGCTCATTTTATGGAAACAGGAACTGCCAGAAGGCCCCTGAAGACTCGCCAGGCAGCCTGGGCGAACGCGCTGGCCCAGTGGCTGGTGAAGTGGCGGATCTCGCCCAACGCCATATCGATTGCCAGCGTATTCTTTGCGCTTGGCGGAGCAGCTGCGCTCTACTTCTCTCCGAATTTCGCAGGCGGAGAACGCGCTGTGATGTTGCTGCTTGCCATGGCCGGCATTCAAGGCCGGCTCCTGTGCAACATGCTGGATGGCATGGTGGCGATTGAGGGCGGTCGCCAAACCAAGTCAGGCGAAATTTTCAATGACCTGCCTGACCGCATTGCTGACGCGTTGATCTTCGTCGGAGCGGGCTATGCCGTTCGAGAGCACGCATTCGGCATCGAATTCGGTTTCATCGCCGCGGCGCTGGCCATTTTTACTGCCTATGTGCGCATGCTGGGCGGCGCTTCCGGCTTGAAGCAGAGCTTCATCGGTCCCATGGCGAAGCAGCACCGTATGTTTACGCTCACGCTCGCATGCCTGCTCTCGATCTTTGAGACCAGATTTTTGCGTGCCGGCATAGTGATTTGGGTGGCGCTGATGGTCATCAACTTTGGCTGCCTCATCACCATCTGGCGACGGACAACGCGCATTGCCCGGGAGCTCGAAACCCGTTGAGCCCCATCTCCGCCGACATCATTGCCGCTTGCGCCCGCACGCTGGCAGGACCATCAGTGCGCTGGGTCAATTGCCGGCCTTCTTCGCGGCAACGGGTTTACTTCGCCAACCACACCAGCCATCTTGATTTCGTGGTCCTCTGGTCAGTCTTGCCGCGGCTGCTGCGGGAAAAAACCCGGCCTGTCGCCGCCAGGGATTACTGGAACTCCGGCGTGCGCAAGCGCATTGCTGTAAACGCATTTCACGCGGTGCTGGTGGAACGCGGCGACAAAATGGCGGATGGCGATCGGTTAACCGCAGCACGCCATACCCTGGATATGTTGCTGGAAGCCCTGGGCGAGAAGAACTCGCTGATCGTCTTCCCCGAGGGCACGCGCGGCAATGGCTTGCAGGTCGGGCCTTTCAAGAGCGGAATCTACTATCTGTGGTCCAAGCGTCCTGACGTGCAGTTTGTTCCCGTGTACCTCTCGAATTTGAACAGAATTCTTCCCAAAGGCGAATTTCTGCCAGTGCCGGTGATCAGTCGCGTGACTTTTGGCGCACCGTTGTGCCCCGATGCCAATGAAACCAAAGATTCATTTCTTGCCAAGGCGCATGATGCCGTCTGCGCGCTGAGGGACGTATGAACTTAAAGCTCGATCATCAGATGTTTCTGGTCCTGAACGTGGTGATTGGCGGGCTGGTCCTGGCCAGCGTGATCGGCTTCATTCTCTCCCGCCGCGTAAAATCTGACGACGGCCGCGCCACCATCGACAATCTCAACGCGCGCATCCGCGCCTGGTGGATCATGATCGGGATTTTTTCCATCTCGTTTTTGATTGGCCCGGCCGGTTCCATGCTGCTGTTTGCCTTTGTCTCCCTGCTGGCGTTGCGCGAATACGTAAGCCTCATCAGCACCGCGCGCGCCGACCACCGCACACTCTTCTGGTCGTTCTTCGTCTTTACGCCGCTGCAATACTGGTTCTGGTATGAAGGCTGGTATGGTCTCGCCGTCATTCTGATCCCGGTGTATGCGTTTCTCTTTGTACCCATCCGCCTGGTGCTGGCCGGAGAGACCACAGGTTTTCTGGATCGTGCCGCGCGGATTCAATGGGGCCTGATGATCTGCGTGTACTGTATCAGCTATGCCCCGGCGCTGCTGACGCTCAGCATTCCCGGATATTTCAAGCAGGACGCGAAACTTCTGCTGTTTTTGGTGATCGTGGTCCAGCTCAGTGACGTTTTTCAGTACATCTGGGGCAAGCTGCTGGGCAAGCGAAAGATCGCGCCCGCAATTTCACCCAATAAGACCTGGGAGGGCTTTCTTGGCGGTGTGACTTCCGCTGTCGCTCTGGGTACAGCGCTGTACTGGATGACGCCATTCCCGCCACTGGTGGCGCTGGCCATGTCTCTGGCGATTACGTTGATGGGATTCGCCGGCGGGCTGACCATGTCGGCCATCAAGCGCGATCGCGGAGTGAAAGATTTCGGAAACACCATTGAGGGTCACGGTGGAATCCTGGACCGTATGGATTCCATCTGCTTTTCCGCGCCGCTCTTTTTTCATCTTACCCGCTGGTTCTTTGTTACACATCCAGGATGGTTTTGGTGACGGATGACGCCAAGGCCAATAACCAAGGTTATGTTGTTGAAACTGCGGACCGGACATAGACTAGTTCCACTTTGCATGACCAAAGGTACGATGATGAAACGATGCTCGATCGCGCTCTTTCTCTTGCTTGCCTGTGCCTACTTGCCGGCGCAAACCGGTGACTGCGCAGCGCTGACCCGCCAGGCTTTGGACTTGAGTGGGTTCAACCAGTCCGTTGGTAACTTTACCGCGCTGCTGTCCTCAGACGAATTTATGCAGCAATTCCGGGGAAGAGAATCGACCGAAGAGTTCATCGCTATCTTAAAGCCAATTGTGATGAAGCAGTTTGAGCCAAAAGCTCTGCTTCAGGATATCCAGAACCGTGTCTCCTCCCACTGCAATGTTGAACAGATGACGCAAACTGTCGCCAAGCTGCAGACGCCGTTTGTGGCGAGAATGCTGGCCCTGGAGGCCGCAAGCAATACGCCTGAAGGACAGGCGAAGTTGAAGAGATACATCAACATCGCAAGTACGGCTCCGCCCACTGATGACCGTATGGAGGCGCTGGATGCACTTGATGCCAGCTCAGGCACCAGCGATTTTGTAACCGATATGGCTATGGCAGTCACGCGAGGCATGATGACCGGAGCCGGAGCGCCGCCCGACGTGGTTAGTCAGCTTCAGGCCCATCGCAAGGACCTGAAAGCGCAGATGCAGAATAACGTCGAGCTTTCTATGAGCGTCACATATCACGGTGTGACGCGACCGGAATTGCTGCAATACGCCAAAGAAGTAGGCGCGCCGCCGCTCAAGGGCTTCTACGCGCTGGTGAATAGAGAGTTCGTTCAGATCATGGAAGAACGCTCTCAGGGTGTTGGGCAGGACTTGAAAAAGGCGATGGAAACACAAGGGCAGAAAACGAACTAACCGCGGAAGAAATCCTTGACCGCCTGCTTCATTACCTCGCGACCAGTATCGGCAATGGCTTTGGTCAGCGGGATCTCCTTGGGGCAGACCTCCACGCAATTCTGCGCGAAGCCGCACTCCTGAATACCGCCATCGCCCATCAATGCCTGCAGGCGCTCATGCTTGAGCGCTTTGCCTGTCGGGTGTTGATTGAAGAGCCGTACCTGGGCGATGGTCGCGGCGCCAACGAAGCCGGTACTCTCGTTGAACTGCGGGCAAGCTTCCATGCAGCAGCAGCAGGAGATGCAACGCGAAATCGGATAGGCCTCTTCCTGTTCCGTGGGATAGACCCGCGGTCCAGCGCCTAGATCGTAAGTCCCGTCCACCGGTACCCAGGCCTTCACGCGCTTCAGATTTTCAAAGAGCACACTGCGGTCGACGGCCAGATCACGTACGACCGGAAATTTGCTCAATGGCTCAACCGTGATCGGCTGATCAAGCTTATCCACCAGCGCGGAGCACGCCATCCGCGCCCGGCCGTTGATGAGCATGGCGCACGAGCCGCAGACCTCTTCCAGGCAATTGGAATCGTAAGCAATAGGAGTGGTGCCTTTGCCGTCGCGCGTCACAGGGTTGGCGGCGATCTCCATCATCGCGGAGATCACGTTCATCCCCCGCTTCCAGGTGAGCTCAAATTCCTCCCACCGCGGCTTGGCCTGGGGATTCTCCTGGCGCTTGATTTTCAATAGGACGGTCTTGGCCATTTAACTTTTTGTCTCCCGTACCTGGCGAAATTTGATGATGGACATGAGCGCGTTAAGCAGCGTGATTCCTGCGAATGCCCAGTACAACCAGTCATGCTGCCGGATGGCGGCCCAAAGCAGGATTACGCCGACGACAAAGAATATCGTGGCGGCGTTCCGGTAAAACCTCGGCGATGATGGGCGAGTTGGGTCCATTTTCTATGTGCTTTCACGAATTTTCGATTTGGACTTGCGCATTCGGCTAACCGCCAAACCCGTTTTGCCGACAGACCAACCACCTGCTACTGCCCACAATAAAGAACCTAAAAAGCTATAACCATGCTTGTTCCACCAAAACAGCCCGATCCATGAAGCAACTGCCGCCAATAACCATAGAGCAGTCCGAAGCATTGCCCGCGAAACCGAATCTGCCATTCTTACTCCTGGCTACTTTGCCATGTCATATCGTCTCGGCCTTGGCGGCAACAGCGAAATATCCACCGGTTCAAATTCAAATCTGGGTTCATCAGCATCGGGCGCGAAGTAAGCCTTCGTCGTCTTCAGAAAATTCTTGTCATCGCGATCAGGATAGTCAGGCTTGTAGTGCGCGCCGCGCGATTCGTTACGCAGGGCCGCGCCCTGGGCAATCACGCGCGAAAGCTGCAGCATGTTGTACAGCTGTCGCGTGAAGACGAAGGATGTATTGGCCCATTCGCTTTTGTCGCTGAGATTGATGTGGCCGAAGCGCTCGAGCAATTCAACCAGTTTCGCATCCGTCTGTTGCAGGTTCTTGTTGTAGCGAATCACTGTGCAATTGCGCGTCATCAACTCGCCCAGTTCGCGCCAGATGCGGAACGGGTTTTCGGTTCCGCTGGAGTTCATCAGGCGCGCATTGAATTCCTGCTGGCGCTTCTTCTCGGCATCGAAAGCCTGGCTGCTCACGCTATCGGTTGATTTGTTGTTTTTCGCATAGAGCACTGCTTGTGGTCCGGCGACAAAGCCGCCGTGGATGCACGACACCAGGGAGTTCGCGCCCAGACGATTGGCGCCGTGGTAACCAAATTCGCACTCGCCCGCGGCAAAGATGCCCTTGATGCTGGTGGCCTGGTTGTAGTCCACCCACAGGCCGCCCATGGTGTAGTGCATGCCGGGGAAGATCTTCATGGGCACATCGCGCGGATCGTCGCCCACAAACTTTTCGTAGATCTCCAGAATCCCTTCCAGCTTGCGGTTCAGCGTTTCACGATCGATGTGGGTCAGATCGAGATAGACCATCGGCTGGCCGTCAATGCCGCGATCGTATTCGTAAACAACTTTATGAATCGCGCGCGTGGCGACGTCACGCGGAACCAGGTTGCCGTATTTGGGATACCACTCTTCCAGAAAGTACCAGCGCTCCGACTCGGGAATGCTCTTCCAGTCGCGCTTGTCGCCTTTGGTCTTCGGCACCCAGACGCGTCCGCCTTCTCCGCGCGCCGACTCCGACATCAGGCGCAACTTGTCTTCGCCGGGAATCGACGTTGGATGGACTTGGATGAATTCACCATTGGCGTAGAAACATCCCTGCTGGTAAAGTGCCGACTGGGCCGAGCCGGTGCAAACCACGGAGTTGGTGGACTTGCCAAAGATCGCGCCAATGCCGCCGGTGGCCATGATGACGGCTTCGGCCGGGAAGGTGCGGACGTCCATGGAGTGGAGGTCGATAGCGCAGATGCCGCGGCATACGCGTTGTCCGTCCAACACCGCGCTCAGGAATTCCCAGGACTCGTACTTGGTTACTTTACCTTCCGATTCGTAACGGCGAACCTGCTCATCGAGCGCGTACAGCAACTGCTGGCCGGTGGTCGCGCCGGCAAACGCCGTGCGATGGTACAAAGTGCCGCCGAAACGGCGAAAATCGAGCAGCCCTTCCGGCGTGCGATTGAAAGTCACGCCCATGCGGTCCAGCAGATCGATAATCCCTGGCGCGGCCTCGCACATGGCCTTTACCGGCGGCTGATTGGCGAGAAAGTCGCCGCCGTAGATGGTGTCATCAAAGTGCTGCCACGTGGTGTCGCCCTCGCCCTTCAGGTTCTTGGCAGCGTTGATGCCGCCCTGGGCGCAGACCGAATGCGACCGCTTTACCGGCACGATGGAAAACAAATCCACATGACCGCCGGCTTCGGCGATCTTGATGGTCGCTGCCAGCCCGGCGAGCCCGCCGCCTACGACGATGATTTTGGGTGCTGTTGCCATAATCACTATTTGCCGCACGGAGTCTCGGACGGCTGCTCCCACGTGCACGGTGGAGGATTGTAAGCCGGACCAGGACGAAAAAAGGCCCTGATGGTCAGCAGTCCGACCGCAATGAACACCAGTGCGACTGCAACGCCGGCTCTCGCCACCCATCTCCGCGATTTTTCGCTGACCGCGATGCCCCATTTTGCGCAAAACAGGAACAAACCATAACCGAAATGCCACGATGCGGCTGTAATCCCAACCACGTAGAAAGCCAGCGCCCACGGATGATGCAATTCAACTTGTACCTTGTGAAATGCCGCCTGCGAATTGGTCAGCAGATGGATGCCCGTGAACCGCATGGTGTAGGTATGCCACACGATATAAGCAAAGGTGATGGCCCCGGTCCAGCGCTGGGCGGTGTACATGAAGTTACCAACCCAGGGATAATCACTCACATTCGACTTGCCGCCAAACCATATATAGAAGCCGTATAGCGAGTGGTAGAGAATCGGAATGTAGATGCCGACGATTTCCAGCGCCAGCACAAACGGCAGGCCGGTCAGGAACCTTACCTGATCAGCATAGGCTTTCCAGCCGTTGGTGGCGAATGCGTTCGAAATGAAGTGCTCAATCAGAAAGACGCCGACAGGAACGATCCCGCTCAGCGAATGCAGACGACGCCACAGAAACGAATGGCCCTGGCCGGCACGAATTGGAGGTACTCCGCGAGCGACTGGCGCGGTAACACTTGCCATGAACTGCTCTATGCTCCGATAAACTCTGTAAGCAAACTCTTTATTATCGAACCTTAGAGTGGCTGCGGTCAAACCGCGCGCAACGTCGATGGTGGCACAGTTTTGACTCGCCCTCGCTCCCGCTATGCGGGATCGCTCGGACTTCGCTCAACATGACAAGGTCTAGACATTTCTCGCCAAGCTGAGACACCCCCGCGACGTCACAATCCTCTCCATTCGCGTTACTGCATCGGCATCTCGACCGGTGGCAGGATCTGCATCTCCTGGTGACTTTTATCTCGCCAGTAGATTCGCATGCACTCGCCACGCTCCTGGGGAGACCATTGGCTCCCATCGGCAAAGGTCAAGGAATGCGGATACACCACCCAACCCAGGATGCTTTCCGGGTGCGGCAACTTAGGCATCTCCATGAGGATGCTTTGCTTGGGATTTAGAGGCAGCGAGATTTTCCAGTCGTCTTGGACTTTGTTCAAGCGATTCCAGCCGACCACAATATCGTTCTCGAGCGCAATCTGCTTGATCGGTTTGGCGGTAAGGTTTTTGAGCTCCATCTGAAAGCCCGCACTGCCACCCTGGGAGCCGGCGCCCGCGGCCCAGAAATTTGTTTCACCAAATTGCACCGGACAGCTCCGTGGATGTGCCGGGTTAATCCTGTAGGTCGCCATCATGCCGGCTTCAAGGTGGTCAGCCACGTGGCACTGGAACATCCATGTCCCTGGGTTATCGGCCAGGATGTCAACGGTCTCGGTTTCGGCCGGCAAGAGCGGAATCACGTCTTGCGATCGCCCATGCAGGGTGACGGTTTTTCCGTGCCAATGCGCGGAATGAATGTCGCGCTCATTTCCCATCGCGGCCAGGTACCAGCGAACATGCTCGCCCTGATTCATGACGAGTCCCGGCAGGTTGGAAAAGATGTAGCCGTTCATCGAATGGTAGAGACCCTCTTCGCTGTTGGCAGGCCGGGTCTCATCGCCCTTCAACTGATCGAAGACGGTGAAGAGAACAACGAACTCACGATCGACATCCGCCGGCGATCCGTCCGCCTTGGCGTGCCCGCGCGCGGTCACAATCACCGGGCCGATCAACCCGGCATTCGTCTCTTCCGGTTCGTTGACGTGCCCGTGATACAGCCAGAGCCGCGAACTCTCTCCCGGTGGCGGACCGCTTCCGGCATCGGCCAGCCAATGGTAGGTGAAATCACCTCCCGGCGGCACGGCAATCCCGGGCAGGTTATTCGAATAGATGGCGCCTTCGTTCTGCTTGTCGTAGCGCAGTCCGTGCACGTGGATGCTGTGGTAGCCCCTGGTGAGGTTGCGAAAATGCACTATCACCGTGTCGCCAACCTCGGCGCGGATGATAGGGCCGAGAATGCCCAGCCATTCCGGTTGCGGCTTGCGGTGGGAAAACGTGCCGTCCGTGTACTCGGTAAATCGGGTCTTCATCCAACGACGATGCAGTCCCCACGGATACGAAAGTTCTGCTCCGTGCATCAGCTCCAGTCCGCTGGGAGCGTAATCCCACTCCACCTGTTCAGCGGCAATGTAATATTCGCGTGTGTGGCCCGGGGAGGGCTGCTTGCTCTTGCCCAAAGCGGGCGCCGCACTGAACAGCGCAAATGCGCTCACCAACGCGACAACAGTCAGTTTGTTCTTTGCCAACATTGTGGAGAATTCCAGCTCTCAAATATAGATGCCGGTAGGGAGATCCGCGCGGACAAATCAAAGCGCACCCTGCGGAAGAGTGCGCTTAAGACGCTGGAAGAGCCCATGACTGCCAGGTTCATACAACGGCTAGCCGGTCGGAATCCCCTGTGTGCAGGCCCCATTCGTGGGTTGCGCAGGCGGAGTCGGAGGCGTTGCCCAGGGGCCGGAGCTGGTGGAGAAGTCAAAGAACTCCGTCATGTCCGGCATCGAAGCATCACGCGCCGTGAGATTGGGCATGTGGAAGCGCGTTTCAATCAGCTTGAGCGCCGCGGTAGAGTCCATCGGCGTGTGCGATACAAAATTCTTCTTGGAAAATGGCGAAATAACAATCAGCGGAATCCGGAACCCGGTCAGGGTGAAGTCGCCGGGTTGATTTGTCGCCGGCATAATGGGAGGGATGCCATCCGGGCTGGGGACCGCGACGGGCGGAACATGATCATAGAGTCCACCGCCCTCGTCGAAGGTTTCGATAAACACTGAATCCTTCCAGGATGGACTGTTCATGAGCGCATTAATCAGTCTGGCTGCAAAAGCTGCGCCTATCTGGATATTGCTTTTCGGATGTTCATCAACGCCGCTGCTGCTGACCTGGTCAATTTCGATTCCCGTCTCGATGTACGCAACCTGTGGCAGCGTCCCGTTTTGCACGTCAGTAAAGTACTGGCTGATGGGAACCACGTTGGCGTGGTGATTGTTGAAATAGGTGAAGTAAGAAAAATATGTATGCCCGTCCACCGTGTAGATCTTCCAGGAAACATTGTTTTCATCCATGAGCTCAAAGATGGTCTTGGCGACGATCTGTTGAGGCGGAGCGGTCACGAATCCCTTGGACGTAGCCGCCAGCCAGAAAAAGCGGTTGGGATGGGTGCGCGTGGGCGCCGGGGAAAACCAGCGATCGGATGTGGCGAAGTTCGAAGCCATGAAGTAATAAAAGGGAAGGTCCGAGTCGTCGTAAAAGCCCATGGCGCGTTTGCCGGCAAAGTCAGAAAAGTTGGGCTGTCCCGCCACAAACTCATCATGGGCAAACTTGCCTTCGATGAAGGCAAACCCATCCATAGTGAACGTGCCGGACCCCGTATGAAAGAGGTTCCAGATGCGATGGGTCTCATTCCATGAAGGCGTCAGGTTCTCTGAGCAGACGCTCTGCATGTGGAAGGCCGAGATCGGTGCGCCGGCCTGACCGGTCACAGGGTCATAGCTCGGCGTTGAGACGGTAGCTGGCGTCTTGTCCGCTCCTGAGGTCCAGGTATCAACATCCTGCGGCAGCGGCGGGTTTTGCTTTGCCCGATAGGCGTTCAATGCACCGAAATAATGATCGAAAGAGCGGTTCTCTTGCATGAAGAGAATAATGTGATTCAAAGAATTCAAACTTCCGGCTGCCGGCTTCGCGGACGGATCTCCGGAACTTCCGCCGACCCCGCCACAACCGATGAGCAAAAATGAAATTGCGAAGGAAGCGGAAAAAAGCAGAATTTTGAGGGATGAGAACACACGAGCCTTCATAGAAACACCCCAGCGTCCTGGTCTCCCACTCATGGACGGAGAACCAGAAATTCTGAAGCTGAGATAGTAGCTGCTGGTTGTCAGGTTGTCTGGGTTGCTTTTTCCGAGTGATTTCGTTTGAACAAATTACCCTGTATGCAAAAAATTGTTCAGGCGCCGGGGCCGCAGCAGGTGAGATCGGAGCCGGGCCATTGTTAAAATAAGGTTAGTCAGAGCCGTATCAGAGAGGTTGCATGCAGACCATCCTTCAGGACCTCCGCTATGCCCTGCGCCAGCTGCGTAAATCCCCCGGCTTCACCGCGCTTGCAGTCATTACCTTGGCGCTCGGTATCGGCGCCAATACGGCCATGTTCACCGTGGTGGAAAGCGTCTTGCTACGGCCCTTGCCATATGCCCATCCCGATCGGCTGGTCGCCATCGGACCGGCGGAT
Source organism: Candidatus Angelobacter sp. (assembly GCA_035262465.1). GTDB lineage: Bacteria > Acidobacteriota > Terriglobia > Terriglobales > Acidobacteriaceae > Angelobacter. The sequence continues at coordinate 64,125 of DATFSU010000053.1, read as the reverse complement.
CTGGGAGTGCTTGGCTCCACCTCATGGGTAACCTATCTCGACGTTCGCAATCAGGCGCAGAAGCTGGAGAACGTTGCCCTCTATTCCGAAGACGTCGGCGTGGTCCAGGGCAAAGATGGCTCTACCAGCGTAGTGACTCCTGGTGTTACCCCCAACGTCTTTAAGCTGCTGGGCGCTTCTCCATTGCTGGGCCGGACTTTCACTGAGGATGAGGGCCAGACCGGCGGGCCGCAGGTGGTTTTACTCTCAGAGGGGCTCTGGCGACAGGCATTCAGCGCCGACCAGGGAATCGTGGGCAAGACGGTACGCGTGAATGGGAAGCCTCACACCGTCGTTGGCGTGATGCCGTCAAAGTTTCGTTTCCCGGAGAGAATGGGAGACGATCTGCACAAAGGGCTATGGCTGCCGATCCAGCCGACCACAGAGATGCAGCGCGACCGTGGCAGCCATTTCTTCTTCATCGTGGCTGCGCTCAAACCTGACGTGACCATGGCGCAAGCTAATGCGGAGCTGGGTGCAATCGCCCATCACATCCAGCAGATTGACCCGGAGAAGGGAAAGGACATCGCATTCAGGATTGCCAGCTACCATGACACGCTGACTGGGCCGGTCCGCCCGGTATTTCTGGCGCTGGTAATCGCTTTGGGTTTGGTGCTGCTGATCGCGTGCGGCAACGTCGCGAATCTTCTGATCGCCCGCTGCCTCGGCCGGCAGCAGGAGTTTGCGGTCCGGGCCGCTCTGGGCGCAGGCCAGTTCCGCCTGGTACGGCAGTTGTTTGTCGAAGGCGGCTTACTCAGCGCGCTTGGGTGCCTGGTTGGTTTCGGATTGGCCTGGATTGCCGTTGCTGCGGTCCACAAGCTCCCTCAAGACACCATCCCTCGCGGCGAGGATATCGCCGTGCACTGGCAGGTGGTGCTGGTGCTGGCGGTTATTGCAACCGTGACCACCATTCTTTCCTCCCTGTTGCCGGCGTTCTTCGTCGCCCGCACCGATCCTCAGCCGGCTTTGCAGGCCGCCTCGCGCGGCGTTGGCTCCCGCACCTTTGGCGCGCGCGTCAGCGGCTGGCTGGTGTCTCTGGAAGTTGCGATCTCCGCGGTGCTGCTCATTGCTACCGGGCTGCTCTTTCATACGCTCTGGAATCTTGAGCATGCACGCCTGGGCTTTGACGTGACCCGCGTGACCTCGTTTACGGCAATGCCCGCGGACGCCGCCGGCTTTTCCAACATGGAGGTATCGCAGGCGAGCGAGAACGAGCCGACCTCGATTGCAACGCGCTATTATCAGCCTACGCTGGAACGTATGCGCCATGTGCCCGGCGTGCAGGAAGCGGCGTTGATCAGCTGTGCGCCCCTCTCCGGTATTTACATGAATACCAGCTTCAAGGTGGTCGGCCGGCCGGACGATCCGAATCACAATCCGGAAGCGCGGATTTCCTCCGTAAGCGGCGGATATGAACGCGTGATGGGTACACCTGTGATTCGCGGGCGCATGATCAACAGCAGTGACGGCCCGGGCGCTCCCTACGCCATCGTCATCAATGAAGCTCTGGCGCGAAAATACTTTGCCGGACAGGACCCCATTGGCCAGCAGGTTGATTTGGGCGGCAAAGAGACAGGCGCAGTCAAGCCCTACACCATCGTTGGAGTCATGGGAGACCAGGTTGATAACGCCGTGTCGCAGCCGTCAGTACCGCGGCTGATGGTCCCGTACGAGCAGGTTCCCAGCACATCACTCTACTACCAGCTTTTGATCAAGACCGTTGTTTTCTTCGTGGTGAAGACCCGCGGGAATATTGCGGTAGCTCCGGCCATGCGCGATGTTTTCCGTCAGACCGCTCCTGATTTTGCCCTGGACAACTTCCAAACCATGCAAGAAGCCGTGGACGCGAGCAATTTCAGCCAACGGCTTGGGCTTTACCTGATTGGCGCTTTTGCGGGCATTGCCGTGCTGATGGTTGTTGCCGGTCTTTACGGCGTCCTGGCCCAGCTGGTGGGCTACCGGCGGCGCGAAATCGGGGTACGCCTGGCACTGGGTGCTACCCGGCAGCGTATCTTGCGGATGTTTTTGCGCCAGGGGACGGTGCTGGTGATCGCCGGGTTGGTGTTGGGCGGTGTCATTGCGCTGTGGGCAAGCAGCCTGGCCAAGAGTTTTCTGTATGAAGTAAGAACTCTGGACGGTCTGACTTATCTCGGAGTGTTCATTCTGTTGCTTGTTGTGGGCATTCTGGCTGCTTTCATCCCTGCGCGACGGGCGGCCGCGGTGGAGCCCATTGAGGCATTGCGAGACGAATAAAACGGAGGAATTTCGGGCCCGGCAGTTTCCAGAGATGCGGCTTTTGGTCTCTTGATTGGAGTGATAGTCTATCCAGTCCCCAAAAAGAGGCCCGCCATGTCTTCCATCCGCCGATCTCATTTTTTGAAGCCCGGATTCTTCGCGTCTTTCCTGCTGGCGGCTTCGCTCGCTGCGCCGGCCCAGAACACGCCCCTTGAAAAACAGGTCAACTCGGTTTTTCCTGACGCTCAAGCTTTGTACCTGGATTTGCATCAGCATCCCGAGCTGTCGTCCCACGAAACCCGGACTGCGGCCGAGTTGGCTACCCGTCTTCGCGCTCTTGGCTTCGAAGTTACAGAGCATGTCGGTGGGACCGGCGTTGTGGGCGTTTTGAAAAATGGCCCAGGGCCGACGGTGATGCTGCGCACCGAACTCGATGCCCTTCCTGTGGAAGAAAAAACCGGGCTGCCCTACGCGAGCAAAGCCCGCACCAAAGATGACAGCGGCCGCGATGTGGGCGTGATGCACGCCTGCGGCCACGACGTGCATATGGCCAGCTGGTGGGGAACGGCGGCCATCATGGCGCATAGTAAAGAATCCTGGCACGGCACTCTGGTGCTGGTTGCACAACCGGCAGAAGAGACCATCACCGGCGCCGACAAGATGATTAAAGACGGCTTGTTTACGCGCTTCCCCAAGCCGGATATCGGCGTAGCCATGCATGACACCAACAATCTGCCTGTCGGAAAAGTTGGAATCACCCCCGGGTACGCCAAGGCGAATGCGGATTCGGTGCGCATCACCGTGTATGGCAAAGGCGGACACGGAGCCCAACCTCATACCACGGTAGACCCTGTGCTGATCGCTGCCCGCATCGCGGTTACCCTGCAATCGATTGTGGCGCGTGAAATCAAGCCCGGCGACGCAGCGGTAATCACCATCGGCTACATCCAGGCAGGCACCAAGAACAACATTATTCCTGACGACGCGCAGATGGGCTTAACCGTACGCTCCTTCAAACCTGAAGTGCGCCAGCATCTGCTTGCGGCCATCGAGCGCGTGGCCAAAGGCGAGGCCATGGCCGCGGGCGCGGAGAAAATGCCGCTGGTCGAAAAATATGAGTCGACCGGAGCCGTATATAACGATCAGGTCCTCACCCACCACCTGGCGGGCACGCTCGAAGGCGTGCTGGGCAAGGGAAGTGTTGTGACCGAAGAGCCGATCATGACTTCAGAGGATTACGCCTACTTCGTCGAACAGGGAGTGCCGTCTTTCTACTTCACGCTGGGAGTAGCTGACGCGCAGAAGCTCGCGGAGGCCCAGGCTGCGGGCCGCCAGTTGCCCAGCAATCACTCGCCGTTGTTCGCTCCGGTGGCCGATCCTTCAATTAAAGTCGGCATCGCGGCTGAAGTAACGATCCTGCGCGACCTGCTGAAAGGAACGCCGGCCGACGCGAAGAAGTTGACGGAAAAACAATCTGGAAACTAGCGCGATCAATTTGACCTAAGAGGAGCTTTGATGAACTTTACCCGCCGCCATTTTCTTGAAACCGCAGGAATCGCGACCGCTGTCACACTGGCCCGGCCCGGCAACGCGTTTGCGCAGTCTGAGGGTAAAGGAAAGCTGCCCGAGCCGATTGCCAGGCTGAAGTCGCGCAAGGATGAGGCCAAACCGATCACCACGGCCGAGCGTGAGCAGAGGATCGAGCGGGCACGGCAGCTGATGACGGAAAACAAAATTGACGCCGTCATGGTGATGGGCGGCACATCGCTGGTTTACTTCTCCAACATTCACTGGTGGATGAGCGAACGAACCTTTGCGCTGGTCCTGCCGGTGAAAGGCAATCCATTCTACGTTTGCCCCGCGTTTGAAGAAGATCGCGCGCGCGAGCAGATTGCCGGAGGACCGGGCGGCGCTAACCCTGAGATCAGGCTCTGGAACGAAGATGAAAGCCCTTATCAGCGAATCGCGGAAGGTCTCAAAGACCGTGGGATATCCAGCGGAAAACTCGGAATGGAAGAGACAGTGCGCTACGTCTTCAGCGAAGGCGTCAGCAAAGTTGCTCCGGGACTTCATTTTGTGAGCGCGACCCCCATTACCGCAGGCTGCCGCATGATCAAGAGCCCGCATGAGCTGCAGTTGATGACGCTGGCCAACGAAGTAACGCTGGCCGCCTATGAGGCTGCCTATCTTTCAACCAAGGAAGGCATGACGCAGCATGATTTTGGCGGACTGGTGCAGGCAGCCCACGCGCAACAGGGCTTTCAGGGCAGCGCGAGCATCCAGGTCGGTGACAACTCGGCTCTGCCGCACGGCTCAGCCAAACCGCAAGTGATTCGCGAAGGGACCATCCTGCTGATGGATGGCGGCTGCAACGTAGAAGGTTATGAATCCGACATCAGCCGCACTGTCGTGCTGGGCAAACCCACCGACAAGATGAAGCAGGTCTTTGAGATTGTGTTTAAAGCGCAATCAGCCGCGCTGGCCGCAGCCAAGCCCGGAGTGCAATGCCAGGCCGTGGATGCAGCGGCCCGCAAGGTAATCACCGACGCCGGTTATGGCCCGGACTACAAGCACTTCACTCATCGCGTGGGCCATGGGATCGGCATGGACGGCCATGAGTGGCCTTATCTGGTGCGCGGCAACACTCAGTTGCTTGCGCCGAATATGTGCTTCAGCGACGAGCCCGGCATCTACATCCGCGGCGAATTCGGCGTCCGCCTGGAAGACGACATGCACATTACGGAGAACGGAGCGGAGCTGTTTACGCCGCAAAGCCCGGATCTGGAGAGACCGTTTGCGAAGGCATGAAGAACGCCGGCGATTCCGCGCGATTTCGGCGATCTCGGCGTTTACTTCAGCGCGTTTGCCATAAACGCTGAAACATCCTTATGCAGCTCTGCGAGGGACGAATCCTGGATATACATCATGTGCCCTGCGCCGTAGTAGCCTAGGCTCACGCGCGAGTGCTGTCCTCTGTCGAGCGACATGTGGTTCAGCGTGTATTGCGTGGCAAAATAAGGAGTCGCCAGGTCAAAGTATCCCGATCCCACGAACAGCTTCATGAACGGATTCTTGTCGAACGCGTCTTTGAGCGCCTGGGCGGTATCGGGGAAGCCGCCGCGCTGGACGCCCCAGTCCCATTCGTCAAAGCGAAAGCCGCCGCCCAGGATGTAATACTCCAGGTCAGATTTGTAGCCGAGTTCGCTGCGCACATACTGATTGAACATGGCAGTGTATGGCGGGCGTATGGCGCTCATGCTGGGATCGAAACTGGAGGTCTCGGCGATCGCCGAACGCGATGTGCCGGTAAAGCGGCTGTCGAGCCGGCCGATGGTGAGCCGTTTGTCGCGCAGAAGTTCCTTGGTGAAGTGCGACTCTTCGATACGCAGGTTGCTGTCGTCGATATAGCTCTTGCTCAGGCCTGTGTACCGAGCCAGGTGGTCGATGACGTCCTGCCGTTCCTGAGGCGTGAGTCGGTCTCCCTTGGCCAGCGCTTCCGCGTAAGGGCCGGCAGCCCACTGCTCAACCTCGGCGCGCAGTTTGTCAAAATTTTGTTCGTATTCCGGCGCCAGCTTCTTGTGATACCACGCAGCGGAAGCGTACGTCGGCAAAAAGAGCACGAAGGGAAGATCGTTGCCGGGCGCGCCATCGGTTGTCTGGAAATTCAGAATGCTCGAGATCAGCATGATGCCGTTGAAGGCGATGCCGTGTTCCACCAGGTAACCGGAAAGCCCTGCCGCGCGCGTGGTGCCGTAGCTTTCGCCCACCATGAACAGCGGCGACGACCAGCGCTCATAACGGCCAAGGTATAAGCGGATGAATTCGCCTACGGATTCAATATCGCCACGCAGGCCGAGGAACTTTCTCGTCTGATCGCGCTTCACGGCGCGGCTGTAGCCGGTGCCCACGGGATCGATGAAGACCAGATCGGTCTGATCGAGCCAGGTCTGCTCGTTGTCGATGAGCTGATACGGCGGCGGAGGCATCATGCCATCGGGCTGCATGCGCACGCGTTTTGGACCGATGGCTCCCATATGCAGCCATACGGAAGCTGAGCCGGGCCCGCCGTTAAAAGAGAACGTAAGCGGCCGGTGCTCGGCGGACTGACCATCCAGCGTATAAGCGATATAGAAAATGTGGGCTTCCACTTCGCCGGTATCGACGTTCCTGAGCGGCATCATGCCGGTGGTTGCTGTGTAACGCAGCGTCTTGCCGCCGACGTGAATTTCATGGTGGGTAACGATCGGCGCCTGCTCCGGCGCTTCTTTCTTTGCGTCTTTGGCCTCGCCGGCTGCCGCAGGCTTGGCCTGGTCAGCCGGACTGGCGGCAGGCGCAGCAGGAGCACGCTCGCCGCGATTTCTTTCCTGCGCCATGGCGCAGAGCGAAAACAGGACAATGGAAGCAACAAGAACGCACGCGATGCGACGCAGCATATAGGTGGCACTCCCTGCTGGATTGAAATGTGATCTCTTAGACGTGACTATGGAAAACAGGTGAGTGTAGCTGGCGCAGACAAAAAGGGCAAATCAAACCGCGTGCAGAAATCCCGAGGGTTGGGCATGAACCGCCCCTGCACTCTGGTGGCTCTGGAAATACCACAGCAGCAAAACCATAAATATGACGATCGCGAGCATAAACCACCCGAACAAGCGGCCTTGTGCCACAGAACGACGCGCAGGGAAATGTTGTGCCATACCTTGTGTAGACACGGTTTCACAGCGCAATGTTCTCCACCCCGCAAAAACTTAAACAATCTTTGCAGAAAAGTTCCAGAGTGCCTGGTGATGACGGGAAACTTTCGTGGGAATCAAAAGTGAGTGTCAAAAGAGGGCCACAAGATGCCGGCTGCTCTGGGTGCCGAACCTCGTGGCCCTCCTTTTTCGACAGGTTAGTGGGTAGGAATGACCAGATCGCGATCCAGCCGTACCTCCAGTTGCGTGCCCTTCTCCAATTTCATGTCGCTGCCCTTCATCAGGAAGCTGGAGCCGCCGCCAACGCCGGCGCCTGCTGCTGCTCCAATAGCGGCACCCTTGCCGCCGGCCACCGTCGATCCGGTAACCGCTCCAACCGCGGCTCCGATCGCGGCATTGGTGAGCACTTTCTTCTTGTCTGGACCTTTGCGATAGATCTCACCCTCTTCGCCGCTCGCTTTAATCGAAGAATCGCCAGGAACGCCCGTGACCGTGCCGATCAGAGGCACCCAGCCTTTGCGCGTCTCGATTTCGTCGAGGGCAAGTTGCATCTTGGCGCCGGTATACCCATGCTCGAAACGGCCGATATGGGCTTTCACCGTTCGTCCTTTGGGGATGATGAGCCCGCTGGGGCTTACTAGGTCTTCCCGGAGTTCGGCCTTGAAGTGCTTACCTTCCTGCATGTTTCGGGTGTCTAGAGTGTCCTTGAGCTTGATGATGAAGCGCGTGCCCTCAGGAACCGCGTTTGGGGCAATGGCATAGGGCTGCTGGCCGCTATACGGGCTTGGCTGGCTGGTAGCGCCAGGCGGGGCCTGTGGCACCGGATTATTTCGATCGTCACGAGGACGCGTCTTCAAGACCGGGGACTGATCATGCTGGCTGTTGTCGCCATTGTCCTGGGCCATCGCACCCAGAGCTAAAGCCAACACAACGGCAGAAACGGAGGCTGCACACTTTGCCTTCATGGCATTACACCTCAAAGATTTGTAGAAATGCTTGCGAGGTGAGATGCGGCCCGAGTCGAGAAAAGCTGCTTCTTTGGAAGCAATTTATGGCTGCCAGCGGCAGGAAAGTGGACATTACTAAAGTAACTGGCCAAGTGTTCAATCCGGAGAGGTTTTGAAGCATCATATTGGGTGTAAGGATTACTGTTTTCCCCTGAAGGGAAGATAAGATGAAAAACTGGCTTTTACCTGTAACCGTACTAGGGTTGAGTGGCGTGGGATTAGTGTTTGCCAGTGAACGAGGCCGCGAACGCGTCCGCCGCGCCTTTGATCACCTCCTGGAGCGTGGCGCTCCACTGGGTGAATTTAACAAGTTCTGCGAAGAACAACTGGATATGATTCAGCGCAACCTGGACCATTTAACCCAGGCGCTGGAAGACCCCCAAGCCAGCTAATTATCCTGCAACCTTGTCGATTTCTCCCGCCATACGGACGTCTCGTTGCGTGACTCCCCCCGAATCATGTGAGACCAGCGCCATCGTGACCGTGTTGTAACGGATATCGATGTCGGGATGATGGTTCGCCTTTTCTGCGGCATCCGCCACATTATTGACAAACTGCATTGCCGCTTTGAAATCAGGAAAGCGGAAGACTCGCTGGATCGCCTTTCCGTTTCGCTGCCAGCCGTGCAGGGAACCAAGTGCCTGCTGGATTTCCGAGTCAGTAAGCACAGCCATAAAAACACCTTTCTTACGCGCTGTGATTCTAGTTGGTTTGGCGAAAAATTTCAGCCCTGCGTGGGACCCGCAGGTGAAAAGACCGACAATGAGGAGACTGGCAGATCAGAAGCCTCGATGAAGAAAAGGTAGAGCTAATTTACCCTGCCGGAGGTTGCCGCGGCCATCACGGCGACAGGCTTGCTCGGATAAGTAAAGCGATTCATCTGCGAATTGATCTCTTTGCGCAGGTCTTCCCAGATCGTGTCCGGCATGTCAAGAAACACTCGCACCACTTCAGGATCAAACTGGCGCCCGGAGAAACGCTCTACCTCTTCGCGCGCCACCTGGATAGTCTGCGCAGCGCGATACGGCCGGTCAGAGGTGATGGCGTCCAGCGTATCAGCCACGGAGAAAATCCGTGCGCCCATGGGAATGTTATGGCCGCTCAGCCCGCGCGGGTAGCCGGTGCCGTCAAAGCGTTCCTGATGGGCATAGACAATCTCGGCAGCTTCAGAAAGGAAGGGTATTTTCTTGAGCATCTGATAGCCGCGGAAACAGTGCTCGCGCATGATCTCGGTTTCGGCCTCGGTCAGGGCGCCGGGCTTGCGCAGGATGGCGTCCGGGATGGCCATTTTGCCGATGTCGTGCAGAAAAGCGCCGCGTGCAATCACGCGGATCTTGTCTTGTGAAAGCCCCATGGCGCGGGCAATGGCGATGGTGAACGCTGTGACGCGCTTGGAATGGCCTTCGGTCTCGGCATCTTTCAAATCCAGAGCGTCTCCCAGGGCTTCCAGCGTGATGTCATAGGAGCGCTCCAGATCGGTCATCGCCTGGCGAAGCTGCTCGGTGCGGGCGGCCACCAGGGATTCCAGGTTGGATTGGTAGGCCCGGTTTTCCAGCTTCAGCCGCCGGTGTTCCAGCGCGCGGCGCACCATGGCCAGAAGTTGTTCACGCTCAAAGGGTTTCAGAAGGTAGTCATAGGCGCCGTTACGGATCGCCGCCAGAGCCACCGAGATATCGTGCACGGCGGTGACCATGATTACCGGCATGTCAGGATACTTTTCCTTCGATCGTTCCAACAGGGCAATGCCATCCAGTTCGGCCATCATCAGGTCTGACAGCATCAACTCAAATTCGCCGGTAGAGTTAAGAATCGCCAGGGCTTCCATGCCGGAGGAAGCCTGGCGGGTCTTGTAGCCTGCCGCGTTAAGCATTGACGAGATGATCTCTCGGATAGGTTCCTCGTCGTCTACGACCAGAATGCGCTCTGTAGCCATCGGGAAATTAAATTTAACCTTCTTTGGGGGGAATTGTAATTTAACCCAGAGTGCCCGGAAATACAACGTCCATAAAGAGAAAAAACACCCCAAAAAAGGGGATTTTCATGGTATACAGGAATTCCCCACACATTGTAAGAACTCCTGTGAATTGTTGGACATGGACCTAAGCCTCCAATCGGCGTTTTTCGCGGAAATGTCGACCCTGCTGATTCTGCTGGCAGGAGCGGTACTTTTGTACAGCAGCTTCCGCGAAAAGTATCTGCTGCCATGGATCGCCGGCTGGACTTGCCTCACGTTTTCAAAAGTTGCCCTCGTCCTCAGCCTGAGCCAGATGCACTCCCGCGCGTGGGAGTCGTTGTGCTACGCCTTCTTTGTGCTCACGGTTGGGCTTTTTGCTACGGCGGTCTTCTTTTACGTTTCACAACGGAAGCTGCTCTGGTCGGCAACGACGGTGTTGACCGTCTCTCTCTGTTTGGGCCTGGCTTATACCCTTGGAGCGCACCATGTGACGTTCCTTTTCCTGGGACTGGGCTTGTGCTGGATCGTAAAGCTTATGGCTTCCGCACAGCTCATGCGGTTTGCGTGGGGGCGCAGAACGGTAGGGCGTTGGCTGCTTGCGGTGATGTTGCTCTTACTTCACGTTGAGTGGGCCGGCGTCAATCATGCAATCGTCGGCTATGACATCCTTGTGGACCTTCTGCTGGGCATCGGGATGATGACCATCGTGCTTGAGGATTCCAGAGTCCAGATCCTGCGCCTGGATGCCCTCAACACGATTACGCACCAGATCTCTGACTCTCGCGATTTCGAATCCACTGTCGGTACGATTCTGGACGAACTCCTGAAGATTACCCACGCCAAGGCTGCATGGTTTCGCACCCTGGAAGGTGACCGGCTGGTGCTTGCGGCGCACCGCGGTCTTTCGGAATCATTCACAAAGAAAATTGCGTCGGTCGCACCAGACAAGGGCGTGAGCGGCTTTGCCATGCGCGAAGGCGGCGTTTATATCGTGCGGGCCCAGGAATCGCAGCCCGAGCTGCGCCAGGCCATTGCGGAGGAGAGGATTCATCATGTTCTCCTTGTGCCGGTGGAAGGCAAGAATTCCCGCATCGGAATGTTCATCCTGGGCATGTCCGGCTTTCGCGCCTACACCAGCAGGGAAAAGAAATTCCTGAAGGCAGCAGCCAAACAGCTCGGCCTGGCGGCCGAGAATCGCCTGCTCTTGCAACAGGTAATGCAATCGCGCAATGAATGGGTGAATACCTTTGACTCCATTCCCGACTACATCCTGGTGCATGATCTGGAATATCGCATTCTCCGCGCGAACGGAGCCGTGCTCCAACGTTTGCAGCGTTCGCGCGAAGAAATGGTTCAGCATTTTTGTGAAGAAGTGCTCCCCGGCGGTGGTGTCAGCTGGAAGGGATGTCCCTATTGCGCTCATCCCGATTCCGCAGGAGAAGAAGATCCATGTTTCGGCGGCTATTCCGTCGTGTCTACCTCGGCCTACACGCTCGACGATCATAGCCGCGGCGGCACCCTTCATGTCATCAAGGACATCACGGAAGCCAGGGCCGCCGAGGAACGGTTTACCTCGCTCTTCAACCACATGCATGAGGGCGTTTTTGCCTCCACTCCCGATGGCAAGATTCTGGATTGCAACGACGCTTTCGTGCACATGCTCGGATACACCAGCAAAGAAGAGATTCTCAAGCTGGATGTGGGCCAGACTCTGTATGTGGATCTGGAAGATCGCAAGAAGTTTCTCAAAGAGATCGAGCGCCATGGATACGTCAGAAATTTTGAGATTGTTCTACGCTGCAAGGACGGACGGAAAATCCATGTTATCGAGAGCAGCTTTGCCACGCGCGATCCCAGCGGCGCCATCGAACGCTACCAGGGCGTGGTGCTCGACGTAACTGAGATGAAGCGGGCGGAAGACGAGATCCGGCGCCGCAACCGGGAGCTTTATGTCCTGAATAATATCGCGGTCACCTTCAACCAGTCGTTTGACCTGGACGAGATTTTGCAGCTCATCATGCTGCAGATGGTAGAGCTGTTTTCCACTGACACGGCCGCTGTCTACCTGTTTGACGAAGAAACCAGCACTCTCTTGAAGAAGTCATCCTACGGGCACGGCAGCACATGGGGACCTGAAAGCGATAAAGTCGTCATTCCAGCCGATTTCATCAGCGCCGTTAAAGCTGAGCACATGGAAATCATCGACCAGTCCTATGTGCCCCGCCTGCCTCAGGTGTTGCAACGGGCGGTGGCGCTCGAAGGGCTTAAATCGTGGCTCTGGGTGGTACTCTGGCGGAAAGAGAAAATTCTTGGCGTGCTGGCCACCAGCAGCCGCAGTCCCCGCGAATTCACGCGCTCGGAAGAAGGCGTGATGGTCGCCGTGGGCCGCCAGCTTGCGACCACGATCGAGAAGGTTCAGCTCTACCAGGAAACCCGGAAAGCCTATGACGATCTGCGTCGCACGCAAGAGCAGCTGTTGCAGAGCGAGAAGATGTCGGCCGTGGGACAGCTGATTTCCGGGGTGGCCCATGAGTTGAACAACCCTCTCACCGCCATTCTCGGTTATACGCAGCTTCTGGAGAGCGAAAAACTGGACTCACGGGTAGAGGAGTTTATCGTCAAGCTGCGCAAACAGGCGCAGCGCACGCAGCGAATCGTACAGAACCTGCTTTCGTTCGCCCGGCAGCATACACCCCGGCGGGTGCATGTCGACCTGCGCAGCGTGCTGGAAGACACGATCGCCCTGCGCGACTATGACATGAAGGTGAACAACATCACGGTAGAGCGCGATTTTGAGCCGGTGTTGCCTTCCGTCGTGGCCGATCCGCATCAACTCGAGCAGGTTTATCTCAACATCATCAACAACGCCGCTGACGCCATGCTGGACGGCGGGCGCGGCGGCCGCCTGCGTATCCGCGTATTCACCGACAATGGCCACGTGGTCACTTCTTTCCATGATTCCGGCCCTGGTATTTTCGATCCCAAACACGTCTTTGATCCGTTCTACACCACCAAAAGAGTGGGCAAGGGAACCGGCCTGGGCCTGAGCATTTGCTACGGCATCGTGCAGGAGCACGGAGGCGAGATCTCCGCGCAAAATCACCCTTCAGGCGGAGCACTGCTGCAGGTCCGTTTGCCGGCAGCGGCGGGGGAAAAGCCGGTGACGGAGAGTGATCGCATTGTGGCCCGGCGTGAATCCCGCCTAGAAGGCTCGGTTCTGCTGGTGGACGACGAAGAGGCCGTGCTCGATTTTGAGCGCGAGGTGCTGACTGCCGCAGGCTTGAAGGTGGCTACGGCGACATCGGGGTCTGAAGCCGTGCAGTTTCTGCAAAGAGAGGACTTTGACATCGTTTTTCTGGACAGCAAAATACCTGGAAAACTGTCGAGCGAAGATGTCTTCCACTGGATTGAGCGGAACCGAACCGAACTGGTTTCACGCACGGTGCTGGTGCTGTCCAACGTTTCCGATCCCAGTGTTCGCGTTTTTGTCGACGCGACCAAACTTCTCTGCCTGGTCAAGCCCTTTGAAGTTGCCGACCTGCTGGCCATGGCGAGGCGCGTCTTGCGCAGGGCCAGGGCGGCCTCGGCTCCGCAATAACCTGGTTCTCCGACGAGCTCTATCTCCCGCGCGCTCTTGTTCCGCGCACCAGCATCTTGCCGATACCCGGCATGTTTGCCAGAGTCAGGGCGGTGTTGCGCAGCCATTTCGGAGCAGCCAAGGCACTCCGCAGGCGTGCAGCATTACGGAAGGCGGGAGCAAACCGCTTCTGATAGGCCGACCGGTATTCGTGCAGCGCATCTTCCCATGAGTATTTTCCGGCGAGAAAAGGCACTATCGTTTCCGCGGCAAGAGTTCCGCTCTGCAATGCCAGGGAGATGCCGTCGCCGGCGAAGGGATCGATAAAACCCGCAGCGTCACCTGCGAGCATCATGCCGCCGGCTTCGGTTTCAGGTTCGCGGAAGTACAAAGGCGAAGTGGTCACCGCAGCGAAAAGCGGCTGCCACGCCCGGCTGCGACTCCGAAGCTCTGGCTGCTGAGCAAAGACTTCTTCCAGTGATCGAGCCAGGTCCGCCCGCACCATGGCACAGGCGTTGATCGTGTCCGCATCCACAGGTGTGACGCCGCAATAGCCGCCTGGAAAGAAGTAAAGATCGACCGAAGGCGACGGTGATGGTTCGCGAAAATGCGCTTTCAGACCAAGCCATCTCTCTTTTCCGGCAACCTCGAATTGCCTGAGCTTTGACCAACGGCCTGTCGCGTTGACCACGGCTTTAGCGGAGAACGAATTCTCCGCAGTCACGACTGCAAATCCCCCGGCGCGTCGTACCTCTTGGATGGTTGTTCCTTCGCGCGTTGTGGCGCCTGCTTCTTGAGCAGCGCGGAACAGCGCGGCATCGAGCTCATAACGCGGAACGCATTGCGCGGCAGGTGAGACCGGCAAACGAAGCCGTTTGTGGTCGACAAAGAATCGCGCCGATCGTACCAGGATGTGTGGGGACAGAGTTTTCTTCCCCAGAAGGCCACGTAGAAGATCCAGTGATTCCGATGAGACAAATTCGCCGCAGACCTTATGCCGGGGGAAACGATCCTTTTCCAGCAGAAGCACCCGGACGCCCGCGCGCGCTGCGGTGATGGCACAGGCGGAGCCGGCCGGGCCGGCCCCGGCGACGATCAGATCATACTCGGCTGTTTCCACACGATCACTCCCATGCGGTAAAGGTAGAAGCGCTGAATTTCAAGATTGGCCGGCTCGACTATACGAGTGAGCATCTCTCGAACCTCGTCTTCAGTGTAAGCCCGGCGCACGGAGGCGGGCGCATCGTGCCGTGTTATCCGGCTGCGATACAACGGAAACCCCAGGTAGCTGAGAGCCAGGTGCCAGGGATGGCGCACCAGATCATGAATGATGAGGGCATGGCGCGCAACACGCAGTCCCTCAGCGGCGAAGCGAAGCGCTTCCTCGGGCTCCAGATGATGCAGAAAAAGTGATGAACCCACAACGTCAAAGCTGTTATCGCGAAAGGGGAGAGCGAGGGCATCGCCGCAGACGGCTGGTGTTGCGCCATTCATGTGCGTGCTGGCACGATCAAGCACTACAGAGAACAGTTTGATTCGGGATTGGACCAGAGCTTTCTCGGCGGCGATAGTGACAAAACCTTCGCTTCCCGCCACATCGACCCATGAAAGTTCTTTCAACTGTCTCTTATCGGCGATCCGGCGCAGCAGGCTGGCCACGGTGCGCACTCCGCCAAAGGCGCGGTTGAACATGCGCAGATCGACGATCGACTGCTCTACCTCGCGCGGTGTGCCGGCATCGCTATCGAGCAGCTCCGGGACAACCACTCGTTTCATGCCTCAGACCCGCGCCAGTTCTTCTTCCAGCAATTGCTTGTTGTAGAGATCGGTATAGTAGCCGTTGCGAGCCAGCAGTTCGTCATGGGTACCTAACTCTACGATGCGGCCATCATGCAAAACGGCGATCCTATCGGCATTGCGTACGGTGGAAACGCGATGCGAGATGAAAATGGTGGTGCGGTCGCGCATGACCTCGCGCAGATGGTTGAGGATTTTTTCCTCGGTATATGTGTCGACGCTGGAAAGAGCATCGTCAAGCACCAGGATGCGCGGATCGCGAATAATGGCGCGGGCAATCGCGGTGCGCTGCTTTTGCCCTCCGGAAAGAGTGATGCCACGCTCGCCCACCAGGGTGGAGTATTGCTCGGGAAAGGCCTCGATGTCGCCTGCGATGTTGGCCGCTTCAGCCGCGTCTCGCACCTGGTCGTCGCTTGAACTATCTACGCCGAAGGCAATGTTCTCGCGAACCGTGTCGCTAAAGAGGAACGTTTCCTGCGGTACGAAGCCGATGTTCTGCCGCAAGGTTTCGAGCGGATATTCGCGAATCGGACGGCCATCGAGCAGAAGCGAGCCGGGCGCGGCATCATAAATTCGCGGCAGCAAATTCACCAGCGTGGTCTTGCCCGAGCCGGTGGGACCAACGATTGCCAGGCTGCTGCCGGCAGGGACTTTGAGATTGATGTCTTTGAGCACCGGCACGCCGTTGTATGCGAAGTTCAGATGGCGAAACTCGATCTCTCCCTGAAAAGCCTTGGCGGCGGCAAGATCAGCGGCCATGTTGGCGTCGGTGACGTCCGGTTGCGCGACAAGGATTTCATTGATTCGCCCCATGGAGGCCGTTCCACGCTGGAAGATATTAATGACCCAGCCCAGAGCAATGATCGGCCACGTGAGCAGGAGGATATAGATATTGAAAGCGACGAAATCGCCGAGCGTCATGCGACCGAGCAGAACCTCGCGCCCGCCAACCCACAGCGTAATGACCACGCCTATTCCCAGAAGCAGCTCCAGCGTGGGCCAGAGCATACCGGTCAAACGCGCCAGCGGCAGGCTGCGTGTGACGTATTCCTGGTTGCTGGTTTCAAACAGCGCGACCTCGGCGTCTTCCTGAGCGTAGGCGCGGATCACGCGGGCGCCGGAAAAATTCTCCTGGGCGCGCGCCGAGATGTCAGAAAACTGCGCTTGGATCTTTTCGAACCGCTCATGAATTCTGCGTCCGAAATACTGCACGATGATGCTGGCCAGCGGCAGCGGCGCAAAAGCATAGAGCGTCAGCTTGGGGCTGATATGCCACATGAAGACCAGGGCTACCGCGGTGAAAACCAGCGTGTTCGCGGTATACATAATGGCTGGTCCCAGCAGCATACGGACCGCGTTCAGGTCATTGGTCGCGCGGGCCATGATGTCGCCGGTGCGGTTCTTCTGGTAATAGGAATACGAGAGCGATTCCAGATGGCGGAACATGTCATTGCGCAGATCGTATTCAATCTCGCGGGAAACGCCGATCACCAGCCAGCGCGTGAGGAACTGAAAGACGCCCTTGGTCAGCGCAATCCCCACCAGCAGCAGCGCGTAGGTGAGCACCCTGCGGTACGCCTCACTGTGGTGGTTAAAGTCGTCCACGGCGTAGCGGATCACCTGTGGTGAAAGTACCCCAAGGCCGTTATTGAAGAGCACGGTCACGCCGCCCCAGAACAGCGTGAGGCGGTACTTCTTAAGGTAAGGAAACAACGGTCGCAGGTTCTTGCCCATGAAGGTTAATAGATGATTCTAACAGGGGGAAGGAAGCGGAAACTTTAACCAGCAGCATGAGCCGGTAACGACGTTGCGTCAAGGATATGGTTTTGATACAACGGGGCTGCCTCGGGCGGCCCTCGCCTTGACATTCTACCCGAAGGTGGTTATCGTTCACCTAGAATGTCTACTAAAGACGAAAAAGAACGAACCGAGCTGCTTCAGGGGACGCTGGACATGCTGATCCTGCGCACGCTTGTCCTCGGACCAGCGCACGGCCATGCGATTGCCAAAGCGATAGAGTTCAGCTCCAACGACGTCTTGCAGGTGGAGCAAGGCTCGCTCTATCCGGCGTTGCACAGGTTGATCAAGCGCAAGTGGATCACCGCACAGGAAGGCACATCAGAAAACAACCGTCGCGCCAAATTTTACCGCTTGACCCCGGCGGGCCGCCGCCAACTCGCTGCTGAAACCAGTAAGTGGGACAGATTTGCCGGAGCCATAGCGCGGGTTCTTCGTCCCGCCGAGCAGGAGAGCGGATCGTGAGAGGCCGCAAGCGGATGCTCGAAGAACTTGACCGGGACATCCGTCAGCACATCGAGCGCGAGACCCAGGACAACATAGATCGCGGCATGTCGCCCGACGAGGCGCATTATGCGGCGCTGCGCAAGTTCGGGAATATCGCCCGGGTCAGGGAGGATACTCGCGGCATATGGCGCTTCGTTTTGCTTGAACAGCTCTGGCAGGACGCCCTCTATGCAGTTCGCATGTTGCGCAAGTCCCCAGGCTTCGCGGTAGTCGTGGTTCTCACTTTAGCTCTCGGCATCGGTGCCAACACCGCAATCTTCAGCGTAGTGCAGGGGGTTGTGCTGGCGCCGCTGCGCTACAAACAGCCAGACCGGCTCGTCATGGTGTATGAAAGCAATCCCCGCTTTCCACGTGTATGGATTTCCTATCTCAACTTTCGCGACTGGCAGCGGACCGCTCACTCTTTTGAGCAGATGTCGGTATTCAATCTTGACAAGGGATTCGATCTCACGAGTCCTGGCGCTCCCGAGCATCTAGAGGGCAAGGAGATATCAGCCGGCTTCTTCAAAATTCTGGGTGTCCCACTGGCTTTAGGGCGGGAATTCACTGCGGACGAAGACCAGCAGGGCGGAGCGCCGGCGGCTGTCATCAGCGATCGCTTGTGGAGAAACAGATTCGAAGCAAGAAAGGATTTGCTGGGTCAAGCCATAACCATGAATGGAGTGGATTACACGATTGTCGGCGTCACCCCGGCGGAATTTGTTTTCGAAGGCCGCGCCGATGTCTACACCCCCATGGGCCAGAGCGATCCTCAGTATCTGAACTACCGCGCCGCGCACCAATTGTCCTGCATTGCCCGTCTCAAAGACGGAGTGAGTATTTCCCAGGCGCAAGCGGAAATGGAGGGGGTTCAGAAAAATCTGGATGGGCTGTACCCCGAGAATCGCGATCTGGGCATTACCATTTGGCCGCTCAAGCAGGATCTCATCGGCGATTCCAGCGGGTTGCTGTTCGTATTGTTGGGTGCGGTTGGGCTTGTTTTGCTGATTGCTTGTGCCAATGTAGCGAACCTTCTGCTCGCGCGTTCGGCAGTTCGCGCCCGTGAGTTCGCCGTTCGGTCCGCGCTCGGCGCCAGCCGTGCACGCATCATTCGTCAGCTGCTGACCGAAAGCATTCTCCTTGCCCCTCTTGGCGGTGGCCTTGGGCTGGCGCTGGCAGCGGGCGGACTAAAACCGCTGCTCAGGCTTTTGCCACCCGACCTGCCGCGAGCGCAGGAGATTGGCCTGAATATTCCTGTGCTTGCTTTCGCATTGGTCGTCGCTGTTGGCGTCGGGATTCTGTTCGGGCTCGCACCGGCGTTGAAAAGTTCGAAGAGTGACCTGCAGTCGGCATTAAAAGAGGGCGGACGAGCAGCAGCGGGCGGACGGCAGCGGGTGCAAAGCGCCCTGGTGATCGGCCAGATGGCGTTGACATTGGTATTGCTGGCCGGCGCCGGCCTTCTGCTGCGTACGATTCATAGCCTCGGGCGAGTGGATCCCGGTTTTGATGCGCAGCACATCATCGCATTCCGGGTAGGAGTGTCTCATTCGCTGACCAAGACCGTGCCGGCCACGCGAGCTGCCTACCAACAATTGATCGAGCGCATTCGCAATGTTCCCGGTATTCAAGCGGCAGATTTTGTGAATGCCGTGCCTATGACGGGCGAAAGTGCCATCATGCCGTTCTGGATTGGCTCCAATAAGCCGGAATCGCTGCAGGCAGCGCCACGGATTATGGGGCTTATGACCGGGCCGGACTATCTCCGCACCATGGGTATCCCGCTTCTTCGCGGACGGTTTATCACCGCCGAAGATACCACTAGCTCGCCATGCGTCATGGTGGTCGACAGTCTGTTTGTGCATAAGTACCTTCCTGACTCTAACCCGATCGGGCAGACGCTCTCCGTCGGGTTTGCGACCATGGGGCCGTGCACGATCGTCGGCGTTGTCGGCCATGCGAAACACTGGGGACTGGATGAGCCGGGTGTTTACGCTATGGGGCAGGCGTATCTGCCACTGGCACAGGACCCGGACCAGTGGGTCCAGATCAACTATGCGGGATTGTCTGTCGTCATACGCACGTCGCTTGATTCCGCAGCGATCATGCCTTCCATCAAGAATGCCGTCTATGGGGCCGGCAGCGATCAGCCGGTTTACCGCGTCGAAACCATGCCGCAACTCATTTCCGAATCCATGTCCACGCAGCGGTTTCCGCTCGTCTTGCTCGGCGCTTTTGCGGCCGTGGCATTGTTGCTGGCGTCCATTGGAATTTATGGCTTGATTTCTTATTCGCTTACGCAGCGCGTCCGCGAGATTGGGATCCGCATGGCGCTGGGCGCCGCGAGAAAAGATATTTTTCAGATGATCGTTGGCCAGGGGTTGAGGCTTGCTTTGATTGGTTTGGTCACAGGAGCCGTCGGCGCCCTGGCTCTTGCGCGCCTGCTCTCAAGTTTTTCCAGCTTGCTCTATGGAGTGGGCGCCAATGATCCGCTGACGTTTGTTGCCGTCGCGATTGCATTGGCCGTCGTGGCCGTGACGGCATGCTGCATTCCAGCGCGCCGGGCAACTCGTGTAGACCCGCTGGTATCGTTGAGGTACGAATAGTCGCCGGCGGTCATAGAGCGTGGCCCATGGCTATTGGTCCGCGATAGAACTGCTTCTCAATTCCATATCACCTGCTTCAGCCAGCCTTCCCAGATGTCGGACCAGGCATGCGCGATCATGTTAGCCCGCAAGTTTCTGCGCCAGGCCGCAAGTACTCCATAAAGAACTCCCAGAACGCTGATCACGATCACCTGGTGCCAGCCCTGGTAGCTATGCATAAGGCCGAAGAGCAGCCCCTGTCCTACCACGGCTGCCACAATGCTTCCGCTCAGAGCATGAAATTGCTGTTGCAGATAGCCCCGGCTCTGTATCTCTTCGGTAAAACCGGCGGTGAGTGAGACAAGAATCCAAACCAGAATTTCAGGCCCGCTTTGCGGGAGCAGGGCGCTGACCGATCGCGCATGTATCGGTCCCAGCAACCAGTGGACGCCATACGCGGTGGCTTCCCACACCACCCAGAATGGGAAGGCGATCGCCAAGTCGACGAAGACTTGTTTCCACGAGGTCCATCGGCCACCCGTGAGCGTTTGCAGATTCCCCCCGTGCCAGTGAACGCCAACCCAGCAGTAGTAGAACAGGGCCCAGTCCGCCAGTATGCTGATGAAGTAGTTCTTGATTACCTGGCTATGCTCGACGAGCTGGCCAGGGGGTGCGCTTCCCAGACCGGCTTTTTGGGTGTGAAAGCCCGAGAGTGTAATCCCGGTAATGATTGCAAGATAACCCGCAAGATGGACCCATGATGCAATCTGGCGCGGTTTGCCGGCGGATTCCTGCCTCGAGTCGTTCACCGGCATGGCTTTCTCATGAAGGTGTTTTCAGAATCAAATATCCGCCGGCCAGGCCGAAGATCAAATCCGGCGACCACGCGGCAATCAGCGGTGGAAGCTGGCTCACGTTGCCCATGGCTTCAAACAGTCCGGAGGTCAGGAAGTACCCTACGCCGATGACTAGAGCTACCACCACGCCACTCAGCGCACCGCGACGTCCGCCGGAAAGCGCGAAGGGCACAGCGATGATCGCCATCACCAGCGTGATCAGCGGGAAAGCGATCTTCTTCTGCAGTTGGACCTGCAGCCGCACCACGTCAAAGCCGCCGGTTTGAAGGTCATTGATGTACTTGCGAAGCTCCTCGTAGTTCATCTCCTCGGATTGCAGAACTTCTTTCTTGAAGTAGCTGGGCGGTTCGTTGAGCTCGGCAAAGGTGCTGACGTCAAACTTCTTCAGGTCTTCCTGCCTGTCTCCGGAAGGCGAGGTGTTCCAGGTGCGCTGCCAGCCATTTTCAAAGGTCCATTTGTTCAAATGTTCAGCCCAGCGGGCGCGGGCGGCGTAAACTCGCTTGACCATCTGGAAGGAGTGAGGATCGAGCTCAAAAGCCGAGACGCTGCCAAAAATATTCCGGTCAGGATCAAAGGCTTCGTAGTAGTAAATCTTTCGGTTGGCCTGAGCGTCATCCGCCTTGCGCTTGCTTTCGCCGAAAATCCACTTGCGGTCAGGACGCAGATACGTTTGCGCCGGCTTGCCTTTGATCTGGTTCCGCAGCGTTTCCACCCGCTTGTTGGCGTACGGCAGGTACCACTGGTCCAGGAGAAACAGCCCGCCGGCAAGCGCCATGGCAATCACCAGGATCGGGACCACCGTGCGATAGATGCTCACGCCCGTTGCCTTCATGGCGGTGATCTCGTTGCTTTTTTGCATCAGCCCGAACATCACGAGCACCGTCAGTAAAACGGCCAGCGGCGTTACCTGGTAGAGCACTGACGGCACAAAGTTGACCAGGTATTCGAGCTGCATGAGCAGCGGAATCTTCTTGCGGACGATGTCTGACAGCAACTCAAAGTAGGTGAAGATCAGAAACAGCACCAGCAGGCTGGAGAGGATCAGCAGAAGATATCCCACAAAGCTGCGCAGAACGTAGTCATCCAAAATCAGCGGAAAACGGGTGCTGAAAAGGCGCGAGCGGCGCTTGCCGTTGGTGGCTTCTTCGGCGCGCGGGGTGAAAATCGCGGCGACCGAGCTCTTGAGTTGTCCAATCAGTATCTGGCCCAGCCCCAGTTCGATCGGGAGCTTGTCTGTTCGCCAGAGCAGGGCGACGCCGATCAGCGCAAAGATGATGTTGGCCATCCAGACGCCCAGCACAGGCGAAATCTTGCCGCCGCGCGCCAATGACACGCCGATGGTGGAAAGAAAGTAGTAAATAAAGACCAGAATGATGGTCAGGACAAAGCCTGCGCCCTTGCCGCCTTTCTTGGCGGAGAGGCCGAGCGGAATTCCGATCAAGACGAGTACAAGACAGGCGGTAGGCAGAGCCAGACGGCGATTGAATTCGATCCAATACCAGCGCGCCAGCTCGCGATTGGGATTGTATTTCTCGCGAAACAGCTCCCGCGTGCTGAGCTGGGCAACCGGGACTGCCTCCTGAGCCGGTTTGGGGACCGGCGGCAGGCTGATGGCTATATCAGTCTCTTGAAACGTGCTGATGGTGTATTGGTCGGGTCTGCTGGAGTTGGTGTCGTGGGTTTCGCCGTTGATCAGGTGAAGGCGAATCGTGTCATTGCCTACATTCGTGGCGACTGCTTCTTTGGCCAACGTGATTTTGGGAGCGCCGGGTATGCTGATGTCGGCGTCAAACACGCCTTTCCAGATAGCCTGGCCGGAGGCGCTGCTTACGTCTTCCACGTAGAGCACGTGATTTCTGAAGCCTTCATAAAACACTCGCGGCTGAACTTCAAAGGAAATCTGGGCTGAAACCAGGTTGTTTTGCAGATTGGCCAGCGCAGCCGCCGAGCGCGGCTCGATCCACACGGTATTTACCAGGGCCAGCACCCACGCTGCGGCGCCAAACAACGAGATGATCTTCAGAAAGGTCCGTACGCTCACGCCGGAAGCCCGCATGGCGGTCACCTCGCTGTCCGCGGCCATACGGCTCAGCCCCAGCAGAATTCCCACCAGCACTCCCATGGGGATGGTGACCTTCAAGGCGACAGGCAGGGTCAGAAAGAACAGCTCGGCGACACTGGGGACAGGAGCGCTGTTACGCACCACCAGCTCCAGGATCCGGGTGATATCACGCATGAAGATCACAAACGTGAAAACTGAGGTCCCGATGATCCCGTGCGAAACCACTTCCTTCAGGATGTAACGAGTGAAGATGCGCACGCCGTTTTCTGCTTCGTTTTCTAACTAGAGTCTAGCAGAGGGCGCATGTGTTATTAATGGATAAGTGGGTACGCCGTCCATTCATCTGTTGTTTCTCTGGCACATGCACCAGCCGTATTACAAGGACCTGGTCACGGGCGAATACCGCCTGCCCTGGGTGCGCATGCATGCGCTCAAAGACTATTACGGCATGGTGAAGCTGCTGGAAGAGTTTCCTGGCTTGCACCAGACCTTCAACCTTGTGCCCTCGCTGATGGTGCAGGTTCAGGACTATGTTTCCGGCGCAGCGCGCGACCCATTTCTGGACGCCGCTTCTCGTCCAGCCGCGGAAATGGGCCTGAACGAAAAGACATTTGCACTGCGCTACCTGTTTCAGGCAAATGTCGACAACCTGATTGCCCGCTATCCCCGCTACCGGCAGCTTTGGCAGGAATTTCATACGCGCCTCCAGGATGTTCCCGCCGCCGCACAACGCATTCGGAATAATGACCTTACTGACCTGCAGGTGCTCTCGCAAATCGCCTGGATGGATGAGTTTTTTCTTGACGACTCTGACATCCGCGAGCTGATCGAAAAGGGACGAGATTACACCCAGGACGACCAGCAGTTGGTGGTCGCGAAGGAAAAAGAGTTTCTGGGCAGGGTACTGCCGGCTTATTCGGAAGCCGCCCAAAGCGGCGCGATTGAGATTTCCACCTCGCCTTTCTATCACCCGATTTTGCCTCTGGTTTGCGATACGAACATTGGCGCTGTTTCCCATGGCGGATTGCCGTTGCCGGCTCAGCGCTTCAGCCACCCTGAAGATGCGCGCGAACAGATTGAGCGAGGATTAAAGCTTCACGAGCAGGTATTTGGCGTGCGCCCGCGAGGGATGTGGCCTTCAGAAGGCAGCGTTTCGAACCAGGCGCTCGAAATCGCGCATGAGCTGGGGTTGAACTGGGTTGGGACCGATGAAGGCGTTCTGGGCCGGTCGATCGGCGTGCCCTTTCATCGCAGCAACGGCGTTACGCTCGATGCCGCGGGTGCTGGCCAGCTCTATCGTATCTTCCGCTGGGAGCAGGGCGAATCAGCCATGCACATGGTCTTTCGCGACCATTCATTTTCTGACCTGATCGGCTTTGTCTACTCCGGCATGCCGGCCCGGGAAGCCGCGGAAGATTTCATTCACCGCATCAAGGAATCAGCCGCGCCGCTGTTGCGGCAGGGAAGAAACGCGGTGGTGCCGGTGATTCTGGATGGCGAGAACGCATGGGAGTATTACCCGCAATCCGGCCGTGAATTCCTCCGGCGGATGTATGACGCGATTCAGAAAGATCCAGCGATCGAGGCATTGACCGTCTCCGAAGCAATTGAACGCGAAACCGCGCCCCAAAAGCTCGCTTCCATCTTCCCCGGCTCGTGGATCAACGCAAACTTTGATATCTGGATCGGCGCTCCGGAAGACAATATCGCGTGGGACCATCTATCCGCCGCGCGCAGGTTTTTCGCGGAGAATGCCGGGCAGGCCACGCCGGAGCAAAAGCAGCTGGCTCACGAAGAACTGCTGATCGCCGAAGGCAGCGATTGGAACTGGTGGTACGGCCCAGAACACCATTCCGACAATGATCGCGAATTTGACGAGCTCTACCGGAAACATCTTTCCAATGTTTACCTGGCCCTGGGCGCCGCGCCGCCAGACATATTGGCGCAGCCGATCGCCGGCATGATGACCCAGCCGCACTTCACCCCGCAGACCGCATACATCAGCCCTGAAATCGACGGCCGGGATGTTGGCTACTTCGAATGGCTGGGCGCAGCCGCGCACGTGGCTGATCGCTACTCTTCGGCCATGCACGGCAAATTGTTTCTATTGGACACCGGATACGCCGGCATCGACGATACCAACCTGTATTGCCGGTTGGATTTCATGGAAGATGCAGCGGAATGGGCCGGGGACGGAATGCAACTGACGGTGGCGATTGAAACAAAGCCCTCGGAGCCGGCTTCGGCCGCAACCGTCCACCGCCTGGAAGCTGACATTTCCGGCGGCCGCGTACGAGCCTGGACGTTCGCCGAAAACGGCGGCAAGGGAGATCACCCGGAATCCATTGAGCTTAGCCTGGAATCGATTTTCGAATGCAGAGTGCCCCTAGCCTTGTTGAAAGCCCCATTACGTTCCATGCTTTGCGTCCGCTTTTCTCTGTGGCGGGATCGCCTGCCTCTGGATGCTTTGCCGCAGGAAGGCGCAATCGAGGTGCTATTGCTTCCCGAAAGCGAACTGAACGCGCTTCCGTACGCCAAGCCTTAAGGCTTCATTTCTTGTCGCTTCGCTCCCAGACCGCTACAGAGTATTTCTCGACCTGGAAATCGGTCGGCGCCCCCCCGGGCCTCGCGGGCTTGTGTGTAGTTTGTGGCACAGTTTAGGGGGCGAGCCCGGCTGGCGCGGCGAGCCCGCTGTTTCAGGAGCTGAAGGATCCGTAAGGATACGAAGCGCTATAGCGGTTTGGAGCGAAGCGACACAAATAGCGAGGCGACAAAAATAACGGTACTTGCATCCAATTCCGCACCCAAAGCTTATAAAGAGGTGGCAGTATGTCGAAGCCATACGTCCTTCTCTCGATGGTCGTAGCCGGGACCCTCATGATGGCGCAAACCACCGCGCAAGACGTTCCGAAAGCGGACACTCAAAGCCCACAAGACACGTTTCGCAGCGAAGTGAAACTGGTGTCAGTTTATTTCACGGTGCGCGACTCCAAAAAGCAGCTGGCCAGTACGCTCGACCAAAACCAATTTCGTGTCTACGAGGACGGCAAGGAGCAGCCGATCAAGTTCTTCGCCCACCACACTGACGTGGTTCTCAACGTGGGCATGCTGCTCGATACCGGCACCAGCATGGCGTGGATGCTTAACGAAGAAGCACAGGCGTCAAGCCTCTTCCTGAAGCACGTGGTGCGGCCAACGGACCTGGGTTTCGTCTTGAGCTATGCCAACCGGGTGGAAACGTTGCAGTTGCCCACATCAGATACGGCGCTCCTGCAGGAGAAGGTGGACTCTATTCGAAGTGGAGGCACGATCGTAGGGACGCCGGACCAGGCTCCTCCGCCACCCTCAACCTCGCGGGCGCCATGGCCGGGTGGTCCCGGCATGCCCGGCCCTGTGCCAAGCACCGGCCCGCTCGGTCAGCCGCAAAATCGTGACCGCGAGGCCCATCTCTATGACGCAATTCGCGTAGGCACAATTCGCTATCTTGAACGTGAAGTTGGACGCAAGGCAGTCGTGATCATCGCGCTGTCAGGCGACTCAAGAAGCGAATCAACTCTCGAAGACGCTCTCGAGGTCCTACTGCAGAACGACGTCATCGCCTACGTGCTGCAGATTTACGATCCGCCACGGGAACGCTCGCGCTTCGACCACTGCGACGTCATCCATACTTATGAAAAGGACGATCACGGTGAGTATGTGCTGAAAAAGATGGCCGAAGCGACGGGCGGCCGCATGCTCGAAGTCCATGGCATTGACCGGCTTGAGGAAGCGCTGGAACAGATTTCTGATGAGCTCCATCACCAGTACAGCCTGGGGTACTATCCGCAGAACCCGGTTTGGGATGGAAAATTTCGCAAGATTCAGATCACAGCCCAAAGCAACGGTTACAAGGTGTCCGCCCGTAAAGGCTATTACGCTCATCCTCGTTAGTGTGGAGCGCCAGCGACAAGGCTCAATATAAGCCCGCGAGGCCCGGTTGCGCCGAGCGGGCCGCATGGGGTGCAGATCGATTTCAGGTCGGGAAAACCCTATAGCGGTTTGGAGCGCTAGCGACAGAAAAAAACGAAGGCCTGCGAGGATAGCAGGCCTTCAGAGTCAAGCGGGAAGAGCCTAGTTGTTGTTGTCTACACGGGTTGCGATCATTGTGTAAGCGCCGGCGTTGAAGAATACCAGGCCGCGCACGCGCACCGTGGCACCGGCAGTCGGGGTTACTTTGAGGTTGGTGCCGCTAACGATGGTTACCGGCACGGAAGTCGCTCCGCTCAAGGTCGCAAAAGCCGACGTTGGGCTGAGAGTGAGCGTAAAGCCGCTGGAAGTAGGCGCCGGTGACGCTGCCACCGTGCCAAACAGGGCTTGTTCGCGCAGTTTCAATTTGGCCGCCAGGATCGGGTTGGTTGTGCCGTCGGCGTCCGCTTCAACGCGCTGGCCTTTGCCGATATTGGAAGCATCAAAGGCCGGCGGTGAGCTCAGGTTAAGTTTGTCGAAGCGCACGATGAACTGCGTGCTGGCGTTGATCGAGATGTCAACGGTCGTCGGCGGCGTGGCGCTGTTCGTCGAATCGACCTGATGGGCGATGGTGATCTGCGTCGCGGGGCTTCCCGTTACCGCAGAGATAATGCCTTCCAGCTCTTCGCCCTGGTTGTCACACTCTTTTTCAACCTTGGTTGCGAGCTTGCTTCCATCCGATTGCGTTACCGAGTCAACTTCCACCACGTCGCCAACCTTCAGGTTCGCCAGTGACGTCAAGCCGTCGTTGAATCTGGTATTGGCATCCGTGGCAAAGGTGATGTCAGTAGAGTTGGTGGTGATGGTGAAGTTCGGGGCATTGATCGATTTCACGGTGCCGTGAACGTCGTCATTTTCTCCGTCGTTGTCGTCTTCGTTGTCCTTGTTCGGAGCCACGGTAGAAGAGGTCACGTTGAACTTCGGATTGATTGTTGCCGAAGTAACCGGTGTGCCGTTCAGCGTGATTGAGTTCGCCAGGTCGATATCAAAATTGATAAACAACGGTGTAGAGCCAACCGTGATGTTGGCGAAAGTCACGTTGATCGTGCTGCTGGAAAGAGTCGCCGGTACTTTGGTGGGTACGCCGGCGTTGACCACCACGATTTCCGGATTGGAAACGGTGAGCGTGGCCCCGTTGTAGGTTCCCGCGGGAACGTTAGCCAGCGTCAGCGGCTCCATCGTGCCTGCCTGGTGAACGAATTCCACTTCACTGGACTTCGAAAGCAGATTGGCCGTGGTGGCTGTAGGGCTGACCCCGGTAAGAGTAATGGAGCTGATGGTCAATTCAAACTTGACGACCTGATCATTGACCGCGTCGCCCGTCTGAATGGTGACGTTTCCCGAGCCTGGCGTAGCGGTAAGCGTATTGCCGCCCCCGCCGCAACCTGTCAGCATCAAAGCAAACACCACACTGAAAAGTGTGAAATAAAAAACCCGTCTCATTGGGCCTCCAAGAATTAACTTTTTCAGGAATTCGATCGAGTGGCTTTTTAGAAGTAGAGTACAAGTAACCGCGCGCTGATATAGGGGCGAGTCCGTCTGGTTGTCGCTCCCCGGTACATGCCCGGCGCAGATTTCGAGACAACGGACTACCGGTGCAAACTTCCCCAGGCTGGTGCGTGGCGAAGATGCTCGGGTTCGAAATCGGCAAAATGCGTTTCAAGGCTGTACCTTTCTCTAATCAGGCGGGGCGAGCACAGCGGGGATCCATGCTGACCCACCTGTGGTAAAGCAGTTCTCGTGCCAACTTTGACACTGAGTAAATCGTTTGTTTTCAATCGCAAATGGATAATTTACGAGGAGGATCTTTGAGTCGAACCAACCCAGGGATGTGTCAGTTGGATACAGCGGAAACTACTGCAGATTTCTCAGCGCTCTTCCAGGTAGTCAATGGCGCGGCGAACGATCTCACACCGGGCTTCCCACAACGTGAATTTTTGCGTACCTGCCACAATGGTGCGAGACCACGGAACCAGATGAGACAAACCTATCCCTTTGTGGGTGTCTGCAAACGCCGAAACCGTCTGTGCGGTGACGCGCAGCAATTCCCGGAAATCGGCCAAATCAAAGCCCGCAGGTATTTCAGGATGTGACTTGAGCAGCTGGCGCTGCGCATCGCCTTCACTTGTGCCCCACAACGCGGTGCCGAGCGTGGTTAAAAGCGTCATGCCATGGCGGATCTGATCTTCCGCACGCGTTGCGTCCTTGGTTCCATAGGATCGTGCGCGCATGAGAGCATCAAATTCGTCTTCGGTCATCGACTGTGCTCCGGAACGTTAAATGCTGGAGAAGGGACCGGCGTTCTTTGAAATCTTAGCTCCAAGAAATCTTAGCTCGAGATCGCAAATCAAGAGTAGCCGTGCTGCGATTATCCTTGCAACGGGAAACCGCAGCACAGCTCGCCCAGTGCTTGCCGACAATGACGCGGCTAGTTCATGTCGGGCGGTCTGCTGCCGCCGCCGTGATGGTGATCGTCGCCTCCGGAGCGGTCACCCGAAGTCGACGTGGTGCCGCCATCTGATCCGGACGATTGGCTGCCTCCATCCGATCCGCCGGAGGAATGGCTGTCACCGTCTGAACCGGAACCGCCGCTGCTGCCGCTGGAGCCTGAGGATCCCGAACCGCCGCTGCTGCCACTGCCTCCGCTGCCTCCGCCGTCGTCATGGCTGCGGTCCGAAGTGAGTAAATTTCTTATCGGGTCGTCATCGTTGATGGAGCTTCCATTGTCCTTGCGTCCCGGACGGTCAAGCTGCGGGCGCAGTTCGCGCGTTGGACGCGGGACCTCAGGTCCGGTCTCCATGCCAATGCGGCTGGAGAAACCGGCAGTAATCAGAACAGACTCGCCCCGGCCGGTAAGCGCTTCCAACTCCACCGTGCCTTCCTCAACGTCAACCTCGGTGAAGCCACGACGATCTACTTCCACATCGAACTTGGTTCCGCGAACCGAGATCACGGCGCTGGGGGTGCCGATCTGAAATGCCGGTGAGCCGCCCAGGCGCTTCTGAATGCTGGTGCGCACCCGCCCGATCAGCATCTGAAAATACTTCCAGCCATTAGCTTCCGGTTCCTTCAATACGAGCTTGGTGTGGGGGCGCACGAGAATGTCGCTGCCGTCGGAAAGCTTCAGCAGGAGCCGGCCATCGTCAGTGCTCACGGTCGATTCCGGCGGCAGGACCTCGCCGCGAACCGGCATGGAAAACGCCTGGGCGGGAAGTTGAACGCTGACCTTCCCTTTGAAGTCGGAAATGGTTGCGCCGGCATAGGGTACGCTGACCGCCGCAGATGGTGTCTGCTGGGCCGCGGCGCCGGCACAATACAGCACAACGCCGAGGATGGTGAAGGTTAGTTTGTTTTTCATGGTGCCACCTCTGATACTTCGCAGGCGCCTCGTGGCAAGGTAAACGCGAACGAGGTTCCTGTTGTTTCATTGCTGCTTACGTGGACCCTTCCGCCGTGTTGTTGCGAGATCCGGCGGACAAAGCTTAGCCCCAGGCCCCACCCGGGGATGGATTCGCTTCGCGTGGGGCGATAAAACTGATCGAACAACTGCTCCAGCTCAGATTCCGGAATCACCGGACCTGAGTTCGTTACCTCAAATTGCATTTCTTCATCCGACGAGCTGACTCGCACAGTGACGCCGGCGTTCGCGGTGCCATACTTGATGGCATTGCTGACCAGGTTCAGCAGCGCGCCCGAGATCAACGTTTCATCACACAGCACATACTCGTCTTCGCAATCGAGCGTGACCTTGACCGGGACCTTCGCCGAAGCCGCCAGCGGCTGCACCACTTTTTCCACGTGCTCTACCATTTTGCGAACATTGGTGCGCATCAGCCGCAGTGCACGCGCTCCGGCGTCGAGCCGCAGGACTTCAAGATAGGTGTTGATCATCGCCACCAGGCGATTGGTTTCGCGGAAGATCGTAGACGGCGCTTCGCTGCTGGCGGGTGAGTTGGGATAGCGCATCAACAACTCCGAGAAGCCCTGAATCGAGATCAGCGGGGTGCGCAGTTCATGCGTGACAAAACTGAGGGCTTCGGAACGCGCCTGATCTCGCTGCCGGCGCGCCGTGATGTCCTCGGCGATCAGCAGAATCGCTCCAGCTTCGGCAAACGACGTCCACGGCAGGCGCACGGCGTGGAAGAGCCACAGTTCTTCGTCTAAGGGAACTTCTTTTTCTGTCCACGCAGGCGCATCAGTGGCTAGCCCCGCCAACTCGCGCCACCCGCCGGCAAGCTGGGTGACGGCTGACAGTTCGTCGAACCGGGTGTCTTGCCGTTCACAGAATTTTTTCCACGTGCGATTGCTGAACTTAAGCGCACCGTCTGCGCCGTAGACCGCCAGACCTTCGCGCATGGTTTCGAGCAGCGTCTGATTGAAGCTGTAGAGCGAAGAGAGCTCGGCTTGAAGATCCTTGAGCGCAGCCAGCTTCCAGTAGATGTCTTTAGCGGCCGGCTGAGCGTCAGGGCTGCTGCCATTGTGAGCGGGTTTCAAGCTCCCGTAGTGCGGCGAAAGGGACTGGCGAAGTTGTTGCAGCCGCGAGGTCACCTCACGATCCACGATCAGAAGGTTTTCGAGCTGGGCAATCGGCGCCGCGAGCACGCCCGCAACCAGCAATGGACCATACGAGAGAAGGCGATGGAAATCAGCGAACAGGAAAAACGCCGCAATGTAAACGACGGCCAGAGTCCCGGTGAGGAGCAGCAGACCTCGCAGACCTGGATAGCGGACCACCACCCACAGGGCGGCGATGCTGATCAGCAGCACGAGGGCAAATTGCGGTACGCTGCCGATGTGCGTCAGCGATCTGCTGCCCAGTAGCATATCTGTCACGTTGGCGTTGATCTCGACGCCGGGCATTGGAAGCTGGTTGCTGACCGGGGTGAACAGACGGTCACTGACGTCGATGGCGCCGAAGCCGATCAGCACTACTTTCCCGGCGAGCTGCGGCGCGTTCTTTCCGGCAAGAAGATCGCCTGCGGATACCACCGCAAACGGCGGATTGGATTGTCCCGGCTCAAATTGCTGACGATAGTCGATCAACATCGGCGGCCGCGCGGCAATGCGCTCAACGCCAGAAGCGGACGAGCCGGAGTTTCGCTCCAGCGATTGCAGCGAAGGCTGCGCCAACTCTGCCAGCTTCAACGCGAAGGCCGGACGGGGCCCATCGGCGCTGGGTTCATCGATGGGAATGCTGCGGCAGAGGCCGTCAAAATCGATGATCGCCTGCACGTGGCCAACGCCCCTGGCGGCCTGGGCAAAGCGCGGCCGGGGATCGACCCACAGGTCACCGGTCGGCGAGGTTGAAATCTTTGCCGCTAAAACCAGACTCGGCGCCGCCTGGATTGCGCGCGCCAGTTCAGCATCGTTTTGCTCGTCCTCATCTTCAGGCAAAAGCACATCCACGCCGATGGCTTTTGGTTGTTGTGCGCTGACAGCACGAATGAGCTTACCCAGCTGTGTGCGCGGCCAAGGCCATCTGCCTTGCTGCGCCAGCGTGGCGTCGTCAATCAGAACCAGTGCCACATTCTGAGAAACCGGCAGCGGCCGGCGCACGCGGAAGAAGAAATCGTTCAGCTTCTGGCTCAGCGTGGAGACCGGGAAGCTCCAACTCACCAGGAACACCAATCCCAGCAGCACCGCGGTGAGCCGAATCCAGCGTCCCAGCGTGATATGCCTGGTGTCCCTCGAATTGGAGAATAACTTCATCGTCAACCGGTTCAACCAACCGTCTTTCAACCAACCATCAGATCGATACCCAACCGCCGCGCTTTCTGATAAAGCGTCTTTCGTTCGATTCCCAGTGCCCGCGCAGCCTTCGATTTATTGCCTGCATGCTCCTGCAGCACGCGCAGAATATGCTGGCGTTCCATATCTTCCAGCGTTGTCGGAGGAGTTTTGTCAGGCACGCCGTTGGCGCGAACAAGCTGGCGTTCGCGCTCTACGTCGGCTACGCCGATCTCGCCCGAGGTGCAGAAAATAGCCAGCCGCTCCACCAGATTTTCCAGCTCACGGACATTGCCCGGCCAGGAATAGCCGGTGAGCAGCTTGACTGCCGCGTCGGTGATGCTCATATCGCGCTTCACCTTGCGGCTCGCGCGCTTCAGAAAATGCTGCACCAGTAATGGGATATCCTCGCGCCGCTCTTCCAGGTCAGGCAGGTTGATCACCACCACGCTCAGGCGATAGTAGAGATCTTCGCGGAAGCGGCCTTCGCTCATCAGCTTAGTCAGGTCGCGATTACTCGCTGCCAGAATGCGCACGTTGATCGGCGTGTACTTATGCGAGCCGACGCGCCGGATCTGCTGCTCCTGCACCGCGCGCAGCAGGTTCACCTGGAAGCCGGGCTTGGTCTCAGAGATCTCATCGAGAAAAAGTGTTCCCCCGTGCGCCGCTTCAAACAGGCCGGGACGGCTGCTGTCGGCGCCGGTGTAGGCGCCTTTCTCGTGGCCGAACAGCTCGCTTTCCAGAATGTTTTCCGGCAACGCGCCGCAGTTCACCGGGACAAACGGCATCTGCGCGCGCGAGCTGTGATCGTGCAGCGCCCGCGCCACCAGCTCTTTTCCCGTGCCGCTTGCGCCCAGAATCAGAACGCTGGCTTCGGTCGGGGCCACGCGGGCAATCGCGCGATAGACTTCCAGCATTTTCGGCGTGCGGCCGATGATCGCGGTCTCCGGGCCCTCATCCACCGCGGCTTTGGCTTCGCTCGCGGTCCGGCGGCTGGTCTGCACTCTGCGCACCAGCGCCAGCAGATCGTCAATGAGCAGCGGCTTGCCCAGGTACTCAATCGCCCCGGAGCCAAGAGACTTGGTGACGGTCTCCACGCTGGTGTGCGCGGTCATAATCACGCAGGCGCACTGCGGTTGCAGGACCTTGATCAGATCAAGGACGTTGAGTCCGTTGGCGGTGCCCAGGTAAAGATCGAGCAGCGCCATGTGCACAGGTTCCTGGCGCAGGATGGCATCGGCCGCGGCAACGCTGTTGGCCTTCAGGCACTCGTAGCCTTCCGCAGTGAGAACGGAGCTGAGGAAGCTGCGCGTGGAATCGTCATCGTCCACAATCAGGATTTTGAAATTGCGATTTTTTTCGCTGCCGGACATCCCATCGCCTCTCTAAAGGCCTTCAAGGCCGGTTTCTAAAACTTGTAACCGAGCGTTATCGTGGCCGCGTTGGCACGGAACGCGCCGGTGGTTTGTATCAGGTGGAAATACGAATAGTCGGCGCCCAGGTCCCAGTGGCCGAAAAAGAAATCATTCTTCAAGAGCATTTCGCCTGCGGGAGAGTAGTCGGCAAAGTCTTCCAGCAGCTCAGCGCCGCCGTAGCCGAGGTATTCGCCGCGATAGTGTTTACCCAGCCGCATGCGGAAGCCGGCCGCGCCCAGATGGCTGCGATACTGGTTCGGGCTGAAATATCCGTGGTTGAGGTCTTTGGTGAAATGGATATGGCGGAATGCGTATCCTCCGCCGACGGCGAACTGGCCATCGTGCCACGGGAACCAGCGCAATCCCTCTGCCCATTCCCGCTCAGCATGATTGCCGTCAGAGTAGTGGGTGATGGAGAGGCTCACGCTCACCGTGAGGTTGCGCGGAGTGTAATCCAGCCGGCTGTGCCAGCCTTCGGCCAGAAGGTTGAATGCCAGCGAATCAAACGTGGGTGCGATGGGATAGCGCGCAAAACCTCCGGACAGAAAAAGGTCTTTGCGGGGAAACAGCTCCAGATCGCCGCCGTAAAGAACGCGGGCGTTCTCGTCGACAAAGCGCACCGCACCGACGCTGCTGCGAACGGCCATGTATCGGTTGAGCCTGTAGCGGCCCTCGGCGGCGCCGGAGATTAGGGTTTCAGTGACTGTGCCGGTCTGCCAGAGCGAGTTTTCTTCCACGCGCACACGGCTGCTGATATTGCGCGTGAACTGATAGTTGATTCCCTGGGAGGAATAGATGGAGCGGTTTCCCGAAGTATCGGAAAAGAATGATTCCGTGTTTTGCAGGCGATGGACCGTCCGCACCGGTGTCTCGCCGGCGGGCTTTTCCGTGAGGTAGTCGCTGTACTCGAGAAGCTCCAGGCTGGTGGGATGTCGGACCAGCGCCTGCTGCAATTGCTGCTGTGCCGCGTCGCGGTTTCCTTCCAGGATCAGGTTGTGGACCAGCCCCAAAGACGCAGCTTCGTCGTCGGCGTTTGCTGCCAGCAAGTCGCGGTAAAGCCGGTCAGACTCGCGGTAGTTGCCTCGATAGCCAAAAATCTGGGCGAGCTCCAGTTTGGCATTCCGGTTCGATGGGTTGGCGCGCAGAATGCTGTTTAAGAGCCCGATCGCCCGCCGGTCGTGCTTCTGCTCCACGTAGACCCGCGCCAGCTGAATCTTGAGGTCTTCCTGGCCGGGAAAGCGGACCAATCCCTCCTTGATCAGCGTCAAGGCCTTGGTTTCATCGTGCTGTTCGAGCGCCTGCTGGCTTTGGGCCACGATTGCAAGGACCTCTTGACGCGGCTCCTGTGCAACGCAAGCCTTTCCGTGCAGTTGCACGAGTACGACGATGACAAGGACGGCAAAACGTCTCAGGAACACGCGCGGGTTCACAAGATATCCCCTTCAGGAAGGCAACTAGGTCGCCAAACCTGTTTTCAATAAGTTAGGGCGATTTAAGGTCGAATCCCGGATGTTCGACTGTATCCAAACGACGTAGTGGGTGTATCAGATTTCAACACATTTTGAGGCTTTCTACAATCCAGAGTTGCTGAAGAAAAGGTGCTAGCACCTCTGGACAAGCTCCGGTTTCCAAGGCAGGGCGGCTTCTGCCTAGGGCTGCGACTGGGTGGTCGTGTCTCAATTTGCTGAATGCTGTGTCATCCTGTCATGGTGAGCGAAGCGCGAACGACCCAGCAAAGCGGGAAGCGAGGGCAAGTACCGGGCCCCTAACAAGCCCGGGTTTGGCTTGTTAGGGTGGAAGTCGAACCATCCCGAGGACGTGCCAATTCTTCCATGCCGCGACAGGGAGTTCTACCGAGGCTCCTGTTATTTCGCCGAGACACCGCCGGCCGGGTGGAATCAACGCCGGAACAGATAAACTAAATCGGTAGGTTTAAAGGACTGAGGTCGGCATGTCTGGCGCCGTTGCCGCATTGAACATCGTTACACCGCTGACGCTTGAAGGCCGAGTGGTGAGGCTTGAACCTGTTCGTCGCGAGCACAGCGAGATCTTTTGGGAGGCAGCGAAAGATAGCGCTGATTCCATTTTTCAATGGATTCCATATTCCATGAAGACGCGCGAGGAGTTTCACGGCTTTGTGGCAAAGGTGCTGGAGGAAGAGCGGCGCGGCGAATCCGTGGCCTTTGCGACGGTCGAACGCGAGTCCGGCCGGGTAATCGGCAGCACGCGTTTCATGAACATTGATCGCGGGAATCGCCGGGTTGAGATCGGTTCCACGTGGATCGTGCCCGCGTGGCAGCGGACCGCGGTCAACACCGAGGCCAAATACCTGATGTTGAAACATGCTTTTGAAGTCTGGGGATGCGTGCGGGTTGAACTGAAGACTGACGCTTTGAATCAGCGGTCGCGCGAGGCGATCCTTCGTCTGGGCGCCAAGGAAGAAGGCATACTATGCAAGCATTTGGTTACATGGACAGGCCGGATACGGGATTCGGTCTACTTCAGTATCCTGGACATCGAGTGGCCGGCGATCAAGAAAAAGCTCGAAGGGAAGCTGAGCTAGGCGGTCTTGGGATCACTGTATTCGAGTGGAGGCAGAACGCTCAAGCTGG
Organism: Candidatus Angelobacter sp.; assembly: GCA_035262465.1. GTDB lineage: Bacteria > Acidobacteriota > Terriglobia > Terriglobales > Acidobacteriaceae > Angelobacter. The sequence goes on along the minus strand of DATFSU010000053.1, from coordinate 27,282 downwards.
CGACAGGTGGTTGGAAAGACCTTCTCCCTTTGTTTCCTCCCCCCCGTTCTTCGGGCTCGATTTTCCCATATTGGTGACAGACAAATTAGTGGTAGCCGACCCCACGATGTCACTGAATCGCTGGGAAAGAACCCGGGAGCGCTCGCAAAGACTGGTGGAACACAACATCAATTGTTCCATCTTTTTGACCAGAGCCGTGGTTCGTTCATGTAACTTATTTCTCTCCGTTTTCGCAACATCCAGAGAAACGGAATGGCGGGCAGGAGGAACACCGTTGACAGCGGCTGCCGGCGGATTGGCATGGTTTCGGTGCAGCCACGTATCTAACTCAGTTTTGAAAGCGATCACGGCGCTGCGTGATCTGCCCCGCGGACGACGGACGGGCAGATTCAGTTCCTGCTCCCACCGCTGGACAGTCCGGACTCCCCGGCCAAGATAGCTTGCTACCTCTTTCCACGAATTAAGCACGTCATCGTTACTTGTCATGTGTCCAGCCTCCACTTCCCCACGGGGGGGCCAATTGTTTTGATGCGAGTAGCTGAAGAGCCGTTGGCGCATGTTGACGCTATGCTACTCCTCGGCCAAGCGCAATAATTCTATTGGAATTGGCGTAGTGTACTGGCGTCAAGTGTTGTTTTTCCTCATCCGAAAGGCCCCTAATCCCGCCAAAGCCGCTCCTCCCTCGGGGCGGCTTTTCTTTTATCTTTTGCCGCTCCTCGGGGATTGGTCTGTTTCATTGTCGTTCCGTGCCTGCAGGCGCTACGACGATGGCAGGATTATAGGCCGGATTGGTAAGAGCCTGCCGGATATGGTTGGCCCTGGCCATTGATTTCCTTGTCCTGTCAACCAGTTCACGCGACTGAGCCACGATTTTAAACGACCGTCCAACGTGCTCTCGAGCGGCCTGAATGCTGGCATCGACCGATTCCAGCAGAGAAACACTGGTTTGCTCAAGCACCCGTACCGGGTAAAGGTCCCTTGCTTTGATCTTTTGTACTCCCATAAAACACTCGTGTCCCGATTGATTAGATGATAAACCACCTAAAGGCGTAAGAATTCAGCCCCGGCAAATCATTTCTTCCCCGACATCAGTGACCCTGCCCCGGGCATCCTAGTATGCATAAGCGGGGGACGTTAGCTTGGCAGAGCGCAATATTATCGTCGTCGGCTGCTCTGTTGGCGGAGTGGAAGCCCTGCAGCAGCTGGTATCGGGTCTACCCAAGGACTTGCCGGCTGCGGTGCTCGTGGTGCTTCATCTGGCCCCACAAGGGACCAGCGTATTGCCGGAGATATTGTCGCGTGCGGGGCGGCTGCCTGCTGCACATCCACATGATGGAGAAACCATTCGGATGGGGCGGATTTATGTCGCACCGCCGGATAACCACTTGACGGTGGATGATGGGCGGGTGCGTGTGATGCATGGCCCCAAGGAGAATCGCCACCGGCCCGCGGTCGATCCGTTATTCCGCAGCGCCGCCCGCTGGTATGGATCCCGTGTGATCGGAGTAGTGCTTACGGGTTCTCTTGACGATGGTACGGCGGGCCTCCTGAGCATCAAACAGCGCGGCGGTATCGCAATCGTGCAGGACCCGGAGAATGCACTCTGCGGCGACATGCCCCGCAATGCGATAGAAACGGTCGATGTGGACTATATTGTCCGGCTGGATGCGATACCGAAATTGCTGCAGCAACTTGTGCCCCAGGAAGTGACGGAGAACGGTGTGGGAGGATCCCGGCAACTCAGGAAGGAAACCGAAATCGCGGAGCTTGATATGGACGCCATAGAAGATGAAAACCGGCCAGGAACTCCGTCAACATTTGCCTGCCCGGAATGCGGCGGGGTGTTGTGGGAATTGAGTGGCGAAAAAATATTGCGCTTTCGCTGCCGGGTTGGCCACGCCTATACCGCGAACAGCTTGAGTGTAGAGCAATCTGAACAGATGGAAGGCGCGCTGTGGGCGGCGATGCGCGCGCTGGAGGAAGGCGCGTCCCTCGCGCTTCGCATGGCGGAGAAAGCTGCGCGCAGCAAACACCGGCGGGCGGAGAAACGCTATCGCGAGCGGGCCGCCGCCAAGATGCAACAGGCGGAAGCGCTGCGGGGCTTAATTGTCGAGCGCAAAGAGGAGCCGGCTGAATTGGAAGAGAATGTTTCCTAAAAGCCGCCGCGAGAGCGGAGAGACTTCAAGAACCGTCTGCGCCCCCCCGCCGCTTTTTAATCAAACCGATTACTTCCTGCGATCTTTTCACCAATTCACGCGAACGCACCACCGCCGTTTTGGCACTTTTTATGCTCTCCTTCGCACGTTCCGCTCGCTCCACCGTGCGCTCATCGAGCGTTCGCGGCGTTTGTATCGGTTTGAGCTTGGTTACCCCATCTTGTTGCCGGTCTACCATCACTTGGCTGTCCCATTTTGCTGGCCTACATCATATGATGCAGGGGAGGGTAGATAAACCTTTTAGCAAATAAATTCTTGCGCCGGGCGCGCTTCAACTATGCTTAAGGTGTCCCTGGAAGGTCTTTATGGCGCGCCAACCCAAGCTTAGGGCCGAGGGCTTGCCCTATTCGCTCCGCAACTTTGATGTTGTGGCGATGGGAGCGTCGGCCGGAGGTTTGGGCGCTCTGAGCCAGGTGCTGCGAGCGCTGCCACGGAATTTTCCCAGCAGCATCGTTGTAGTCCAACATCTGGCGCCTGGACATAAGAGCTGGATTGCCAACCTTTTAGGCCGATCGACGACCCTGAAAGTAAGGCAGGCCGAACATGGTGAAATCCTGCTCCCGGGGACCGTTTATACCGCGCCGCCGGACGAGCATTTGCTGCTGGGACCGGGAAAAATCCAGTTGGCGCATACACAATTGGTGCATTTTTCCCGCCCCTCGATTGACCTGCTCTTTGAATCGGTGGCCGGAACCTACGGATCCCGCTCGATTGCGGTCGTGCTGAGCGGATCGGGCAAGGACGGGTCGGGCGGCATCCGCACCGTTAAAGAGGCAGGCGGCGTCACCATCGCGCAGTTTCCGGAAACCGCTGAATTCAAGCCCATGCCGGAAGCAGCCATTGAGACTGGTTGCGTGGATTTTGTTCTTCGATTAGAAGAGATAGGACAGAAGCTGACTGAACTTTGCTGCAGGCTGACCAGGAGCGATGGCTGAGCCACATACATTAAAGGATCTTGTACGCCGTCTGGCGGAAGAGCGCGGCGTCGATCTGCGCGGTTACAAGGTCACCACTCTTGAGCGGCGCGTGCGCCGCAGAATGCAGCAGCTCGGCGTTGGCACGTACGAAGATTATCTGCACCACATTGCTCGCAACAACGGCGAGACAGCCAAACTCCTGGATACGGTGCTGATCAATGTCACTCGGTTCTTCCGCGACGTCCAGGCCTGGGATGCTCTGGCTGAGCACGTTCTCCCGGCAATGTTCAAGTACCGCCCGCCGGGGAGCTCCTTCAGAGTGTGGTCCGCCGGCTGTGCGACAGGCGAGGAGCCCTACTCGGTAGCTATCCTCTTATGTGAGCTGCTGGGACCGAAGGTGAAAGATTATGAAATCAAGATTTATGCCACCGACAATGACGAAGGCGCTTTGAACATCGCCCGGCGCGCGGAGTATCCTCCGGAGAGCCTGCGGGGCGTGCGGCCGGAGATCAAAGCCAAGTATTTTACCGGGGAAAAGCTGATGCGGGTAGCGCGCGATGTGCGGCGCATGGTGATCTTCGGACGCAGCAATCTGCTCACGGATGCGCCGATCTCGCACGTTGACCTGCTGCTATGCCGCAACGTCCTGATCTACTTTGACGCTGCGGCGCAGACGCATATCATGGGTCGCATCAAATATGCGCTGAACGAGGGTGGAGTTCTTTTTCTGGGAAAATCGGAATCGCAGTTGAAGCGCAATTCTGAGTTTATGCCGATTGATCCGCGCTGGAGGATCTTCCAGCGCCGCTCTGCTTCCGGTGGATCCACGGTGCCGGAAATCACAGGAGAGGATATGGAACAGGAGTCCAAGGAGAGGACCCGCCAGGAACTGGAAAGAATCAAGCTGTATTACGAAACCGTTCTTTCCACCTTGGAACCGGGTGTACTGGTAGTGGATGCGGCGGACCGCGTGATTACGGAAAATGACAAGATCCTGAAGTTGTGGGAATTTTCCAGCAAATTGATCGGCCACAAGCTGCAGGAGACTGAATTGTGGCACAGGTGTCCAGAACTGAAGGAGCAGATGGAGGCGAGCCGGGCCAACGGTCCCAAGACCGTCAATTTCGACTGTTACGCGACCGCGTCGACCATGGTTACGGTGACGATCAAACCCATCATGTCGGAATCCGGGGCCGGCCAGGTGGGAACGCTGATCTACATGGAGAACGTAACCTCGCGCATGACGCTGCAAAGCACGATCGAAGAGCTGGAGACCACGGCGGAAGAATTGCAATCGGCGAATGAAGAACTCGAGACTACGAACGAGGAACTGCAGTCGACCAATGAGGAATTGGAGACCACGAACGAGGAGCTGCAGTCTACCAACGAAGAGCTCGAAACCACCAACGAAGAGCTGCAATCTCTGAACGAGGAACTGGAGACCACCAACGAGGAGCTTTCCTCGCGCACCCGGGAACTGGATGAGGTCAACGCGCGCTACTCCGAGATGATGGAGCGGATGCCCTGGCCGGTACTTCTGGTGAATAATGACACGCTCATCTACATGTTCAATTCCGCGGCGCAGAAACTGTTTGGTTTCGCCCATCCGTCAGAGAAGGGAATGAAGCTGGCGGAGCTTCCGCTGAATAACGCGGCGCGTCAGGCCCTGCAGCGGAGGCACCGCTCGGTGATGCATACCGGCAAGCAGTCGAACATACGCAACGCGCAACTGGTCACCAATCGGTTTGACGGGGTCGCAGATATCCACTTTACTCCTCTTTCCACCGACACAGGCCATGGCGTGATCGTGATGTTTCAGGTACACCAGAACAACCGGTCGGTTTTCAAAAAAGCCGGCAGCCGCGGGAGCAAACGGCGCCGGCAGGGCACTGCAGGCAAGAAAACAGCGAAGAAGAATTCGCGCAAAAGCGAGTGAGACAGCCTGATTTCCCCTCTATGAGGAGAACGCAGGTTTTGAAGGGATGAAATAGCCCGGTTTTTCCCTAAGGTCGTTTTCCGACCCTGGGGGCTGGCACCCCGGGCTATTACTCGTCTCATGCCGTAAGACGCAGCCGGATCACCTGCTGATGCATGCAGCGTCCGGCGACTCATCCCTGACGCATCTTGGCGTACTGCGTGTGGCTCTTGACCGTCATCTTACATCCTGAAGCGAGACACAGGGCAGAGGCCCGAAATCTCTTTGCGTGATTGGGGAGGCGCCCGCGTTCTCGATTCCTTCACGGTGACAGATGGCGCGAGTTAAAGATCTTGCAAGTGGCGCCTTCGCTCCATCTGTCACGCCATATTGGCCGCCCTATCGTCCGCCAGCGAAGTTGCGGGTTCACGGCATTCCGATACCTACGGCTCGATGTCTTGGCAATTCTTTCGGGTTTGGCGGATGTTGGCGTATGCCGCTACTCTGCTTTCCCTCTATTCTGGCCAAAACCTCCGACGGCCCGCCATGTGGAAGAAACAGCAAGAGCGCAGCACATCCGACAAATGCAAACTTTGGATAGCGCCCAAGCGTGCACAGGAGGAGAACGGGCTGCCATCCCACAGTCGCTACCTTGAACTGGCCGACATTGCGCTTGGCCTGACAAAACCAAAGCCGTGGAATAAGAAACCCGTGGTTTCTGCTCACGATTTTGCTTGGAAGAGGGAGCCGTACAAGAAGCCATAGCGCCCGCGAAAAGGTTCCCTTGTCCCTGGTCAAAGTCATCCGCAATTGAGACGCTTTAAAAGACGCAGTGAATGGTACTTAGCAGTGCGGGAGAGAGTGGCTGACAAAGCAGAGCGGGATGGCAAACCCCGTCTTCTTCGCTTTGCATCATTGCCATAAACCGCTGACCCAATTCTGAAGGTTTGTGTCTATGGGTTCGCCTCTGCGTCACGAAATTCACGTCGTCCCTGCATCTCCGCCGCCCCCAGCCGAAACAGAGCTCGTTTACAGCAGAAATGAGCAGCCGCGATCAACCCATGACTGGTTTCTCTACAGTTTCCAATGGCTCGTCACCATGGTTTATGCGGTCGTCTGGGGCTATGCAATCGTGGGCGTGGGGCTGAATTTCCAGGGCGCACGGATGACCACGTACATTTCATCCGTGGTTCTGACAATCGGACTCAGCACGTTGCTTCAGGCTTGGTTTGGTCATCGAATGGCGATGGTTCATGGTCCGAATGTGATTCCATCGTTGGCAATCGTTGCAGCTTTCGTCGCCGGCGGCGAAGCGTATGCTCTGCAATCTTTCGCCGCGCAAGCAATAGCCGGGGTCATCATCGTCGTTCTCGTTTATCTCGGAGCCGTGCGGTACATCCGCAAGGTCTGGAGTCCCCTGGTTTTGGGATCGATGATCATGATGATCGGGCTGACCGTGGCCGAGGTTGGCCTGGGCGACATGACACAAGCCGGCTTCGGTTTTGGATTCTTCATTGCCCTGGCGCTGGCTCTCGGCGGGACCATATTGGCGATACGTGGAAAAGGAGTTTGGGCGACGTTGCCGCCAGTGTTCGTGATTGTATTGGGATACATCATTTTCCTAGCCCTGGGCCGGGTGGATCTCACCCTGGTTCGGCAAGCACCGTTACTCTCCATGCCGGCGTTCTTTCCCTATGGCCGGACGATGCCGTCATGGGATCTCGTGTTGATCATGCTGATCGTTAACTTGATGGCGGCAATGAATTTCTATGGCAATCTTCACGGTTACGCGGGGGTGATAAAAGAGAAAGTTAAGGAGAGCGAAGAGCGTCGCAGTTTCCTGCTCTTTGGCCTGGTGGAAACAGTATTGCCGGGCGTCCTGGGTACTCCTGCAACCGTAGCGTACGGTGAAAACCTCGGCATTGTTCAGTTGACACGCGTCGCGGCTCGCGCATTCGTTATTGTTGCTGCCGCCATCTTCATCGTCCTTGCCTTCATCGGTCCGTTCGGGGCGTTGATGGCGGTGATGCCCAAGGAGGTGGCCGGGGCGGTCTTACTCGGCATCGCATCAACGGTGATCGGAATTGGCGCAAACATCTTGAACACCGCGCCGGTATTTGGTGGTCGCGAGCAGACACTGGTCGGCTTCTCGATCTTTTTGAGCCTTGGCCTTCACCTGCTTCCCCACGAAACCTGGCAACAGACTCCACGAATCGTCGAGACAATTTTCAGCAATCCCGTGATCTCGGTGATTATCTTCGTGCTTATTTTTGAAAAACTTATCTTCCCACTTTCTGCCGACAGGAAGTGAATACGTCGACGACATTCAGAAGCATAAAGGAGTATTGAAATGCCCGTAGCTGAGGAACGTCTCATCGAAAAAGGAACGCCATCACACATTGGCGCAGAACGCGAGTATGAAAGGCTCATGTCCAAGCGACGCGACGAAATGCTCGCTCACGTCGAAGACGGCTATAACGAGTGGAAAAAGACCAGGACGTACAGAGTGCCGCAGTGGCTCTATGGACCACCCAAAGGAAAGCTATTTAAGGTCGCCTGTGAAGACTCGCCCAATTTCGGAGAAACATCGTTTCTTGAGTTCGATAGCGGACGAACTGCTCTGGTTTCTATCGACTTTCAAGTCGATTTCTGTGGCCAGCACGGTTATGTCGATGTCATGGGCTATCCGCTTTCAAATACGGCCAATCCGTTGACCTTTGCCAGGAAGGCTTTGAAGGACGCCCGTCACGCCGGAATTTCCGTTGTCCATTGCCGGGAAGGCCACCTGCCCGACCTGAGCGATTGCCCCTATAACAAGGTCCTGCGCAGCAAGATCATCGGCAAGGATGCGGTTGGCATCGGCGAGAAGCCGAAGGGAGGCGTCGGACGGCTGTTGCTGCGCGGCTCCGAGAGTTGGGGAATCGTGAAGGAGGTTGAGCCGATCGAGGGAGAGATACTCGTCGACAAAGCCGGAAAAGGCGTTGGGTATTGCAGCGACTTCTTCCTGGTGTTGCAGCAGCTCGGCATCTCACACCTCATCCTGTGCGGCATCACCACGGATGTTTGCGTTCACACCATCATGAGGGAGGCCAATGATATCGGATATTGGTGCCTGCTGCTGAGAGACTCGGTTGGCGCGACAGACATTGGAAATCATGAATCGGCGATCCACTCGGTGAAGATGCAAGGCGGAGTGTTTGGCTGGGTATCTGACACAGAACACCTGCATGATGGTCTGAAAGAGGCCAAACTCATAGCCTGACCGAAGTCTGCACCGCACGTTGTAGGAAGTGTTATCTCAGACGCAAGGAGCTCCTGTGAACCAGATCACCAAAGACAACCTTTCAACCGCAATGCACGGCGAAGCCTTTGCCTACGCGAAATATATGCTCTTCGCAGAACGTGCGCGTAAGGCAGGCAACCTCAAGTTGGCACAATTGCTTGAAGAAACGGCGAAGGAAGAACTGTTGGAGCACTTCGCCGAGCAAGCGGAGCTTGCAGGAATTGTGCGCAGCGATATCGACAACCTCGAAGATGCAATTGCGGGGGAGTCCTACGAGATCGAAACCATGTATCGCGACTTTCGAGATCAAGCTTTCGCAGCAGGAGAGAAAGCCGCCGGCGATCGCTTTGAAGAAATTCGCCGGGACGAAATGAAACATCGTGATGCATTCAAAGAGGCTCTATCCAGGTTGGCGAAGAATCAGCTCCGTGCGTCGTAGCTGGATGATTCGGGATATCGGCTCGCCAAAAACGAGGGATTTACCAAATGAGTTTACATTCCGATGAACTTCCCATTGAGCTTCCGAAGTCCGCTGAGGCTCCGTGCCTCTCACTGTATCAGCCGACGCACCGTTACCATCCGGATAACCTGCAGGATCCGATCCGTTTCAGGAACCTGGTGAAGACACTGGAACAATCGCTGCGGCAGGAATATCCGACGCGCGAAGTACGGCCTTTGCTGCAGCCATTCAACGATCTGGCTTCCGATCGCGATTTCTGGAACCACACGCAGGACGGGCTCGCGGTGCTGTGCTCGCCGGATCTGTTGCGAATCTATAAGCTGCAGCGACCGGTTCCGGAACTGGCCATCGTGGCAGACAGCTTCCACATCAAGCCCTTGCTCAGGATAGTGCAGTCGGCAGATCGATATCAGATTCTCGGCCTCAGCCGCGGAGCCATCAAGCTCTTCGAAGGCAATCGCGACGCTCTCGATGAAATTGATCTGGCCGCTGGAGTTCCACGTACCATCGGCGATGCATTGGGAAATGAATTGACCGAACCACATCAAACGGTCAGATCTCTGGGCGGCGTTGGCGGTTCGAGCGTTGCCATGCGCCATGGCCATGGCGGCAAAAGCGACGAGGTTACGGTTGACCTGGAGCGATTCTTTCGAGCGGTTGACGCGTCTATCCTGGCGCAGCACTCGCGTCCTTCAGGTCTGCCGCTCCTGCTGGCGGCGCTGCCCGAATACCATGGCGTCTTTCGCAAGGTTAGCAGCAATCCATTTCTCATGAGCGACGGGCTTAAGATCGACCCTGATTCCGTGTCAACAGATGAGCTTCGCAAGCTTGCCTGGCGCGTGATTGGACCGGGTTATCAAGATCGACTGACAAAACTCGTCGAAGAATTCGAGCAGTCGAAACCCCGGGGCCTGGTTGGCGATCATCTCGGGCAAATCGCATTCGACGCAGTTTCCGGTCGAGTCATGACGTTGCTGGTTGAAGCGGACCGGCAGATTCCCGGTCACCTCGACTCTGTGAACGGTCAAATCGAATTTGAGGACATAAAACATCCGCAGGTAGATGACTTGATCGATGACCTGGCGGAGCTGGTTCTTAACAAAGGAGGCCAGGTCGTGGTAGTGCCGGCCGAGCGGATGCCGACCGCGACTGGCGCAGCAGCGATTTACCGCTATTAGGAACATGACATCTTCATTGTGTCGTGTTCCATACAAAGCTAGTGGGATATTCGAAAACGGTTTTCAGAAAGGAGGCACACCAAATGCCAGAAACCGCCCAGGAAGTATTCGCTTCTCATCGAATGCAGCAGTACGAACCAATTTTGCGCGGCGTCCACGGAACTTACCTATTCGATATCGACAAGGTGGGCTGCTGGTTTGTCGCCGTTGACGACGGCGCAATTCATGTCGAGGAGACAAAACGCGACGCCGACTGCACGATCAGCTGTGAAGAACCTGATTTCGTCGACATTGTTGAAGGCCGGCGACAGCTCCTTACTGCTTATATGCAGGGACGCGTCAAAATTCGCGGCGACATGGCGTTGGCGCAGAAGTTCCATGGCCTGGTCAGCACCAAGATCCAGGAAAAACGGCCGGCGAAAGGGTCGAGATCGAAGAAAAACGAGGTGAAGCATGAGAGCAAAGCCAGTTAGCGCGCTAGAGGGCGATACTTTCGTTGTCAGCGATCGGCGTGGGGACATCGCTATGTCTCCTGACCAGGCGGAGGGTTTATTCCAGGGGGACACTCGTTTCCTATCTCGCTGGATCTTGACCGTCGACGGAAAAAACCCCAATTCGCTGTCCACCGACGACGTGAATTACTTCTCGTCGCAATTCTTCCTGGTCCCCGGCACCGGGACCATCTATGTCGATTCTCCGCTGTCCATCGTGCGCCAGCGCGCTGTGGGAGGAGGCTTTCACGAGGACATCAAGATCGTGAATCACAAGTCCAAGCCGATCGACCTGGATGTGAGGATTGAAGCGGATGCCGACTTTACTGATCTGTTTCAGGTAAAAGACAAAGCATTCAACCGGGCCGGTAAATTCTATCGGCGAGTGGAAGGAAATCGACTCATTCTCGGCTACCAGAGAGAGCGGTTTGTACGCGAAACCCAAATCACCTCCAGCGCGGACGCGCAGATTGACGAGAGCGGATTTCGCTTCAAAGTCCACCTCGAACCTCATGGCGAATGGTCCACAGGAATGAACGTTCTCATCGCTAACGACGGCAGTGAAGGACTCAAGACAAAACCCAAGTACAGAGATGTGCACGATGTTCCAACCCCAAACATTGGCATGAGCCTGCAGAGTTGGATGAAGAACGCACCGCAACTTCACTCTTCCTGGAAGGACCTGGAAAGAATCTATGAGCGCTCCCTGGTCGATTTGGCAGCCCTGCGTTTCTTCTCTCGATTTGCGCCGGGGGCGGCTGTTCCAGCCGCCGGCCTGCCATGGTTCATGGCACTGTTCGGGCGCGACAGCATTTTCACCAGCTACCAGGCTTTACCCTTCGTGCCGGAATTGGCCGCATCCACTCTGCGAGTGCTGGCAGTCCGGCAGGGCACCCGGTGTGACGATTTTCGCGATGAAGAGCCCGGAAAAATCCTGCATGAGGGCCGCTACGGCGAAATGACCGCTTTCGAAGAGCGGCCGCACTCGCCTTATTTCGGATCATCCGATGCAACGCCCCTCTTCCTGGTTTTACTGGACGAATTCGAACGTTGGACCGGACGAGCCGACCTGGTGAAGAAATTCGAAGCGGAAGCCAGGGCAGCACTGCAATGGATCGATGAGTTTGGCGACCGCGACGGTGATGGCTACGTTGAGTACGAGCGCCGGAACAAAGAAACCGGGCTCGAGAATCAGTGTTGGAAAGACTCGTGGGACGCGATTGCCTTTTCCGACGGGAAGTTGGCAGCAACGCCGATCGCAACCTGCGAGATCCAGGGGTACGTCTATGACGCAAAGCGCCGTTGTGCACGGCTCGCCCGCGAATTCTGGAATGATCCTGAGACCGCGGCTCGATTGGAGAGAGAAGCTGCTGAATTCAAACGCAAATTCAACAAGGACTTTTGGATACCTGAAAAGCAGTTCTTTGCGCTTGCGCTCGACGGAAAAAAGCGCAAGGTCGATTCGCTAACCTCCAACATAGGGCATCTGCTTTGGAGCGGCATAGTCGACGACGACAAGGCTGCGGCGTGCGCGCGCGATCTCGTGGGTCCCAGGTTGTTTAGCGGTTGGGGCGTCCGCACGATGGCAGTGGGAGAAGGCTCCTACAATCCCATCGGCTACCACGTGGGTACAGTGTGGCCGTTCGATAACTCTTTCATCGCAGAAGGATTGAGATGCTATGGCTTTCAGAAGGAGGCGGCCATAATCGCTATGGCAAATCTCGAAGCCGCACGGTTCTTTGATTATCGGCTTCCCGAAGCCTTTGCCGGCTACACGAGAGAAGAAACCAACTTTCCTGTGGAATATCCGACGGCCTGCAGTCCACAAGCCTGGTCGGCCGGCGCTCCACTGCTGTTCCTTCGTTCGCTACTCGGACTGGAGCCGGTGAGCCAAAAGCTACTGGTTGATCCCGCGGTTCCGAAGCAGATTCAATGGCTCGAATTGTTAGGGATTCCCGGCCGGTGGGGACGAATGGACGCATTCGCGCGCGGGCTGATTGAGCTATCAGACAAGCCCGGAGCTACCGAGAATGCGAGCCTGGAACCGGCGGCGTAGAACAAAGGCGGGACCTTCACGCTGCAAGATCGGCCCTGCGAATAAGGTCCCGATTTCTCTGCCTTGGCGCTCATGTCGTAAGTTCGGATTGAAATTTGCCGGCTCTTCGGCCTGAAATACGTAATTGCGAAGTGCACCGGCATCAGCGAGCTGCAAAACGCCGCTAAAGACGTGCCGGAAGCTTCGTTGCGCATCGGCCTGCGTGCCTGACTCTGCAAGTTGTTGGTGCGAAAGCGAAACTCGAATCCTTCAGGCTTATTTGGCCCTCTCAGTTTGGTCCATTTGTAGTGTCTGACATCACAAATACCTGGTGCAATGGCGCAAGTCGGCGCTTGGACAAGGTGTGATGCTGGGAGCATTGTCGCTTCAAATAAATAAGGGGCGCTACCTATGGCCCATACTACTCACATTCTCTCTGTTGGATACGATGCCACGCTCATGCCGTTGCGTTCCATGCTGCTGCGCGGGACGGGGTACGTGGTGGAGGAGTCGTACTCAATTGCAAAGGCGTTTCTTCGCGCGCAGTCAGACGCGATTGATCTCCTCCTGATCTGCCACACTGTCCCCGAAAATGACCAGAAAAAGCTGATTGCATTCGTGCGATCCGTGCGCAAGTTGCTGCCGATTCTCTGCATTACCAACCAGGAGTTCGCCTATTCTGCCGACGGTTGTCTTTCTGTTACGAACTCGCCCGTGGAACTGCTGGAAGCGGTCATATCGGCGGCAAACAGAGCGCCTGAGTGTCGCATTTAACTGAGCGCCAAACGTCAACCGAACACAACAACACTGATGAAAAAGAACATCCTGTCGATCTCCTACGATAAACCGCTGCTGCTTACGCGGCAGATGCTTTTGCAACGCGAAGGCTACGAAGTAACTTCTGCACTCGGATTCACGGCCGCCGTGGAAGCGTGTAAGGAGCGGCCGGAGTTTGACTTGATACTCATGGGCCATTCAATGCCGCACAAAGACAAAATGGCTTTCATTTCCGTCATTCGCGGCCAGTGCGATGCTCCGCTGCTGTCCATCCTCAGACACGGTGATCCGCCAATAGCGGAGGCCAGCTATTGCGTTGATTCCCATGACGGACCCGATGCGCTCTTAGCGGCAGTGAACGCAGTATTGAAGTAACAGGAGTGTTATCACCTGGTCCGGCTTCTTGCCAATCAGCGCTTCCTTCGCACAAGACAGACGTGAGCTTTTTCCGCCACCCGCAAGGCTTTTAGCTTGTCACTTGCAGCAATGAAGTGTTTACAGGCGAGACAGTAAGAAGACACTCTCTCTATCATTCCTTTGACGGGACGATGTTCAAATCGCGGTCTCGGCGATGCGGCGGCCATGGGCTGTCTTGAAAAAAGCAAATGCGGGATGGCGTGGCAGATGAGGCAAAGCCATCCAGAGGATGAACCTTGCATCATCTGTCACTTCAGATTCCCGACAGAGGGAATCTGCATGAGCAAAAGATGCGGAAAGACATCGCGTGTGAGTACGCCAATTTGCGCCACTTACACCCGAGCTGGATTCTTTCGCATTTCTAAGTTGAGCCGCGATGCGGGCGTGAGCGTAGCGGGAGCCCGGGGTCCCCAACCCGCGGGCTGTTCGCGAGGTGGGGTGAGAGCCCGCAGGGGAAATCCTGAGCGACTCCGAGGTCGGGGATGCGACTGAGGAGAAAGTCGAAGGATCTGTACGGGTGGAATCTACGAATTTGGTGCGAAAGGGGGGACTCGAACCCCCACGGTTTTACCCGCCAGATCCTAAGTCTGGTGCGTCTGCCAATTCCGCCACTTTCGCACAGTCATGAGTGGTTGTTCGTATTGTAAACGGGATTGTCGCTGGAGCGCCAAGGCACGAACGGGTAGAGATTTCGGATTACTTTGCCGGACGTGAAACCGGACCAGAGGAGTTTTTCACCGCGTCTTGCAGCTCGCTGACGTCGGAGAACTTGGAAATGACGTGCTTCAATCCAAAAAGCCGGCAAAGCTCCTGTTCGCGTTCGCCCATCTGCGTCCAGACAACGATTTGAATCCTGGAAAGGTTATGATCGCTTTTCCAGCGGCGCAGGATTTCAAAGCCGCTTTCGTAGCCCAGACTGAGATCCAGTACGATCAGAGCGGGTGCTTCGTGTTTACCTTCCCGTACCCCGTCAAGGTAGCGAAAGGCTTCTGCTACGCTGGTCGCGGAGACCGTCTTTCCCAGCCCCAGCTCAGCCAGAGCCGCCGTGGCTCTGCGCATATCTGCAGGATCATCTTCAACAATCAGGATATTTGGCATATTTCAAATGCAAGGTCGAGCAGGAGAGAGTTTCCTTGTATCGAAATTATAGCTCGTTGAACGGCCGCGGAGACGCAAAGAGACCTCGATTCGCCGTAGCCCTACTTCAGAAACTCAGAGTCCCAGCTGGTGCAGATGGATACGCTGCAACGCGCGCAGGCTGACCTGCATAAGCCCGCGGACATTGGTGCAAACCTGCGTGGGATCAAGACGGATCCCGTCACCAGGGTAGTACCGATTCTGCTGATGTCAGCAACCTTCACGGAGGAAGAGATACCGCCTGAGGTCGCGAGAGCGAGCGCGCAGGGTTATCTGGCTCACCCCTTCACCACCGTGGGCGTGGTGGATAAGATTAAAAGCGTGCTGCAGCCAAAGTGATGCTGATGTTTCGTCCTGAGGTTCCTGCCGGCAGGCAGAGAACAGAGATTCCCCTATTCCCTCGCGTGCCGAACCGTGGCGCCTACTGGTTAAAGCGCGTGTACAGCAGTAATCCCGCGAGGATGACGGTCAGCACCGCGGAACCGGTGCCGCAGATCCGCACCCACGGCGTGATTCGGTTCATTTTGACGATTAACTCTTCCTGTTCCCGGGCCATGTGAGCTTCGGCGTGGTCAAGAAAGAGCTGGTCATCTTCGTGCATTGAGAGGGTGCTGCGGTAGATCAGCAGAACGATCAAGACAACTGTCAAACCGGCCCAAAGGATTAGCAGAGGCGTCATCATAGAACACCACCTTGAATTTGGCCGGTTCCGCTACTCAGAGGCCACGACCCGCAGAAGAGGTATTCGCTGCCGCGGCGAGGGCGTAGGTGGAACCTTGTCTGCATTATAGACCTGGGACGGGTTGCAAATGCAGCAATTATTCCAGAGTAGATCCTTGCGCAGGATTCTGCGACCCGAGCGGGCTGGAATGCATCTAACTGATGTAAATAGCAATAGAATCAGTGCGAAACCGTGTATAATGGGCCTATCCGAAAGTAAGGTTCAAACGCGCCAAGGAGACGAAAAATGGCTTCTACCACAACCCCCAACGTCGAAAGCACCCCGAAAACACCGGTCAATCTGACCCCGACGGCTGTTTCCAAGGTGAAAGAGATCATGGCTCAGCAGAACCCCGTGCCGGCCGGTCTGCGAATCGGCGTGGTTGGCGGCGGCTGCTCAGGCTTCTCGTATTCCATGTCGTTTGAAAACGCGCCCGGAGTTATGGACAAGGTTTATAACTTTGACGGCCTCAAAGTTTACGTGGATGCAACTTCAGCCATGTATCTCAACGGCTGCAATGTGGATTTCGTGGAAACGCTGGAAGCTTCCGGCTTTAAATTTGAGAATCCCAACGTGAAGAGCACCTGCGGATGCGGCTCATCCTTCAACGTGTAAATACAGATCATCTGCAAAAAAGATTCATCAGGCCTTGCCGAACAGGTGAGGCCTTTTGCTTTAGTGGGGTACTGACGGTGCAGGTGTCGGAGAGTCGCCTGGTGCGGGTGGAGTTCCCTGCGGACTGGGTGCTGGGGTTCCAGTTTGTTGTTGCTGGCCCTGCTGGCCGCCTGAAGTGTCAACGCCCACCCGCGGCGCCGCGACGGTCACACCGGTGCCGCCGGCTTGCTCCAGGCGCAAATCATAGACAAAGAACCAGTCATTGTAGTGGTCCTTGTCATTGAATTCCTTGATGCCTTCCTTTTTGCTGGTGCTGGCTACACCGATAATCTGCCCGCCACCGATCGTCTGCCCGGTGTTGCCGTTGCCGATACCTGACGTGGTGAGAGTGCCGGTCGTGCCTGCGCCAGCGCCAACTCCGCCTCCGCCAACACCTCCCGTGCTGAGACCTCCCGCGCCGGCGCCGAGACCTCCAGCACCGAGACCGCCCGCGCCTTGAAACCCGGAAGTACTGTTGCCGCCAACCGGCGGGGATGCAGGGCCGGTAAAGCTCGTACCGCCCTGGCCTTGAGTCCCGCCGCCTGATAAACCAGGATTGCTCGTTTGCAATGATCCCGCCTGTGGAGCAGGGATCTTGATTTCCGCTTCACCAAAGCGCACCAGCCGCCAGTTGTCCTCGCCGGTCATTGGATCTTTGTAGCGCTTGCGCAGGAAGCGGATGTGATTGGTGTCTTCAAGCTGTTCGATGGAAAGCGGGTAGCGGCCGCCGTTTTTGTGAACGAAGCGTTTGATGGCGGTGGCATAGTCCATGCCGCGGTGCACCAGCTCTTCTTCCTTGTCGCGCTTGATTTGCTGCGCAATGCGCGGCGCCTCTATCGACAGCGCAATCAGAATCAGCGTGACGGCCAGCATCAGCGCCAGCAGCGCATAGCCTGATTGTCCGGATTTTGTGCGGCTTGATTTCATGCTGCGCCGTTCAACTCCTTATCGCGCGGTCAGCGGAATGGGCTGACGATTATTGTAGAGCATATCTTCAATGATCACGCTGGCGTTGTTGATCTGCACGACCTTGTACTTACGTTCGACAATGTCGCCCTGCTTGGCTACAAAAACTTCATCCGCGTCCGCCAGGAAAACCTTCTTCGGCTCATTGGGCTTGTTGGCAAAGCCGTAGAACTTGAGCGGAATCGGCGGAGGCGTAGGAGTGGGCGTGGGTGTGGGGGGTGCAGGCGGGCCCATCTCTGCTGCTGTTCTCACCGGAAATTTTGGTGCTTCAACTTTAGCCTCTTCCATCCGGAAAATATTTCTTCCGCCGGCTTCGTACTTGATGTTCTGGCTAATCTCAAGCTCGTGCCAGTGGAAGCGAGGATCGAGCGCGTTGTTCTCGAGCTGGCCTGGCTTTTTCTGGCCAGTCGATGTGGAAGTGGCGGGCGGCGCAGCCGAGCTGGCGCCGGAGGGCCAAAGGTCATAGACAACCACCAGCGCGGCAATGGACAGCAGCACGATCATCCAGCGCAACGCTTTTTTATTTTCTGCGCCAATCTTCACGTAAGTACCTTTTCGATCCTCTCATCCAATGAACGTGCCGCGCCGCGATCCATGCTAGGTTTGTTTCAGGAAAGTCTCAAATTTTATTTGCAGGGAAACGACGCTTCCGCCTTCCGCGCCGTTCACGGTGATCTGGTTGATGATAAACAGGTACCTGTCCTGTTCCAGAGCATTGATGAAGCGGGCGACCTTGGAGTACTCGCCGGTGACGGTCGCCTCGATGGCGATTCTCTGTACATCAGGCAGATCGCTCTTCTCATCACGGCTTCTGTCCTGGGAGTAGCGAATTCCGCTCTGCGTCGAAACACCAGTGTCCTGAACAATCTTTTCCAATTGCTGCGAGATCTGCGAAAACTCGCTGGGCACCTTCTGCGCATAGAAGTTCTTCACGTCAACGCGCGTTTTGGCCAACTTGCCCTCAATTCCCTCCAGCGGCGCCACATCCTTTTTAAGCGCCGCCTGCTGTTGCATCAGTGCCTGTTCTTTGGCCAGCTTTGCCGACGGGCTGGATCCAGGCCAGAGGAGATAACCGATCAGGATCAAATTCGCAACCGCCAGCACAGCTACGACGACGGTAAACCGGGTTTTGACTCGCGCCAGATTGGTCATCAGATGCCCTCCCTGGCAGTGGAATGCACCTGTGGAAGGCCTGCGGGGGTGTAGTAGGTTTCAATGTCAAGCTTGTAAAGCGTTGTGCCGGTGCGCTGATCATGTTGGGGGGCCTCGGCGATGATCCTCGCTTCGCGGAAACGCTGAGACCTTTCCATCTTTTGCACTAATTCGAGCGGGCTATCGTGCTTGTCGCCGACAATCGAGAGGGTCAGCTTCAGGCGATTATCCTGCGTGATCTCGGGATGGACGGAGCTCACGTAAGCCCGCGCCGGCATGATCCGCTGCAGATCGTTGAACAATTGCGTCCAGGAGAACGATCGCCGGGTGATCTGCTTGTTCCAGTAGTTCTTCTGCACGGTTACATCATGGTTTTCGGGACGATTGGAAATTTGCTCAGCCTCAGCACGCTTTCTTTCCAGGGAGGCGATGTTCTCCTGCAGCTCGCGAATGCGTTCATTCGACTTGGCGGAGTTGGAGTAGTTCATCCACGCCAACCCGGCGAGCACCACGGCAAGAACGGCCAATCCGGCGATGGCTGTTCCCCAGCGCAAATAAAACCGGCGAACGTCTTCAAATTTCTGCGAAGCGAGATTGATATTGACTCGCATTATCCCAGCAAGGCCCCCGCAATCCCCGCCATCATGGCCGGTTGTATAGCTTCTCCGCTGAGGTTCTGCTCTGACGTCAGGTTGGGGGCAAGCTCCTGCACCTGGGCTCCGGTGTGTTCATGGAGCAATGGTCCGACTTCGTGCAGCGGTGCAATGCCGCCGATATAGATCTTTTCGATATGCGCGGCGAACGTATCTTCAAAGAAAACGATCGAGGGCAGCACGGCTTCCGCCAGTTCCGCGGCGGAGACGTTGGCTCCGTGAGGATTGTCCA
Source organism: Candidatus Angelobacter sp. (assembly GCA_035262465.1). Taxonomy (GTDB): domain Bacteria; phylum Acidobacteriota; class Terriglobia; order Terriglobales; family Acidobacteriaceae; genus Angelobacter. The sequence continues at coordinate 8,078 of DATFSU010000053.1, read as the reverse complement.
GCGTACGCACCAGGCGAAGCTCCTTGTGCTCAACCGCCGTGATAGTGATGTTCATTGGATCGACTTTCAGAACCAGGGTCGGGTTTTCTCCTTCAATCAAGCCGAGCGCCGCCAGCGACGAGGGCAGGATGACGCCCGGGGAATAGCCCGCATCGAGCAAAGCCTTTTCATATTCCTCAATAACCTCGCGAGGAGACACAGCCGCCACCACGCGGATGGCGCCGTTCGAACGGGTCACGTCATAGGAGAGCACCGCGTGTTCCACGTCAAAGGGCAGCGACTTCTTGAGACGGAAACGGATCACGGGCCCCGCTTCTTCAGGTTTGGTCGGCAACGCCTCAAAATCGAGCAGCACCACGCGAATGGCCACGTCGGGCAGAACGATGATGACGTCACGGGACTTGCCCGCCACCGCTCCCAGGGCGCCGTGAAGCGCCGTACGCAGCGCTTCAGCGTTGAGCACGTTAGGCCCGGTCAGACCCGGAGCAATCACGCCTTCATTCAGCCGCCGCCCGGTAAAGACTTCCAGGCGTGGCGATTTTTCGGACGCGCGGGCCGCGATGATGCCTTCCGGAGTGATCTCGCACGCCAGCCTTGGCCGCGTGGTCTTTTGAATCAAACTTGGCATGCTTTATCTCGTGGTCTCAATAAACGTAACCTTATTGATCTCTTTCATGGTGGTAAGGCCGGCTCTTACGCGGGACAGCGCCGAATCGCGCAGGAATTTCATTCCTTCTTCGTGCGCTGCTTTGCGGATCTCCGATGATGGCCGCTTTTCCAGGATCAGTTCGCGGATGCGGTCAGAGAGGTCAAGCAACTCGTGGATTGCGGTGCGTCCGTGGTAGCCGGTTCCGCCGCATTCGATGCAGCCGGGCCCTTCATAGAAGGGAATATCGCGCCACTCTCTTGGATCCAGGCCGAAGGTGTCCAGTTCCGCATCGGTGTATTTGACCTGCGTCTTGCAATGCGTGCAGATGGTGCGCACCAGCCGCTGCGCCAGCACGCAGTTGAGAGCGGAGACAAAATTGTAAGGCTCCACTCCCATGTTCAGGAAGCGGCCCAGCACGTCGACCACGTTGTTTGCGTGGACAGTGGTGAATACCAGGTGGCCAGTCAGCGCCGATTGAATGGCAATCTGCGCCGTCTCGGTATCGCGGATTTCGCCCACCATGATCTTATCGGGATCATGACGCAAAATGGAGCGCAGCCCGCGGGCGAAGGTAAGCCCTTTTTTCTCATTCACGGGAATCTGCGTGATGCCGTGAATTTGGTATTCCACCGGATCTTCAATCGTAATGATCTTGTCCTCGTCAGTCTTGATCTCATTCAATGCGGCATAGAGCGTGGTGGTCTTGCCGCTGCCCGTGGGGCCGGTGACCAGCACCATGCCGTACGGTTCGAGGATGTAGCGCCGGAACTTGCGCAGATCTTCTTCATCAAAGCCCACAACGTCGAGCACCAGGTTGCGGAACTTCTCGCTCATCGATTCCTTGTCGAGCACGCGCAGCACGGCGTTTTCGCCGTGGATGGTGGGCATGATGGAGACGCGGAAATCGATCAGGCGGCCGCTGTATTTCACGCGAAAGCGTCCGTCCTGGGGCACGCGGCGTTCGGCGATGTCAAGCTCGCTCATGACCTTGACGCGCGTGATGATGGTGGAATGATGCTCCTTGGCCATCGGTTGCATGGCCGGCTGCAGCACGCCGTCAATGCGGTATTTCACTACAACGGAATCGCTCTCGGTCTCAATGTGGATATCGCTCGCGCGTTTCTGCAGCGCGGTAAAAATCGTGGTGTCCACCAGGCGGATGATCGGGCTGACGTCGGCTTCCGCGGTGCCGGTGATTTTGTCGATGGTGATGTTTTCGTCGCTGGTGCCCTCGTCTTCGCGCACCACGTCCAGGACAAAGCCCTCGCTGGCTTCCTCCAGCACGCGTTGTGATTGCTCGGTTTTTTTGAGGATGTCATTGATCTGCGTGAGGGTTGCGACCTTGGTCTTGATGCGCCGGTTCAGGAGCAGGCCGATCTCATCGATCATCATCAGCTTGCTGGGATCGGCAATGGCAATCGTCAGGGTGGTCTCATTCTGTTCCAGCGGGACAAAGTTGTAACGGAACATCAGATCAACGGGGACCGATTTGAACAAATCCGCGTCCAGATGGTAGTCGCGCAGGTCGACGAATTCGCAGCGATAACGCGCTGCCAGGTCACGAGCGCGTTGCTCGGTGTTCTCGGCCAGCCCATTGAGCGCCAAATTCGGTTCCGCGATAGTCACATTCTTCTGGTTCATAACATCCTGCTAATGTACTTGTGCTCCAAGAGAGAAGATCGGCAGATACAGTGACAGGAGCACAAACGCAACCGTAATGCCCATCAGAATCAGAATTGTTGGCTCGATCAATTGCATGGCTGTGGCCAGGGAGTTTTGTACGTCTTCTTCGTAAAAGTCCGCGACCGAATTGAGCATGGCGGGAAGAGCGCCCGTAGATTCACCCACTTCCACCATCTCCACTGCCAGATCGGGAAAGAATTTTGTTTCTTCAATGCTGGAGGAGAGGGAACGGCCTTCACGCACGCGCTTGGCGGCGGTTTCCACGTTGCTGGCAATCTTGAAACTGTTGATGGAATGGCTCGCTGTCTCCAAAGACGGCACCAGCGGCAGACCTCCGCTGAGAAGCGTGGAGAGAGTGCGGGAAAACATCGCGACCTGGTACTTCATCCAGATCTGGCCAAAAATGGGCAGCTTATAGCGAAGGGCATCCAGCAACCTGGAGCCTTTCTCCGAGCGCGTCCACACGATCACGGAAAACACCAATCCCACCAATACGGCAATAATGATGTAGTAATAGTGCCGGATGCCCTGGCCAATCCCGAGCATGAATACCGTGATGGCTGGGAGTTGCGCGTTCAGCGCACTATAAAGATCGGCAAACTGGGGTACAACGTAAGTCATCAGGAACGTCAGCATGACGGTGAGAGCAATGATCAGTAGCGCGGGATACCAGAGTGAAGAGATCAGCTTCTTGCGGAATGAGACGCTGATGCGCTGAAACGCGATATAGCGTCCCAGGACCTCTTCCAGATTTCCGCTTCGTTCGCCCGCCAGCAGGGTCGTGGTGTAAATCTTTGAGATTGAACCCTGCGCTTCAAAAGCTTCGGAAAGCAATTCTCCGCTTTTCACACGCTCCTGAATGTTTTCCAGCATGGACTTAAAGGATCGATTCTTCTGTCGCTTGGTGAGGACGCTCAGCGACTTCAGGATCGGCAAACCGGCTTTAATGAGGGTAAGGAATTGCTGGTTGAATATGACAAACTGGTCTGCTTTCAGGCTCTTTTTGCTGAGACCTCCGCCCATCGGCAGCACGCCGCGGCGGCTTTTTACGGAATAGACCAGAAACCCCTGCTGGGCAAAGCGGTTCCGGATCTCCTGCTCGGAGATGCCGCTTTCCACCTGCTGGAGCACGTGACCGCGCTCGTCCGCCATTTTGACCAGGAATTCAGCCATGGGAATTCAACGGATAGGGAGCCCCACTCCTCTCATAAGTCTAGCATTCAACGGGTGTTGAGCCCTACTTCAATAGAATGGGGAGAGTTTCTATTATTGCGCATTTTCGCCATTAAATTTACTAATTCTTCAGCAAACCAGGGTAATTGAAAGTTGATTATTGAGCTACCTGGCTGTCTTCCAAGGTTTGTACACCGGGTGGCGGCGTGAAGCGAAACAGACTGTCCTGGACTGGGACGTTCTCCTCGATCTGGCTGAAACGGAAATCGGTGGTGGTATCGTCCACGCCATGAATCACGATCCGGTGGATCTGGTGCCGCGGCGAGATTTCCAGGATAACGCTGGAAACCCGGTCTTTCATCATCTTGGGAACGCCGCGCAAAACAACGTCTCCCGTTTCAAGCGGTGTCAGGTCAGGCGCCAGAGAAAGTCCCTCGAACTCCTTTTCCAGCTTTGTCTTGCCTAACAAATAGCGCAGCGGTGAGCGAATGTCATCCAGGTTCTTCACCGGAGTCTTGCGTGCCTGGTGTTCGCCGGTCACGTAAAAATAAGCATGATCAGAGTTGATGAGGAAGAGCTTTTCACGCGGTACATGGTATTCCCAACGCATGCGGCCGGGCTTCTTCAGCCACAATGTGCCGCTCTCTGTGCGTGCAATCCCCGGCCCTTGGTAGACCTCAGTAAATGCGGACTTGAAACTTTTGAGCTGGTTGTAATGTTCATCTATCTGGCCGGCAAGCCGTTTCACGTCGACTTGCTGGGCGAAAGACGCCAGGCCGCCCAGGAATGCAACCAAAGCAAAGAACGATAAGAAACGAGTTCGCATGGAAGCTTAGATATCTTAGATTCAGAATGGCTTTTCAATGTTGTTACGCCACTCACCAAGATAAGGATACTTGCTTCCGTCCTGGACATCCACTTTGCCGTTATCTTTGAGGACGTACGGATCCTTAAACGGAGTAATGGGAATTCCGGGAAGCAAGCCGGCGTTGATCAAATCGGCCCAGCTTGTCGGTAATCTGCCGGTTCGTGCCCGATAAGAATCGACCCGGCGCTGGAGTTCGGTAATATCCCGGTCCGCCTGCAGGGAGACGAGGTGTCTTTGTGCAGTGTCTTTGACAGTATTGTCGTAGGTGGTCTCGTAAATTCCCTGCCACAGGGCCATGGAAGTGTTTATGTCTTTGCTGCGCTCGGCCATGCGCGCGGCCATCACCTTCATCCAGGGAAGGGCGCCGGGGATTTCCGAGCCTTTTTCAAAAGCGATTTGCGCCGCTTTGGGGTCATTGCGATCCATGTAGTGGACGAATCCCAGCGTGAAATACAGCCGCCAGTAGCCGGGATTTTCGCGAATGCCTTTTTCGACCAGGCTTACGGCCTTGTCCGGCTGGCCTGCGCCTTCCGGTGGCTGTTGCGACAAAAAAACAGCGCCATATTCATACGCCACAATCAGCTTGGGATCGAGATCCGTGGTGATGTCCAGGAGGGGATACAGCAGGTCATAACGTTGAGCGTGTTTGATGTGCCTGGAGCCAAAATATTGCACCGCGCGAGTCCAGTAAACGTTAGCCAACAAACTGGAATAGCCGAGGCTCAGCCGCTTGATCGTTTTGCCGGAAGGCAAATAGAGGACATCTTCAAGCGTAGCCTCATTGCCGCGGACGCGTTCCACCTGGCGGCGGCTGAACACTGACGCGGCGAACAACACCACCAGCAGAGTCGCGGCGATCCACGTAACTTTGCGATTGCTGTTCATTTCAAGTTGCGGCGCTCAAAGACCAGTACAGCAGCCGCCGTCACCGCAGCAGAGTAAAGCAGCGCGTAAAGGGTGTTGAATCCAATCAGGCTTCCGTTCACCGGCTGCTCGTGCGCGACCCGTGCAATCACGTTGAGTGAGGCGAAGTTAGGAACCAGGTACGCTGCGGCGCTTGCCAGCCACTTGGTTGGGCCATGGGACATCGCGGCAAAATTCTTCAGGTCTTCGCCAAAGGTTCCGATCACGAACAGCGAAAAAGCAAAAATGGCGGAAAAAATGGGGGTGGAAAAGCTGGAAAAAAACAGCGTCAACGCCACCATGATCATGAACTGCAGCACGATGCAGTAGATTGCTCCAAGCAGGAGCACATCGGCCCTGGTGAGGCTATGTGCCGTAATCAACAGCGCGAGGTAGAGCCCCATAGCCATGAAGACCGTGTTTACGATCAAGGTGAGCAACAACCCGCAGTACTTGCCAAAAATGAATTCCCAGCGACGCACCGGGCGGGAAAGAATGGTATAGAGAGTTTTCTTCTCGATTTCCTTTGAGACCAGCCCGATGCCAATCAAGATTGCAATGATGACACCAAAAAGGGAAATCGAGCTGAGACCAACGTTGACCAGGATCAGCCTCTCCAAACCGATTGAGATCTGGCCGAAGAGCGGGGCGCTTGCTACCAGAAGCAGAACAAAAAGGATCAGGTTGTACAGAACGCGGTCTCTGACAGCTTCGCGAAACGTGTTCAGTGTGATGGCGGAAAGACGCGAGGTCAAGAGTTAACCGTCTCCTTTTCCCTGGTCTGGGCCAGGAAATAGTCTTCCAGCGTGCCGTGGAGAGGCGTTACAGAGATAAGCCGCGCGCGCTGCTGGCGGAGCTTTTCCAGCAAGCGGTCGAGGTCACTGCTTTGTACGATGCCGCGCACCGTCTCGCCGGTAACATGCGATTCAATCAGCAGATCGCCCATCGAAGCCGTGGCATGGGATCCTTCCCAGATGATTTCACTCTTGCCGGCGACGGCAGAGCGCAAATCATTCACAACCCCAATCCCGCGCAGTTCGCCTTTGTGAATAACCGCGACGCGATCACAGAGCGCTTCGGCGTCAGAGAGGATGTGGGTGGAGAAAAAGATGGTCTTGCCGGCGTCCTTCAGGCCCTGAATCAGCTCGCGAATTTCATGCCGTCCCAGGGGATCGAGGCCCGACATCGGCTCATCAAGGAAGAGAACCTGCGGGTCGTGAATAACCGCCTGCGCGATGCCCACCCGTTGCAGCATGCCTTTGGAAAACTTGCGCAGCTGCTTACTTCCTGCATCGGACAGACCGACCTGATCCAGAACTTCAGGAATACGGCGCTTTCGCGCGTCGTGAGGCATGCCGGACAGCTGGCCGTAATAATCCAGCAGCTCAGGCGCACTGAGATAGTCGTAGAAATAAGGCTGCTCGGGCAGGAAGCCGATTTTGCTCTTGACTTCAGGATCGTGGCAATCGCGGTCGAGAATTCGCGCCGTGCCTGAGGTCGGGAAAATGATGCCCATCAGCAGCTTGAGCGTAGTGGTCTTGCCGGCGCCGTTAGGCCCGAGAAAACCGAAGGTTTCGCCTATTTCGACATGGAGATCAAGAGGCTTTAATGCCGGAAGCAGTTTCTTTTTCCAGAAACCTACGGCATAGTCTTTGGAGAGGCCCCGAATGTCTATTGCATGCATCTGGTTAGTAGGGAACTTAGGGCTATTGTATCCCGGTTCACACAACGCAGCAAACTCTTTAGCTGGTTCTGTCTCACTGAACCGCTGTGTATTTCGTAGTATCCGTACAGATGAGGTGCGCCACCGGCGGTACCTTTGCCGTGGCTGTTAATGCCTGACGAATAATGCCGTCCTCAACACCGCAGTAATTCTTATCCCCGGTTCCGCCAAAGGCGTGTGGAGTCACACTGAAGGTGTAAGAGGCTACAGGAACTTCTATCCCCGGAGTCATTGAGAACTCATATCCGCTCTTGATACACGGTGGGCCGGCGCAGGCCAGCAGTTCATCCACGAGGCAGGCGTGGGTCTGATCGCAAGGATTGCCCGGACCGAGCTTGACCAGCGTATCGGCATAGCCAAAAGAGGCAAAGTTGATGATGTAGGTCGCCTGAGAGTTATTCAGATTGCGAACGGTCGCCACTGCAGCGCTGTCATTCGCCGCTATACGAGCCCGCAACAAGTTGGGGATTGCAATGGCTGCGATGATAAGAATGATCGCCACAACGATCAGCAGCTCAATGAGTGAAAAGCCCCTCTGGTTTTTCATGACCGCCTTCCCTGCAATTTGACTCGGCAAAGGTTCAACTACCAGGAAATAGGCATGTCAGGGGCCAATCCGTCATGAGGGGAAGGATATACAGAAAAATCTAAATCTTTTAATATCAGTTGTTTAAGAGATTTTAACCTCGGGGTGACATTGGAATTGCAGCATGAGCGTACAAGATTGACACAATTTGTTAACAGTGACGGCAATATTGGTAAATCTACTTGTAGGTCTTATTCGAATGGACCGAAGCCTTTTCTTTCCAATCTAAAACACGCTAAAAACAAAGAGACATGGCTGTTAGCCATGTCTCTCGTTTTGGCTCATACCCTCCCCCAGGTACTTGCCGAAAAGTGTTGTTTGCAAAACTTACTGGAGCGAGTTGTATTTGCCCGCCGCGGTAAAGGGAGTTGCACCAAGGGTGTAGCAATTGGCTAGGCTTTCCCCAGCACCCAGAACAGTAGTTGACTTGTTAAAACGCACTACAGCGTCAGGGCCGGAGCACAAATTCATGGTACCGGTGCCATTGCTGAAC
>DATFSU010000052.1:0-4316 GCA_035262465.1 Candidatus Angelobacter sp. | reverse complement strand
ATTGGAAATGTCATAGATGTTCACGCCGTAAAAATTCCCCATAAACAGATGGTTGCCCTGGAACGCCAGGTCCGAGTTCGCGAAAGCCAGCTGCGCGATTACCATCTGCAACGTCTTGGGAACGTTCGAAAGATTGCCCCCTCGGAGCTGACTCAGTACCTTCTGCACCTTGGGATCATCGGGATCGGTGGACGAGAGCTGAAAAGCCTCAGGCTTCTTGGCCAGCATAAGGTGCTTCATACCCATCGCTGCTTCACCCGCGTCATAGAGGCCCGGGGCCAGCTTGGAGCGTGGATCGTTGACATCCGACCCGGTCATGTCCGGCGGTAGTGGAGCAGCAGGCTCCGGAGCGAACGGATTCGCGTCTTCCGGCGCGGCTTCTTTCGCGGGCGCTTGGTTTGCCGGAGATGACGCCGGCGCAGCGGGCCTTTCCACCCCGCCAGGCGAAGCGCCACTCGGGGACCCCGGCCTCTCCACCCCGCCAGGCGAAGCGCCTGTCGGGGACCCCGGGGTTTGCGCCTGCATCTGAAGCCGGATCACCCCGAACAATAAGATGGTTGTGGCGATCGCCACGCGAAAAGCAACACTGGACACTCGGTTCATCGTCTCTCCCCTAGAATTTTTTTCTCCAACATGGTCTGCATAAGCCTGATCTCGGCGCGTTGAGCATTGTCGGCGTCCGTTGCAAAGTTGAACACCTCGGCATCCTGCCCCGCGCCTGCGGTGTCGAACAAATCCTTCACCATGATCAAAGCGCCGTTGTGGTGCTGAATCATTCCTGTCAAAAACAAGTGGTCGAACTCGGCGTCCTTCGCCTTCCGCAGCGCCTCCATCTGCTCCGGCGTAAGCATACCGGGCATCAGGGCCATGGGATGGCCCGACCTGTCCATATCAGGCATTCCGGGCATCGCCAAGGAAGTTGGTTCTCCCCTGGCTGCCAGCCAGCGCTGCATGAACCTGATCTCGTCCGACTGGGACCGGCTGATACGCGTCCCCAGCGACCGCAGAGCCTTGTTCTCCGTATGCGACGGGATCAAGGCCGTCATCTCCACCGCTTGCGCGTGATGCATGATCATGCCTTGCATGAACTCAACTTCCGCTTGCGACCGTGGCGGCAGCTTGGCCGTTGTCGAGGGCGGCAGCCTCCTGCTCGGTTGGCCCGGCGCACCCGGCTGAACCACTACCGGCGGCGCCGGATCAGCCTGTTGTGCGCACACAGTAGCGGGTAAGAAAGCTGTTGTAGCGATCAGGGCAGGTAGCAATGCAAGTGACCGCGCGGACCGGAGACTGCACTTACCGGGGACACGATACCGCCAATTCGAAAAACTGCTAGGTATTCCCATTGGCTTCGATGAAAGCTTTTCACGGAATACTAACACTTTCAAACGAACGATAGACAGACCTTCAATCCTCCACCCGAACGCGGGACAGCCCCAGAGCCATGATGCGCGGTGGGATATCCCGCAGGAAGGGAATCCTCGTGACAGCGCGGACGAACCATGGGATGCTGAGGCCCTGTTGCTCCTGCGCTCGGAGTGCCGTTGCGATCACGCGTTTCTGGAGTTGCGTTTGATAGGCCTGAATGATTCGCACCGGCCATTGACGCTTGCGCTGAACAGCACGAAGCTGGTCAGTGGTAACGCGGCCGTCGAGTAGAGGCTTGGTGAGCAGGTTCGCAGCCACTACGGCGTCCTGAACGGCGTAGTTGATTCCTAAGCCACCGACAGGCGACATTGCGTGCGCGGCGTCGCCGATGAGCAGCAAGCCGGGCGCCCACCACCGCAGACAGCGGCTTGACTCGACGGAGAGCAGTGACACTTGCTGCCAATCTGTGAGCGATTCCACATGCTTCGCCAGACGCGGCTCAACTTCTATGATGCGCCGCCGCAGGCCATCGATTCCCTCCGCGCGCAGCGACTGGTACGAACCCTTGGGGATCACGAACCCGGCTTGCCAATAATCCTTGCGATCGAATCCGCCAAGAATGTGTCCCCGCGCAAACCCGCCGAACGCGCCGCCCGGCGCATCAATGTCTTCAGGAAGGTGCGGCAAGCGGAACCACAACACATCCATGGGCGGAGATGTTCGAACTGGGTCGATACCGGCCAGGTGACGAACCCGCGAGAACCGCCCGTCGGCGCCTACGGTCAGGAGCGCGCGCACTTCATGAACCCCATCGTCGGTCTGATACTGGACGCCGCGAACGACGTCGTCTTCTCGAACCAGCTCCGTTACGTTCGCGCCCATCACCAAATGAAACCCGGGGTATCTCTTAGCCTCCTGCGTCAGCAGGTTCAGCAGATCCTTCTGGTGGACCATCAGGATGTACGGGTACTTCGTCTTCAGCCGGCTCAAATCGAAGGGCGTGAAGGGTCCTCGCGTGGTGAGGAGGGTAGGCGCTGACACCTTGCTGTTGCGAAGTTCATGTACGCGGTCGGCAAGCCCGATCTGATCGAGGATCTCGAGCGTCGAGGGATGAACCGTGTCACCCCTGAATTCGCGGTCGAAATCGCGATGCATCTCCAGCAGCGTGACCGGCACACCTCGCCGTGCCAGCAGCAATCCCAGCATCGCCCCGGCGGGTCCCCCTCCAGCAATACAGCATCCCGTCGTTTCAACCGTCACAAGCGGAGATCGAGCCGTTGCCATAGAGACCGTTGCTCACTAGACCTGCTGGTGCAGGTTGAAAAAGGATGAACCAGAAAAGCCTATATTAACCGCGGAGGCAACTTCACAGGTAGGTGTGCCCCTCGATGTAGATCACCCGACCAGTCCCGGCTTGCCGTGGATCACCGGATCCCGCCGAGCGGGATCACCCGATCATGCGTCTTCCCCTTCTCCCGGCAGATCGCGCGCCGGGTAGTATCTCTTGCCGTTGAGCTTGGCTACCTCTTCGCGGAACGTGGTGCCGTAATCCCGTCGGGAATCGGAGAGCAGCCAGGCCTGCCGCTTGTAGTTCCAACTCTCGGGATTCAGGCGCTGGGCCTCTTTGAAATGAAGAATCGCTTCAGACAGATAACCGGTCCTATAAAGATGTTGTCCTAATCCAAATTCTGCGGCCGCCAGCGCCGAATCCGGGTTTTGCTCTGCAAGCCTCTCCCGCAGCCGCTCTTCACTGAACACATAGGCGCTCCGCTCGCCTTCTTCCGCCCAATCGCGAAGCGCAGCAATATAAGGAACCGACTCCAGGCCGTGGATGTGTTTCAAGCGATCGTCCACATAAGCTGTTTCATTGGGACGAACAATCCTTCCCTGCTCGTTGATCCACACCGCTGTTGGGACATTGACCATGTTGTAGAGTTTGGAAACCAGATGCTCCTGGTCAATGAGCGCAGTGTGGGTCAGCCTGATTCTTTCAGATGGCGCCGGCGATCGTACCGGCGCATCCATCGGCAGCATGGCCGCCGTCATCCACGGGCCGGCATCCTGCGCTCCGCGAGTATCTTCGGCAACCGTGATAATTTCGAGATTCTTGTCTTTTAGGTCTTCGTAGATTGCTTGCCAGCCCGGCAAGTCAAAGTGGCAGCCTCACCAGGAAGCCCAGGTGACAAGAAAAACCTTCTTGCCCCGGAAATCGGAGAGCGAGTGCTGTTTCCCTTCGATATCGGGAAGCGTGAAGTCGGGCGCTTCCAATGAGGCCAGTTGCCGGCGCTGATCAGATCGCACTCCGAAATACCAGACGGAACGCGAGGCATCGTGGGCCACCGCCTGGCCGGCCAGCGGGGCAAAGGCAGTCATGTTGAACCACGACTTGCCCGATTCTTCCCGCAGGAATTCAGATTGCTGGCACGGCGACTGCGGCAGCAGGTAACAGGTTTCTCCGCGGCAAACTCCGTGCGGCTTCAGTTCGAACCGCGTAGTGCGAGCAAGATCGTTGCTCTCGATCCAGAGCTGTCCGGCGTCGAGCTGCGCGGAAAGCTCTGTGGCAACGTCCTCGTAGATAACCGTAGAGCGAACTTCGGTCATGCGTTACCTCACGGGTCGAGCGAGCAATTATACAAAGGAGCCTTTGAGGTGCAGAGCTTTCGTAATTTCAGTCCGTAAACAGGCTATGGCGACATCGACGTGTGGGTTCCCATCCAGGTTTGAAACCTTACCACTGATGACAGTGATGACGCTGATAACACTGATAGAAAAAGGACCTCTGGCATTTACTGTGATCAGCGGTTTTCAGTGTTATCAGCGGGATCAGCGGTAGGAATTCTGCTCCGGAAGCGGCTGATCACCGCTAGAATCTCGCGTCCGTAAGACTCGGTCTTGCGCTCGCCGAAGCCGTAAATCTGCCGGATCGCGGCCAGCGACTCCGGCATCACCCG
>DATFSU010000051.1:0-3430 GCA_035262465.1 Candidatus Angelobacter sp. | reverse complement strand
GCAGGTCGACGCGACGCGGGTGGGTCCCGCGGCATGTGTTGTCAGGATTCAAGATCACACATTTATTGCGGACCACAGGGCTGCGTGATTTCAGTTTGTGCGCAGCGCGATCATCGGCTCGATCGTCGAAGCTCTTCGTGCCGGAAAATATCCGGCCAACAGAGCGACAGCTCCAAGCATAACCACCATCCCAACAAATGTAAGCGGATCCGTTGGAGCGGTGTTAAACAGAAGGGAAGCAATCAGGCGGGCAACCGCCAACGAAGCGATGATTCCAACGGCGATGCCTGCCAGCGCGAGTCGTAGCGTCTTCCAGATCACATCGAGTTGCACGCGGGTTTCAGTCGCACCAAGAGCCATTCGTATGCCGATCTCCTGCGTCTGCCGCGTAACCGAATAGGAGATAACACCATAAACTCCCAGCGAAGCTAGGAGGAGTCCAAGACAGGAAAAGCTTCCGACCAGCAGCACAAAGAAGCGCCTTGGAGACCTCGTGCGGTCCACCAGCCCCTGAATGGGCTTGAATTCTGTCGCTGGCTGTCCGGGATTGATCTGCCGCAGCGTGCCCATCACGCTGGTTGCCAGCGCGGCGGGAGGGAGTTTCGAACGCACCACCAGGTTTGCGCCTTCCGGCCCAAACTGTTTCGTCGCCGGCAGGTACATTTGCGCTCCTGCATTGTCTTCTGCGCCGCTTTCGCGAACATCGGCAATCACACCGATCACCTGCGCCTCTGCTCCGCCGGCAAGCGCTGTACGGCCGATGGCGTCCCGCCCCGGCCACAGTCTCCGCGCGACATTCTCGTTGATGATGACCACATTTCGGTTGTTTATAAGATCGTCCCAGGTGACATCACGGCCCTTTAGCAGGCGCATTCCCATGGCCTTCAGATAGCCAGGAGAAACAATGTAGACAAATACGCTGATGAAGGGAGAGTTAGACTGTTGTTCCTCGCCTTTTGCTGAAATTCCCCAACCTCGATTCCGGCTCATCGGCAGATTGTCTGAGATCCCCGCGGCCTCCACTCCTGGAAGCATCGAAATCCGGTCAACTACCTCCTGCCAAATCGCAGCTTGTTTTGCCGCGCTGCCGCCACTGTCATAATCTACGCTAATGGCAGCTGCGCGATTTGGCTCGAAGCCCAGATCAACGTCCAGTACCCGGAGAAAGCTCCGCAGCAACAATCCTGCGCCCACCAACAGAACGCAAGCCAGCGCCACCTCCGTAATCACCAGCGCCGAACGCATGCGGTCATGTTTTCTGCCTTCACTGGCTCCCTTTCCACTGTCTTTCAGTGCCTCCTGCAGGGTGCTCCCCGACATGCGCAGCCCGGGCGCCAGTCCGAAAACGACTGCCGCTCCTACTGTGATCAGCAGGGTCCATTCCAGCACTGTCCAGTCCAGGCGCACCATGGCGAGCAATGGCAGCGCAAGCGATCCGTGATGTGCCAGATACGAGAGGATGAAATAGGCAAGCCCCAACCCTAGGAGCGCTCCTGCAGCAGCGAGGATCAGGCTTTCGGTGAGCAGTTGGCGCGCAAGCCGGCCGCGACTTGCTCCCAGTGCTCTGCGCATCGCAAATTCTTTGCTGCGTGCCGCCGCACGGGCCAGCAGGAGATTGGAAAGATTCACGCAAACAATCAGCAGAGTTAGCCCAACGGCGCACCACAGCACAATCAGCGACCGCCGCAGCTTGCCGCTCACATATTCTTTCAGGATAGTGAGTTGGCCTGTATACCCTGGTTTGAATTCAGGGTGCTTATGCTCGAAAAGCAGCCGCGGAAAAATTTCATCGGCCTCTCTTTGTGCTGCTGCCAGACTGACTCCTGGTTTCAGGCGGCCAACCAATGCCAGGTCGTTTCCGTCATCGCGGAAGTCGTCCATGATGTAAGGAGCGAAGAGATCGACCCTGGCTCCCGGCGAAAAGACTGAGCCAAAATCAAATGTGTTCGGAAGCACTCCTATCACTGTTACAGAGGCATTGCTCAGGTTGATTGTCTGTCCGACGATGCTGCGATCACCGCCAAATTGGCGTTTCCAGAATGGATAGTTCAACAGTGCTACAGGTTGAGCGTGCTTCACAAACTCTTCGGGTCTGAATAGCCGTCCAAAGGCAGGCACAACGCCTAGTGTTTGAAAGAAACCTTCCGCTACAAGGATGCCTGTAGCAGGCACCGGTTGGCCATTTCCAACGAGCTTGAAGTTATCGGGCCCCGTAAAGGCGAAGTACCCGCTTACGGATTGAAAAGAACGGTTCTGTTCCTGGAAGTCCTGAGTAGCATCGGCTGTATACGTTCTGCCTGACTCGTTGGTCCCGGCTTCTTTTTCCACGATCCGCACCAGCCGTTCCGGATCTCGGAAGGGAAGCGGCCGCAGCAGGATCGGGTTCACCACGCTGAAGACGGCGATATTTGTGCCTATGCCCAGTGCGAGAATTAGGACCGCTACAATTGTGAACCCGCAGTCGCGCCGCAAAGTGCGGAAGGTAAAACGCAGCTCCCTGACAAGGTCATCGAGGACGCGGCCGAGACGAATGGTGCGAACTTCTTCCTTCACTTGCTCGACGCCGCCTAGTTCGATGAGCGCTTGCCGCCTCGCTTCTGGATGCGAAAACCCCTCCTTCATCTTCTCCTCTGTCAATAGTTCCACCGAAGATTGCAGTTCATCGTCCAAAGCTTGCTCGACGGTGTTTCTGCGGAGTAGGTTCCGAAACAGACTAACGATTCGACTTGGCATGACACCTCTGTTTTGACTCAGGTGGATTCCACCGCCGCCCTCATGATCTTGACCACCTGGTTCCAATCCCGTTCCTCGACCTTGAGCTGTGCCCGTCCGGGGGAAGTCAGTTGGTAGTATTTAGCCCGGCGATTGTTTTCCGAAGCGCGCCATTCGGCCTCTACCCATCCCTTTTCTTCCATGCGGTGCAGCGAGGGGAAGAGCGAGCCAAAGCTGACTTGAAAGGCTCCTTTAGTGATCTGCGTGATGCGTCGGGAGACACCGACCCCATGCAGCGGCTCCAACGACAGCGCTTTCAAGATCAGGAGGTCCAGCGTTCCACGCAGAAGATCGGTTCTCTTGTCAGCCATGGTATCCTCTTATCGGAATACGATAGCAGACACCGAAATGTTCAAAGGAATTTGCGATGGGCAGAAAAAGCAGGAACCGGCTTTACGCTACCGGGCCACCGGCGGGCAGCCGCGGAGACTCCAAATGGCAAGTCTGGCAAGATTTTGCGATTCCGAAAAGTTGGTTAAGTTGTTAGAATCTGGTGGACGAGAAGGGATTCGAACCCGCACGGTGCGGCAATCACTTAGCCTTTCGAGGGGGCCTTCCAGTTGGACTACTTGGACTACCGTGCTATTTGCTTTTTTTCTTTTTCTTTTGAGTGCCGCACGGTTCACATGGAAGACCCGCCGGTGAGCGACACGGAGTT
>DATFSU010000050.1:0-4591 GCA_035262465.1 Candidatus Angelobacter sp. | reverse complement strand
TTCCGCAGGCTCCGCGTGCCCGGCGCTGATCAGATCCAGCCGGCGGCTGATAGCGGCCAGGGGCTGCAAGGCCAGGTTGGCAACGGCCGCGGCCACCACCATGCAGATGAAGATTACCGCTCCGGAAACGAGCAGCGCGCGCCGCATCCGTTCCTGTACCTGGTCTTTCAAGAAGACTGTGGAGACGCCGACACGGACTTCGCCAAAAGGTTTGCCGTCGCGAAGCAGAGGCAACCGCACGTCGAACACCTGGGCCGGTCCGTAAATGATTTTGAGCTGCTTGCGGATGCCGCCATTGACGATGGAAGAGAACTCTTCGCGTGGCGCCAGGACCTTTCCGAAGAACGCCGCGTTGCTGTGCAAGAGAGCCTGGCCGCGGGCGTCGGTAATGGCGGCGTCATAAATGGTGGGCGAGTTGCCTACGGCGGAATCGAGCAGCGCGTTCAGCTCGGAATCTGTTTGCAGGACCTCTTCCATCGCCGCCGCCACCTGGTCGGGATCATGCAAGTTGATCTTGGCGTTGGTCAAATCGATGGCCAGCGTATCGCGAGCTACGGAAAATACCTGGTCGCAAATCAAAAGGCTGCTGCTGTGAGCCTCCTGGATGCGCTGATGAACAACCTCGGAGATGTAGAGCGCCGAGAGCGTGGCCACGATCGCGGCCACCAGGCCGGTAATGGCCGCCACCAGTTTGGTTTTAAGGCTCACCGCAGGCATGCCCCTAATCTCTCAGTTGTCTCCCGTATCGATTCTATGACAGATTCTAGCTGGCCGCTTCGCCCGAAGTCGTTGAGACGTTGCCGTACTCTTTGAGTTTATTGTGCAGAGTTTTGAGGCTAATTCCCAAAATTTCCGCAGCCCTGGTTTTGTTGTTATTGGTGGTAGCCAGGGTCTTCAGAATCAGCATCTTCTCTGCCTGTTCCACGGTGGTGCCGACTTCCAGGCGGATTCCCTCGCCATCACCGGCTGCCGGGCGGATTCCAGAACTGCCGAAGTTAGGCGGCAGGTGCCTGGGTTCGATCAGTGAACCCTCGCAGACGATTACCGCCCGCTCCAGCGTGTTGCGCATCTCGCGGACATTGCCGGGCCAGTGATAGCTGTTGAACATCTGCAGAACCGCGTCGCTCACGCTGGCGACGTCGCGGCCATGCTTGGCATTCATATCCGCCAGGAGAGCGCTGACCAATTGCGAAATGTCCTCTTTGTGCTCGCGCAAGGGAGGTAGGTGCAGATTGAAGACGTTCAGGCGGTAATAAAGGTCGTTACGCAAATGGCCGTTGGCTACAGCTTCTTCGGGCACTTTGTTCGTGGCCGCAAGCACGCGAACGTCAACCGGAGTTTCCGCCTTGCTTCCCAGCCGGCGCAGCTTGTGGTCTTCCAGCACACGCAGCAGTTTGGCCTGTGTAGCGATGGGCATCTCGCCGATTTCGTCCAGCAATAACGTGCCCTCTTCGGCCAGTTCAAAGCAGCCGGCGCGACGTTCCAGCGCGCCGGTGAAAGCGCCTTTCTCGTGACCGAAGATTTCGCTTTCGATCAGAGTCTCGGGAATGGCCGAGCAGTTGATGGCCACAAATGGTTTGTTCTTGCGCGGACTCAGTTCGTGGATCGTGCGGGCCACCATTTCCTTGCCTGTCCCGCTCTCGCCGGTGATCAGCACGGAGGCGATGCTGGGTGCAACCATCTCCACCAGGCGAAAGATCTCCTGCATCGCGCGCGACGAGCCGACCATGGCGCCGAGTTCGCCCGCGTCACGCAGCTTGCGCCGCGTGGCCTCCAGTTCCAGCGTCGTGCCACGCTGGCGTGCCGCGTTCTGCAGGATCTGCTTCAGCCGCGCCGGGTCGACCGGCTTCTGGATGAAGTCATACGCGCCGGCCTTCATGGCATCCACGGCAATATCGATGTTGCCCTGAGCGGTGAGGAGAATTACCGCGATCGACTGCGGCTGTTCCCCCAGTCGCGACAGAAGTTCCATGCCGTCCATGCGCGGCATTTTGAAGTCCGTCAGCACGATTCCCGGCGACCACGCCGCAATCTTGTCCAATCCTTCCAGTCCGTCCCTTGCGGTTTCGGTGCGATAGCCCCAGGCTGTAACCAATTCAGCCAGTCCTGTTCGTTCGTTTTCTTCGTCCTCTACAATGAGGACCTTTTCCTGTGAGCCCAATGTCAATCCCTTTCTGCCAGAACCAACCGGTTTCAAGACCTTGGAGACGATACCCTGCTTAGATGTTGCACTGTGTAAAAAAGTCTATACGATCTAACCCCCTGGTAACAATACACTTACTTTTCTAAACGCTCGTTGGGATGGTATTCTGCATCCTAGAAACAAGCCACCGTTGCAACCCCTAATTCAATTTCTTTATTTGAATGGAGGAAATCCAACAACATGACCTTCGGGAACAGGTTTCTCACGATTGTAATCACTGCGGGCCTGCTAAGCCTGGCTTCTGTGGCCCAGACGGCGAGCGGCTCCACGGCTGGGAATACCAATGCTTCGGTTACGCCCGGACAGGCCGGCGCCGGCGCGAGCGCGAACCAGAGCGTTCAGGCACCCGGCGCTTCCGTCAACGCCAATGCTAATGCTTCGGCCCAGACACAAGCGTCTCACGAGTCGAAATCGGAACCAAACGCCAAGAGCGGTCAGGCTAAGTCTAGCAGCTCCGGTTCATCTGGCGGCAGCAGCGCTTCCGCCACCCTGACTAGCGGCGCCAGCTTGCAGGCGGAACTCACCAAGCCGATCGACGCAAAAAAAGCAAAACCCGGGGATGAGGTAAGTGCCAAATTAACCCAAGACGTAAAGTCCGACGGCAAAGTGGTCATCCACAAAGGCACGCGCCTCGTCGGGCATGTGACCGAAGCCCAAGCGCGAACCAAAGAGCAAGCAAATTCGACCCTGGGCATCGCGTTCGACAAAGCTGTTCTTAAGGGAGGCGAGGAAGTATCGTTCAATAGCGTGATTCAGGCAATTGCGCCTCCGGTCCAGCCTAATGTCTCTACGGCGGCCGATGAGAACGCCAACTTGGGCGCCGCCCCGCCCATGAGTGGCGCCCCGCGGACTGGAAATGGCGGTCCTGTTGGCGGAGTGACTTCGGCGGCCGGCGGAGCAGTATCAGGCGCGACCGGCACTGTTGCCGGTGCGGCCACGGGTGCGGCCAATGACACCGTCTCGGGAGCTACTCGAACTGCCGGGGGATTGACCGCGCAAGGAAACCTGACTAGCGCCAGCCAAGGCGTGATCGGCCTGCAAGGCTTGGCGCTAAACACGCCGACAGCGGTGGCCGGGAGCGGCAGCGCCTCGGGCTCCGCGCAAGGTTCGGTGATCAGGTCCACTAGCCGCAATGTAAAGCTGGATAGCGGTACCCAAATGGTGTTGCGGGTCACCGGCTCCGCACAGTAAGACTCCGTCCGACCGAGTGCGGCCAGATCTGAATACCTGGCCGCACTTTCTTTTCAGAGATCATCAGTGCTGAAAGCGCGGCTGGGTTCCAACGGCGGCAAGAAGTTTTTCGTTTTAACTTCGCCCCAAGTTGGTGCAGAATAGTGGATAAGCCAAAGAGTAGACCCTCGCGTGTTTTCCGAGTAGGGGGGTGGAACGTGAAACGCTGCTCGATCTTCACCTTCACAATGGTCGTAGCGGTCGTATCGGTCGTATTTGGGGGGCCGAGTTTGTCACGCGGCATGGGGCAACAGCCAGCCGCTGATACCGGGAACAAGACCGACTTGGCCAAAGCCGAGACTGCCTATGTCCTGGCCGAGTTTACCGATGGGCTGAACGGCAAGAAACTCAAACCCGGCGCCCGCGTGCGGGTCGAGGTAGCCCAGGACGTTCTAGCGCATGGCAAGATCATCATTCCGGTGGATGCCCGGATCGAGGGTCACGTGACCGAGGTCAAGACGCGCGGCACCGATCCCGAGTCACGACTTGGCATCGTTTTCGACAAGGTCTTGCTGAAACATCACGAGGAGAGAAATCTCCAGGGCGTGGTATATGCGCTGGCGGCGCCGTCCTCAAGAAGATCCAAAGTCGACGAACCGGATCAGATGCTGGCTCCCAGTATGGGCGTGACCGGAGGCACGCCTATGCCGATGGGCAGCAAGACAACAACGCCGACCCGAATGTCGCGGTCGCCCATCCTGACAGCCGACTCTTCGTCCGCGTCGATTACCTCGGCCCAACCGAATTCAGCAGCTTCGCGGAACGGAGACGGAGACATCCATGCGAACTCCGGCCTGATTCCGCCCATCAGCGTGGGCATCCCCCCCGGCGTGTATCGGCTGAAGGGCTTCAGTTTGACCTCAGGCGCCAGCGCGGACACGCCCGGCCCGGTGATCCTGTCGACAGGCAACGATGTAAAGTTGGATTACGGCACGCAGATCATCATCAAAGTCGCCGACACGCGGGACCTCAGGCCGTAATGGCCGGCCAGGAAGCGCCTGGCATCGCAGCAGACAATCACTGTCGGCACTTCAGTAACTTGTTGACGGACAATCAGGCATGCCAATCTTGACCTTAATCGGGAGTTGAGGGAGATCACTTCGGCCAGTCATGTGTATTCGCAATCTGCGGATTTGCATATTCCGTGCTCTTCTAGCT
>DATFSU010000049.1:0-2803 GCA_035262465.1 Candidatus Angelobacter sp. | reverse complement strand
CTGAAAAGATCTCGAACAGCATCTTGTTGGAAAGCACCATGCCCAGCAGGCTGCGCAACATGACCTGGCTTCGACCGGGCGTAGAGGAGAGCTCCTTGATCATGTCTTTCAAAATCGGGTGAACGCTGAGCGCGTCTTTGGCTTTGGCTTTTTCCACGGCCCGCTCAATCACGCTCAGCTGGCGCTCGGCCATCGCGGTGAGAATGGTTTCCTTCGAGGGGAAGTAATTGAAAAAGGTTCCTTTGCCGACGTCGGCGGCGTCGGTGATCTCTTCCACCGTGGTGCTGAAGATACCTTTCTGCTCAAACAGCTTCATGGCAGCCTGGAAGATCTGCTGCCGAGTCTGTTCTTTGCGCCGGGCGCGCCGGCCCAGGTCGTTGTCGGGTTTGGTCTTGGTCATAAGGTCTTCCGAATATGACTATAAGTCATTTATGAACAATGGTCACATTAAATATGACTATAGGTCATTTACGAGCAATAGTCAAGTTTAATTCACCTGAAGGCCGCGAGCGCCTGCGCCAGCCTCTCTGCCCTATATTGAAGACGGATTCGTAAGTGGTTTATCACTGTCAAACGAGTTGTCCTCTTTTGGATACCCGGAACAGACCCCTTGCGGTTCCATGGTCTAAACTCACCGTGCAGAAAAGAGGCCGACTAAACAAGATCAACAAGGAGGAAAGGAGGTACCGGAGGAGAATGGGCTTGCCTGTGCATAACAATAATGAGTTCCCCCCCCAGCCACGAAACAGCAGTCCTCCGGTTACTCTGTTCCTCCGTGTTGAGGTTTTTTGGGCCAGCGGGATTCGATAGCGATGGTGAGCGAAGCAAAAACAATTAACGACGCCGAAGTGCGGCGGCTTGCCGATCCGGCTGAGGTCATTGCCGCGATCCGCGCAGCCTTTGCCCGAGACTACTCAGCTACGGTGCGCATGCCGGTGCGCACATGTCTGCAACTTGCCGGCGGAGCGGTGATGCTGGTGATGCCCTGCTATGACAGCGCGCTCGATGCCGCGGGAGTGAAGATTGTCAGCGTCAGCGGCCAAGCCGGCGTGATCGCGAGCTATGAACTGCTCGACCCGCAAACCGGCGCGGTGGCGGCGCGGATGGAAGCAAACTATCTGACCGATCTGCGCACGGCGGCAACGTCGGCAGTCGCCACCGACCTGCTGGCTCGCGATGACGCGGAGACCTTGGGCGTGTTCGGCTGCGGGCGACAGGCGGCTGCGCACGTCGCGGTGCTGCCGCGGGTGCGCAACTTCCGCCGATTCCTGGTGTGCGGGCCTCTAGACAGGAAGTCGAACAGCCCCCCGAACACCAGTGAGTTTTGCAGAAAGATGAACGACGAGCACGGCATCGCGGCGGAGCCAGCCGATGCTGAGAGATGCGTTCGCGAATCGGATGTGATCTGCACGTGCACGGACTCACCCACGCCGCTGTTCGACGGCCGCCTGCTGCGCGCAGGGACGCATCTCAACCTGATCGGAGCATTTCAGCCCGAGACCCGCGAGGTGGACGACGAGACCGCGCGGCGCTCGCGCATCGTTGTCGATACATATGACGGCGCCCTGGCAGAGGCCGGCGATCTGCTGATCCCGCTAAAGAATGGCACCATCGGCCGCGACCAGATTGTGGCCGATCTACACGAGATCGCGAGCGGCAAGAAGCAGGGAAGAACCAGCCGCGACGACATCACGCTCTTCAAGAGCGTAGGCTGCGCGATGGAAGATTTGGTGACGGCGAAGCTGGTGTTTGAGAAGAAAGCAAATAGCAATTAGTCAAACAGCAACTACTTCTTCACCCGGAGTGTATCGTTCTCATATGGATCCCTCCCCTTCGGCAAGCTCAGGGTTCGGGATTTCAGTAAACGGCCATTTGCCAATTGCTATTTGCTAATTGCTAAGTACTATCAATGTCAACCACCTTCGATTTTGCCGTAGTCGGCGCTGGCGTTTTTGGCGCCTGGACTGCGAAGTATCTGCGTGATTCCGGGGCGAGCGTCGTCCTGGTCGACGCTTATGGTCCCGGCAACAGCCGGTCCAGCTCTGGGGGCGAGACGCGGATCATCCGTCTGGGCTACGGGCCGGACGAACTCTACACGCGCTGGGCGATGCGCTCCTTCCCGCTGTGGCGTGAGCTTTTCGATCACACCGGGCGCAGTTTGTTTCACCCGACCGGAGTGCTGTGGCTGGCCGATCACCCCGACCCGCACCTACAGGGAATGTGGGAGCTGTTGCAGAAGCTCAACGCAAGGTGCGAGAAGCTGAGTGGCGACGAAGTTCGAAAGCGCTATCCGCAGCTGCGTTTTGAAGACGGAACGCTGGCCGTACTCGAACCGGAGAGCGGAGTGCTCCTGGCGCGCCAGGCGTTGCAAGCTCTGGCCGTGCAGCTGTTGAAGGCCGGAGTCGAGTGCCGCGCCGGGGCCGTGGAGCCGCCGCAGGGCGAAGGGAAGCTCGACGGAATCAGGACCAGCGACGGTCAATTTATCTCTGCCGGCACGTTTGTTTTTGCGTGCGGGGCGTGGTTGCCGAAGTTGTTTCGCGATCTGCTCAGCGATCGCATCTTTCCCACACGCCAGGAAGTTTTCTTTTTCGGCCCGCCCCCGGGCAGCGGGGATTTCAATCCGCCCAGAATGCCGGCGTGGCTGCATCACACGCATCCCGACCGTCCGTACGCGCTGCCGAACATCGAGAACCGGGGCTTCAAGATCGCGTTGGATGCCCACGGTCCCGAGTTCGATCCCGACACCGATTCGCGCCTGGTGAGCCAGTACTCGGTCGAGCGGGTGCGCAGCTATCTTACCCGG
>DATFSU010000048.1:0-151186 GCA_035262465.1 Candidatus Angelobacter sp. | reverse complement strand
CTCCGCTGACCATGGAAATACGCTGCGCCACGTTGGTTTCCGCGTATTCATCCACGTCAGACAGCTTCATCGTCTGCGAATTCAGGCTGAGATAGAGCACCGGCTGGTCGGCTGGATTCACTTTCTGATACGAGGGAGGAGACGGCAGCTCCGGCGGAAGCTGCGACAGCGTCTTCGCGATCATGGCCTGCACGTCCTGCGCGGCGGCATCAAGATTCCGTTCCAGCGTGAACTGCAGCGTGATGCTGGTGCCGCCCAGCGCGCTCGATGAAGTCATCGAATCGAGACCGGCGATGGTGGAGAACTGCTTTTCCAGAGGCAGCGCCACAGCCGCGGCCATGGTCTCCGGGCTTGCGCCGGGCAGGGACGCGCTCACCTGGATGGTGGGAAAGTCAACGTTGGGCAGGTCGCTCACCGGCAACAGGCGATACGCGAACACGCCAAAGATCAGGATCGCCGCCATGATCAGCGTGGTGGTAATGGGTCGCCGTATGAAAAGCTGTGTCATGGTCTACAACCCGCCCTTGATTTCTACTTTGGCGCCCGGCGTCAATCGCAACTGCCCATCGGTCACAACGCGCTGGCCTGGCTGCAGTCCGGAGGCGATCACGGTTTCATCGCCTGCATTCCAGCCAATCTTCACCGCCTGCGGCTGTGCCGTCAGGTCTTGATTGACCACGTAGACAAAGGTTCCGCTCTGGCTGGTTTGCAGCGCTGCCGTCGGGATCACCAGGGCGTTCGGCTGCGATTTCAGCGTCAGGCTCACGTCAACGAATTGTCCCGGCCAGAGCACGCGCGCCCCGTTATCAAAAGTGGCCTTCAGTTTGATGGTTCCGGTGGTGACGTCGACCGAGTTGTCGACGAACGTGAGCCGGCCCTGAAAATGCTGGGTGCTGCCCTGCGGCGCCGCATCGACTTTCAACGACTGCAAATTCCGATACTGCTTCAGGTCAGCCAGTTGCTGCTCCGGAATCGAGAACGAGACGTAAATCGGCTCAATCTGGTTGATCGTGACCAGGATCGGCACGTCATTGGCTTTTACCAGATTGCCTTCCTTCACTCCGATCGCGCCGGTGCGTCCATCGATCGGCGAATAAATCGACGTGTATTCCAGATTGATTTTCGCGGTCTCGACGGCAGCCTTGTCCGCCGCTACCGTCGCCGCCATCGCGCTCGACGCGGCTGCTGCGGCGTCAACCTGCTGCTTTGACACCACTCCCTGCTTGCCCAGCCCGGCGTAGCGCTCGGCGTCGAGATTGGCGTTCAGCGCCTGCGCCTGGTCTTTTGCCAACGTGCCTTCGGCCTGGCGCAGCGCGGCTTCGAAAGGCGGCCGCTCGATCGAGAACAGCAGCTGGCCCTTTTTTACGAACTCGCCTTCCTTAAAATGCACGCCCACAAGCTGGCCTGAGATCTGCGCCTTGATGGTGACCGTTGAAATGGCTTCAACATTGCCGATGGCTTGCAACGCAACCGGCATGGTGCGCGACGCCACGGTGGCGACCTTGACGGGAGCGCCGGGCACCTGCGGATTGGCCGCCTGGACCGCATCTTTATTGCTGCAGCCTGCCATAACAAGCAACAACGCCAACGACGAAATACGAATGATTGCGTTTCTGATTTTCATGATTTGATCTTCTTGCTTGTTTCTTGCGCAAGCTTGTTTTCGGAAGGCGCATGGTGTCCGTTGCGTCCGTTTGAGGTTGCCGGAATGCCGGCATCGTGCATCCCGTTCAGCCAGACTTCCGCCAGAGTTTCCGCTACCGCGGCGGGATCGAACTTCTGATATTTGGAGCCGCCAAAAAACTCCTGCACCAGGAAGTGATAGACGACCATCCCGAGGAAACCGCGAGCAGAAAGCAGCGGATCGACCTTGCGAAAGGCTCCTTCGCTTATTCGCCTGCGGATGTAATCCGCCAGCGCCTCGTAATAGACCGCTACATACGTTCGAAAGAAGCGGCGCGAGAGCGTGTGGTTCTCCAGCGCCGTAAACCAGAGCAAACGCGTAAGCTCGGTGTCGCGAGCGGTGCGGGTCAGGAACTCGCGCGCGATGGCGGCAAAGACCTCGTGCTCACTTCCGCCTCTTTCCAGAATCTCGTTGATCTTGTGCCGGCGTCCGCGGGCCCCGCACTGCTCTTCAATAATGGTCCAGTAGAGCTTTTCTTTGCTGGGAAAGTGCCGGAACAGGAGCGCCTCATTGATGCCGGCGCGCTCGGCGATCTCACGCGTGGTCGTCCCGCGATAGCCTCTGCGGGCAAACAGCGCTGAGGCCGTGCGAATGATCTGACGGCGGCGGTCGAGGGCTGAAAGACGAACAGGCATGTGAGGAACGGCGAAGTAAGTGAATACTTACTTTATCAGCTTGGACGAATGACTCTCAAGATCGTCTGAAGTGAGGGCGTAAAGAAGTGTAAAGGGCCTGCGAGCTTTGGTAGTACAGCTTTCGTGCCAAAAGCTTTGCCGGGGCTAGACTCTCGCCAGCGCTTCGCAGAACCAACCCTTAGGATCAGTCCAGCGTTTTTCCAGCCTGAAGCCGCCGCGGCGCAGCAGCCTGCGCATGAGGCGATCGTTGAATTTGTAGCTGTTTTCCGTGTGGATGCGCTCGCCCTGATCAAAATGGAAGCCGCGAGCCAGGTCTTCGATCCAAACGGTTTGCTCATACTGGCTTTCCAGGTGCATTTCAATCCGCGATTTCTCTTTGTTCCAGAAAGCGACGTGCTCAAACGCATCAACGTCAAAGCTGCCGCCCAGTTCGCGATTGATCCGCACCAGCATATTTTTGTTGAAGCGCGCGGTTACACCCTGGGCATCGTTGTAAGCAGCGTCCAGCACGCCAGCGTCTTTAATCAGATCACAGCCGATGAGCAACGCGTCACCTTTCTCCAGTGAGTCGCGCACATTGCGCAGGAATTCTTCCGCCTCTTCCGGCTCAAAGTTGCCGATGGTCGAGCCCAGGAACAGGACCAGCTTGCGTCCGGGCAACTGCCTGAGCTCGGGCAAGCGATGGGTGTAGTCGGCTACGATCGGAGCGACGCGCAGCCGGGGGAAGTGGCCATTCAGCGTCGCCAATGCCCCCTGGAGAGCGGAAGAAGAGACGTCCACGGGATAAAAATCCGCCCGAAGCTGCCGGCGCAGCAGAGCATGAATCAGCACCTGCGTCTTGCTGGCACTGCCCGCGCCGAGTTCCACCAAGGTGAGATTGTTCCCCGCCTGTTGCACCACATCGCCGGCGGAGTGATGCAGGATGGCGCGTTCGGTTCGCGTGGGATAGTACTCCGGCGTCTCCGTGATCTGGTCAAACAGGCGTGAGCCCTCAGCATCGTAGAAAAGCTTAGGGGGAAGCTGCCGCGGGCGCACACTCAGACCGCGCATGACCTCCTCCGCGATAGGACTAACCAGGACCGCAGCTTTATTAATTGCCGTCATGAGCAAGCCTTATGCCGGAAAACTGCCAGCGTGTCTCCGGCGGGAAAAAATTGCGATACGTGGCGCGAATATGCGAACGTGGCGTGGCGCAGGAGCCGCCGCGCAGGACCATCTGTCCGCTCATGAATTTTCCGTTGTACTCACCCAGAGCGCCCGCCACCGGCTTGTATCCCGGATACGGAAGATAGGCGCTGGCGGTCCACTCCCAGACGTCGCCGAACAGCTGCGCCGGCTGGCCGTCGCCAGCGGACACAGGCGCGGGGTGCAACCTTCCACTCTCCACGAAATTGCCTTGCACCGGCAAACCCTTTGCAGCTACTTCCCATTCGAATTCGGTGGGCAGGCGTGCGCCGGCCCAGCGCGAAAAAGCGTCGGCTTCATAGAGGCTTACGTGACAAACCGGCTCCACCTCTTCCACTTTGCGCGGGCCTGAGCAGGTGAACTGGAACCATTGGTCCTGGATCTTCTCCCAGTAGAGCGGCGCATTCCATTGGTGAGTCTGCACTGCCTTCCAGCCGTCGGATAACCACAGCTCCGGCCGCGAGTAGCCGCGATCTTCGATGAATGAGAGATACTCGCCGCAGGTCACCAGGCGCGAAGCCAGCTGGAATGGCGTGATGAAAACCTTGTGCCGCGGGGCCTCGTTGTCGAAGTAAAAGGAATCTCCTTCCACGCCGATCTCCAGGAGCCCTTCCGGATAACTCTGCCCTTGTTGCGATGGCGTGGCGGGAGCGAAACTCGCTACCGGCGCAGCCTGATACGAAGGGCGCAACGGATTGCTCCAGAACGCATGCTTGATGTCCGTGACCAGCAGTTCCTGGTGCTGCTGCTCGTGATTGAGCCCCAGCACGACCAGCTTTTGCACCGGCTCTGGAATCCCGGATTGGATCAGCTTGAGCATGTGCTCATCCACGTGCGCGCGGTACTTGCGCACATCTTCCAGGCTGGGTCGGGAAAAAGTGTTGCGCAAAGCTTTCTCGGGCTGGTGGCCCACAGCGTTGTAGTAGGAGTTAAAGAGGTCGCGGAAGCGCGTATCAAAACCCCGATAGCCGGGCAGGTGCGGAGAAAGAATAAACGTTTCAAAGAACCAGGTGGTATGTGCCTGGTGCCACTTGGCCGGACTCGCGTCCGCACACGATTGCACCATCTGGTCTTCCGCGCTCAAAGGCGCCGTCAGGTGTTCGGTTTGTTGCCGTACCGCGGTATAGCTTCCCGCCAGCATGGCCGCGCTGCGCTCTTCGGCTGAGGCAGGAGGAAAGGTCAAAACGGACTCGAGATGCGCCATTCAGATGTCCTCAAGACGAAGCAGCCGGCCCCCAACGCGAACTCTTTTGGCACGCTGGGTGAAGCACCAGGGCAGACATAGTAAACGTTTAGCCTGCAAAATGCACCCGGCCAGCGCCCCAAAATAGCGTCCCTATGAGATGCAGCCAGGACGGTAAAGTTTCGCCGAAATCGATAGCCCGCCAGTGGTATCTTCAGACGTAGATGTCTGTCGAACGCCTTATCTTTCACGTCGATATGGATGCATTCTTTGTATCGGTGGAAGAATTGTTTAATCCCGCGCTCAAAGGCAAAGCCGTTGTGGTGGGAGGGCAGCGCGACGAACGTGGGGTGGTTTCCGCAGCTTCTTACGAGGCGCGCAAGTTCGGCGTACACTCTGCCATGCCGCTGCGCACCGCGGCCAAACAGTGTCCGCATGCTATTTTTGTGGACGGCCATCCGGAACTCTACGCCGAGTACTCGCACAAAGCGCGCGAGGTGCTGCACAACTTTTCTCCCGCCGTGGAAATGGCTTCAATTGATGAGGCTTATCTCGATATGACGGGAACGGAGAGACTCCACGGCCCCCCGCTTCTTTCCGCCCACAAACTGCACCAGCGGATGAAAGAACGCACGGGCCTGAACTGCTCCATCGGGATCGGACGCACGCGCCTCATGTCGAAGATCAGCTCGGACAAGGCCAAGCCAAACGGCATTCTCTTTGTCCTGCCCGGACAGGAGCAGAGTTTTCTTGCGCCGCTGGATGTAGGCAAGATTCCCGGGGTCGGCAAGGTCACCAAGGCGCGGCTGAACCAGATCGGCATTATGCAGATCGGCGACCTGTTAAAAGTCGATGAAAAAGTGCTGGAAGAAAACTTCGGGAAATGGGGAACGGATCTGGTTGGCAAAGCCCGGGGCGAGGATGCCGGCGCATGGTTTGCCGGCGAGGTTGGCGAAGACTGGCAAGCCAAATCCATCAGCCATGAACATACCTTTGGACATGACACGGCCGACGTCACGAAACTGGAGTCGACGCTGGCGCATCTTTGCGCCAAAGCTTGTCGCCGCTTGCGGGAGCAGAATTTTTCTGCTCGCACCCTACAGCTCAAGCTTCGCTATTCTGATTTCAGCACCATCACGCGAGCGCACTCACTGGCAAGTCCAACCCAGGCCGATACCGAAGTATTTGCCGCCATCATGGAACTTTTTCACGCGAATTGGCAGCGTGGACGGCCCATTCGTCTGCTGGGGGTCCATACCTCGAACTTTGAGGGCGCAGCGGAACAACCTGCGCAGATGGACTTGCTGGAGGGTGATCGCCGGCAAAAATGGGCGCGCGCGCTTTCCGCCACCGACCGCCTGCGCGACAAGTATGGCGATTCCGCCGTCTTCCTGGCCAAAGCCATGGGCGGCGCATTCCGGGAGAGGGTCCAGGAGAATCCTGCGGAAAGACCTGACAAAAAGAAGTGACTTTTGTGCCAGTTCCAAAACTGAACGCCCGTTTGCCTAAAAATCGTATATACGAATTTATAGGACAAAATAAATCGCCATTCCTCAGGGCAAAGTGGTATTTTGGTTGCATCTTTTTTGGTGCTCGGCGTGGCGTAAGCTGATGGCGCCGCCGCTTGAGTCAGACATTCATTCCGTGTGCCGGCATTTTCTAGGTTGAGTTCGCTGGGGTTTACATTCTCCAACTGAAGTAAGGATTTACAAGCAGGCGATGTCTCCGCGATTAGAGGAATTAGTTGTCTTCGGCGTAACCAGCATTGTGGTGGCGCTGTTTGCCTGGATCTATACCCGTGACCGCCAGAAACGGGCCGGCTTCTGGATGTTGGGCTGGATCGCGATCTTTGTCCACTTCACCGCACCCGCGGTCGATGATTTTCTGCCCTGGCTGATGCACTATACCGACTGGATCAAAGTATTCACTTTGATCATTGCCGGAACCTTTTTCCTTCTCTCCGTCTCCGAGGTCTTTGTCAACCGTCTGCCCCGGCTTGCTTTCAGCGTCTTCATCAGCGGAGCAGCTGCGGTCTATCTCACGCTTCTCTGGCGTCATGTCCATGCTCTCTGGTTCTATGCCGGCCTGTTATCGATCAGCTGCATCTACGGCTCCGTTCAATCGATTCGCACCTATAGCTGGCGCAGCCCGTATCTGTACTCCATGCTCCTGTTGCTGCCCTATGGCGGCTGGGCTACGGGCCAGGCCCTGCTGGGCCATCCCATGCATGGGCTTGGTTTCTATCTTTTCAGCTTCTTTTACATTACCGGCCTGGTGTACTTCCGCCACTTCCGCAGGATTACGCCGGGCGTGATGTTCACCTCCGCGTCCTTTATTGTGTGGGGCTGCGTTTTTCCGGTCGCAACTTTTCTTGGCTCCCGCCACATCGGGCCTGCGCCTTCGAGCTTCTTCTGGGATATTCCCAAGTTCTTTGTGGCCTTCGGCATGATCTTCACTCTGTTTGAAAACCAGACCGAAGTGGCCAACACCGTGGCCCGCCAATATCAGGTTCTGTTTGAAGACAACCTGGCGGCAGTCTATGTCTCGACTTTTGAAGGCAGGCTGCTGAATTGCAACAGCGCGTTTCTCCGCATGTACGGCTTCGACAGCAAGGAAGAAGCTATGTCGCGCCCGGTGGATACTCTTTATTCTCATCCTTCCGAGCGTGACCAGTTCCTGGAGGATCTCGGCCGCCAGGGCCAGATCGTGAATTACGAATGCACGCAGCGGCGCAAAGAGGGCACGCTGTTCTGGATTCTGGAACGCGCCATCATTATTCCCGGCGCCAACGGCGACCGCGTGATTGAAGGCACGGCCATCGACATAACCGAGCGCAAGCAAAACGAGATCGCGCTAAAGCAATCGGAAGAGCGTTTCGCTACCATTTTTCGCCAGAGCCCCGTCGGCTGCGCCATTGTTTCTCAGGATGGCGTCTTTCTTAATGTGAACAATAATTTCTTACGGGTGCTGGCCCTGCCGGCGGAAAAAGTAATTGGGAAGACCGCCCTGGAACTGGGGCTCTGGAAGACCCAACAGCAACGCGATGAGTTCTACCAGAGGATCAAGGCGGAAGGCTCAATACAAAATCTTGAGGTCAAATTCAAAGATGCAGCAGGCGGCCATCACGTGGGACTCTATTTCGCCACGCTGGTGCGCGTCGGCGACAAGGAATGCATTTTCGGCATGCTGCTGGACCAGACCGAAGAGCGCGAACTGGAAGCCAAATTTCTTCAGTCGCAAAAGATGGAGGCTCTGGGGCGTCTGGCCGGCGGCGTGGCCCACGACTTTAACAATCTCCTGGGCGTGATCGGCGGCTATGCCGAACTGCTGGAATCGAAACTGGAGACCAGCGAGAACCTGCGCCGTTACTGCACCAAGATTATTGACACTACGCAGCGCGCCAGCGGTCTCACACGCCAGTTGCTCACCTTCAGCCGTAAGGAAATTGTCCGGCCCACGCCGCTGCAAACGCAGCAGGCGCTGGCGGAGCTGGCGGCGATTTTGCCGCGCCTGATCGGCGAAGACATTGAGCTGGTGGTCAGCCTCCGCGCTTCGGGCACGGTCGTGATCGATAAGACCCATTTCGAACAGATTATCTTCAACATCGTAATCAACGCGCGCGACGCCATGCCCGGCGGCGGGCAGCTATTCATTGAGACCGAAGATATCCTTCGGCCAATGCTCACCGCCAGCGGCAGCGTTACCATCGGCCAGTACGTCGCCATCCGCATCCGGGATACCGGCGTCGGCATGGACGAAGAGACTCAACTCCACGCCTTCGAACCTTTCTACACCACCAAAGACGTTGGACGCGGCACCGGCCTGGGGCTTGCCACCGTCTACGGCATCGTGCAGCAATGCCAGGGCGAGATCAGCATTCAGTCCAGCCCGCGCAAGGGCACGCAGGTCACCATATTGCTGCCGGTTACCGGGGCTCCCGAACCGGCGCCGAACGACGATTCCAACGATGTCATGAAGAAGGGCCAGGGCAACATTCTTCTGGTAGAAGATGAAGCTGAGCTGCGCAACGTGAATGCCGAGTTTCTGACCTCGTTGGGCTATAAAGTCAGCTGTGCCGGCAGCGGAACGGAAGCGCTCGAAATGGCGGTAGAAGACGCACAGATTGATCTGGTGATCAGCGACGTGGTCATGCCCAGGATGAGCGGGCGTGAGTTTGCCGATCGCCTGCTGCAAATTCGCCCTAACACCAAGCTTCTCTACGTCTCCGGCTATGCCGACGACGTCGTCCTGCAAAACGGTATTCCCATGCAGGGTATGGGTTTCCTGCAGAAGCCGTATTCACTCCGGCAGCTTGCCGCCAAAGTGCAGTCTCTGCTTTCGGTCTCTGCACGCCCAGCCTGAACCGCTCCCGCTCGCCTTACGGTTAGATCCCACCATTTCGACCGGTTGCCTTTGGTTTCTCTCGATTTGTCCTTTGGGTGTGATGGAGGTCTGGTACCGCCGTTATTGCCTTGTGCGCAGCAGTAGCGTTTACACTAGGAACAATGGCAACCACCACGGTACCACCCGACACAGCGACCCATCGTAAACCCGACCTCAGCGTGAGATTCGCCGGCATCAGCTTCAAGAACCCGGTGATCGCAGCCAGCGGCACGTTTGGCTACGGTATCGAATTCGAAGATATTGTCACGCTGGAAAAGCTGGGCGGCTTTGTGACCAAGGGGCTTTCGCGCGAACCGATGGTCGGCAATCCTCCGCCGCGGTTGTTTGAGACCGCTGCGGGCATGCTCAACTCGATCGGGCTGCAGAACATCGGAGCGCGCGCGTTCATTGAAGAAAAGCTTCCCAAGCTGGCGGCGAAGAAGAACGTGGTGGTGATCGCCAACGTTTTCGGCTACACGCGCGAAGAATATGTGGAGACGATCCGCATATTGAATGAAGCTGAGGGCATCGCCGCCTACGAGCTGAATGTCTCCTGCCCCAACACGCACCAGGGTGGCATGGTGTTTGGCACCGACCGTGTGCTGCTGGAAGAACTGGTGGCCAGTTGCAAGGGCGCGGCGAAGCGACCCCTGATTGTGAAGCTCTCGCCTAACGTGACCAGCATTCCGGCCATGGCCAAGTCTGCGGAAGATGCCGGCGCCGACGCAATCTCACTGGTCAACACCTTTGTGGGCATGGCTATTGATGCCAAGACGCGCAAGCCGCGCATATCCAACGTGACGGCGGGGCTGAGCGGACCGGCTATCAAACCGATCGCCCTGCGCATGGTCTGGGAGGCCGCACACACAGTCGAGATCCCGGTGATCGGCATGGGCGGCATTACCACCGGCGAAGACGCGGTTGAGTTCATGCTGGCCGGTGCGGCTGCGGTTCAAGTGGGCACAGCGAACTTCTGGGATCCCTGCGCCACGGAAAAAATCGTGGACGGGATTCAGCGCTGGTGCTTTGAGAACCGCGTGAAGCGCATCACGGATCTGATCGGCGGACTGGAAGGAATCGGATAACTTGGTAATTTGCTAAGTGAGGGCGCGCCCGTGCGAAGGCGCAAAAACTGCGCATTCACTTTACCAACTTACCAAATTACCAATTTACTCGATCACCAACTCCCTCCAGTGGCAACCCTGCCGTATTTACCTCCCTCGAATCAAGCAATGGCTGTTCAGCGCGCGCCAGCGCGTGGCCGCGCCCTTAGGCCGGCACGATAACCACGAGGGCAGGGGCCAGTGGTCGACGCGATTCTGAATATTTTCAATCCATGGGAGACAAGTATGAAACGCATATTCACGTTATTGGGCATATCACTGATGCTGCTGGGAGCGGGCGCCTGGGCGCAGAAGCAGAAGCCGGACCAGCAGAAGTCTGAGGCGATGGACTCTAAGTCTGAGAAGGCGGTGCACATTACCCAGGGTCCGAGCGTCAACAATATCAGCGGGAACGCGGCAACGATCAACTGGTCGACGAACACCAACGGCGCGAACCATGTGCGCTACCGCATCGCGGGCAGCAGCAACGAGTGGCAGTCGGCTTACCACCAGGGCGGCGGCACCAGCCACACCCTGGAACTGACCGGGCTTCAGCCGCACAAAACCTATGAATACCAGATCCTGACGCGCGACGGCGACGTGCGCAAACAAGGCGAGTTCCAGACGAAATAGGCAAAGCCTTTTTACAACACATCGCGCGCCGAACCGGCTGTTCGCCGTCTGGAAGGGAGTATCTCGTCGAAGTGCCTTTGGCAAAGGGAGACCAATTTATGAAACGTATGCTTATGACACTCGGGCTGTCGCTGGCGGTCGTGGCGGCGGCCTTCGCCCAGAAACCAATGGACCAGCAAAGCGAGAAGAACGTACAGATCACTCAAGGTCCAAACATTACCGCCATCACTGGAACGTCGGCCACCATTAACTGGACTACCAATTCTGCGGCGGCAAACCACGTACGCTATCGCGTGGCCGGCACCGGAGCGTGGAAGTCAGCTTTCAATCCAGGTGGAGGCACGAATCATTCCCTGCAACTCACTGGGCTGGAGCCGGGAAAAACCTATGAATGGCAGATCCTGACTCGTGACGGTGATTTACGCACGTCTGGACAATTCCAATCCGCAGGCACGGCCACAGGTACAGCGCCGGATGTAAACGCAGGCGCAGCGCCTGGGGCCGCTGCTCCAGCGCCCGGAGCGGCCGCAGGGAGCAAGGTGCCGCTCTTTCGCGCACTGAACACCGCTTCCACCAACGGTTCGCATCTGTTCTCAACCAACGCCGGCGATCAATCAGCCCGGGGTATGAGACCCGAAGGCACGGCCGGCTATCTGATGAGCTCACAAACCAGCGGCACCGTACCTGTGTACCGGCTTGTCAATCCGAATGGCGACAATGTTCTGACAACTGACGTCGGTGAGAAAGCATCTCTCGCGGGCCGTGGGTATACCGATCAAGGGGTGATTGGCTACATTTCCAGCGCACAGGTCGGCGGAACGGACCCGTTTTACAAGCTGGTAAGCGCCAATGGGGCCACGCACTTCTATACCGCTTCACCCGTGGAACGGGCGCAGGTCCTGGGACAAGGATGGAAAGACCAGGGCACACTCGGCTACATCTGGAGCCAACCGTAAGCGGCTGTCGAGCTGATCCGTCGTAGACCAAAAGAAAGCCACCTCCGTGGAAGGTGGCTTCCTTTTTTCACGGGCTTTATGCCGGCGCTCTGCCGTCGCGCCAAGGCAGAGATTGCCCTGCGCCCTCCTTCTCTGAGGGGAAATCATCTTTCCTTGAGGAAGTCCTGGGTGATTTCGGGCAGCTTGTCGCGGACCTGGCTGGGCAGGCGGTCATGCAGGCGGCGAGCCTGTATACGCGCTACGTCGGCGACCACCACCGGTGCAGGGGTAGCCACGGCTACAATCAGCCATACCACGCTGAAGAAGAGGAAGCCGGCCAGGGCGATTAGCTCCAGGACCAAGGCGCGCCGGGGTGAAAAATGCCGTACTGCCCCAAACGCCACCAGGAACATGATGGCGGAAATACTGGCCACGATCATGAGCCCGATATCGATGGTGCGATGCAGAACCTGGCGGGAATGGCAGCGCGCGCACTCCGCGAGATGGGTTTCGTAGTCGGAGCGCATTTCCACGGCAAGGCCGGAGATATCGTATCTCCAACCAGCCAAGATGTCCCCTATAACCCTATCTGTACAAACAGTACTCATCTCGCTGCCAAAAACTCTAGATTCAAGCTCCCGGTATGAGTCTATTCTCATCCCAGATTGAGGTTTCGTACAGGTATCTTCTCACCCCAGGCAGAGTGGGTGCAATGGCTGGTCCTGCCGGGCCAGCGCCAG
The DNA here is from genome assembly GCA_035262465.1 of Candidatus Angelobacter sp. GTDB lineage: Bacteria > Acidobacteriota > Terriglobia > Terriglobales > Acidobacteriaceae > Angelobacter. The sequence goes on along the minus strand of DATFSU010000048.1, from coordinate 138,705 downwards.
GGAACAGGATTGAAAAAGGTTCATCTTGCCGCCCAGCGCCTTAAAAGCGGTCTCACGCGCCAGTTCAGGATGGTTGTTGTGCTCGGAGAGATGTCCCAGCACCAGGAAGGCGGCCTGGCCGTCATAGTCGTGCGAAAAAAACTCCGCCAGGGCGGTGTTGGAAAGGTGGCCTTTCTTGTTCATGATGCGCTGCTTCACCATCCATGGATAGGGGCCGGTGCGGAGCATTTCCAGATCGTGATTGGACTCGATCATCAGCCCGTCACAGCCGCGCAGCGCATCCTTGACGTTGGCGCTCATGTACCCCAGATCGGTAACGACGCCGAATTTAATGCCTTCAGCCCGAAACGTAAAGCCGCATGGATCCACGGCGTCATGCGATGTGGTAAAGGAACTCACGGTAATGTCGCCGATCTGAAAACTCCGGCCGGCATGGAAGTGCTCCACGCGCTCCAGTTTCACCGGCTTGCCGTCAGCGCCACGGGTGGAGCGTCGCCAGGTGTGGTATGTAGGCTCAGTGATGTAAACCGGCACGCGCAGCTTGCGCGCCAGAACCTCCAGCCCTGAAACATGGTCATTGTGCTCATGCGAGATCACAATCGCTCGGAGCTTGTTCGGTTCTTCGCCCACAGCCCTCATGCGTTTGAGCGTTTCCCGGCAGGAGATGCCGGCATCCATCAGGATGCTTGCATTCGAACTGGAGAGCACGGCAGAGTTGCCGCGACTGCCGCTCGCCAGAATGGTCATCCGCATCGCCACTGAATGGCAGAATAACCGGGATTCAGTTCAGAGGGGAGTAGCAAAGTAGTTAACAGCTGTTGATTGCCCGGAAAATTGTTGCCGAACCACTCTTGCTGGTCTCTCCAGTACGCCGTGTGACCCGATCAGACCGGCAGCTCTTCCTGCTGCCACACGGTGGCGGCGACCTTCGGCTCTTCGCAAAGATGGATGACCAGGTTCTCAAGCACCATACGCTTGCTGGGAGGATTGGTGCGCAGGGCAAAATCAGCGCGAGCGATCAGCCGCAACGCTCGCGTGAGTTCGCGGCGGGATTTATAACGGCGGGCCTGGCGGATCACATCTTCAGCGGCAAAAGGAGGTACGCGGAAGCCCTGCCACAGGGCCTGCCAAATGGCTCGCGCGTCACGCACGTTCTTTTCCAGGATCACCAGCATCTGGCGGAAGGTGCGAGCGAGCATATACAGATGCCCGATGGCAGCGTCATCGCCGTCGCCGCTGGAGAGCAAGGCGTCCAGCACGGCCAGGGCGCGCGTCTTGTCTTTGGCGGAGACGGCGTCGGTAAGTTCATAGAGCGAGCGCTGCTTGGCCGCCAGCACCATGGTTTCAACGTCGCCCAGCGTAATGTGTTTCTTCCCGCCGGTGAAGAGGACGAGCTTTTCCAGCTCCCGGCTTACCAGCATCATGTCCGCGCCCAGCGCATCCACCAGCTCGCGCGCCGCGTCCTGGTCCATCTTGACGCCTTCCTTCTGAGCCTGTTCGGTGACCCAGCGCATGCCGTCACTCTCATCCACGCGCGCCAGTTCCACCACGCCGCAGTATTCGCCCAGGGTCTCGCGTATGCGCTCGTAGCGGTCTTTGTCCTGCAGCTCCATCCGCCGGGCGTCAGCAGGGATGCTGATGTGGTCAGCCACAAAGATCAGCACCGCGGCCGGATTGGGATCTTTGACATAGGCTTCGACGGCGGCAAACTCGTCGGCGTGCGAGCCGCGTCCATACAGCTCCTTTACGCCGCGAACAAAAAAGACTTGAAATGGCGCCATCAGTGAGGGTGTGCGGGCGCGGTCCAGCACTTCGACCACGCTGACCTCGGCGAGATCGAGATCGTGCAGGCTGAAGTCGCGCAGATCGGCAGGGACAAGGTGTGCCAGCAGCGCCTGGCGGCACTGGTCGCGGAAGAAAACTTCGTCGCCGATAAGGACATAGGCAGGACGCAGTTTGCGTCCGGCTACTTCAGAGGCAAACTTTTCCGCCTGCGCAAAGCTCCGGCCGGGGCTTCCGGTACGAGCGCTTTTCTCGTGCTGGGGTGGTAGGCCGGTGGCCATTTAATAGGCCTCCAGAACGTCGCTGACCAGCGTGCGGGCAAAGTCCTGAGACATACGCTGCAGCGCGGGCGTCTCTTCTTCAAAAAAGCTCGAGACTTCGCGTGACACCTGGTATTCCTGTCGGAACGTGTAGTTCTGGTTTTCAAAAAAGATGCGTCCGTGATGATCAGCGAGAGAGACCTTCATGGAAACCGTAACCACGGCGCTGGAGATGCGGCCGCTCTGCGCGTCATAGGTAAGCGGCGCAGTCTGAGCGGAAACCACCGTGCCTTTAAGCACCAGGTCAGCCGATTGTCCCGCGTTGTCCACGATACGATAGTGCGTGCGGCTCAAGAGTTCGCGCACGACGTCGCGAGTGAATCTCTGTTCGATTCCGTAGGTCTGTGTCTGGTTCACAAACATCGGCACCGCGATCGTGCTGACGCTTGCCGGCAACCGCGTGGCGTTGCCCGCGGTGTGATAGCCGCAACCGCTCACGAACAAAAGCGCCGGCAAAAGAATACGCAGCAGGCTTTTCACTGGACCTTCCCATGGGGGCGGACAGCGGCCAGGGCAGTCGCGCAGTCGGCGGCAGTGAGAGCCGAGAGACGAAGATTGTCGACCGCAGCCCATAACCAGAAGGCATTTTCGTGAACGGAGTCGCGGCGCACCGCAACCATGATCTCATCCTTGCCTGCCACGTTGACATTGCTGGGCGAATCTTCGGACGCGCGTGCAATCTGCACGTGTTCGCCGGTTAGAGCGCGGGTAAAATCGCCCACGGCCACGCTCTGCTCCATCTCGATGTATACGGAAAACGTATGCGCGTGGAATACCGGCGCCTGCAATAGAGTGATGGAAGGCAACGGCGCATTCGGGCCGAGAAGCCGGCGCAGGTGATCCGTAACGCGGCGTTCCGTCGACTCCAGGGTGTGGGGCGAGGTTCGCCCGAAGCGATCAATCATGTTGAAGGCTATCTGGGAATCAAAAACGCCCGTGGGCATTTGCTGGAATGAGAGCAGGTTCACGGTTTGCTCGTGCAGTTCGTCCATGCCGCGCCGGCCGTGCTCGGATACCGGCTCAAAGATGCTGGCCGCAAATGTGTGTACCTTGCCCGCCTTGCCTGCGCGGAGCAACAACAACGCCAGCGCCACTGCGGCGGGATGCGCCGTGACGATCGCGCTCGATTCCAGCGTAACCTGCATGGGCTGGCCCAGCTCACGCTCAACCCAGGGCGCCCGCACGGGAACGTTGGACTCGTTTTCCAGCGCATAAGACATGTCGACAATGGCGCTGCCGGCTTCGCGAGCCAGCTTCCAGTTGCGGCGTGTGAAGTCCTGGTCTGAAGCGAAGAAGGTGAAATCCATGGTGGCCAGCTCGTCGCGCCCTACCGGCTGAACCACGGCAACTTCGTCCTGGACGCGCTCCAGCTGGCCCAGGGACTCGTCGTCATCCAGCAGCTTGATATCGATAGCAGGGAAGTTGCGCTCCTCCAGCACATCTTTGAGCTCTTTTCCCTTGAGGGTTGCCGCGCCGACAATGGCCACACGAAAGAGGTTCTGCGTCTCAGTCTTCATCGGGGAGAGTCCGGAGCTTCATTGTAAGCCTGGGGCGAGGCTTCCGGGGGTTTGCGCCGCAACCCGTACGAAACACGCGTGAAAATACCGGAAAGCATGTAAGTAAAGGCTATAGCGAAAAGCATGTAGGTGTGGAACAAAATCAAGAGATAAATGAAGCCGCAAATAAGAACAAAAATCTGGAAGGGATGCCGGTTACGCAGATTCAGGTCTTTGAAGCTGTAAAAACGCCAGGTACTCACCATGAGGAACGCCACCACAATCAGCAGGCCAATCCAGATGGGCGCCAGCGGTAGATAGGTAATGGGATCGCCCCTGAATAGATGGATGGTCGAAGCTAACACTCCGGCTCCGGCGGGAATCGGCAAGCCGACAAAGTATTTTCTGCCCGGCCTTCCCGGATTCGAAGGTTGCGGATTCACCTGGATATTGAATCGGGCCAGCCGGCTGGCGCCTGCCACCAAAAAAAGGAATGTCGCAAGAATGCCGATCTGTAGCGTGCGATCATGCACGCCGGGAAACGCGGATTGCGGCAACTGATGGAAGCCCCACAGCCAGGCCAGGACTGCCGGAGCAACACCGAAGGTGATCACATCCGCCAGCGAGTCGAACTCCCGGCCGAAGTCGCTGGTGGTATTGGTCATGCGCGCGATGCGGCCGTCCAAACCGTCTGCGACTACGGCGGCGCCGATCGCCAGGGCAGCGTTGTCAAAATGCCAGGGCTCTACCGGCGAACCCAGCACCGTCTGGGTCAGAGCATAGTACCCAGCGCCGATATTCAGTGCCGTAAACAGGGAAGGCAGGATGTACATGCCTTTGCGCATGCGCCGTTTTTCCGTCGGCGGAAGCTGGTCCTCCCAGCGGCGCATTGGTCCAGGCAGCTTCATCGCAAGACCCCTGTGCTTTCGTGGGTTGGCGCCGGTCCGGATTTTTGTGGTGTTTGCACGTGGGCCAGAATTGTCGATCCTCCTGCGACCCGGTCACCCACTTTGATCTTCACTTCCGCAGGCTGAGGGAAAATGACATCGGTGCGTGAGCCGAACTTGATCAGCCCAACCCGCTGGCCACGAGCCAGAGTTTCCCCGGGTTTGTGGTTGAAGACGATGCGGCGCGCCAGCACTCCGGCAATCTGCTTGAACACCACCGTCATGCCCTCGCCTTCCATGGTTACGATGTTCTGCTCATTCTCGACGGCGGAGGATTCTGACATGGCGTTGCCGAATTGACCTTTCTTATACACCGCGCTCTGGATCACGCCGCTGATGGGAGAGCGGTTCACATGGACATCAAACACGTTCAAAAAAATGCTGATGCGGGTGCAGGGAACACCGTTCAGTTGAGTGACCGAAACATCGGTCACCTTTCCGTCAGCCGGGGAGACGATCAGCCCTTCGCCGGAGGGGATCACCCGCTCCGGATCGCGGAAAAACCAGAGGAAAAAAGCAGCCAGCAGGACCGGGAGCAGCACAAGAATGGCCGCGTGCGTCAGCCAGCCGATCAGGGCTGCCACGAGCAGCATTCCCAGAGCATAGTAGATTCCGTCTCGAACCATGCACTTTCGATTATAGCTATCACGCCCCGGTGCAATGTGAAAGTTCTTGGGAAAACTGTCTATCCTGCTGATTCTTGGCAGGGAATATATCTCATTACGATGGAATAAGTTCGCGGCGGGCTCACATGTACCGAAGGCCCTCAAATACTATCCTGCCCAGGGGTATATTTTTGCGCTCTGGAGCGACTCTCTTGCTATGAGGCAAGCTCATCCGTCAAAACTGCTGATAATAAAAAGGGGCATGGACCCGGAAGCCATGCCCCTTCATCTTTTGCCAGATTGCCCCGTGACAGAATCTCGCTAAATAACAATCCTCTCCCGACGGGTGATTGGCCCGCACAAGGAGAGGTTGATCTTTTTGGCCCGCTTACGCTACCTGCGTCTGCGCGCGCTTGTACTCCTGCTCAATCACATACATCTGATCTTTCAAATGCAGTTTGAGCTTCTTGATACGCACCTCTTCCAGCTTTTCATCTTCGGTGAGATATCTTTTTTCGATGAGAGTGTGGAGGCGGTCGCAGTGATGACTGTGTTCCTGGGCCAGCCGACGAAACTCTTCGTGGCTGGCAAGAAGCTGTTCGCGAACGGAATCTACCATCCGGAAGAACCTCCTGCAAAGTTCTTTCACCGAACGTTAACATAGGGGCAGAGCCGGTTCAACGGAAAATGGAAGCCATTATGGGAAAATAAATCTTAGGATCAGAGCATCCTCGACCGGGTCCTGGTAGTAGGTCTTTCTTCGCCCTGTCTCCACGAAGGCCCATTTCTCGTAAAGCGCTCTGGCAGCAAGGTTTGACTCACGAACCTCGAGCCAAATCTCTTGTCCTCCACGCCTTCGAACCAGCTCCAGAAACTCGCCCAGCAGCCTTGTTCCCAGCCCCCTGCGCCGCGCGGCCCCGCTGACGGCAATATTCTCAATTTCGCACTCGCGATCGATCTGCTTTCCCACTATGAATCCAACAACTTCCAGATCGTCTTCGACCACTAAAGCCACCCGCTGTTGCAGTGGTTCTGGTGCAAGAAGTCGCAGGTAGTCGTTTTGGTTCCAGCGGGCCGCCGTAACGGAATGCCCGGCGATTTCCACAAGCCGGGGAATGTCGGGGGCTTTGGCCGCACGAACGCGGACCATCTCAGGGTGTCCTCTTGAAGAAGATCTCTGCATCAGAGCGGCGCAAGTAATTGGCATCCAGAGCTTCTACGGATACGGTTTCGCCGGAAAAAAGCTTTCGTGCGCCGATTCGCGCGACTGCCTCACTTCCCGGACGCGGAACGACTTTGACCAAACCATTGGTCGTTGAAACAAGCCCGGCGATTGCTGCATCACTCGTGACCAGCAGAGATGGAGCTTCCGTGGCGAGCACAGCCGCCATGTCAGACTGGCTCAGCAGCTGTTCCCGCAGTTCGCGCAAAAATTGATCGTGTCTTTCATAGACGCCAAGGAAAACTTCTTTTCGGCCGGCATCAAGCGCACTTGCAATCTTCCCCGCTCCATCCGTCAGGGAAGCCAGGGCTTCGAGCACCGAGACCGTTGCGATCGGCTTGTGCAGCGTCTCTGCCAGGCCTTTGATTGCGCTCAAGCCGACGCGCAGACCGGTGAAGGAACCGGGCCCGGATGCGGCAGCAAAGCCGCCGATATCCGTTGCGCGGTATCCATGCTTGCCCAGCAGCGCAGCCACGGTGGGGATCAGCTGCGCGGAGAAAGTTCCTCCGGCAATCGGCGCAGACTCGATCAGTCGAAATGATTTCTCGTAGGCTTCGGCGAGCGTTATGCCGCCGGCGGGACCGGATGTGTCGATGGCGAGAATAAGCATGGTTCTGACCCGGACGAACTGGGGCGAGGAGCGAGGGAGCCCTCTCACCAGAATAAACTACACCGTTGTGAAGGGGGTTACAGGTGAAATCGCGATATTACGCCAGTTCCTGCCCAGGGTGCTTCCGGCGAGTAGGCTTTGTCATGATTCTACACATTCACTTCAGATATCAATTCCTAGCGCGGCTCAAATCGATCCCAAGTGCTCTGGTCCGCCGGTTCGTAGGGATGAGGATAAAACTGTTTAATTGAATACTTTTCTACAACCGGAAACGCCCAGCCTTTCTTTGTCTGAATGTACTGCATCAAGATCACCGAGGTCTTCGGAGTTCCTTGATACCAAATAAGGTGGCGGCAGGTTCCACACGGTGGTGTGCTTCTCTTTTGAATTTTTGGCACCGGATCGGCGACCACAATGGCCTTGATCTTGGATCGATAGGACTCATTCATTATCAAATTTGCAATGGCGTGCCTCTCTGCGCAGAGTACCGCATGGGCCAGGCTCGCCTCAAAACATGCCCCGTCATAAATTTTTCCACTAACAGCAAGAAGAAATGCATAAAGCGTATCCACATTGCCTTTACGATGGCGCATCGTATTGTATTTTGTGATTGCTTTTTTAGAGTAGTCGACGAGTTTATTTTCGCTTGGAGTTAATTGGATCATCTTATGGGCCCTCCCCTTTGCGCGGCACTCGACGAGATCATTCTATGCGGTACTGAGCCATTGCGGTCTTGATTGTCGAAGCCGGCATTTACACTTACAAATCCGTCGTGAGTGCAATGCATCCCTTCATCACGCTCTCCCGTAAAGGCCGCGCCGGAAATTGTGCCAGGCAACATCAGAATTCCTGCAAAAGCAGAGTAGCTGGCCCGTTCTTCTATTCAACATAACTTGAAATTTGTCCCGGCAACAGGCGTCTGGAGGGGCCTGGCCGAGGTGCGCTCATTTTCACAATAACCGCAGCCGCACATTCAAGGAGAAAAAATGAATACGAAGCATGCCCCCGTCTTTTTTCTTTTCTTTGTTATTTTGCTGCTCCCTCATGTTGCCGTGGCGCAAAAAGCAGACGTGGCCCTCTCTTTTGGCGCCTCAAGCGTTTCTGATACTCACCTGAACTTCGATTGTCCGCTGGGTGTCTTGTGCATCAACATACCGCCGGAATCGGTCAAGACAGGCCACGCCCTCTTTTGGGAGGGCACATTCAACTCGCGCATGATCGACGCCAAGCTGGCGTCGATCCATCTTGAAATACCGATTGCCGGCACCGCTCATCAGCAAGCGACGTTCACGCAGTCGCCAAACGCTTTCATCGCGCATTTTTCTTCGCTTTACATCACGCCTTCGATCAAGACAAAGTTCTTTCCTGCGGCGCCCATCTCTCCCTGGATCAGTCTCGGTGGCGGGTTGGCCCACTTTTCTTTTCCCGACGATCGCAGCAACAAGTTCGCCCTTCAATTCGGAACCGGTGCGGATATAAAAACTCCGCTGCCGCATCTCGGTTTTCGTGTTGAACTGCGCGATTTTCTGAGCGGTCAGCCCAGCTTTGCCACGCCGGGCATCGGACTTGCCGGCAGCCCGGAGAGCGGATTGAGCCGGCACAACGTCTTTGCCGGTGGCGGCGTCGTGTTTCACTTCTAATTTTGTTTTCCGGAAAAGGGAGGAATTGGAAAAGCATTGTTTGCTGGGAGCAAAACCTCCAACCCCGGTGTCAAAAGATGCCATGGCCGGAAGTGGGTTGGGTTTGAAAACTCACCCACTGCCGTATCGGCGTCTAGCGATTTGCTAGCTGGTCCGCAGGCTGCAATCTCATTCGGAGGAAACTCAACTCATGCTGGCGACATCCCTGGCAACGCTCACTTCACTCAAGTTCCACTCTGTGGCTTTCTGGTTATTTCAGGCGAGCGGCTCACGCATGAACATTTTGGAGCTTTGGGGCCACATGGGTTGGCCGGCGCGAGCCATCGCTCTCATTCTGCTGGTCATGTCGGCGTGGTCGATCGGGGTGATGCTCGACCGCTGGCTTGCTTTTACGGCGGCGCGCAAACAATCACGCCAGTTTGCTCCGATGGTCGCTGGCGCGTTACGCGAAGGCAAGCTGGATGAAGCGATTCGCGTGGGCGAACGCAACAAGAAAAGCCACCTGGCCAAGGTAGTCACTGCCGGCTTGCAGGAATTTCGAGCGCATCAGGAGTCCGATGAAATCTCGGGAGAAAAGATTGAGGCGAGCAAGCGGGCGCTGGATCGGGCTGAAGCTATTGTCCATACTGAACTCGAACGTGGCCTCAGCGGGCTTGCCACCATTGGATCGACGGCTCCGTTCGTCGGCCTGCTGGGCACGGTGATCGGCATCATCGACGCCTTCCAGGCGATTCATGGCGACGGCGGTACCGGCATGAACGTGGTTGCCGGCGGCATTTCTGAAGCCCTGGTGACCACGGCGCTGGGCCTCACCGTCGCTATTCCTGCGGTGATGATGTTCAACTATTTCACCAGCAAGATCAAAGCCTTCGACGTGGAGATGGACAATTCCTCCAGCGAGTTGGTGGATTACTTCTTGAAGCGCAGCGCTTTGATTCAATCCAGGAGCAAATAATGGCCACGACATCAGCGCGCAAAGAAGAGACAAAAATCAACTCCGCGATCAACGTCACCCCGATGGTCGACGTGATGCTGGTTCTGCTGATCATTTTCATGGTGATCATGCCCATGATTCAGCCCGGGAGACCTGCGGAACTGGCGAAGACCGCGAATCCGGTCGACATGCCTGACGCCAACAAGGCAGACGCGCTGATTGTCGCGGTCATGCATGACGGCCGGCTCTTTCTGGGCAATGAGTCGGTGACCCCAGAGTCGCTCGGACAGAGAGTGAAAGAGCGTTTGGACAAAAGCAGCAACAAGGCGGTATTTCTGCGCGCCGATGCCCGCGCTCGCTATCAGTTCGTGGTCAACGCCGTGGATGATGTGCGCTCAGCGGGAGTGGACCAGCTGGGATTGTTGACTGAGCAGAGACAGCCCGCTATCGCAAAGTAGGGGACTCAAAATTCCGCTTTGGCAGATGCGGCAATTCCTAGGCACTGGCCGGCACCTCCTGCGCCAGTTCGTGCCTAAGCAAACTCAATACGGAACCAGAATTATCTGCACGTTCCGGTCCTTGTCGCGCAGTAGGACGTGATCGCCTTTTTCTTCTATCCGCACGGCCGCTCTGAAAGCGCTCTCAACCAGGCCGTTCTGGACGAAATCTTCATCGGGGCACGTTCCGAAGAGGGATAGGGTTGCATCGAAGGTCAACTGGTTGCCTAAAAGTTTATAGGTGCCCCACCAACCGCCGCATCCGGGTGAGCCTGTTACGTGACCGTTCAAGAAAGTCACTTCTGCGTAGTCATATGCATCGACCAGGCCGTCTTTGTCGGCCTGCTGGGTTATTGGAAGGCGACGGCCAAGAACCATCACAGATGGGCTGGAGTCGCCGCGATATTTGGCAATGCGCCATCTGCGGTTTTCAATCGTCCTTCGTGGAAAGGAATTGATCACCATAATCGGCTGCCGGTCTTTGCCGAAAAAAGTAACGCTGTTCGGGCCCGCTTCATACGATCCGATTTCGCGTAGGACTTTTTCAAATACCTTCGCGGTCTGCTCATCCTGTGAGAGCTTGCGATCCTCGGGCGGATCGTGTCGATCATCTGGAACGAACACCAGACCCGCCATTTTGTAGTGGAAGGGAAAGGAAGTCTGGTAGGAAGGCGTGCTGAACGTAACCTGCCGCGGTCCGATATTGACGACCAAATCGGCAAAATCAGCGCTTGAACCTTCAAGTTGTGTGAGATGCCAGAAGGTATCTTCTAGTTCAGAAAGGTCACTCCCCGGTTGCATCAGCGACAGCACAACCTGGGTTGTCCCTTTTTCATCATCCAAGTGCCAATATTCCGGCTCAGCATAATGAATTTGTCGCACACCTGTAAGGACCCTGAGAATGTTCGTAGCACTTTCTTTTTCTTTATCGCTGCAAGGCTTTTCCTGGCCGTCGGTCCATCCCACGGCCATCGTAAGCTCCTCACCCGACCTGCGATACGCCCCATTAAACCGGCCACATCCAGGTGATCCCTCAATTGCGCCGCTTGCAAAAGTGATATTCGGCTTACCTTTTCCGGCGTCGCCACGCCACTTGTGGGATGCATCATTAACACGATTAACAGAGTGCTCTATATGCCATTGACGGTCTTCGATATCGACGGCCTGCGGTGCAGCGTTATTGTGCGAGATGCTTTGGGCTGAAGAAACCGCCAAACCGCAGATCGCGGCTGAAAAGAACTGGAAGAACTTCAGCAATCGACGCATCTTATCCCCCGCGGCTGCCGACACAGGCAAGGCTCCTGGCACTCAGACCCCTTCCGGCACGTCCTGCACCAGTTCCAGCAGCACGCCGCCGGTGCTGGAAGGATGAACGAAGACGTAGAGATGCCCGCCGGCGCCGATCTTGATTTCTTCCGACACAAAGCGGGTGCCTGTGGCTTTGAGTTGCTCGACGGCATGGGTGAGGTCAGGGACGTGCAGGGCAACGTGGTGAAGGCCTTCGCCTCGTTTCTCGATGAATTTGGCGATCACCGAATCAGCGCTCGTCGCCTCCAGCAGTTCGATGCGGCTCTCGCCCAGCGGCACCATCGCGACTTTGACCTTCTCGTGCGGGATGGTCTCTTCCGCCAGCACCTCCACTCCAAGCTGCTCATAAAACTTCTTCGCCCGCGCCAGCGATTTCACTGCGATTCCAAGATGGTCGATGGTATGCATGAAAACCCTCAGCTCTTAACCTTGGCCATCGGCGATTGGCCAAACCCAAAGCAATTACTTGCTTCCCACCTTTTCTTGTCTCCGTGTCTCCGTGTCCGGGGCCCCGGCCAAGCCCGATTCTGGCTTGGTGGGGTGGTTGTCTCCGTGGTGAGAGGCTGGGCCGAAGCCGTCCACAATCTCCTCCACCAGCGAGTATGGATCACGCTTGTGCTCAGCGATTTCGGCGGCCAGGCGCGCGATCTGCGCTTCGGGTAACCGCTGGCTCAGCAAGCGTTCCAGCAGCGAATCGCGCAGCATCTCTACCAGCCGTTCGCGCCAGTTGGTGATCTTCTTCTTAAGCAGCAGGTCCTTTTGCTGCAAAAAGCGCTCGTACTCAACGATGGCTGCCGCCAGCTCGGCAATGCCTTTGCCCTCGCTGGCCACCGTCCTGACGATCGGCGGAGTCCACTTGTCCGAGCGCACCGCGAGCGACTGCATCGAGCGAATCTCGCGCTCCACGCGGTCTGCGCCATCGCGGTCGCTCTTGTTGATGACAAAAATATCGGCTATTTCCATGATGCCGGCCTTGATCGTCTGCACATCATCGCCCATGCCCGGCACCAGGATCACCACGGTCACGTCCGCCAGACGCACGATATCGATTTCATCCTGGCCGACGCCCACGGTCTCAATCAGCACCAGGTCTTTGCCGGCAGCGTCAAGAACGGTGGCAGCATCGGTGGTGGCTCGCGCCAGGCCACCCAGATTGCCTCGCGTGGCCATGCTGCGGATATAGATTCCGGTATCGGCGTGATGAGCCTGCATGCGTATGCGGTCGCCGAGGATTGCGCCACCGGTGTATGGGCTGGTGGGATCCACAGCCAGAACCCCGACGGTCTTTTCCTGTTTGCGATACTCGCGCGCCAAGTGGTCCACCAGCGTGCTTTTGCCTGCACCTGGAGAGCCGGTCATGCCGATGATGCGCGCTTTGCCCGTGAAGTTGAAAAGCGCTTTCAGCAGCTCACGCGCTTCCGGGCGATTGTCTTCGATGGTGCTGATAGCTCGGGCCAGCGCGCGCACGTCGCCGGAGCGTATGCGATCAACCCAGGATTGGAGGGTGGTGGACATTTATTAAACAAGCCCGTCATCCCGAAGGCCGTCAAATGCGCAAGCGCTTCGTCCAGCTTGCGAGTAGGCCTGAGGGACCTTGCGCTCCCTAAATTGCCATTCCAGTGCTGTGCGAATTCAACGTCCCTCACCCCTATTCGGACGCTGGTGACTGCGCGTCCTCATTAACGGTGTTCGGGATGACGCATTTTTTTAAATCAATCTTTCAAAAGCTGCCGTGCGATCACCAGCCTCTGGATCTCGCTCGTTCCCTCGCCAATGGTACAGAGCTTCACGTCGCGATAAAACTTTTCTGCCGGATAGTCCTTGATGAAGCCATAGCCGCCGTGGATCTGCACGCACTCGTTGGCTGCTTTGACCGCTACCTCGCCGGCGTAGAGCTTGGCCATGGAAGATTCCTGCGTCGTCTTCAAGCCCGCATCTTTCATAGAGGCGGCCCGCATCGTGAGCAGGCGCGCGGCATCGATCTCCGTGGCCATGTCCACAAGCTTCCATTGTATGGCCTGGAATTCGCTGATCGCCTTGCCGAACTGCTGGCGCTGTTTGGAATATTTGAGGGCCGCTTCGTAAGCGCCTTGCGCCATGCCGAGCCCGAGCGCCGCGATCGAGATGCGACCGCCATCCAAAACGCGCATCGCATCCACAAAGCCCTGGCCTTCGACGCCTACCATGGCCTCTTCCGGCACCTGACAGTCTTCAAAAATCAGCTCCGAGGTGTCGCTGGCTCGCAGTCCAAGCTTGTTTTCCTTTTTGCCCGGACGGAAGCCCTTGGTTCCTTTCTCCACGATGAAAGCCGAGAGCCCATGCGTATGGGCTGTCTTGTCGGTTACGGCGATCACAACGGCAACGTCGGCGTGGTGGCCGTTGGTGATAAAGGTCTTGGTGCCGTTGAGCACCCACCCGCCCTTTTTCCCTTTGCGAACAGCGCTCATGCGAGCGCCGCCCGCGTCAGAGCCCGAGCCGGGTTCCGTCAGGCCCCAGGCGCCCAGCCACTCGCCGGTGGCCAACTTGCTGACGTATTTCTTCCGCTGTTCTTCATTGCCGGCGAGATAGATATGATTGGAGCAGAGCGAATTGTGCGCTGCCACGGTGATGCCAACGGATCCATCCACACGCGAGAGTTCTTCAATCGCGATCACGTACTCGATGTAGCCCAGGCCGGCGCCGCCGTATTCCGTAGGGAAGATCATGCCCAGCACGCCCATGTGCCCCAATTCCTTGATCGTTTCGAGAGGAAAGTGGTTGGCTTCATCCCACTTCATCACGTTGGGCAGGATCTCGCGTTCGGCAAATTCGCGGATTGATTTCTTGAGCTGCAATTGTTCGTCGGTAAGCTGGAAGTCCATTGCTCTCCTGTCGCTGCGTTCAGAACCGGATCACGCAGGCCATACTTTTTGCCGCAGAAGCATGTGGCTTGGATTGCCAGCTGGCATTGGCGCTAACCGGACCAGAAAACCTGGTCACGCGATATCAATTCATGCTTAGGACAAAACAGACGATTATTTCACAGGAGGAGCACAGATCGGAAATGCGGTGGCAGTGAAAATGGCTGACCCAAAAGACAAAAAAGCGGCAACCCTATCGCTCAGTGGATAGCAATTGCCGCTTTCGACTGGCCGACTCTATTCACTAGTCCTCATTGATGTGCATCAACATTAGGCGATGGGGGGTTGATGCGGATCATTAGGAGGCCAAGGGACAGTCGTTGGAAATAACGCAAGAACGATCCATAGTAGAGTTGACATATCTCATCTCCAATGTATTTTTTATCTGCTAGGGCCCCTCGATTCAATAGCCACATATCAAGCTATGGTCTTACTGCTGCTGCTCTTTCACCGTGTAATCCGCCGGTACCTGAAACAAGAGCGGGTCAGGATCACCGCTGCGTATGTTCACCAGTCTGTGCACATGCTGCCCCGACTCCGGGCTGGTGGACTTGGTAAGCAGGTCTGTCTGGAGATCGGCAGAAAACCAGTGTTCGTAATACGAAGTCAAGGGCTTGTCATTGCCTGCGGCTCCGGCCGGGGTCGTGGTAGTCGTACGGGTTCCTTTCACGGTAAAGCCTTCAATCTCCATTGTTCCCAGGTCTTCCTGCGAATACTGCCTCTTGGCGCCTAGTACTTGCATGTCGCGTGTGTCGCGCAAATTCTGCTGCATTGCTTCCGGGGAGACCGCCCTGGATTCGGATGGCACGCGTTGCGCGGGCTTGATCGCGCGTGGCACTGGTTTGACCGTCGAAGTCACTGTGACCTTTCCTCCGAAATGAACTACGCTCGCAACCTTGTGTTCTGGGTCGAGCATGATGACAGCACCATCCGCAGGATCAAAGATTTGTATGTGAACAATAGGTTTGCCGCTTCCGATCAAGCCGCCAAGCTCATTCTCCGTGCGCGAGCGCCCTTCAGAATCGCGGAAAATCCTGCCGTGCGTTTCGTGATGAATATGGTTGCCATCTACCAGGTATTGGTCGGATTCCTCAACTATATCGGCGGAAAACGGTTGGCCTTTAACCCCGCTCATTCCGGGGCCGGAAATCCCGCCGAAGCCCGCAACCATGCCTAAGCCGGTGCGGGCGCCGTCGGAGTTTGATCCAGCGCTATTGCCAACTTGTACCGAGGTAACTACGGTACCTTGCGACCGCGCAATCACAGCAAACAAGAAGAGTGCGAAAACGCTGAGTAACCTGGATAGCTTCGGCATCGGGAGCCTCCTATCAATTATCCAGAGCTGAACTATTGTGCTCCCTTGCGTTCCGGTAACGCAAATGTCTTCCCCAGCACCAGCGGTTGTTTTCCGGGCAGCGGCTTACCTATGGGAATTGGCTCCTGGCGATAGAGTCGAATGGTGTTGTGCACCACCGAGATCACCATGATCAACAGCATGCCGGAAATGCCGATCGTCCCCGCGACGTCAAAGAATTTGTGCGCACGTCCGGTCATGTGGACCGTCGACTTCCAGAAATACAGCACCAGGTTTCCAACTGATAGCAGAAGTCGCAGCTCTGTTGGTCCCATTTTGAAGTAGGAGATCTTGAAGTCACCCAGGGTGTAGCTGGCAAGGTAGACCTCAACGGACAGCATTAGATACGCGACCAGCAATCCCAGGGCGACCACCGGCGACATGTACCCGGAAAGCGCCATTCCGCCCAGCAGAAAGAGCGCGCTGAAAGCGTCTACGATGTGGTCAACATAAAAACCGTAGCGCGGGCGCGAGTGGTCGCGAAAGCGTGCCAAGGTTCCATCGAGCGAGTCGCCCAGCCAGTTGAGCGCGAGGCATAGGATGGCCAGAAGCAAACCCAGGCGGTTCGAGCGCGACCACCAATAGCTTGCTCCCGCTCCAGCCATTGAGACGAGCCCAAGCAGGGTGAGATGGTCAGAGTTGATCCATTTCGGTGTACGCGCAGCCAGCCAGATCAGAGTCCGCTTTTCCAGGCCGGCAAGAAAGCTTTGCTGGATCCGCTTGGCTTCGCGAAAGTTGACGGTATCTTTTGATTGCGTTGATTGCAGTTGCATTTGACATTCACCTCCGATTGACGATAAGTGCTCAACCGGTCGCGAGCCCGCAGACAAGGATTGGGAAGGAGCTGATGACCGGTGTCTGCGAAACTCGCGGCCGTTCACTGCTTGTCGCCACCTTGCGCTCGAGCGCGATTAACCGGCAATGCACCCGGTCTCAATTGCAGGTAAAAATGGAATCAACTGCCTCAAGTCCCGCAGAATCTTGGAGTTTTGTACCCGCGGGTGCCTCAAGATTTGGGCAACTTGATGGAAGCGACAGAAGGCTCCGGCGAGAAGGAAGGAGCTCTTCACCTTTGATGGTTAGAATTCACTAATCTCTTTGGAGCATTGAACGTTGGGAATCAACGCTATTTTGTGCGTGTTCTTGATAGTGAATGATTTTTAGAGGTGGAGTGATACCTCGCCCTGAAATTGTGTGACAAAAGTAGGCAATTCGTTGCACCCTAAAAGAAATTAATAAAGCTATAAGCAGCCAATCTCTGCTTGACACTTGCGGCAATAGCAATGGAGAATCTCTAGCCAACTAGTGTTACGGCTCCCTCGGTTATCCGCCCATGGCAATTGGCAACGTAGAGGCGGAGTGCGCGTCAGAAACTTCGTCGGAGAGTGCATGGAAAAGATCGATTCCCCCGGGCTTCACGCCAAGACTGCGACCGATGGTCGAGCGGTGCGCCACGAGCTGCATATCCCGCTGCGCTATCGGCTGGAGGGCGGCCAGGAATGGCGGCCAGGTGAAGCCATCAATATGAGTGAATCCGGACTGCTGTTCTCCTCGAATGAAATGCTTGAGGTTGACGCCAGAATCCAGATTACTTTTCAAGGCCCGGATATCCCTATGCTGCATTCCGGCACCCGTTTGGTCCGGGTTGTTCGTCGTAACCTCAGCAACTGGCCGGAAACCCGTATCTTTTTTGGCGCCAAATTCTGCTGAGTGCGCTGATTCCCGCTTCCTTTTGCCTTCGTCTGGTCTGGGCGGGGCATGTACGAAATTCCGTCTCTTTCCCGCTGGACAGGTATCATCTAAGTTACTGAGACAGAGTGGCTGTTTGCGGGTAAGTTGATCTTTACTCTGGTCCTTGAGTGCCCGAAAAGCACTTTGAAACCCTTTATACCCAGCGGCACCGTCCGGTAAACTGATGGTGAGAAAAACATATGAATCAACAAGACGGTCCCAAGAACGCCCCATTCGAACGGTTTGGGCGCAAGCTGGATACGGAGTTCGGCGAGGCGGCGCAGAAGATCGACCGCGAAGCAGAAAGGGTGATTACCTATCTGAACAACGAGGTTGTGCCGGCGATCCGCAATCATTCCAGCAAGGCCATTCGTATCGCAGCCGACCAGCTAAACAAGCTGGCCGAGTACATGGACAGAGGCCGCTCCAGCTAGCGGCACTTTTCTGTTTCCTGCTGTTGCTGGCGGGCTGCGCGTCGCATCATGAACAGCCGCCGGCCATGCCGCCTCCGCCCACGGCGCCCCCAGCGTCCGCATCTATCCCGTCGCGTATTCCTACACCCACGCCGACGCCCCTTCCGTTTCCGAGCACGCCTACGGTTCCGCGTCCGGACGCGGAGATCAACGTTCCCAAGAACGCCAAGGTGCTTTACAGCGAAGTGGGTTTTGCCAGCTGGTATGGCCCGGGATTCCAGAAGCGCAACGCCGCCAACGGACAACCGTATGACATGAATGCGATGACGGCCGCGCATCGTACCTTGCCGTTGAATACCATTGCCCGCGTGACCGACTTGAAGACGGGCGAATCAGTTCTGCTGCGCATTACCGACCGCGGTCCCTTTGTCAGCGATCGCATCATCGATCTTTCTCGTGCTGCCGCGCGCAAACTGAGCGTCTACCAGCACGGCACCGCGCTCGTACGGATTGAAGTTCTGGAGACGCCCGCGCCGATCACCGAGGGCGGGCGCTGGTGCGTGCAGATCGGCGCGTTTTCTGATGCCGAAGAGGCGCGCCAGTTGAAAGAAAGGCTAGCCCGCCGCTATCGTACAGCCAAGGTTCTGCAGTTCACCAGTCCGGTGGGCGGTGATTGGATTCGTGTGCGTGTTGCCGAAGACGACAAAAAGCGCGCCCAGGAAGTTATGCGGGAGACACACACTGACGCTAACGTTTTCCTGGTCAGGCTGGACTGAATTTTCTCAAGATCCTGAGGCGAGGATGTTGCCCTCTGTCCTCGGCAAGAATTTGCTAAGATTTCCTTGCTATGACGGATTGCCTCTTCTGCAAGATCATCGCCGGCAAAATCCCTTCAAAAAAGGTTTACGAAGACGAGAAGGTTTTTGCTTTTGAAGACATCAAGCCGGGAGCGCCGACGCACGTTCTCATCGTCCCCAAAAAACATATTGTCGGCATTGATGAAGCAACAGAAGCTGACGCGGAGCTGGTAGGTTACTGCCAGCTGATTGCGGCAAAACTCGCCCGCGAGCGCAAGCTGGAGCACGGCTATCGCACCGTCTACAACGTTGGCCCCGATGCCGGCCAGTCAGTCTTTCACCTGCACCTGCATCTGCTGGGCGGACGGCAGATGAGTTGGCCGCCGGGTTAGCAACCAGCATTCAGCACTCAGCATTCAGCCAACCCGAGAATCTTCACCGCAAAGGACGCGAAGGACGCAACGATAAAGGCTGAATTATCGCGTTCAAGTGCCTTTGCGAGGCCTCTGCGTCTGTTGCGGTAAGTTTCTTTGGCTGAATGCTGAGTGCTGACTGCTGATGGCTAAATCGCTATTCACCCATCCACTCGCCTATCGGACGCAGGGAACTGACGTGATCACAGATGATCTTGATGGCGCCCATGATCGGCACTGCCAGAATCAATCCCATGGCGCCCCAGATGAAACCCCAGATCAGTAGAGAGATGGTCACCACGAGCGGGTTCAGCTGCAGGCGCTTACCCAGAATTTTGGGATAGAGCACGTTCAGCGCCAGCAAATGCAGTGCAAGCACGGTGACCGCGACAATCAGCAAACCCGTACCGCTCAGAACGCCTATGCCGGCGGCAAGAGGTGGAATCATGGCCAGCGCAATGCCCAGGTAAGGAATCAGGCTCAAGAAGCCGCTGATGAAGCCGAGAAAATAAAAATAGGGCAGACCCAGCGCTCCAAATACTGCCAGGCTCACAATGCTCATGAGCAGCCCAATCAGCAGGTTTCCGTCGATGAAGCTTCTCATCATAAGCGAAATCTGCCCCAGCGTGACGTACGCGGTGGTGCGATGTTCGGGCGGGAAGAGTTGCACGGATTTTGTCCGCCCGTGCTCCTGCCAGCTCAACATGAAATAGACAAGAAACGGAATAAAGAAGAGAGTGACCGCCACTTCGGTGACTGTGCCGATATTCTCCGTAATCAATCCGCTCGTGGGCGCGTTTTGAACCTTCACCGGTATGGGTTTCTGGGCTTCTTTTTCCTGGGGCAGAACCTGCTGAGCCGTCTTTTCCAGCTTGCTGGTCTCCTGGCGAACGTGAGAGAGCAATCCGCGGATCCGGTCAGAGTATTCCGGCAATTGACGGACAAAACTGATGGCGCGGTTATAGAAGAAGTAGCTTGCGCCGTAGATTGCGGCCAGCAGCAACAGAATCGTGATCACTGAGCCCAATGACCGGGGAATTCGTATGCGCTCCAACAGGGTCACGAATGGTTCCAGCATGAACGTGATGAGAATTGAAACCATCAACGTGACCAGCACCAGCTTGGCGACGTAGCAGACGGCCAGCACCGTCACGGCGCCGATGACGATCTGCGCAATCGCTCCGGCATGCAACATCGCATTCAGCTTGCGCTGCTGTTTGTCGCGCACCTCCTGTTGGGCCAGCTGATTGTCGGGCGCTTCTTCCGGATGGAGTTGTTCCGGCGCCGGCGGAATAATACGGTTCGTAGCCATCTAAACGTAAGATGCGTCTCCTCGTATAATCGGCAGGTGGAAGCCTCGGGGCGCATTCTGGCTATCGATTACGGCAGTCGCCGCATGGGGCTGGCTGTTTCGGATGCTCTGGGGATTACTGCACAGGGGCTGGAGACACTCGAACGCAAGAATAAACGGGCGGATTTCGGCCGGCTGGAGCGCACCATACGTGAGTACCAGGTACGAGAGATTGTGCTGGGCAATCCTCTGCGCATGAGCGGCCAGGAGGGAGTACAGTCGCAGAAGGTAGCCGAATTCGCGGAAGAGTTGCGCCAACGTTTCGAGCTTCCGGTCCATCTCTGGGATGAGAGGCTTACCTCGGCAGAGGCCAACCGGTTGTTGCGCGAGGCTGAACTAAGCACCAAAAAGCGCGCGCAGGCTGTCGATCGCATGGCGGCAGTGCTGATCCTGCAAAGTTTTATGCAGGCTCGCGGCATGAGCGGCATTAACTGAATCTTTACGCCGTCTTTAGCGCGCTTCTGCTAGATTGCTCTATTGTTCAATCCAAATCCATTTCTCTGTGCATCGACGCGTGGGCGTACATCCCAAGGAGAAGCTCCCGCGATCATGGGTGCCGAACATGCAACGCAAAAGAAATTCCATTCGCGAAGCACACGGTTCTTGGTGCAAGCGGTTCTGCTGCTGGCCGGGATCCTGCTCGCGTGGCGGCCAGTTTCTGCGCAAAATGACGCATCTTCTGCGGACGATGAGCAACCCAGCCTGATGAGGGTTCTTGCCGAACATGGCAAGCATGACCTGGAAAATGAAACATGGAATCTCTATGGACAGTTTACTTACATCTCAGGTTGGAAGCCCGCCTTTCCGGCGCTGTATACAAATGCGAACGGCAGCACCAGCTCTTTACTTCCTCGTAGTGAACGGAGCTTCACAGGGACTGCGACGCTTTACGCGGGCGTACAACCCTGGAAAGGCGCCGAAGTGTACTTGGTCCCGGAGCTCCTTTCAGAGCGCCCCCTCTCGCAACTTAAGGGCTTGGGAGGAGCAATCCAGGATTTTGAGCTGCAGAAAAGCGGCGCTGAAACGCCCGAGGTTTATCTTTCGCGCGCTTACATCAAACAGACCTTTGGATTTGGTGGGCAGCGCGTGAAAAAGGAATCGGGCCAGCAGCAACTGGGGAAAACCTATGACACCAGAAGGCTGGTGATTGTTGCCGGCAAGTTCAGCATCCTTGATTTTCTGGATAAAAACGCCTTCGACATCGATCCTCGCCAGGGTTTCTACAATATGGCTTTCATGACGTATGCAGCCTACGATTTTGCTGCTGATGCCCGTGGATACTCATGGGGCGCCGTTGCAGAACTGTATTGGGATGCATGGGCGCTGCGGTTCGGTCACATGGCCCCGCCTAAGGACCCCAATCAACTGCCGATCGACTTCAGGTTATTCAAGTTCTTCGGTGATCAGGTTGAATTGGAGCACGATCACCAAATTCACAAACAGAACGGAATGGTCCGCCTGCTGGCATATCGCAACCGCGAGAACATAGGGCGTTTCCAGGATGCGATCGCTGCATTCGAAGCGAATCCGGAGCACAATGCAACCACTTGCCTCGGATTCAACTACGGCTCGAACAACGCGACCGCGCCGGACCTATGCTGGGCACGAAAACCGAACGTAAAAAAGGGCATCGGGGTGTTCGGTGAGCAGTATGTGTACCGCGACATTGGGGTTTTCTCGCGCGCAATGATTTCCGACGGAAAAACAGAAGTAGATGCTTACACCTCCACCGACCGTTCCTTCTCGTTTGGAGTCCTGGCCACGGGATCCTCGTGGTCCCGCCCCAGAGATATCACCGGTGTCGGGGTCAACCTCGGATGGATATCCAGGGCCCACGCGGATTATCTACAGCTTGGGGGCATTGATGGCTTCATCGGAGACGGGCGCATCCATCCAGCGTCGGAGACCGCATTGGATGCTTTCTACAGCTTCAATTACCTCAAGTCGTTTTGGCTGTCGGGCGACTACCAGCGAATCGTAAATCCTGCATTCAATTCAGACCGCGGCCCTCTCAACGTCTTTAGCCTGAAGGTCCATGGCGAATTTTGATAAAGGCTCGCCTGGCTGCTCATTCTTGTGCAACTCCCACGCTCTGATTTCCTTCCAACTTCTTCAGACGAGCCAGAGGTGCATTGAACATTGGTGACCGCTTGAACCACGCCATTTAGGGCTGCAGGCTGCAGATTCGCCGTAAAATATTGATAGCGCATGTTGAAATTCCTTTTCAGGTTGATTGCGATCGCGCTGGTGCTTGGAGCCGTATGGCTGGCCTATGGCCTGCTGCTGCCCACGGGGCCGGCCCAGGAGAAACTGGTGCAGCTCAAGCCGGGCTCGTCGGCGCATCATATCGCCGCTGAATTGGCCAATGCCGGCGTCATTCGCAGCCAATACGCATTTCTGCTCTGGCATTATCTGCACGGCCGCAAGCCGCTCAAGGCCGGCGAGTACGCCTTTGATCATCGCGCCAGCACACGCGAGGTTTATGACCGCATCGTTCACGGCGATATCTACTTCCAGACCCTGGTGGTGCCGGAAGGCTTCAACATGTTCGATATCGCGGGAGCCATTGAACAAGCCGGGTTGGGCAAGCGCGACGATTTTTTGAAGGTCGCGCGCACCGAGACAGCGCTGGTGCGCGATCTTGACCCGCAGGCGCCCAGCCTGGAGGGTTATCTTTTTCCCGATACCTATCACTTCACCCGCACGCAATCCGTGCACGATATGGCGGCAGCCATGGTCCGGCGCTTCCGCCAGGCAGCCAAAGACATGGGGTTGAACCAGAATGTGCACGATGTGGTGACCATGGCGAGCATCGTGGAGAAAGAAACCGGAGCACCGGAAGAGCGGCCGGAGGTTGCCAGCGTCTTTTACAACCGGCTGCAGAAAAACATGGTGCTGGCGACCGATCCATCAGTGATTTACGCTGCCCTGCTGAACAACCACTACAGCGGGGTCATTCACCAGTCTGACCTGCATTTTGACTCGCCTTATAACACGTATCGTAAGGCCGGCCTGCCGCCAGGGCCGATCAGCAATCCTGGCAGGGCGTCGCTGCAGGCGGCTATGCACCCGGCCCAAACCGATTACCTCTATTTTGTCAGCGACAATCAGGGCCACCACCGGTTCGCGCGAACAGATGCCGAACATGCCAGCAATGTTCAGGCCTACCGGCGGGCTGTCCAGGCTACCAACCGTTAACTAACGGGCAACACTGGCGCAAATTGTCATACTTTGCCGTACCCCCTACCACCTGGAACTCCTTTCCTTCGATATACTAAGAATGCATCCAAATAAGTGAGTGTTCTGAATAAGTGATGGATTTTCATTGGCGTAAAGCTTTTTTTCTCTTTATATTGGCGGTTTTTGCGGTCCTGATGGTCAGCGGCTGTGGATTCCGCACGTCGCATCCGGTGAAGATGCGCGCCAGCACTGCTACGCTCCGCGACGCCACACTGGAGCAGCTGCTTGAGACCAACAACAGCAATGCGGAAAAGCTGAAGAGCCTGAAGGCAACCATCGACATAGACAGCTCGGTGCTGCAGCAGAAGAAGGGCAAAGTCACCGACAATCCGCAGATTGCGGGTTACATTCTGCTCCGCAAGCCGGAGATGCTGCGCATGATCGGGCTGGTGCCCGTGGTGCACAACCATATGTTTGACATGGTGAGCAACGGCAGCCGTTTTGAGCTAGCAATACCGCCGCAGAGCAAGTTTTTTGTCGGTTCTAACCGGCAGCCGGCCAAGCCATCACCCAATCCGCTCTACAACATGCGTCCCCAGCATATTTCAGACGCTTTGCTGCTGAAGCCGATTGACCCCGAAAAAGAGATTGCTGTTCTGGAAGATACAACCGAGATCGTGAAGGACCCCAAGACGCATAAAGACGCCGAGCAGGCGGCTTACGCTGTAGTGGTGATTGATAAGGACGAGTCAGGATATTTTCTTTCGCGCAAGATTGTTTTCAGCCGCACTGACCTGCTGCCGCACGAACAGTATCTTTATAATCGCCAGCACCAACTGGTCACGATAGCGCGCTACGAGAACTTTTCCGATAAGGCCGGCATCATGTTTCCGGGTATGGTTTCCATCCAGCGCCCCATTGAGGGATACTCGCTGGTGCTGAACATGGTGAAGCTGGACGTGAATGTGCCCTTGTCGGATGAGCAGTTCGTCTTGACCCAACCACCGGGCTCCCAGCTCATCAATCTCGATACGCAGTCCTCCGCCGCCGCGACGCACGAAAACGAAGGCAAGGAACCGCGATAGCCGATGTGCCTGACACTGTTCTTCCCTGGGAATGACTTATGAATAAGATGATTGTGGCCAATCTGGTCCATCGTCCCCTCCGTTCCATCATCAGCATCGTTGCCGTAGCGGTGGAGGTCACTCTGATTCTGCTCATCGTCGGCCTGGCCCTGGGTATTCTGGACGACAATCGTTCACGCCAGGTGGGCATCGGTGCGGATCTCACGGTCCGACCCCCGAGCTCTTCCAATCTGAACGCCTTCAGCGGCGCTCCAGTTCCGGTCCGCATCGCCGACGTCCTGCGCAAACAGCCGCACGTAACCGCGGTCGCCCCCGTGGTGATGCAGGTGGTCTCGACCACGAATATTGAAATTATTTATGGCATCGACCTGCAATCGTTTCAATCCGTAGGCGGGCCTGTGCGTTATCTGAAAGGCGGCCCGTTTACCGGTCCAGATGACATGATCGTCGACGATCTCTACGCCACCGGAAACAAGGTTCACGTGGGGGATACAGTCAACGTCCTGAACCATAATTTTCGCGTCTGCGGAATCACGCCACACGGGCGCGGGGCTCGACGCTTTATTCCCATGACCACCATGCAGGATCTGATTGGGGCACAAAACAAGGCTTCAATCTTTTATGTGAAGCTCGATAATCCCGTCAACGCCGATGCGGTTGCCGATCAGATGAAGAAGATCCCCGGCCTGGAGACATACAACATTCTTTCCATGAGCCAATGGCTGGCGGCGACCTCAGCCGACAACATTCCCGGGTTGAATATGTTTATCCGGGTCGTGATCGGTATTGCGGTGATCATCGGTTTCATCGTGATATTCCAATCGATGTACACCGCCGTGATGGAGCGGACGCGGGAAATCGGAATTCTGAAATCTCTGGGCGCGTCCAAGAGTTACGTGGTCCGCGTGATTCTGCGCGAAACGCTGCTGCTGGCAGTGGCGGGAATCATTGTCGGCTTCATCATCAGCACGATCGGAAGAATCGGGCTGGTGCATCAGTTCCCCACGTTGCGCGTGCTGCCGATCACCTTAAAGTGGGGGGTCTATGCCACGCTGGTCGCAATTGGCGGCGCGATGCTGGGAGCCACATATCCGGCATACAAGGCGGCCCAGAAAGATCCGATTGACGCGCTGGCGTACGAATAGGTTTTTTCACATCCCGAGCGTAGCGAGGGATCCCTTTCGCCACGATTGAATTTCAAAGGAAAGAAACAGGATCAACATTTCTTCGGGAATAGGGTTCCCTCACTTCGTTCGGGATTTCAGAAAAAGCTACTCATGCCTCAACGCCTGCGTCGGATCCACGCGGGCAGCCCGCGCTGCAGGAATGTATCCGGCGATCAACGCCACAACACCAAGGATAGCGACAGAGGCGGTTACCGCGAGGGGGTCAAGCGCGCTCAGGCCATAAAGCTTTGACTTCACCAGTTGTACACCGATGGCGGTAAAGATCACGCCGGCCACCACGCCGATGGCGATCATCACGCCGGTCTCGCGCAGGATCATCTGGATCACCCGTCCTTTGCCGGCGCCCAGAGCCATGCGGATACCAATCTCATTTGTCCGGCGGGCAACGCCATAGGAGAGGACGCCATAAAGTCCCGTCGCTGCCAGCAAGAGAGCGATCACGCCGAAAATCGAGCACAGGCGCGCTACCATGCGCGGCTGCGAGTTATTGCGGTCCAGCGATTCCAACAGGGGACGAAGATTTCGGATGGGCAGATCCTGATTGACACTCTGCATTGCTTTCCGCACCGACTCAATCATCCGCGCCGGGTCGCCGGCAGTGCGAATTTCAAAAGTGGCAAATGGGTTGGGGCCATCCATGGCCTGGTCGCCCGGTACATAGAAACGGGGCGGCACCTCTCCGCGGAGGCGATGATCCCTCGCGTTCTTCGCTACGCCTACGATTTCCATGAACAATTTCTTGTCGCCGAAACGCTCGGTGATGTGACGTCCGATCGGACTGCGGTCTTTGAAAAAGACTTTGGCGAAAGCTTCATTGATCACGCATACCGGCGTTGAGGTGGCTGTATCCTGCTGCCCGGTTTCGCGGCCCAGGAGCAACGGAATTCCGACGGTAGAAAAATACTGGGGGCCGATCACATCAAATCGGGAGAACTTCTCATCGTCTTTGCTGGGCGTAAATCCTTCCACATCGATCTCGTCGGCTGACTCTGAGCCGCCAAATAAACCATTCTCGGAATAGCTGACGCCCTGCACCCCGGGCAGCGCTCGCAGACGTTCCGTGAGCTGGTGCCAGAGGTTTGAAAGCTGGGCGCCCTTGTATCCTGCCGTCAGGCCGTCCGAGTTCACCATCAGCAAGTGCTCCTTCGGATATCCGAGTCCAACCGACTGCAGGTTCCACAACGTGCGCAGGAAGAGACCGGCTCCGGCAACCAGCAGCAATGACAAAGCGACCTGCGCAATCACCAGGCCTTTGGCCAGGTTGAGCCGGCTGCCCGAGGCGGTGACGCGGCCGGTGTCACGCAGGCTGTCATTGAGGTTGATCTGAGTGCCGCGCAAAGCGGGAACCAGCCCAAAGACGACTCCGGTGACGAGCGTGACCGCTGCGGTAAAGAACAGCACTCGCCAATCGAGCGCCGGCGCCAGCGCAAAATCCTGCCGGAGCAGCAGCACCAGGGCTCGCGATGCTCCCCATGCCAGCAGCAACCCGGCAATGCCGCCCAGTGTGGAAAGCACCAGGCTTTCGGTAAGAAACTGGCGGACCAGCCGGGTGCGCGACGCGCCAATGGAAAGGCGAACGCCCACTTCCTTGGTCCGCGACGCGGCTCGCGCCAGCAAGAGATTAGCGACGTTGATGCAGGCGATCAACAGGACCACCACCGAGGCTGCAAGCAGCACCATCAGTTGCTGGGCAAAGTCCTGGCGGCCGCCGAAGGCGCCGGTCCGGGCATCGTGCAATTTGATTCGCTGATCCATTGCCTCCTTGCGGGTTTGCGGATCGAGCGTTGCCGGATAGCCGTTTTCGATGATCCCGCGGAAGAGGACGTCCATCTCGGTTTGCGCGCGGGCCGGGGTGACGCCGGGCTTGAGACGTCCAAAAACGTGCAGCCACATCACCTTCTCCAGGTTCTGGCTGAGGTCTTCGTGCAACCAGTTGCGTCCCGGCATCACGATGGGCTGCATCATCATCGGCATCCAGAAGTCAGGCCGGTCGCCTACGCTTTCGCCGGTAAAGCCCGGAGCAGCCACGCCGATCACGGTGAGCGAAGTGCCTAGTATTTTGATCTGCGTACCCAGGGCGGAGACGTTTCCTCCGAAATGATTCTGCCAGTAGTCGTAACTGATGACGGCATAGGGATCCTGGCCCGGTCCCCGGGCATCATCATGGTTGAAAAAACGTCCAATCGCCGGGTCAACGCCAAGGACCGAGAAATATTCTTCAGAAACCAGCTTGGCCTTCACTTCCGCCTGCGGCCCGCCACCGACGCGTGCCTGCCAGCGGTTTAGCTGCGATGCCGCCGCGCACAATCCCGCCAGAGTGTTGGAGTGGTCACGAATCTGAATGAACTCTGAATAGGTGAGAAGGCCACGCTCGCCGGTGTTCAGTCCGCTCGACACACCGGATACATTAGGATCGGTGAGCATCACCAGCCCGCCGGGATCGTGCACGGGCAGGGACTTGAGCATGGCTGCGTTCAATACGCTGAAAATGGCCGTATTGGCGCCGATGCCGATGGCCAGGGATGCCACCGCAACCAAGGTAAAGACAGGATTGCGGGCAAATTGGCGGCTGGCGTAACGCAGATCTTTCCACAGAGTCTCAGTCCAGGCGGCGATATTCATGTCTTTTCTCCGAGAGGCTGACGAAGCAAGCCAATTGGACCATAAGACTGGCCAAAGTGCTAATAGGTTAGCATGTTATTTTAGTTGGAAAAATTGCTTAGAAAACGGCAATTTGAAGAAGGAGAAGGCTACGCTGAAATCAATTCGAGCGTAGCCGCTTTGCCGATAGCCGATCGCTGATAGCTGCAGCTTCTATCCCAGATATCTCAGGAAATAGCGTGGATCGCTCTTGTCGAAACCTGGAAACACCCCAGCCAGTTCCTTGTTGCCGAGATGGTTGGCCACGGCTTCGCTCAGCACCTGGCGGAAGTCGGTGGTGACGGCCAGGTCGCGGCCTTCATAGAGCTGCTCCGGACGCAGTCCGGGCCAGTGGCCGTAAACCCTGCCGCCCCTGACCGGTCCGCCGAGAACAAACATCACGTTGGCGTGGCCATGGTCGGTACCGCGATTGCCGTTTTCCCGCGCTGTGCGGCCGAACTCTGACATGGTGACGATCACAGTGCTCTCCGCCAGATCGCCCAGATCGGTCCAGAAGGCGGCAATCGATTGCGAGAATTCGCGCGTGAGGTTGGCGATCTGTCCTTGCACGCTGCCTTCGTTCACGTGGTGGTCCCAGCCGCCGATGTCGGCGAATGCAACCTCGACGCCGAGGTTCGCTTTGACCAGCTGAGCGACCTGGCGAAGGCTGTCGCCGAAGCGTCCGCGTGGATACTCGGCTCCAGCGGCGGGCGAGTACTTTTCCGGATCGGCCGAGCGCAGCATCTTGACAGCTTCAAATGTCTCATTGCCGGTGCCATGCAAAACGGTATCGACCGACTGCTCGTACATGGCTTCAAAGGTATTGCTGGCCACGCTGGGGTTAGGACCACGTCCGCCGACGGTAAAGCCGCGAATGTCGCTCATGGCCACCGCCGGAACGGAGCCGGCCAATGTACGCGGCAGCGCTCCGCCCATTGCCACGGCGCGGAAGGGCGAAGCATCAGCTTCCTTCACGCCCGCAATAGCGCGATTCAGCCAGCCATCTTCGGTTGATTTCACGCCTGGCGTACCCGACTCCATATAGTCCTGGGCGTCAAAGTGCGAACGTGTGTTGTCTGGCGAGCCGGCAGCGTGCACGATAGCCAGATGTTTCTGCTCCCACAGCGGCTTGAAGGCGGTCATGGAGGGATGTAGGCCAAAGAAACCGTCCAGATCGATGACGCTCTCCTGGCCGTTGCGCGGACGCGGAATGGCGATGCTCGGGCGCATAGCGTAATATGCCTGCTCGCCGTGCGGAACCACGATGTTCAGGCCGTCGGCCGCGCCGCGCTGGAAGAGAACCACCAGGCGCTTCCTGCCGGGGGCTGCGGTGTCGGCGGCGTATACCGCGCGCGTCAAAAAACTGGGAATAGCGCTGGTGCCGACGATCGCCAGTGCGCCGTTTTTCAGAAAAACTCTGCGTGTGATCGACATAAGTTAACTCCGCGCAGGGCCGTTACAGCCCGCTCTTTTCAAAAGACTCACCACGGATGAACACGGATAAGACGGATCAGGAAAACTGCCAGAATCGCCGAAATTGCCAAAGATTGCCAAAATTCAAAATCGGCCGCCAATTCCACTCCGGCGATTTTTGGCAATTTTGGCATTGATGGCAATCCTCTCAATCCGTGTCTATCCGTGATAAGAATTTGGTTCACCTTCGCTGGAACTCCGGCGATCCCATGATCAGCCCGGCGATCGCACCGTAATTCGGCTGCTGCGCCGGGTCGTCGAGCTTGCGCCGGGAAATCTTGGGATCGTTCAACTGCTTTTCAATCACCGAGTGCGTTTGTTG
This sequence comes from Candidatus Angelobacter sp., assembly GCA_035262465.1. Lineage (GTDB taxonomy): Bacteria > Acidobacteriota > Terriglobia > Terriglobales > Acidobacteriaceae > Angelobacter. The sequence continues at coordinate 108,498 of DATFSU010000048.1, read as the reverse complement.
CGATACATCACCCGCCAGGATGCCTTGCTCCAGTGCGGCCAGCGCGGCCTCCGCGTCAACAGGCGCCGGGCCCTGAATCAGTGCTTTGGGATCGACGGTTGCGCCCTGCAAGTGCCCCGAGCCGAGCGTCAGCGCGAAGTTCATGCGATTCAGCAACGCGGACGAATTCACCCAGGCCTCGGCTTTCATGGAATAGCCGGTTGGCGGCTGCATGCCGTAGAGCTGCATGCCCATGCGATTGAGCGTTTGCACCAGCGGCATCGCGTTCTGAACGTCTGCGCCTGAAGCGCGCACAGCCGAAACCACAAATTCGAATGGCGTCTTCATCTTGGCGCGATAGGCATCGGCTGCCCAGAATTCAGGTGAGCGGAACATGGTGCGCAGAACTTCGCGAATATCGCCGTCTTTTTTCTCGAAGGTCTCTGCCATGCGGTTGACCAGGCTCTGTGGTGGATTATCGGAAACAAATCGCATGGCCAGCTTGCGCGAGATGAACTTGGCGGTGGAAGGATGGTGCGCCAGGATGTCCAGCATCTCCTCGCCTTCCTTTTCGCCATGCTCGCCGATCTTGCGGCCCAGAATGTATTTTGCTCCAGGCTCATGCGCGCGATCGTTATAGCGGAAGCTGCCGCCCAACTGCGGCTGTTCGATGCTCCAGCCGGTCAGAACCTTGGCCAGTTCGGTCACGTCGCGCTGCGTATAGCCGCCATCCACGCCGAGCGTGTGTAACTCCATGATCTCGCGGGCATAGTTTTCATTCAGGCCGCTGGGGCGATTCTTGTTGGCCTGCTGCGGCCGCGGGAACTGCATGAAGCGGCCCCGGCGTGCGGGCCGCCGCTGGTTGCCATACAGCGCCAGCTCTGAATGCGGGCCCACGCTCTGCCAGTTGTCAAGATAGAACAGCATGGCGGGGCTCTTGGCTGTGGCTGCCAGCAGATCTTTGAATTTGCCCAGCGCATGCGGACGAATCACGTCACGCTCATAGGCGTTGAGCATGTAGCGGTCCGGTCCCTTGCCGATGAAGACATTGAAGTGGTTGAACCAGAAATCCGCCATGACTTCTTCAAGCTGCCGGTCACTGTAGATGGCGCGCAGAACCTTGGCTTCTGAGAGCTCTCCTCCCACGACGGCTTGAGGTTGCACGATGGCTTCGATCGTCTCGCGCTGCTGGGGCGTCATGCCCTCCAACAACTGCATGCCTTTTTCCCCGCGATAGCGACGAGCCAAATCCAGACGTTCGTATGGGGACATCTTGATGATGGCCTTGTAGCGCTCGTCGGGCGACATCTGCAGCAGATTGGGCCCTTCGATATCGGCGTACATTGCGTCTTCACGACGCTCTTGCTGGCGGCCTTGCTGTTGGGTTGGCGGCATTGAACCGGAATCAGAGCTTTTTGCCGGACCTGCATCTTTGGCTCCCGCCGGAGCAGTCTTTTCGATGTCGGCATACATCGCATCTTCGCGCTGTTTGCGTTGTTGTTGGTCTGCAGTCATCGGCGGTTGAGTGGTCGGCGGATCGCTGGGGTCAAGCTTCATCTGCGCCGGAGTATCTTTTGGCCCTGTCGCCGCGGCCGGGTTGGAATTACTTGCTGCGTCGTTGGTTGGGCTGTTCGCTAGAGCGCCCTTGTTTTGCTTGTTCTCCTGCCGCTGCTGGTAGGCGGCGATTCGCGATTCATAGATGGCGCGCTTGCCCGGATCAGAGGGCATGGACATGCGTCCGTTCTCGACCTGTTTCAGTACCTGGTCTGGTGGAAAGTTCTGCACCATATCCCGCGTGCTCATCTTGAGCGTGCGGAATTGATCCAGGCGCGCTTCAACCGCGCTATCGTTAATTCTGTCGGGATGGAGCTGTTCATCAAACCATTGATCCAGGCCCATGGCGCGTACGCGCTCAACCTCGCCAGGGCGAAGGCCGAAGGTAAACCGGTTCAGCGCATGAATAATCCTCTTGTCATCATCCATGGAGGCCGCGGTGGTAGTGGCGTCAGAAGTCTTATGTTTGGATTTTTTGTCGCCGGCGGCGAGGATCACGGTGCATGCCAGCAGGATGAGACCCAGTAGAATCAGTTGCTTACGAGCAACGGCCATAGACACTCCAGGAACTCTTCTTATCAGAGGATATTAACCCGAAGGTAAAGAAAAGTTGTGCAGAAAACTAGATTACGCCAGATACAGCCACCAACATTAATTCCAATAAGTCCTTGAGCTTAGAGGGTCCTTCGAGCTGCGCTCGCTCAGGATTTCGGCTCGCGGCTCCCGCTAACGCTCACGCCGCGAAAGCGCCTCAAGATTACGGGCGGTCGGGTTTCCTCTGAAATAACTTGCAGACTGACATTTGATTTCATCGCTGATGCGATGACGTCTGCCTAACGGCACACGATTGCACCCCACCGCGCCAAAAGCGGGCGCGTCGGGGACCCCGTGTTTCGGCGCGAGCCGGGATCGTTAGACGCTGATACACAGAAATCGGTCAATTTCAAAATGAAATGACCCACTAACCGAATTACGCCAGGGTGACCTTGCCTCGGGTCATGCGGCGGTTGAGCTCGGAAACCATGTGATCGATGTCAGTGGGCGAGATGTTGCAGGGCACACTGGAGTCGAGAAACATCTTCCGCGACTTATCCTGTGGCGACGACCAAGGACGTGGCGGGGAAACGTGGCTTACGGCATCGCGCCGCAACTGAACCAGCAACGAGTGAACAACATCGCCGTCCAGTTTGGCGGGAGCAAGCCAGCTCAACTGCGCAGCGGCTTCGCCCAGCGAGAGCTTTTTACGGTGGGGACGGTCGCTCAGCATCGCGTCAAACGTGTCGGCGACGGCTACGATCTTCACCGGGGTTGACATCTCGTCGCCGTGCAGGTGGTCGGGATAGCCGGAGCCATCCGCGCGCTCATGGTGTGAGCGCACGACTTCAGGAATCCTGGGCCAGGGAAACTGCACGGTGGAAACGATGCGGTGCCCTTGAACGGTGTGATCGGCCATCTCCTGGAATTCACCGGGTTCCAGTGCGCCCGGCTTGCTGAAGAGGTATTTATCCACCGTGACCTTGCCGATGTCATGAAGGTATCCGGCCGCGCGCATCTCGGTGACCTCAGAGACATGCATGCCCAGCGCCTCCGCCATGCCCGCGGCGTAACGGCCCACGCGCAGGGAGTGGCCCTGCATCTGGATGGATTTCACGTCAATCGTGGCGGCGAAAGCTGCCAGAGCATCGTCCCAGAAGGAATGCACCGAGGCGACCAGCTTCAGATTCTCTGAAGTGCGCTCTTCCAGCGACATCATGAGCTGGTGATTGTGAATTGCCAGCGCGATGAATGGCGCCAGATCGCCCACCTGCTTGAGGACTTCCGCCGTGTACTCCGCGCCTTCTTCACGCTCGCCGAGCAGCAGGGCTCCAATCAGTTTGCCGCGCACGCGCAGCGGAGCGATGCAGCGGAACCACACGCTGGAGATGTTGCCGGTGGAGCTCAGGAAGGTATCGCAGCGCTCGCGCGAAATGCGTTGCGGTCCCGGAACATTGGTCAAAGCATGTATGTGCTTCGGCAGAAGAGGAAAGACCGCGGTCTGGGGAAAGACGACAAAGCCCGATGCTGCAATAGAAGCCAGCATGGCCGGTTTTTCCTGGTAGCGAAAGAGTGCGCCTGAGCCGGCACGAACGGCCGCCATCACCAGTTCCAGAGCCCCCGCGGCGGTCTGGGAAAGGTCTCGCTCACCCGTGAGCACGGGACCCAGTTCGGCCAGGACCTGGGAGGCGAGCAATGGTGGCCTGCTGGTAAAGAAAGAGTCGGCCAATTTTTCGAGCGGCGCGAACTTCCAGAGCACCTTAGCGTAACAGCTTAATTCTCTCTAAGAAAGAGCGGTGTATCGGGGTGGTTAACATGAAAAAGTTTGCCGCGACATTTCAACTTTTCTGCTTTCCCGCCACGCGGAGTTAGGCTTGTGAAGCGACGCTTGCGCGGCTCAACCTTTTCAAGTCGCGGAAAGCAAGAAACAGCACCAGCAAGCTGGCGATGCAGATTAAAGAAGCAATGGTGATGCGCACTTTGACGGTGTGGCTGACTTGATTCCGCAAGCCCTGAATGATGTAGGTATCTCCTGGTCCGTCCATATCATCAGTAACATCGTTTAACTTGGCCTCCCATGATTTGGCATCGAGCTGGAGGTAGCGAACCTGGAGTTGCGCGATCGTGCCATGGCCGCCGTCCAGGACTTTACGCTGCTCTATGAGCGGCTGGGCAAAGCCGGTGTACCACTGCTGCTCCAAATCCACGATGGCTTTGCTTTGCTCGTCATTGGCCGCGGGAATCTCATGCATGGAATGGCGAAGGTTCTCCAGTGTGGTCAGTTTCCGCACATCGCCGTCAAGCGCGTAGCTCAGCACGTTAATTTGTTCGGAATTGTAGATTGAAACCGCCTGCATCGCGGCGGCGTTGGATGCTTCTTCCGATGCACGCAACTGGGTGGCGTAGTTGATGCTGAGACATGTCCAGACCAAAATGCCCGGCCGAAATCAGCGCCAGCATGAAGAGCACCACAATAGAGGCGCGTGCGTTGGCCAGCCGCTGTTTGACTGTCTGGGTAAGCTGTACGGATGGTGCGGGTGTCATAGCTGCAAAAGCCTAGACACAGGATTTTGGCCAGCTGAAGGGCATCAGACAGTAACCAACATCGCACACCAATTACTCGCCCAGCAACGGGAAGGTTGAACTTCAGAAGTGCTGCTGCAAGTCGGGAAACTTTTCTACTTGAATCAAGCGCACGCCGTCAGGAACCGAATTGACGTTCTCATGCTCCAGGACCCAGGTATTGTCGTGGGGAACAAAGACGGCGTTGATTCCCGCTGCCATGGCAGGATTGATATCTGACTTAGGGCTGTTGCCGACCATCCACGTGTCCTCAGGCTCAAAGACGTATTTCGACACGACATCCTTGTAGGCAGAAGGATTCTTCTCGGCTACGATCTCGACCGCAGCGAAGTAAGCCTTCAATCCGGATCGCTCGACCTTGCCGGCCTGCTCGGTAATATTACCTTTGGTCATCACGACCAGGTGATGGCCGCGGCGGTTGAGATAGTCCAGGGTCTCCGGGACGCCGGAAATGATCTCCAGGGCGGAAGTCGAGACGCGATGGGCAAAGCCCCAGATGAACTCATGCAGCTCCTGTGAAATGGGTTCTTGCGCCAATCGCTCAAAGCATGTGACCAGCGAATGAGCAAAGCTGTGCGAGCCGTAGCCGCGTTCCAGAATCGTCTCGCGCTCGACTTCATTCAGAAACAGCCGCACTTCCTGTGGGTTCATGTGCCGGTGGTTCAGCCGTTCAATGAAATCAGCGATGGTCCGTTCGAAGTAGATGTTGTTCTCCCAGAGAGTATCGTCGCAATCAATCAGCAGTGTCTGGGGAGCATGGAGCTGTGGCATTGTTCTGGTCTTAGACAATCTATCACGGTGCCGGGAAGCGCGGAGATCACTGTAATTCCAACCAAATCAGGGTCTAAGCTTTCCGGTTACCAACGATTACGGGCGATTCGGGTGATCTTGTTAGAATCGAAACCATGAAACAGTTCCTAGTCCTTTTACTCGTGGCGACTTCCGGCATCGTGCACGCCCAGGCGGGCCGGCGCGCCGCGCCTCCGCCCAAAAAGGCGGACAAGTGCCTGCTGCGCGAAAACATCAACGAAGACATTGCCGCACAGGTGGCCAAGTTCAAATTGGTTTCCATGCCCTTCAGCGTCAATGGCCTCAGCGAGCAAGAACAGAAGATGGTGTACAAGCTCGTGGAAGCTTCGAAATTCCTGGAAATCATCTATTGGCACCAGAGTGATCCGAAAGGACTGGAACTCTATAAACGGCTGCTGGGTTGCAATCAGGTGATGAATCAGAAGATCCGCCGCTTTCTCATGATCAATGGCAGCCGCTATGACCTGCTGGAGAACAACAAGCCCTTCGTTGGCAGTGATCCGTTTTACCCCGGCCGGGCGCTCTATCCCCCGGGAATCACGCGCCAGGAGATCGAAGCCTATGTCGCCAAACATCCGGAGAAGAAGGCCCAGATTTATAGCCCGTTCACTGTGATCAAGCGCCAGGGCGCGGAGCTGATTGCTGTTCCTTACCATGTGGAATACAAGCCATGGCTTAGCGGAGCAGCAGCGGCGCTGCGGGAAGCAGCGGCGCTCAGCCCGGACAAGGCTTTTGCCGGTTTCCTGCGCCTGCGGGCGGAAGCACTGCTCACGGACGACTATTACAAGAGCGACATCGCCTGGCTGGAACTTGAGAACCCGAAGTTCGACATCATCTTTGCGCCCTATGAAACCTACCTCGACGACCTCCTGGGGGTAAAAACCTCGTACGGCGCGGCGGTCATGATCCGCAATGATGCCGAGAGCGCCAGCCTGGATACCTTCAAGAAATTCGTACCGGAGATACAGGATGCCCTGCCCCTCGCTCCGGAAGACCGGCCTTCGATGGAGGGTAAGAGCACGCCGATGGAGGTGATGGATACTCCTTTCCGCGCCGGCGACCTGCGCCATGGGTACCAGGCAGTGGCGGACAACCTGCCCAATGATCCCCGGATTCACCAGGAAAAAGGGACCAAGAAGATTTTCTTCAAGAACTTCATGGATGCTCGTGTGAACTACGTCGTGCTTCCAATCGGCAAGCTCTTAATGCGGGAAGATCAGGCGGCAATGGCCAGCATGGACGGCTATCTCGCGGTGGTCTTGATGCATGAGATCTGTCACGGGCTCGGACCGGCTTATGCTCGCACCAGCTCGGGCCAGGCGGACATTCGTGAATCGATTGGTCCAACTTACGCCGGATTAGAGGAAGCTAAGGCAGACATCGTGGGCCTTTTCGCGCTGAACTGGCTCATGGAAAAAGGCGTGGTGCCGAAGGAAAAGGCGCAGGAGTTCTACTCCTCGCATGTCGCGGGGATTTTTCGTACCGTCCGCTTTGGCGTGGCTGAGGCTCACGGTCGTGCCGAGATGATGGAGTTCAACTATTTTGTTGAGCAGGGTGCCATCAGCTTTGATCCCAAGACCCGCAGGTATGCAATTGATTTCACAAAGATGCAGACGGCCATTGCCACCCTGGCCAAGGAGTTGCTGGAAATCGAAGCCACCGGAGACAGGAACCGTGCTGAACAATGGTTTAAGAAGTATGATTCCATGCCTTCTGAGTTAAAATCGGCCTTAGCGAGTGTTAAAGATGTGCCCGTCGATATCGATCCCGTCAGCGCGTTCGGGGCGGAAATTCAATGAAGGCGAACCACGAAGTGGAGAATTCTCAAAATCCTGAAGAGCGGCGCAGATTTGAACGAGTAGACATTGCACACCAGGCGCAGGTGCTGGTGCTGGATGCCAAGGGCCGCAAGACCGGCGTGCTGCGCCAGCTTGCCCGCGGCGGCTTCATGATGGAGCCCGAGAAGACCTACAGCGAGGACAGCAAGATTTATAGCTTTACCATTCATGAGCCGTTAGAGGACATCCGTGTGCGCGTGAATGCGCGGCTGCGCTTTTCTGATCAGCAGTATGCCGGCTTCGAATTTGTCGATCTGGATCCCCACTCAGCCGTGGAGATCGGGATGATCATCGGCAAATATTATGAGCACACCAAGGCGTAGCGACGGACTCGCCCCGTCCCCTATTCCAGGTCTAAGGCCAGCTCTCTACGGAAACGCACGGCATGGTTGGCGAGCCGGTTGGCTTCCTGGTTCTTCTCCCGAGGAATGTGGGAGATGCAGAACTTCAACGTTCGTGAGAGCTTGCGGCACATCCAGTGCAGGGAATAGAGGCGCGGGCTGCGGCAGGAGTACTGGCCCGTCATCTGCTTGACCACCAGCTCTGAATCGGTATAGACGCTGAGAGAAGTAGCATTCAGATCGTGGGCCCGCTGCAGGGCTTCGAGCAGGGCAGCGTATTCGGCCACGTTGTTGTCATGATGGCCGATCCACTTGGCGATCCGGATCATCTCGCCATCAGGCTTCTCAATCAGCACGCCAATGCCGGACGGTCCCGGGCTGCCGTGGGAACCACCGTCGACGTATGCGATGAGGTCAGACATCCAAATGTACTTCCTAAGACACACAATGAGGCACGTGCGGTTGCGTCGTCAAGAGATTCATTTGGTTCTGACGCACATTGGGTCAAGCCCGCTCAGCGCCGCTGTTCTGTGGAAAGCGCTGTGGAAAAGGCGGACGCGTGAAATGGGATGCAATCGCAGCCGCATTTTTACTGTATTTTAACGAGCTCTGGAGTTCCGAAAAAAATCTCCGTTTGCACAAATCATGGGCGTTGACATTTCACCTTCCTCGTTTAGGATGGCTCACGTCGACGGTCGAAAGGGTTAATCAAATTAAACAGTGATTGATCCGAAGTAGACTGGGTGATCAGGTGCAGCGAAGCGATTCGCGGCACGCCACGACCCGAAAAAACCGACAGGTTCTGCGAGGAACCGGTTGGGGTCAGGGACTGCGAAAGCAGTGATCGCATCAAAGGCTGTGACGGTACATGCATCCGGATTGTTGACTCCCTCGCAGGAGTCGGCGGTTGGAGCATAACCAATGTCACAGCCTTTACTATTTCCAGCTGTCAGCGATCAGCCCTCAGCTAGACGACGAGCCAGCCTTCACGAACCCATATCCCTCCTTTTCATCATTCAGTTTTCTGTTCCGGCTCCTGTTCCGCTGTGTCTTACTCAGTAGCAGCTTTGACTTCGCTCACAGGACGGCGATGCTTTGGTTTCCGCCCGTCGCTTTCTGTCTTGGGTTTCATGGCTGCGCTTCTTAGGGGTTCCGGGTGGCTTTCGGAACCCCATTTTTTGGTCTTTAGTTCAATCGGTTGACTGCCAGGTGCGGGGATGGGATTCCTTCCCTGCCTTCTATAGATGTACCTAGGTTGTTACTAAAATCGCCAGATGGTATCGCCAAGGTAACTTGTCCAAATATAGTTCAGCGACTATCTTTTGCTACGACATTCCCTGGCAAGCTATCTCAACCATTGCTATCGCCGATAGATAGCCCAGGAAGATTCCTTGGGCCCCTATAGGAGATACCTGCATGAGACGCCTAGCCCTCCCGAGACGTATTGTTGTGCTTCTTTGTCTTGTATTGACCTTCAGCTTTGCCGCGCAAGCCCAGCCGGCCTCGCAAAGCATTGTCGATACCTCATCAAGCCAGACGGTTTCCAGCCGTACCCTTTCTTTCTCCGGATCCATTCCAGGACAGCCTGATGGCGCGCTCACGCTGACCTTTGCAATCTACTCCGACCAGCAAGGTTCTGCCGCGCTGTGGACTGAGACCCAGCTCGTGCAGGTGTCCGGAGAAAAGTACACGGTGATGCTTGGTTCCAGCTCTGCCGGCGGGCTGCCGCCGGACATTTTCTCTGCCGACCAGGCACATTGGCTGGGAGTTCAGGTGAACGGAACAGAAAAACGGTTCTTGCTGGTCAGCGTGCCTTATGCCATGAAGGCGGTCGAGGCCGAGCGACTGGGTGGATTGCTGCCTTCGGACTTCGTAACCACGCAGCAATTGCAGTCCATTCTGCAGACTTCTGCCGGCCAGACCACGGCGGCAACGCCGGCTCCCAAAAATGTGACTGGAGTGCCGAACCAGGCCGCAGCCCCTGGCACGCCTCCACAGCCCGCGACGGATTTCACCGATAGCAATGCCAGCGAGGTCCTGCTGGTAACGCAGCAGGGGACCGGCTATGCGATCCATGCTGTCAGCTCGGCTCAGCCGGAAGCAATTTTCTCTGAAAATAGCAGCATTGGAGGTACCGCGCTGCGCGGCTTCGCCAGCAATCAAAGTGGCCAGAGTATCGGTCTGCTGGCTGAGGTCGCCAGCCCGGATGGCATCTCGGCAATGTTCAACAATCGTGCCGGTGGAAAGATCCTGAGTCTGCGCAGCAACGGTGCTGAAGTAGGCAGCGTTGACTCGCAAGGTAACCTTACTGCCAATGGTGTGAACGCGGGCAATGTGAACGCGCAGTCTTTTTTCGGAAACGGCTTCGGCCTTACCAACATTCCACCCAGCGCGGTGGGCGCCCAAACTGTTAACTTCCCCGGGGCGATTGTCCAGCGCGACGGTAACGGCGATTTTAGCGCCGGTCAGATTTCGGCCAACAACTTCATCGGCAACGGCGCAGGTCTCACCAACGTTCCACCGATCGCGGTGGGCGCCCAAACCGTTAACTTCCCCGGAGCGATTGTCCAGCGTGATGGTAACGGCAACTTCAGTGCCGGACAGATCTCAGCCCAGAACTTCGTCGGCAGCGGCTTCGGCCTCGCCAACATTCCACCCCTCGCGGTGGGCGCCCAAACCGTTAACTTTCCCGGGGCTATTGTCCAGCGCGACGGCAACGGCGATTTTAGCGCCGGGCAGATCTCGGCCAACAACTTCATCGGCAACGGCTTCGGTTTGACCAACGTTCCTCCCCTCGCGGTGGGGGCCCAATCTGTTAACTTCCCCGGGGCGATTGTCCAGCGTGATGGTAACGGCAGCTTCTCGGCCGGTGGTCTTAGTCTCACCGGCATCGCCGACTTCACCGCGGCAGCCAGCACTGCGCCTATCAAAGCCGTTCTGTCAACCAACACCCCTGTATCCTGCCTGGCCAGCAAAGAACTGTTGATCAAGACTGATGCGCTTCCTGGGCAGCAATTGTTCATCTGCAACGCCGCAGGCAACGGGTACGTGCTGGTAGGCGATGGCACAGCAGCTGGGGTGACATCGATAGCGGCAGGCGATTCTTCCATAAACGTGGGGGGCACCGCGACGGCTCCCACCATTGCAGTCGCTGACGGCAGCATCACCTCCGCGAAGCTGGCGCCGAACGCCGTAGCGTCCAGCATTGCCGATGGTTCACTCTCGCCGGCCAAAATTACCGGAACCGCGGCAACCCTGGGCAGCAACTCATTCAACGGCACCCAGAGCATGCCGGGAATCAATGTGAATGGCTTTGTTAATCTTCAGGGCTTTTCGAACTCATTCATCAGTAGCAGCAATTCGTCCGGTACAGCCATGCAAGTTCAGGGCGGCAGTGTGACGAATGCGGCTCTTGTCGCCAATGGCAGTTTCAATGCTATCAACGCCAATAGCAATTTCGGGTACGGTGTCTTTGCCACCGGCGGCGTTGGCACAGGGCTCCACGGTGATGGCGCCACCACGGGTGTTGAAGCGCAGACAGGGAGTGGTGTAGCGCTCTCTGCCACGGCTAACAATTTTGGCGAGGCAACCGGGATTGCGGGCGTTTTCACACATTCTGGTACAGGAAAGATTCTGAGCGGCCGTTCCGGATCGCCGGCGACTGAAGTGTTCAGCGTGGACGCTGCTGGAAATCTCCTGGCCAATGGAAACTTCTCTTCTTTTGGAGCTCTAACCACGCAGTATCCAAACAGCACCATAGGCACGTTGCTGAATAGCCTGGTGAAACTCACGCCGAATGGGCTTGCCGTGACCACTAGCGCAGGCGACAGCGGCGGTGCGATCGGCATTGCCGTTGCAGGCGCCGGTACCACGGGAAGTGTTCAGATTGCATACTCTGGCCGCGCCATGTGCCAATTCGACAATACTCCAGTTGCAGGAGACTACGTCGGCATTAGCCGTACCCAAGCGGGTATGTGCGTAGATCTGGGCCAGAGTATTCCCACATCGAGCGGGCAGATCATTGGAAGAATCATTTCCCCTCCTCCAGGCGTGGTAACAGGCCTTAGGATTGGCCAGGTTCTTCTATTCAACTCAGATACGCGAGGCGGAACTGTAACCTCCATTACTGCCGGGGCGGGACTCACGGGCGGATTGATTTCCACTTCCGGCGTCATCGGCATTGCTACGGGCGGGGTAAATAACTCCATGCTTCAGAATTCGTCGATCAATGTGATTCCCGGATCGGGTCTGTCCGGAGGCGGTCCAGTGCCCCTCGGCGGCAGCATCACTTTGAGCAATGCCGGCACACTCTCTTTCAACGGACGCACAGGCAATGTGGTGGCCGCGCCGGGCGATTATTCATTTGCGCAGATCGCCGGCATCGCCGCGACTTCACAACTTCCAGCCACCACCGTTTATAGCAATCAGAGCAACACTTTTACCGGAGATCAGTCAGTCCAGGGGAATTTGAACGTCACTAACAATTTGAGCGCCAGCGGCAACCTGACAGCGAATTCATTCTCGGGAAGCTCAGCGAACTTTTCCGGCACTTCCACTTCCCCAAACTCCGTGCTTGCCGTAAACGACAACGGCACGACGGGTTTTGCATTGAGCGTTTCCACCCTGCACAACACTCCTGCATTATTTACATCATCCGGTCCAACGGCGCTGATGGCAGGTGGTCCTGCGGGGGCTACGACAATCCTGAGCACCAACGGCGATCTCAGCCTGAACGGCACCGCGACTGCTCATGCCTTCTCTGGTGACGGATCGGCATTGACCAATGTGACAGCGGCAACGATTGGTACTCTCGGTCCTGCTGATATCGCAACTGTTACTGCATTGAACTTCGAGACCTCAGCCCGTCAATCGGGTGATACTACACTGCAGAACAGTATCAACACTGAAACTACGGCACGCCTCTCGGACGAAGCAGCATTGCAGGCCAGTGTTGCTGCCGAGACTTCAGCGCGGCAGTCTGACGTGAGCAACCTGCAAACCAGCATCAGCAATGTGAGCGTGGCCGACGCCAAGCTGGCTGCTTCCAACACCTTCACCGCGGGAACGCAGGACTTCAGTGGCGCGGGCGCAACCTTGCCGGTGCGCGCTCTCCTGAGCGCGAATACTCCTGGCGCCTGTGTGGCAAGCAAAGAATTGCTGATCAAGACCGATGCTCCAGCAGGGCAGCAGTTGTTTGTCTGCAATGCCACCGGAGACGGCTGGAACCTTGTGGGCGACGGTGCAGCCGGGGGTGTCACATCGTTTAATGGGCGCAGCGGCAGTGTGAGCCCGGCAACGGGAGACTATTCGTTCAGTCAGATTTCAGGTTCGGCCGCGGTGTCGCAATTGCCGGCCTCCACCGTTTACAACAACCAGGCGAACACTTTCACTGCCAGCCAGACTGTCAACGGCACACTCACCGCCAGCTTGTTCAACGGCAACGGGTCAGGCCTGAGCAACGTGAACGCCGCCACATTGAACGGAATCCCTGCGAACGCGCTCGCGCAATTGCATGCGGTCAACACCTTCACCGCGGAACAGGTTTTGAGTGCTTCCACTGCAGTAAACCCGTCGCTCAACATGCCGGCCGGCTCTGCTCCGGCTACACCGTTAGCAGGCGACGTCTGGAACACCGGTACGGTCTTGCAGTATCGTGACAACGCTTCTACGACGCGGTCACTGGTAAGCACCACGCAAAACGGAGGCCTTCAGCTGCTCAAGCTGACCGCTTCCATTACGCCGGCCAATGTAAACCCCCAGAACTGCTCAGAGCAGAGCTTTAGCGTCTCCGGCATTGGTACAGGCGATGTACTGCTGAGCGTTCTTCAACCTTCGTCCAACAGCCCGGGCCAAAACATTGCGATTGGTGGCTTCCGCGTCTCAGCGGCAAATACTGTGGCAGTCCAGTTTTGCAATGTAAGCCGCAATACCAGCACGCCCGTTTCCGGCACCTACACCTTTGCCTTGATGCGATAGTGCTTTTGCCGCAAGAGGCCCGCGTCGGCGGGCCTTTTGGTTTTTATGTGTCGTGGCGGCCACACTGTCTCTGGCCAGCCACAAAATAACCGATTAGGTCAATAACAAGCCTTTTGTTTTCAATCAATTAGACTTTGGTGATCGCCCTGCACTTTCTTCCCGCGTAACACGGATTTAAGGGAGAAACAACATGCGGCGGCTCGTTGCGATCTCAAGCAAAACCTCAAAAGTCATGATGGCCCTGGCGGCCCTTACCATCACTTGCACCAGCCTTCACCTGGCGGCGTCGGCGCGGATGGCTTCGCTCCGGCGGCAGCAGGAAGCATTGGACGAGAGCGCAGTCAACAATGTGCCGTCACCACTCAGTCAGAGCACCACCCCGGCGGGTCCTGACACGAAGCATGATGGTGAAGTCGGGGCGGAACAGGCAGGAAGCGGAGCAACGCAACCGAGCCCTGCGCCAGTTGCCAGTGCGGCCGTTGCATTCGCTACTGCTGCCGTAACGCACAAGCGCGAGATCGTCATCAGCATCGCCGACCGCAAGCTGGCCCTTTTGGAAGATGGCCGTTTGCTCAAGACCTATCCGATCGCCGTCGGCACCAGAGGTACGCCCAGCCCGGACGGAGATTTCGTGATCATCAATCACGCCAAGGACCCGGTCTATCGCCACGGCGACAAGGAAATCGGTCCGGGAAAAGACAATCCCCTGGGCTCGCGCTGGATGGGGCTGAGCCTGAAGGGGTACGGAATTCACGGAACCAACGTGCAGAGTTCGGTGGGCAAAGCGGCTTCGCATGGCTGCTTCCGCATGCGCAAGCAGGACGTGGAAGAGCTTTATTCCCTGGTGCAGGTCGGTGACGTGGTGGCGATTCGGCGCGAGCGCGACGCGATGATCGCACAGGTCTTTGCCTCACCAATCGCGCCGGCTACGACGTTGGCGGCCCAGGTGACAGGCGCTGCGGAGACGCAGATCGCAGCAGCAACTGTAACAACAGTTGAGACCGCGCAGCAGTGATACGAGCTTTGCACCGCAGAGATCGCGGAGAACGCAGAGGAGAGAAAAGAGCCGGCCACGAATGCGCGTGAATGAGCACGAACTCAAAAGATTAAGAAGAGAGAGCCGATCGAGCAATAAGAAGAAGCAATCATCGGAAACGTGAAAAGTTCGACAAAGTGCAAAGTAAGCCGATGCGCTGCGAGTTTGGCTTCTCTGCGTGCTCCGCGTCCTCTGCGGTGAAAGGTTTTGGGAATTAAAGGAGAGACTTGGATGTTGCTACTGAAATATCTGTTGTTGCTCACCGGCTGGGGGCTGCTTGCTGCGGCCGCCGTCAACGTTTTCAAGAATCTTTACCGTGTCGTCCAGTATCACCGCCTGCTGCGTCCTATAGCTCCGGGTTCCTCGTCCGGTATCTCATCGGGGCCGGAAGGAACTCCCGCGGAAACGCTCTCAACCAGGAGCGCGCTCGTGGACAAACCGCAGCTGGACTGGACCACTGCCAAATGGGCGTTTCCTGCGGCCTGGCTGCCGCTCATTCTCGCTGCCGGCATTGTGGTGGTGCCCAGCGGGATGGGCGGCATCAGAGTGAGTCAGACCGCAGGGACGCGCCCGGGCACGCTGTATCCCGGCGTCCACTTCATTGTTCCGCTTCTGGATTCGGTGGTCTTGTATGACCTCCGCGACCAGGTGCTGACCACGTCCTCTTCCGCGAAGGATGGTTTGGAGCCGACCAGCGAAGAGGATGCTTCCAAGAAAGCCAACAAGGCTGATGCCTTCGCCGTGCAATCGAAAGAAGGCTTGAGTATCGGGCTGGCGATTACGGTTCGCTACAAACTGGATGCTCGCCGGCTCGATTTCATTCATGCCAATCTGCCGCAACCGGTGGAGAAGGAAATTGTTCCGCCGGTCGTCTCCAGCGTTTTCCGTGAACTGGCGCCGAACTATACCGTGCGCGAAGTCTTTGCCACCAAGCGCGAGGAGATTCGCCAGGCGGCATCGGATCGCATTGCCAGGAAGCTGGAGGCAGACGGCATCATCGTGAAAGAGGTGATGCTGCGCGACGTGCAGTTGCCCGTTGAATATGCCAAAGGCCTGGAAGGACTGCTCCTGAAAGAACAGGAGAACGAAGGCCTGGGCGTTGAAACCGAGATGAAAGCCAAGCAGGTAAAGATCGCCGAGCTTGAGGCCGAGGCCGCGCGTGTGCAGCAGGTGAAACAGGCTGAAGGCGCGGGCCAGGTGCGGGTGCTGCAGGCGAAGTCGGAAGCCGATGCCATGCAGTACACCCTGCCGCTGAAACAGAAACAGATTGAACAGTCGCGGTTGGAGGCAGAAGCGCAGAAGGAAGCCACGGTCAAAGGGGCGGAAGCGCAGGCTCAGGCCAAGGTGATCGACAGCAAGGCGGAACTGGAGCGGCGCAATCTTCTGGCTGACGCCGAGGCCGGCCGCATACGGAAAGTGGCCGAGGCCGACGCCGAACGCATGAAGTCTGAAGCGGTCCTGCTCAAACAGAATCCATTGTTGATCAACAAGATCGTGGCTGAGCGAATGTCAGACAAGCTGCAGATCATGATGGTGCCTTCTGACGCCAAGATCTTCTTCAATGACGTCATGAAAAGCGGCGTTATGCCCGAGGCTTTCAACAATGCCAAGGCAGCGCAGGCCGCAGCCGAAGACGAGGAAGGTTCAGACAATGATGACGCACAACCTGCGCAGCAGCCGGCGCAGCAGGCCGCCGGACGCAAGCAGTGGAAGGAAAGATAAAAAGGTTTCCGCCGGAAATCCAACCGGATCGCCGTCTCCGCCGGGATGGCGGTCCGGTCCGGCGGGAAAATTGGCTGCTGGCCGCGCTAAGGTCACCGCTCGAGAAAGGTCAGTGTGCCTCAGTGCTGCCAGTGGTTCATGCAACTAATGGTTCAGAAGTTTTTCCCCGATTGCCATTTGCTGGAATTTCCAGTCAAATTAGGGCCATAGTCGCCAATTCATCCATGCTGAAGACGGTCATTAGTCCGGGACTTTGCGCGATCCTTCTATGCATCTTGTCTGGGTCGTTAACCGCACAACAGACGGAGCAGCCGTTGCCGGGAGTTGCCGGTGAATTTGTGCAGCAGATTCTTTCTCGCAGCGGCTCACCGACCTCAGTTTCCGTGAGTTTCCAAAACGTCTCGTCTCTGCCCGCGGACAGCCAGGAGACGGTGCAGAATGCGATCTTCAACGCGTTTCGCGGAGCGAATGTCCGGCTGGTAAAGCCGGAACAGGCGCAGGCTGAGGTGCAGATTGCTTTTTCTGAAGATTGGCAGGGCTACGTATGGCTGGCGACGGTGCAGCAAGGCACCAGCAGCCAGGTCGTGATCAGAAGGATAGCGCGGCGCCAGCAGGTCGCTTCGTCGCGAGCGCCCTCGCTTACCATTCGCAAGACCGCGGTGTGGCAGCAGGACCTGCAGATTCTGGATTTTTTCCAGGACAATCAAAACCTTTTGCTGTTGGAAACAGGGCAGGTTTCGCTGTATGCGAACGATTCGGGGCAGTGGCGTCCGCGACAGACGCTGGGCATTCCTCACCAACTGCCGTGGCCGCGCGATCTACGGGGAAAGCTTGAAGTGCACAGCGGCCATATCGACGTTTTCCTGCCGGGAACGCGTTGCAGCGGCAGTATCTCTCCTCCATCGCTCGAGTGCCGGGAGAGCGACGATCCATGGCCAGTGGATTCCGGGCTGGTAGCGTTCTTTAGCCCGCGACGCAATTTTTTCAGCGGCCTGCTCGCCGGACAGAGCGCCGGAGCTACTGTCGTTCCTTTTTTCTCCGGCGCAGCATGGCAGAACAGCGATCAGCGTATGTGGCTTTTCACCGGCACGGATGGCCGCGCGCGGCTGTTCCAGAATGATCTGGGCACGCCGGTGGCGCTGTACACCAGCTGGGGCAGCGCTGTAGCCGCAGTGCATTCGAACTGCGGATCGGGCTGGCAGCTCCTGACGACAGCGCCCACCGATACGGTTCGCCCTGACAGCGTGCAGGCCATTGAGATCGCCGGACGTGAAGCTTTGCCCGTCAGCGCGCCGGTGGATCTTTCCGGCGCCATCGAAGCCCTGTGGACGGCTGGCAATAACCAGGTTGTGAACGGAGTGATGCAGTCGCAAGTGACCGGCAAGTATGAAGCGTTTACTCTCACTGTTACCTGCAATCAGTAGCGTGCTGCTGCTGAGCGTTCTCGCTTACGGCAGTTCGCGCCCGCGCTACGGCGGGACTGTGCGCATTTTGCTTCATGATCGAGTGATGTCGATTGACCCATTGAGTGAAGAAGATCATCCCGCCGAGCGCGACCGTCTGGCCGCACTGACTTTTGAAACATTAACCACCACAGACCCAGCGGGACGTGTACGGCCGAATCTTGCCTCCTTCTGGCGCCCGGATCCAACCAAACGAACGTGGCAATTTCAGCTGCATATCGCGTATTTTCACGATGGCACTTTGCTCACCGCAGCGGACGTTATGGCCAGCCTGGCTAAGAGCAATCCGGGGTGGAAGTATTCGGCGCCCGATCGCCAAACCGTGGTCATCGAAACGCCTACGCCCACACAGCACATGCCGGAGCTGCTGGCTATGCCCCGGTATTCGATCGTGAAACGCCAGGTGGATAGCGCAGGCGCCACGACATTGATCGGGACTGGCCCCTACAAGCTCAGCCAGTGGCAGGCAGGCGAGCGAGCCCAGTTCAGCGTGAATGATGATTATCGGAACGGCCGCGGTTTTCCCGACACCGTCGAATTTCAAATGGGAGTGTCATTGCGGGAGCAGTTGCTGGATCGTCAGCTTGGCCCTAACGCGGCGGCGGAGGTCCCGGTAGATCAGCTGCGGCCGCTGGAACAGACCAACCAGGCCTTGGCCGTCTCCCGGCCCGCCGATCTTCTGGCAATCGCGTTCCTGCAAGGCGATTCGTCTTCGCGACCGGGGCGGAAGCCGGTGGATCCGCGAGTCCGCGAGGCCTTGAGCTTAACCCTACGGCGCGCCGACATCAGCAACGCTCTGCTGCAGCGGAAAGGCGTACCTGCTTCCGGCCTGCTACCGCAGTGGCTGACCGGATATGAATTCATGTTTCCCGCCGCCACCGATCTGCAACGCGCCCGCGACATACGCGCTGATGCCGCGGCGTACGTCGTGATCGCGCCTATCATGCTGGCTTATGATGCTTCTGATCCGCTGTTGAGGCAGATCGCGGAGCGGATTGCCGTGGATGCCCGCGAAGCCGGCATTGTTGTTCAGCCGTACGGCGAAGCGCACGTCAACAGCAAGACCGCAAGGGCTTCCATCAACGCGGACGCGGTGCTGTTGCGTTTGCCCCTGGAGTCAGTGGAGCCATCTGTGGCGCTCGCACAGCGCGCTGAAGACCTGGGGTTGGGCGATAACGTTCCGGCGATCCTGGGTGCAACACGTCCAGAAGACCTGTTTGAGGATGAGCGCAAGTTGCTGGAGAATCATCGCGTGATTCCCGTGGCTCATCTGCCGCAAGCTGTCTGGCTGAACAATACTGTGCACAACTGGCAGCAACTGCCGACCGGCGAGTGGCAGCTGGATCAACTCTGGGTGGAGGGAGCGCGATAGGTGTCACTCAAGACCAAGCTGCTTCTTCTGGTCACAATCAGCATCACCGCCAGTGTCGGCGCGGCGGCGTGGCTGATTGAAACCCGTGCGCATGAAGCTTTTCGCCAGGTTGAAGAGGAACGCACTGCTACTCTGGTAAGCCAGTTTCGCCGCGAATTTGAACATGAAGGCGATGAAATCATACGCGGTGTGGAAACGACTGCCGGGTCGGACCAGATGCTGCGCACGACATCCGAGCTGGCCAACGGCGCCGAATATGCGAACTACGTAAATGAGGCAGCGACCTATGCGGCCACGCAGCGGCTGGATTTTCTCGACCTGATAGCGCCGGATGGCGCCATTATTTCTTCGGCGCATTGGCCGGCGCGATTCGGCTACAAGCAGCGCTGGTTTCTCGATCGCCCGGGACCAATGCCGGACCGGGCATTTCTTAAGCACGTGGAGACACAACAGGGTTCGGTGCTGGCGATGCTCTGCCTGCGGGCAGTGCGCATTCATGGGCTGAACTTTTACCTGATCGGCGGCCGCAAGCTGGACGCTGTGTTGCAGGCGATCTCCCCACCCGAGGGGCTGCG
The DNA here is from genome assembly GCA_035262465.1 of Candidatus Angelobacter sp. Lineage (GTDB taxonomy): Bacteria > Acidobacteriota > Terriglobia > Terriglobales > Acidobacteriaceae > Angelobacter. The sequence goes on along the minus strand of DATFSU010000048.1, from coordinate 88,715 downwards.
TGTCTCGATCTACAGCGCGCCCGAGCAGGGAGCGGGCGAACTGATGGGTCCTGCCAAAGAAGATCTCTCGTCGCCCAAAGCCATGGAGCTGATTCAGAAAGTGCTGGCTCAGCGGAGCGAAGCCGCAGCTACCATCGACAAAGGGGCAGATTTGCAGGAGGAGATTCTTCACGCCATCCCGCTGCCGGGATATTCGGACCGCGTTCCGGCGGTGCTGTTGGTCGGCAACTCTCTGGAACAGGAACTGCTGCTGGAGAAGCGCATACGCAATATCAGCCTGGTGATCGCCGGGGTGGCCGTTTTCATCGGCGTGATTGTCAGCGGAGTGGTGACGGCGCGGGTGAGCCGTCCGATCAGAAAGCTGGCGGAGGCAGCGGGCGAAATCGGCCAGGGCAATTGGGATGTGCGGGTTGAAACCTCAGGCAAAGACGAGATCGGAAGGCTCGCTGTGGCGTTCAATCAGATGACGCAGGAGCTCATCGGCCAGCGGGAACGTCTGGTGCAGAGCGAACGTGTGGCCGCGTGGCGCGAGCTGGCGCGACGCCTGGCGCACGAGCTCAAAAATCCGTTATTCCCGCTGCAGCTAACGGTGGAAAACCTGCTGCGTGCGCGGGAGAATACGCCGGAGCAATTCGACGAGGTCTTCCGCGAGAGCACCAGCACATTGCTGGCGGAGATTGCCAATCTCAAGACGATCATCGGCCGCTTCAGTGATTTTTCCAAGATGCCGGCGCCGCAGATTCAGGCCGTTGACCTGAATGAGATGGTGCGCAGCGTTGCCCAGCTCTTTCAGGGGCAGCTGAACCGTGACCCCGCGCGCATCGGTACAGAGTTGCAGCTCGGCGATGTTCCCCAGGTAAGCGGCGATCCGGTGCTTCTGCGCCGCGTGGTGGAAAATCTTGTCCTCAATGCCATTGATGCCATGCCCCAAGGCGGCACGCTTACGTTTCGGACTTACATGAACGAGAAGTTCGCCGTGTTTGAACTCACGGATACCGGAGCAGGACTGACGCCGGAGGAGTGCGATCGTCTGTTCACGCCTTATTACACGACCAAACAGCACGGCACCGGACTGGGGTTGGCGATCGCGCAATCCGTGGTGAGCGACCATCACGGCCACATCAGCGTCAGCAGCAGGAAAGATCAGGGGACAACGTTCCATGTGGAGCTGCCGGTGTATTCCGCTGTAACCGCTGTAGAATCTGGGAACGGGAACGATGGTCCGAAATTCACAACGATTTAAAAAGCGATTAGCAACTAGCAATTGGCAACTAGCCAAATCTTTTAGCAGTTGCTAATTGCCATTTGCTAGTTGCTTCTTTATGAAAGCACATCTCCTGATTATCGACGACGATGCCAACACGCTGGCCTCGCTGGCGCGCGCCTTCCGCCTGGCAGGACACGAAGCCACGGTTTGCGACAATCCGCTCAAGGCGCTGGAGATCGCCAAGAACGAACCGTTTGATCTGATCTTTTCTGACGTGGTCATGCCGCAGATGAACGGGCTCACGCTGCTGGAACAGATCAAGACCGCGGGCGTGACTACTCCGGTGGTGATGATGTCAGGCCAGGCGCACATCGAAATGGCGGTAAAGGCCACCCGGCTGGGAGCGCTCGACTTTCTGGAAAAGCCTCTGTCCACCGACAAGCTGCTGCTTACCGTGCGCAACGCCCTGCAAACCGACCGGCTCAAGCAGGAGAACCGGCAGCTTCGTGAGCGGCTTGGCGGAGGGGAGATCATCTTTACCGGCGAGAAAATGCGCAAGCTCCTGGCGCAGGTGGAGCGCGTGGCTGCCAGCGAAACCCGCGTCTGCATCCTGGGCGAGACCGGTACAGGCAAGGAGTTGATTGCGCGAGCGATCCATGAAAAGAGCAGCCGCCACGATGGCCCGTACGTGACGCTGAATTGCGCTGCCGTGCCGGCGGAGTTGATTGAATCGGAATTGTTTGGCCATGAGAAAGGCTCGTTCACGGGTGCGGCGTCACGGCACACCGGAAAATTCGAACAGGCGAATGACGGCACGCTGTTTCTTGACGAGATCGGCGACATGCCGCTGGCGATGCAGGCCAAGCTGCTGCGCGTGCTGGAGCAGGGCGAGGTGGAGCGCATCGGCGGTGACAAGCCGATCAAAGTCAACGTCCGCGTGGTGGTGGCAACGCATCGCAAGCTGGAGGAGCAGGTAAAGCAGGGTTCGTTCCGCCAGGACCTCTTTCATCGCATCTTTGTATTTCCCATTTCGCTGCCGCCGCTGCGGGAGCGGACCCAAGACATACCGGCGCTGGTGGAGCATTTTGCCGCACAGATCGCCAAACAGAATGGCTGGAAAGCGACTATCTTTGAACCGGATGCGATCGCCGCTCTCGAACGACACTCCTGGCCGGGGAATATCCGCGAGCTGCGCAACGTTGTAGAACGTCTTTTGTTGTTCGCAGAAGACAACCGCGTATCCGCATCGACGGTGCAGGCGGCCCTGCCCGCGTCTTCTGGCGGGGAAGCGGGAGCTTTGGTCCCGGGCATGGGCACCCTGGCAGAACGAGTGGAACAACTGGAGCGGCAGATGATCCAGGAAGAGTTCAAGCGCCACCATCAAAACGTCACCAATACGGCCAAGGCGCTGGGCCTGGAACGCAGCCATCTGTACAAGAAGTGCCAGCAACTGGGGATCGATCTGAAGGAGATGCGGAAGTGAAAAGGCAATTAGCCATTAGTAGTTAGCAATGGCCAAACCTCATCTCGAGCCCTCTGAAGACAATACAAGAATTGGCAACGCCGCAACGGCTGTGCGACACTGGAACGCGGGGCCTGTAGCTCAACGGTTAGAGCAGCAGACTCATAATCTGTTGGTTGTAGGTTCGAATCCTACCGGGCCCACCAGAAGAGATTAGTGGCGTTGAGGGTAGGGGTCCCTCGCTTCGCTCGGGATTTCGGCTGGCGGCTCAAACGCCGCCAAGGCGCCTCAAGTTCGAATCCTACCGGGCCCACCAGAAGAGATTAGTGGCGTTGGGCCCACCACTGAATTCAATTTAGGGCATGTGTGTCGCGTAGTCATATCGCCAAGGCAGATTCAAGGCTGTATGCCACTGGAAACACATTGTAGAGCTTAGTGAAATCCAGAATCCCCACGAGCTTTGAATCAGGTTTTGTTAGTAGCACCACGACCACGCCAAGTTTGCGGCCGTATGAAAAAACGGAAAGCATTTCGCCAACCCCATCACTATCGAATGTCTGAACATTCTGCAAGTCCAGCACCAGCTTGGACAAACCAGAAGCATTAGTGAGGAGTTCGTGCATGCGCTTCGAAAACAGCTGAGCACCTTCTCCCTGGATCAGCCTGCCGGAAAACGAGACAATCCGAACGGTATCTTGAACGCGTTCTTCTAGGATTTTCAGGTCTCCCGGAGTCATATTCAGGCAAACAGCTTACGGCAGGAGAAATCGAGAATCAACATGCCCCGAGAGGGGTGAATTTTACGTTCACTTCTTCATCGCCTACGCCCCGACAATGACAGCGCGTTTCAGACTCGTAATCTGTTGGCCGTAGGCTCGAATCCTACACGGGCCCACCCGAAAGAGATTAGTGCGTTTGAGGGTGGGGGTCCCTCGCTACGCTCGGGATTTCGGCTGGCGGCTCAAACGCCGCCAGGACGCCTCAAGTTCGAATCCTACACGGGCTCATCTTCGCAAGGCCGCGGCGGAGATAAATACTTCGCGTAGAAATTCAAGCCGGGGAATTCATTACGGCAGGGCCGTCCATTTATCCACAGACGTAATCAAACTTTCATTCAATCTTGATGATCTCGCAACGAAAGCTGCAATGGCCCTAACTAGACTTCACAGGTTGGTTCAGCTTAGGAGGATGCATGCATCGCAGTGTTACAAGCAAATACTTAACAAGAATGTTGTTTTGCGCATCGATGTTTGTCACCTTGGTTGTTGGTTCTGGGGCGGTAGCCCAGGCGCAAACCGATCCGGACAAAGCCGTCGACAGAATCCCCACCGCTTCGCCCATCAAGCACGTGATCATCATCGTGGGCGAAAATCGCAGCTTCGATCATCTCTTCGCCACCTACGAGCCAAGAAACAGGGATGAGAGAGTGTTGAACCTTCTTTCCGAGCGCATTATTAATGCTGACGGTACGCCGGGCCCGAACTTCGCCAAGGCCCACCAATTCCAGCTCGTTGCGCCACCGAATGGCGGCAAATTCTTCATGAGTGCCGATCTGGCACAAAAGCAGCTCTACACTGTGCTGCCGGCGCCTGATCTGGAGGGAGTTCACAACCCGCCTAACGCAGGCGTAGTGGATCCTGGCTTGGCGCCCGCGGATGAATTCCTGCTGGGTACGGGCGGCACGGGCTTGAGCGTCACGCTGGGTCCGGATACGCGGATTACCAATTTCAACAATCTACCGCCGGGTCCATTCCAGTTGACCGGCCCAACCATGCCCTTTGACGCCTATGCCGGCGACACCGTTCATCAATATTTCCAGATGACTCAGCAGGTGGATTGCGCGATTGACGCGGAGCACGTCTCGAGAAACAACCCAACCGGCTGTCTGCACGATCTGCAGTCTGCGATTGACACCACGTACAACACGCCTCCGGGCGGCACACCCCGTGACACCAGCCAGACCATGGAATTCTTCAACATGCAGAACGGCGATGCTCCTTTATTCAAGTCGCTCGCCGACCAGTACACGATCAGCGACAACTATCACCAGCCGGTCATGGGCGGCACGGGTCCGGACAGCCAGCCGCTGGGCTTCGCCGATCAGGTGTTCTTCAGCGATGGCAACGGCAACCCCGCGACCCCGCCTGCAAACCGCATCTACAATCCCGATCCCAAGGCTGGAACTCTCAACCAATACACGCTGCGGGCGCAGTGGTTCAACTGCTCCGATCCAAGCCAGCCGGGCATCGCTGCAATCAGGGATTATCTGAGCAAGTTGCCCTACGCACTGGATCCCAAGTGCGGACCGGGACAGTTCTGGCAGGCGGTCAACGTCAACCCTGCCTTTACGCCAAAAGGATTGCCTCAGGGCGGCCTCATCGTCCCGCCGACCACGCAGCGGAGCATCGGCGACGTGCTCAGCGCTCACAACATCCCATGGAAGTATTACGGCAACGGGTTTAATGCGTCGGGAACAGGCACGCCGCTCGATGCCTTTTGCAATATCTGCAATCCGTTTGAATATGAAGCCAGCTATCCCAGCATGGTCGCAGATCACATGCGGGATGTGACTGATCTTTTCACCGATCTCACCAACGGCACGCTTCCCGCCGTCTCTTATGTGAAACCTGACGGTCTGCTGGATGGCCATCCGGCCTCCTCCAAATGGGGCCTCTTTGAAGCTTTCACGAGGAACATCATTGAACTCGCGAAGAGCAACAAGGAGCAATGGGCCGAGACAGCGATCTTCGTCACCGTGGACGAAGGCGGCGGCTTCTACGACTCCGGTTTCATCCAGTGGGTGGATTTCTTCGGAACCGGTCCGCGCATTCCTATCGTCGCGGTTTCGCCCTTTTCCACCGGCGGACATATCAGCCACACCTATAACGAGCACTCCTCTTTCGTGAAATTCGTTGAACGGAACTGGATGCTTCATACAACGCTCAGCGACCGCAGCCGCGATAATCTGCCTAATCCGAAAATGGACGGGGATCATACCTATGTGCCGCGCAATATGCCGGCCATCGGCGACCTGTTCGATATGTTCAATTTCGACCGCGACCATGACCAGGATCAAGACAATCAGCGTTGAAATCGTGGGTGCAGCAAACTAAAAAGAAGACTGGAAGTAAGGAAGTAGTTATCGCGCAAAGGATCGACAGCCTTGCAGGTGAGTCGCTTAAGGGTTGTCGATTCCTTTGCGAATTTTTTGGATGCGCGGACAGAGGTCTTTCCAAGGCCCCCAACGGCTCCGCATGGCCGCTGCGGCTGATTCTTCGTAACAACCCTGCGTAAAAACTGTGCCTAGCCCCGTCAGCTTTTGGCTCAACTCAGCCTAAAGTTGGTTTGCTATCAAACTATACCTATCTAAACAAAACAAATTACAACACATTCAATCTGTCTATATACTTTTCTGGAATTTACTACCCCAAGCTATGTCTAGCTATTGGATGAAGAAAGGATTACTTCTATGTCCAGAATAACCTGGGTTTGCCTACTGGCTGTTGTCTGCTTGTCAATACCTTTATTTGCGATGGGCCAGATTCCCACGCCGGCATCGCTTAGTTACAGGAATATCGACCTGGCCGGCCAAACACAAACCATCGTCGGCGGCATCAATGATGCCGGAGATACGGTAGGCGCGTTTCGTGACGCTGCGGGTGCGCAACACGCGTATATTCTCAGCGCCGACGGCACATTTCTCGCAGTTGATTTCCCCGGCGCAACGGCCACGCTGGGGGAGGGAATCAACAATCGCGGTGACATCGTGGGCAGTTACGCAGACGCAAATAGAAAACGGCATGGGTTCCTATTTAGCGACGGCAACTTTACGACGATTGATTTTCCTGGTTCCAATGTAACCTTTAACTTTGCGGCCGATATCAATGATCGCGGAGAAATAGCAGGTATCTATAACACGTCCGATCCGGCAATCCACGGATATATTTTCACCCGGGATGGTTTTACCAGCCTTGACTTCAGCCCGGCGCCATTTGTTCCGACAACGCAGGCGTTCGGTATCAACAACCGCAGCCAGGCAGTAGGCGAGTTTTCCGACGTCGATTTCAATCTGCATGGCTTCATTTTTCGCGATGGGGTCTTGCAGCAGGTTGACGTCCCGGGCGAGCAGCAGACCGGCGCGACCGGACTCAACAATCATGGCGACCTGATTGGGTCGGCTTTGGATGATAACTTTGTTCAGCACGGATTTCTCCGGACCAAAGGAAATTTCCTTACCGTGGATTTTCCGGGTGCCCTTGTGACTGCTCCTTCCAAGATCAATGAAAGAGGAATGATCGTGGGTCGTTATCTCGATGACGCTGGGCAGATTCACAGCTTCCTGGCAGAACCAGCCGAAGGGAATGCATCGGCCTTGCAAAGTTCGATTACGCCCAGGCCGCGTCCAACCCGGATATGTGGAAGCCAGGAATGGCAAGACCATCCGGAGGACATTAAAGATCCAGGAAGCTGCGTCGTGCAACACTAGAGGTTTTCAATCGGCTTATAGGGCCCATGTACGGCATGCGTGGGCCATCATCCCTCTGCTCGGGTTGAAGACTCTGTCTGATTGAGACCGTTTCACGCATTGGTCCGTGCTACATTGTGCGGTCATGCAAAAACCGGTCCTGTCTTTAACGCTCGTACTATCGATTGCTTCGACCTGTCTTAGCGGCCAGGCTCCCAAGCTGCCATCCAAGCCATCGACGCGGCAATCACCCGCTCTCGACATAGAAGCTGGCGAGCGTTTCGGCCGGCTGGCGCTGGCCTGCGTGCACAAGGAATATCCCAACAAGCTGACGCACTCGCTGAACAGCGATGCGGACGTTGCCCCGCCGCGCAAGCTTACGCCGGCTTTCTACGGCTGCTATGACTGGCACTCGTCAGTGCATGGACACTGGCTGCTGGCCCGGCTCGCCCGGACCTTTCCCGATGCCAGGTTCACGCCGGAGGCGCGCGCGGCGCTGCAACAGAGCCTAAGCAAAGAGAATCTGTTGCAGGAAGCCGCCTATATTCGAGCCGAGGGCCGCACAAGCTTTGAGCGGCCCTACGGGTTGGCGTGGCTTCTCCAACTCGTGGCCGAGCTGCGTGAATGGAAAAAGACTGACCCGATGGCAGGAGAGTTGGCGGCAAACCTGCAGCCCTTGGAACTAGCGGCTGTCGACCGGTTGCAAACCTGGCTGCCGAAGCTTTCTCATCCGGTGCGTTCCGGAGAGCACAGCCAAACAGCCTTTGCCCTGGGGCTGGCAATCGATTATGCGCGAAGCACCGGGAACCAGCCGTTCCTGGATCTCATGCTGGGAAAGGCGCGCGACTTTTACTCGGCCGACAAGGGATGTCCGCTTGCCTATGAACCGTCAGGCGAAGATTTTCTCTCTCCGTGTCTGGCCGAAGCGGATGTGATGCGCCGGGTGCTTCCGCCACAGGAGTTTGCTGCGTGGCTCAAAAAGTCTCTGCCCCAAATCTCCAACACCGGGTCAGGCGACTGGTTGCGACCGGAGAAGTCCGCCGATCCATCCGATCCCAAGCTCGCGCACATAGACGGTCTGAATCTGAGCCGGGCGTGGATGCTGGAAGGAATTGCATCCGGGCTTCCGCAGAGTGATTCCAGGCTTGCTGCGCTGACAAGATGCGCCGCCGACCACCGCACCGCCGGGCTCGCTGCTGTAACCGGGGAGCACTATGAAGGTGGACATTGGCTGGGTAGCTTCGCCACGTACTTGACGACGCGGCGCGGTATCGCCGACACCGCCAGAATCGCCAAAAACTGAAAATCGTAAATTTGCAATCACTCGGGGCGATTGCTCTCTGCCGAAAACCGCTGTAGTAATGCCGCTGTTTTCGGCGCAGCCGCAGGATCGCCCACCAACTGGCGGCGAAGACGCTCGAGATCATCATGGCCGTTTACGTCATACCATGGGTTGATCAGAACAGTCTTCATGCCGAACTGATCCAGCTTGGCTGTGGTGGCAGCGAGCGTTGTGGAGTGGCTCCATTGGATCTCGGCGAGCAGTCCGACGGGGCAATCTTTCAGCCCGATCAGGTAAAAGCCGCCCTCGAGTGAAGGACCAAGCACTGCATCCGCGGTGTCGAGGGCTTTGCGTGCGTTATCAAGGTATGCGGCGGGAAGATTGGGCGTATCGTCGCCGATGGCCAGGACAATTTCACGGCGCTTCAGTGCCAGCCGGAGTATCTTTTCCAGGCGCTCGCCCAGGTCACCTTCAGACTGCAACCAAACCTCAGCCGGCTTGAAGTACGGCCGCTCAAAGCGTGTGGCTGCTGCGATGATGCATTCGGCCCACGCCAGCGTGCGCACCGTTGCTACCGTGTCTTCCAGAAATGCCTCGGCCAGTTGCGCCGCTCGCTCAGGACCAAGTTGAGGAATCAAGCCAGGATTGGCCTCTCCCGGCTCCGGCGGCTTGGCGAAGATGGAGATGATAGCGCTAGGCATGGGTGTCGACGACCCGGAAATTATGATGTCAGGAAGGGAATTGCGGGGAAAGAAATTGCCAATTTCTTTTTAATCGGAATCATTTCCTGCGCCATCGTTCCACGTACCGCCCCATGCCGCCTTGCGGGCCAGCCGGTAAGCCTGCTTTTGCGAACGCGTAATCGTTGCCTGTTCTTTGCGTCCTTCGGGGGTACACAGTTCGAGCTGGACATGCCCGCTTCGTTTGCCGGGATGGCGAAGGATGCGCGCAAAAGTCGACGCCGGGAGTTCAGGGCCGGCGATGATGTAAGAAAACTTCTCGTCCTCATGGCCCAAGGCGCCACCCTTAAGTTGCCGATGCTGCGAGGTGCGCTCAATGCGCTGAGCGAAGTGGCACCAGTCGCCGGCGGCGGACATGGGACAGATATTTTTGTGCGGGCACGGCGCCAGGATCTCGGCGCCACCGGCGATCAGAACGGAGCGCGCGGCATTGATTCCAGCAAATGCGCGTGGAGTACCAGGCTCGATCAGAACAAGAAATTTCCCCGCACATGACCATGCCTTACGGACAACAGCTTCCGCCGCAGCTTGATTAAGTTCACCCAGGACATAAGAAAGCACGACCAGATCATGCGTATCGCAAGAAAAGCCGGAGCGGAGATCCCGCTTGAGCCAATGCGCCTGCCGCACGGACGCAAGCGGACTTCCGGCAGCCAGTTTCTTTCCCAGAGAAAGCCAGCCGTCGTCGGCCTCAAGCAGTGTGGAGCGTTGGAGAGCCGGGAAGCTTTCACCGGCCGCAAAGAGCGCGGTGCCCGGCCCTGCGCCGAGATCGAGCATGCTGGTGATCACAGCTTCCGGAGAGCGCGAATGGATTTCAGAGAATACACGTTCGTTCACGGCGTAAGTAGCAGGCAGGCGTACAGCCAGGTATGCGGCACGCTGCACGTCATTGGTGATGACTGGAGAAGAAAACTCTCCGGCCTGATAGCGCTGGGAAATCTGCGCGGCAGCCTGGGCCAGCCGACGGCCCTCAACCAGGCCGATTTCCGCTTGAACAGCTTCGGCCAGATATGGGGGCAAACGCATTGAAGTCGCGCGGCCTCAGTCCTTGTACTTGACGGAGCAGCCGTAAGGACGCGTGGCAGGATCAGCCACGGGTTTGCCGCTCATCGCCTCGGTCAGAGCAAGCGAGACATAGTTCTTCGAGTTCGGAATATCACCCTGGTCGCTGGTCGGATGATCGTCAATAGCGCCGTTGTAAATCAAAGTCCCGCTGGGATCGATGATGAACATGTGCGGCGTGGTCTTGGCGCTGTAAAGATGCCCCAGAGATCCGCCCGGATCCATGAGGACGGCTGTTGGCTCCGCCTTCATGGTCTTCAGATATTCATTTTCCTGCGACGGAGTAACAAAGCCCTGCGTGCCCGGAGCGGAAGAAATCACCGTGAGCCAGATCACACCCTTGGCGGTCCACTCTTTTTGCAGGCGCTGCATGTTGCCGCTTTCATAATGCTTACGGGTGTAAGGACACCCCTGGTTGTGCCATTCCAGGACGACGAACTTACCTTTGTAGTTAGCCAGGCTCTGTTGCTTGCCATTGCTATCCACGGCAGTAAATCCCGGGGCGGGATCTCCGATTTTGACGGCAAACGCCGATACCACCAGTGCTGCCAGAACAACGAGTCGCAAAATAGAACGACGCAGGCTCTTCATCACGCCTCCTTAATGCTTTTCTCCCGGCATCATTGTATCGGCTGGTGGACGGGCGCTTCAATCTTGTAAGCCGGACCGCCCGAGAGAGCCAGTACGCCGCGGAGTACGGGAATCGGCTTTGTCAGCAGGTCAGATTTCTTGAGCGTGATCCTCGCCCCGGTGGCCAGCGGTTGAACTTTCTGCGGCGCGGGATTGTCGATCTGATCTGGCTCGATAGGAAAGAATTCCGCTTTGCTGATTTGCTTGCCGGCTTGCACTGACAGCACGAAATCATCCTTTTCGGACCTTGCGCTCACTTTCCAGCTGCGCGGCATCGGCCGGGGCAAAAGCTTTCTGGTCCGGACAAAGAGTAGCGCCGACTGAGGATTTTCTTTTGCCGTAGCGGCCACCGGCACAGCGAGGCGGAGTTGGCCGCGTTCGGGAATGCAGACTTCGCGGCACACCAGCCACTTTGCATCGGCAGCCACAGCGATCGAGTCGCCCATCCTGGCCGATGCCGGTACGTGAAGTTCTACCGGCAGCAGAATTGCATCGTGGTATCCGAAATCAGCCAACTCCGGCGTGGGCTGCATTCGTTGCGGGCGTGGCCACTGAATTTCACCGGCGCTAAAACCCGGCGGAAGCTGCCACTGGATGACCGGAGGCTGTCCGGAATCGCCCGGGTTAATCCAGTAAATATGCCAGCCTGGTTCCAGAACAAAGTGAACTCCCACCATCAAGACGGAACCTGGTTTGACTGATTCCTGCGCTGCAAGCAGCTCAACACGAGCATGCTGGGATGGCGGTTTCTGGGCCACTGCCATGCCGACTGGCGTCAGCCAAAATAGAAGACACGCAGCGCGAAGCAGGGATGTTGGGGCCACAACTCATTTTACGTCGTGGATCGCGTGACCGGGCCGGAGCAGCATCAGGCCTATGACGTTGTGGCCACAAGCGGAGTACTCGGGTGGTGTGAAGCCCGAGTATGAGAAAAAAGCGCCAGGCGGGCCCGGCGCTTTTGTTGAAGTTAGCTGAGGCGCTTTACGGCAACGCGTATCTCAAGCTGACGAAAACCATGGTGAGGTGAGCGTTCTTGGGTGCCCCTGGCGGAACGAACCACGGCGAACGCGTTACGTAGGAACCCTGGGTGACCAGCAGAACAGCGCCGTACTGCGGGTTTCTCCAGAAGGTCTGGGTCCAGTCGATTGTTCCTTCCTGGATCGCACGGTTGGCGCTGTTGGGTGAGTTCAGGCCGCCGAAGCCGGCCATGCGTCCGGGAACCGGGTTGGTTATGTCAAGAAACGCGTTTCGCTGGAAATAATTCCCGCCGTAATAGAAGCCGAACTGGCTCTTCTTGCCGGCCTGGATTTCCGATCCGATAGTGAGTGCACCGGAGTGGACCATGGATACCGTGGCGGTGCAACCGGTTCCCCCCGTACAAGTAGCCCCGCTGGCATTAGCAAGACCCACAACTGCCTGCGGCCCGAGACCAATCATGTAGCGTCCAGCGCCGGTGCCCCACATGCCGTTGGCTAGAATGCGGAAGCCTTTGGCGAGTTCGAAATTAAACGCGCTGTGGAAGGTCCCTCCGATCTTGGTGTTGTGGTCAAAATTTGCTCCCAAAACGGTCGGCAAAACGGTGATTTTGGCCGACGTCAGGAATCCGCCAGCTTCCCAATGGTAGTGCTTCCCGCCCGAGTCGCCATCCCAGGCGAATTTCGTATGCACGTCAGGGAAGGCATTCGGCGCGCCGGTTTGATTGGCCGCGTCAAACTGCGTTCCCAGCTGTGCATTAAACGCAAACGGGAAAATCACCGCTCCAGCGGCGACAAACTGGTCAGGATTCTGTATCTCGGCGCCCCACTGGAAGTGATCGCTGAAATGGTAGACCGTCCGGAATAACCCCGCGCGCGTATAAGGAATGCCAACATTGATGTTGGCGTCCTCATTGAGAGTGACTGCCAAGTCGGACGGCGCCGGCGACAGCCCAGTACGATTGGGTGTCTGCATGCCCCAGCTCTGTCCGGCCAGGAATTCCCAGTTGCCGCGCCGCAGGTTCAGCCAGTACAAACGCAGGCGGGTGGTATGCGGGTTCGACGTAACGAAGACATTGGCGGCGTCGTTGCCGTTGAAGTCGCCTTCAATGTAGCCGGTCACGTTGTTGGCGCCGTACTTGCCCGCAATCTTCAGGTTGAAACGCGAATACTGGCCGGTAGCGCGATATTCTGTCAGATGTCCCTGGACCGTATTGCTGAACGGAATAAGGCCAAAGTTGGTGGCGATGTTGTTGGCGGTGTTCGTGGAGCGGAACACGTTCTCAAAATCCACGAATCCGCCGGGAGTAAATTCGGTGCCGCCGATGCGGAAGGAGAGCGGCGATTCCTTGGGTTTTTCCGTCTCCTGCACCGTGGTTGCTGCAGCGGGAGCCGGTGACGTGTGTAGAGCAGCATCGGCTACGTGGGGAGTGCCGGAGGTTTTCACCTGCAACTGCTGTTGCAGATTCTGGATCTGCTGTTGCTGCTGAGCGATTTGTTGCTGTTGGGCCGTAACGGCTTCGTGCAGGGCTTTCAGCTCGTCAGAGATGGACGAAGTAGATGCTTGCCCGACTCCGCTCCCACCTGACTGTGCCAGCGCCACGCCGCCCGCCAGCACCAGAAAACATAGTTTGGGTAAGACTCTCAATTGGCTATCTCCTTGAATTGGAAATGGTCTTCTAGAGCCTTTAAAAAGTGCCCGGCTCCCCGTTCACTGGGGGTTTTTGTGGTTCTCTGGGGGGTTGTCGAGGATTCTAGTGCACACGGCAACAGACATACAGAAGATTGTTAAGGAAAAATGAATATTTAATCATAAATACCGTCTAGATATTGAATCATAAGTTCCTATTTCGGTATTTACATATCGTTTGATTTTAAGATGATAGCTCAGCAGCCATCGTTTTTAAGGTTCGCAAATCCAATTTTCCCGTGCCTAAATAAGGCAGGGCATCCACATGAAAGAATTGATCTTTCCGGGGTTTCCATAGCGCCGGGAGATCGGATTCGGCCAGTTTGGCCAGGACGGGCGCGAGATCTTCTTCCGATAGCGTGTGCAAGACGACGATCCGCTCGCCCTTCTTTTCATCCGGGACGGACGAAACAGAAAACGCCTGCTCCGTAGTGCCGGCCAGTTCATTCAGCTTTTCTTCAATCTTGATGTGGGGGACCATCTCGCCTCCAATCTTGCTGAAGCGGCTGAGGCGGTCGGTGATGGTGAGAAAGCCGTCTTCCTCCATGGTGGCGATGTCGCCTGTCGTATACCAGCCGTCCTTGAGCACCTCTGCGGTTTTTTCCGGACGGCCAAGATAGCCTTTCATTACATTGGGGCCTTTTACCAGCAGCATTCCCGGTTTTTTCAACGGCAGGATTTCCTGGGTGTCCGGATCGACAATGCGAACGCTCACGCCAGGCAAGGGATGACCGATAGTGCCACGTCGAGCCGCCACCTGGCGGAATCCGGGTGCGCGAAAGTCGCGTCCGTTCACGGCGACAACCGGCGCACATTCAGTGCAGCCATAGCCTTCAAGCGGACGAATACCGAAAATATCCTCAAATTGAAGTGCGGTCCGCTCGGGAAGCTTCTCGGCTCCTACCAGTACGTATTGCAGACTGCCAAAGTGCTCGGGGGAACAGCGCCGCATATAAGCCTGAAGAAATGTGGGCGTCGCGATCAGGAAGGTCACGCTGTATTTGGAGACCAGATCACTGATGGAAGTGGCATCGAGCGGGTTGGGATGGAATACGACGCCGATCCCATGCACGGCCGGAAGCCACAAACCTACGGTGAAACCAAAAGAATGGAAGAAGGGAAGAATGCCGAGCACCTTGTCATTTCCGCCGAGCATGAATACCTGGGTGACCTGGCGGATATTGGCGAGAATGTTGTGGTGCGTGAGCATCACGCCCTTGGGATCGCCGGTGCTGCCACTGGAAAAAATCACCGTGCCCAGATCTTCATCACGGCCAGGTTTTGCTCCCAGGGCGAACTTGAGCAGACGGTAGGGCAGCGTCCAAGCGAAGAGCAACGCCAGCAGCTTCTCTCCCAGCCGTGGTTTCTCGAGGATATCTTCCAGCAGCAAGGTGCGTCCGGGAATTTCAATCTTGGGGAAACGCTCCAGGAATGCTTTTGAGGTAACCGTGGTCTCGAGATTGCATTGCTGGCCGCAGGAAGCAATCACCTCATTGTTGGCGGTGTAATTGAGGTTGACGGGAACATGGCCCAGCAACATCGCGCCATAGTTCACGAGCGCTCCGCCAACGGATGGCGGCAGCAGAATTCCAACCATCTCCTGGTCTTTCCACAACGGTTTCAGGCGCCGGGCCACAAAAATGGTTTTTACCAGTGCGCCCCCAAAGCCTAGTTTGGGAACACGCGCATCGGCCATGGCGAAGCGCCAGAAGTAGCGTCGCGAGCTGCGGACGAAAGCGCGGTCCAGCGTATGTTTTGGATTTCGGTCTTCAGCAAAGGCCGCGCTCTGCAAATCCTGAACGGCCTGGCGGACTTCCATGGGCCCACAGGTGGAAGGAAGCCATGCGCCGAAGCTCACCGTTACCGGATAGGGCACGCGCCGCGGGACCTTCCACAAGAACCGGTTGCGCTCAAAGCTGAAAATGCTGCCCCACACACCATGCAGGTTGACCGGTACAACCGGGGCGTCAATGCCTTTGATGATGCGCTCCATGCCGCGGCGGAAAGGGAGCAGCTGGCCGGTGCGCGTGATCTGGCCTTCGGCAAAGATGCAGACGATCTCACCGTCACGAATGGCGTCGCTGGCGGCGCGGAGAGAGCGAATCATGTCACGCGGCCGCAATTCGGAGGAGATTGGAATGGCCTTCATCATCCTCGCGAACGGCTTGATGACCGGTCTCTCATAGATTCCCTGATACATCAGGAAGCGGATAGGCCGGTCAGTGGAAGCGAGCAGCAACAGCACGTCGACAAACGACATGTGGTTGGAAACGAAAAGAGCCCCGCCTTTTTCGGGAATGTTGTCGCGGCCCAAAATCTTGATGCGGTAAATCGTGTGGGTAAGGAACAAGAGAAGCAGGCGCAGGAACCAGTCCGGCAGTAAATAGAGGACGTAGATGGTTCCCGCCAGCGTAATGACGGCGCCCGCCAGGAAGACGCCGTGCGGATCCAGATGGCCGAAGCGGGTGAAAACGAAGTACGCGCCCGACGCGCCAACGCCTGCGACAAATGAGAGCAGGTTGGCAGCAGCGATCACGCCGCCCTTCTTATCGGCCGGCGGACGATGCTGGATCAAGGCGTTCACGGGCACAGCGAAGAAGCCGCCAAAAATTCCCAGCCCGCCCAGAGCCAAGGCAGCCGGCAGGAACGAATGCGGCACAATGCCGACAACCGCTGCCATGATCGTCATACCGAAGGCGCCCAGAGGCATCAGGCCGTATTCGATCTTGTTGCCGGAGAGATAACCTGCCCATAGACTGCCGACGCCGATACCGAGCGCGAGCGCTGCATCGAGCAAAGCAATGTTGGAGGGGTCAAGATGAAGCGTCTTCTTGCCATAAACAACCACCGTCTGGAAGAACAGTGTGCCGAGAAACCAGAAATAGGTGTTACCGATGACAGAGAGCCAGAGCGTGCGGTCTGGCCGCATGAGTTGGATTTGCTCCCACAGACCGGCAACAAAGTTCGGCCGGAATCTGGCCTGCGGAGCTGCAGCCGGTACCTTGACGATCAGAAATCCGCAGAGCAACCCAAGTCCGGAAAAGCCGGCGAGCAGCACTGCTACTTTCCATTCCCGGCCGAGAAAATTCTGTGACAGCCATCCCGCTGCCATGGCGCCGGAGATGATGGCCAAGAAGGTCCCAAGTTCGATCACGCCATTGCCCCAGGAGAGCCATTTCTCCGGCAGAAGTTCAGGCAGCAATCCATATTTTGACGGGCCGAACAACGCCGCCTGTGTGGCCGCAACAAAGAGGACAATCAGCGGAAGCGGAAAATGCGTGAGCAGCAATCCTGGCCGCTGCCACAGGTCAACAACTTCTCCCAGGTATTGTTGCTGCGTTGAGGACAGGGCAAAGATTGCCAGCACCATGGCGCCAATCTCAATCACCTTGGTCGCCAGGGTGACCTGCCGTTTGCTGAAGCGATCGGCAAGAAATCCTCCGGCCATGCTGAAAAGCACCAGAGGCAGAAAAAACAGAAATGAGATCAGTGAGACAAGGGTGTCGCCGCGGGCCTCTGAAATTGTCCCCCCCATCACCATGAATGTGAGCAGGTAACGCAGAACGTTAAGGCTGAACGCGCCTTGGAATTGGACCAGAATCAACGCCCAGAAGCCGCGTCGCCAGTTCTTCCGCACCGGCTGCTGCGAAGGGAACCCAGAATCGTTCGCCGGATTAGAAAACTCTGAATTTCCGCCTGGATTTTGAGGAGAAGTGGCTTCGGGCATAGGTTTCAGTGGGCTGGCGGGGACATTCTGGCATCAGTCCAGCACTATGTAAATGGTTGCACAGCGCAGAACGCCGGATTGGCACCCCAAACGTAACCCCTGGTTACCAGAGTAACTACTCAACCTGGGCACTCAGTGGCCTAGAGTTATGTAACCGGGAGAAGGATGAACGGATTCATTCTTTCTCCAACAGAGTGCCAAGCCCAGAAGCAATGGCACTCCTGCAAGAAAAGAAGGAGATGGATTTACATGCAAGGCGTATTGCGCAAGTCAGCGCGCGAAGATGCGCGACTGGGGAACGCCAGCGTACCGCGACGGAACGGTATTCGACTGGGACGTATAGGACTCTTCATCATTCTCATGACAACTTTGTGCTCGGCGCTCTTCGCTTCCGAGCCGCAAGGCGTAGTTCTGGTTGGAGCGGGTTCGAGCGTTCCGCTGCCGCTCTATCGCAGGTGGGCGGACCTCTACAACCAGAGCAACAGGAATGTTCAACTGCAATATGTGGCGATGGGGAGTGTTGAAGGCATCGCTCAGATCGCGCACGGCGTCAGCGATTTTGGCGCCGGAGAAGTGCCGCTTTCCGCCGAGGAGCGACGCATGGGCAATCTGACTGAATTGCCTGTCGTCATTGTCGGCATTGTTCCGATTTACAACCTGCCCGGAAATCCGCAAATTCGCTTTGACGGTGAAGTGCTGGCAGACATTTATCTCGGCCATATCAAGTACTGGAACGATCCTGCGATCAAGAAGCTGAATCCGGGAGTCAACCTGCCCAACATGTCCATCAACGTGGTCTATCGTCCGGGCGGGAAGGGCAGCAACTACATCTTCACGGAATTTCTATCCCGGGCGAGCGCCAGATTTCGCGAGCAGATTGGACGCACCTCCTCGCCTAAATGGCCCATCGGACAGGCGGCAGAGCGCAGCTCCGATATGGCCGACAAGGTGAAGAGCACACCGGGAACGCTGGGATACGTGGAACTTCAATATGCAGACGATAACGGGATTGCGCACGCGAGCGTGATGAATCCCGCAGGCAAATTCGTGAAAGCGACAGCGGAAAGCATAACCGCTGCTTGCGCAGCTGTGGAAGCGCCGGCCTGGGACAAACTGGCTGCTTCCCTGGTCGACGCTCCGGGAGCAGATTCCTATCCGGTATCGAGCTTTACCTGGCTTTATGTCCGGCCGAGCGCACGCGACCAGCGGCGCACGTCAGCGCTGGTTGGGCTGCTCAACTGGGCCTATGGCGACGGGCAGAACATCGCCGTGCAGGAAGGCTATTCGCCATTGCCCAAACAACTGGTGGCAAAGGTTCTAGCCAAGGTCAATGCCATGCACTAACGAGGGGACCATTCGAGTGATGAAAACTGCCGCGGGCAGAGAAGGGAGGTAGAGTTTGAAGACGGTAGTTGAAGAACAGGAAATTCAAAGCACTAAACAGACGGCCGTGAGCGATCGCCGGGAGGCGGTTCGTGAACTTCAGGTTCACCAGAAACCAAACCCAGCGCCCGCTGCTCAAAAGCCATCGGCCGACTGCTACGAAAGCTGCCTGGATCTCTCCGCTCTATTTCTCCCTCGCGGATAACCCTTTATACGAAAAGAAAAAGCCTGGCGCGAGCCAGGCTTTTCTTTTGCCGTCAATGTCTAGAACGTCATCAGTTCTTTTTCCTTGGCTTTGCAGAGCTCTTCCATCTTTTTGATCTCATCATCGGTAAGCTTCTGGATGTCTTCCAGAGAGCGGCGCTCTTCATCCTCAGTGATCTTTTTGTCCTTCATAGCTTTTTTGATGGCATCGTTGCCGTCACGCCGGACGTTGCGCACCGCGGTGCGATGGTCTTCAAGGATCTTGTTGAGGTGCTTTACCATGTCGCGGCGGCGCTCCTCGGTGAGCGGAGGTACGGGAATGCGGATCATCTTGCCGTCATTCTGAGGATTGAGACCCAGGCCGGCGGCGCGAATCGCTTTTTCGATCTCCGCCATGAGGCTGGGATCGTAAGGCTGTACCGTGAGCATTTGTGATTCCGCGGCGTGGATCGTAGCCAACTGGTTAATCGGCATCTCTGAGCCGTAAGCCGCCACGCGGACCGGTTCCAGCATGTTGACCGTCGCACGCCCGGTGCGGGCAGCAGCCAGATTGATGCGGAAGTCCTCGACTGCCTTGTCCATGCGGCCTTTGAGTTGTGTATACACTTCCCGCAGTGCGGGTATGCCTGCAATCGCTGATGGCGCCATAACAGAAAGCCTCGGCTTGGAGTAAAGAACGTTCGATTATACAGCGAAGGTGAAAGCCCGGAAAAAACTCGAGGAGCGCCGCCTTGTTGGGTTGACTAGTTTCTCTAGGACCAAGTGGCGACCTTGCCCCCGACTCAGCCGCTGCCTGATCCCTCGACCACCGTGAGCTTCTTGGAAGCAGCTTTGCGCTGCAGCAGCCAGGCGTGCCACAGGATGCGCAGAGTAGCCAGCACCGGGATGGAGAGAAACACGCCGATCACGCCTGCGACCTCGCCGCCGGCCAGCACGCCGAACAGCACCATAAGCGGATGAAGTTCAAGGGTGGTGCCCATGATGCGCGGAGAAGTTACATAATCCTGAACGCCGCGCCATATGAGCAGAAAGATCAGCAGCCAGAAAAGGTGGTTATACCCGGCAAGCAGTGCCACGGCCAGCACAATCAGCCCGCCGATTGCGGGGCCCACAACCGGTATGAATTCCAGTGCGCCGGCGGCGGGGCCGAGCGCAAAGGCGTAAGGCACTCGCATCACCCAAAGAACAAATGTCACCACCACGATGGCGACGCCGGCCAGAATAATCTGCGAACGAATATACTGTCCGACCATCAGGTTCATCCGTCCCAGGGTTTCGGCGACCAGGCTGCGAGTGCGTGGATTCTCCACGGAATTGATCAGGCGCTGGCCCAGTTGTTGGCCGTCTTTCAGGAAGAAAATAGCCAGGATGGGCACGAGCGGAAGCCACCACATGCTTTGCAAGGTCTTGACCGCTTTGAAGACCAGGTCCTGGGTGGCAGTCAGCAACTCGCCCTGGTGCTTCTGCAGGTAGTCCTTGACCCATTCGATGGTAGCGCTGTTCCAGCCGTGTTGCGTCCCGAGCTGCGTCAGCAGGCTTCCTGATCTTATTCTTTCCGCCCAGGCTGGGCCTGCTTCCATCAGCTTTTGGCCTTGCTGCAGTACCTGCTCGCCGACCAGGGCAAATGCCACGCCTGTACCAACGATCAGGATCAGATACACCACGCCAATTGCGGCGGGGCGCGAACCCTTCAGCAACCCCTGCAATCGCGTAACCGGCGCCTCCAGCAGGTAGGCAAAGAAAATGGCAAAGAGGAAGCAGATGATCGCGCGCCAGGCCGAGTAGAGGAATAAGAGGACCAGCGCAAACAGCAGCGCGGTGGCCAGCGCTTGCGCCGTTTTTTTGTCGAAAAATTTCAAAGCTCTCCAGGCCGCAACACGCTGCCAAGGGAAACCAGACTCCAAGCTTACCTTACGTGAAGCGCCGTCTGAAATAGGATAATGGTTTACCAGCAATCACGACTAATGCTGCCCTGTTCCCGTCGCCTGAGAATCCTTGGCAGGCTAACGGTAGTCTATAGAGAATGCCAGAATTACCTGAAGTTGAGACCATCGCGAGCGGCTTAGACAAGCGCGTGGCCGGCGACCGCATCGAATCGGTCTGGCTCGGCAGCAAGCCCGAGCCGCTCAAGTCTCCGGCGCAAGCGATTTCCAGCACCCTGGAAGGCGCGCAGATGACGCGGGTTCGGCGCGTGGGCAAACATATCGTCTTCGATCTGCACTCAGCTCAGCACCCTGAAGGCAGCCAGTGGATCGTTCATCTGGGCATGACGGGAAAAATGCTGGTGGTAAATCCGGAAACCGAACTGGCGCCGCACACGCACCTGGTGGCGAAGCTGGAATCCGGCAGGGAATTGCGCTTCGTTGATCCGCGGCGTTTTGGGCGCCTCGAGGTTCGTCAGGGTAGCTTCAGCGGTCCCGGAGCTGAGCCGTTGCAGATTTCGGCGGATGAGTTTGCCCAGCTGTTTCACCGCAGCAAAGCGCCTATCAAGGCCGCGCTCCTCAACCAGAAGCTGTTGCATGGCGTGGGAAACATTTATGCCGATGAAGCATTGATTCGCGCTGGAGTGAGGCCGCGCCGGCGCGCGAATTCGCTGACGCGGGTGGAGCTGAACAAGCTGCATGCAGGGCTGCAAAAAGTCTTGAAAGCCGCCATCGCCGCCGGGGGATCGTCGATTTCCGACTACGTTGACGCAGACGGCGAGGCCGGTTTCTTCCAGATACAGCATCGCGCTTACGGTCGCGAAGGGAAGCCCTGCCTGAAATGCAAGACGCCGATCAAGAAGATCGTTGTGGCAGGACGAGGGACGCACTATTGTCCGAAGTGCCAGAAGTAGCAGTCAGCAATCAGCCATCAGCACTCAGCCAAACTGGGTTACCGCAAAGGACGCGAAGGACGCAAAGTTTAAATACCGGTTCTGTCATCATTTAACGCTAATTGGCGAACTCGAACTATTTTCCTGGTTATGCGCATCAGAGCGGATGCACAACGTCATTCCTTTGCGCCCGTCGCGTCCTTTGCGGTCAACGTCTCTTTAGCTGATAGCTGATAGCTGACTACTGCGTCTTCAGCGGCGTGGAATTCCGCATCAGCTTACGCATGCCGCGAATCCAGCGCTCATAGTCGTTGGCCTTGTTTTGAAAGTATTTTGCCGCTTCAGGATGAGGCAGGATCAGAAATTTTTCTTCCGCCATGGCTTTTACCACGTCGCCGGCTACCTGTTCCGGTTCCAAAGCGCCTTCCAGCAGGAATGCGCCGCCGGCAAACTGGGCTTTGAGCAGCATGTCAGTCTTTACGCCCTGGGGGCAGAGCGCGGATACCCGAATGCCCTCATCGCCATAAGTGATGGCGAGCCATTCGGCGAAACCCAGCGCCGCATGCTTGGTGACGGAGTAAGGCGCTGAGCCGATTTGCGTGAGCAGGCCAGCCGCCGATACCGTCTGCACGAGGTAGCCTTCTTTGCGGGACAGCATCTGTGGCAAAACGGCGCGGGCGGCATAGACATGCGCCATCACGTTGATATCCCAGCTGCGCTCCCATTCGCGATCAGGAGCTTCAGGTCCGCCGGTGGCGCCAATGCCTGCGTTGGAGCAGAAGATATCAACGCGGCCAAATTTTTCCGTCACCAATGTCACCAGGGCCTGAACCTCGGATTCTTTGCTCACATCACACCGGGAGGGAACGCCCGCAATCTCATCGGCGACCCGGGTAATGCCTTGAGTATCGATGTCTGCGACGATCACGGCCTGTGCGCCCTCATTGGCAAAACGCCGGCAGAGCGCGCGGCCAATGCCATTCGCGCCGCCCGTGACGATCACGACCTTGCCCTGGATCTGCATGGAGGATAAAGATAGTCTCCGCAGCAGGATTGTTCAAATCGGAAAAGCAAGGAACCGTGCCCGGTATTAATCTAGACAGGCATCATTCCTGTTGGTCCGGGAGTCAAAACTGAAATGACTACGTTTGCGATTGGCGTTGATTTGGGAGGAACGAACCTGCGGATTGCCGCAGTGGACAGCAACGGCAAAGTTCTGGAAAAGACCACGACCAGCACTGCGGTCGCGCGCGGCCGCGACCATGTGATCGACGAGATGTGCGCTGCGATCCAGCAGGTAGCGACGAAATTTCGCGGCGCCGGCGAACTGGCGGGAATCGGCATCGGCGTTCCTGGGATCATCGAACTGCAGGCGGGTATGGTGCGTGAATCGCCGAATCTGCCTGGGTGGGCGAACTTTCCCGTGCGCGATGAGATCGAGCGCCGCCTGCAAACCGCCGTGGTCCTGGAAAATGATGCCAATGCCGCCGCTCTGGGCGAGAAGTGGATGGGCGCAGCTGCCGCGGTGGAAGACATGTGCATGCTGACGCTCGGGACCGGCGTGGGCGGAGGGCTGGTGCTCAACGGACAGGTCTGGCATGGCATGACCGGCATGGCGGGGGAAATCGGGCATGTGAATGTGGATCCCGAGGGGCCGCCGTGTAACTGCGGCAGCCGCGGTTGCCTGGAGCAGTTGGCGTCTGCAACTGCGGTAAAACGCATGGCCGTGGAAGCCATCGCCACGGGCAGGGCACCGGAGCTGGCGCGCGCCATGAATGAAGATCCGGAGTTCAGTTCCAAGGTTGTGCACCAGATGGCCATGCAGGGCGATGAGCCGGCGCGCGAGATCTTTCGTCGTGTGGGAGACGCGCTGGGTGTTGTGCTGGCCGACCTGATCAACATTTTCAATTTGCCCATGTACGTGATCGGAGGCGGCGCATCGAGTGCATGGGATGCCTTCGCGCCGACAATGTTCGACCGCCTGCGCCAGAATTCCTACGTGTACCTGACGACAACGCCGGCAGAAAGCACGCCGGGAGTGCGGGGAAACAAGGTGCCCGATGACGTGTTGCCGGCGCGGCGCACCACCATCATTACGCGCGCTCTGCTGGGCAGCGACGCCGGCCTGCTTGGCGCCGCCAGGCTGCCGATGATCGCCAGCAACAATCAGCCGCACGAAGCCGAACTAAGACGCGCGTAAATCAGCCGGATAGCTCTGCGGCTGGGCCGCAGTTTCAAATCGCGGTTGGCCGTCTACGTTATAGTGGGCAGGTGGATTCACAACCGCACAATCCAGCCCACCTTACGCCCGATCCCGTGCCGGAGCCCTCAAGCGGAAGCGAACCGGGCCGTTTGCGCGGTTTTGTGGTCGACCTCACGCCTCTTAAGGTTTCGCGCGATTACCGCCTGCTTTTTGCCAGCCAATCCATTTCATTTTTTGGTTCGATGATGAGCTTTGTGGTGCTGCCGTGGCAGATGTTCCAGCTTACGCACTCGTCGTTCATCGTGGGAATGCTGGGAGTGGCGGAATTTGTTCCTACCATCACCATGGCCTTCGTCGGCGGCGCCCTGGCGGACTATGTTGACCGGCGCCGCATGGTGCTGACCACAGAGCTGCTGATGGCGATGAGCAGCGCCGTGTTGATTGCGAATTCTCTCTCGTCACACCCGCGGGCGTGGGTGCTCTTTCTTTGCGCAACGGCATTTGCGGGCACCAACGGTCTGCAGCGGCCGTCGCTGGAAGCGATTACGCCCAAGCTGGTGCCGCCGGAACTGATACCGTCGGTGGCGGCGCTGCGCGCCGTAGGCAGCACGATGGGAGGCGTCTTGGGACCGGCGCTCGGCGGTTTGCTGGCGACGTCGGTTGGCCCGGCGCGGGCATACTCCATCACTTTCTGTACTTTTGCATTTTCACTTGCGACCCTGTGGATGATGCGGGCCACGCCGCCGCCCTTGAATGCCGATCGTCCCAGCCTGCGCTCGCTGGGCGAAGGGCTGCGTTACGCGCGCAGCCGCCCGGAATTGATGGGAACCTACCTGATCGACATCAACGCCATGTTCTTCGGCATGCCGATGGCGCTGTTTCCCGCGATCGCGACAAGATTTGGCGGCGCTTCAGTGGGCTTGCTTTATGCTGCGCCGTCGGCGGGAGCATTCGTGGCGTCGCTGGCTTCAGGGTGGTCCAAGCACTTCCATCGTCATGGCCTGGCTGTGACCCTGGCTGCTGGAATCTGGGGCGTGGCAATTGTTGCGTTTGGATTCGCCAATCAGCTATGGCTGGCCTTGCTGTGCCTGGCCGCAGCCGGCGCTGCCGATATGGTCAGCGGACTGTTTCGCATGACCATCTGGAACCAAACCATCCCGGACCATCTGCGGGGAAGGCTTGCCGGCATTGAGATGGTCAGCTACATGTCCGGGCCGATGTTGGGCAATGCGGAAGCAGGGATCGTAGCCAGCCTGTTTACCATTCGCACGTCTGTAGTTTCGGGCGGCGTGTTGTGTGTGCTGGGCACGGCTGCTCTGGCTCTGGCGTTTCCAGCATTCGTGCGTTATGACGGACGTGAAGGGCTAGTGCGCAAACAGAGAGAAGAGGCCGAGCGGGCATCGATGGCCGGCCCGGCTTAAGATGGTTTGAGGTTTCGCGAGAGGAGTCCCCGGTCATGGGTGTCTATGTTCGTCCCGCGCGCCGCAGCGATCTGCCGCGGCTCACCGAGATCTACAACCACTACGTGATCCATACGCCAGTCACTTTTGACCTGGAACCATACACGGTGGAGCGCCGCGCGGCCTGGTTCGAGCAGTTCGCGCCGACGGGACGCTACCGGTTGATGGTGGCCGAGGAGTCTGGGCAGGTTGAAGGCTATGCCGGAACCACGCGCTTTCGCGTAAAGCCGGCTTATGACACCACGGTCGAGACAACGATCTACGCCAGCGCGGAAATGGTGGGCAGAGGGGTCGGCCGGAAGCTGTACGCGGCATTGTTTGAGGCGATCGCGGGCGAAAACATCAACCGCATTGTTGGCGGATACACGCTCCCGAACCCCGGCTCCGCCAAGCTGCATGAAGAGTTTGGTTTCAAGAACGTCGGCGTTTTCAGCCAGGTGGGCTTCAAGTTCGGCCGCTATTGGGACGTGCAGTGGACGGAGCGGCCCTTGCGGTTGGGCTAGTTCTAACTGCCCAACAACTGGCGCGCGATGGAGCAATACAAATCCACCGCCTCATGAAGTTGCTTTTTTGCGATGTGTTCCCGTTCGGTGTGGGCCACGTGAATCGAGCCGGGACCGATCAGCACCGGCGTTCCCCAGTTGGTGAGCCAGGGAACATCGGTGGTGAACTTGGCGACCATGGCTTCAATTCCAGGAACCGTGCGCAATTTCATAAAGCGCGTTTCCGGCGCAAACTCCGCTTCGGCCAGGCCTTCCACCTGTTGCATGATCTGTGACCGCAAGGTCTCTGACGGTCCCACGAGCCGGTAAAACAGCTCGGCGCGGGCGTGGTCGGGAATCACGTTGGCAGCGCGGCCGCCTTCGATGATTCCGATATTGAGCGTGCACGGACCAATCTCAGGATTGTGCGGCAACTCGATCGCGCGCACGCGCTCCAGCGCAACGAGCAGCTTCTCGATCGCCGATTCACCCAGCTCCGGATAGGCCGAGTGCGCCATCCTGCCGCGGGCAGTGAGCAGCACGCGAAGGGAACCCTTAGAAGCGACGGCGATCTTGTTCTCCGTGGGCTCTCCATTGATCAGGAAACGGCAAGCGAGTGGATTCTGGTTGGCCATCTTCGCGCCAATGGCATCGCGCTCCTCGCCGACCAGGAACAGCATTCCGACAGCAGCGCCCTCCTTGCGCAGTCGCTGGCAGGCTGCGATCTGCGCGGCGATGATTCCCTTGGCATCGCACGAACCGCGGCCGTAGATGCTGTCATGGTCCTCCGACGAAGGAATGAAAGGCGGGACCGTATCCATGTGCGTGGAGAAAACGACCTGCGGAGGGACATCGTCGAGCGTGGCCACCACGTTGAAGCGCTCATGCGCAACCGGCATCTTGTGAGTGGTGTAGCCCAGGCGCACCAGCTCTTCGTAAAGCTCCGCTCCGACGGCGCCTTCATTGCCGGTAATGGATTCAATATCGACGAGCCTGCGGGTTAGCCTGATGGGATCCATGCGACTCATGAACAGGATAAATCATGCTCTACCACGGAGGACACAGAGGGGCACAGAGTCGGGGGCCAGATTGGAAACCGAAATGGAAGCCTCCGTGTTCTCTGTGTCCTCTGTGGTAAAAATGGTTGGTGGCCAACGGAATCAAGTCATTCTTCCTCAAGGGCCCGGCGGGCAACCTGGAGGCGTTGCTCAACGCAGGGCCGGCTGACGCAACACATGCCGCGCTGGTCTGCCATCCGCATCCCTTGTATGGCGGCACCATGCACAACAAGGTCGTGTACCACGCCATGAAGACGCTGAGCGCTTTTGGCTTTCCGGTATTACGTTTCAACTTTCGCGGCGCCGGCCTGAGCGAGGGTGAGCACGACCGGGGACAGGGGGAGCAAAGCGATGTTCGCGCCGGACTCGAGTGGCTTGAAGCGGAGTACAAGCTGCCCATCATCTTCTGCGGATTCTCGTTCGGCACAGCTACGGGCCTGCGCGTGGTCTGCGGAGACAGGCGCGTGGTTGGCCTGATCTCTCTGGGCACGCCGATCAGCGCGGAAGGCCGCTTATACACTTATCACTATCTGGAAAGCTGCAGCACGCCAAAATTGTTCATCAGCGGCGCCCGCGACCAGTTCGGACCGGAAGAGAATGTAAGAAAGGTAGTGGAGCTGGCGGCCGAACCCAGAGAGTTGGTCATTGTGCCGGCTGCCGATCATTTTTTTGAAGGACACCTGCCGGAAATGCAGGCGGCCATTCGCGAGTGGATCATAAAGCTGTTCAAACCAGCCAGGCCTGAGGAAACGAGCTAATGTCGACAGGCATGCGGTCGATGGCACGGGAGATTTTTCTCCACGCTCTGGCAGAAGCGAGCATGGAGAAGGCGTTTGACCGCCACGTGGACTACCAGCGCGGCGTGTTGCGGATCTGCGACGACCTTTACGATTTGAATGCGCACCCGCGCGTGCAGTGCATCGCCTTCGGCAAGGCAGGCCATCACATGGCGGAAATCCTGGCCCGCCAGGTGGGAACCAGGATCGAGGGGATTATCGTTGATCCCACACCTAATACTCACCAGCTTCAGGGATACCGCTACTTCGCCGGTGGACATCCGCAGCCGAACGCGGAATCTGTGCGTGGGGCCGAGGCGGTGCTGAAGTCTCTCGGCGCGCTCAATCCGCAGGCGCTGGTGATCTACCTGATCAGCGGCGGCGGCTCAGCCGCTCTGGAGAAACCGGTGGATGCGGAAATCTCACTGCCGGATTTGATCGCCACATACAAGACCCTGGTGCTTTCAGGGGCGCCGATTGCGCAGATCAACGCGGTGCGCAAGCATCTTTCGGCGGTAAAAGGTGGACGCCTGGCCAGGGCCGCTCAAGGTGCCCAGCAGGTCTCGATCATGGTGTCTGACGTGCCGGAAGGAAAGCTGGACTCGCTTTCGTCCGGTCCCACCATGCCTGATTCCAGCACAGTGGAAGACTGTTATCGCATTGTGCATGAACACAACATGCTGCCGGACCTTCCGCCTTCCGTGCGCGAGTTGTTCGAACGGCGTGCTCTGGAAGAAACGCCAAAGAAAGATGATCCGGCATTCGCACGCTCACGCTGGTGGAAGATTCTCTCGAACGAAACGGCCGAGAAGGCCGCGGCCGAGGCAGCCGCCAAACAGGGCTTTGCCGTGGAAATCGACCATAGCTGCGATGACTGGGATTACGCGAAGGCGGCGGATTACCTGCTGGAACGTCTGCGCGGGTTGAAACGCGGTGCAAGCAAGGCTTCGATTATTTCCGGCGGCGAGGTCACCGTGAAAGTTCCAGCCCATGGAGGCACAGGCGGGCGCAACCAGCATTTTGCGCTGTACTGCGCGCAAAAAATCGCCGGCGAGAACATTATGGTTCTGAGCGCCGGAACAGACGGGATTGATGGCAACAGCACGGCCGCGGGCGCTGTTGCCGACGGAAGCACGTTGCAGCGCGCACAGGAAGCAGGGTTGGATCTGAAGACGCAGCTGGCGGATTTCAATTCTTTCCCGCTGTTTGAAAAATTGGGCGACGCGATTCAGACCGGGCCGACGGGGAACAATGTGCGCGATCTGAGGATTTTGATGGCGTACTAGTTCTTTAATACCTAGCTGCGGGCCTGCCAGATATTTCTCTGGCTCAGCACCACATTCAAATGATGGCCTTCATGCACCAGAAAAAATTCCAGCCATAGCGCAAGGGTCATCTCGCCGAATCTGGAGTGAACCCCGGTGCGAGAGAAATCTTCTTCATTCAACGACCGCAACCGGGCCATCAGCTTGGTACGGAGACCAGACAGGGTAGCCAGCAATTGCTGAGGCGGCATGGTATTCCAGCGCGGCCACTCCGGATCGTCTTCCGCGCGGTATCTGGGAAATGAAGGCGTATGGTCAGCGAGGATTCGCTCCACGCGCTCAAGAAAAACCTGGTGATAGCGAGCCAGGTGGGCCAGGTTTTCGAGCGCCGACCACTTATCCGGTACAGCTCGATGCGTGAGCGCGTCCGGCGAGACTCCGCGCAAGGCTTCGCCGAGAAAATCCTGAAGCTGGGTTTCACACCGTTGGAGGCGGGATACATTGGAATTGGGCATGAGATCCATTTTGCAACGAACGGGGCGTGAATGTCAGGATCGTTGGGGGAGAGACACGTCCTCGCTCGAGTGCTCACGTAACGATAGTGATCGCTGGCTCAGCCTGGGATTGCGGGAAAAGCTACTTTTTCTTCGGAACGACTTTCAACTGGTCTGAAGCCAGAATCTTTCTGATCTGATTTTTGGCGTGGATTGACCAGGGACCGGTGGTATCGAGGCGAGTGTACGCTTCCCAGTGTTGCAGTGCTTTGCGGGGCTGGCGGGCTTTTTCCAGTGCCAGCGCAAGATTGTAATGGGCGTCGGCGTAGGTCGGAGCCAGAGAGATTGCGGCCTGATAGGCCTTGACCGCGTCAGGCAGGCGGCCGGTTTCGTCGAGCACGTTGCCGAGGTCGAAGTAAGCCAGGGCATAACGCGCATCAACCTCGATCGCCTTGCGATAGTAGCGCTCGGCCAGCACGTAGTCATGCCGGTTGTAGTAGAGCGTTCCCAGGTTGATAAAGGCGGCTGCATGCGTGGGATCGAGCTCCACGCACTTCTTGTAATTGTCGATTGCCTCAACCTGGGTACCGGGATCTTCTTCCAGAGCCACACCGCGGGCAAAGAATTCCCCCGCTGTTTCGGCGGTGCGCATGGCGTGGATCTTGCGTGATTCGATCACGTTGCGATCGGTGAAATCCATCACAAACTGTCCGGCCAGCGGCTCTACCGCCGCACCCCGATGGCGGAAGACTACGCGCGACTGGCTGGCAAAGGTCCCGGCTTCCATCAAGGGATTTTCCATGCCCGCAGCCTGGCGCATGGCCTGCAATGATTCGCGGATCACGGCCGAACGCACGCGTTTAGCGCGCAGGTCACGCAGCTTCTTGATTTGCAGGAGATCAAAGAAGGAATAGGATTCCGCCGCAGGCAACAACCCGGCTTTTTCCCAGCCCGCCAGTTGCCGTGCCGTGATGCGAAGGATCCGCAGGACGTCCGATCGATCGTATCGTTCCACTCGTGGCCTTTGGAAGTACGGTCTCGCTTACAGGTACAGAACATTATGCGAAACTCAGGTCCGAAATAGCAAGGGCCAACCGCTTCTAAATTGTGGAAAACTCACCCCGTTAGTAACTATAACCTCTCAGAAATGAGGCGAGGCCGAGCCCGCGCCGAGCCCACTGCATTGGGCGGAGGACATTTTCCAGGTCGGGAGAGGACCAGAGCGGTGTGGAGCGAAGGCGACAGAAAATAATGGAGCCGACGATCGGACTTGAACCGATGACCTGTCGATTACGAATCGACTGCTCTACCAACTGAGCTACGTCGGCCCGAGGGTGTTCCTCTATTTTATGGGAGGCAGCTAAAAGCGTAAAGCCAGCTCGAGTCCAATTTTGTGTTGATAGACGTTCATTTATCCACGATCTGGTCGCTGCGGACGGTGATCTGGTAGTGGGTTGAATATCCGTCCTTAAAGGCTTCACACTGCGGCGCAAACGGCTTTTCGTTGACCAGAAGGCGAGTCTTGGCACATTCAGCCTGTTCGAAGAAGACCATTCGAACCTCATCCTTGCCGGCCAGGGTGCGCTCCCACCGGTTCCCTACAGGAGGTATGGAGCGCTCACGCTTTACTGAATCGACATAACACTCCAGCGGCGAACCGTGCACTTCGACGCGCAGGGGATGGGCCTTCCTGAAATCATCTTCCGTAATGGCAGAGAGCGCACGTCCGGTGATCCGGTCATACAACAGGATTTCCTGCACGTGGAGGTGCAAGTTGCGGGATTGCGTGTGAATTTCGTCTGGAACGTCGATGGTGGGTGTGTGCTCTTCTTTGGTTTCGTCGGCAAACGGGAACTCCAGTGGACCGACAACGGCTACAGCGAGGGAGCTCATGTACTTTTGGGCGACATCAGGCGGAACAGGGAAAGAGTGCTCCACATGTAATTCGAAAGGGTCTCGCGGGAGATAAACCGGGCGCTCGAAGAGAACCACGTACTTTACATCGCTAAACTCTCTGATGGTACGGGTCACGCCAAATGCATTGCTTCCTGGATAGGAGCGCAGCAGCTTTTCCGAGGAGCTCATTGCAAGTGCGCCCTCGTCGCGTTCGCCGTCAAACTTGAGTTTCAGCTGTTGTGTCTCAGCGTCATATTTAACGTTCAGTTTGGACGCAGAGACCGTAAATGCCAGACGATCGCCGAGGTGCAGGCGTTCGGTGAGCGGGTCCGCCGAACTGCCCAGTAGCCGCGCGTAGTGCTGATCCTGGGTCTCGAACTGGGACTTGGCGTATTTCCTGGCGACCCGAAGGGCCGCATCGTAAATCGCGGGGGCGCTATGGCCAACGAAGAGTGGAGGCAGGCCATCTCCGCTGGGCAGCGGGCCGGCGAGGAAATTCTGGGAAGCTGCCGCGGGATGGGGCTTTGTCCCTACAGCGCTTTTCCTGGGCGCGGTCTGACAGAGTGCGGCGGAGCCGAGCAGCAGCGTTGCCAAGAGCGCAGGTCCGGTAAGGGCCTTTAGATTTTCTGCGAAAGGCACTTTCATTTTGCTGCGGCCTCGGTCTTGGCTGGGACATTCACACCTAACTGCCAGAGCAGGTAACTAAGTTCATCGACCATGTTATCGATCTGCTTGCTGGCAGGAGCGCCGCCCGAGTGCCCAGCGGCAGTGTCATAGTGAAGCATGATGGGACGGTTTGAACCTGCGGTCGCAGCTTGCATCAGCGCAGTCATCTTCCGGGCATGCAGCGGAGCCACACGCGTATCCGAGTCTCCCGAAATAAAGAGCACGGAGGGATATTGTGTTCCGGTCTTGACGTGGTGATAAGGCGAGTAGGCGTAGATGTACTTGAACTGCTCGGCGTTGTCAGACGAACCGTACTCCGGGACCCAATATTTTGCTACCAGGAAGTTCTGATACCGCACCATGTCGAGCAGCGGATAACTGCAAATCACAGCACCGAACAAATCGGGACGCTGCGTAAGGGCCGCGCCCACCAGAAGACCGCCATTGCTTCCGCCGCTGATGGCCAGCCGGGCGGGCGTGGTGTACTTGTCGTGGATGAGCCACTCGGCGGCGGCGATGAAATCGTCAAATACGTTCTGCTTCCTATCCAGCATGCCGGCGTGATGCCATGCTTCGCCAAACTCACCGCCGCCACGCAGGTTGGCCACGGCGTAGACTCCTCCGTTTGCCATCCAGGCGGCGCTGAAAGGGGAGAAACCGGGCGTCTCGCTGACGTTGAAGCCGCCGTAGCCGGTGAGGAACACCGGATTGGAGCCATCCAGCTTGAGTCCTTTGGCGTGGGCAAGGAACATAGGAATCTTTGTTCCGTCTTTAGAGGTGTACCAGACCTGTTTTACCTCGTATTTGGCGCTCTCGATTGGAACTTTTGAGGCAAACCAAATCGACTGTTTTCCCGTAGCTACGTCGTAGCGGTAGATCGTGGAGGGCATATGGTAGGAATTGAAAGAAAAGAAGGCTTCATTCGAATCCCAATGTCCGGTCAGACCGGAGATGGAGCCCAGAGTCGGCACCGGAACCTCGCGCAGGAGCTTGCCGTTGAGATCCACCAGCCTAAGGTGCGGGACCACGTCGACGCTGGTGCGCAGCGCCAGCTTGCCGCCCACCAGAGAAAAGCCTTCCAGCGCATTTTTGCCTTCAGGTACGGCTTCGCGCCATTTGTCGATGGAAGGATTTTTAAGATCAACTTCCATGATCCGCCATTTGGGAGCTTTCCAGTTGGTGCGCACGTACATATGCGTGCCGGCGATCTGCCCGTTGAAAGCCGCCTGCACATCCTTGACTAGGGTCACCAGCGGACCATTGGCGGCCAGATCCTTGAAGTAGATTTCGTTCTGCGTGTCCGACGATCCGTGCGACACGGTGATCTGGAGATAGTGGTTGTCGTCTGTGATCGAGGAGCGAATGAATATTTCCGGCCCGTAGCCTTTACCAAAGAGCTCGGTATCGTTCGCGCTGTCACTGCCGATCTTGTGGAAGTAAACCCGCGGACCTTCGGGGGTATCGCGTGTGAAGTAAACGCCGCTTTTGTCATTGAGCACAGCGAATCCGGAGTAGAGCGCTTTGGGAAAGACGTCGGCGAGCTCTTTATGCGCGTCCACGTCAAACAGGTGCGGAGTAGTTTCGTCGGCTCCGCCCTGGCGGACAAAATAGGCCATCAACTTGCCGTCTTTCGTGACCGAGCTAAGCCCCACGGTCACCGTGTGGTTGGGGCTCAGGGGCAAGGGATCGATCAGTAATTCATCCTGGCCGTCCAGGCCCTTGCGCATGTAGAGAGAACTCTGGTCCTGGTCTGCGCTGCGCTTGCTGAAGAAATAACGATTGTTGTGCACCTGGGGCGAGGTCATGGTGTCAATCTTGATCAGCGCGCTTACCTGCTGCCGCAGCGCGTCACGCCCGGGGATCTTCGAGAGCAGGGAGTCGGTATAAGCGTTCTGGGCATCAATCCAGGCGCGCGTCTCGGGACTGCTCTGGTCTTCCAGCCAGCGATACGGATCCACGATCTCGGTCCCCTGGACCATCTCTTTCACTTCGTTCACCGCGGTCTTTGGGGGCGCCGCTATGGGCGAAGCGGCCGCATGCGAATCCCCACCGAACGCCGGCAGAGTTGCCAGAGCGGAGACGAACGAAAGCACGAAGCAGAGCAGGAAGAGGGGGGTAATTTTCTTATGAGTCATAAGGATCAACCTCGCTGGGCGTTTGTGGACCAGCCACATGGGCCGGCTTCTCCGGATGGCCGCGATTCTAGTTCGCACGAGGGATGGCGGTCAACGACTACCGGTTTCTTCCTAACCAACTTCCGGCCGGCACGTGCAATTCGTTGACAGCCATATGGCTTTTCCATAGAACAAGCCTGTTGGCGGCAGGGGATTGCGATAGGAGCGATATGGGCGAAAAGCGGCTTCGTCTGTCCGCGGTCAGGCAATCGGCATCAGCAAACTCCGGCCAAGCGCACCCGTGATTTTGTCCTGAACGTTCAGAGCAATCTGGCGCGCAGCTCCCTGGAGATCGCGCAGGTGGCCGGCAAAGTCCCAGGCAAGGTCCCGCGCGGTGCGCACGTCCCAGGTCGCCAGGAGGGCACCGATTTTTCCCGTATCCTGGGCGAGTTGGCCAAGAATGTCAGTCGCCAAAACATGCAGCGCGTCCGGCAGCGCCGTGGCAATGATACCGTTCACGCTTTCAAAGTCCAGATGCTGCGGGCTTTGCGTGTTGGGATTGATTTGCCGCTCCTGGTCGGTTTCGAGGAGAGCTAGCGCCAGGTCATGGTTGATGTGAGCATTCATCCCCGCCAGCGCAAACTGTATGCGATCGATCCCGGTGCGGTAGCGAGCCTCAAACAACGCCTGCCACGAACTGGGAACCGGTGATCCTTTCAGAAATGCCGCCAGAGCCGCGAAGAAGAAGTTGGCAAAGACCACGTCGAGCCGGCTTGTCCAGTCCGGATCTTTGAAGGCGGTGGTTGCGGGGTTGTCTTTTACGCCGGTGGTCACCATGGTGTAGAGCTTCACAAACCATTTCAGACCGTCGTTGCTGGGCAGGGCATCATCTATTGCCTGGAGGATGCCCTCGACTTCCGTGATGGAAGTGGCAGTCTGCCCCGCGAGTCCCCGGAGCGTCTGGTTGTTGTCACCGTTCATGATTGATCCTTGCCGGCTTGCTGTCTACGCTTGACCGTAAGCTGAGTAGAGGCGATCGCTGGGAGCGGCAATCATTCTACCCCCCCGCGACGCGAACATCGCGCGTGGCGGACTCCTGCTCGGCTTGCGCCTCGCTCGCGCCCGCAAAACCGCTCAACTTGACACTGCGCTATGAGTTGCATAGGCTGTCGCTTCCGCATGCTTACACCTCTGGGCGATCTCAATGGCAAGGTTTTTCGCGACGAACTGCACACCCAATTCACAGTCCATACCGAATCTCAGCCCATGCAGTTGGAACTGATTGAGGTGACCGAGGGCAACGATTCCCCCAAAATAGAATTCTTCAGCCTGCATTTTCGTGGTCCGGTCCATCCCCTGCTGGCGCAGCAAACTCATCGTCTGGAGCACGAGCGGCTGGGGACTTTCGAGATTTTCTTTACTCCGATCAGCGCTGACGGCCAAGGCACGGTCTACGAAGCCATCTTTCATCGTTTCCGCAAACAGTCATGACGGGCCATGCAGAGGAGATCAGGTTGCGTACAGCCGTCCCGGCGGATGATGATTTCATCCTGTCGCTTTATGCCAGCACTCGCGCCGAGGAGATGCAGCGAGTACCGTGGACCACGGAGCAAAAGCAGGCTTTCGTGCAAATGCAGTTCGCTGCGCAGAAACAGCATTACGCGGCAAATTACCCGCAGGCAAGCCATGATGTGATCTGCGTGAACGAGGCGGCGGTCGGCAGGATTTATCTGGATCGCGGCGCGGAGGTCTTTCACATTCTGGACATCACGGTGTCACCGCCATATCGAAATCAGGGAATCGGCGGCGCGCTGCTGCGCCGGCTTCTTGAAGAAGCCGGCCAAAGCGGCAAAGCGGTCACCATCTATGTGGAGACCTTCAATCCCTCAATGCGCCTCTTCGCGCGCCTGGGATTCGAGAAGGCTCAGGAGAAAGATTTTCTGGTGCTAATGACGTGGCCGGCGAAGCCGTAACCACACCGTTGGGAGCAATGATCTTCACGGTGCTTCCCGGGCCGGTATTCGCCCGGAATGGTACGGCAATGATGGTTGGCGCGCTCAAACGGTTGATCACCGCGAGGTAGGCCTGCGATCCATCCGGGACTACGAACAAGGCGAACTTGCCGAGCTTGTCGTGCTCGAACAGATAGGATCCCTCCTGCAGTGTCGCAGAGCTACCGAAGTTCAACGAGAAGCCGGTTGTTTCGGCTGCGGTAGAAGATTGTGGGCCGGCAATGGCAAAGCTCGCGGGATTCACGGGAGCAAGCGTGGGCAGGTCTTCGACCGTCAGGAGCGTGACCCAAACCGGGGCGGCGATTTCCCCAAGTGTGACCTTGAAATTGGTGCCTACAGCGCCGGCGAACTGTTCCCGAGTCATGTTCATGAGCGCTGCTGTATGGTCCTGCCAACGGTTCGAATCGGCAGGTGGCTTCCTGAAGGACGCATTGTTATCGTCATTGGCGTCCCCATTGCCGTCAATCGTGCGTCTGGATCCCAGAGCCATGAGCGGACTGGCGGCGCAGGCAAACGCGGCCAGAACTCCATTGTGCAAAAATCCCCGTCGAGAAACTGCCACAAGGCACCTCAATAAAAAATATCTAGCACGGTATTCCCGTTTTAGGAAAATATTTAAGGGGAGCTATTTCGTACGGTTCCCGGAACCCGATCCTGGGGGAGTAGAACTTAAGTGCAGTTTAACAATAGTACTCGTGATCGTCGGCAATGCAACAGAATAATTCTACTTCCGAGAGAAAACTCTGGTAACCAGCATCCTTTGCCGGGGAGCTATCGGAGTGCGAACGGACGCTGGGTTCTCGCGATGGAAATCTAAGAATTTTCCCATTTTTGAAATAGTTGATGTTTTTAGTCATTTTGTGTGACCTTGTTTTCACTCAGCAAAAATCGCCTTTTTTCTTGACAAAGCAGCTCTGTTCGAAGCAGAGTACCTTGGGTTCATCCTAAACACCCCCTAGGCCAACAACGTGAATTCAATGTGAGCGCTGTTCCGCCAGATTTCCGGAAGGCGGGCTCTGCTCATTTGCGCCTTTTCCCCAGGCGTGTAAGCTTCCGGACCCCACCCAACTAGATGTGTGTTTAAGGAGTTCACTAGCCGTGACTAGAAGCCGCCGGTCTCTCTGCGATCGAATTACTGCAAAAATTCAATTCACAATCATCCTGGTTTTCCTGCTCGTACTGGGCGGAGCGGCAAGTCATCTAGGCGCATTGCAGCAATCTTCAACGCAAGGACCGAAAATCTGGCTGGGTGAGCGACAGCAGTTGCCCATGCAAGGAGGCGCGCCGGCGAAGGGCGCCTTTGCCAGCGCGGCCGCACAGCCGCTCTCACTGTTGACGGCTGATGTGGATGAAGACGGCATTCCCGACTTGCTGGTGGGGTACAACGGTTACGTAGGCATACAGCGCGGCAACCTGGATGCGTTTGCGCCGCAGAGCGATGCGTCATTCCAGGCGATCGCGCACGGACAGTTTCCGGCGCCGTTTCTGGCGCAGCAGGCGGTGCTGAGCACGCCGGTGAAGCCGGATTTTATGGCCGTGGGCCATTTCACGGCGAGCGGCCACAATGACCTGGTGATCGGAGCCAAAGGAAGCTCGACGCTCTTTGTATTTTCGGGCGATGGAAGGGGCAACTTTGCGGCGCCACAGTCGGTGGCTCTGCCGGGCCCGATCTCGGTGATGGCGGGCGGCGATCTGGGCCACGCGCTGGGCTTCAACAAAGTGATTGTTGGAATCAATGGTCCCTCGGGGCCGGAGCTGGCGGTTTTCAGCGGGAGCCGGGACGGTTTGAATCCGGTGGCGGCATTTCCGTTGAGCGCGCCGGCCACCAATCTGAATTTCGGCGATTTTGGGGATGGCGGCACCGATCTGGCTTTTCTGGCCGGCGGCAAGGTGCAGATCCTGCGTGGCGACAAGATGACGCTGCGCCAGGTTTCGCTGCCGATTTCGGCCAGCGCGCTGACGCTGGGCACGTTTGTGCTGGACCGCGCGCCGGGGCTGCAGATGGCGCTGCTGACCTCCGATGGGGCGATCCACATTGCGGTGCACAACGAGTTTGATCCGCGGGCCTATACCACGGATGAGCTGGCGGCGATCCGGCAATCAGGCAGACTGCTCACGGAGGCCAACCCGCTGGTGCCGGTGCGGAGCTTCCCGGTAAATGGATGGAAGGTCATCGAAGACATCCCCGCAGCGGCAACGTTCCCGGCTGGACAGGCGCCGGTGATGTTCCGCACGCGCCTTTCCGATCACAACATGGATGACATCATGGTGATCAGCGGCGCAAGCGGGCTGTTGACGGTAGTGCAGCATCCCAACGTAGCTCCGGGCGCGACGACCTTTGCTCCGGCGGTGCTATCGACACGTCCTTATTCAGGCAATCCGCTGATGGCGATCCCGGTGCGCACCAACGTGGACGGACGCGCCGGCATCGTGGCGATCCACACTAACGAGAGCGCGCCTTCGGTGCTGCAGCCGCTGCCGGACCCTACCTTCACGGTCAACACCACCGCTGATTTGGTCTCGGCAAACCCGAACGCCTGTCTCAACGCGGTCGCCGGACAGTGCAGCTTGCGCGAGGCAATCATTGAAGCCAACGCCACTGCAGGCGCAGACACCATCATTCTTCCTGCAGGCACCTATACGCTGACGATTCCAAGAAACGCGGCCGACCACCACACTTCCAAGACCGGCACGCTGGAAGTACAGGATTCGTTAACCATTACTGGCGCCGGGTCTGCCACGACGATCATCCAGGGCGGAACGGATCTGACCACGAGCGTGGACAAGGTGATCTCGTTCAACCAGGACATCGATTCGTTCACCAACGCCACGGTCAGCGTGAGCGGCGTGACGATCCAGAATGGCCATAACCGCGGCACCGCGGGAGGCGCGCAGGACGGCTTCGGCGGCGCGTTCGACTTCGATACCGGCAGCCCGGGGACGGCGACGCTGACGATGACCGACGTCATCATCCAGAACAACGAGGTGCTGGACGGGCAGGGCGGCGGCTTCACCATGTTCAATACGCTCAACGGGGCGGGCTTCGCCACGCTGACGAACGTAACCG
Organism: Candidatus Angelobacter sp.; assembly: GCA_035262465.1. GTDB lineage: Bacteria > Acidobacteriota > Terriglobia > Terriglobales > Acidobacteriaceae > Angelobacter. The sequence continues at coordinate 49,581 of DATFSU010000048.1, read as the reverse complement.
TGCAGAACAATAATGCGACGCCCAACGCGAACGGCGTGGCCGGCGACGGCGGCGGCGGCGTGATCGACGCGCGCTCGAAGATCGTGATGAACAACGTGCAGGTGCTGAACAACGCCACGCACACGGGCGGGCCTGGGCCGACCAAAGCATCGGGCGGCGGGCTATTCTTCTCCGGCCAGCACACGCAGCCGCAGAGCCATATCTCCGGCGGCTCTATATCCGGCAATACCGCGGCGGGCATCGGCGGCGGCATGAACAACCTGGCCACGCTGCTGATCGACGGCGGGACCGTCATCAGCAACAACACCGCGGGGAACAACGCGAACAACGCGGGCGGCGGCGGCATCCGCAATGATGCGCTGGACGGGCTCTCACTGGGTAATGTTACGGTTACCGGCAACACGACTTCCGGCGATGGCGGCGGCCTCTACACCGGTGACGGCAGCGGCAGCAACGAGGTAACGATCCATTTCAGCCGTTTTGCAGGAAACAGCTCCACGCACACACCGGGCAGCAGCAACGTCTTCCAGTTGACGTCGGTGAACCCGCCTCCGGCGGGCGGCACAGTGGGTAACCAGATCATCGGCGACAATAACTGGTGGGGTACAAACCAGCCGGCCACCACCATTTCGCAGGCCGGATCGCCGGCGACGAGCAGCTGCCCGGCCGCCCCGCCGTCCACCAACGCGGTCTGCTTCGATCCGTTTATCGTGCTGACGAACCACGGCACACCATCCAAGATCAAGATCAACGGAACCAGCACGCTGACCGGCGATATGAGCAGGGACAACCACGGCAGCGGCACTGCCCTGGCTGGCCACCTGGATCAAATTGTTGGCTTACCGATCACTTTTGCTTCCGGACCCCTCGGGACCATTCCGGCTGGGCAGCTCTCGCAGACGCTGAACGCGAGCGCGCAGGCCACGGCGACCTTCAATGCCGGCGGCACTTCGGGGCGCGCGAATCCAACTGCTACCGTCGACCAGGGAACAGCCCTGTCCAATGACAGCTTGATTTCAGCCGCGACTGAGGCGGGAAGCACCGCCACGATTACCACGGTGGGCGGGCACGGCTTCAACACGGGCGACACGGTGGTAATTTCCGGTGTCGGCGTAGGCGGCTACAACGGAACGTTCATCATTACAGGCGTTGTTCCAAATGGCGCGAACCAGCCGGTTCAATTTACTTACACGAATCCCACCACGGGTCTCGGCGCTTCCAGCGGCGGAACAGCCAACGTGGGCATCGTGATCCTGGAGCCGCCGACGATTGCCAAGAGTTTTGGCGCTGCGCTGATCCCGGTGAACGGCACGACCACGGTGAATTTCAGCATCAATAACCCGAACGTGGTAGCCATCAATACGAGCTTTACTGATACGCTGCCCACGGGATTGCAGGTAGCGGCAGTACCCACGGTTACCAACAACTGCGGCGGAACGGTCACGGCAGCGGCCTCGGCCAGCACCATCAGCTTCACCAATAACCAGACCGCGGTAGGGACCTGCACGATTTCGGTGACGATTACCGGAACGGTGGACAACAACTACACCAACAGTGTCCAGATTCTCTCCACGGATGCCGGAAACGGCAATACATCGTCGGCGAACCTCACGGTCATCAACCCGCCGAGCATTACCAAGCAATTTGGCGCGGCGACCATTCCGCTGAACGGCACCACCAGCCTGACCTTCACCATCTCGAGCAGCAACGTGAACCTGTCGCTCAACGGCATCAGCTTTAATGATTCGCTGCCGGCAGGCCTGGTAGTAGCGACTCCGCCCGGTTTGAGCACCACCTGCAGCGGCACGGCCACGGCAACTGCCGGGTCATCGTCGGTCAGTCTTTCCGGCGCGTCGCTGGCTCCGGGTACATCGTGCACCGTGACAGTCAACGTCGCGGGCACGACGGCTGGAGTGAAAAACAACAGCGTAACGGTCTCTGATACGGTGGCGGGCACGGGCAATACTTCGAATGCTTCCATCACCGTGGTGGCGCCGCCGACGATCGCGAAAGCATTCGGCGCAGCCAGCATTCCGCTGAATGGCTCCACTTCGCTGAGCTTCACCATCACGAACCCCAATGCAGTCGCCCTCACCGGCGTTGCGTTCAGTGACACACTGCCGGCAGGCCTGGTGGTCTCCACACCGAACGGCCTGACGGGAAGCTGCGGCGCCGGCACGATTACCGCCACGGCAGGCTCGAACTCAATCACCCTGAGCGGCGGAACGATTGCCGCCAGCAGCAGCTGCACGTTCTCAGTGAACGTGACGGGCACCACAGCTGGAAAACAGACGAACACGACCAGCGCTGTGACTTCGACCGAGGGCGGCACGGGCAACACGGCCACGGCCAGCGTTGACGTGGTAGCGCCGCCGTCGATTGCCAAACAGTTCAATCCCTCGACGATCGCGGTGAACGCGACGACTTCACTGACGTTCATCATCACTAATCCGGCAGCGAATGTTGATCCGCTCACCGGCGTTGCGTTCACGGATACGCTGCCGACCGGCCTTACGGTGGCCAACGCTACCGCTGCGGTTTGCGGCGGTACGGTGACGACGACAGCTCCGACGGGAATTTCGCTTACCGGCGCCACGATCGCGGTGGGCGGCCAGTGCCAGTTCAGCGTCACGGTGACGGGCGCAGCTTCAGGCCAGTACACCAACACCACGGGCAATGTGACTTCGACCAACGGCGGAACGGGCAATACGGCGACGGCAAACCTGACGGTGGCTTCGCCGCCCTCGATCGCCAAAGCGTTCGGTAAGGCCAGCATTCCGTTGAATGGAACCACTTCGCTGACCTTGACCATCACGAATCCCAACACTGGTATTGCGTTGAGTGGAGTTGCATTTACTGACAATCTGCCGGCTGGATTGGTGGTTGCGACGCCGAACACGCTGAACAACACCTGCGGCGGGACAGCGACGGCGACTGCGGGTTCAGGCTCTGTGAGCTTGAGCGCAGGTACGCTGGCGGCGAGCGGAAGCTGCACGGTTTCCATCAACGTGCAAGGCACGACGGCAGGCGTAAAGAACAACAGCGTGACGGTGACTTCAACGGAAGGCGGTACGGGCAATACTGCGAACGCTTCGATTACGGTGGTTGGACCGCCGACGATCGCGAAAGCATTCGGCGCAGCCAGCATTCCGCTGAATGGTTCCACTTCGCTCAGCTTCACGATTACGAACCCCAACACCGCCACTACCTTGAACTTCATCAGTTTCAGCGATACCCTGCCGGCTGGCTTAGTTGTCTCCAGTCCCAGCGGACTGACGGGTACATGCACCGGCTCGATTCAAGCAACGCCAGGGACGAACTTGGTCTCTCTGCAACTGCAAATCCTGGCGGCCAATTCCTCCTGCACATTCTCGGTGAACGTGACGGGTACCGCGGCCGGAAAGCAGAACAATACAACCAGCGCTGTAACTTCGGCTGAAGGCGGCACGGGCAACACGGCCACGGCCAGTGTTGACGTGCAAGCGCCTCCGTCGATTGCCAAGCAGTTCAATCCTTCGACGATCGCGCTGAACGCGACAACCTCGCTGCAGTTCACGATTACCAATCCCGCAGCGAACGTTGATCCGCTGGCCGGCGTAGCATTTACAGACACGCTGCCGACCGGGCTGACGGTGGCCAACGCTACGGCCACGGTTTGCGGTGGAACGCTGACAACAACGGCTCCGACGGGAATCGCGCTTACAGGTGCTACGATCGCAGTGGGCGGCCAGTGCCAGTTCAGCGTGACGGTAACCGGCGCGGCCTCCGGCCAGTACACCAACACCACGGGCAACGTGACCTCGACGAACGGCGGAACGGGCAATACGGCTACTGCGAACCTGACGGTAGCTTCACCGCCGACGATTGCCAAAGCGTTCGGCGCAGCCAGCATTCCGCTGAACGGAACCACCTCACTCACGCTTAACATCACCAACCCGAATACCAACGTTGCGCTCACCGGCATTGCCTTCACCGATAACCTGCCGGCAGGGCTGGTGGTAGCAACACCGAACGCTCTGAACAACACGTGCGGCGGCACGGCGACAGCGAGTGCGGGTTCAGGCTCCGTGAGCTTGAGCGCAGGTACGCTGGCGACGAGCGCAAGCTGCACGGTCTCCATCAACGTGCAGGGAACAACTGCAGGCGTGAAGAACAACAGCGTGCAGGTGACCTCGACTGAGGGCGGGACAGGCAATACGTCCAACGCCTCTATCACGGTTGTTGGACCGCCGATCCTTATCAAGTCGTTCGGTGCAGCCAGCATTCCTTTGAACGGCTCAACTTCGCTGAGCTTCAACGTTCAAAACAACAGCACGGCTTCGCAGAGCGGGATCGCCTTTAATGACACTCTGCCGGCAGGCCTGGTTATCTCCACGCCGAACGGTCTCACGGGCTCCTGCGGCGGCGGAACCATCACTGCGACGCAGGGCACGAAGGTGATCAGCCTGTCTGGCGCGATCCTGGCAGCCAGCGCGAGCTGCACGTTCTCTGTGAATGTGACAGGGATTGCAGCCGGTCAACAAAACAATACGACGGGCAACATAACTTCAACGGAAGGCGGCACCGGTGGAACGGCCTCGGCCAGCATCAACGTGGTGGCGCCGCCATCGATTGCGAAGGTCTTCAATCCGAGCAACATCGCGTTGAATGCCACGACGTCGTTGACGTTTACGATTACCAACCCGGCGGCCAATGCGGTTGCTCTCAACGGCGTTGCATTTGCTGATATTTTGCCCACGGGCCTCACGGTCGCCAACGCTACCGCGACGGTCTGCGGTGGAACACTGACGACGACGGCACCAACAGGCATTGCGCTCTCCGGGGCAACCATCGCCGTCAACAGCCAGTGCCAGTTCAGCGTGACGGTCACCGGCGCGGCCGCGGGGCAGTACACCAACACCACGGGCGCTGTGAGCTCGACCAATGGTGGAACGGGCAACACGGCTACGGCGAATCTGACGGTCGCGACGCCGCCGACAATCACCAAAGCCTTCGGCGCCGCCAGCATTCTGTTGCATGCCAGCACCTCGCTGACCTTCAACATCAGCAACCCGAACACGTCGCTGGCGCTTACCGGAATCGCCTTCACTGACAATCTGCCGGCGGGCTTGCAAGTCGCTTCGCCAAGCGGTCTCACCAGCAACTGCGGCGGAACGGCAACCGCAGCAGCAGGCTCCGGGTCCATCAGCTTGACGGGTGGGACGCTGGCGGCGAATGCTTCATGCAGCATCAGCCTGAACGTGACCGGAATTGCGGCGGGTGTAGACAACAACACCACTGGCGCAATCTCGTCGAATGAAAGCGGTGCGGGCAATACCAGCAACACCGCGACGATTACGATCATCGGACCTCCGTCGATCGCCAAGGCGTTCGGCGCTGCCAGCATCAATCTGAACGCAACCACGACCCTGACCTTCACGATCACCAATCCCAACGCCACCGTCGGGCTGACGGGCGTCGGCTTCGGTGATACGCTGCCGGCCGGGCTTGCGGTTGCCAACCCGAACGGCCTTACCGGCTCCTGTGGCGCCGGCACGATTACCACCGGAACCATTTCCGGATTCTCAGTGGTCAATCTTTCCGGCGGGACGATCGCGGCCGGCGGTTCCTGCACATTCTCTGTGAATGTTGTGGGTACGACGGGCGGACACAAGGTCAACACCACGGGAACCGTGACCTCAAGCAACGCCGGTTCGGGCAACCAGGCCACGGCTACGATTGATGTTGAGGCTCCGGATCCGACGATTGCCAAGACTCATGTTGGACAGTTCCATCGTGGGCAGACCGGCGCACAATACCTCATCACGGTCAGCAACGTAGGCTTCGGGCCGACCGTCGGCACCGTGACAGTAGTCGATACTCTGCCGGTCATCGGCAATCCACATAACATCGTGCCCACCGATTTGAGCGGCACCGGCTGGAGCTGCACGCTGGCCACGCTGACCTGCACACGGTCTGACGCGTTGGCTTCCGGCAGCAGCTATCCGGTTATCACGATGACCGTAAACATTCCCCAGGATATAACCAACAACTTCACGAACACCGCCACGGTTTCCGGCGGTGGTGATGTGAACCCCAATAACAACACGGCCAGCGATCCGGTAAGCCTTGGACCGCCCCTCGTGATCACGCCGCAGTCCACCGCCAGCTCCAGCGTCCAAGCCGGCGCCTCGGCGACGTTTGTGTTTAACGTGGAGAACGACAATCAGGGTATGGCTGCTTTTGGCTGCACTGGTCTGCCGGTGGGAACATCTTGTATCTTCAATCCACCGGCAACGAACCAGACGCAGTCGCAGATAACCATGACGCTGACCACCTCCGGCAGCGCCAACAACGTAATTACCAGCCAGCTGCTGGATGGTCCGAAGCCACGGCTCTATGCCATGCTCGGCTTCCCGGTCTTTGGATTAGTAGCATTGGCTTTCGGCGGACGGAAGAGCAGCAAGCGCAGACTGCGCCTGGCGCTTGTCTTTGTGGGTATGGTGTCGCTGCTCATGCTAGCTGGGTGCGGCGGATCGAATCGCCTCACCACGCCAAAGGGTAATTTCTCAATCACTGTCACGGCGGCCACCGCGACCGTGCAGGCAACCACGCAAGTCAGTTTAACCGTGCAGTAAGTTGTACCACTTTGAACGGAGGAGACAACCAGCATGGGAACGCCATATGTAGGTGAAATCAGGATGTTCGCTGGCAACTTTGCGCCCGCAGGTTGGGCGCTTTGCCAGGGGCAGACCCTTCCTATCTCGGAAAACGAAACCTTGTTTACCTTGATCGGCACAACGTACGGAGGCGACGGACAAACCACCTTCAACCTTCCCAACCTCGCGAGCCGCGTCCCGGTCCACATGGGCACCGGTGGCGGGTCAACTTATCAAATTGGCGAAGCCGCCGGAGCAGAGTCGATCACGTTGACCACGCAGCAAATCCCCGCGCACAGCCACGTGCCGCTCTGCTTCAACGGTGATGGTGACCAGGCCAGCCCGGCGGGTGGTGTCTGGGCGCAGCAGACGCAGAACGCTCCTTACTCGGCTACAACGCCGCCAACACTGCAGATGGACCCTGCGGCTATCCAGTCGGCGGGCGGCTCGCAGCCACATGACAACATGGTTCCGTTTCTTTGCATTAATTTCATCATTTCCTTGTTCGGAGTGTTCCCGAGCCAAACATAAACGGCAGCCGAAACCTGGTTGCTCTGCAGTCCGCTTGAAAGGGACACGCAGCTCCTGTTCGTGGCCCGGAAACATCAAGGAGAGAAAATGTCTACACCATTCTTGTCGGAGATCAAGATCGTAAGCTTCAATTTCCCGCCCAAAGGGTGGGCGCTCTGCAACGGCCAGTTGCTGCCCATTAACCAGAACCAAGCCCTGTTCTCGCTGCTGGGCACCACTTATGGCGGCGATGGACGGGTGAACTTTGCTCTGCCCAACCTGCAAGGACGCATTGCCAACCACATAGGCGACGGTTTTACACTGGGTGAACAAGGCGGCGAGACCGTGCACACGCTCAACATCTCTGAGCTGCCGGCGCACGCGCACACGCCCACGGGCAACAGCACCAACCCTGCCACCAGGGCCAGCGCCCAGGGAAACCTCTGGGGAGTTGACCAGGGCCAGTACAAGGCGACTTCCAATAGCAGCATGAACCCGGCTTGCATTAGCGCGGCCGGCGGCAACCAGCCGCACCTGAACCTGTCGCCTTACCTGGTGCTCAACTTCATCATCGCGTTGCAGGGGATATTCCCCTCGCAGAACTAAAGGAGAGGAACAGCCATGTCAGACCAGTTTGTAGCTGAAATCCGGATTTTCCCATTCAATTTCCCTCCTAAGGGCTGGGCGTTCTGCGATGGCCAGTTGCTGCCGATCAGCCAGAACACGGCTCTGTTCTCTCTTCTTGGCACCACCTATGGCGGCGACGGCAAAAGCAACTTCGCGCTGCCCAACATGCAGGGCAACACACCTATGCAACAGGGCCAGGGCCCCGGCCTGACCCTGCGCGACCTGGGTGAAGTCGGCGGAGAACAGGCCGTCACCCTGTTGCAAACAGAGATGCCGGCGCACGCGCATGGCGCGTTCGCTGTTCCCATCGACACTCCGCTGGGCACCCCGGTCAACAACGTTTGGTCCTCAGGGTTGAAGACCGGCCCGTCTGTCTACTCGGGCAGCGATAACAATAACGTCAACATGAATCCCTTGGGCACCTCGGTCACGGGCGGCAGCCTTCCTCACAACAACATGATGCCTTTCCTAACGCTCAACTTCTGCATCGCGTTGCAGGGAATCTTCCCCCCGCGTTCGTAACGCTCGAAGGTTTCTAACCCTCTCCAAGAGGCTTCAGGGTTCGCTGGACTCTGAAGCCTTTTTTACTTGCGCTACTATTGAAAAATGGCAGAGCAGGACCAAGCGTCACCGAATCCGATTGCCGTTCGCGACCTGACTGCACACCAGCCGCCGCAGACCATGGAAACCGACGTGTCTCTGTCACAGTCCGTGATCTGGCGGCTCCAGCAGGATTACTACGTCCAACGCGGTCTCAAGGCCTGGACCGAGGACATGGTCCCCAGCTACATCACGAATAACCCATTGATCGCTGAGATTTATGCCGAGGTCATGGCAGGTTTTCTGGAGGACTGCACGGGCCCTTCGCGGCGGGAAGAGAGAATTCTTTCGCCCGAGTATCCGCTCCGTGTTGTGGAGCTGGGCGCCGGAACAGGAAAGTTCTCCTATCTCTTATTGAGCAAGCTCACGGCTTTGTTGCGGGCCAGGCAGTTGTCGACAGAAACAGTGCGTTACTGCATGACCGACTGTTCTGAAGCTCTGATTGCGGCGTGGCGGAGCAGCCCGGGCCTGAAAGAGTTCGTAGAAAACGGGATTCTCGAGTTCAAGCAGCTGCAGATCGGCGCGGAGGCCGCCGTGCCGGCAGATTGGGGCCGGGGGCCTCTTGTCGTCATTGCGAATTATGTTTTTGACAGCCTGGCGCAGGATGCCTTCATTATCAGCAAAGGGAAGATCTCCGAGTCAACGGTAACTACTTCTGCGGCCGGCGGAGGTGCGTCGTTAAGCGGGCTGCAACTCTCTTTCAACACGGTTGCTGCGCCCCCGGACCGCTACCGGGAGAAATCATGGAATGCGATTCTTGAAGAGTATCGCAGCCGTTTGACGGCCGCGACGGTTTACTTCCCGACTGCGGCCCTCGCGCTGCTGCAGCGGCTCAGCAGCCGGAGCGATGGAAGAATGCTGGTGCTGGCGGCAGACAAGGGCTTTGCCCATATAGAGGACCTGGAGCTTCTGCAAGGACCGCCAACAGTAGAGTTCCATGCCGGAAGCCATTGTTTTTCCCAGATCGTGAACTTTGATGCGATCTCCAGGTACTATGCGCGCAAGGGTGGAGAAGCCTTGCTTCCGCAAAAACATATGAGCAGCCTGAATATTTGCGCGTTTCTTGAACGGTCCGGAACAGATGATTTTCCGGCCACCCGCAAAGCCTACCGCGAGGCAGTGGATGGCTTTGGGCCGGACGATCTTTTCACCCTTATGGGTTGGCTTGACGCCCATCTGCACGAGGTTTCCGCGGCCCAGGCGCTGGCCATTCTGCGCCTGACGCGTTGGGACCCGACCGCGCTCATGCGGCTTTTTCCCGTCATGGCTCCTCAACTGCGCAGTGTCGTCGCTGAGCGCATGGATCTGCGTGAGGCCGTCTTCAGGGTGATGGCAAATCGCTTCCCGGTCAGCCGTCGCGATAACGAGCTGGCGTTTTACTGCGGCGTGATTCTGCTTGAGCTGCGTTTCTTTACCGAAGCCATGCAGGTGTTCGAAATTTCCGAGCAGACGCTCGGCCGCTCCGCCGCCACCAGTTACAACCTGGGCCTCTGCGCAGCTGGCCTCGGCCGGGCTGAAGAAGCGCTGGCTTTGATGGTGAAGGCGTGCGATCAAGACCCCGCGTTTGCCCCGGCGCAAAGCGCTCGCGCCCGCCTGGAGAGTGAACGCAAACGCTGACAACTGCCCGCGCGTTTGACCCGCTCCTCTTTTCCCGAGATAGAACGGAGCTCCGCGATTGTTAACAACGTCTCTGCCTTGTGGCTCATCCTAGTGAACAAAGTTGGTTTTTGGGAGACACACTATGCGCCACCGTAATCTCACCCTTTTTGCTCTGCTTGCACTTGCACTTGCGCTCGCGTCCGTGGCCTGGGGACGGGAAGACCGCCTGACCAACACCGGCGTTGCGCCGGCGGCCGAAGGCAAGGTCACTACCGATACCGATCACAACGGCAATACCAATGTTGAAGTCAGCGTAAAACATATGGCTACGCCGCAGTCGCTCACGCCGGCCAAACAGGATTACCTGGTTTGGGTCCAGCCACGCGGCAAAGATCCTGAGCTGCTGGGAGCGCTCAAGGTGAACAGCGATCTGGAAGGCAGTCTGAAGGCGACAACGCCGTACAAGGACTTCGACATCTTTGTGACCGGCGAAGAGAGCGCCAGGCCCGAAGCACCTTCGGGCATGGTCATGCTCCGCGGCAGCGTGGCAAGAAAATAACCCGCGCGAATAGCGATTGATTCGCTGTGATTATCTTGCGAAGCCCGTTTTCGAACTGCGCTTTGGACGGCGCGCGGCACGCTGCATCTGATACTATTGCCGCCGATGGCCGTGCAAGAACGGAAGCTGCAAGCACAGATACCGGCAGAGCAGGCAAGTGATCGCCATGCAAGGGCGTGGTGGCCGCTCGCGGTGCTGATCGCGGTCAATGTGCTGAATTTTTACGATCGCCACGTGGCTGCGGCGGTCGTAGAGCCGATCCGCAAGGAGTTCCTTCTTTCCGACACGCAACTCGGGTGGCTCAACACGGCCTTCACCGTTCTTTATGGATTCGTCGGGCTACCGCTCGGCCGCCTGGCCGACCGCGTAAGCCGCAAGAAGCTGCTTGCGCTGGGCATAGCTGTCTGGGCGATGCTTACTGCAGCCACGCGTTGGGTGCAAAGCTATCCGTTGCTGGTGTTTACGCGATTAGGGGTGGGAGTGGGCGAAGCCACGGCCGCGCCGACGGCCACCAGCTGGATAGGCGACCTTTATCCGCCCCAGCGCCGGGCCCGTCCGCTGGCGCTCTTCATGCTCGGAGTTCCCGTAGGCGGAGCGCTCAGTTATTTTTTCAGCGGCGCAATCGCCCAGAGACTGGGCTGGCGCGCCGCCATGGTGGTGGCCGCGGCGCCGGCGTTGGTGCTGATCCCGCTGTTGCTGCTGCTCAAAGAGCCGGAGCGTGGCGCCTCTGAAAAACGCGTTGCTGAACCCGCCCGGGCCAGTTCCCTCTGGCAGGTGCTTGGAGAGCTGCTGACCAATCGCACCTTTTTGTGGATCGCTCTCTCGGGCGCGCTGGTCAACTTCAACCTTTATGGAATCGCGCTGTTTTTCCCTGCCTTGTTCGGCCGTATTCATCACATGAACGTGGCCCAGGCGGGAAGAACTATGGGCATCATCTACGCCATCGGCGGCGTGCTCGGCGGATGGATCGCCGGCTGGCTGGGCGATCGCGTGGTGCGCGGCAGCGGCGGCGGACGCATGAGAATCGCGGCCATCGCTGCATTGCTCGCTGTTCCAATGTCGTATTTCGGTATTCGCCAGGGATACGGAGCGATCTCCCTTGCTCTGCCGCTGCTGACCGCCGCCTATGGCCTGCTCAACATGTATTACGGGCTGGTCTATGCTTCAATCCAGGACATTGTGCCTCCCCGGTTGCGCGGCACCAGCATGGCTTTCTACTTTCTGGTGATGTACCTCGGCGGCGCTTCGTGGGGCACCGTGATCATCGGCGGGTTCAGTGACTTCTTTGCGTTGCGCGCGGCGCATCTCGCCGGACTCAACAAGATCAACGAGGCAGCCAAGGCTATCGGCGTGCAGCAGGCGCTGCTGGCGATCCCGGTTCTGTCATTCCTGTTGGCGCTGGTGCTGTGGGCCGGATCGAAGACGATTGAGAAGGACGTGCTCAAACCGCAAGCCTGAAAATTACGAAACCACAGAGGACACAAAGGAACACAGAGGAAATGAGGCTTCCCCTCTGTGCTTCTCTGTGCCCTCTGTGGTTAAAACTACCCTCTGAGCTTGATCCCCAAATCCCTTAACTGAGCCTCGCTCACCGGGGTCGGCGCATCCACCATCAGGTCGACAGCCTTGGCGGTCTTGGGGAATGGAATCACCTCACGCAGGCTTTCAGCGCCAGCCAGGATCATGACGATTCGGTCGAGTCCCAACGCAATGCCGCCGTGCGGAGGCGTGCCATATTCGAGAGCATCCAGGAAGAAGCCGAAGCGCGACTTAGCTTCTTCATCGGTCATGCCCAGGGCATGAAAGATCTTCTTCTGAATGTCCTGGCGATGGATACGGATCGAGCCCGATCCCAACTCGGTGCCGTTCAAGACCACGTCATAGGCCAGGGCGCGCACAGCGCCTGGATTGGACTCCAGCTTGTCCATATCGTGCTCATGCGGCGAGGTGAACGGATGGTGCGCTGCGTTCCAGCGCTTCTCGCCATCGTCATATTCGAACATGGGGAAGTCCGTGATCCAGCTGAAGTGGAATCCGCCCTGGCGGAAAGCCATGTGGCGTTCGGCGTACTTGCGCGCCAGTTCGACACGAAAAGCGCCCGCCGCCATCAGCACACCATAGTCCGGACGCAATCCGGCTTTTTCCACCTGCAGCGGTCCGCCGACAAGAACCAGCAGATCATCAGCCTGTGCGCCCGACATCTCGCGCAGTTTGGCTACGGCATCCGGGAAAGATTTTTCCAGACGCTTGATATCGTCGATCAGCCGCCCTTCCTTGCGCTCGCCGAACAACGGACGGTTATCGTCACGTTCCTTGCGCGAGAGCTCGCCGATCCTGGGTATGCGAATCGCCACGACCGGCAGTTCCGGGTTGAACTGCAGCGTTTGCAACTGTTCGGGAGCGAACGCAGTTCGCACATCGGTCAGCTTGGGCAGGCGCAAATCAGGCTTGTCGATGCCATAGTTGCGGATGGCTTCGTCATAGGTCATGCGCGGGAAAGGCAATTTCAGTTCGAAGCCCGCAACCTTGAACGCCGCCTGCAAAAATCCCTCCACCACTTCAAACACCCGGTCGGGTTGGGGGAAGGTCATCTCCAGGTCGATCTGCGTGAATTCCGGCTGGCGGTCAGCGCGCAGGTCTTCGTCGCGGAAGCAGCGCACGATCTGGAAATACTTGTCGAACCCGGAGATCATCAGGATCTGCTTGAACAGCTGCGGCGATTGCGGCAGCGCGTAGAACTCACCGGGGTAGACGCGGCTCGGAACAAGGTAATCGCGCGCGCCCTCCGGCGTGGAGCGCGTCATGAAGGGCGTCTCAATTTCGAAAAAGCCCTGGCCGGCCAGGTACTGCCGGATCGCCAGCGCCACCTTGTGCCGCAGCTCGATGTTGTACTGCATGGGCTCGCGCCGCAGGTCGAGATAGCGGTATTTGAGGCGCACCTCTTCGTTGGCCAGCACGGGATCGCCGGGCAGGAATGGCGGCTGCCTGGATTCATTCAGCAGCTTCAGCTCGGTGACCACAACTTCAATCTCGCCCGTGGGCACGTTGCGATTCACGGTCTTTTCGTCGCGCTTGCGCACTTTGCCGATGGCGGCAATCACGTACTCCGAGCGCAGTTCGCTGGCCTTGGCATGCAGGGCCGTGTTGTCGCTTTTATCGAAGACCAGCTGCGTGAGGCCGGTGCGGTCGCGCACGTCGACAAAGATGACGTTGCCCAGGTCACGCCGGCGATTGACCCAGCCCATCAACACAACCTGCTGCCCTGCGTTTTCCGCGCGCAGCTCTCCGCACCGGTGGGTGCGACGAAGTTCCCCTAAAAAGTCGAGCGGCAAAGACGTACCCTTTCTGAGCTAAAGGTAAAACCTTGATTATAAAGGGTACGCGTGAATTTACGCGGAAGGCCGCTCCAGTGAAAGCGGCCTTCGCTCTAGAGGATCAGATTTAGGGTACGGTGATGTGCTGGCCGGTGAAATTGAAAGTGCCTACCACGGTCCCACCGCTTCCTTGAGGATCAGCATCGATGGGAAAGACCGTGAGGGTGATGGTTCCCGCCGCCTGGTCATTCGTGAGGGTGGTGAAGTTGTAATCTACGCGGGCAATGCCGGCGTTAGGAAAGGAAAAGTCCAGTGTTCGGGCAACAACGCCGGCGCCTGGGCTAGTGCGCCATGCTCCCATCTGGCTGCTGAACTGGACGCCCGGTCCACCCTGACCTGAATCAATTGCAGTCATAGAGTGGTCGGCGTGCAACGTAATCACGGATCGCGATGAAAACGCTCCGGTGGTGGCGTCAGTAATGGTGGTGAGATAAGCGTTGCCCGGGAGACCATTGGGCAGCGAGGCTTGCGCTTGAAGCGTTGTCCAGCCGAAATAAGCCAGGACACATCCTGCGAATACAAGAAGCACTTTCTTTTTCATTTCAGACTCCTGATCTTTCAGTTCTTGAGCATGGAACCGCGCAAGAACAAGTGCATGATAGTCAGGGCGCGCCTTCTCACGGTGAAATCGCGATGAATTGTCCTTCCGCAAATATCAAATTGGAATAAGAGAATTATTAGTCCCGAAAATGGAAAGGTCTAATCTTCCGTGCAACGGTGCAGGCCGTCGCGAGGTTGCAGAAGAAAATTATTTTGTCGGCTTCACTATGTTGGCAATCTGATTTTGTTCAACCCCCGCCTGTTCGCCCGTGCTTAGGTTTTTGAGGGCGAATTGCCCGGAATTGACCTCGTTTTCCCCTATGATCAGGGCAAAGCGCGCAACCTTGCTGGCGGTCTCGAGCGACTTTTTCAGCTTGAAGCTTTCATCACCCACGATGACAACGACACCCTGGAGGCGAAGTCTCCTTGCCAGCTTCGCTGCGTGGACGTTCATGCCAGCGCCGAGCGGAGCAATGTAGACATCGGCAGGCTTCGCGGCCACGCCGGCAGATTCCTGCAAGGTCATCACCAGGCGATCTTCGCCGATGGCAAAGCCAATGCCGGGAGCCGGGGGACCGCCGAGCGACTCCGAAAGGCCGTCATAACGGCCGCCGCCGAGGATCGCGTTCTGCGCCCCGAGCGAGCCGTGCGTAAATTCAAAGGCGGTCCGCGTGTAATAGTCCAGGCCGCGGACCAGGCGATGATCGATTTCAAACGGCACGCCGACGCCGGTGAGAATCTTCTGTACCTCGGCAAAATGAGCGCGGCAGCTTTCGTCGAGATAGTCGCTCATGCGCGGCAGCTTTTCGATGATCGGCTGATCTTCGGGGACTTTGCAGTCGAGCACGCGCAACGGGTTCGTTTGCGCGCGGCGCTGGCAATCGGCACACATGGTGTGTACGACGTCCTTCAGCGCATCGCGAAGTGCCTGCAGGTACACGGGCCGATCATTGGCGCAGCCCACGGAGTTCAGCTTGAGCGTCCAGCCCTTGATGCCAAGGCGGTCAAGCAGCGTGGCCAGCATCTCCAGGACTTCGGCGTCAACGGAGGGCGATTCGCTCCCGGCGGCGCTTGGGCCAATTACCTCAGCGCCGATCTGGTAGAACTGGCGATAGCGTCCTTTCTGCGGACGCTCGCGGCGGAACTGCGGGCCAATGTAGTAGAAGCGCTGCAGGCCGGGGTGCTCCCACAATTTGTGCTCGATGTAAGCGCGGACTACGCCGGCGGTATTCTCAGGACGCAGAGCCAGCCACTGGCCCTTCTCGCTTTGCGCGCGCGCGCGATCCTCCCAGGCAAACATCTCTTTGGAGACAATGTCAGTCTCTTCACCCACGGAGCGCTGAAAGAGCTGCAGGTCCTCCAAAATGGGTGTGCGAATCTCCTGGAAGTTGTACACGCGAAAGACGTCGCGCACCGCCGACTCCACGAGGTTCCAGGTCTCGGTATCGGGCGGAAGAAGGTCGCGGGTGCCGCGAACGGCTTTAATCGAACCAGCCATTACTTGCCTAGAAACTCCTTACGATACATCTGCGTGTAGTCAAAATAATTCTTGCCATACATCATGATGGTTTTTTGCGTCTCTTCGTCGTCAATTCTTTTCTTGAATTTGCCTGGTACGCCCATCCACAGCGAATACGGCTCAACTATTGTTCCTTCGGGAATGACGGTTCCCGCAGCAATGATCGAGCCTTCGCCGATCCTGGCGTTGTTCAGAATCACGCAGCCCATGCCGATCAAACAGCGATGGCCGATGGTGCAGCCATGCAGGGTGACTGAGTGCCCCACGGTCACCCAATCTCCCAGGGTGACGCCGTATTTGTGCCGCATGCCGTGGAGCACGCTGCAATCCTGCACGTTGGAGTTTCTGCCGATGCGGATGGCAAACACGTCGCCGCGGATCACGGCGTTCATCCAGACGCTCGAGTTTTCGCCGATCTCGACGTCGCCAATGATCTGCGCGGACTCGTCGATATAGCACGAGTCGTGAATGCGCGGAGCGATTCCCTGATAAGAGCGGAGCATAGGCTTGAATCCTACAAATTACCATGCGAAAGCGAAACGCAGCAATGTCAGCCATGCGATGCCTGGCGGCCAGGTCCGATTTGTGACATGATTTCGCCGGCCAATGGGCTCTGCTTTGCAACATGGGAAAGAGAGGCGCAATCCATGGCGGACAAGAACAAGAAGAAGATCGCCACATTCAACATCCTGGGAGGGATATTGCCGGTCGTGGGGACGGTCGCGCTGCTTGGCTTATGGTTGTATCAGCAGACAAGCGTGGAACAGCGCGCCGACGACTTAAGGAAGGTGGAGTCAGCACGCAACGTTTACCAGACCTATCAATC
The DNA here is from genome assembly GCA_035262465.1 of Candidatus Angelobacter sp. GTDB lineage: Bacteria > Acidobacteriota > Terriglobia > Terriglobales > Acidobacteriaceae > Angelobacter. The sequence continues at coordinate 32,789 of DATFSU010000048.1, read as the reverse complement.
GCACAATGCAGTTTTCAATGCGATCCACGAAGGCATGCAAGATAAGCCGCAGCTTGCCGACAATGTGCGGCGCTTCCAAGTCTATAACTATGAGCTCGGCTTGAGAGCCATTGAAGACGTGCTTTCGAACGAAGAGAAAAAGGGAATTCCCGCCGCCCCCAATGTCTACTCATCGACTGAGAACTTTAGCGACCAAATGGCGGTCACGCAGAAACGGCTTGAGTTGCTGCAGGGCCGGCTGGATGCCAGGGAAAAACAGGTTCACGCTTCGGCCGATTCCGCCAACGCCATCAATCTCTGGTTGTATGTGGTGTTTTCCCTGGTCTCGGTCGCCGGCGCAGTATGCCAAATCGCCGGAATGAAGCTTGAAGCGGCGCACGAACCAGCTAATGCAGCTCGACGCCCATGAGCTCGGTCACCAGCGTCCACTGCTCCCAGGCGTAGCGCCATATGGAGACGGAGTGCAGGTGTTCAAAGGAGTGGAAGTCGCGCTCGTTCATGGCTTCCTGTTCGTCGAGATAAACCTGGCTGACGAAATCGCAATCATTGCAGCGGACAATATAAGGATAGTTTTCGGCCATGGCGCAGATACATTTGGGGGAATCACCCCATTCTTGAGCGATTCGCGCAAGACTGCACTAAGGTGCACCGCTTAGGGTGGATGGATTTTTGGCCTATCGCCTCAAGAAGGTAACTGCGTGACAGAAGGATTCGTGCCTACGCAATCGCGGGGGAATAGGTGCGGACGCAACGCGACAGAAGGTGGAAACCAAAGAGAAAAATTGGCGGTCCGGAGCGGCTTACGAACGCGAAATGCGGGTCTTGATTTCCTGCTCCCAGATCACGTTGGAGGGCTCAAGGCTTTCTACGCCGACCTGACCGGAGAGCGAGGTTCCAGGCTCGCCGATCCACATGACTTTGTAGCGAGCGCGCCGGTTCTGCCGCTGCACCCACACGGTCTGGCCTACGGCCTTGATTCCCGGAGGCGCTACCAGGCGCGCTCCGTGGGTGGAGATCTCATAGGTGCAGCAATTATGGGAGTCACTGCTGGCAACGTCAGGGAACACCTTGACCGGGACCGCAATGTGTAATCTTTGTTCGTGCCGCTTTTCGACAGCCGCTGCTGTCGCTGAGGGAGCTGCGCCAGGCGCAGAGATAGGGAGACCCTTCTTTGGTTCCATGACCTTTTGAGTATCGCGGTGGTCGCCTAATTGGTCAATATTACTTTCGTGCGCCGGAAATGAAGCGAAGTTCCTCTCCCGGTTACGTTTTCCGGCGTGTTCCAACGAAACCATTTACAATAGTTTCTTAGTCCCTCCTTAGAGACAACGAACATGATTCATTTTCCCGTACCTGAGGCCCTGACCTTTGACGATGTGCTGCTTTTGCCCGCCCAATCAGATGTGGTGCCGGCGGAGGTCAATACGCAGACGCAGCTTTCGCGTAACATTCGCCTGAACATCCCCATCATCAGCGCGGCGATGGACACGGTTACCGAATCGCGCCTGGCTATTGCGATAGCCCAGCAGGGCGGGCTGGGGATTATTCATCGCAATCTCTCGATTGAGCAGCAGGCCGATGAAGTGGACAAGGTAAAACGGTCGGAAAGCGGGATGATTATGGATCCGATCACGCTTTCTCCCGATCACAAGATTGCCGATGCCCTGGACCTGATGCGCCGCTACAAAATTTCCGGCGTCCCGGTCACAAAAAACAAGAAACTGGTCGGCATTCTCACCAACCGCGACCTTCGTTTCGAAACCCGCGCTGACATTCCCATCAGCAAGGTCATGACCAAGGAAAACCTGATTACAGTTCCCGTGGGCACTACGCTGGAAGACGCGGAGAAGATCCTGCATGAGCACCGCGTAGAAAAGCTGCTGGTGGTGGATGACAAGTACAACCTGAAGGGGTTGATCACGGTCAAGGACATCCAGAAAAAACTCAAGTATCCCAGCGCCGCCAAGGACCAGCACGGGCGGCTGCGCGTGGGCGCGGCGATCGGCGCGACGGGTGATTTTCTGGAACGCGCGCAGGAGATGGTAAAGGCCAAGGTTGACGTGCTGGCGATTGACAGCGCGCATGGCCACACCAGCCGGGTGCTGGAGGCCATCAAGGTGATCAAAGCGAAGCTGCCTGAGGTGGATCTGCTGGCCGGCAACGTCGGTACGCATGAAGGCGCATGCGCATTGGCCAAAGCCGGTGCAGACGCGATTAAAGTGGGTATCGGCCCAGGATCAATCTGCACGACGCGCATCGTTACCGGCGCGGGCGTGCCGCAGATCACGGCGATCGCAGAAGCAGCACGCGCCTGCCGTGACGCCCAGATTCCGGTGATTGCGGACGGCGGCATCAAGTTCTCCGGCGATGTCAGCAAGGCCATTGCCGCAGGCGCCAACGTGGTGATGATCGGTTCGCTGTTTGCCGGAACGGAGGAGAGTCCCGGCGAGACGATCCTATATCAGGGGCGTTCCTTCAAGTCGTATCGCGGCATGGGCTCGTTGGCGGCGATGTCGGCGGGATCGAGCGAACGCTACGCTCAGAGCCTGGAGAACTCTTCTACTGACAACATGGCCATGCGCGACGGCGATCGCGGCAGCAATCGGGTGGACAAGCTGGTGCCGGAGGGGATTGAGGGCCGTGTGCCATATCGCGGGACGCTGGCGGAGATGGCTTATCAACTGGTCGGCGGTCTTCGTTCCGGCATGGGATATTGCGGCACGCGCAGCATCCCCGAGTTGCAACAGAAAGCGCGTTTCATCCGCATCAGCGGCGCCGGATTGCGTGAAAGCCACGTGCATGATGTGATCATCACGCGCGAAGCGCCAAATTACAGGCTGGAGTAACGGCGAATTGTCATCCACCGTGCTTCCAGGACCTGTTTCCACTTCATCACCGCGCAAGCTGCGAGCGTGGCTTCCCACTTTGCTGTGGTTATGCGTGCTGGCTTACTTTTCCACCGACACGTTTTCCGCCGAGCACACCGGCACGATTTTGGGAAAGATCCTGCATGCGCTGTTTGGAGCGGTCTCCCATGAACGATTCGAACAGATCCACTTCCTGATTCGAAAAGGAGCCCATTTTTTCAGCTACGGATTGCTGAGCGCCCTGGCTTTCTTTTCCTGGCGGGCTACCTGGCCTTCGGCGCAACGATGGAGCCTTCGCTGGGCAGCATTGGGCGTGCTTACGGCCTTTGCCGCCGGCAGCCTCGACGAGTTCCACCAGAGCTTTGTTCCGTCGCGCACCAGCAGTTTCCATGACGTTCTGCTCGACACCGCCGGGGCGATCTTCTTTCAGCTGGTGATTGCCCTCTGGATCATCTACCGCAATGGCCGCGCCAGACGATAGCGGTCCAATTTCACAAGCCTCAACTTAAAAGAAAGCTGTGCGAGCTCTTGCGCAGCAATAAATAACCCCGCACTTGCGTGCGGGGTTATCGGTAGTCTGTTGGGATTGGCTGAAGGCGCGGAGGCCTTGTGCGAACCACAACTCGCTAGGACTTAAAGACTCACGCCTTAAGCCTCAGCCACCTCACGTTTACCACAACTGTCAGAATTCTTCATAGATTTTGGATCGCCCTCCTTTCCCGTGTAAGCGCAGAATAGCGCCTCTTTACTGGAAAGTCAACAGAACCCGATTTTAAAGAGTTGTGAAGCAGGGTTTTGAAATTGTATACGCGCTTAGTTTGTCCACAGATCGCGCCGCCAGTAAGGAAAGAGGTTTGTAGATTTATCCAACTCGATCCAACGCCCAAGATCAGCGTAGCCAGTGTAGACGGCGGCTGCTTCCAGGGCAAAATCCGCGCCGCGTACCCTGGCATCGACGCACACAAGCTGCATTCCGTGGAGAGAAACTCGAACCCACGCTTCGAAGAGGATTCCCTTGTCAAGTATGAGATCGAGTACGCTGTTCCAGTCTTCCGTGCTGGCAACGAGTGGCTCCATATCGGCTCCAAAGTTATGATGCAAAAAGACTGTCTACCGTCTATATTTTCCAGGGTCACGAATTGATTTTTGATCGACCATCTCGGGCAGCTTTCGAATAGTCATCCAATATTCGTCGCGGACGTCATCATCAATCTCGGTAGTGCCGCCATAGAGTTGATCGCTGCCGTCTTTCTTGCAGCCGGAGATCCAGAACTCAGCGCCGGTTCCCGCCTCGTAGTAATTGGCCTTAAAGCCAGCGCCTTTCAGGCTGTGGAACAATCGGCCCTGATAGTAAATTGACTTACCCGTTTTAGAGAACGTAACGCGTCCGATCCGTGCAGGGCCGGTAATGCCCTCAGACTTGTCTTCGATATACATGATCCTGGTTTTCTTCATCGTCGGGTCTCATCTTAGGGCTCGGCCAGTCCTGCTTCATCGCGGATGAAGCGGTCGGTTCTCCGCGTCTTCCTTTTCCACCTTCTCCACCTCGTTCCACGTCCTGAATGACACCAGATCAAGACTGCTGGCGCGTCTTCCCAGCGACTTCTTCATCCGCCGTCGCATTCGCACGGCAACGATCGCCCCGGAAATGCTGGTGACGACGACAACAACCATCAGAGTCAGGTATAGCAAACCCATGTTCTTGTCCTCGCTGTGTTTTTGCCGAGTCGAACTTTGTCTACTTGCTGGTGCTCTTACCCGGTGTGCTGCTACTTGTGAGCTCGTCCGCGGTGACAAACTTCGGCGCAATGTCCGTTGGCACCGACTTCAGCCGCTCCAGCGCCTTCTGCACCTCGGGACGCACTACCATCATCTCGCTCATCAGTTTCTTTGTGCCCGCGTAATCGCCGGTGGCTTCCAGCGTGAGCAGAACGCGGTCCAGCCCAGCTACAGCCTCCTTGATCTTGTTCAGGTCCACGGTGAAGGTGCCGTCAGAGTTCGCGACGAAAGCGCCTTTATCCAGGAAATAATTGAACTGCACCGCCATTCCCTTGGCATGTGAATCCTGTAGTCCGAAGCGGAGTGTACGGAACGACGATGCAAGATACGTGGTGTAAAGCTGGCGTTCGGCATCAGGTCCGTGCGGCAGGGGGATCTGCAGAGCGCCTTTGTCGGCCTGGGTCATCAGGTATTGCAAAGCGAAAAGGCCAGTCACATCGGCTTTGGCCTCCTCCACGGCGCTGTAGAGCTCTTTCAACTCCAGGCGTGGATTGGTCTCGCGGCCGCTGATCTTAATCTGGTGAGGGCCCAGGCCGTGTGTTAGTTCGTGCGCCACGATGTGAGTGAAGAACAGCTCAAAGCTTAGATCCTTCTGCGCCGCCGGCTGCAGCACGACCCTGGAGATCGGCACCAGCGTGGACTTGAACTTGGCTTCCTGAATATTTTTGAGCATCACGCGCTTGCTGCCCTTCTGCTGGACGACCTTATCGTCATTGGGCAGGTTGTAAGCCGCGGTCTGGACGCCGTGCGCGCCGTCTCCAGCGGAAAAGACCTCATTGACGACACGGATGGGCGACGCGGCGCCCAGCTTGGCCACGCGATATTGCGGGTCTTCGGGCAAATTGTTTTCAATTTCCTGCAGATGCTGGCCAAGGAAAGCCAGGCGCGCCGATTCTTTCTCATCGCGCACGTTGATGTAGGCTTCAAACGCTGCTTTGTAACCGAACAATTCGTCGTTGTACGTTTCGTAGGGACCGATGGTCACGTCGACCGGGGCATCCAGGTCCATCCACGCCATATCGCTTTCGAAATAGTCATTGGAGCTAAAGGCGGCGGCACGAGTGGTGAGAAACTTCTTGAGCGACGCGTTGTCCGTAAGAGCCGCGGCCTCATTCAGGAGCGAAGCGGCGCGTGTGAGATTGGCTTTGTACTCCACGCTGTAAGGGATCAGCTTGAGCTTTTTGTCGCTGCCACGCCGTACTACAGTAAAGAAGCCCAGCGCCTGCTCTTTCTGGTCTTCGGGCAGGGTCTTTACCCAGGCTTCAAATTCCTCCTTGGTCATGTCTTTCGGGTAGAAGTTGGCGCCGGGGGGTTTTGTCGCGGGGACGCCGGGCAGGAAAGCCTTGTGCTCATCGATCTCCGACCATGGGCTCTTGTTGATCCAGAAATAATTCAGGCGCGCCTTGCCCAGCGGTGACGTGTCCTGTTGCAGCTTGTGGTAGAGCGCCAGATTGCCGCTCCAGAGCTGTTCCATGAAGATGTAATTCACGATGCGGCTGGCTTCCACCAGCTTGGCCAGGGCCTTTTTGTCACCGGCGGGGAGCCCGGAGAGATCAACCTGCAAAGGCACGGGCGCGAATCGCGCGGCCATACGGTTGAGTTCGGCGGCGTCAGGAAATGTAGGCGGAGCTGGAGTTTTCTGTGCGGTTGCCATAAGGGTGAATACTGCGAGAAAAGTCAGGAGTCGGCGCATAAGCGGCTAGTTCCTCGGCAAAAGGATACCAGTTCTGATGCATGGAGATGACGCCAATCAGTCGATTAGCGTTCGTATTCCCGGCGCGCTGAATTGGTCGACCCGTTTCGAAGGTTGAGTTGGACTATCTTTCAGTGAGCCATTCAAATTGTTCTTTGTTCAATGGCACCACGGAGAGGCGTCCTTGACGGACCAGCGGCGAGTCTTCAAAGAGCTCGCTGGTTTTGATCTCGGCCAGCGTGACCGGATGCGAGATCAGTTTGCCGGCTTTGATCCGCACCCTGGGGACCTTGGGATCGCTGGCGTCAACTGACTCGACGGTCGCCGTGCCTGCAGCGCGCTTCTCGTCGCCGGTGTGATAGATCACAAGCTTGTCGCCCTTCTGCATGTTGCGCAGGTTTTTCACCGCAACCGGGTTGGTTACGCCATCCCAGATGGTGGACTGTTCTTTTTGCAGATCGGCAAAGCCGTAAACGGAGGGTTCGGTTTTGAGCAGGTAGAACATGACGGCAACATTATTTCACTATTTCACCGCGGAGACGCAGAGACGCGGAGAAATTCTGCGAAGGTGAATTGATCCCTGAAGCCAGGTTGCCGCAGAACCGTCTATAATCGCGGGCACGATGACATTCACTCACAGCGTAAAGACCTGGACCTTGTTCTTGATCGCGTTTTTGTGCCTGCCCCTCGTTCCCTCGTCACTTGCCCAAACAAAGGAACAAAGCACACCCAAATATCCGAACTATCCCAGCGAGACGCCGGACCAGCTCAAGCCGGCGACCGCCACCTTCGACTACGAGCGGCGGGAAGTGATGATCCCGATGCGCGACGGTGTGAAGTTGCACACGGTGATCCTGGTGCCGCGCAGCGCGACCAACGCCAAGCCTGCGCCGATCCTGCTGACGCGCACACCGTACAACGCCAATGACCTCACCACGCATGCGAACAGTTCGCACCTGGGGCCGTCACTGTGGGGATATGACAACGCGACCGAAGTAGTTGTCGAGGGCGGATACATTCGCGTGGTGCAGGATGTGCGCGGCAAGTACGGATCGGAAGGCGACTATGTGATGAATCGTCCGCTGCACGGACCGCAGAACCCCACGCCGGTGGACCACTCAACCGATACCTATGACACGATTGACTGGCTGGTGAAGAACGTGCCGGAATCGAACGGCAAAGTCGGCATCCTGGGAATCTCCTATGACGGCTTCTTGCCGCTGATGGCGCTGGTGAACCCGCATCCGGCGCTGAAGGTTTCAGTGCCGATGAATCCGATGGTGGACGGCTGGCGCGGCGATGACTGGTTCCACAACGGCGCTTTTCGCGAGCAGAACCTGCCTTATATCTATGAGCAGGTGGCGACGCGCAAGAATGACGCCAAGTGGTGGACCGACCACTTTGATGACTACGACGTCTATATGCAGTCCGGCTCGGCCGGCGAATTGGGACGGCTGCATGGCCTGGAGCAGGTGGGATTCTGGCGCAAAGTGCTGGAGCATCCGAGCTATGACGCCTTTTGGCGAGATCAGGCCGTGGACAAGATCCTGGCCGCGCAGCCCCTGAAAGTCCCAGTCATGTTGGTGGATAGCCTGTGGGACCAGGAAGACATTTACGGCGCGATGGCTGTTTACAAGGCGATCAAGCCCAAGGACAAGGACAATGACAAAGTCTTTCTGGTGATTGGGCCCTGGCATCACGGGCAGGAGATCGACGACGGCAGCACACTGGGGCCGCTCAGGTTCAACAGTGATACCGGGCTTTATTTTCGCCGCGAAATACTGCGTCCGTTTCTTGACCACTACCTGAAAGGCGATGGAAGCGGAAAGCCTGATGTGCCGCCGGTGTCGGCTTTCGAGACCGGAACCAATACGTGGCGAAAGCTGAATTCGTGGCCTTCCGGCTGCGCCGGCGGGTGCGCGCCCAAATCCACGCCGATCTATTTGAACGCGGGCCTAAAGCTCAGCTTCTCCGCGCCCAAAAAGAGCGACGCGGCGTATGACGAATATGTCTCCGATCCGGCAAAGCCGGTGCCGTTCCGTTCGCGGCCGGTGCGTCCGGTGGGTTATGACATCGACAAAGGTCTCACTTGGCCGCTATGGCTGGTGGACGATCAACGCGAAGCTTCCGGGCGTCCCGATGTTCTGGCCTACACAACGGACGTTCTTACGCAGCCGGTGAAGATCAGCGGGCAACCGATCGCCAATCTGATCGCTTCCACCAGCGGCACCGATTCGGACTGGGTGGTGAAGCTGATTGATGTTTATCCGGATGAGGTCGCCGGGCAGCCGAATATGGGCGGCTATCAGCTGGCGGTGGCGATGGATATCTTCCGCGGGCGCTACCGGGAAAGCCTGGAAACCGGCAAGCCGCTTACACCGGACAAACCACTGGCTTATCGTTTTGAGCTGCCGACGACGAATCACGTTTTTCTGCCCGGGCATCGCATCATGGTGCAGGTGCAGTCAAGCTGGTTCCCGCTGTACGATCGCAATCCACAGACGTTTGTGCCCAATATCTTCTGGGCCAAGCCGGGGGATTACAAAAAAGCGACGCAGCGTGTTTATCATGCGCCAGGACAGGAAAGTTATGTAGAGTTGCCGGTGGTGAGTGGACAGTGAGTGGTAAACCAGAACAACGTAGGGCTTACGAGGTGAGTAAACCCTTGCTGTAGAGACGTAGCATGCTACGTCTCTACCTCGTGTGAAATCGTTGCCGATTGAGTTCGTCGAGTTTCTATGCGTTTGATTCTGCTGGCTAGTTGCTACCTGCCAATTGCTAACTGCTCAATACGCGTGCAGCTTCTTCGCTTCCCGCACTACGTCTTCCACTTTTGGCAAAAAGAAATGCTCCAGCGGCGGTGAGAAGGGAACCGGCGTATCGAGCGCGGTGATGCGTACGATGGGGCCGTCGAGATCGTCGAAGGCTTCTTCATTGATGATGGCGGCGAGTTCGCCGGCCAAGCCGCCGGTCCGCGTGTCTTCATGAAGGAGGATGACCTTGTTGGTCTTCTTCACGGTTTGGGTGATGGCTTCGCGATCGAGCGGAAAGAGCGTGCGCAGGTCGAGAATCTCAACTTCAATTCCTTCTTTGGCCAGCGCGTCGGCGGCCTCCTGCGCGGTGTGGACCATGGCGGCATATGTAATGATGCTGAGATTGCGACCCTGGCGATGCACGCGGGCCTTGCCGATGGGGACGGCGTAGCCATTCTCCGGCACCTCTTCTTTAATGCGGCGATAGAGGAATTTGTGTTCGAGGAAGAGAACCGGGTTGTTGTCGCGAATGGCTGATTTGATGAGCCCCTTGGCGTCACTGGGCGTGGCCGGCGCGACTACTTTCATTCCCGGGGTGTGAACAAAGTGCATCTCGGGATTCTGCGAGTGGAACGGACCGCCGTGGACACCGCCGCCGCAAGGACCGCGCAGAACCAGTGGAGCAGGCGCGCCCCAGCGATAATGCGATTTGGCCACCATGTTCACGATCTGGTTGAAGGCGCAGCCGATGAAGTCCATGAACTGAAATTCGGCGACGGGACGCATCCCGGTAAGGGCCGCACCAAACGCGGCGCCGACGATGGCCGATTCGGCAATGGGCGTATCGATGACGCGCTGCGGACCAAAGTGGTGGACGAAACCGTCGGTGACTTTGAACGCGCCACCGTAAACGCCGATGTCTTCACCGATACAGAAGACGGTGGGGTCGGACTCCATCTCTTCCCAGAGTCCCTGACGGATTGCTTCGAGGTATGTTGCTTGGGGCATAAAAACCCTTTGCCGCTGATTTACGCTCGCTTCGCTCGAGACTCGGAAAAAGCTACTTAAAATGTATCGCCGCTTCCGTTTCCTTCAGCTTGCCTTCGCTTCGACGCGCCTTCTGCCGGATGCCGTACTTGGGCCTGACTTCATGGCAGCCGTCTTCGCAGTAAACGCCTTCTGCGGCGGTGTGGGGCTCGGGCATCGGAGAGGCTTCGGCAACGGCGCGCTCAGCGTCGATTTCTTTATCGACTTCGGCTGAGAGCCTTTCATCTTCGGCCTGCGTGAGCCATTTTTTGTCGAATAGATATTTGCGGAAGCGGTCAATGCAGTCACGCTTGCGCCAGTACTCATGCATCTCTTTGGGGACATAGGCCGCGGCGTCGTGGATGGCGTGGCCTTTCATGCGCATCAGCTTGGCTTCAATCAGGGTTGGGCCTTCACCGCGATGTGCGCGCTCCACGGCTTCATAGGTTGCGTCGTAAACCTGGCAGGCGTCGGTGCCGTCGATGATCACGCCGGGAATTCCGTAGCCGATGGCGCGATTGGCCAGATCCTTGACCGCAACCTGATATTCGGTAGGCGTGGAATAGGCCCAGAGATTGCTCTCGATGATCAGCACCAGACCCAGCTTGCGCACGGCGGCAAAATTGATGCCTTCATAGCTGACGCCAGTGGACTGGCCGCCATCGCCGATCCAGGTGAGACAGGCGAGTTCTTTGCCCTGGAGGCGCGCGCCGAGCGAGACGCCGGCCATCACGGGCAGAAGGTCGCCAAGCATGGAGATGGGCGAGACCATCTGGCGCTTTTCGATATCGCCATAGTGCGAGGTGCCATCCTTGCCCTTGGTGGGCGAGTCGGCTTTCGCCATGTATTGCATCATGATGTCGCGGGCGTGGAAGCCGCGGACGAGCTGAGCGCCCTGGTTGCGGATCATGGGGGCAAACCAGTCTTCGGGGCCAAGCGCGCAGGCGGAAGCGCAGGAGCAGGCCTCCTGTCCCAGGCCGAAGTAGACGCCGCCGACCACCTTGCTCTGCTTGTAGAGATTCTCCAGGGCGACTTCCATGCGACGGTTCATCAGCATCCAGCGATAGAGTTCAAGATGCTGGTTTCTGTTCAGGTACTTCGATTCACGGATGGGTGGAACCGGCGCGGAGAGCTTACCCTTGATCTCGTAATGCACCTCGGGACCGCTGCTGATCTCGACGATTTCGAATTCCGGCTGCTCCAGACGCCAGTCGGGGATGCCGTATTCGTTGGTGCGGACACCTGCCGATTTGGCGGAAGGACGGCCGTTGCGAGCGCCGTTGGCGGATATCTTCGCCAATGATTTAGGGGCCGCGGATTTTGTGCCGGAAGCTTTTTGAGATTTGGATTTCGTGGGCATACGACGCTATTAGTTTAGCACTCGGCAAACAGCAATCAGCGATCAGCATTCGGTCAAGGAATTAACCGCAATGGACGCAAAGGGCGCAAAGGGGGCTGGAACAGTGAATTATCGTTACGTTTTGAGGCTTTGCGGATGACGTGTTCGCTGTCGGACGAGAGTCTCGGGTTGTGCTCAGGCCGCGGGTTTGTGTTCGGGCTCGTCGTCGACTGACTGATTTCGTTTTTTACGCGCGCTATTCTCTTTGACGATTGCGGCGTAACGCTTTTCCAGCTCGGCGAGCTCTTCGTCAGAGAGTTTTTCGATGTCGATCATGTCATTGTGCGCGGGGCTGTGGGAACGGATCAACTCATCCAGCTTGAGATGGAGCGCCTTGGCGTCGCGGTTTTGTGTGTTCTGGATCAGAAAAACGACCAGAAACGTGACGATGGTGGTGCCGGTGTTGATGATGAGCTGCCATGTATCAGAGAAATGGAAGAAAAAGCCGCTTACGGCCCACAGAACCAGCACCGCGACAGCCAGCATGAACATATAAGGATGGCCGACGAGTTGTGCCGTGCGGCTGGCAAAGCGGCTGAACCAGAGGCCGGTGGTGTTGCTCCGGGCGACCTGGCGGCGAGCCTGGGCAAAGTGCGACGGCGGCTTTTTCTCGCTCGGAAGGGCGCTTTTCTGCGGGTTCGGCGTGCGTTCCACAGTTGTTTAGATGGAGAAAGCGGAGCTGGAGTTTGGTGATGATGGCGTTACTGATGATTGTGTCGCCCCTACGGGGCTTGATTATTCTTCATTCCTACCCCAGGCCTAACGGCCTGGGCTAACTCATTCCGCGCCCACGGCGCTCAGGCATGGTTACATACGAGGTCATCTCACCCTGACACTTCGTTTCCCAAAGGAGCGCGTTAGCTTCTGTGCACTAAGTTTCTAGCAAAACACACGTTCTGCGCACTAAGTTTCTAAGCGCACGAATGAAAGCGGCAGCGCGACCAGGGGCGTCACTCTCGATCGGGATTTAAGGATCACGCCAGATAGATATCTTCTTCCCCGGCCAGCTTGCGAAGTTCGCGAGGGACGTGGGCAGGAGTGTCCTGATTGGCAGGTGAATCCTCAGTTGCAGCTTCCGAAGCCGTGGCGGGCGTTGCCGATGAAAGCAGGGCGTCGAGCGACTCGAGCCACAAGGTTTGGGCTTCAAAGACGCGGCCGAAGTTGCGCGCCACCTGTTGGGAAAGATCTTCGAGCGACGGCACCTTGCGGTCACGGCTGAGAAAGCTCTTGGCCATCTCCTGCTCCAGCGAGGCGACGGGCTTGTCTGAGATGCCGCAGGGAACGATCAGTTTGAAATAGTCGAGATTGGTGGTCACGTTCAGGGCGAAACCGTGCGAGGTGACAGCGCGAGAGATGTGGACGCCGATCGCAGCAATTTTTCCCGGCGGTTCATCCTGCGTCCACACGCCGGTGAGGCCGGGAATGCGTTCCGTGACCACGCCGAGATCGCCGCAGGTGCGGATCAGCGCTTCTTCCAGTTTGCGGACGAACTCAACGGCGCCAACACGCGGCGAGAAACCGCGCAGATCAAAGATCGGATAGCCGACAAGCTGGCCTGGTCCGTGGAATGTTACGTCGCCGCCGCGGTCGGTTTCGTGCAGCGCTACGCCGTTGGCCGCGAGAAATTCCCGCGAAGCGACGATGTTCTGCTCGCCCGCGTTGCGTCCCAGCGTAATTACCGGCGGATGCTCCAGCAGCAGTAGCGTGTGGCTGATGCGGCCCTCTTTGAGCAGGCGGACCAGAGTTTGCTGCAGCTCCGTGGCGATGGAATAATCCACGCGGCCAAGGAAGAGGACGTTGATGACTCTTTGCATCTGTCGCTTCGCTCCAAACCGCCGAAGAGGTAATCTCGTCGCGAACTCCTTCAGCGCTTGTTGCACGTGGCTCGGCGCGCAAGCCGGCCTCGCCACCTATTAGTTTAGCAGCGGTGCGGTGATGGCGAATGAGCGAGGGCGAATCAGATCGCAGGTTCGGGCTCGAGATAGTTTTCAGCCAGCCAGGCGGAGTAGTCTTCATCGGAAGCGCGAGGCAGAGCAACGCTCCAGATGCCGTTCTCAGCGGCACGTAAGCCGATCTGGCCTTCGCGCGGGCCGCCTTTTTCCCCCACCCACATCACCATGAATCGCGCCCGCATGTTGCCGCATTGCAAACCGACAATGAAACCACGTTCAAGGTTTGCGGTCACGCCAAAAAGCCGTGCTCCGCTGGTGGCGATGTTCAGCGTTTTCGCATTCTGCGAGAAGACTTTGCCTTCGCGGTCGAGTCCCCAGAGCCGGACCGAAATGGGAACGGTGACGCGTTTTTCGCGGCGGATCGGCATAGGGACATCATAGGCCGGGCAAAAACCTGCTATCTAGAGATTTGCTGCCAAGGACCGTCACCTTAGTCACTAAGAAAAGCAGTAATTGGCCATTATCAACCTGCAATCAGCGTGTGTGTGAAGATAGTTGCAGAGTCGTGTAAATGCATGATTTCACTATGCGTAACACGCTGCGGGTGACGATCCCATGTGCGGGCATTCCCCGGGTGAATACCGTGATCTTCTGCTCTGCTCGAGACGGCGACGGCTTAGCTCGCGATCTGCTCTTCGTCACTCATATTGTCCATGTAGAAAGCTGGATCGCGTTCGAATTTGTGCAGGCAGTCGAGTGAGCAGAAATAGACCGTTTCAGAGTGATAGTCGTGGCTTGCGGCCGCATTGGCTATGCTGACTTCTATTTTGCACACGGGATCGATGGGCATGGGTTTCCTCCTGCTTACATTGATTCCGGGAATAGCCGTGAGGATTTCTTGGAGGCGAGAGCTGGTTTTTTAGGGCGCTCCGCTTCCGCTGCGCGCCAGCCTGCGGCGCAAGGAAGAATTCTTGCCGTCATCTTACCCAGCACTTACACCTCAGCGCATGCGATGAGCCTCGGTGACGTGCTGGGCTAACTTATGCCGCGCCTACGGCGCTGGAATTTTTTTGAGGATTTCTATTTTGTGAGGATTTTTGTGTAATGGTCCAACAGGTTGTGTTCCTAGCGGAAATTAACCGGGATGTCTTAAGAGTTAGACGACGGTTCAATCAAGTCGTTCAGATTGGCGGCTGGATTTTCACCAGCATTCACTCCCGGCACGGTCTAATTATAGTGGTTTCAACAAATACCTATGTCTGAATCAACAACTCCTGGCGATAGTAATTCCGTCGCTATAGGGATCCCTCGCTTCGCTCGGGAGCAAGCCTACGCGTTAATCGCCTTGCCTTCCACCGCGCTGAACGCATCCAACAGGCCTTCTGACACTGTTGGGTGAGCGTGAATCGTGAACATCATATCTTCCACTGTCGCTTCGAGTTCGAGAGCAGTTACGGCTTCGGCGATCAGCTCTGTGGCCACTGGACCAATGATGTGCACGCCCAGGATCTCGCCGAATTTGGCGTCTGAAACGACCTTGATGAAGCCTTCATGGTTGTTAATGATCGTGGCCTTGGAGTTGGCGGTGAAGGGAAACTTGCCGACTTTCACCTGATGTCCGGCTTCTTTGGCTTTGGCTTCCGTCAGGCCCACGCTGCCGATCTGCGGCTCGCAGTAGGTGCAGCCAGGAACGCGGTTTTTGTTTACGGGCTTGGCAGGCTTGCCGGCGATGCGCGTGACGGCAACGATTCCTTCCATGGCGCCCGCGTGCGCGAGCTGCGGCAGGCCGGCAACGATATCGCCGATGGCGTAGATGCCTTTCTCGCCGGTTTCCATCCATTCATTAGTGTGGATGAATCCGCGCTCGACTTTGATGTTTGGCGTTTTCTCCAGGCCGATGCCTTCGGTGTTCGGCCCGCGGCCGACAGCCACCAGAACGGTCTCGGCTTCGATCTTCTGCGCTGCTTCGCCCTGCGGGGTGAACGTTACCGAAACGCCGGATTTGGTGCGCTCAACTTTTTCAACCTTGGTATTGACAAAGCAGTTGATGCCTTTCTTCTTGAACGAACGCAGAAGCTCTTTGCTGACGTCTTCGTCCTCCACGGGAACCAGGCGCGGCAACATTTCAATAACGGTGACTTCCGCGCCGAAGGAGCGATAGATCGAGGCAAATTCCACGCCGACGGCGCCGGAGCCGATGATGACCATCGACTTGGGGAGAGCAGCCAGAGAGAGCACTTCAATGTTGGTGAGAATGCGATCGTCGGCTTTGAGGCCAGGGAGCATGCGCGCGAACGATCCGGTGGCCAGGACTAGGTTCTTGGCTTTGATTTCGCTGGAGCCTTTGCTGCTCTCCACCTGAACGCTATGTATGCCGCTTTTGGCTGGACCAGTGAGGCGGGCGAAGCCGAGTACGCGGTCGACTTTGTTCTTGCGAACGAGGAAATCGAGCCCCTTGGTGTGCTTGGCCACGATCTTGTTCTTGCGGTCCTGGATGTTCTTCCAGTTCAGCTTGCCTGCGCCCAGGCCGTCAATGCCATATTCTTCGGCGGCTTTGAGGTGGTCATAGACTTCGGCGTTAAAGAGCAGGGCTTTGGTGGGGATGCAGCCAACATGAAGGCAGGTGCCGCCGAGCTTGTCCTCTTTTTCGATGAGGCAGGTTTTCAGTCCAAGCTGTCCGGCGCGGAAGGCAGCGGTGTATCCGCCGGGGCCGCCGCCGATAATGGCAACATCGTAAATCGTATCTGGCAAAGTAGTGCTCCCTCTGAATGGAAAGTCAGCGTGTAGGCAAACAATTGATTGTATTACAGCTGGTTATTTTCCATCCCATTAGACGAGAAGGGCAGCGGCAAGGATTCGCACCTGGAGAAACGGCGGCAATTGCATGCGTGTAAATGGTTGAACGCGCAGTTGATTGCTATTCAAGAGTTCAGGACGGCACGGTTTTCCGCCGTCAGCTACTTGCGCCGGCAACGCTCGAATTCCTGCTGGAACGAGGCAAACACAGCAAGGAGGAACCTCTATCTAATTCCTATGGACGAGGAAGGACCCAGCCAGGGACCTTCCAAGGGGGAAATATGCATCTCTTGTGGTGGATTATTGTTGGTCTTATTGCTGGTTGGGTTACCGGCAAGATTATGAAAGGCTCAGGCTATGGAACAATTTGGGACATCGTTCTGGGCATTTGCGGCGCGATTGTGGGTGGCTGGATCATGCGAGCGCTGGGCGGAACCGGCCAGGGAGGAATGATTTATACCATCCTGGTGGCGATAGGAGGCGCTATCGTCTTGACTTTCCTTTTCCGTCTGATAACGGGCCATCGAACGAGCGGCAGTGGAGGAATCCGCAAAGCCGCATAAGGAGGCAAGTAACACGTTTTAGAGTCAATTTCGCAACTTTCGCTAGACACGCAACGTTAGGGTCGTCTGCCAATGGCCCTAACGTTCGTGTTTTATGAGACTTGGTGACCAGGGAATGTGCTAGCCTTGGGCTGGCCATGTCTTCTTTGCTGATGATTCCCATACCTCCAGCCAAGCTGGCCCGCAGAGCATGGATGCGCATTGTTGGCCTGTGGCTCCTGGCCATGGCAGGCGCTGTGGCGCTGGCGTTCTATGGGTATGAATTGAAGCGGCTCGATGCGGCGCTCACGGCATATCAAGGTGCCGCTGAACAATTCCACGTTAGAACCGAGGCCATTCATCGCCTGAGCAACATGGAGGCAGCGTTCAATCGCTACCTGCTCGACGGCAACTCAGCGAATCTAGGTTTGCTGCAATCCGATAAACAGAGAATCGAGCAGATCGCGCAGCAGGATGGCGAGGCGCAGCATGATCAACTTTTGCAAAACGTAGTCTCGGCCGAGCAGAAATGGTACACGCAGACCGTGCAGCCGATGATCGCAGAGCGGCAAAAGCTGACGGCGGGACAGGGATTGCCGGAAGACTTTTTGGCAAAGTATCGCAGCACCGGCCAGGACCTGCAGGTGATCAACTTTGAGATTACCGCGGAGAATGCGCATCGTCAGGCACAGGAGGAATTACGAGAGGCGGAAAATGGGTTGCGCTGGCTGTGGCTGCCGTATCCACTGGCAGGAGTGCTGCTGATAGGCGTAATCTGGCTGGCATTTCATGCGATCAAAAGCGTTAGCCATCTGAAGCAGACCGCGGAGAATCCCGTCGAGGAAGACGAGACGGACGAGAAGGATTCGGAGGCAGACCACGAGGAGCATGAATGATTGCCGCTCTTCTCTGGTGGAACGTTATCGGCGTAACGGCCGGCTGGCTGGCGAACAGGATCAGACCGCGCACAGGTTTTGGCCCTGCGGCTGACATCATCCTGGGAATCATCGGCGCATGGGCCGGCGGTTGCTTCGTACGTTTTGTAGTTCATCCATACAACTGCGTTGCAACTCCGGGGATGTACGTTTTAGTCGATGCCAGCTTACAGCCCTCCATCCTCTTTGCGGCTCTGGGAGCACTCGCCTTGGTCTGGTTTGTCCGCCCGTGGCTGAAGTGGAAGCCCAAGGAGATTCGGGCGCGCGAGTAGTACGAAGCTTATTTGTTTCTGAATCTGAGCGTGTAATGCGCCGTGGGATGGGCCACTACGTAGACGAAATAGTTGCTGGTCTTAGGAATCGTGGCGGTCCAGTTCTTGCCATCATTTGATTCTTGACCGAACTTCACCAGGCCGTCAGCGTTAAAATCAGGCAACGTTCCCACCCAGAACTCGGCGTGATTGTCACCGAGATCAGGGTCGTGCTCAGGCTTCCAGGAAATGGAGATCGATAGTGTTTGGCCGGCGACGGCGTGGACCACGTAGGTGTCGTGCGACTCGCCCCCGACAAAGCCGTGGACAGTGGCGGGAGCACGCAAGGTCCAAGGATGCTCGCGCGCGAAAGAACTTGCGGCCAGAAGGGCAACGGCGAAGCCGAGAAAAATCGAAAGTCGTCTCAGTTCACGCATCAAAACGGTTATCCAATCGGGGATTAGAATCAGCCCAACAATCGTGCCGCGTCTTTGGCGAAATAAGTCAGTATCAACTGTGCGCCCGCGCGACGAATGGAGGTAAGCGATTCCAGGATGACCCGGTCGCGATCCAGCCAGCCATTGCGAATGGCTGCCTGCAGCATGGAGTACTCGCCGGACACCTGGTAGGCGGCAATGGGTAGATCAAAACGGCGGCGCGCCTCGCTGATCACGTCAAGATAGGGCATGGCGGGCTTCACCATGATCATGTCCGCGCCCTCTTTAATGTCGAGCGAAATCTCGCGCATGGCTTCGCGCAGATTGGCGCCATCCATCTGGTAAGAACGGCGGTCGCCGAACTGCGGAGCGGAATCGGCGGCTTCGCGGAACGGACCGTAAAATCCAGAGGCGAATTTGGCTGCATACGAGAGGATTGGAGTATTGAGGAAGCCCGCCTGGTCCAGAGCCTTGCGAATGGCGCCGACGCGGCCGTCCATCATATCGCTCGGGGCAATGATGTCCATTCCGGCGCGGGCCTGTGAAACGGCAGTCTTGGCCAAAACTTCGAGCGTCTCATCGTTCAGGATTTCGTATTCGACTTGAGTTGCCGTCTGTGTCGCGACGGCGCTGCGCCCGCAATTACCGCTGCCGCGCCCCCCGTTGCCGCCGCGGCGCGCAGCTCCAGGCGGTGCCGAACTCTTCTTCTGCACAATGCCGCAATGGCCGTGCGACATATATTCGCACAGGCAGACATCGCCGATCACCACCAGCTCGCGCACCTCGCTCTTGATGGCGCGCGTGGCCCGTTGCACGATACCGTCATCAATCCAGGCGCCGGTGGCGACTTCGTCCTTTTTCTCCGGTAGGCCGAACAAGATGATGCCGCCTACGCCCAGCGACTTGGCTTCGCGCGCTTCTTTGACCGCTTCGTCCACCGACAGGTTGAAGACGCCCGGCATGGAGCCGATTTCTTTGCGCACGCCCTGGCCCGGACAGACGAAAAGCGGGTAAATGAAGCCCGTGGGCGTGAGACGGGTCTCACGCACCAGTGACCGCAGCGAATCCGTCTGGCGCATCCGGCGAAGTCGGGTAACAGGAAAGGGCATTGCACAAAGTTTAACGTATTTCGGAGTAAATAGAACCAATGGCAGCGGATGGAAATTCAAAGACTCGGCTGCCTATTCCGTGGCAGGCTTCGAACCGGTAACAGACAATTCATGCAATTCAGCCAGGTACATTCCTATCATTCATAGTGCAAGATTGTGCAATCCAATGTATAGATGCCACCTATACGCTTGCTTTAGGTGATACCATAGTAGGTGCTTCACTGCGTGGGACGCACTCGAGAACTGCAGTGCTAGCGAAAGCATAGGCGGCAGCGACCTGGAATCCTTCCCCGCATATGTGCGGACCCGAAGGCTTCTCCGCCGGCCGCCTGCCATACCCGCCCACCGGCAATCCTTTCTTGCGATACCATCAGTAGTGCATGGTTCCGAAACCGCTCCAGCATTCATCTTCGCGCGTCCTGGAATTCGACCATTTTCGTGACTTTCTGGGCGTCTACGTCAGCTCGCCGCTGGGCAAGGCCCGCGTGGCGCAATTGGAGCCTTCGGCAGACCGTGCCTGGATCACCCGGCAGCAACAGCTGGCCGACGAGGCGCGGCGCTTCTACTTTGCCGGCGGAAGATTTGACTTTTCCGGGCTGTTCGACGCACAGACGCTGCTTTCGAAGGCTAAGATTCCCGGAGCAACGCTCGAGATCGAGCAGATTCGCGATCTGCTTCTACTGGTCGATAAAGCCGCCGAGTGGCGGGAAATGGCGCTGCATCCGGCCGACGCCGTTCGAGAGCATTGGCGCGGCATGCTGGAGCTGGCCAGCCAGATCGCAGACTTCACGCTTCTGCTCCGCCATTTTCGTAATAAGATCCAGCCCGACGGCACACTCGACGACCGCGCTTCGCCGGAGTTGAGCCGCATCCGGCGCGACGTGGAGAAACAGAAGAGGCTCATCCAGGAGTCGCTGCGCGGCTATCTGCGGCGGCTGGCCGAAGGCGGCGCGGTCCAGGATGAGTTGGTCACCATTCGCGGCGAGCGTTTCGTGATCCCGGTAAAGACCGAGCAGCGCAAGCGTGTGAACGGTGTGGTGCACGGCGCCAGTTCCAGCGGGCAGACCGTCTTCATCGAGCCATTGGAGACGATTGAGCAGAACAACGACTTGGTGCGACTGCTGGAAGAGGAGCAGGCAGAAGTCCGGCGCATTCTGCAGGAGATGACCGAGCGCCTGGGCGAGCGTGCCAATGAGATCGTGGTGGCCGCCGAGGTGATGGCCGAAGTGGAGCTGCAGATCGGCAAAGCCCGTTTTGCCCTGGACTATGACTGCGTGCGTCCGGAGTTGACGGGTTCTGACTTGACCAACGCCTTTCTTGAGCTGCGCGCAGCGCGGCATCCGCTCCTGGAGCGCAACCTCAAACTGAAAGGCGGTAAAGTTGTGCCGCTCACGCTCGAGATGGATAGCGGTCATCGCCAGCTCATCATCAGCGGACCCAACACGGGCGGCAAAACCGTGGGCCTCAAGACCGTGGGGCTGCTGGCGCTCATGGCGCAGGCAGGCATTCCTGTGCCGGCCAATACGGCGCGGCTGCCGGTGTTTGACGCGGTGCTGGCCGATATCGGCGATTACCAGTCGATTGAGCAGAACCTTTCAACGTTCTCCGCGCACGTGACCAACATTGATTTCATCTCGCGCACGGCAACAGCGCACTCGCTGGTGCTGCTCGATGAACTGGGTTCGGCCACGGATCCGGAAGAGGGTGCGGCCTTGGCCGTGGCCATCGCCTCACATTTTCTGGAGAACGGCGCCCTAAGCGTGATCTCCACGCACCATACGTCGTTGAAAGTCTACGCGGCCAACACTGCCGGAGTGCTCAACGCCGCCGTGGGTTTTGACGAGCACACGCTGCAGCCGACGTATGAGCTGCGCGTCGGCGTCCCCGGGGCTTCGGCGGGCATCAACATTGCGCAGCGGCTCGGCCTCAATCGGCAGATCATTGACGCGGCTCGGCAACGCCTTACCACGCAGACGCAGGACGTCAGCAAGTTTCTTGACCGTCTGCATTCGGAACTGCGGGAGCTTGAAACTGAACGGCAGGCAGCGCAAAAGCGTGAAGCAGACCTGGGCCGCGAGCTCAAGCGCCTGGAGGCCGAGGGCCAGCAGGAGCAGCGGCAGAAGACGCGCGATTACGAACGCAAGATGGAATCGCTGCTCAAGGACTTTGAATACCAGGTGCGCGAGGCCGTGAGCGCCATCCAGGACCGCGCCGCGGCGCAGAAGCTTTCCAAGCAGGCAGAGCAGCGGATTGCCCGGCTGCGTCGCGAGTTCAAAGAGCAGTTTGATGCCGGCGTGGTCGCGCACAAGACCGGGGCCGATCGCGACGATCCCAACGCGCGCCCGCATGAGGTCAAGCACATCTCTGAGGGCGATACGGTGAAACTCAAGTCGCTGGGCCGGACCGCTTTGGTGAAACGCAAGATCGATGAGAACACCTTCGAGGTCGAGATGGGCGCCATGAAGATGAAGATCCCGCGGCATGACGTGGCTGAGGTCTTTTCCGTCGGCTCCGGCAGCCAGCGCGCTGCGGTGAATCCGGTAGCGGCGGCGCGGGCCAAAGGCATCTCCGTTTCGCTGAAGGAAGATTCCAATACTCCGATGGAGATCAATGTAATCGGCCAGACCGTGGACCAGGCCACCAGCGAGGTGGAAAAGTTTCTCGACCGGGCATTCCTGGCGGGGCTGACGCGGGTGCGGATCGTCCACGGAAGCGGCATGGGCATTCTGCGCAAAGCCCTGCGCCAGTATCTGCAAAAGCATCCGCACGTGGAGACCGTCTCCGAACCGCAGCAGAACGAGGGCGGGGCCGGGGCGACGGTGGTGGAACTGCGTTCTTAATCCCGAGCGAAGCGAGGGAACCGTATCATCACGATTCTGTTAGCCAGAAGTCTTGTAGATCGCCGACATCGCGCGTGATCGCCGTGATCGGAAAGGCTGAACTGTCACCACGGAGGCGCGGAGAGGACAAAGAAAAGGACCCCAATACGGCTTGCGCTACCGTAGAAGAGGGCGGCGTTTCAGCCGCCCGAAAAGAGCTCCCATAAAATGCAGAGCCCCTTTCAAGGGGCGGCACTCCGGCGCTGTGCGAAGCGCACGGCTTCGCGATCTTCGCGTCCGGCAGACAGAGTATCCGGATGGCGAGGCGCTGCGGGAGATGGAACCAGGAAAGTGGCAGCGGATACGGACCAACGAGATCGGGAGGCATGGGTAAGACCGACTCATGACTACAACAAATTCGCGATATCAGGATTCATGCCCGGAGTTGCCTGCAAAAAAACCTTTGTGCGCAGGGGTAAAAGAGCTGCAGCTCGCATCAAATAATTCGTGGCTGTGAAGAAATCCAAGCCGATTCATGTGTCCCGCCTCTCCGAAAACAGGATTGTGGAATGCCTTGAGCGCTCCCACAGAGTGATGCGGAACGCCCACGACCGCATCCTGCGCACGCGCATGGTAAAAAGGAAGACCCAGGAGATCATTGAGTCGAGGCGTGGTAGAAAAGATCCTTCAAGCTCTTTCAGAGAGCATGTCGACGCCGGTAGGCTGTAGGCGCCATAAAACTCTTCAGTGCTCCTAACTCTTAAAATACTCTTAAGGCCTCGATTCGGTGAGCACAGCGAGACCCAGGGCCAAAGGCCCGTCGAGAGGTTAGCCCACCTCTGGAGGCAGCCGGAGCGCGAAGCGCGGACGGCTGCCGGAAGGGTGGGTAGACGTTCCCATAACAACAGAGCCCCTTTTAAGGGGCGGCACAAATGACATCGCAACCCCCTCGGATTTCCCGATCACCCGATCTCCAGATCACGTGCGATCGCCCGATTTCCTCAGCTCCTTCCTCAGCTCTATCACCTCCACCGGACACTCTTTCCAATTGTGCGTCCAGCACACAATCGCGTCACAACCGTTGGGGTTATGCCGATGCCGCAGGAAATTCCTGCTCTCAAATTCAAACTCAATCCGTACCCTTTGCAACTGACCCTTAACTATCTCGCGTAACGCTTCGCAGTCCGGAAATCCCTGCTGAAACCGCAGCACGCTAAAACCCAGCCGCCGTGCGACCAGCCCAAACGCAAACACCACTCCTTGTTCACTGAGTGGCTCATGGACCATCTCCGCCAGGTTCATCAGCGGACCATACACCGGACGGTCTTGAAACACGTCTTTCTTGCGTGAGCGTTGATGAGAGGCGCGAATCTTCTGCCCGCTGTTCTTGTTCCTGCGTGCTTCGATCATCGCCAATACATCTTTCCACTCGAACTGCATCTTTGACTGCGTTACGAATTTGCTGAACGCCTCGGGAACTCGCGTCCATTGGCGATAGCGGCTCTCGAACGGCGCGTGGCTGAAGCGCCCGGCGCTCTCATACTCGTGCACCGAGGGCAGCTTACCCAGCTTGCGGGCGACTCCCGCCCAGTCCAGCAGCACCGTCGAGTCACGCTGTCCGAATCCCGGGCCGCTCGGCTGCAGGCCAGCCTGTTCCAGCGCGCCTTGCAGGCCGCCAAAATGTTTGAGCAGCGCTTCTTCAGAAACGCGCAGCGCACGCAGTTCGCGCCGGCTGGGATTGCGTTTTAGCTTCCGCGCACACGAACGGATTGCCTTGAGGATTTCTTCTTTCGACATGACTTTTCTCGCAAATAGAAAAAGCCACCATTCGGTGGCTCCGGGATGGATTTGTAATTGTGGAGCCCAGGCGCCCTCGCCTGCGGGCGTCTCCCCCAAATGACGAACGCTGACTGCTGGCGACGGCAGGTCGCCCAGGCACACTTATATTGGCAGAAGTTGGCCCCGGCAGGCGACCCAGGGAACTCTACCCCTCTCGCGGACCGTGACGAAGTTGCTGGCCGTTTTACGAAACGCCGGCGCCGCTCCCGGCAACTACTCGCAATACATAGTAGCAAATAAAGAGCGAATAGGCAAGAGAAAACTCTAAGAGCAAAGCAACGGCCTTTAAATTTTTAAACAGGGAATCGTAGCGCCAATTCACGAGACAAGTGTCAGGGCACGACTTCAGTCGAGCCAACAAGGCTCAAAATAATTTGGGCTTTAGCCCCTGGAACGCCCTTTATTTCTTTTCTTGCTGAATCTCGATCTCATGTCCGCCTGTACAGCCTCGGAAAAAAGGCGAAATATCAATCACGCCCTGTTTTGTTGCTGGTACTTTGTTGGTGATCTCGATATCAAACAAGTCGCTCAGGTTGGAGTCCTCACCTGGACCTTATGCGCGATGCGTAAACCAGAGCTCCACATGCGCCAAGGATACACCCGATCACGCGCGATCACCCGATGTTCCAATCACCCGAATGGTCATTTCAACTGCGGGATTGCGTTCAGCTCCTGTTCATCCACCTTCTTAAATCCCAGACGCTTTTGCAGCCAGCGGACGCGGTCCAAACGGGCCGCGGCGTTGAGAGCGTGAGGCGCATCATAGATGGCCATCTGCTTGTCCCGGGAACTGAAGCTGTCGAGATACTTCTGGGCGCGTTCGCGGGTGACGTGATCGCCTGAAGCAAACTGCAGGAAGATACTCTCATTGGTGGTGTGGCCGAGAAAATAGATGGGATCGTCATAGGCGTAGTCGTGGAAGTATTCGCGCACGCGGTCCGCGCCCACTTGTTTAATGTGCGCGGTGGTCTGCGGATCAGTGCTGGCAAATGTGTCCGCTTCGTCAGAATAGCCGCTGGCCATGAGGACGAAACAGCAGATGCGGGAATCAACGCCGGCCAGGATTGCGCCCACATGCGCGTCCCAGCTATGGCCGACGTAAGCGATGCGTTTGCGATCGACGTCGGCGCGAAGAAGAAGGAGGTCAACGGCGCGGCGCAGGTCGATGACCTGGTGCACAGCGGCGTCACTCTGCTGCCGGGCGGCGTCGAGCGGATCTTTTTCCTCGGCGGCAAAATCGTGGCGGGCCTGAGGCGCGTCGATCAGCAGAGAGAGCACGCCGGCGCGGGCGAGGACGAGAGCTTCGTCGACGAACTCATCCTTGTTGGCCAGCGGCGAACCCTGTTTGAGCCAGTGTCCCCAGATGATCGCGGGAAACGGTCCTTTGCCGTGCGGGATGGCGATATACGCGGGCACACGGTCACCGTTGGCGCCGGCATAGTTGACCTCGATAAACATGATGTTGCCGCGCTTCTCTATGTTGATTTCACGCTGCTCCAGTCCGGTTTTGCTGTCGTAGTCGAAGTGCGGCAGAAGATCAGGGTAGGATGGGGTAGCGTTTTCAAGACCCGTTGAGCCAGGACGCGCGGGCTCCGTCGTAGGCGACGGCTGCGCAGAAGGAACTGGAGCGGAAGTTGGCGGAACCGCTGGAGGCTGCGTAGGCGTGCGATTGAGGCTGGGGCGCTGGCCTTCTTGTGACGGTTGCGCGGAAGGCTCGGTGGATTGAGAGATCATGCGCAGCTGAACACCTTCGCTCATCGACGGCGTTGGCGAAGGGCTGGGAGCACCGATCGGGGTCGGAGTCGCAGTCGGGCTTTCAAACGGAGTCGGGGTTGGGGTAGGAGTCGCCGTTGGAGTCGGCGTGGGGCTGAACATTGGTGTCGGGGTTGCAAAAGGGGTTGCAGTGGCTGCGGGGCTCGGCGTTGGATTTGCCAGAGATCCTGGAACCGGTGTGATTGCGGGTGAAGGCGTGGGCGTGGGTTGTTGTGCTGCAGCCAGCCCGATCATCGTCGTGAGAAAAGCAAGCAATAAGATACGCATCGGTAAAAGTCCACCAACAACGAAAATGGCCCTTATACCAATGTAAACCCAAAGCACAGAATGGGAGCTGATTTCACGCCCGGCAGAGAAGCTAACTTGATCGAGCCCCCAGCTTCTACTTCGGCCCGTTTTCATCCGGAGAAATCCAGCTCAGTCGGGGCCGCAATACTCAGGGCCAAACCGACGCTTGCCCCGCTTAAAGCCTGATGCTAAAGTCAGCCGACATGAGCAGCGTTGATCCGGCAGCGGGGAATCCAGCTTCACAGGCATTTGCGTCACGGAACTTTGCTCCGCGGAATCCGGAAACTTTCTTTCGCGCGCAAAAACGCAACCGCCGGGCGACGTGGCGCATGTCTGCTTTGTGCGCCTTTGCGGCGTTCGTCATGGGGATACCGCTGACCCTGGTGCTCACGCCGCTGCTCTATGCCCTGACGATGGCCGTAGCAGAGATCATCAATCATTTTTCTCCGCTGCCGCCGGAGTTCTGGCAAAACGCCAATGACCTGGCGAAGTTTGGCGTACGCGTCGCCGACTACGTTCTCAACCAGAAAGGCACGCTCGATCCGCAGGAGCTTGCGGCTGGACTGGCGCTGGTGCTGCTGCCGGGCATGGTGGCGGCGTTCGCGCTCTGGGTCGGCATGCTGATTCTCTTCCGTCGCGGCGGAGTGGGCGGAGCGCTGGCCAGCCTGAACGCGCGTGAGCCCAACCCATCTGACCTGAAAGAGCTGCAGCTGGCAGACGCCGCGCAGGAAATGGCCATCGCCGCCGGGCTGCCTGCGCCCAAACTGATGCTGGTGGACTCTTCCGGCGCCAATGCGGCAGCCATCGGGACGTGCGCCGCGGATGCGCGCATTGTGATCTCGCGCCGCCTGCTTGATGATCTTGACCGCGAGCAGCTGCAGGCGATCCTGGCACACCTGGTCGGCTCCATCGGCAACGGCGATCTCAGAATCGCATTCACCGTGACCAGCGTGTTTGAAACCTGCGGTCTGCTGGTGAACCTGATCAACGCTCCGTTTGGCCGGGAATCACGCAGCCGCATCTGGCGTGTGCTGAGCTACATTTTTTCCCGCCGCTCCCCGGAACAGAAAGCGGCTGAAGCCGCGGCGATTGCCGCGTCGCTGGCCGGGTCGCTCGATGGCAGCAACACCGACATTGATCGCTACTTCAACGCGGCAAATCCGGGACTGATTCGCAAGCTGTTTCGCATCATCTTCTTTCCTTTTCTCTTTACCAACCTGGCGGTGGAGATCACTCTCTGGTTTTTCCTGAATGTGCTGCTCGGTCCGTGCATGGCGCTGCTGTGGCGTTCGCGCCGCTACCTGGCCGATGCAAGCTCGGTGGAGCTTACGCGCAACCCCGACGCGCTGGCGCGCGCCCTGCAGCGGCTCAGTGAAGACACCACAGGGCTGGCCGGAGGGGAATGGGCGACGCATCTGTTTGTGGTGAATCCGACCGGCGACCGGACTCTCCGCGGCGAGCAGCCCAGTGAAGAGCAGAGACGCAAGGCGATGGAAGCCTGGGCGGCGACGGCGCATCTTTCCGGCGCAGGCGCAGGCGCTACCGTTCCTCAGGATTATTCGGCGATGCGCCGGGAGATGATGGCCACCGGGCTTGCGTTCGCCCGAGGGGATCAGCAAGCGATTGCTCGCATGCAGGCCATGGCACAGATCATGGGCGGAGCTCCGGCACTGGATCTGCACGCCATGCCGAACCCGGCGGACCTCATCGCGGCACAAAAGGGAGATCGTGCTGCCATGGTGCGTCTCCAGGCCCTGCGCCAGATTCACGATCGGCAGAGCAGTTCGCGGCGCGGACAGTCAGGCCTGTTGATCCAGAGCTATGTTTCGTTTCATCCTCCGCTCAAAAAACGGGCCAAGAGGCTCGCGCGCATGGGGGCGCACCTGATCGCGCCGGCAAGGCACATGGGCTGGGGAGTGAAAATCTTCATGGCCGTGCTTTACCTGATTATTGTTCCGCTGCTGACCCTGGCCGCCGGGCTCATGCTGATGGTCATTGCCATGATGATCGGCTTGAACCTGATGATGCTGGCGCTGTGGCTCACGGCCATTCACTGGCTTTTTGTGTGGTGGAACGGGCGGTAATCTCCAGAGACATATCCTTTTTTTCTTTTTTGCGATTCGTCATCCCGAAGGGCGTGAGCGAGCGTGCCCTTTTCAGGGCCCTATTCACGCCCGTCTTTGGCGTGGATGGGCAGATCAGCACGCGAGTAGCCCTGAGGGACCTTGCGTTTAGTACCGTCTCTTGTGAAAAATGGCACAAGGTCCCTCGCTCCTATTCGGACGCTGATGACTGCGCGTCCTCATATACGGAGCTCGGGATGACGTTTCATTTGTAGTGAGAGTCTCCCTACGCCGCCAGTTCGCCGGGCGAGAATTCGTCCACGTAGCACCAAATCCACGCTTCGCCGGGTTCAATCGAGCGGATCAACGGATGTTTGGAGTGGTGGTAGTGTTTTGTCGCATGCTTGTTCTTCGACGAATCGCAGCAGCCGACGTGGCCGCACTCCAGGCAGAGCCGCAGATGGACCCAGATATCGCCGGTCTTGATGCACTCTTCGCACACGTGCTTGTCGGTTTTCGTGATCTTGATCTGCTTTACGTGCGTGCAGCCTTCAGCCATGGTTTCTCCTTACGCCGCTCCGGCGGCCGGTTCCAGCGGACGCTCCAGTGCCTTACGATCCCACTTACCCAGCGTCGCACCGGCTTCATACGTGCTTTGCAGGAAATCCAGCAGTGTCTGCGTGGGTGAAGCCGCGGTGCGGACTTGCTCATGCATCAGCACAAATTCACCCAGTTGCTGGTTATACGATGCGGCATCCGGGCGGACTTTTTGTTTAGCGAATCCCGGCGGCTCCGGCGCAGCGTAGCAATAGAATGCGGCATCTTGCAGGCCGCCTCCGCCCGGCCACCAGCCGGCGCTGATCACCTCATGGGAGTATGCCTCCTGCATGATCTTGCGCAGGACAGGATCGGGATCAGTGCGCGGCGGCGCCAGCCGTCCGGAGAAGCGGGTGACCGCCAGATCGAAGCTGCCCCAGAAGAAATGTACGGGGCTCGATTTGCCGACGAAACGCGAGCGAAAAACGTTGAAGACGTCATCAACCGAAACCAGGGCCCGCCAGAAATTGCGTGCGTACTCCTTATCGTAGGACTCGTGCGTGCGGTCCTGGTCGAAGGGAATTGGGTTAGCGACTTCAACCGGCATCTTCCAGATTTTTACATCGATATTGAGGGCGTGCAGCGCCGACATCAGTTCCTGGTAGAAGTCGGCGACGGAACGCGGCTCCAGAGGAATAGTTTTCCTGGCAGGATCGCAGGTCTTGATCACCAGTTGGTGCTCGAGAAAATCAAATTCAATTTCGAAGACGCGTTCGCCGTAGGGAATGGTTGAAGTAGTGAGGCCACGCGCCGTTACATGCAATGCGACGTTCCACCAGTGATTCACTTTGGGCGTGAGAGCCAGTCGCACCTTGCCCACAATCTGTGTCCACATGTGCAGCGTGTCGCGCGTCTCCTGCCATGCATCGGGAGGCAGCGCGGGCCAGCAGGTTGGGGAATCGGAAACAGCGGTGTGGCGATAGTCGATATGGGCAGTCTGCTCGGTCTTCTCCAGCTTCTCAGGCTTTGGACTCATGGGCGGCTCCAAAACAAACAGTATAGTCGTTGGATGCGTTGGATGCGGCCGGGAGAGCCGGGGCAGCGGTCACTGTATCTCGCGCACCGGCCGGTGTGCGGTCGCAAGCGCGGTGACCAGAAGCACCAGGGCGCCGGCAACTGCAAACATCCCCGGCAGACTCCATTTCAACGCCAGACCGGCTGCTGCCAGCGAGACCGGCATCAGCCCGATGGCAGCGAACATCAGAACGCTCATTACGCGGCCCAGAACGGCGCGGTCGACCCGCTGCTGGAACCAGGAAATGAGCTGAATGTTGAGGAACCCCACAGCCATTGCCATCAACAGCAGCACCGCAGCCATGAGCCACAGGTAGTGCAGGATGCCCAAGACGCCGACGCTCAGGCCGGTGAAGCTGCTGACACCAAGCAACAGCCATCCACGATTTCGTTGTTGCCGTTTGAGACCGGCGAGGATCATGCCCAGCAAAGAACCTCCCGCCAGCGAAGACGTGAGCACCGCAAAAGCAAGCGGCGAACCAAACCTCTGTTTCGCGATCCAGGCCAGGCTCACGCCCATGGGTCCGGTGACGCAGAAGTTAATCATCGCGATCACCAGCAGCAGGGAGCGAAGCGCTGCGTCATTGCCGACGTAGCGGAGTCCCTCGGCAATCGAGTTCCACATGCTTTTCCGCACTGACTGCCGCAGCGGCGGGTCCGGTAGCTGCCACAGCGCGCCGATGATGAACAGGAAGCTGATCGCATCGATGATGAACGCCCACGCTGTTCCCAGCGCTTTTACCACCATGGCGGCCGGCGCGGGGCCGACCAGCGTGGTGATCTGCAAAGTGGATTGCGAAACCGAGTTCGCCGCCGGAAGCTGCTCCGGTTTCAACAGGGACGGCAGAAAAGCCTGCGCGGCGGGAGAATAGAACGCGTCGGCCGATCCGAAGGCGAAAGCCAGCACATAGATGTGCCAAAGGTGAAGCAGGTGGAACCAGACCAGTGCGGCGAGCGCGGCGACCAGCAAGGTCCGCAGCCAGGCAGTAGCAATCATGATGCGGCGCGCGGAAATGCGGTCTGTCATCGCGCCGCCAATCAGCATCAGAACAGCGCGCGGGATGGCCGCCGTCATCAGGATGGCGCCCAGAGCAACGGCCGAGCCCGTCAGCTGGAGAACGAGCCACGGCATGGCGACTACATAAAACTGGTCGCCCATCCAGGAGATGCTGTTTCCCATCCACAGCAAACGGTAGTTGCGCTCGCGCAATGGATGCGCAGGAGAAGCAGGGACGGGAGGAGTGGGTTGAATAGCTGCGGCCACAAAAGTGCCTCTTTCTTCAGCGGATCAGCAGTCCGATCATCTGCCGGTTGCAAACAAACTGCAGTCTGGGATGGTTGCGCGACAATTGGTGAGCATCTGGCTCCGGCGGGTGCGGCATGCAGGCTTCGACGGAGTTCGAGCCGTCAAGCTGGGCATGGGCTTGCCGTAGCCACTCCGCCAGGGTTTGCACGGGACGCGATACTGCAGGGCTCGTGAACTTTTCCCATCCATGGCTGGTCCAGCCCCAGAAGCGCCTTTGCAGCCCTGTTCCCAGGTAAAGTCCGGCATAGAGCCTGGCCGGGAATTCATTTTGCGGTGTCGGCATGGCCGTAGCCTCCTCTGGAATTACAAGATGTAAATGTAAATTTACATTTACATAATTGTCAAGTAGTATTTTGGGAACCATGAAAAAAGAGAAGAAAGCGGGGAAGAAAGGGCTGGCTCCGCAACAGGAACGCAGCCGTGAGTCGCTGCGAAAGCTATTGAAGGCGGCAGCGGAAGTTTTGGGACAACACGGCGTGGAAGGGACCACGATTCCGCGGATCGCCCAGCACGCCGGGCTTACGCCGGGCGCCGTCTATCGCCGCTTTCACGACAAGGAAGCGTTGCTGGAAGAGGTGATCCTCGGGATCCTGCAGCGTCAGGAGGAGCGCATGAAAACCGGAATCACGCCGGAGAAGGCGGCGCAGATTCCGCTGCCGCTGTTTGCCGAGCAGGTGATTGGCGGCATGGTGATCTCGTATCGCGCGAACGCGGCGCTGTTGCGCGGCATGCGTATGTTTGCGCAGAGCCGCCAACAAACCGCGTTCCACAGGAAGATCAGCAGACTTGAGGCCCGGTCGTTTGACCGTGTGATCGAACTCTTTCTCGCCCACCGCAAGGAGGTCAAGCACCCTGATCCGCGGACCGCAATCACTCTTGGGATTATGTTCATTTCCAGCATGCTCTATGAATGGGTGGTGATGCCGCTTGATGTCGAATTCTGGAAGCGCTTCCTGCCCAAGGACGACCCGGCGCTTAAGCGCGAGCTAACGCGCGCGTTTCTCAGCTATCTGGAGGCGGAGAAACCGAGCGATTAACTCATTTGCCGCCCCTGCGGGGCTTCAATCTTACACTCAGGTACCCAGCCCTTCCGGGCCGGGCTTGTATTGTCTCGCCTTTCGGCTGCGATTTGAATGTTTCCCATTTCACCACCCGGCCCTTCCCGGGTTCTTCGGATTCTTGATTGTCAACCTCACAGCCTTAGATATGGCGAATTAGGCCGAGATCCTCCTCGTGCTCGGCAATCAGCCCGAAGGGCGTTACAACGCAAGCCCGGGCCGGAAGGGCCGGGAAGTGAGATAAGAATCCCACGAAGTTTTCCCAGCCCGAAGGGCATTACAGCGCAAGCCCGGCCCGGAAATGCCTACAAGTGAGATAAGAATCCTACGAAGTTTTCCCAGCCCGAAGGGCGTTACAGCGCAAGCCCGGCCCGGAAACGCCTGCAAGTGAGATAAGAATCCTACGAAGTTTTCCCAGCCCGAAGGGCGTTACAACGCAAGCCCGGCCCGGAAGGGCCGGGAAGTGAGATAAGAATCCTACGAAGTTTTCCCAGCCCGAAGGGCGTTACAGCGCAAGCCCGGCCCGGAAGGGCCGGGAAGTGAGATAAGAATC
>DATFSU010000047.1:0-82478 GCA_035262465.1 Candidatus Angelobacter sp. | reverse complement strand
CTCATCGGCGGTGAGTTTGTGGCTTTGCCACTTGCTTCTTTCACCACACATGGCAGGCGTTCTGGCTCACCATCTTCTGTCCTGCCTTACAGCCAAACGCTTTGGCGAAGTCGGCGTTGTTCTGCACCGTGCCGATTACGCGATACTCGCCGGGCGAGTGCGGATCGGTCTTGGCCAGCAGGCGCGCGCTTTCCTCGGTACGGTTTTCGCACCACACCTGGGCAAAGCCGATGAAGAACCTCTGCTCGGCCGTGAATCCTTCCTTGGTCTGCGCGATCGAGGGATCTTTCGCCATCTCCTTGCGCAGCGCCATCAGCGCGATGTGGATGCCGCCGTTGTCGGCCGTGTTCTCACCGAGGGTGAGGCGCCCGTTGAGGTGCACGTCCGCGACCGGGACAAAGCTGCTGTACTCATCGGCCACGCAGGTAGTGCGCTTGTCGAACTCTTTGCGGTCGGCATCGGTCCACCAGTTGCTGAAGTTGCCGTCGCCGGCGAACTTGCTGCCCTGATCGTCAAAGCCGTGCGTGAGCTCGTGCCCAATCACCACGCCGATCCCGCCGAAGTTCACGGCCTCGTCCGCCGATTTATCGAAGAACGGGGGTTGCAGGATTCCCGCCGGGAAATTGATGTTGTTTTGCGACGCGTTGTAATAGGCGTTCACCGTGGGCGGCGTCATGCCCCACTCGCCGCGATCGAGCGGCTTGCCGATCTTGGCCAGCTGGCGCTTGGCTTCAAAGAGAGTGGCCCGCTGCACGTTCCCGAGAAAATCCGCGCGCTCGATCTCCACTGAGCTGTAGTCGCGCCATTTGTCGGGATAGCCGATCTTGTTCACCACTGCATGCAGCTTCTCCAGCGCCTGTTTCTTGGTTTCCGGACTCATCCAGGTAAGCTGCTCGAGGTCTTCCTGCATCGCCTGCTCAATCTGTTTGGTCATCTTGAGCGTGCTGGCCTTGGTCTGCTGGCTGAAAGCACGATTCACAAATTCCTGCCCCAGCGCTTCCCCCAGCTGTCCATCGGTCAGGCGGACGCATTTCTTCCACCGCGGCGGCAGTTGTTCCACGCCGCGCAGGGTATGGCTGTAGAAATCAAAATTTGCCTTCACGAACGCAGAGGAGAGAAATGGCGCTTCCGCGTTCACCAGGTGCCAACGAAGATAGGTCTTCAAATCATCCAGGCTGTTGCTTTGCAGCTGGCGTTCAACCTCCTGAAAGAACTTCGGCTCGGTGACGTTGAAGATATTCACCTGGCCGATTCCGCCGGCCGTGAGATAGGTGTCAAAATCAAAGCTCGGCGTAAGGGCCTGCAGCTGCTTGCGGTCCATTTTGTGGAACAGGTTATGCGGATCGCGCTGCTCCACTCGCGTGAGCGAAGCCTTGGCCAGCGCGGTCTCAATTTCCATGATCTTCTGCGCCTCGCGCTTCGCGGCATCCGGTGCGTCGCCCAATAGTTGCAGCATGTTCTGCACATGCAGCACATATTTCTGGCGGATCTCCTCTGACTTGGCGTCTGTTTTCGTGTAATAGTCGCGGTCCGGAAGCCCCAATCCCCCGGCGGTGGCAAAAGCAATGATCTGCGACGAATCCTCAAAATCCTGGTCAGAGCCGAAATTGAACAGCAGACCGGAAGTGATGGTGGTCAGGTGCTCATGCGCGAGCAGCGTAGCCAAATCTTTCTTGCTCTTCATGGCTGCGATTTCGGTGAGGGCCGGATTCAGCGGCGCAGCCCCCAGCTTCTCCACCGCGGCTTCGTCCATGCAGGCGCCAAAGTAGTCCCCGATCTTCTGCTGCGTCGGCGTGCGGCCGGTCGTCTTCTTTGACAGATCGTCCAGAATGCCCCAGAGGAAGCGCTGGTTATCGACCGTCAGCTTGCCATATACGCTCCACGCAGCCTGGTCGGCGGGGATGGGGTTGTTCTTCATCCAGCCGCCGCAGGAGTACTGGTAGAAATCGACGCAAGGATCAGCCGCTTTGTCCATCGACGGCACATCCAGGCTCGGCGTGTACGGCAGCGCCGTGACCGGCTTGTCATCCACCACAACCGTCGGATTGGCGATGCCCGGTTTTTGCGTTTGCGTGGGCTGTTGCGCCTGGCTCGCCATGGAAAGAAAAGAAACACCCGCAAGGAACGTAGCGAAGAAATGGGTAAAAGTTTTCATGAAAGTCTAGTCCGCTGAGCAGATCGGGATTCTCCGATTGCTGATTGTCATGTTGTTAACAATGGACGGGCCAGTGTACCGCAAGTAAGCGCACGGAGAGAAATGCACGCCTTGTTTGGCCCACGGCCGATGCCCGTGCCCCCAAACTGGGCAGGTTTCGCCAGGCCGGGATGAAAGACAACTAAACTTTCTCAGCGATGGCCGTCTCCACCGGCAGGCCGGCTTTGCGCCAGGCGTCGAAGCCGCCGATCACGCTGATTACATTCTCCACGCCGGCGCGGCGCAGCAGGCTGCAGGCAATCATACTGCGATATCCGCCCTGGCAATGCACCGCCATCGGCCTGGCCGGATCAACCTCCGGCGCCGACACTTTGAATTGGTCCAGCGGAAACCACTCGGCATCTGCGAGATGCCCGGCTTGCCACTCCGGTTCGCGGCGCACGTCGAGCACTTGCAGCCCATTGCCATCCAGACGATCATGCAACTGCTCCACGGTCATTTGCGGCACATGCGCCACCGGCAACCCAGCCTGCTCCCAGGCCGCCACGCCGCCTTTCAGGAAGCCACGCGGATCTTCAATGCCCACGCGAGCCAGCCGCATGCGTGCCTCGGTATATTGTTCCGCGGTGTCTGCGATCAGCACGGGAGTCGCGCTCAAACCCATAATCGCGCCTGCCCACGAGGCAAATTGTCCTGAAAGCGCAATGTTGACCGACCCAGGCACGTGCGCGGCAGCGAAGTCGGCATTGGGGCGGACGTCCAAAGCAAACACACCCTGCTCCAGCAGCGAGTTCAGCTCCTGCGGCGAGACCGCCGCAAGCTCCGGCAACTCGCCCAGGGCCCCAGCGCCTTCACGGTTGATCCGCGCATCCTGCTCAAAATACTCCGGGCGTGCGGGAAGGTTTTCCGTTAACTGGCGGATGAACTCGTCGCGGCTCTTGATCTGCAGCGCATAGTTTGTAAGCCGCTCCGTACCGATGGTCGACGATCTCTCCGCGCGCATGCTGCGCCCGCAGAGCGAGCCGGCTCCGTGCGCCGGATAAACCATCACGTCATCGTTTAGCTTGAGCAACTTACCGTGCAGGCTGTCGTACATCATCCCCGCAAGCTGCTGCGGAGTGTGTGATTTTGCCAGATCAGGCCGCCCAACATCGCCGATGAACAGGGTATCTCCGGTCAAAACGGCCCATGGTTTGGGCGACTTTTCTTCATCGGTGATCACCAGGCTCATACCTTCGGGCGTGTGACCGGGGGTTTCGAGGGCGGTAATGCGAATCTTGCCCAGCTTTACCTCTGAACCATCACGCAGCGCATCGTGCGGGAACGTAGCGCCGGCCTTTGCGCCTATGTGGATGGTGGCGCCCGTGCGCGCCGCCAGCTCCACGTGTCCGGAAACAAAATCGGCGTGGAGGTGGGTCTCAAAAATATGGCGGATCTTGAGCCCGCGCTCTTTTGCGGCTTTCAGGTAGATATCAACGTCGCGCTGCGGATCGACAACCGCCGCCTCGCCTTCTGATCCCAGCATGTAGGAAGCATGGGCCAGGCATCCCAGGTAGAACTGCTCAAAATACATCTGCACTCCTTGGAGCGTGCCCCTACATCATAGCCCCTATCCTGCTCCGAAACGGCACTTTTGATTAGCCAGCTTTACGGCTTTCGGCTGCGCCTTTCAACGAATAAAAACCCACGTAAACGTAGCTGAGGGTGGTAATGGTAGAAACCCCGAAAGCTGTGGGACTACTTATACACAGAGCAGACAGGTTGCTCAAGTGGGGAGGGTACGCGCCATCGAACTGCACGCTGGCAGTCGCTTCCCTTCTGCGAATCCCGGGAAACAACTAATCCTGGAAGTTGAACGCCGCTTTCACCTTGCCGACTTCAATAATGTCACCGGGCTCGAGTTCGCGCTGGCTCACCACATCCTGGCCGTTGATCTTCAATTTGGTCTTGCTCTCGGAAGGCGCAATAAAATATTTGTTGTCGCGTTTGCTGATCAGCGCCGCGCTTGTGGGCGCGAACAAGCCCTTGAGCCGGATCGACGCCATGTTGGATTTTCCGATCATGGTCATCTTGCCGGTGAGCACGTATTTTTCCTGATCGGTGCGGCCTTCCAGGATGCTCAGCAAGCCGATACGGTCCTTATGCCCGACAAACGGATCGGACATCCATGACGGCCGTGAAATGCCCAGCGGTCCGGCGCCAGGGTTGGCAACTGCGCCTTTGTCAGCGATCTTCTCTCGGGATTGTTTGGTATCCAGCAACATGGTTGCTTCCAGCTTGGGAGCTGACGGTCCGGTCTTGGCAGCAACGGCAAAGTTGGGTACCGGTCCCTCATGCTTGAACTCAACCACATGCTTACCGATTTTCACCTGGTCGCCGTGTTTCAATGCGGCTTTGCCGACACGCTCATTGTTCACGTAGGTTCCGTTCAGCGAACCCAGGTCTTCCACAACGTAGTGGTTCTGCTCCCAACTGATCTTGGCGTGATGGCCAGAGACTGCAAGGTTATCTATTTGCACGTTGTTGTCCGGCAAGCGGCCGATGGTGGTGGCGGCCTGTGTGAGCACCACTTCCTTCAGCACCTGCTCGGACTGTTCAAACTTCAAATAGAGTTTTGCCATTGCGGCCCTCCATGAAATAGCTTGTTGAAAATATTGCTGTACCACGGCCGGTCCAGGATCCGCACCAGCAGGCAGGTGATGTTGTCATCCCCGCCGCGCTCCTTGGCGGTCTCCACCAGTTCGGCGCAGGCACGCTCCAGACTTATTGCACGTTGCACGATCTCCAGAATCTCTGCATCTTTTACGTGGCGGGTCAGGCCGTCAGAGGTCATCAACAGGAGATCACCCGGAAACGCCAGCAGATCTTCCACGTCCGCTTCCACCGCTTCTTCTGATCCCAAGGCGCGCAGGATAATGTTCTGCATCTCCGATTTCTGCGCCTGCTCCAGCGTAATGTAGCCGTGCCGCACTTGCTCCATCACCCAGGAATGATCCTCGGTAAGCTGCTGGATCGTGCCCTGGCGGACGAGGTAAATCCGGCTGTCGCCCACATGTCCAATGGCCAGTGAGTTTCCGCGCACCAGCGCCGCCACAATGGTCGACCCCATGCCGTTGTGACCGTTCTGCTGCTGGCCTGCCTGAAAAATTGTCCGATTCGCCAATTGAATCGCGCTGGCCAGGCTGCGCGCGCCGGGCGAAGCGGCTGCTCCGATCGAGAGCCGGCTGGACTGGTAAGTTGTCTCCTTGCGAAAGTAGTCCAGCAGAATGTCCACGCCCATCTTGCTCGCAACTTCGCCTGCGGCCTGGCCCCCCATGCCGTCGCAAACCACAAAGATGCCGTAGCGCGAATCGAAGCCAAAATTGTCTTCGTTGTTCGCGCGCACGCACCCGACGTCACTTTTGCCGGCCACTTCCACCGCAAGCGCCATATGTGGGTTCCGTGTGCGAAACGCTAAGCTGGTTTCTGTACCTTTCTCGCCCATTATCCTTTTTTCAGCCTGCTAAGTGGGGGAATTCAATAGTGCTGGAGGAGATTCTCGCCCTTCGCTGTACCGGGGAATTGGGCGGATTTTACTAACCTTATTTACGGATTGGCAAGTTACCGCCGGCAAAAGGGCTCAGCCCCCAATGTGCACCATGCTGCGCGAAGGCTTGATAAATCCAGCTTCGCCAATGTGATGGCGCGCTTCTTTCTGGTCGACCACTGAACGAACGTAATCAGTTAATTCACTGTCACTCGCACCGCGGTACATGCGCCCGGCGAGGTCGTGGTCCAGCAGAGAAAACAGGCAGGTGCGTATCTTGCCGTCAGAGGTGAGGCGGACGCGCGAGCAATGTCCGCAGAAGGGATGCGATACCGGCGCGATAATCCCCATCTCACCGATGCCGTCGTCAAAGGTGTAGCGGCGCGCCGTCTCGCTGGGAGCGTTCGGCAGCTGCCGCACGGGACGAAACTGGTTCAGCTTTTCCAGGATTTCGTCCATGGTCACCACCACCTCCGGCGACCACACGCGGTCCTCTTCCAGCGGCATGAACTCAATAAAACGAACGACAACTCCCTCGTCGCGGGAGAAACGTGCAAACTCTACGATCTGGTCTTCATTGAAGCCACGCAGCAGCACACAGTTCACTTTCACCGGTTCCAGCCCCGCGCGTTTCGCTGCGCGAATGCCCGCCAGCACGCTCTGGTATCCGTTGGGCACGCGCGTAATTCGCGCGAACTTTTCTGCGTCCACAGCATCCATGCTGATGGTCGCCCGGCGCAAGCCTGCCTCTTTGAGCGGCTGCACCATCTCTTCCAGAAGATGTCCATTGGTCGTGATAGCCAGATCAAGCTCCTGGCCGTCCAGGGTGCGAAGATGCGCCAGATCGCGGACGAAATCTACTAACCCGTGTCGCAGCAAAGGCTCGCCGCCGGTCAGCCGTACCTTCTCGATGCCCAGCTCCACCAGGAGCCTAACCATGCGCAGGTAATCCGCAAACGGCAGCTCCGCATACTGCGCGCCCTCGTTGCCGGTCCGGCAATACACGCACTTGTAATTACAGCGATCTGTGATGCTGACTCGCAGGTCAGTGATGTAACGCCCGTGTTTGTCACGTAGCCGCATGGTTGAGATTTGCTGCAAGACAAGAAGGAGGGAAATGCGCAAACAGCGCGCTCCGGTTCCTTTCCAATTCTTCCTGATCCCCGGATATTCCTGGGATGAAGAGGGAGGCCCACGCGTTTCCGCATCGGACCCTTGTCCTTGCTTTTCGGCCCACCGCGCGCAACAGCAGCGCACGTCGGGATCCCTTCGCAAGAAGCCGCCGCGTTCAGCCGGGTATACCTTAGGCCGGAGCGCGATCGGAACCTATATGCCTATTATAGGGATTGGGCAGCCACTGCGCACATGTTTCGTTATTGGAGCTAAATCACGCTTCCCATCATCAGTTTGGCAGCCAGATCTCTGTTCCCTTCGGCACGTCCGTCTTGGTAATGCCATGGGGCAGCAAAAAGACCATGCGACACTTGACCGCTGGACCGCAGACCAACTCAATACTGGCAATGCAGGTATCGATGACTCTGCCGTCAGGTGTGCGAAGCTGGATCGGATCTTTTGCACGCAGTCGAAAATTGCAGTCGGGGCGAGGAACGGCGGGGATAATAACGCAACCACGACCCGTAACAGTGAAGGTATCCTCGACTTCAGAGAGAAATAACATGCTAATCAACCATGCTCAATGATACAGGTGCTCAGCCATCCGCTTCGCCTCCAACGCCATCCGATAAACGAGGGGATGGATCTAAACATGGGATGGATCCAGGAGCACCTTCGCCAATCAGCACAAAACTCCACGAGCGAACCCGCAGAAGATCGCTTTGCTTCCGCCGCGCGAGAACGCTGGCGCAAACTGGGCGACGAGTTGCGCGCCGACGTGGCGGAGTTCAGCGCCCACCGCAGTGGAGCGGCATTCTCTGCCGAGGGCGAGAACAGATTTCACGTCGACAACTCTGGTTCGGGTCTGGAACTGGCTGTCATCGCCGATTTTGAAAACCACACTGTCCGTTATAGATTCGCTGCGCTGAACAATCGCGCCGGCATCCCCGAAGGCGGTATGCTTTCCATGCGTCAAACCCCCACCGGATCCGTGGAATTCTACTCAGCCGATGAATGCCTCACCTCAGAAGAGACGCGCCGGGTCCTGCTGGAGCCAATGCTCTTCCCCAGGCCGAAACCTGCTTAGGCGCTTATCCCACCCATCAGCTCGGCCAATTCACTGAGGCTTTGGACCTCATAGGTAGGCGTGGCAATACCGGGTTTGGCCGCCCCTGCTCCCGGGCGCGCGGACGGCCGGTTCACCCAGATGTTGCTGATGCCCAGCGCGTTGGTGGGCGCAATGTCGTGATACAGGCTCTGGCCGGCATGCATTAGCTGGCTGTTGTTCACCTCGCCCAGGCGAAGCGCTTCCTCAAAATTCTGCTTCGCGGGCTTGTAGCTCTTAACCTGCTGCGCTGTGACCACAAAAGCAAATTCCACCGGCAGCTGCCTCCTGGTCTCGGCAAACAAGTCGTCGTCTACGTTGGAAATAATCGCCAGGCGGAACTTTTTTGCCAACGACTCCAGCGCAGGCACAGTGTCGGCAAACGGTTTCCATTGCGTCAGCGATTGAGCGAACTCAATCCCCTGCTGCGACGATACTTCCACCCCAAGCCGTTTTCCCAGCTGCTGCGCACATTCCGCCAGCACCTGGCGGTAGGGCAGATAAGGCCCTTCTTCCAGCGCTGCCTCGATTTCTCCATATGCTTCCAGAAGCTTCACGTCATCAATTTCGCCATCATGGGAAAACAGCGGACGAAGAGCAGCCAGCAGCCCGTTTTCCCAGTCGATCAAGGTTCCGTAGCAGTCAAACGTGATTAACCGGATGGATTCAAAGCTCATGCGAAAAAGAATAAACCAGCACACGTCCGATCTGGGAAATTTCCATTGCGCTCCGCCCAGTCACTCGTCCCTGGGTAGCTCGCGAAAGCGGCTCTGGCCTCTGGTGTCCTGTCCGATAGCCGAAAGCCGCGCCCCTGAATCCGAACCCTATCTAACCATTGCTCAGGGACTAGTCCAGTTGCCCTCAGGAAGATGCCGCCCAATGCACCTAATGACCATTGGCCCTCGGCTTGTAACCGCTTGGATTCTCTTGAGGTTAGCCTCTACGAAAGGTGTTACTATAGACCCTGGATATATGCCTTTAAAAACATTGTTCCTGAATCCTCCGTCGTTTGAGAACTTTGACGGTGGCGCCAGTTCGCGCTGGCCTGCCACCCGCGAGATCGAGTCGTACTGGTATCCGGTATGGCTGGCATATCCGGCTGGAATGCTCGAGGGCTCGCGCCTGCTCGACGCTCCACCGCATCATGTAAGCGCGGCAGAGACCATTGAGCTGGGCAAGCAGTACGAATTCCTGGTGCTCTTCACCTCGACTCCTGGCTTCCCCGGCGACATTCAGTTGGTCACCAAAATGAAGGAAGCGAACCCCAAGTTGAAGGTCGCATTTGTGGGCCCGCATGTGACCACGCTGCCGGAACGCTCGCTGAACGAGTGCAAGGCCATCGATTTTGTCTGCCGCCGCGAGTTTGATTACTCCACCGTGGAATATGCCAACGGCAAACCTCTCTCGGAGATCCTCGGAATTTCCTATCGCGACGCGAGTGGCAAAGTGGTCCACAATCCTGACCGGCCTGATGTGCAGGACCTGGACGCGCTTCCGGATGTGACCGATGTTTACTATCGCGACATGGATGTGCGCCGGTACAACGTGCCCTTCCTGCTCTACCCGTTTGTGGCGCTGTACACCACGCGCGGCTGCCCGGCGCAATGCACTTTCTGCCTGTGGCCGCAGACGCTCAGCGGACATCCGTGGCGCAAGCGATCCACTGACGCGGTTGCGCGTGAGATGGCCAAAGCCAGGGAATACTGGCCTTACGTGAAGGAATATTTCTTTGACGACGATACCTTCAATATCCAAAAGGCGCGCACCGTCGAACTTTGCCAGAAGCTTAAGCCGTTGAATCTCACGTGGTCCTGCACCTCGCGTGTGACCACGGACTACGAAACCCTCAAGGCCCAGCGCGAAGCCGGCTGCCGTTTGTTGATTGTTGGATATGAATCGGGCGATCCGCAAATTCTGAAGAACATCAAGAAGGGCGCAACGGTGGAACGCGCGCGCCAGTTTACCAAAGACACCAAGAAGCTCGGGCTCCTCGTGCACGGCGACTTTATCCTCGGCCTTCCGGGTGAAAGCCGCGAGTCTATCCGTCGCACCATTGATTTTGCCAAAGAGCTGGATGTCGAGACCATCCAGGTCTCGATCGCTCACGCGTATCCGGGGACAGAGATGTACGATTTTGCCAAGAAGAATGGCTTCATCGTCGGCACCGAACGGATGGTCGATGAAGGCGGCCATCAGGTAGCGCAGATTGAATATCCCGGTCTTCCGCGCGAACACGTCCTGGAGATGGTGCACAAGTTTTACGACGAGTACTATTTTCGCCCGAAAGCCGTCTTCCGCATCGTGCGTAAGGCGGTGTTCAACGGTGAAGAGCGCAGGCGTCTCTATAAGGAAGCCAAGTCCTTCATGAAACTGCGCGCGGCGCGCAACAAAGCAGCCAAGGAGATGCTGGCCCAGAAGCAGGCCTCGCCCGAAGAGCCACGCCAGGCTGAGGTCGCCGGCGACTAGCCGGGCGGCCTTGCAGGAGTCGACGAATGGAGCAACAAGAGAGGGTTGGTAAAGCACGCATGATCGGCTATGCGGTCGGCCTGGCTGCGCTTGTCGCAGCCGTACTGTGGAGATTGCTCGTTCGATGATGTTGTACCCTCAATTCTGCATGCGCCTGCACTGGAAACGGATCCCTGCGTGAAGTTCAAAAAAGTCCTGATCTATCTGGCAATCGCTTGCTGCAACGGCGCGGGCGACGTGATGCTCAAGCGCGGCATGGACGATATCGGCCAGATCCACCTGAGCAATTGGACGCACATTTTCAGCGCCTTTGTTGATCCGTGGGTGATTCTTGGCATCACCTTCCTTGCCGGCTTTTTTTACGCTTACCTGACCGCCTTGTCCTGGGCCGACCTTACCTATGTCCTGCCGGCAACGGCGTTTGGCTACGTGGTCACCGCATTTCTCTCGCGCTTCTTTCTTCACGAAGCAGTCAGCCCCTGGCGATGGGCCGGCGTGCTGCTGATCACCTGC
Organism: Candidatus Angelobacter sp.; assembly: GCA_035262465.1. Lineage (GTDB taxonomy): Bacteria > Acidobacteriota > Terriglobia > Terriglobales > Acidobacteriaceae > Angelobacter. The sequence goes on along the minus strand of DATFSU010000047.1, from coordinate 71,600 downwards.
GGCGTCGGTCTGGTTGCGCGCGGACCTTCCTTGACGGAACGGCAGAAGAGCCCGCCACTTACGGCGCCCAAGGAGCAACATGAGCTCGCTTAAACTCTGGATTGCGATTGCCACGCTCGTCATGGCTTCCAGCACGGGCGACGTGCTGCTATCCGCTGCCATGAAACGCATCGGCGATCTCGAGGAGCTGCGCGCCCGGAAAGGCTTGCTGGCGGTGATCGGTCGTGTGGTCAGCGAAAAGCTCTTCCTCTTCGGGCTCATGAGCCTGATCTTCAGCTTCTTCTGCCTGTTGACCGCTCTCTCCTGGGGTGACGCCAGCCTGGTCGCGCCTGCCTCTGCATCGCTGACTTTTATCTGCTCTGCTATGCTGGCGAAATTCGTCCTGCATGAGAATGTCGATCGCCGGCGCTGGATCTCTGCCGGTTTGGTTTGCATTGGTGTGTTGCTGCTGGTGAAGTAATGCCATGGAGCAAGGCAAGAGTTCTTGCTGTTCGGTTTCGAACATGTACTCAGTCAAAGCGCACAGTCAAGTGATAACCTAATCTTGTCAAGCTCTTGATTCTGAAGATCTTCTATTTGGAATGCTGCTTGCACACTACTCTCTTTTACCTTGAGACTTCTCTAAAGGGGCGCGCCGAATGCAGGAACTTCGCTACGCACTACGTCAGTTGCTCAAGTCACCCGGCTTTACTCTTGCGGCCGTAATCACGCTGGCCCTGGGGATTGGAGCGAACGTTGCAGTATTCAGTGTGATGAACTCCGTTCTGCTGAATCCAACCGGCATTCCTCACGCCGAAAATCTGGTTGCGCTGCGCGCGAAATACTCCGCCATGGCCGACCTGCAGAACATCAGCGTTTCTCCACCTGATTTCGAGGATTCCCTGGAGAGCCGCAACGTCTTCGCCGCAGCCTCCGCCATGCAGCCTTCCAGTTTCAATTACAGTGCTGACAATGCGCGCCCTGAGCGCATTCTGGGTGCGCGTGTGACCTCGCAATGGTTTGACGTATTCCAGGTAAAGCCGCTGCTCGGCCGCAGCTTCCGGCCGGAAGATGATCTGCCGGGCGCCCATAACAGCGTGGTGCTTTCCTATCGTTTCTGGCTAAAACAATTCGGCGGTGACCAGAGAATTGCCGGCCGCAAGTTACAGCTCAACGGCCAGGCCTATGAAGTGATCGGCGTCATGCCGCCTGCCTTCAACTGGCCCAATGATGCCCAGCTATGGTCGCCGCTGGCCCTGCCTCCAAATAACTACCACGACGACCAGAACTTCCGCTTCAATGAAAACCTGTTTGCTGTTGCCCGGCTGAAGCCGGGCGTAACTCTCGACCAGGCGAACGCCGTGGAAAGCTCGCTTTCGCAGCAGGTAATTGCCAAAATGGCGTTTGCGCAAGGGGCTGGATGGGGCATGTTTGCCATGCCGCTTCGTGAATATATCGCAGGCGATGTGCGCAAGCCGCTCAACATCCTGCTTGCTTCGGTGATTCTGGTCTTAATGATCGCCTGCGCCAACATTGCCGGTTTGCAACTGGCGCGGGCCAGTGATCGACACCATGAAAACTCTGTCCGGGCTGCGCTTGGCGCTTCCCGCGGTCGCCTCATGACGCCTCCATTGCTTGAAAGCGTTTTTCTGGCGCTTTGCGGGCTCGGCTTCGGAGTCCTCATCGCCTCTTCGGCCATACCTTCTCTTTTGTACCTGGCGCCGCAGATGATCAGCCGCAATATCCAGGTGCACTTGAATCTTCAAATACTGATATTTGGCTGCGTTGCCGCTGTGGTCTGCGTGTTGCTTTGTGGCCTGGCTCCCGCGCTGCATTCGGCGGGTGCGCACTTCATTCTTTCCCTGCGGGAAGGCGGGCGTTCCGGCACATCAGGCCGCGCCATGTATCGCATGCGCTCGGCCCTGGTCGCCGCTGAAATCACCGTGGCCATGTTCCTCCTGGTCTGCTCCGGACTCCTTTTCCGCAGCCTGAAAACGGTGGAGCACTTGAGCACCGGCTTCGAACCTGAAGGGGTTATGACCGCCTCGCTGGCATTGCCCAAAGAACTCTACTCCACCGATGCGCGGCAGGTGGCATTCTATGACGCAGCATTGCAGAATCTCAGAAACATGCCCGGCGTAAAAACCGCGGCTTTGATCAGCGATCTTCCATTCGCCGGCGGACAGGGATCGGCTTCATTTGCGATCAAAGGGCTGGTATTGCAGCCGAATGACCCTGGACCTCATGGTCATATCGACCTTGTCTCCTCTGATTACTTCCAGACCCTTGGCATTCCCGTCGTGGAGGGCCGCGCCTTTACTGACGCTGACCGCCCTGATACAGAGCCGGTCGCAATGGTGGATGAAACGCTGGCCCGCCGATATTGGCCAGGGAAAGATGCTTTGAACGAGCAGATCAGCACCGACGGCAAAACCTGGCGTCCTATTGTCGGCGTGGTAAAGCATGTCAAAGTATCTTCGCTCGATACCGAGGCCAACGAAGGCTATTATTACCTGCCCGTTACCCAGGTTCCGGATCAAAGCATGTCGGTTGTGGTTCGCGGCAACACTTCCCATCCGGAAACGCTGCTTGCCGGCATGGAAGCCGCAATACACTCTGCCGATTCCCGGCAACCGCTCTTTGACCCCAAGCCGATGGAGCAGCGCGTGGAAGAGTCCATTGCCAATCGTCGGTTTGTCGTCGTTCTGCTGGGAATCTTTGCCGGCCTCTCCCTCTTTTTGGCCGGTCTGGGGCTCTACGCTGTTATCGCGTACCTGGTGCGCATGCGCGTCCGCGAAATCGGCATACGCTTTGCTTTGGGCGCGCAACGCAGCCACATCGCCTCCATGACTCTGCGTTACGGGTTCCGTATGTCTCTGGCCGGCTGTCTGCTCGGCATCCTCGCCACTTACTCTGTGGGACGCGCCCTTTCCAGCATGCTCTACGGTATAAGTCTTTACAATCTGCCCACGGTTGCAGGGGCCTGCGTGTTGCTAGCTCTGCTCGTCGTGTTGGCCAGCTATCTGCCGATCCGGCGAGCGGTAAGCGTTGAGCCGATTGAAGCATTGCGAGAGGATTGAGAGAGAGCCGTTACAAAACCTTCATAAGACCGCGTGCAGGCAAATCACCGACTAAAAATTTCTGCTGCTTTCCGGCAGCTTCCATGATCGCTTCTGCGGCCAGATACCCGCTTCTTACTGCGCCTTCCATCGTTGCTGGCCAGCCGGTAGCGGTCCAGTCGCCAGCTAAGAAAATGCGCGGCCATGCCGTCTTGGCAGCGGGACGATATCGATCCAATCCTGGAACAATCGAGTAGGTTGCGTAGATCTCTTTGATCACCGCAGCCTTCACAATCTTTGCATCCTTCACCTCAGGGAAGAATTCTGCCAGTTCCCGTGTCGCCAGCTCCAGAACCTCCTCGCGCGACTTCTGCACCAGTGACTTTGACGCACTCACCACCAGTTCGACGTAGCTGCCCTGCTGATCACTGTCTCGCTTATCGTGAAATTTTGATTTATGAAACATCCACTGGATGGTACGGTCGAGCAGCACGGCATGCGGCAGAGGGGTGATCTCGCGATCAAACCAGAGATGTATGCCGGTAATCGGCGAAGGCTCAAAATGTGTTAATTGCTGCTTGAGCGGCTCAGCAACCGCATCTGACGGCAGCAGGCTTGCGACCGTCTGGAACGGTGCGGCCAGCACCACGTAGTCAAATTGCATCTCTCCCGATCCCCCAAGCACGCCAACGCTGTTCTGCTTCGGGCCAATCGCCGTCACCGAAGACCGCAACAACACCTGCCCTCCCCGGGCACGAATGTACTCCGTCGCGAAGCCGTATAGATCAGACAACGGGACGCTGGGCAAGCCCATCTTTCCCGCTTCGGCCGACTTCATGAACGACTCGCGAAAAACCTGCGCCGCATAGTGCACGGAAACTCGATCCAGGTCTTCGTTCAATGCGCTCACCAGCACGGTCTTCCAGAAGCGCTCGATCGCCCGTTTCGTCTGCCCGCTGCGTTTCAGCCAGGTGAGAAAGTCCTCGCCGGAATCCGCCGGCAGTCCGCGGCTGATCTTTGCCATGGCCTTCGCGATAGCCATCTTGTCCCCGGCGGTCAGCATCTTCGCGCCCAGAAACGCCGGGATGTTGTGCATCGGCGCCGGCAGAAATGATGGCGCCATGCGGCTGGCGCGTCCGCCCGGTTCAATGAATGTGAGTTCGTCAAACCACCGTATCTTGTCGCTCACGCCCAGCCGGCGGTAGAAATCGATCAGGTTGGTGCAACAGCCAAGCAGCACGTGCTGGCAGTTGTCTACGACTTCGCCCGTTCCCGGATGCTCATACGAAGAAGCGCGTCCGCCGACATACGGCCGGCGCTCAAAGACCGTGACCCGCAATCCCGCATCCGCCAGCGCGCAGCCCGCAGCCAGCCCGGCTAGTCCGCCGCCGACAATGCCAACCGTGGATTGCTGTTTGTTCGTATTGACCATCGACTCAATCGCGATCACCACGCCTCAGTACCGCAAGTCACAAAACAAAAAACCTACCACTGATCGCACAGAAAACACTGATTTACACTAGATGAACTTCAGGATTTCAATCTCGCAGGTTCGGCATTTTGGCTGATCCGTTCGATCCGTGTTCATCCGTGGTAAGGTTTTGCTTTTTTCGCTCACCTTTGATCGCGGCGATCTTCTCACGTAATCCGCAGCAGAAATCCGCGCGAGAGCACCTTCATTTTTTCCCAGAAAGTCAGCCTCACCCGCTCCGTCAACACATCATAATTGCGCTCGGTAATCTTCTTGAGCAGCCGGCTGTAGATCTCCACCAGCACCCACAGCGCCGCGCGGCTGTCTTCTTCGATCAGCTCCATCAGCCACTTGGCTGACTCATAGTATTTCCGCGCCCGGTCCGCTTCATACTCCAGAGCCGGACGCAGTTGCTGCACCTGCGCCGGGTCCTGCAGCGCCGCTGAAGAAAAGTTTGCGGCCGTAAGGCTCGTTCGCCCCAGATCCTCTTCCGGAATGTAGATGCGGCCCATCCCGGCATCTTCCTTGATGTCGCGGATGATGTTGGTGAGTTGGAAAGCGAGCCCGCAATCTTCCGCCAGGAACTCGGCTTTGCGGTCTTCATAGCCGAAAATGCGGATGCATACCAGCCCAACCACGGAGGCCACGTAATAGCAATACTGTTTCAGGTCTTCAAAAGTACTGCACAGGATGGCCGGCGCCTCGGCGCTGGCCGGTGGGATCTCCAGGTCAAGACTTGTTCCGTACACCAGTTTTTCAAACAGCTCCGGCGGGATCTTGAAATTTTTTTGCGCATCGCCCAGCGCCATGAGCACGGGATCGTCAGTCGCTTTGCCGGCAAAGACCGCCTTGGCCGCTTCCAGCCACTCCGTCAGCTTCTGGCGCTTCTGCTGCGGATCGCCCGGTTCATCGGTGATGTCGTCGGCATGGCGCATGAACGCGTAGACGGCGCTCAGCGCATTCCGCTTTTCCGAGGGCAGGACGATAAAGCCGTAATAAAAATTCTTGGCCGCGCGACGCGTGATCCCCCGGCAAACGGCATAGGCATGGCTGAGTTGTTGGTTCACCGTGCCCCCGGCACGCGCTGCGGTTGCGCATGGTGGGGTTGGAAGAGCTTGCCTGCCGCCGCACGCAACACCAGCATCAGTTTGCGCGATTTTGAGATCGCGGGGCGCGATTGCAGCACATCAAAACCCTGGCGCTCGATGGCGTTCAGGATTTCCTGCCCGCCCCGGCTAAACAGTTCAATATCGATCGCCAGTTCGCCGTCGACGGCCTTCACCAACGGCAGCCCGCGTGCAAACCACTCTCTCGCCCGCTCCACTTCAAACTTCATCAGCGCGATGAATTGCGGGGTGGCGCGGCGTTCCGCAATGTCTTCTCCGCTTACGCCGAATCGGCGCAGATCTTCCAGCGGCAGGTAGATGCGTCCTTTGCCGTAATCAACGTAAACATCCTGCCAGAAATTCGCCAGTTGCAGAGCCGTGCAGGTGTAGTCGGAGAGTTGCTGCCTTTCGCTGTCGTTATAGCCGCATAAATAGAGCACCAGATGGCCAACAGGGTTCGCGGAGTAGCGGCAGTAGCCCAGCACATCGTCAAATGTCTCGAAACGGGTAACTGTCTGGTCTTGACGAAAAGCAACCAGCAGATCGGAAAACTCATGTTTGGGAATCCCGAACTGTTGCACGGTAGCTTGCAAAGCAACAAATACCGGATGCTTTGGCCCGCCCGCATAGCAGGCGTTCAACTCCCCTTCCCACTGGTCCAGCAGTTCGAGTGACTGCTGCGCGTCCCCGACCTCATCACCCAGATCGTCAGAAATCCGGCAGTAGGCATACACGTTGTAAAAGTGCTGGCGTAACCGTTTCGGCAGGAACCAGGTGGCAACGGAAAAATTTTCGTAGTGCGTTGTGGCCAATTGCCGGCAATAAGTCTGCGCCTCTTCGAGCGACGGCGCGGCCGCCGGGATGCGGTAAGACTCTGGCAGCGCTTTCCATCCCAGAGGCATGGACGAGCTGTTTGTGCGCGACATTGACATGCTGGTTTTAACTGTATCAGGGCAAGGCTTTCACGGGTTGCCAAAACTCTCTTGCACAATTTTGTTTTAGATATCAGGGCACGACTTTGGTCCTGCCGTTTGTGTCTCGAAAAGAGTGGGGCTTTAGCCCCTGCCGATCAATGGCCGGGAATAATGGCAGTCTTGATCTGGCTCCCGCGATCCAGCATTTGTTGCAGCACCTGTTTCAACTTGCTGAGCGGTGCTTCGCCGGTAACGTAGTCGGTGCTCTTTACGTTCTTTTCCGCGATCAGTGAAAACGCCTTTCGCACCGTCTGTGGCGTGTGATGGAACGTCGCCTTTAACGTAATTTCCGAATAGTGCAAGCGGTTCGTATCCAGTTCAACTTTGGTGCCGCTGGCGCATCCGCCGAAGAAGTTCACAACGCCGCCACGACGCACCATCTCCACCGCCCATTGCCAGGTCTGCGGGCGGCCCACGGCTTCCACTACGATGTCCGAGCCGCGCCCTTCAGTTACGCCGATCACCGCGTCGATGGGGTCGCGCGCCCTGCCGATCTGTATCACCTCGTCGGCGCCGAATCTCCTGGCTGCCGTGACCTGCTCGCTCCGCTTGACTACGGCAATCACTTTGCAGCCGGTCAGCTTGGCGACCTGCACCAGCATCAACCCCAGCGGGCCTGCGCCAATGATCGTTACCGTATCGCCAATGTCGGCCCCCGTCTCCTGCAAGCCACGCAGAGCGCAGGCCAGCGGTTCGGTCATCGCGGCAGACTCAAAAGTCACGTCTTCCGGCAGCGCCAGCATATTGGTTTCAACGATGCGACGCGGGATCTTGATGTATTCGGCGTAGGCGCCGTTATTGAACAGCAGGTCTTCGCAGATATTTTCCTGGTGTTTCAGACAATAAAAGCATGCGCCGCAGGGGGCCGAGTTCAGCGCCACCACCTTCATACCGCGGCGAAAATCCCGCACGCCAGGGCCTACCTCTTCAATCACGCCGGAAAGCTCGTGGCCAAACAGTGCCGGCGGTACAATCATGCGCGCGTGATAGCCGCGCTGGTAGACCTTCAGGTCGGTCCCGCAGGTAAGCGCCACATTTACCTTCACCAGCACCTCGCCGGGCTCCAGCGTGGGGATGGGCACTTTCTCGATCTTGATGTCCTCTTTGCCGTAGAGGACCGCGGCTGTCATCTGTCCTTTCAAATTTTCTCCCAGTCCGTTCCAGGTTGAACCACGATCTTCATCGAATCCGGCCCCGGACGCGCCGCCAACCGCAATCCCTCCACCGCCTGATCGAGGGGGAAGCGATGCGAAATCAGCCGGGCAAAATCAATCTCTCCGCTGAAAACCAGCCGCACATTTTCTTCCTGCAAATCGACCGACGCGCTGTACGAGCCCATCAGCGTCTTTTCGTCCAGGCACACCGCTGAAGGATCAATTCCCACTTCACTGCGCTGCGTCTGGGCAAACAGCATGACTCTCCCGCCGGGACGCGTCATATCCATTGCCGGCTTAATCAGGCTGTTACCGGGCGTAGCCAGAATTACTGCATCCGCGCCGCGCCCGTCCGTAAGCTCTCTGATCCGAATTCCGGGATCGGCCGTAGCGGCGTTTACGTTGTGCCGTAACCCGAAGCTCTCACTTATTTTAAGACGTTGGGGATATAAATCGGAAGTTACCACCGTCGCACCTGTGCGCCGGGCCAGTGCGGCCAGCATGATACCGATGGGCCCCTGGCCGATCACCAAAACCGTCTCATCCGGCTGCAAGCGCAGCAATTCAATCGCTTTGATGCCTGTATTTACGGGCTCGATGAATGAAGCCTGTTCGTACGAAACGTGGTCGGGAACCTTGACCACGCCCTTGCGTACGATCCAATCCATCACCCGGATGTACTCGGCAAAGCCGCCGCCGCTGGGCTCAAAACCTGCCGTGGCGCCTACCTTTTTATAAACCGGGCATTGAGCAAAAACCTTCTTGCGGCAGTAGTAGCACCCGCCACAGGGGATGTGATGGAACACCATCACGCGGTCGCCGACCGCAAAGCTTTTTACGCCTGCGCCCATCGCGACGATCTGGCCGGCCATCTCATGGCCGAAGATTCGCGGCACCGAGTGGGATCCGGTGGCAATCTTCTTGAGGTCCGTCCCGCAGATGCCGCAGGTATGGATGCGCACCAGCAATTCGCCGGGGCCGATCTCGGGTACGGGAACCGTCTCCAGACGCACATCATCTTTTCCGCGATACACTGCCGCGCGCATGGTCGAAGGTAGGACCTGATGTGCCTTGCCGGCGTCGAATTTGGTGACCGTCGTCATCTATTGCGATTCGTTACCGGCGCGCTCCCATCCAATAACCCTGATCTATTCAGTGTAACAATTTGAGCGGGCGGCATGTCGGCAGCGAGGTTCTTCTCCAGCCATTCGCATAGCGCCGTGGTTGCTTTGCTGCTGTTTCTGCCCAGGACGATCACTTCCGCCCAGCGCCATGGCCGCAACGCGGCCCACGCTGCAAACCTTCCTGCTTGAAAACTTCCTGCCGTGTCCACGAATTTCTTGAGCGGCGGCATCACAAAATCAGCCTCGTCCGATATCGCTTTCACGCAACGAAAAGCCGTTTGCGTCTCCTGTGCCGCTCTGGCCACTCCGGCCGCTTCCATATCGACGACCAATCCGTGGAACTGCTCTACCAGTTTTGCCTTGGCATCTGTACCCGCGATCTCGCCGGCCGTAACCAGAACTCCACCGCCGCCCACGCCGCCACTCTCCGCCGTGCAGCGATACTCGCTTCCATCCGCTGCATCCACAACCACGTTGGGCGTAACCACGCTGCCGGCCTTCAAGCTTCGAATCAGCGCGCCAGCAAGCCCTGCAGAGATCATGGTTCTGGGCTGGTACGCCGCCACAACGGCCCGCGCGGCCTTCTCGGCATTATTTCTGCCAATCCCGCTGATGACTACCGCTAGTTCGCTGCGTTCAAAAGCAACCAGCCTGCGACCGTCACCATCCAGCGCCACCCGCTGCCAACCCCGCAGGAGTGGCCGCACTTCGCGCTCCATGGCCGCAATGACCACTGTACGCTTCATGCATTCACCGTTGCCGCCTCGGCCGCCGGCTCGACATACCCGTGCGCCTGAAACCAGTCGATCGACCGCCGCAACGCATCTTCCACCGGTAAGACCTGGTAGCCCAGCTCACGTTCCGCCTTGGCCGACGAAGCAAACATCTTTTTGCGGCCCATCTTCACCGCATCAATCGTGGCCCGCGGCTCCTTTCCCATGACCATTCCGGTGAAGAACTGATCAAACACGGCAAATCCCATGGCCACCGTGTGCGGGACCTTCATCTTAGGCGACGGCAACCCTGTCAGCGTCGCGAGCTTGTCCAGTATTTGCTTCAGCGTCAGGTTCTCTCCGCCCAGAATGTAACGTTCGCCGGGCCGGGCTTTTTCCATCGCCAGCAGGTGCCCACGCGCTACCTCTTTCACGTCTGCCAGGTTCAAGCCGGTATCGACGTAGGCAGGAAATTTCCGTTTCAGAAAATCCACCACGATCCTTCCCGTCGGCGTGGGCTTGATATCATATTCCCCGATCGGCGTCGTGGGATTCACCACCACTACATTGGCGCCCTTGCGACCAGCATCCAGGGCGATCTCCTCGGCCATGAATTTCGAGCGCTTGTAGTGCCCCACCATGTCCCGGATGGAGACCGGCGAATTCTCCGTCGCAATGTGTCCGTCTTGAGTAAAACCCATTGTCGCGACCGAGCTGGTATAGATCACGCGCCGCACTCCGCTCTGCTGCGCCGCCTGGATGATAGCCCGCGTGCCCTCCACGTTGGCGCGATACATCTGCTCCGGGTCCCGCACCCAAAGCCGGTAATCCGCCGCCACGTGAAAAACGAATTCGCAACCGGCCATGGCTTTCTTGAGCGACTCCGGCTCGCGCAGATCGCCTTCAACCGTTTCCGCCCGAAGGTCGATGATGTTGTCTTTCCGGCTCGTCGGCCGCACCAGCAACCGCAGGTCAGCGCCTTCCGCCGCCAGTGCTCGCGCCACATGGCTGCCTACGAATCCGGTCGCTCCTGTGATGAAAACCTTCATGATTCTTCTTTGTCCCGGGCGCAGCGAGGGATCGCTATAGCAACGGACTCCTATCCTTCTGGCAATATTGCTGAATCAGGCTGATCCGCGAACGTCCGCGTTGACCCGCGGTTAAGATTTTCAGCGCCTTGGTTATCTAAGATCGTAGGGTTCCCTCGCTGCGCTCGGGATTTCAGAAAAACTATTCCAGGACCTCCGCCTGAATCCCTATGTTCTTCTCTCCTGCTGCCTTCTTTTCCCAGTACTTGCGTACCCAGGCTTCAAAGCTCTTGCCCGCTGCGGTATCGCGCCCGCTAAAGGCAAGCGCGGCAATATCGGAGTAGGGAATGGAGATCTTTCTGTCCGCATCCTTGGGGAAAAGTCGCACAGCGGACTCGGCCAGCGTTTTGCCCTGCCGCCGATCGAAGACGTAGCCTTCAATCTTGCTACCGTCTTTACGCGTAATGGTTATATCGCCGCGATAGTCAAACGCCTTCTCCAAGGCTTGGCGGATCTCTTCTTCGCCCGCCAGCTCCGGCACCCAGCCTTCCAGCTTCTCATGGGCAAATCCCGGAGCGACCTCAAGGGTATCAGCGTTTTTGATGGTTTTTGCGTCCGCTGGACCCGTCATGCGTTGGTCTCCTCCAGCTGGCTTGAAGCTTCTTCAATCTGCACCAGCGGGTTGTAGCTGTGCACCGGGCGTACCGGCTCGTTCAGCAGCTTGAGCGCGTGCTCATCCTTGTGGCGGGTAAAGAGCGTGGCTCGCGCCGTGGCCAGCAGCCCGCGCAGTGAGCTGAATGTCTCGTTCACTGCGGAAGCTTCATATCCGCTGTGCACCATGCAATTCGCGCACTTCGGATTGCCTGACTCCGTTCCATACTCCTGCCACGCCGTCGATTCCATCAGCTCCTGGAAGGTGTCGGCGTAGCCGTCCTGCAGCAGGTAGCACGGCTTCTGCCAGCCAAAAATGTTGTAGGTAGGCATGCCCCACGGCGTACATGCATAGTTCCGCTTGCCCATCAGAAATTCCAGGAACAGCGGCGACTGGTTGAACTGCCAGGTCTTCTTGCGGTTCGCCAGGATGGCGCGAAACAGCTTGCGCGTGCGCGCCCGGCCCAGGAAATGTTTCTGGTCCGGCGCTTTGTCATAGGAATAACCCGGCGAGAGCATCATGCCCTCAACGCCCAGTTCCATCATCTCGTCAAAAAACTCGCGCACGCTGTTGGGATCGGCGCCATCAAAGAGCGTAGTGTTCGTGGTTACGCGGAAACCGCGCTTCAACGCCTCTTTCACACCCTCCAGCGCGGCGTCATAGCCGCCCTCGCGGCAGACGGAAAAATCATGGTGCTCGCGCTGGCCGTCCATGTGCACCGAGAACGTCAGATATTTGCTCGGCTTGAAGAGATCGATCTTCTCCTTGAGCAGCAGCGCGTTCGTACACAGATAAATGTACTTCCGCCGCGCCACCAGGCCTTCCACGATCTTGCCGATCTGCGGGTGCATCAGCGGCTCGCCGCCGGGGATTGACACCATCGGCGCGCCGCACTCGTCCACTGCGCGGAAGCACTGCTCCGGCGTCAGCTCTTTTTTGAGGATGTGGGCCGGATACTGGATCTTGCCGCAGCCCGCGCATGCCAGGTTGCAGCGAAATAGCGGCTCCAGCATCAGCACCAGCGGATACCGTTTACGCCGGGCGAACTTCTGCTTCACCACGTAACTCGCGACCGTCCACATCTGTGAAATTGGTACCGGCAAATTGGGTCTCCCTAAATTCGGCTTTTAGCCATTAGCTTTTGGCTCTTAGCTTCGTCTCATTACTTAACCAGCTTCGCTTTCGCAATTTGTGCGGAAACCGCTGGGCTCATTTCTGATCCGCATTCATCCGCGTTTTATCCGCGGCAAGCTTTGCTCTTCCGGTTTCGCGCGATCACGGCGATCAGGCGCGATCTCGGGGATTCCTCAACCTCTCGCGTACCCCACACTTCCCTCTTGTTCCAGCGTGGAGAACTCTTTCGCATACGTTGACAGTGCGATCAGCGGGAAATAATCACGGTACAGGTGATAGGCCAGATAGAACACCCGCGGAAAACCAGTGCCCGTGTACTGATCCTCCTCCCAGTGGCCGTCTGCTCCCTGCTGCTCCAGCAGGTAGAGGATGCCCCGCTGAATTGACTCGCTACGCGTATCGCCCGCTGCTAACAGGCCCATCACGGCCCAGGCCGTTTGGGATGGCGTGCTCGGCCCGATGCCGCGGGTCGCCGGATCGTCATACGAACCGCAGGTCTCACCCCAGCCGCCATCAGAGTTCTGCACCATGCGCAGCCACTCCGCTCCCTGCTGGATATACGGCTCATGATGATCCACTCCTATGGCCTGCAATCCGCGCAGCACGAGCATGGTCCCGTAAATGTAGTTCACACCCCATCGCCCAAACCACGATCCATCCGGCTCCTGCTCTTTCAAAATGAACTTGATCGCCTTCTGGACCCGCTTATCGTCCTTGGTAACGCCATAGCTGGCCAGCATCTCCAGGACGCGGCCGGTTATGTCGACGGTCGGCGGATCGAGCATGGCGTTGTGATCGGCAAAGGGAATGTGCTGGAAGACCATGCGCGTGTTGTCTTTATCGAATGACGCCCAGCCGCCGTTCCGGCACTGCATGGCGAACATCCACTCGATGGCGCGCTGGCAGACCTCATGCTGATAACGCTCTCGAGGGTTGTCGACCTTATCCAGTCCCAGCAGAACCATGGCCGAATCATCCACGTCAGGATAAAACTCGTTGTTGAACTCAAAATACCAGCCGCCGGGCTGCACGTTCGGAACCTTGACCGCCCAATCGCCCTTGCTGCGAACTTCCTTGCTCAAAATCCAGTCGGCCGCCTTCAGCAGCCGCGGATCATCCTTCGGCACGCCGCTTTCGCCCAGTGCAAACAATGCATAGGCGGTGTCCCACACCGGAGACATGCAGGGCTGCATGCGGAAGGTCGGCTCAGAGTCATCGGGAATACCTGGTTCTTCGATGCCGAGCTTTTCAAATTCATCCAGCGCGCGAATCACCTGCGGATCGTCCGTCGAATAGCCCAGGCAGCGCAGCGCAATGATCGAATTCAGAATACCGGGATAAATCGCGCCCAGCCCATCTGACTTCTCGAAGCGCTCCAGCATCCACCGTTCCGCCTTCTTGAGCGCCAGGTAGCGCAACGGACGGATATGGAACCGCTCGCAGAAATGCACCACGCGATTCAACACCAGGAAAAAGTTGCGCCAGCTAATGGTTTGCGGTGTGTACTTCAAATGCAGGTGCCGGCCATGCCGGCCGCCGACAAACAATTCTTCAATCCCCATTTCCACCGGGATCTTTTTGAACGGCTTCTTGGCGTACGCCACTGACAGCGGTACCAGGATCGCCCGCGACCAGGACGAGATCTCATATAAGTTGAACCAGAACCAGTTGGGGAATAGCACGATTTCGGGCGGAATTGCCGGAACAGCCTCCCAGTCATACTGGCCGAAAAAGCAGAGATAGATCTTGGTAAAGGTGTTGCATTCGATCGCGCCGCCCATGTTCAGAATTTTTGTTCGGGCCCGCTCAAGCGCCGGATGATCCGCCTTCTCGCCCATCAGCTTCAACGCAAAATACGCTTTTACTGAAGCGCTGATGTTCGAAGGTCCGCCGGCAAAGATGGGCCAGCCGCCATCCTCATTCTGGCGCCGGAGAATCTCCGGCACCGCCTGCTCCATGCGCGTGCGGTTGCCCGTGCCCAGCAAGGTGTGGATGGCAATGTAATCTGATTCCAGGGTGCTATCGGCTTCCAGTTCACCGCACCAGTAGCCGTCTTTGTGCTGTTGCGCAAAAAGGTAATCCCGCGCCTTCTCAACGCCCAGGGCGACGCGGTCCAACATGCCGTCGATTTTTCCAAAAAGCATCTGCGCCGGAGCCTGGTTCCCAGGCTGCCGGTCGAACATCTTGCTCATGTCTTACTCCGCAGCTGCAGCCGGAGCGGCTGCTATAGCTTCAACAATTTCCGGCGGAAGGCCGAAGCGCACGTTTTCCGGCATGACCTCAACTTCACGGATCGTGTTGAAACCTTTTCCTTTCAGAAACTCCACTACCTGTTCCACCAATACTTCAGGAGCCGACGCGCCGGCCGTCAGAGCCACGGTCGTGACCCCGCTCAGCCATTCTGGCTTGATGTCTCCGGACGTATCGATCAGGTAGGAAGGTGTGCCCAGGTTGGTTGAGACCTCCACCAGGCGGTTGGAATTCGAACTGTTCTCTGAGCCGACCACCAGCAGCAGGTCGGCCTGGTGCGCCACGTCCTTCACCGCTGTCTGGCGGTTCTGCGTGGCATAACAGATATCTTGTGCATGCGGACCTTCGATGAGTGGAAACTTCTTCCGCAGCGCATCGATTACGTCCTTGGTCTCGTCAAGGCTGAGGGTGGTCTGCGTGATGTAGGCGACGCGGCTAGGATCGGGAATGTCCAGGTTCGCGACCTCGTCCGCGCTCCCTACCACCTGGGTTACGTCGGGCGCTTCGCCCAGCGTTCCAATCACCTCATCGTGATCATGGTGCCCGATCAGAATAATGCTGTAACCGCCCTTGGCATACTTCACTGCCTCAACGTGGACCTTGGTCACCAGAGGACAGGTAGCGTCAATCACCCGCAGGTTGCGCAACTTGCTGGCTTCCCGAACGCTGGGTGAAACGCCGTGCGCACTGTAAATCAAGCGCTGGCCGTCTGGAACTTCATAAACCTCGTCGACAAAGATCGCGCCCTTGGCTTTCAGGTCCTCGACCACATACCGGTTGTGCACGATTTCCTTGCGCACATAAATGGGCGGCCCAAAGGCATCCAGTGCAATGCGGACTATATCGATCGCCCTAACCACCCCGGCGCAAAAACCCCTCGGCTTCAGCAACAGTAAAGTCTTAGCTTCTTGTGTCATTGTGCTCTGCTTGAATTATATCCTTTTTAGACACTTTTCCTTGCCCCCAAGTTATCCGATTAAAACGCCTTAGACTAGCCCAAACCTTTGAAATATCGATATTTAGCAGTAACAGGGGAGGATCAGGGGGTGAACGGGGAGGGGTTCAGCAGTGCCTGTTGACTGACGGCTTGGCTTGGGAATTGCCAGAATTGCCAAGAATGCCAAAAATCGCCGAAAGCCAATAATCGCACCTACGATGTTGGGGAGTTCGCGCTTTCTCAAATCTCGGCGATCTTTGCCAGTTTTGGCATTGTCGGCGATCTAAACTCTTGGCGCCCAGCGCTTCACCGCCAATGCAATCGGCAGCCCCACCAGCACCGGATGCAGGATTGGTCCGGTTATGATTGAAGCCGGATCAGTCCTCGGCGGCCAGCGATGGATCGCCGACAGCGGAACCACCACGCAATTCATCATCACCCAGACAAACTCGCCGTAGAGCAAGCCGGCGATCACCGGCTTTTCCGTCATGAATCCGATCCGCCGGCTGGCCACAAAGTAAATCACCGCCCAGATGAACGCGATGAGAAAGTGCAGGAAGAGACCCAGCGCCGCCGTGGTCGCTCCGCCCTGAAACGACTTGGGCCCCAAGAGCCCCGAACCCACAGACTGGAAAATTCGGTACGGCGGCACATTATTCTGAATCCCCCACGCGATACAAGCCTGGGTAATATCCAGAATGCCGCACGCCAGTCCGCCCCAAAAGATGGCGAGAAAAGCATTGGAAGAGGTGGAAGCAGTAGACGCTGCGGAAGCTGAAGGCATTTAGAAGCTCCCTTCCTTGGTAGTAGTGAAACGCTCCTAGACGGCTGAACTATATAGACGAAGAAGCAGAAGAATCGTCATTCGGCCCACTGAAACTTGCCTCAATTTCGGCGATTTTTGGCAATCCTGGCAATTTTGGCAATTCGCCTCACCCGTTGGCCTTCAACAGCTGCTCCGCATGCTGTCTTGATGTCTCGGTCAGTTTCGCTCCGCTCAGCATCCGAGCGATCTCTTCCGTACGTTCGTCGGCGCTTAGCGCGCGCACCAGCGTCCGCGTCCGGCCGGCGGCCTCGCGTTTTTCGATCAAATAATGATGGTCGGCAAACGACGCGATCTGCGGAAGGTGCGTGATGCACAACACCTGGTTGGCTCGCGCCAGCGATTTCAGTTTCTTGCCCACCGCTTCCGCGGCGCGCCCCCCAATCCCGGTATCGATTTCGTCAAACACCAGAGTGCGCTGCGTCGCGGCTTTGCTCTTTTTACCTGCCTCGATCGTCGCTTTCAGGGCCAGCATCACCCGCGAAAGCTCGCCACCGGAAGCGATCTGCTCCACCGGCTTCAGCGGCTCGCCAGGATTGGGCGAAATCATGTAGGCAACACTGTCAAAGCCCGCGGGCGTCCAGTTGGCCTCCTCATCGGATCCTGCAACCGCAATGCGGAACTGCGCCTTCATCGCCAGTTGGTTGACCTCCACCTCTACCAGCTTCTGCAACTCCCGCGCCGCGCTGTACCGCTTCTTCGATATTGCCTGCGCCGCACTTAAATACGCCGCTGCGGCGCCCGCGAGTTCTTTCTTCAATTCGCGCACTACGTCTTCGCGATTTTCCAGTTCGTTCAGCTTGCGGGCAACCTCTTCTCCGTACGCGATTACTTCGTCCACACCGCTGCCATACTTGCGTTTGAGCCGGTCAACCAGCGCCAGCCGGTCTGCGACTTCCGCCAATCGCTCCGGCGACGCATCGATGCCGTCGGCATACTCGCGCGCTGTGGCGCTCACGTCTTCAATCGCCGCCTTCGCCGACTCCAGCGACGCCAGGGACTCCAGAAACTTGGTATCAAATCGCGCCAGCTCTTCCAGGTGCTTCCGCGCCGCGGAGATATTGGTCAGCGCCGACGAATCATCCTCATACAGCGACTGGTACGCCGCCGTGGCTGCGCCGTAAAGCTTCTCCGCATTGGCCAGGACGCGCTTTTCCGTCTCCAGCTTCTGGTCTTCGCCCGGCAGCAACCGCGCCGCTTCGATCTCTTTTTTCTGGAAGCTCCACAGATCGGCCATGCGCAGCCGGTCCTGCTCGTCACGATCAAGTTGCGCCAGCCGCTCACGCACGGCAATCCATGCCGCGTATTTCTCGGCCAGATCGCTTAAATCGTGCCCGGCATATGCATCCAGCAAAGACAGCCGCGCTGCCTCGTCAAAAGCCAGGATGGTTTCATTCTGCGCATGGATCGAGGCCAGCGCCGGCGCCAGCGCACGCAGCAGCGCAACCGTCGCAGGCTGGTTGTTGACGAAGACACGACCCTTGCCGCCCGCCGCAATCTCCCGCTTCACGATAACCTGGCTGCCTTCAGCTTCAACTCCGTTTTCTTCCAGTACGCGCGACAGCTGCTTCTCGTCGGCCTCAAAAACGCCGCTCACCACGGCCTTATCCGCGCCGTGGCGGATCATTTCACTGGAAGCCTTATCGCCCAGCAATAACGAGAGCGCATCAATCAAAATGGACTTGCCGGCTCCGGTCTCGCCCGTCAGCAGGTTCAGCCCGGACGCAAATTCCACCGCCAGGCTGTCAATCACGGCATAATTTTCGACGCGCAGCTCCAGCAGCACCGGATGGTTACCTCAGAAGGAAATTGAGCGCAGTCTAACAGAGATCGGCCGGAAATTGGTAAATGGGTAATTTGGTAAATGGGTAAACGTAAAAGGGTACCTTTTGCCGCCTCCTCACTTACCAAATTACCGATTTACTCATTTACCAATTCTCTTCACCCTCAGCCAATCGCCAAAAAACGCCGCCGGCGACATCAGCACCAACGCTGCGCTTTGTGACCACACTGCCCCGGCTCCTGGCCGGCCGATCATCGATGCGATCGCGCCGCCCGCAATCATCACCGCCAGAATCAAGCCGCAGATTAGATCCGCGCGTCTTCCGATCCATCCCGCGACAAATCCGCCTGCAAGCGCAAGCAAGATTCCTCCAATGGAACTGAGCACCATGAAACGCACGGCCGCCGGTGCGTGCGGATCGACCCGGGCCGCATAAAAGAGCAAAGCGGACCCTCCGGCAAAGATGATGTCGCCCAGCACGATGCCCAGAATCGCCCGCCAAGTCATGCGCGAGATTGTAGCAGTTGCGCTCGAGAGTAGACTCGGGCGTGGGCCCGTCACTCGCGAACCCAAACTGAATTAGACTTGTTGCAATAAGGAGTGAGACTATGGCCCAACCTGACATCCGGCAGTATGAGGCGCGTGCCGCTTCAACCAGCACCTTCGGACGCGTCTTGTGCACGGTGCGCAACCATCACTTCGTCATCGACGGGCCGGAGCAGAACGGATGTCCGGGCGAAGAAGTCACTCCTGCTGAATTGTTTCTCTCCGCCGTCGCGTCTTGCGGAGTGGAACTGGTCCAGGTGCTGGCCAAGTCATCGGGCATTGCGGTGCAAGGAGTTGCCGTAAAGATCCAAGGATTCATGGACCGCTCCAAGCCGGTGCGCCCGGATGTTTCATTGTTTAACTCCGTGCGCCTTCAGTTCCAGCTCAGCGGCGTCGCCGATGCGAGCGCCAAAGAACTGGTCGAGAAATTCAAGGCCAGGTGACCGCTCTACGGCACAGTCGCGGTCGCGACTCCGGATGTTCATGTCGAATACGTAGTGCAGCATTGATCAGGCAATTGCGCGCAGATTTTTTGCCAGAGATAGCTGTTAACGTGGTGAGATCCACCCCGAGTAGAGAGGCTCCTGTCCCCATGTCTGGTGGCGTGGGACGGTTCGGGGACATCATCAGCGAAAACGGACCGTTGGTCACTCCGAGGTCGCGATATCGAAATAATATTGATATCAACCTACCTTGCATGGCGGGTTTTTGATGTATGTTGATATCAATATATTCACTCGGACTTCAAGTTTGGAGGGACATCATGCCAGCAACGAAGGTTGGCGCAATCGCGGTGAAGTCCATCGCACTGGTTGTCATGCTGGTCACGGCGCAGCATGCGATAGCCCAGGATGCTAAAGCGCTTTATCCGAAAATGGCTCCTCTTGACCAATACCTGATGGAGGATCGGAATTCTGAAATCGCGGTGGCGCAGAGTGCAGCGCCGAAGTCCATCTCCGGCGATGCTGAGGTCCTGGTGCTTGGACGCCACGGTTACGAAACTGCCGTTCAGGGAAAGAACGGTTTTGTCTGCATCGTAGAACGCTCCTGGACGGCTCCGGTCGATGATCCGAACTTTTGGAATCCCAAGCTGCGTGGCCCGATCTGCCTGAACGCCGCAGCCGCGCGCTCCTACCTTCCACGCACGATCAAGAAGACTGACCTGGTGCTGGCTGGCAGCACCAAAACCCAGATGGCCGATGCTATCGCCGCGGCGGTCGACAAGAAGGAATTGCCGCCGATGGAACCCGGGGCTATGTGCTACATGTTGTCAAAGCAGGGCTACTTAAGCGATAGTGACGGACACTGGCATCCGCACCTCATGTTTTTCGTTTCACAAACCGATCCTGCGAAATGGGGAGCGGGCCTGGACGGCTCTCCTGTCCTTGCCTTCCACGACACCCGCGAGCAATTGACTACGTTCCTGGTTCCGGTGCGTGAGTGGTCGGACGGCACGGCTGATCGCTAAGCGAGGCTGTGAATATATAACTCGCTCACTGCTGCACTTCTTCGGAGTTACAAAGCCTGTAGTTTGTTCGATCCTTTCAGGGTGCTTTTTTTACCGTGTATTCACATTCTTTTGTAAGCCGGCAGCTATAGTGATTAGATTTTCATGTCGAATCTGCTGAAGCTGGGGCTGCTGCTGGTCGGCGCTGTCTGTGCAGCTACGCCCGTGCAGGCACAACTGCCGTTCTATACGGACGATCCCGAGGTCACCGCCCGGGGTACGCTGCATTTCGAATTCTTCAACGAGTTTGACGGTTTGCAATCTTCGGAGTTCCCTAATCTTCGGCAGAACACCTCCAATTTCAAATTGAATTACGGGCTGCCGCACAACCTCGAACTCGACCTGGACATGCCCTATCTTTCGATATACCGTGCCAGCGGGACACCGGGAGTGACCGGTATTGGTGACACTAATCTCGGCGTGAAATGGAAACTCCACAGCGCTTCCCCCGGGTCACGTGTTCCGGCACTCGCGGCCAGCTTGTACATCGAATTCCCCACCGGAGACGAGCGGCGGCAGCTTGGGTCGGGCCTTACCGACTACTGGCTCAACTTCATCGCACAAGACCCGTTCACCGACAAAACCAGGCTCAATGTGAACATCGGATTTCTATTTGCCGGTAATACGAGCACAGGTGTGGTAGGTGTTCAGACGACGCGCGGTCACGTGTACAGCACCGGAGTCTCTCTGCTGCACGACTTTCGTCCTCGGCTGACCTTGGGAGCCGAGGTGTTCAGCGCGATCGCCGACACTTCAGGCCTTGCCAGAACGCAGTTGCAATTCCTGGGCGGAGGGCAGTATGCGGTTCGTGAGGGCTTCAGTCTTACCTTTGGTCTTATCGCAGGTAAGTACACGGCAAGTCCCCTGATTGGCGGCCAGTTCGGCTTTGCTGTGGATTTTCCTACCACCAGACGCTCAGGCGGCGCAAATCACAATTCTTCGGCTCATTTGAAATAGGGTTCATCACATCAGATTATCCGAGAGGAGATCACTATGGCCTGCAAACCGGAACTTCTCAAGAGCGTCCCGCTTTTTTCCTTGCTGGACGACGATGAAACAGCGGTTCTTTCCAGTCAGGTTGAAATGAAGACGTTCAATCCCCGCGAACGCATTTACAAAATAGGTGAAGCCGCCGGCCAGGCCTACGTGATGTTGTCCGGGCATGTCCGTGTGACCACTGTTGATGAGGATCAGCAGGAAGTCCTGGTGGATGAACCCGGGGCTGGTGAGTTATTTGGCTTCGCCTCCATGATCCAACAAAAGCCTCATCAGACTACCGCCATTGCGCTGGAAGAGACCACGTGCCTGGAGATCTCGCGTGATGACATAGAGGTGCTTCTCGAGCGCAAGCCGCATGCGGGTATGGACCTTCTCACCATGCTGGGACGCCAGTTTCACGCGTCACAGGCGCTCATCAGGGGCCGCGCCAGCCGCAATCCCAATGAGATCATCGAGGAAGAAGCGACTCTTGGCGAGCGGCTCGCGGACTCCGTCGCTCGCTTCGGCGGCTCCTGGATCTTCATCATCGCCTTCTCTGTCTTCTTGATCGTCTACGCCTCGATCAACGTACGTCTGGGACAAAAGGCGTGGGACCCGTACCCTTTCATCCTGCTGAACCTGTTTCTCTCTATGCTCGCCGCCATCCAGGCGCCGGTGATCATGATGAGCCAAAACCGGCAAGACACGAAAGACCGGCTGAGAGGTGAGCTGGATTACGATGTCAATCGACGTGCGGAGTCTGAGATCCAGGGATTGGCAGGAAAGCTCAATCTGCTCGAAGACAAGATGGATGACATGGCGGCTCTTCTCCGGATGAAAGGGGCACACCTTGGAACGCCCGGAAAAGCAGTGAATTGATAATGTGAAGGCTGAATGGCGGAGAGAGTGGGATTCGAACCCACGATACCCGTTAAGGTATACACGCTTTCCAAGCGTGCGCCTTCAGCCACTCGGCCATCTCTCCGACTTTCAAAAGCTCCCTCGCTGTGCTCGGGATTTCGCCAGCGGACTCAAACGCCCGATCATCGGCTCAACTTCAGCCACTCGGCCATCTCTCCAGCGCAAGGTTGGGACAAGATTCATTATACAGGCTGCTTTTTATCCTGAGTGAGGCGCGCACAGCAAGCACACAATTGCTCACCTGGCCCAAGTCAGAGGTGTGGCAATCCCGGCCTAATATCCAGTATCAACAAAAAGCGGCCTTGCGGCCGCATAAGGTTGGAATGAAGTTTTTGGCATGCCGCCGATGCTTAGCGTCAGCGACTCTCCGTGCGTGAGGTTAACAGCTGGTTGCCATGCTGGCGAAAATGCGTTCGAAACAGTATTCGTCGATCACTGCCGCTACCGCCTTCTTGCCTTTTTCGTCGATCGACCGCACCACGCGTCCGGTGCAATTGACCTGGACGTCGGTGTCGGTGCCCAAGACTGAAGCGGGCAATACGATACGGAAACGGATCACGGTGCCCACGTCGAGCGCGTTCTTGGTATGAAAAAGCACTCCGCCTGCTGAGATATCGGCGGTTTCCGCGAAGTGTTCATGCGCGTCCGCTGTGCGTACCGTGATAGGAAGTCTGAGGGGAAAGCGTACCGAACTTCTGGTGTCTGCGGGCCCGGAGCCTGCAACGGGAATCTTGGCTTCGTTCACTCCTGCACCTCTTGTGTGAGGCTACACCGCACCGGAAAAACACCCAAGATTACTTTGGTATTCGCAGGGCACCAAAGGACATGCGCTTGCGCCGATGGCCGAAAATCCAGCTCAGAATCGGGTTACTTCAGTGAAGTTGAAGCCGCGAACTTTCATCGCCGGCACAACCATATCAAACGATTCCTCGCCGCTGGCACGCACCGCCTGGCTCATGGCTTCAACGTTGCTCAGCAGTTCAATCAGGCTCTGATTGAAACGGAAATTCCTGAGGCCATTTTTCACTTTGCCGTTTTCCACCAGGAATGTTCCGTCACGGGTCATGCCGGTGAGGATCTTTTCATACGGATCAACTTCGCGGATATACCACAAGCGCGTGATCAGGATCCCGCGCTCGGTGCCGGCGATCATCTGCTCGGTGGTTTGTTCGCCGCCGGGTGTGACAAAAACGATATTGGTCGGCGCCTCACCCATCTCGTTGGGCAAAGGAAAGCCGTGGCCGGTGGAGCGGATTTCCCCTACCTTCTCTTTGAACTCTGACTTGCGCATCTTCTCCGCCGTGGCGCGCGCATACACCAGGTTCTTGACCACTCCTTTTTCGATAAGGTTGACGCGGCTGCGGCGCGTGCCTTCACCATCAAATGGCGAATTCGACTGCAGCGGATGGGCGACATCGTCGACAATGGTTACGTTTTCGCCAAACAGCTTCGTCCCGATTCGGTTGTTGAGAAATGAGCGCTGGTCCAGGATCGCCAAACCGCCAAAATCCCAGAACATGAAACCAATCAGATCGAGCACCGCCGCGGGCTCCAGGATCACCGTGTATTTTCCCGGAGGCAGTTCCTGCGGGCCGCGTGAATCGCGCGCCTTCTGTGCGGCAGTTTCGGCCAGCCGTACCGGATCAACATTTTTTACATCCGGCGAATTCCCCTTCTGCCAGCCGGAGGAGTTGTCCGCCAGCATCGTGATCGAGACTTCAGCGGATGTCTGCCGGTGATAGACGCTCAGGCCGTTGGAATTGACAATGGCATCAGCGTTCTGCGAGCTGGAAAAAATCCCGGCGGTTACCAGCTTGTTCTTCGTGGCGACGTCGACAATTTTCTTTACACCCTCGGCGCGGTCTGCCGGTGTGAGGGCGGCACTCTGGTCAAACCAGCGCTTCGGCGCATCAGCTCCCTTACCCTCGGCTGCGTTCGCCATCGGCAACCGGTCCGGGTCCGCTTCCTGCGCTTTGGCCATCGATTCCGCCGATTGCACCGCGCGTTTCAGGCTGTCGTCGTCAAAGCGGTTGGTTGTCGCCCGTGCGGTTTTGCCGTCAAAGGCAGCGCGGATGGACGCAATCTCGTTCACCTCAGAGACGTTTTGGTGGATCGTGTTGTTGGCGAATCGGGTGAGCGAGAAGCTGGTGGAGGAAAAGATGATCTCGAGTTCTGGGCTTGACGAATATTTTTTGACGCGCTCAAAAATCTCATTGGCTTTGGTTGGATCGAGCATGAACCAAAATCTCCTAATTCTTTATGCCGCCCCTACGGGGCTCGATATGTTCCCACCCCTACCTCGCAACGCGCATATTTTCTTCGACCGGAATTGTTTCAATAATTTCTGATCCGCGTTCATCCGCGTCTATCTGCGGTAAGATTGCCTTTCTCCGCGCCTCTCTCGTCTCTGCGGTGAAAATCAATTTTTTTCAGTTTCCCTTGTATGCTGTTCCGATCTTCACTCCCTTAAACCGCGCCGGCGACGCACCATGCCCTGTGCCCATGGTCTGCATGGGCTGGCCTTTGCCGCAGTTGGGTGTGCCCCAGAGCGTCCACTGATCGCGCGAGCAGATCGCATCCATCGAATTCCAGAACTCGGTAGTGATTCCTGAATATGAGGGATTTTTGAACATGCGGCCCAGCTTGCCGCCTTTGATCTCCCATCCGATTTCGCAGCCGAACTGGAAGTTGTAGCGCTTGTCATCGATAGACCAGGAGCGGTTCGTCTGCATGTAGATGCCGTCGTCGGTATCGGCGATGAGCTGGTCAAAGGTAAGGGGCTTGTTTCCGGGAAGAATGCTGATGTTGGTCATGCGCACCAGCGGAATCCGGTTCCAGCCTTCCGCGCGCATGGTTCCATTCGAGCGGTTCTCGCCGATCGCATGCGCCGTTTCGCGCGAAGAGATGTATCCGGTAAAGAGCCCATTGCTGATGATCGGCGTGCACTGCGCCTGGACGCCTTCGTCGTCGTAGGCAAATGTCCCCAGCCCGGGACCATGCTGCTCGGTGGCATCGGCTACAACGTTCACGATATCGCTGCCATAGCGAAGCGTCCGCAACTTCTCCAGCGTGAGGAACGACATTCCGGCAAAATTCGCTTCGTAGCCCAGCACACGGTCCAGCTCAATCGGATGCCCGATCGATTCATGGATTTGCAGGCCCAGCTGCGAAGAGTCCAGCACCAGGTTCATCTTCCCTTCCGGGCACCGCTCTGCTTTATGCAGAGCCACGGCTTCTTCTCCGATGCGGCGCGCATTCTCCACCAGCTTGAGTTCGTCGATCAGCTCGTATCCCTTGTTCTGGTGCTGGCCGCCGAAGGAATTTGGATACGAACGCTTCATGATCTCCGAGCCCCGAAATACCAGGGCAGAGAAGCCCGCACCTGTGGTCACACGGGTCTGGTGGATCTCTGAGCCATCGGTGTTGTAAAACCACTGTTCGTAGCGGCCGAGCTGCAGGCTGCTTTCCGCCAGCGTTACGCCCTTCACGGCCAGCAGTTCACCATCAATGCGCGTGAGCAGATCAAGGTTCTGGTCCACCGAGGTGGTAAACGGATCGATTTTGTAGGGCGTTGCCCAGTCGATCTTCACCGCCGGCTCGGGCGCCAGCCGGACCGGCTGCTCCTGCACGCGCGCGGAAGCTTTGGCGATCTCCAACGCCTGCGCGGCGCACTTCTCGACCGATTCGCGGCTGAGATCGTCTGTGGACGCAAAGCCCCAGGCATTGTTTACCAGCACGCGTATGCCGGCTCCCAGGGTCTCCGCGCTGCCGGCGTGGCCGACTTTGCCGTTCTTGGTGGCCAGTGTGCGCTGCCGGTGATCCACGACGCGAAGATCGGCATAGTCCGCGCCTCGCTGTGTAACTGTATTCAACGCCCAATCAGCAATCTGTTTCATGCTCATAACAAACTTTGATGATAAATGATTTTCCTGCAGCGCAGCTTTGCCCCTACACTAAACGGCATGTCGCGCAAACCGGCGCCGATTAAGATCATCAATCTCGAAGACGGCATGCCCAAAGTTGAGGCAGCCCGGCTGCGCATGCACCACGAGCTTCACCTGGCGCGCCGAGAAGGATACGCGGCTGTCAAGCTGATCCACGGCTACGGCTCCAGCGGAACCGGCGGGGCATTACGCGTGGAACTGCAGAAAGAGCTGCGCTGCCTTGCCGATGCCGGCAGTATCCGCGCTTTTATCGTGGGCGAAAACTGGCGCATTTCTGACGAAGCCGCGTGGCCGCTGCTGCAACGCTATCCGGAGTGGAAGCAGGACGTTGACCTGGGAAAGAGCAATAAGGGAATCACGATTGTGCTGCTCTAAAAAACAGCAACCGTGAAGGCAACATCAGACTGCGTTGCCGTTAAATCATTCATTATCTGGCCTTTATCTCAACCATGAAAATTCGGATAATGCCCCAACAGCAAGAATTTGCTCAACATACCCTTCCGCTTGCTCTGCATCTAAATCAGAGTGGGTCAGCAGTTCTGAATAGACGAGTCATTACAAAAAAATAAGCCAACATGCCAAAGTCCATCGTGGGATTCTTAGCTTCGATTCTCTTCATCTGCGGCACATACCGGGTTTGCAGCGGATACTCGATTCTGACCCATGAAGAGGTCGTCGATCTGCTCTGGGCCGACCAGATCAAGCCGCTCCTGCAGGCAAGATATCCACAAGCAAGCGAAGAGGACCTGCGCCAGGCTCATGCCTACGCGTACGGCGGGTGCCTGATCCAGGATATGGGCTACTACCCGTTCGGCAACAAAACATTCAGTGACATGGTGCACTACGTTCGCAGCGGAGACTTTGTCCAGGCCCTGCTCGATGAATCGACCGACGTCAACGAATACGCTTTTGCGCTGGGGGCACTGGCACACTATGTCTCTGACACCGTAGGCCACCCGGTAGTCAATGCTTCCGTGGCGCGAGAGTTCCCCAAGCTCAAGGCCAAATACGGTTCGTCAGTGACTTATGCGGAAGATAAGAAAGCTCACATTCGTACCGAGTTCGGGTTTGATGTCGTGCAGGTCGCCAAGCAACGATACACATCAGATTCCTACCGCGACTTCATTGGCTTTCAAGTCGCCAAGCCGGTGCTGCAGCGCGCCTTTATTAAGACTTACGGCATCAGGCTTGATGATGTTTTCACCAACCTTGATCTTTCGATCGGCAGCTTTCGCTGGGCCGTGAGCCGCGCCATTCCGGAAATGACCAAGGTCGCCGTGGAAACCAAGAAAGACGAGATGGTCAGGGAAAATCCGAGCTTTGCCAAGAAAAAGTTCCTCTACAACCTGAGCCGCTCAGAGTATGAGAAGGAGTGGGGAAAGAATTATCAGAAACCCGGATTCGGCGCCAGGTTCATGGCCGCGCTGTTCAAGATTGTTCCGAAGGTCGGTCCGTTCAGGGCCATTGCGTTCAAAATGCCCTATCCGGACACCGAAACGGCCTACCTTAACAGCGTGAATGAGACGGTGGAGCGCTATCGATCCGCTCTGCGCGTCCTAAGAAACAAGGACGACCTAGTCCTGGTGAACGCGGACTTTGACACCGGCAAGCTGACGCGTTCGGGCGAATACAGCCTGGCTGATGAGACCTATGCCAAGCTGCTGGACAAGCTGGCTGACGACAAGTTCTCCGCGCTCTCGCCTAACCTGCGCCGGAATATTCTGGCGTTTTACCAGGATCCTAACGCGCCCAACGCCATGAAGAAAAAGCGCGACCGCTGGAACAAAACCATGGCCGAGCTCGAGCAGTTAAAGGCCACGCAGGTGGCCGCGAGCCATTATTGAGGAATGACCGGCGTGACCGTTCCCGCAGATGTATCGCCGTGCATCCCTAGTGCCTGAACTGGCACACCGCCGGAAGTCACCGTCATCTTCACGTTCGCGGCGCCCACCGGCACACTGCCGCTGAACCAATCCTCAATCACGTCCCGTGCAATCTTATGGCCGGCGGGGAGAACCAAGGAAAAAGTGGCCGCCGGGTTCAGCGAAGCATTGCTTGCATCCAGCAACTCTATCTTGATGCCATCATCGGTTCCTGACGTGTTTTGCAGAGCAAAGCCGGTAAACTGCGTCCCCGTGTTCACCAGCGGAATGGTTGCGGCAAGATATGTCTGGCGGGAAAACATGGGGTGAACTTCCGTGACCATCGTGTTTCCGCTGGTTCCCGGCGCATCGTCTGCGCGCAGATAAGTGAAATACTCAAGGACGAAGTTCGTGTTCTGGTCTTTTACGCGCACGCGTTCGCCATCCAGCTGGAAGGTGGCGCCGGTGTTGGGGCATGTAGCAGCCCCATCGGCGACCGTGCCGTTGCAGATTTTTACGTCAATTTCGCCCGAGTTCACAAATGTCGCATCGGAAGGGACGATCGTTGTGCCTTCGATGGAGACGCGCGTATTCGCATTAAATCCGGCGCCCAGGACGCGGATCGTGGTGCGGTCCGGCAGCAATCCTCCGCCGGGAATCACGTCGCTGATGTAAGGACTTCCCGCCGGAGCAATGGTCAGAGTCCCAGCAGCAAACTCCAGCGTGGTGTACTTGGTGGTAGCGTCCTGGAATAAATTAGTGCTGGCAGTATCAATGCCGATAGTCGATGCGCTTCCGGGCGTGAGGCTGTTGCTCAAAGGCATCGACATGGTCACAACCGGATAGGTGACGTTGGTTCCCAACAACGCATCCGGCGAGGTGAGCTGAATGCTGACGCCCGATGGCGCCACCAGGGCAATGCCGGCCGCGTGTCCGGACGGGTCATTGATCGCGACCCCGCGCACAGGTCCCGGCGGTATTTGCGGCCGGGTACTGCCATGCCCGATCGGTTTGGGCTCAGTATTGGAAAGCTGCCATTGAAAGATGCCTCCGGGCGGAACACTGGTATCGAGCACTTTCATGCCGATGGTTCCAGCCGGCAGCGTAGGCGTGGGCGTTGGAACAGGACTCGGCGAGGGATTGGGTGTGGGCGTAGGTCCGATTGCCGATACACTACCGCCACCGCAGCCCCACGATCCAACCAGGGCAATAACCAGCAAAAACGTAGAAAGCCTTCCCAGGGGGGAATGCCCGCGACTCCCAAATTTCAACATAGCTTACTCCTGCCGGGGCCCGCTGAAGGGGCTTACAGCTGAATGGCAAGATCAGGATGGATTCCAGGGATCAATGCCAAGTGATGGTTGTTAACTCGAGCCTTAAAAAAAATCTATAAAACCTACTCTCAAAAATCTTATTAGAACGTTTGCTGCAGATCAATCCGAGCTGCCTGATATATGAGCTGCCTGATATATAAGTGGTTCCAATTTGGTAAAAAAATTGGGAAGGGCCACGACTTCCCGGTCCATGACCCCTCCGTAGCAGTCGACGGATAAGCCTGCTGACGAGTAAGACCCCTAGACGGTCACGCGCGGAACAACGATTTTCAAAAAATTCAGGCGTAAGGAAAACTGCCGAGTTCCGATACAAAATAAGGCTAACTACCTGATTTCTCGATACGTCTTATACTTATTGAGATCTTGTGGAGGCTCCATGAACCTGCGCGCCAAGGTTGGATTGTCGGCTCTAGCCATCTTTTGCGCGCTCGTTCTGCTGGCGGTTGCCACCAGAGTGCCGGCCACGCCGGGCCAACTGGTCCCCACAGGAAATACGACCGTGGCGCGATTCTCCCATACCGCCACTCTGCTACGAAACGGCGAAGTTCTGGTTGCCGGAGGCATGGCGCGTAATGGCTTTTGGCTGGATTCAGCGGAGCTTTATGATCCATCGAGTGGGCGATTCACTTCCACAGGTCGCCTGCACTCTCGCCGCGGTGGGGCCACGGCGACGCTCCTGGCCAACGGCAAGGTCCTGATCGCCGGCGGTACGGACGGCTCAGGCAAGAGCCTGGCTTCGGCGGAGATCTATGACCCTGATAGCGGCAGTTTCTCACTGACAGGCAACATGAGCTCTCCACGAGCCCATGCCATTGCGGTCCTGCTTAGGAACGGCAACGTTCTCATTGCCGGTGGTAGCGCATCAGGGGACGACGACCAACTCACCACGGCAGAGCTCTACGATCCCGCAACCGGCCTGTTTGCGCCAACAGGTAGCATGCACGGCCGGCGCAGCGCTTTTACGGCGGTCACGCTGAAAGACGGAAGAGTGCTCGTGGCCGGCGGACTGAGCGGCGGTCAATATCCGTATCATACAGTCGAAGCCACGGCCGAGATTTACGATGCAAACACCGGACGCTTTACTCAGACCGGCAGCATGGAGGTTGCGCGCTACAAGCAGGGCGCGGCACTGTTGCCCGACGGCAAGGTCCTGGTTGCCGGCGGTTCAAATGAGGTCGGCCGGCAGATCACCTACTTCAGTACTGAGATCTTCGATCCGCAAACCGGGCAATTCTCGCCCGGACCGAGGATGAGATATCCGCGATTCAAGCTTCTCTCCGGCGTGGTCGCCTTGAACGATGGACGCATCCTGCTGGCCGGTGGCGCCGAGCGCGCCGAAGTCTACGATCCCGCGCACGACGTATTTACCCCGATCAATGGCGAGCCACTCGATGGCTTTCTGTTTTCCACCGCAACACTTCTCCGCGATGGCCGCGTCCTGCTGGTGGATGGCTACGGCCATCATCCGGCGGACGGAGCAGTGACTCAGGCGCTGCTCTGGCAGCCTTAATCCGGCGCAAACAGTTCACGGCGCCGCTTTCGGCGCCGTAACCCAATAAGTGCGGCGGGCAACGATTGTCACATCGTTCCGCTGCTTCACTTTCACCCGGATCTGGTGCAGTCCGGGCCGCGGATCTTTCGGCTGGAAGCGCAGCCGATACCGGCTGTGCAGATGGTTGGCAAACTCGTTCATAAATCGCTCAAAAGTTTTTTCCGAGGTGAACAGGTCGTACTCGCCGCCGGTCATTGCAGCCACGCTCCTGGGTGCGTTCTTGCGCATGGCCTCGCGGGCCATCTTCATCAGGCGCCAGACATCAAGATTGGGTCCCGCCGGATCGGTGCGGGCATCCCACTCGCCGCGCAATGTGTCCAGCGCGGTGGAGGCTGTGGGTGAAAAGGCCACAGAGTAAATCACAGTATTGCTGTCGCCGATCGCGGCGATGGCATCGTCCAGCTTCACGGCATGGCTGCCGTGGTCGCGGGTTTCGCTGATCAGCAAAAGAATACGCCGGCTGTCATCCGGCTGCTGCTGCAGGAGATGCACCGAATATCGGACCGCATCATAGATCGCGGCGCCGTTGCTGTTACCGCTGTCGCCCATCTCCCGCAGCGGTCCTGCCATCATCTTTCGCAGGTAGGTCTCCGTCTGCTCGGATTCGAAGGTGAAGTCCTGGAGCAGGTTGACGTCGCTATCAAAGGTGACAATCGCGGTCTCTACCTGGGGCTGGCCGACGATCTGGTCCAGGAGGCTGCTGATCTTTTTCATGCGCTGAAATTCAAAAAGAGCCATGCGCCCGGTCTGAATCGCGATCAGCAGTGAGACCGGCTCCTCCGGTTCAGCCTCGTCCATGCTGATCTGCTGGGCGACACCATCGTCTTCGATGATGAAGTCGCTGGCTTTCAAACCGAAAATAAGTTTGCCGTCCCTGTCCTTGACCAGCGTGGGTACCAATACTTCGTTCGATTGCGTGCGCAACCTGGGAATCTTTTGCTCAGTCTTTTCCTGCGCCCAAACCAATGAACCGAACATCAGGACCAGAAATATCAGCCCGCATTCCCTGCTACACCCGATAGTCAGTGCCTCTTTGGCGCGGGCAATCACGGTTGCCAACAAGTTTTGCCTCCGGCATCCTGCTGCCGTCATCCAACCAATTGCCATGAAGACAGACCCCCTACGCCAGCATCTAATCGACTTGCTCACGAAAGCAGAAGCCCACGTTGATCTTGAGAGCTCACTCAAGGACTTTCCCCGTGAACTGCGCGGACGAAAACCCGAAGGCTCGCCCCATACGCCCTGGCAGTTGCTGGAGCATATCCGCATTGCGCAATGGGACATCCTTGAGTTCAGCAAGAATGCAAAGCATAAATCTCCGAAATTTCCTGATGGCTACTGGCCCAAAACCGAAACGCCGCCCGATGACAAAGCTTGGGACAAAAGCGTAAAGCAGGTCCTTGATGATCTGAAAGCAATGAGCGACCTGGTTCACGATCCCAAGAGCGATCTCTACGGCAAGATTCCTCACGGCGACGGCCAAACCCTGCTGCGTGAAGCTCTGCTCGTGGCTGACCATAACGCCTACCACCTGGGACAATTAGTGCTGCTCCGCCGTATCTTGGAACGCAAGTAGGAGCAGATTCTTGCATCCTTTTGAAAACATTCGCCAATCCATACAGGCGCCCAAAGCAAAAACGGCGACTCATCGAGTCGCCGTTCCCGAGGTTTGGTTTGGCTAATTGCCATTTGCCAATTGCTATTTGCGTGTTTACGTGCCTTCGCTCCAGCTCGCCAGATACTCTTCCTGCTCGGCTGTAAGCTTGTCGATTTTCACGCCCATCGATTCCAGTTTAAGCCGCGCCACGCGCTTATCCAGCTCTTCCGGCACAGGGTAAACCTTCTTCTCCAGCGACTGGTGGTTCTTCACCAGATACTCGGCCGAAAGCGCCTGGTTGGCAAAGCTCATATCCATCACCGAAGCCGGATGCCCTTCAGCTGCAGCCAGGTTGATGAGACGGCCTTCGCCCAGCAGATAAATCTTGCGGCCGTCTTTCATGGCGTATTCGTCCACGAAGTCGCGGGTCTGACGCTTGGACGAGGCCATCTTTTCCAGGGCTGGAATGTCGATCTCCACGTTGAAGTGCCCGGAGTTAGCGACCACAGCGCCGTTCTTCATCAGATCAAAGTGTTCGCGGCTGATTACGTTCTTGTTGCCGGTGACGGTCACGAAGATGTCGCCTATCTTCGCGGCTTCCGTCATCGCCATCACGCGATAGCCGTCCATCACCGCTTCAATCGCCTTTGTGGGATCGATTTCCGTAACGATTACATCGGCGCCCATGCCGCGCGCGCGGGAAGCCAGGCCGCGCCCGCACCAGCCGTAGCCGGCGATCACGAACTTGGATCCGGCAACCAATGAATTGGTGCAACGGATCACGCCGTCCATAGTGGACTGGCCGGTGCCGTAGCGGTTGTCAAACATGTGCTTGGTAAGCGCATCGTTCACGGCGATGATCGGATACCGCAGCTGGCCGTCTTTGGCCATGGCGCGCAGGCGAATGACGCCCGTGGTGGTCTCTTCGGTTCCGGCAATGATTCCTTCCAGAACGTCCTGGCGCTTGGTAAGCGCTGTGGAAACCAGATCGGCGCCATCGTCCATTGTCATGTGCGGCTTGTGATCGAGCGCCGAGAGAATATGCTTGTAATAGCTGTCATTGTCCTCGCCCTTGATGGCATGGACGGAGATGTTGTAGTCGCGAACCAGCGAGGCCGCCACATCATCCTGCGTGGAGAGCGGGTTGGAGGCGCACAGCACCACGTCAGCACCGCCATCGCGCAGCGTGATGGCCAGGTTGGCCGTCTCCGTGGTCACGTGCAGGCAGGCCGAGATGCGCATGCCTTTCAGCGGCTGGTTCTTGATGAAATCCTTGCGGATGCTCTGCAACACCGGCATGGACTGGTTGGCCCACTCAATGCGGCGCTTCCCCAGATCGGCCAGATCGAGGCTCTTGATATCAAACGAAGTTTGCGAAACAACGGATGTTGACATGTTCTCCTGCTTCGGCGCATTGCGCCGGAATCCTGATTTAAGTTTGCGCTCGGCCATACTCTCGACGTAGAGCCGTAGCATGCTACGGCTCCGAACATTTCGTTCCAGATAGCGTAGCACCGCAGCGCTATAGAGACGTAGCGATGCTACGTCTCTACGTTAAGGCTTTCGTTTACCGCGTTGCGCCGGCCGTGGATTCGGCCTTGCCCGACGCTTGCTCGCGCAGCTTGGCGGCCTTGTCCGTGGCTTCCCAGGTAAAGTCGGGATCCTTGCGGCCGAAGTGGCCGTAAGCCGCGGTCTTCTTATATATAGGACGGCGAAGCTTCAGGGAGTCGATGATCCCGCGCGGCGTGAGCTGGAAGTTCTCCCGGACAAGCTGTTCCAGTTTTTCCTCGCCCACCTTGCCGGTACCGAAGGTATCGACCAGCACGCTCACCGGCTCAGCTACGCCGATGGCATACGCCAGCTGCACTTCGCAGCGGTCCGCCAGGCCCGAAGCCACGATGTTTTTGGCGATGTAGCGGCACATGTAACAGGCTGAGCGGTCAACCTTGGTCGGATCTTTGCCGCTGAAAGCACCGCCGCCATGCCGGCCCATGCCGCCATAGGTGTCCACGATGATCTTGCGTCCCGTCAGGCCGGTATCGCCCATGGGACCGCCAATCACGAAGCGGCCTGTGGGATTGATGTGATATTTGGTGTCGGCGTCGAGCAGGCGGGAGGGAATGGCGGTTTGAATCACATGCCGCATGATGTCCCCGCGCAGCGTCTCATTGTCGACGGACTCGGCATGCTGGGTTGAGATCACCACGGCATCCACCCGTTTGGGCTTGTGGTCTGCGCCGTATTCAACCGTGACTTGGGATTTTCCGTCGGGCCGGAGGTAAGGAAGCATTCCGTTCTTGCGGACTTCAGTAAGGCGATGGGTCAATTTGTGCGCCAGATCGATTGGCGTAGGCATGTAGTTTTCGGTTTCGTTGGTCGCATAGCCGAACATCATGCCCTGGTCGCCCGCGCCGCCCGTATCCACACCCATAGCGATATCTCCGGATTGCTTATTGATGCTGGAAATCACGGCACAGGTATTGGAGTCAAAGCCGTAGAGCGCATTGTCATAGCCGATGGATTGGACCACGCCGCGCACGACTTTCTGGAAGTCGACATAGGTCTTGGTAGTAATTTCGCCGGCGATCACCACCAGGCCGGTGGCGGTCAGCGTTTCACAGGCAACGCGGCTATAAGGATCTTCGGCAATGCAAGCGTCCAGAATCGCATCCGAAATCTGATCGGCAATTTTATCCGGATGTCCTTCCGTGACCGACTCTGACGTAAACAAAAAGCTTTCTCGTGAAGCCAATGGACTTCCCTCCTGAAAATATCTTTTCCCGAGCGGGACCAAACCCTTAGGATAACTCCCTAGTAGGCTACCGAACGAATCCGTTCGGGAACAACGGTTTGGCGTTACACGCGGCGAAACCGCAGCCGAATGGGGTGTTTTTCAATCTGAAATGGACCGAGAACCATATTATCGGCCTGGGCCAGATATGGTCTATGGGGTTATTGTACTAGGCCCGTTGCATTAAAGGTGAGGGTACGCGGCTCGTTTTCATTCCCGATGGCGCCCAGCGATTTGCCATTGAAGCTCACGTCGATGCCACCCGCATTCCCGGTTCTGAGCACGATCTGCTTGCCGGCTTTAACCGATTTCTTCTTGTCTGCGACAAGAACCTTCTGCATCACCGATCTTCCGTCAGCAATGATCGAGACCCAGGCATCTTCCTTCGCCCTGATCAGAACCACAAACGTCTTCTCCGACGGCGTCTTCTCCGTCTGAACGGGCGGCTTCACCGGCAAACCGGCGGCCGGAGTATGTTGAATTGAAGCGGGCGTGGGCGCAGGTTCTTGTAGCTGTGCTTCTGAAGTTTTTGTCGCTGCCGTCCCGGGCGTAACCGGGATTTCCTGGGTTGTCGCCGGGCTCTCCGGACGATGCGGCTTCGATCTAAGCCAAAAAAAGTAGCCCACAAGGACACCAGCCAACGCCGCTACGGCGAAGGCCAATGGCAGCTTTGAGCGGCGCGGATTCAGTTGGCGATTCGGCTCTTCATGGATCTCAAGCGGAAATTTGTCTTCCGGCTCCGGTGTTTCGTTGGCTGCCGCCGAGTAGTCGGCTACGGCCTGATCCTCATCGATCCCTAGGAACCGCGCGTAAGCCCGAACAAAACCTTTGTTGAATACCCCCCCGGGAAGCTGGTCAAAATGTTCGCCTTCCAGCGCTTCCAGATGACGGCGGGAAATCTTTGTGGATTCGGTAATTTCATCCAGAGTGATGCCGCGCATCTCCCGTTCGCGCCGCAACCGGTCCCCAAATACGCCCATGGCCAGCCCATTGTTTTTGGTTGGTAAGTCAGTTAATTGGCCCATAGTAAGGAGGCCGAACTCCAGCCACAACCAAAATACCCCGTAACTGCTGATTTAACAACCAGTTTCAAGGTACGTAAGGGCAATTACTGTCAGGTTTCAGGTCAATTGTCCGGTTGCCGATTTGCCTAAATCAAGCGATAATACGCAAAAAGTTGGAGCTTTCTGTTCGATGAGGAACACCCCCTGAGATGAACGAGGCAGCTGGTCCCGAACGAAAAAATAAGAGACAATTGCAGGAAGTCGCCATTTTCAACGATGTTGCGAAGGCGCTTACCTCTTCGCTGAACCTCGACTCGATCCTGCAGACCATCATGGATAAGATGGCCGAATTCTTCCGTCCGGACACTTGGTCGCTCCTGATGGTCGATGAACAGAAGGACGAGCTCTATTTCGCCATTGCCGTAGGGGATGCTGCCGAGACGCTCAAGACCGTTCGCCTTAAGGTGGGCGAGGGTATCGCTGGCTGGGTGGCCAGGCACGGCGAGTCATTGATCGTCCCCGACGTCTATAACGACCCCCGCTTTGCCAAGCGCATTGATGAAATGACCAAGTGGAAGACACGGTCGATCATCTGCGTGCCGCTGCAGTCCAAGCACCGGGTGCTGGGCGTGATCCAGCTCATCAATTGCGCCATGGAGAGTTTTGGCGAGCAGGAGATGTTCTTCCTGCATGCGCTCTGCGACTACGCTGCCATCGCCATCGATAACGCCCGCGCGGTCGAAAAGATTCAAGAGCTCACCATTACCGACGATTGCACCGGCCTCTACAACGCACGCCATCTTTATAAGACGCTGGAAGCTGAGGTCTATCGCTCCGCACGCTTCGGCTATGAGTTCAGCGTAATCTTTCTCGATCTCGACCACTTCAAGAACGTGAATGACACCTACGGACACCTGGTCGGTAGCAAGCTGCTGCAGGAGATCGGCTTCAAGATCAAATCTCAGCTCCGCTTGATCGACTACGCCTTCCGCTACGGCGGAGACGAATTCGTCATACTCCTTCCACAAACCGACAAGCATTCGGCCCTGGTGGTGGCAAAACGTATTCAGGACATGATGCGCAAGACCGTTTTTCTCGCCGAAGATGGCCTGAATTTGAATGTCCGCTGCAGCATGGGCCTGGCGACCTATCCTGAAGACGCCAAGAGCTCGCATGAGATCATCCGCCAGGCTGACGAAATGATGTATATGGTGAAAAACTCCAGCCGCGACAATATCGCCGTCGCGCAGCAGGGGATGCTGAAGTAGTTTTCTTTCTGAAATCCCGAACCCGCTACGGGTGAGGGATCGCTATCTGTACGACTCTCGGATCATCTGGCCACGGCAAGAAAACCTCACCACGGATGAACACGGATTGCAACAGATATCCAAATTCTGAAATCGTCCGGTGCGCTTGGTGACAAGGCATGTCCGATGTGCTTAGTCCGCGGCGCGCTATTTTTTTGCGTAAGCAGCAGCGCCAAGGAAATGCAAAGAAACATAAGGCACTTCGCCTACAACCCAGCTGTCATGGGGTTCGGGTGGAATATAGAAGAGCGTGCCTGCTGTGAGATCGTGGACAGTGCCGTCCTGCATCGCCGCCGTGGCATGTCCGGAAAGCACCAAACCGAGATGTTCCACATGGCAGTGAGTTGCGCCTAGAGGCGCACCCACATGCGTGGACCAGCGCCAACCTGGTTGGTAGACCGCCCGTCCGATAGTCATCCCCCCGAGCGTGACCAGTTCGAAGCGGCCCAGTTCGAAGGTACGTGTTTCATCCGGATGGTCAAAACGCTTGAGAATGACGTCGATCATCGCCCCTCCTGGCTGCTTCTTCCCAAACGGGAAAGCGAGCGCTTACCACGTATGGCATTACTTCGGCCTCGTCTCCAGAACGGGACTCTCATTGGTTCCCGTGTTGCTCTTGTCCGGCTGTTTGGGCGTCCATGCGCTCGGGTTGGCGGGCGCGGCAGGATCCACGCCAAAGTCCCAGACAAAGAAATTGATCTGCTTTTTCTCCAGCAGCTCCACCACCGCATACTCGCCCGGCTCCAGCGGCTCGGCCGGCGTCAGCTTGACCCATTCGCCCAGCGGAGAGGTGGTCACAGGAATCCATACTTCCTTCTGGCTGACCTTGCCGTACATGGCCACGTTGAGCTTGCCGACGACGCGAACATCCTTCTTCTGCTCCACCCGCACGATGCCGTAGCGATTCGGCTGCTGGTCTCTGTCTGACGTTCTCTGGGTGAAGGCCGGCTGTGATTCATCGCCGGTATCGATATTGAGGAAGATGGCCGGTTGCCCTGTGTGGGCCTGCACGCGCGCGTGTTCCCCCTTGAGCTCGATCGTCTGCGTGGAAGAGAGCGTCACCGGGTTGATGGCGGAACGCAGGATATTCCGGCCTGTATGCTTATTGAGCTCGCTTCCGTTCTGGACCAGCTCCACCAGCTGTGGCTGGTTTTTGAAATTGTCGAACAGGTAGACGCCGCCGGTACTGGGCAGACGCAGACCGGGCGCTACCAGGGGAGATTCGCGCTCGTCAGCTTCATCAGCCTTGCCGATCTCCTTGATGGTTTCGTCGCGCGTGCCTTCGCGCTCGTTGTTGTATTTGTCGGTGGCAGCCCAATCCACCAACTCCTTGGGCAGCTCTTCCCAGTCATAGCGCTCGGCGCTGTAGTAGCGCACGCGATCGCCCTTGACCTCCCACTGGGTAGCCGTCTGGTACGAACCATCTTTCATGATGAGGCGCTTGGGGTTTTGCTGCGCCCAGCTATGAATGCAGAGGAATGCGAGGACCACTGCCGCTGCAAGGGAAATGCTCTTGATATACCGCGCCATAACAAGCCCTGACTGTTAGATGCAGAGTTCTTCCTTGATTTTATAACCAAACAGCTGTGCCCCGAAATGTGGGACGTATATCGTCAAAGGTGTTAATCTTCTGCTGTTTACCATCGTCCTTATCATTATGCGAGGAGACAAGCTCATGAAGCTGCCGGCTTCTGTTTTGTTGCTCGTGCTCTCTTTGTCCCTGATATCTGTGAAGACGCACGCCCAGTCAACTGCGGCGCCGGCCACATCCACGGCACCAAGCGCGCCGCAGACGGTAACCACCGAGTACACGCTTCCGCCCGATAAGCTGGCCAAATCCAAGGCGCTGTACGATCTGCGCGGCAAGCTGCGCATCATCGAGACGATTTACGGTCTTCTGATCTTGCTGGGACTGCTCTATCTCGGGGTTGCGGCCAAGTTTCGCGATATTGCTGAAACTGCGGGCAAGAACCGCTTCGTCCAGGCACTGATCTTCGTCGCACTATTTTTAGCCACGACCACTGTCTTGCAGCTCCCGTTCGATGCCTACCAGCAAAGCATCAGCCGCCAATACGGCTTGTCAGTTCAGGGCTGGGGATCGTGGCTGGGCGACGTGGGCAAGGGGTGGATGGTGGGCTTTGTCATCTTCAGCTTTCTGGCCTGGCTGATCACGACACTCATTCGTAAGAGCCCTCGTCGCTGGTGGCTCTATAGCTGGATGTGCACCTTCGCAGTCGTCGTTTTCGTAATCTTCATTTCACCCGTCGTCATCGATCCGCTCTTTAACAAATTTGAGCCCCTGGACAAAAACAATCCGCAACTGGTGACCGCCATCCAGCAGGTGACACATCGCGGCGGGCTGGATATCCCGCGCGATCGCATGTTCCTGATGAAGGCCAGTGAAAAGGTCACCACGCTCAATGCCTATGTCACCGGCTTTGGCCCGTCCAAACGCGTTGTCGTATGGGATACCACGATCAAGAATGCCACCACGCCGGAAACACTTTTCGTCTTCGGCCATGAGATGGGCCATTACGTCCTGAACCACATTGTGATCGGCATGGTAGCGGCTGCAATTGGCTTGTTTATTGGCTTTTACTTGCTTTACGTCATTGCCAACTGGGCCTTCCCGCGCTTTCAGCAGCGCTGGCGCATGCGCGAGCTGAGCGATTGGTCCGCTCTGGTGATGCTCTTACTGATCTTTTCCATCATGAGCGAACTCGCCGCCCCCATCGGCAACGGCTTCAGCCGCCAGCTTGAGCACAATGCTGACGTCTACGGCCTTGAGGTCACGCACGGCATCAACGCCAACTCGCAGGAAGCGGCTGCGCATGCTTTCCAGGTTCTGGGCGAGCTTTCATTGTCATACCCGTATCCCAGTAAATTCGTGGTGTTCTGGTACGCCGATCACCCGCCCATTCCCGACCGCGTCCGCTTTGCCCACGATTACGATCCGTGGAGCAAAAGCGAGCAGCCGAAATACTTGAAGTAGAACGCCCGCGAATCGACATGCGTGTCATCCCGAGCCGAAGCTGGCTTGCAATCAACCCCTGCAATTCATCCGTGGCGAAGGCGAGTGATCTGCTCCGCCTCTGTCGGGCTCGCAATCGTCAGAGCCGTTGAGCAGCGGAGCCGATTCCTCGCTTCGCTCGGAATGACACGTTCAAGAGGTAACTGCAGTCTCAGAACGAGCGGTCGCGGCCTATCGTGATTTCACCTCGCTCTTGTAGTTGAACGTCACTTTTGTCTCTTCGTCCAGCACCAGGGCACGGGCAAAGCGATAGGAATTCCCCGCCCGCGGCACATCGACGCGTACAGGCAGCA
Organism: Candidatus Angelobacter sp.; assembly: GCA_035262465.1. Lineage (GTDB taxonomy): Bacteria > Acidobacteriota > Terriglobia > Terriglobales > Acidobacteriaceae > Angelobacter. The sequence continues at coordinate 30,746 of DATFSU010000047.1, read as the reverse complement.
CTCCGGATACACGCTTCTGCAGATCCAGAACGTTGGAAGAGGCGCCATTCTGGGAAAAGGCACCTTGCTTTTTGTGGTCGCGCTCTCTTCCGCCTCCGCTGCCCACTGGACCCATGTCGTTCAACATCTGACCGTTAATGGTTGTACTCAATTGGGAGTTGGCAGTCTCAACCTGCACCGTGCTCGCTCTGACCTCCACCGTTTCACTCACCGTGCCGACTTCCAGTTTGATCTGGTACTTCGCAGGACGGCTTGCATCGTAGCGTGTGTCGGTTGTGGCGAAGTTCTTGAAGTATTGCTTCTGCGCCGCGATCTTTATCCTGCCCGATGAAAGTCCGGAAACAACCCAGTGGCCTCCCGAATCTGTCACTGCCGTCTGGCTAGCGCCAGTCTCGGTATTGGTCACCGTGACCTGAGCGCCCTGTATCACAGCTCCCGACGGATCGACCACTACTCCGCCAATCTGGCCCGCCGCAAGCGGGCCATTAAAAACGCCCGGACTAAGCTGCTCCTGCTGTGTGAAATTCCGGCCGTTAAGCGGCAGGTCAAGCACCTTTTCCTCGGAGATGAGATACTCGGTGTTCTCTACCATCGCCGCGGGCACGAGGCTGGCCGCGATCGCATCGCCACCAAAATCTTTCACCTTGTATTGCTCGGGCAGGAACATTTCCCACTCCAGGATGCTGATGGGAACATCCATGCTGGGGAGCACAAGCTCTGAGCCGCCTTTCTTTGCGAACGGCGCGCCTGAATCCATGTATACAAATGAAACCTCGTATGGCCCGGTGGGACGGAAACCTGACCGCAACAGCGGCACGCGGTTGCCGTCCGGTCCCTGCACCGGCTTCACTCTCTCGCCGGCAACCTCAGCCGACACGATGGTTGCGCCCTGCGGCAAACCTACTTTCAGGAACGGCTGCGCCTGATTTTTGACCGTCAATTTGATTTCGGTCAGCGTGCGCCCTTCCACCGTGACCAGCGTTGTCACCACGGCATGCTCCGCGACGGCGGCCAGAACGTTGCTGTCTGGGAATCGCGTCCACTCCAGCGCCAGCGTGGGAATCTCGGCCGGCTGGCGATGATAGCGGAATGCCGCCTGCAGCGGGAATCGCGCCAGGGATCGAAGGTACGGATTCACTTCCTTCAGGTCCATGCGTTTCAATCCGCCGCCTTCGGTGGCCGTGAGTTCCATGGCTCCGGTGCCTTCCACCAGGACCTCGCCGGTTTCACGCTGCGTGCCCTGGAAGGTCAGAAAAGGCGCGTCAGCCTTGGTGCCGTTGAGCGGCCGTTCCATGGAGATCAGGAACTCATGCGTGCGTGGCGCTGAAGAGTTCAGATGCAACACCAGCTTTCCGTTCTCCACTTCGCTCGACTCCACCGTCGCGCCGGAGGCTCCAGTAATTTCGTAGCCTGCGGGAAAGTCGACGGTGAACTCCGTGGGATCACCCTGGACCACGGTGAGATCAGCCAGTGCGGCAACGCGCAACTCTTCATCGTTCACGGTGACCAGAGTCTTCACGTCGGAAAGGAATCGCACTTCGTGTTTGACCACGGGCGCCTGCACTACGCCGGTAACCCACCAGATATTGGCCGGCTGGCCGGGCACAAGCGTGGCCTCCACAACGGTCTGGCCCTTCTCGCGGGTGCGCGATGTGATCAGGCCCGGGCTGATGCGTACCATGCTGTGGTCGCCGGGAATGGCCAGCGTGAGCCGCACGCTTCCCGCAGCCGGGACCGGCAGTATGAACGATGCGCGTCCGGCTTCGATTCCGAGCGGCAGGCCGGTCTCGAGCGCCACGGAGAATTCCGCCGCGCCGGGAAGAATCGCCGTCGAGGTCGAGCCTTCCTGCTCCAGCGGCAGACTTTTTCCCTCCTGCCGCGCATTCAGGATGGTCAGGCCGGAAGTAAGCGGGACCTTGGTTGCGTTGCGGCTGAACACTTCTCCATCCATCTGAATGGTGCCCAGCACATTGTCATTGGTCACGCTCAACTTGAGATCGGCGCGCTTGATGGCATAGGGCAGCGGCGGCGTCTCGCGCTGCTTGTTTGGTTTTGACGCCAGTTCCACCAGGCGGTTGTATTCCGCCAGGGTCAGCGTGACATTGCCGGTTGCCGGCAGGGGCAGCGGAGCGCTGTCCGAACCCATGGCAAAGACGGAAAACATCATGAGAATTGCAAGCAGCTTTTTCATTTTGAACCATCCTTCTTGTCGCGCTGATAGCTGAATTCAAGAGTCGGAGCGTGGTTTTCCGCCGTGAGCTCTGAGACAAAGAACAGGCTCGGCCCGAATGCCGGGAATGAAGGCCGGATGGGCAGCACCTTGGCGCTGCGTCCGCCCAGAGATTTGGTTTTGAAGTTGTCGACCAGGACTTGCGTTGCCGACTGTATGCCGCTCTTGGTTACGACATCAACTATGGAACCTGAGTTCATGCCGTGCTCGGCATCGGCCGGGTTGCCGGCTGGTGCGTCGATACCGCGAAACGCTACTGACGTCGGCGCTTCAAAGCTCTCCAGGCGAAATGCTCCCGGCTCCGCGGCCAACTTATACAGCGGCGGATGATAGAGCAGCACGCCGGTGCGGGAGATGGGCAGATCGAGCGCAGGCAGCGCAAGCGCGGCCTTGCCTTTTTCTGTCCACGCGGTCTCGCGCACCAGGTAAAAGATCTCGACCGCAAATACCGGAGCCTCATCGCCTGCCCGGCTCTTTTCGAGCGGCAACAGCAGGCTGCCATCGCTCGCCTCGCCGGGACGCACAGGCTTGCCGCCCATCGAAGCGCTCCAGATGGCTGCTCCCGTGGGCAGAGTTACCTTGAGAAAGTTTTTCTGGTTATTGCGGATGGCATACTGCGCCTGCACCAGCATCTTGCCCTCTTTGCTCAGCAGCACGCGATATCGCGCCTCTTCCACGTTGGCCACCAGCACGGCCTGCTGCGCATAGCGGGCTACATCGAGAGCGAGTGAGCGAGTCTGGGCATCGCCCGAACGAAAACGGAACGCCGCCATCGCAGGCGATTGTCTGCCGGCTACGTAGTCGCCCAGTTCGGTGGCTTCGGTGCTCTCCAGGCCTTGCGATTTAACGTCCTTGATTTCGCCTGCGCCCAGAACTTCCACGGCCACGCCGCCGCTATCGTGCTCCACGTTGAGAAGGTGCAGAAGCGCAATCTCGATATGACCATCGCGGGGCGTCTTGCTCTCGCCGGTAATCACGAATCGCGCCGACTGCTCCACCGGCTCAAGGAAGGTCACAATCAGTTCGCCCGCTTTGACCTCCCAGTCCCCAACCATCGCGCCGGAAACCTGGTTGACGGTGATGCTTTCCGGAAGCTGTATGCGGGCCTCTTTGGCTGCGCCCTGGGTGATTTCAAGATTCACTTCGGCGTAGAGCGAGGTTGAGTCTTCGCCCAGGCTGGTGAGTTGGGTAAGCGACCCGCGCTGGCGCAACGGCAGGGTCACATGGTGATCTTCCATCTTGCGCCGCCATATGAAGGTCAGCGGCTCATTGCCGCGAGCGTAAGCCAGCCATTTGCTTCCGGCATCGCTCTCGCTTTTCTCCGCCAGAAGTCCGCCGGCCAGCTTCACTTCAACGCCCAGTCGCGGTAGCTGCACCTGGGCGCGGGTTACTCCGGAGGAAGTAGAAGGCAAAGTAATCCGCTCTTCTCCGGCAGATGCGCTGACAGGCAGCGCAATATCAAGCTGCAGAACCGCGCGGCCGGCATGCGCCAGAACCGCCGCGGGCTGATGGTTGTTCTTGCCCGGCATTTCAGGGACAAGTGAAACCAGCTTGCCGTCGAGACGTGCCTCGCGCACCAGCAATCCTGGCGGAATGGGCACGCGTACCCAGCCGTCTTTCAGCACGTCGACCGTCAGGCTGGCGTGGCCCGTAGCCAGGTCGCCCGCAATATGCAGGTCATAATCAACGCGCGTCAGCGTTGCATCCACCGGCGGTGGTTCAGGCAGGCGCTCGGTGGGATAAGCGCGAGCGCGAAGGTTTTGATATTCATCCACCGGGATCACTACCCAGCCCGGCGAGTGCGCCAGGTCGGCTGTAAGTTGCGGCGAGGCGGTTTGTGCAAGTGCGGTTGATGCGATCAGGAGAATGAACAACAGATAAATCTGTCTCGGTCTCGACGACCATATGATGGAAAACTGTTTTGACCTTCTCATAGAGAACGCCTCTCATTTCGAAATCGAAATTGGGGGATACCTTTGCGCAGCCGGTGGGGAACGGCTGTTCGGTGTGAGCGAACAGAAGTCGGAGAAGCGATCAATACCTGGTCACGGGCTCTCCGGCCTTCGGCCCACTGGTGGTCGCTAAGCTAAGAACGAAGTAGCTGGATTTCTTGCAGTGAATTTGACGGTAGCGAAGGGTTAACGAGCGATTCAATAAATTGTAGAGCGTGCAGTAAAACCGCAAATCTTGCCAACAATGAAACGGGTCCCTCTTTGCTGAGCCGGGAACCACCTAGAGGATAATCCACTCAGAACAAACCAGTTGATCTGCAGTTGATGCTGCTTTGACGGCGAATTTACCTGCGGTGCATTGCCCCGATTTGCGTAACGCCCGATGCTCTCCCGAAGGAGGAACCACGTATGCAGATTCGCTCCCGGCTTGTCGCCCTTCCGGCTGTTCTGAGTTTCATCCTATCCGCCACTGCGCCCTTCGCTCTGGCTCAGGCACACAGTTACCCACACGCTCCCCAGCTTGCGCAGCCCTTCACGAGCGCCGGATACAACCCCATGAATGATGGCTTCATTAACCCGAACTCCGGCCAGTCGACAAACCTAATCCCGAATGCTCCTTCTGCCAACGGCCGCAGCATCGCTGAACTGGCTGAAATTGCCCGCGCGGCCGACGAACGAGCGCACCGGGCAGAAGAGGAATCGATCGCGGAGCGCCGCCTGCGCGCAGTTGCCGCCCAGAGGGCCGGCAACGCTCAACTGCGCTTGATCCAGGCGCACGCCGATCCTGAGGCTCCGGATCAGTCAGAGCTACTCAAGAAATCCCATGACCGCGAATTCATCCTGCATAACTTCAGAACCATGTACGTGGAGGCGGATGATGCGCATTACTTCGGCAGCGACCAGATGAAGGCTGCTCTCGGCAGAAACAAGGAATTTCAAAAGCTGGGAATTCGTATGGTTGACGATCCGCGTGTAGCCGACGTGGTGCTCAAGGTCAGCTATACCTTCGCCTGGGATTACCCGTTCGAACTGCGCCACCAGAACACCACCTTTGTGCTGTTGGCCGGCAAAGGTGTGGGACCGTTCTCCGGTCCTTTGGGCGCCGCCGACGTGGCGCGGCAATTCGTGAACGCCGCCAAGCCCTGGCGAGAAGAGAAAGAAGAGAAAAAGCCGGAGGGCAAATAAGAATCGGCGAGAGCTACATGTAGATCACGTAAGAGGTGAACCAGAGTGCGCTGGGCAGTGTGCCTCGCGGGCGCGCGGTAAAGATCACGTTAAAATCCTGCGAGACCGGCAGCGCATCAAGGAAAAGCGGATCGCGGCTGTCCGGTTCCACGGTCGCCAGATAGCGGAGGAAATCTTGCAGGTGCAGGCCGCCGTCATAGCACGTACCGGCAAAGGAAAGATCGACATTTTCACCATTGAAATGGCAGGCGAGTGATGCGGCCAGCGAAACTGCGTGTTCGTAGGCCTCAGATGAAACGCGTCCCGGCTCCGGGTTATCGAACACCAGACGGAGCCGGCGTTCGTCTTCACGGGTAAACTCGCGGACCTTGAGCGACCCGGTCTTGGCTGTCGCTTTCCAGTCGACGAAGCGACCGGGATCCTGCGGAGTGTGTTCGCGTATGCGATAAAGCTCGCTTCCCCGGCCGCGCACAAAGCTGAGGAATTCCCCGGTGATCATCGGAAGCAGTTCCAGGAAGTCGTCCGCCTCCAGCAAGGCCGGATAAACCAGCAGATCTCGCTCGAGAGAAACCTTGCGGCTCTTGATCAGGAATGAAAACGGAAAACGCGTCGCCAGGGTGAAGCTGTCCTGGGTGTAGTGTCCGCGGCGCGGGAAGCTGATTTCCAGGTCCGCACCCGCTGAACTTCTGGGACCGACAAAGGTGAAATAAACCGGCCGGGTCAGGATCTTGGCCGGCACTGGCGCCGGAGCCTTCTTGCGTAGAACGTAGTCCGGCAGTCGAAACCACTGCCGGCGTCTAGGAAAGACAAAGTCTGTGCGCTTCCACTCCCAGCCCTCACGCCGTTTCCTCTTTTCCTGCAGAGTAAAAACCTTCACGGAAAAGGCCGGCATCCACAGGCGGGGATTGATCAGGTTGACGCGAACCTGCACGGGACGCAAGGCAAATGCATTCCTGGGAATGATGACTTCCAGTTCCAGCCGCCGCAATACCATGGCGGAGGCTATTCCTGAAACCCAGATGGCAGCCAACATCGCCGCCAGAACAATGAAGAGCAGGTTGTTCGCGGTATTGAGAGCAGCCACGCCGATTACCAGCAGCACGCCGAGATACGCCATGCCCTCGCGCGTTATCTCGTAGTCGAGGGCGTCTTTGACGCGAGATGCAGCCACGCGACGGAACAGAAAAGGAACGCTGATGAAGCCGACAATACCGGCCAGTGCCAATGCAGCGGTGGCGAAGATGGCCGTAGCCAGCACGTTACCGCGCTCGCGCGCAACCGAGGAAAAGACAGCCGCCGTAAACGCCAGCGCCAGTCCGGCCACGGCGAGAAAAAAGCGCTGCCAGGCTTCGCGATCAATATTTGCCAGCGCCGATTTGAGGTAATCCCGCATCTCCAGGCTTAGTTTGGCACAGGGCGGGAAAATCCGGGTAGTGCCTTTAGATTTGGGCCCCCAGGATCAGGGCTCCTGATGTTGGATTAGATCGTTTCGGGGTCGCAATGATACCCGTTCCAGAAAATCCAGCACCAAACGGTTGAATTCCTCCGGCGTTTCCTCAAAGGGCAGGTGGCCTGCGCCTTCGATGGTAGCCCGCTCACACTGGCAGAGCTTCTCCATCAGCGTATCTGCAGAGCGGATATCGACGGCGCCGTCCTTCGTGCCCCAGAGCAGCAAAACAGGCACTTTCACGCGCTCAATTGCGCCTTGCAGGGCCTTCAAGTCGCCCTGCCAGCAATGCACTGTGTTTAACAGGTTATCGGCGCGTCCCGGGCACATGATCATTTTCGAATAGCCTTCCACGGTTCCGGCAGGAATGCGGCCCGAATCACCATAGAGGCGGCTGACCAGAGTGCTGTGTAGCGGTCGCGTGAACGGCAAGCCCAGCCGGAGGAGCGTTCTTCCCGCCCAGCGGTCAAAAAACCGCAATCTTTTCCGGCCAAAACTAGACCATGGATTTACCGGGGCCACCAAGGTTAGAGATCGCACTCTGGGTGTCAGTGCTGCCAGAAGCAGCGCCACTCCTCCGCCCCATGACGACGCCACCACGTCAACTGATTTAAGCTCCAATCGCTCCATCCAGCAGAGCAAACGGGAAGCCTGTGTTTGCATGCTGCAGTCCAGAGTGCGTGGTACCAACGACTCACCGAAGCCGGGAAGATCGACGGCAAACAATCGATGCTGTTCGGCAAGACGCTGGATATTCAGCCGCCAGCAAAAGTGCCCGCCAAGCAAACCATGGATCAGAAGTAACGGCGATCCAGAACCGGCCTGGAGGTAGTGCAGTTCCTGGTCTCCGACAGCTAGTTGATATTTCTCAATCTCCATAACTTCTTGCACCAGCATCAAAGATCAGATCGTTCCCGTTACAGGCAATCAATCTTAAGGTTATTACGAATGCCTCTTATATTTTCTATTTGCCTGCATTAGCGGCATTTTTTTAGGCGAAGCGATTTGTTCCCCTGACAATGTTCTGTCAGTCATTTTTATATACAAAAAGCCACATAAAAAATACCAATATTAATAGCTTTGCCTGACTCCACCGTCTATAATTTTGTAAATATAGGAAAATAAATATCTTATTACTTGTAACCTAAAATCATCCATGGCATCCGATTTGCTTCAATCTAAACGCAGTTATCCCGCATACAGCGGCTGGTCGGCCGCCGGGAGTCTAAGGGACCAACGGATGCGTAAGGATTCCATAATCAGGTTCTCAGCGGTTGCGTTGGCTCTGGCGACGGCCACACTACTGGCCTTCGCCATTATCAATTGGCAGAAAGAGAGCCTGTACTCCACTCCCTCGGATGGCGTCTGGTGGAAAGAAGACTCCAACAGCCTTTACGCCAAGGGGCTCACTCCCGATGGACCTGGAGAAAAAGCCGGGATAAAAATTGGGGATCGCCTTCTCCAGATCAATACCCAGCCCAAAGGTGACGTAGTCCACAACGCCATGGAGTTGGAAAAACTCCTCTACCGCGTGGGTGTCTATTCGAAAGCGACTTACGTGGTGAATCGGCAGGGCGTGAATGTTGAGGTAGCGCCGGTGATTCCAGTGCCGGCGGATAACTCCATGAAGGTCGGGCTGCGGCTGATTGCGATGATCTATCTGGGAATCGGGCTTTACGTGCTGTTTCGCCGCTGGACCGCCCCTAAATCGACACATTTCTATGTTTTCTGCCTGGTTTCATTTGTCCTGTATTCGTTCCACTACACCGGCAAGCTGAATACGTTTGACTGGATCATCTACTGGGGCAACGTAACCGCGGCGGTGCTGCAAGCGGCCCTGTTCCTGCATTTTGCTCTTACTTTTCCAGAGCGCCGTGAACGGCCGGGAATTGTGGGCTGGGTGGTGCCCCTGGTCTATCTCCCGGGCGTCCTGGTGCTGGGACTGCGTATCTACGCGCGCCTGGGGCTTAAGGCCACTGAATCATTGCGTTGGAACCTCGATCGCATTGAGATGCTCTACACGGCGGTTTATTTCCTGGTCGCCGCCGTGGTGCTGTGGCGCAGCTACCGTCGCGCCGCCAATCCGCTGCAACAGCAGCAGATGAAGTGGATCTCGCGCGGGACGTTGCTGGCGATCGGACCGTACACGCTCATTTACGTCATACCCTATCTGCTCGGCGCTCTGCCAACGCCGACCATGAAGCTTTCCGCGCTTTCTCTGGTCTTCCTGCCCGTAACGTGGGGTTACGCCATCGTTCGTTACCGGTTGATGGACGTGGACATCATCTTCAAACGAGGGGTTGCTTATACCCTGGCAACGGCGGCGATTGTAGGAGCGTATTTTGTAGGCATCGGCATTCTGGCCGGTTCGGTCACCACCAAGTACAACATCGGCACCATCGGCTTGATTGCGATCATCCTGATTACTGCGCTGGTGTTTGAACCGCTCAAGAACTGGATCCAGGTCCGCGTTGACCGCTTCTTTTACCGTAAACGCTACGACTACCGCCGCACACTGATCGAGTTTGGCCGGGAATTGAGTTCCGAGATGGACTTGGGCGCCATGCTCACCTCGGTAATTGACCGGCTCTCGCGCACGCTGCTGGTGGACCGCATTGCTATCTTTCTGGCGACCGATGCCGATGCCAATGAATTTGTCATGGAGAAATCGTTCGGCATCAGTTACAACGGCGCGCTCGACCTCAGCTTCCTGGTGGTGGAGCGACCGGAGCACTACGCCGGCCATATCTTCTTCGACAACACCCGCAAAGCGTTGCAGGAGAGCGTAGCGGCGCGCGAAACCATCGCCAAGCTGAATCTGAATTACTACATACCCTGCACGGTACAGGGCCGCACCATTGCCGTGATGGGGCTGGGCAAAACGAGGTCCGGCGATTTCCTATCGAGCGAAGACGTTGAATTGCTGGAAACCCTGGCGGGCTATGTCGGCATCGCCGTCCAGAATGCCCGTCTCTACGCTTCGCTGGAACAGAAAGCCAACGAATATGAAAGGCTGAAGGACTTCAACGAAAACATCGTTGAATCCATCAGCGTCGGCGTGCTGGCCGTGGATCTGGAAGACCGGATCGAATCCTGGAACTCGCAAATGGAGGTCATGTATGCAATGCCCCGTTCGCAGGTGCTGGGTGAGCGTCTGAGCGAGGTCTTTCCGGTTTCATTCGTGGAAGAGTTTTACCGCGTGCGCCAGAACCCCGGCATTCACAACCTGTACAAGTTCAGGCTGAAGACGCGCGCCGGCGATACCCGCATCGCCAATGTCGCCATCGCCCCGCTGGTGACCCGGAAGTTCAGCGTGATCGGACGGCTGATTATCGTCGACGACATTACCGAGCGCATCGAACTCGAATCGCAGTTGAGCCAGTCGGAAAAACTCTCGTCCATAGGCCTGCTTGCGGCCGGCGTAGCCCACGAAGTGAACACGCCGCTGGCCGTGATCTCCAGCTACGCGCAAATGCTCTCCAAACAGATCAATGGCGATACCAAGCTCGGCGAGCTGCTGGACAAGATCACGCGCCAGACTTTCCGCGCCTCAGAGATTGTGAACAACCTGCTGAACTTCTCGCGCACCGGCGCTACCGAGTTCAGCGAGATCAATCTCAATAAGATCATCAAGGAAACGCTGACGCTGCTGGAGCATCAGTTTAAAACCTCGCGTATCAAGGTTGACGCCCAGCTTTATGAAGGCCTGCCGGCGATTCACGGTAACGCCGGCAAGTTGCAACAGGTCTTCCTGAACCTTTTCCTGAATGCGAAAGATGCTATGGCCGGCAAAGGCGGCATACTTAGCATTCGCACCAGCAATGGAGACGCCGTGCAGGTGGACATCAGTGACAGCGGCGCGGGCATTGCTCCGGAGCACATCAACAAGATCTATGATCCATTTTTCACCACCAAGACCAGCCCCCGAGAAGGCCAGTCACGCGGCACGGGCCTCGGGCTGTCAGTTACCTACGGCATCATCCAGGAGCATGCCGGAAAGATCCGCGTGGATTCTCAACCAGGGCGTGGAACAAGATTTCAGCTTGAGTTCCCGCTGAGAAAGGCTGTCAATGTCTGAAGCTGCGGTATTAACCCGCCCCCGTACCGAAGCCAGTCATGGCGGTTCCATCCTGATCATCGATGATGAGGCTGCGATCCGCGAGTCGCTGGAAACCTTATTGGAGTTTGAAGGTTACAGCGTTGAATCGACCGAAACCGGCGAGGAAGGCCTGGCCCGCCTGAGCGAGCGCACTTTTGACCTCGTGCTGCTCGATTTCGCTCTGCCTGATCGCAATGGCCTGGAGATCCTGAGCGAAATCCGCGCCCGCGATTCCCAGCTCGCCGTCATCATGATTACTGCTTATGGCACCCTGGATAATGCCGTGCGCGCCATGCAGAAGGGCGCTACCAACTTCATCCAGAAACCCTGGGACAATGAAAAACTTCTGGCCGATGTGCGCGCCTCCGTGGGGCGGCGCCGCGCCGAAGAAGAAAACGAGCAGCTCAAGCGCGCCCTCAAGCAGCGCTACAGTTTTGAACAAATCGTCGGCAAGTCAGATTCCATGCTCAAGATCTTCGATCTGGTCGGCCAGGTGGCCTCCAGCCGCTCCACCGTCCTGATCCAGGGCGAAAGCGGCACCGGCAAAGAACTGATCGCCAAAGCCATTCACGCCAACTCGCCGCGCAAGAACCATCCCTTTGTGCCCGTGAATACCGGCTCCATGCCCGCAGACCTGCTGGAGTCCACACTGTTCGGCCACGTCAAAGGAGCATTCACCAGCGCCATCTCTTCCAAGAAGGGCCTGTTTGAAGTCGCCGACAGCGGCACGATTTTCCTGGATGAAATTGGCACCATGAGCCTGGAAACCCAGTCCAAAATCCTGCGCGTGATGCAGGACCGCAAATTCATGCACCTGGGCGGAGTGCATGAACTGCAGGTGGACGTGCGTGTCATCGCAGCCACCAATATCGATTTACACACGCTGGTGCGCGAAGGTAAGTTCCGCGAAGACCTTTTCTACCGCCTGAACGTCATCACGGTCGACCTGCCGCCGCTGCGCAGCCGCGCGGAAGACATTCCGCTGCTGGTTGGCCACTTCCTGGAGAAATTCTCCCGCGAAAACAGCAAATCGGTAACGCATATCTCGCCCGAGGCGCTGCGTCCGCTCATGGATTACGGCTGGCCGGGCAACGTCCGCGAGCTGGAAAACGTGATCGAGCGCGCCGTTGTGCTTTGTAATGGCCCTGACGTCGGTATTGAATTGATTCCGGACCACATCGTCGGCCGCGGCTCTGACGGAGGCAAGATGTTTGAACATCGCCCCGATGCCTCATTGTTTGAGATCGTTGAAGATTGCGAGCGCCGCCTGATCGTCAGCATGCTGGAAAAGTGCAGCTGGAACCAGACGGAGGCGGCTGAACGTTTCCACATTCCGCTTTCCACGCTGAATCAGAAAATCAAGCGGCTCAATATCGAGATCAGAAAAAAGGGTTCCAGGGATTCGTAGCCTGGCTGCGGTGCCACTGGGCCTTGTTTAGGTTTCCAAAAAGCCCACCTTCACGGGGTGGAGCAGGCATTTATGCCTGCGGTAGAGCTGCAGAGGCGATCGGCTTTAGCCGCTGAGGTACCAACCGCCATCGGCCCTCAACGGGCCTCCTTCACCACCTTGCCCAGTTCAAGCACCTCAATGGAGTCTGGACATTCAGGCCAATTGTCCACCCAGCAAACAATCAGTTCACAGCCACGGCGCGGGTGGCGATGTTTGGCGTAGTTACGGCTTTCCAGTTCAAACTCAACGTGCATGCGCTGCCATTGGCCGCGCGCGACCTCGCGCATGACCTCGCCATCAGGGAAGCCAGTCTGCAAATGCTGGAGAATGAATCCCAGCTTGCGCGCGAGCGCGCCAAAAAGAAAGATGACGCCTAATTCGGTAGTCGGCGCATGCGCCATTTCCGGCAGAAGCAAGGGAGGGCCATAAATGCGGCGTCCCTGCAGGATCGGGCCTCTGCGGACGCGCGGGCGGAGACGCGGGCCCGCGGCCTTGCCGTCTCTCGCTGCCTTGGCGGCGATCATCGTCAGCACATCCGCCCATTGTGCTTCGATCCCGTTCTCACGGGCAAAGCGGCAAAACACTTCAGGGATGCGCGTCCAATAGCGATAGCGCGTGTAAAAGGGCGAGTTGCTGAAGCGGCCTGCGCCTTCATAGTCATGCACGCTGGGAATCTTGCTCAACTTGCGCGCTACCGTGGCCCAGTCGAGCAGCAGCGTGGATTCCTGCTGGCCAAAGCCAGAACCGGAAATCTGCAGTCCGGCGGCTTTAAGGGCTTTGCTCAAATTGCCGAAGCGCCTGTACAAAACCATCTCAGAGATGCCGGCCATCAGGCGAAGATCGCGGAGGCTGGGATTGCGTTTGAGTTTCTTGGCGCAGGAACGGATGGCTTGGAGGATTTTTTCTTTGGTCATTGTCTTTCTCGCAATAAAAAAGCCACCCAATGGGTGGCTCATGTTTCTGATTTTTGTGGCACAGGCACTCTTGCCTGTGCCAGATTTTGGTTTTGCGGTTTTCCGATTCCGGCGATCACCGGGGCCCCCGGAAAGCCCGCATTTGGCTTTCTGGGGTGGGATCACGGCGATGACGCGCGATCTCGGCGATTCTAGGCACACTTCAAGATGTGGGTGGATTTGAGGGCACAGGCCAGCTTCGCACTGGCGGATGCTTCTCGGGTTGCAGGCCTTTGAGCGAGACGCCGGCGCCGCTCCCGGCAGTAATACACAATAGATTATAGCAAACAAAGGGCGAAGAAGGCAAGCAAGAATTACGCTTGGTAGGGTGCAGTTTGGAATTAGTCTCAACTAGCTTGGTCATCCCGACGGCTGTTTAGCGAGCGCGCGCCGTCATCAGCGCGCGAGTAGGCCGGAGGGACCTTGTGTTCTCTCCCGAACTGTACCACTCCCTTACAATTTAAATCTGTACCTACCGTCGCCCAAGAAATCCAGATAACCCAAATCGCGGAGCACTTGTAGCTGTTGACGAATCTTAGCCCTTACATTTCGATTATTAGGGTGCAATTGCATAAGTTCAGATTCATATTGGTAGGCGTCGTTCAAAGTAAACAACGCTCCGAGACGGCGAACGATTTTGAGAACGTCCAGAGTCCACCCTCTCGCGTGCCATTCAATTTTCCGCAAACTCTGTTGCTGATGGAATTTTTCGCGAACCACACTTGGAGGAATGATCTTCCCCTGCTGGATCAGCGGAATTTTTCCCTCCTCGGGTATGTTGTGCAAAAGCAAATTACAACCTATCCAGCCCGCTCGGCGCGCAGTCGGTTGGAGGGGAGGTCTACGCTCTAAGACGGATTCTGTAAAAAACACAGAGGGTACGAGAAGCAATTGTTGGACAGTCCATGCAGGGGTGTAGTTCATGATCAAAAGGTTGGGAGCGGTATTTCTCTGGACAGCGGCCAACATCGCGCTATACGACCCGTCAGTTACACGTCTAAGATTCTCATGTCTTTGACCCTTAAGTTGATAGGACTGTCTGCAGGTTCCACAGTGGAAATCGATTGCTTTCGTGTTTGGAGACGACTGAGTCAATGATTCTGCGTCGCAGCCAGGACAATAAAGATTAAGGGAACACCAATGTTCCGTGACCACGCGAGCGATTTGTGTTGGGCTTTTGTAGCCTGCGCTTACTTCAAAATCACATTGAAGCGATCTTATCAAGGCAAAGAACCTAGGTTAGAATGAACCGCGAGGAATATAGCATGAAGTCGGAGATTACTTCTGAACTCGCCGCAGCATTGCGGAATATTCTGGATCAAACCTATCAAATGCAAGGCATGTTCCCGGATGAGGATCAAACGATTGCAAATGCTATTGCAGATGCCGAAGCTGCGCTTGGTCGATATAGAGAATCTTTAGTGACTTCCTGAAGCGCCCGCGTCGTTTTGAGAACCCTCCTCGACCTACCAGCGCTCCGGAACGACAAAAGCGGCTAAAGCCGAATCATTTTGGCAGCCTGCCGCAGGCATAAATGCCTGCTCCACCCCGTGAACGACGATTCCTGAAGGTAAACAATGAAGCCTCCTCCCGCTCCTCTCTGCTATATTTGAGCTTTCCCGGATGGAACTCATCTCTCCGCTTGATATCGCGAAGCGCTTTCTCCTGGCGGTCCAGGATTATACGTTCCTTTCCCTCCGCGCCGTCGGCAACCTCTTTCGCAAACCGCTCTACATGGCGGATCTGGTACAGCAGTCCGACTTCATCGGCGTAGGCTCGCTGCCGATCGTGATGCTGACAGGAATGTTTACCGGCATCGTGCTGGCCCTGAACACCTCCAAGACCCTGGAACAGTTTGGTTCGCTTTCACTCACCGGCCAGCTGGTTTCATTTTCCATGGTGCGCGAACTGGGCCCGGTGCTCACCAGCCTGATGGTGGCAGGACGCAACGCGTCCGGCATGGCCAGCGAGCTTGGCTCCATGAAGGTAACCGAGCAGATTGACGCCATGCGCGCTCTCGGCACCGATCCCTACAAAAAGCTGGTAACACCGCGCGTGACCGCCACGGTCTTCATGATGTTTTTCCTTACCATCATCTCCGATCTCGTAGGCTTGGTCGGCGGCTGGATCATCTCGTTCGGTATGCTTGGCCTCAACTCCTATCAATACTGGAACAGCGCGTATCAAGTCCTGAAGTACAACGACGTAATCACCGGTCTGGTCAAACCGCTGGTCTTCGGCTTCATTATCGCCACCGTCGGCTGCTACTATGGAATGACTACCAAAGGAGGCACGCAGGGCGTGGGCCGCTCCACCACGCAGGCTGTGGTCTGGGCCTCTGTGCTGATCCTGGCCACGGACGCAGTGCTGACTCAGCTGTTCATTACCTTGAGATGAGCTCGATGTCCTCATTTGACGACGGCGCCCCGGATACAGTCCACAAGGCAATCATCTTTGAAGATGTCTCCATCAGCTTTGACGACCTGCAAGTCCTGGAGGGCGTCTCTTTCGAGCTCAAGCGCGGCGAAACCAAGATCGTGCTGGGCATTGCCGGCTCCGGCAAGAGCACCATCCTCAAGCTTTGTCTGGGATTGCTGAAGCCTGATTCCGGACACATCTACGTCCTGGGGCATGACATCACCACGATGTCGGAGGAAGACCTCTTCGATTTGCGCAGCAAGGTTGGTATAGTCTTTCAGGAAAGCGCGCTCTTTGATTCGCTCAACGTCCGCGACAACGTAGCTTTTCGCCTGATGGAAGAACATCTGCCCGAGGCGGAAATCGAAAGGCGTGTGCGGGAATCGCTGAGCTTTGTCGAACTGGAGGAGGCGATCGAAAAGCTTCCATCAGAGCTTTCCGGCGGTATGCGGCGTCGCGTAGGCATTGCGCGCGCTATCATTACCCATCCTGAGGTCCTGCTTTACGACTCGCCCACCGGAGGCCTCGATCCCATTACCTCCACCACGATTATCGAGCTCATCATGAAGCAGCGCGATGTCTATAAGACCAGCGCTCTGCTGGTGAGCCATCGCCTGCAGGACGGCTTCACCCTGGCCAGCCATTACTTTGATCCCGTGACCCGTCACATGCGGCCCACAAACGGTGTGCCGCTGCGGGAAATTCATACGCGCTTCATGATCTTGCGCGAAGGAAAGGTGATTTTCGAAGGCACCGCGCCGGAGCTGGGCAAGGTAACCGATCCCTACATCAAGGAATATATTTCCTGAGAGTCGACTTCGGTCAGGCGGCAGTGGGTCAGTTTGAGAAAACTGGGCCACTGCCGGTATCAGCGTCTAGCGATTCGCTTGCGAATCGCGGGCCTTTAGGCAGACGTTCATCGCGTAACGGGGTCCCTGGCGCGCGCTGCTGTTGCGCGTGCTGGGGTGAGGTAGCGATGAATTTCAATAAAAAACTTACCTACTGCCGGTCAGCGGGGCTTTTGAGTGCGCTCTGCATTCGCGCATTTGCTTCGTCGAAACGACGAGCCATCTTTTCCCCGCTTCCGGGCTGTTCCAACAACGTTTCGGCGTCCCACTCACTGCGCTGCGCGCCAAAAAAGTCGCCGCCATAGATGTGCAATGCACCGGTCAGGCGCGGGATGGGATTGCTCACGGAGTGAATCACGTCGCGGCCGAGCGGTTCCGCGTCTTTCTCGCGCAACGCGCGAGCCCCCGCCGCTTCCACCAGGCCGGTCTTCCCCGGCACGCGCCGCCAGAAGATGTTATCTTCGCGTCCGGTATAGAGCCCGATGACGGCCCACATCTGATGATTATGCGGCAGCAGGTTCATCCACGGCGCCCAGATCACGTTCAGGATGGTGAGATCGTCTGAACGATAGAGCGTCTGGATCTCAGCTTTTTGGGGCTCTCCGAGTGCCTGCAGCACCTCGCGTGGATTGGAAATCGCGCGCGCTACAATTTCACGTACCGCGGGCTGTTTGGCGTCTTCCCGCAACGCCGCGCGGCAATCGGAAACAAACTGATCGAGTTGAAACATTTCGACTTCTCCCCGTGCAACGCCAGCAACCGCGCCTTGCCGATGCGATAAGGATAGTCCTTTTCTGCGGCTATTGCGCAGCTTTGGAAGCTGCCGCCTGGGCTGCGCGAGCAGCCAGTCTCTGTTGCAGGCCCTGGATCCGCTTTTTGGCTTTCGCCTTTGACATCAGCTTCTCCAGGCAAGACAGGAACTCAGGATCGATCTGATCTTTTCGCGCCTGCGCCACATACTGTCCGAATTTTGCCCAGAGGAAATACGGCTCGCGGTTGGTGTCGAAGAACAGATCCTCGTTGACCGTGCCACGCAGCACCATGGCAGCCACCATGTCCCAGTAGGTCAGAGCCTGGCGAAAGCAGGCGTTCGGCTCGGTGCCATACCCGGTGACGATCGCTTTGAATTCTTCATAGTTCTGTGGCCAGAGTTCCGACACAACGTATTTCCTTGCCGCCCGCATCACCGGCTCCCGGCGGAGATCATAGAGCTGCAGGATCAACTGTGCATCTTCTGCTTTTGCCTTTGCCATGTCTGTCTTACTCCTGTTTTAACCGGCTTCTCGTTGCTCGGCTGCTGCCTGCTGCTGCTGTATCATCCACTCCGGTGTGGGGATCGATCGCGAGTAGTCGCACTTGACCACCGCGGCTGCGGGTTTTGCCTCTTCCACGGCAGCGCCCTTCTTACCGCGCTTCTTTGCCCTGGGTTTCGGCGCCTCTTCTTCTTCGGCTGCTTTCTTGTTGTTGTTCGGGCACACCAGCAGTGATCCCGACTTCAAATGCTTCTCCAGCAGGTACGGGCTGCCGCATTGCGGGCAGGTCTCGGCTACCGGCTTGTAAGCTGATGTAAACTCGCAGTTCGGATAGTTCGAGCAGCCATAGAACGTGTTGCCCCGGCGCCGTGCCTTTTTCTCGACCAACTCGCCGTCTTCGCACTGTGGGCACTTCACGCCGATGAAATTCTGTTTGATGTACTTGCACTCCGGATAGCCGCTGCAGGAGATGAACTCGCCATAACGGCCGTGGCGCAGCACCAGGTTGCGTCCACACTTCGGGCAGACCTCTTCCAGCGGAACGTCGGGCACGCGCTTGCCCTGGTCCAGGCGGCGCGTGGTCTTGCAATCGGGATAGCCGGTGCAGGCCATGAACTGGCCAAAACGCCCGCGTTTGAGCACCATCACCCGCCCGCAATTCTCGCAATACTCCTCCTGCGAGGTCTCGGGCATCTCGGCCGCGTCGAACTCCGGCAGGTTGATGGGGTTCTCCTTGGTGAAGGTGCAGCTCTCAGGATCATCCTTCTTATACGCGCTGCAGGCGTAAAACGAGCCGTGCTTGCCCCACTTGAGCACCAGCGGAGAGCCGCAACGTTCGCACTTCTCTTCCGTCGGCTTCTCCATCCGCTTGATGTTTTCCATGTGCTTCTGGGCATAGCGGAGGTCTTTCTCAAACTTTTTGTAGAACTCGCCCAGCGCGTCAGTCCACTTCTCTTTGCCCTCTTCGATCTCGTCAAGCTCTTCTTCCAGCCGCGCCGTGTACTGGAAGTCAAAGATGTCTTCAAAGTTCTTGACCAGCAGATCTGTCACCACCAGGCCTGTTTCGGTGGGGATGAACTTGCCGCCGATCTTTTGCACGTACTGGCGCTCCTGAATGGTCGAGATGATCGTCGAATAGGTGGAAGGCCTGCCGATGCCACGCTCTTCCAATTCCTTCACCAGTGACGCTTCATTGAATCTGGGCGGCGGCTCGGTGAAGTGCTGCTCCGGTTTGAGTTCGCGCAGCGTGAGACGCTGTCCGATCTCCAGTGCCGGCAGCTTGTGCTCCTCGTCTTCCTCGTCCTTGGTATCCTTTGATTCCTCGTAAACCTTGCGGAAGCCCTCAAACTTCGGTACCGATCCGGTCACTCGGAACGTAAAGGATTCCGTGGCGCCCTTGGCTTCAATGTCCACAGTGGTCTGGTCAAAGACCGCCGGCATCATCTGCGAAGCCACAAATCTCTGCCAGATCAGCTTGTAAACCTTGTACTCGTCTTCCTGCAGGTATTTCTTGATCTCGTCGGGATGGCGCGCCACCGACGAGGGCCGGATGGCCTCGTGCGCTTCCTGCGCTTCTTTCTTCGATTTGTAGACGTTGGCATGCTCGGGCAGGAAGTCTTTGCCGTACGCTGACTCAATCAACTGCCGTACTTCGACCAGGGCATCGTTCGAGACGCGCACCGAATCGGTACGCATATAAGTAATGAGGCCGACCGAACCTTCGTCGCCGAGTTCGATCCCTTCGTATAAGCGCTGCGCGATCATCATCACGCGCTTCACGCTGAAGCGAAGCTTGCGCGATCCATCCTGCTGCAGCTTGCTGGTGGTGAACGGCGGAGCCGCGCTGCGCCGGCGCTCTTTCTTCTCAATGTTGCGCACCGACCACTGCGCCTGTTCCAGCGCTGCAGTGATCTTCTTGGACTCTTCCTCGTTCGGAATCTCAGTTTTCTCGTTGCCCCGGCCGATGAAGTGGGCGTCAAACGCCGAGCCTTTGCCGGGATGCAGATGCGCATCAATCGTCCAGTATTCTTTCTTCTCGAACGCCTTGATTTCGCGTTCGCGGTCCACGATCAGCCGCAGGGCCACGGTCTGTACGCGTCCGGCGGAGAGGCCACGACGCACCTTGTCCCACAAAAGCGGTGAGACCTGGTAGCCCACAAGGCGGTCGAGCACACGGCGCGTCTGCTGCGCGTCCACCAAATTGCGATCAATATCACGCGGATGCTTAAACGCTTCCTGCACCGCTTTCTTGGTGATCTCGTTAAAGGTCACCCGATGGACCGGGATTCCACCCTTTTTCTTTTTCCGCTTGCCGCCGTTTTCCGAAAGCTCTTCCTCCAGGTGCGCGGCGATGGCTTCGCCTTCGCGGTCCGGGTCAGGCGCCAGATAAATTGCGCTGGCGGCCTTGGCCAGCTTCTTCAATTTGGCGACAACTTTTTCTTTCCCCGGAATCACGATGTATTCCGTGGAGAAGTCGCCTTCAATATCTACTCCAAGCTGGCTCTTGGGCAGATCCTTGATGTGACCCAGCGAGGCTTCGACCTCATAGTCCCGTCCCAGGTACTTATTGATGGTCTTCGCCTTGGTTGGCGATTCGACGATGACGAGTGATTTTGGCAATGTTGCTGGTTTCCCTTGATTTCAGTTGAAGCTAACACGGAACTGCTTGCGACGACAAATACAGGTCAGGCCATGGACCTTTGGCTTGTCGCGCTCTTTCAAAACGGCTTCACATAATTTTTGCCCGGAAGCTGACGAATCTTGCCGCTCATTTCGAGTTCAAACAGCGCTGTAAAAATCTCTGCAGACGACATCTGCCCTTCGAGCTTTTCGACGATCGCATCGATGTGAGTGGATTCGTCTTGCCTTAATAAGGAGAGCAGCTTCTTCTCTCCCGGACTTGGTTCGGCGCTGAACAGGCTCGCCGCCGGTTTCTCCTCTGATGCTTGCGGTTGGCGTTCGGATTCAACCTGGAGCTTTACATCAGCCGGCAATTCCTCCCAAACGTCTTCCCATGTTGCAGTTAGCTTGGCCCCCTGTTTAATCAGCGTGTTCGGTCCCCAGGAGTTCCGCGAGGTCACGTTGCCCGGCACAGCGAAGATTTCCCGGCTCTGCTCCAGGGCGCAACGCGCGGTGATTCTTGTGCCGCTGTACTCGCCCGCTTCCACCACCAGCACCCCCAGGGAGAGCCCGCTGATGATGCGGTTGCGGATGGGAAAATTCTGCGGCGCGGCAAACGTCTCCATGGGAAACTCGCTTACCAAAGCGCCGCCTACTTCCAGAATGCCGTCGGCGATCCGCATGTTCTCCCGCGGATAGACCACGTCCACCCCTGTACCAAAAACAGCAACAGTGTGGCCCTTGGCTTTGATGGCGCCACGATGTCCGGCAGCATCAACGCCACGCGCCAGGCCGCTGAAGATGACCAGGCCATGCGCAGCCAGATCACAGGCAAGCCGTTCCGCCATGCCGATTCCATAGGGCGTTGGATGACGCGTGCCGACAACGGCTACTCCCGGCCGGGACAGAGCTTCCACGTTCCCGCGAACGTACAGCACAAGGGGCGGATCGTAAATTTCACTCAGCCGCTGCGGCCACAGGGCATCCTCACGGCAGAGCACGTGAACTCCGCCGGCTGCCGCTTTGGCAACCTCATCATGGGCCAGTTCCAACGACTTGCCCAGCGCGATGTGCTGAGCTGATTGCGCCTGCAGGTTTTCAGCTTCCAACTCCGTCAGGGAAGCGTGAAAGATATCCTGAACGTTGCCGAAGCGTTCGACGAGCTTGCGGCCACGCGTCGGGCCCAGGCCGGGGGTGAGTGTCAGAGCGAGCCAATAAATGCTGTTCGAGATTCCAACTGAGGCGGTAGACATGCGTGCGTCACCTTTTGGCGGACTGTATACGCATCGCGGAAGAGCTGTCAAGACAATGTCCCCGGCGGTAGTGAGTCAGTTTGGATTTCGACAGGTAAGATCGAGAAGTTTTTATCCCTGTCATCCTTCTATGAAAACAGGCGTGCCTGTCCATAGGGAATTGCGAGCGATGCGGACAGACTTCTATGCGTGCTCGAGGCACATAAGGTACGTCCGAATCTCTCGTCGCTCCATCTGAGCAAGGTCCTCGGGGGACAAGAATGACACCGAGCTGACGAGGATTCCCTTACACCGCCGCAAACCAAAATCGTTCCGTCGCCGTCGAACTGTGGGAAAGTGGGAAACGCGTTAGCGTTTTCCCAGGCGCGCTGCGCCGCCTTTTCCACAGTTCCCGGCAAACGTATTCTCATCAAAGCACTCGCCATGCTGGAGCAGAGCCCAGACCGAGACCAACAGCTTTCGGGCTACGGCCACCACCGCCACATTGCGGTGTTTGCGCTGCCGTAGTCGTTCAAAATAGCTACGTGCTGCCGGCGATGTGCGCACCGCGATCTGGGCGGCTTCCACCATGATCCAACGCAGCCAGGGTGAGCCCACCCGCGTGATCCCTCCACTGCGCCGCTTCTCTGCCGATTCCCGCAGCCAGGGCACCAGCCCGGCGTAGTTGGTCAGAGCATGCTTGTCGGCAAACCGTCGGATATCTCCGATCTCGGCCAGCAGTAGCATGGCCGAATACTGGCCAATGCCCGGGATCGTCATCAGCCATTGCGCGCGTTGGTCTTGGCCCACGAACTGTTTTACTTGCTGGTCTTGCTGCTTCACATGACCTGTGAACTCATCGATCAAATGCAGATATGTGCTCATGGCGTCCCGTGCTTTCTCGCCTACGATCACTTGCTGCAACCACTTCCGTCCCGTTTTGCCGAACAGATCACTGGCTTCCGGCTTCAGCCCGTTCTGGTGCAAGATGGCATGCACCTGGTTTTTCAGCCGGGTCCTCTGCCGCACCAGGGTGGCCCGCAGCCGTACCTGTTGCCGCAGTTCGCGTGTGCTTTCATCCGCCATCCAGGCTTCCGGCAGCAGGTCGCAGCGCAGTAAATGCGCCAGCGTCGCCGAATCAATCCGATCATTCTTCAGTTTGGCCGCCGCGATCGCCTTCACCCGCTGTGCGTGCACCAGCTTCACTTCCACTACATCACCCACCGCGGCTCGAAACGCCGGCCAGAAACCACACGACTCTACCGCCGCCCGCACCGGTCGACGGAACTGGCGAAAATACGCTCGCAGCGCCCCAGCCTCATTCGGCACTGCTTGCGCATTCAACTGTCTTCCTCTTGAGTCCAAAGCCGTCATGTAGCAAAATCTCTGGTGAAGATCTACTCCTACGTGGATCATTCCGTGCCTCCTTCAGGGTCTGTGCTTCGAGCACGAATGTACCCTTGGAGGCACGACTGTTTTCATTACATCTGAGCGCCGCCGAGGGCGCTCTATGTCGGAGTTATCGGCTATTTAGACGCCCGCATCCTGTAACACAAGTTCACCTTTCCATCATTCCGTGCTACCCTCATCTCCAAAAATGCTCCTTCGCACGACACTGCTGCTTCTCATTTGCCTCCATCTCTCGTCCTGTTCCCGCCATTCGCAGGCGGTGCAGCCGCCCAACGAGAAGCCCTTTCCCGCGGGTGCGCCGATGGCCGACTTCATCCAGTTCAACTATTCCGTTTACCTTGTTCCTGGGCGTATTGGCGGCCCGCAGTCGCTCAAACTCTGCAATCACCTACTGCGCACTCGATACAAAGCACTGAAATGGGTCGACGGCATACCCGACCACCCCACTCATCTGACAGATCCACTTGTCAGTATCCATTTGGAGCGCAACGTTCCCAAAAACTACGCACCGCCCACCGTTGACTCTCTGCAGTATCGTGGCGTCGGCCTTTCTCCAGGAGAACAAAACGCACTGCAAAAGTCCCGCGAGGCAATCATTCTTCAATTCGCCCACTCCAAAGACCATGTTTGGAGTTCATTGCTTTCGGCAACACAATTGGCCGAGGATGTGGCGCGGCAGAGCGGAGGATTCATTTTTGACGAAGGCACCCGCCAAATATTCACACCGGACGCCTGGCATAAAAAGCGGCTGGCTTCGTGGAACAGCACTGCGCCGGAACTCGCTACTCAATTTTCGATCGACCTTTACCCGAATGGTGACTATATGCGCGCCGTCACGCTGGGTCTCGACAAATTTGGGCTTCCGGACGTCGTCGTTCGGGAAGTGCCACAATCGTCGGGCGCTCAGGCTGAGAGCCTAATCAACATTTTTGCCCAAACAATTGCGGAAGGAGCTATGTTCTCCGGCTCGGGAAAACTAAAAATTGACATCCACAGCCTAAAAAATGACCAACTGCGCAACTCGGAACTGAAGTCAATGAACGAACATGCTCTGGGTACCGCATGTCTGTTCCTGACGCCGGCTACACCAGATGAAGGCGATCCTGAAAATCGATTGGTAGAGCTTTCGGCCGCACTCTACTCCGGTCCTGATTCACTCGCTAGGCAGGAGAACATGTTTTCCTCCCTCTTCGGTTCCGAAGACGTCGCCCACAATGTGGAAGAGACAGAAGAATTGCTGGCCGAAAGCCGTCGCGAGCGCGCCAAGCTACCGGCTCTTCACCAAGCGTTCGACGCAGGATTACAGGCAGGTGAATACATTCAAGTCAAGGCTCCTTTCAAATCAGATAGGGGCACTGAGTGGATGTGGGTGGAAATAAGCCGTTGGAAGGGAAGGAACATTACCGGAACGCTACAAAATGACCCCGTTGATGTTCCCAGTCTTCATGCCGGGCAAATCGTCAAGGTTAATGCAGACGAAGTCTTTGACTATCTCCGTACTTATCCCGACGGCCACTCGGAAGGGAATACGACCGCCAAGATTCTTGAGCGAGTGGAATCGAATCCAAGAAAGGCCCCCGACCACACGGAAATGCCGGACTGCAATTCTCGCTAGGCCTTTGCCTTTCCGATCCCGCGCGGTTCCGTGCGTTCCCGGCGATCACATCCCCTTCACCACCTTCCTCAAGTCAATCACCTCAATCCCCTCCGGACACTCCGGCCAGTTATGCACCCAGCACACGATGATGTCGCACCTCTTCGCGTCATGCTGATGCTCCAGAAAATTCCTGCTGCACATTTCAAATTCGATCCACACCCGCTGCCACTTGCCCGGCGCCACCTCGCGCAGCGCTTCGCAATCGGGGAACGCCGTCTGGATACGCTCCACTTCAAAGCCCAGCGACTCCGCTACCCGCCCAAAGACAAACATCACGCCGCCCTCGCATGTCGGCTCGTTGCGCAATCCCGGCAGTCTTGCCGGCGGCCCATAAATCGGACGCCCCGGGAGCATCTTCCGTCGCGGCTGTGCCTCGTCGTGCGCCACGCGCTCGCTCACCGTACGCCGCGCCATCTTCCGCCGGCCCTCCCATGTCGTGTGCCCTTCCCACTCTTTCACGATCTTCAGCACGTCTACCCACGCGCCTTCTTTCTTCCGATCTTTCACCACCGCACAAAACCTCTCTCCCACCCGCGACCACGCGCCACACCGGTTCAGAAAACTGTTTGCGCCATAATTGCCTGCTCGCCGGTATTCCATGAAGCTCGGCGGTCTGCCCATCTTGCGGGTGAGATGCCCCCAGTCCTCCAGCAGCGTCAGCGTGTCCAGACGATGCCCGCTCCCTCGCGCCGCCACTCCCGCCCGCTTCATCGCCTCCGCGAGCGTTCCGAAATGCAGCTTGATTAGGTATTTCGTGATCTTCGTCATGCGCCATATCTCCGCATATGTCGGCATGCGCCCCAGCTTCGTCGCACACTTCTTCAATCCGGCTAGGATTTTCTTTCTTGTCATTGGTCTTTCTCCAGGCGGTAGGCTTTCGCGGATTGTTGATCTCGTTTTGCCGACCGCTGCCAGCTGATCGCTGAGCTCTAAAACTAAAAAAGCCACCCTGAGGTGGCTTCAAATTCCTATCTATGCTTAGTCTTTTGGTTCGGGATTTTCTCCGTGCCTCAGTGTCTCAGTGGTGGATTTTGCCTTTCCGATCACGTCCGATCACGCGCGATGTCGGCCATCACGGCGATTCTCTTAGCTCGCGGGGTGGAGCAGGGCTTTAGCCCTGCGTAGAAGCATTCAACATCCGGCTTTAGCCGCCGAGTCATTTGTCGGCTGCGCAAACACACGTCGGACGCGAGATTGTGAGCAGCTAAAAGACAAAGCCAATTGCCAGTTGCTAGCTGCTCGCCGTTGGCAGGCGACCCTAGGTTTTGGAGAAACCTACTCGCGGACCAATCGACAGGTTGCAGGCCGTTCAAATCCTTCGCCTTCCGACGACGCAGGCCAGCGCCGCTCCCAACCTGCTACTCTCAACATAATCGAAACTAAAGCGAATATCAAGTTAAATCTTTTCGCGCCTGCCGCGCTGTTTCCTTGGCTGAATGCTGATTGCTTACTATGCTTCTACCCGATTGCGGCCAGCAGAGCGCTTCGTTTAGCATCTCACACATGATGAGGAAGACGATGCCCACGACACGCCCTGCAAAAAAAAGCACAGCCGGTAAAAAAGCAGCCGTCGCGAACAAGAGCTCCGCCAAACACTCCGCGGTCACGACCGTCGAGCAATACATCGCTGCCGCTCCCGCTCCCGCGCGCGCGGCGCTGAAAGAGATTCGCGAGGCCATCCGCTCCGTGGTTCCGGCCGAATCCATAGAGATCATCAGCTACAAGATTCCCGCCTTCAAGCACAAGAAGGTTGTGGTCTGGTACGGGGTGTTCTCAGAACACTGCAGCCTCTTTCCGACCGCCGCGGTGATCGGCGAATTCAAGGACGAACTCCAGGGCTTCTCCACGGCGAAAGGCACCGTGCACTTTCCGCTCTCGAAGCCCATGCCCTTAGCACTGATTAAAAAGATGGTGCAGGCCCGGCTGGCCCATACTGCTTAACAAAACATTTACCTGTTGGCCAATTGACAAACATTTCTCTGCGGGACGAGAATCGCTTCAGTTTGTGAGCTTCCGGATGTTTCCTGCGTAAGACGTGGTCTCCCTGCCTGTCCCGCCTTTCCTCGAATCGCCTGGGGTAATCCTCGTTAAGGAGAAAATGCAAATGAGCCTGAACCGGATTCTTATCCGTTGCAAGTTTCTGGCGGCGCTGTGCCTGTGCGCTGCCGCGATGTCGGAAGCAGCCTCGGCGCAGGTGTGGGTCGCATCTACCGGTACGGTCGATCCGTCGAGCCTCTCTTCTACGCTCTTCCAGGGCCAGCTTGTCTTTATCAAGCCCGGCCTGGCCACAGGAACTGTAACTCTCCGCTATAACGTGCTGCCCGTGGACGATCTCACCACCGTGCTTACGCAGCCGTGTTGCCAGAGCAGGGAACTGGTGGTGCGATACATGGACAACGGTCCCGGAGCCCAGGTGCTGGTCAAGCTCAAAAGATATAACGTAAATACCGGCGCGGTCACCACGCTGCTGACTTTCAACAGCAAGGATTTTCCTTCGCAAACGGCGTTCCAGCAACCGCTCCCCGGCCCGATGAGCTTTTTCAATTTTTCATTCGCCGATGGACCGATCAACGGCGTCAGCGACCAGGGCGGCGACAGCGTTTACTACATCGAAGCAACACTGATCCGCAGCGCTTCCGGCGGAAATCCGGGGCTGGGATCGATCCGGCTCGTGACCGCTCTGGCGCCATGAATTGTGGTGCCGGCGCGATCCAATTTTTTCAGCCTCACGCTTACGCCTGGATGATGGCGAAGCGTGGGGCTGGTAAGCAAAATTACGGCGCGAGTGTTAATCTGCTCTCGGTCCAGATTCCGCCAGCGAGGGTAACTGTTGATGAAGCATCTATCTACCGTAGTGCTTTTTCTCTGCTCCACTATCCTTCCGGCACAAACCGTGGCGCACGGCAAAGGCGTTGCCCATACAGCCGATGTCGACATCGCCTATGAAACCCTAGGCTCGCCCGGCGCGGCCGTTCCCATCATCGCCATCAACGGTGGTCCGGGGCTCTCCCACTCTTACATGGTGCAGAACGATCTCTGGGATCGCATTGCCAAAAATCGCCTTGTCATTTTTTATGATCAGCGCGGCATCGGCGCTTCCAAACCTCTGAAGCCCGGCGCTTCGCAATCGATGGACGCGCAAGTCGCGGACCTTGATGCCGTCCGCCAGGCCCTCGGCCTGAATAAGGTCGCCGTTCTCGGTGACTCTTACGGCGGCCTGGTCGCGATGGCTTACGCCGCAGCCCACCCCGAGCATGTAGCGAAATTGATTCTCTCCGACTCTCCAGGGCAAAGCTGGAACAGCATTGTCCGTGTGCTGCCACAGGTTTTTCCTGACATCGAAGAGCAGACGGAGAAGGAGATGCAGTCTCTTGGTTCGGGCACGGAAGCTGCCGCCCGCGCCGGGCTGCGCAATCATTTCCGCATGCTTTTCTATTCACCGGAAAAGCGTGATGCCTACATGAGCCGCATGGGCGACCTCGGGTTTGAGCCCTCCGTCGGCGCAGCCGTGAGAAACGCTTCCACTGACCTCGACCTGACCGGCAAGCTGAAAGGCTTCAACTTTCCCACGCTGGTGATCAACGGTCGCTTCGACATGAACGTTGCTCCGCTCACCGCATGGAATCTGGCGCATGCCATTCCCGGCGCAAAACTCGTCTTCTTTGAGCACAGCGGCCATCTGCCTTCGTATGAAGAGCCGGACAAATACATTGCTGTGCTGGAAGAATTTCTAAACGCACATTGAAAGGAAATGACATGAGCGACCACTATCATGACCCTGCGGATCTTCGCCTGTTGAAAGAGATGGGCAAGCTCGCCCCCGCGGAATTCACCGCCTGGCTCAATCTGGATAAGATCGTCGGCCGCGAGGATGGCGCGATTCCCCGAAAATATCGCGAGCTCATCGCACTGGGCGTCGCGTGCACCACACAATGCCCCTACTGTATTGAGGTGCACACCAAAGCTGCGAAGGCTGCCGGAGCGTCGCGCGAGGAAATCACGGAAAGCACGTTGATCGCTGCCGCTTTGCGTGCCGGGGGAGCGGCTACTCACGGCGCCATGGCGCTCAAGTTTTACGACAAAGCCTGAGTTGAAGCCGGCTTGCAGCTGAACGTTGTAGCCGCCGTGTGCTGCGCCTCCATCACCGGTGCAGCTCGATCTGTCATTCGGAAGTTGTCGCAACGCGCGATTGAGTTGCGTCATGCGCCAGCAATTGCGGCACGGTGCTCGCCTTCCAAAGCCGATACGCCAGCCCAGCCATGGCGAGGGCGCTGAATAGTGCGTAACTCGCCAGCCAGACCAGCAGAATGTGATCATCGGTGATCCACCCCGGCAGCAGAAAGCTCCCGAAAAGCACGGAGCCTGCTCCTGCTGTAGCCAGGAACCATTCATCGCGCAGGTGTCGCCGTATCGTGCGTGCCATCAGCATTTCGCACACCCCGATGAACAGCGCCCAGATCACGATGATCCAGATGAGATGCGCCAGCAGGAGCCCGGGAACAACCACCACGACCACACCCGCCGTGCACGTACCCAGGCCATCCAGCAGCAACAGTCCGCGATCATGGCCCCTGCTCGATGGCCGCAGTGCGGCTGCCAGCGTAAAAAGTCCTGCGCCAAAGGCCAGCAGCCCGAACAGCTCAACCGTGGAAGCCTGCGCGAACGCTCGCAGCAGCAGCGGTAGCTTCGCTCCTTCCACAAACCAGATGTAGGCGGCAAACATCAGCGCGAATGCTGAGCGGCAGGCGAACAACCACCAGTTATGAATCATGATTCTCAGCATTGGAGCCCTCCACTGGCCCGGTTGACCCGAGCCTTGCCGATTATAGTGTCATTCGTCTATGGCTCAACTGCCTGTGATGGCGATCACTCCAGCTTTGAAAGGACCTGTTTGCTGTGACCCTAACCGAAAACCTCGCCACGTGGCCCCGGAGCATCTTGATCGCTCTCGGCATTTTTCTTCTCGCGCTGGTGGTGACGGCGGATTATCTCACCCATACCAACTATGTGCTCGAATTCTCTCCTTATTATCTTGTGCCGATTTCCTTCTTCAGCTGGTTTATCGGCAAGCGCTCCGGGCTGGCCCTGGGGATTCTCAGCGTCGTCATCGGTTTCTTCATCCGGCTGCGGCCGGCGCCGCATGCGGTCGGATACTGGGATGCCCTGGTCCGGCTCGCTTTGTACGTGAGCGCCACACTCATGGTTGCCCAACTCAAAGAGCTGTACGAACGTGAACGTCATCTCTCGCGTATCGACCCGCTTACCCGGATCGCAAACCGGCGCGCGCTGCTCGAAGCCGCGTCAGTGGCGCGAAGCGTTGCCAATCGCCGCCTGTCGCCCCTCAGCATTTCCTATATCGATCTCGACGGTTTTAAGCAGCTCAATGACGGCCTGGGGCATAGCGCCGGCGATCGCGTGCTGGTTGCAACCGCCGAAGCGATCGCCAAAGCCGTGCGGCCCAGTGATCTGGTCGCTCGCATTGGCGGCGACGAGTTTGCCGTCCTGCTGCCCGGCGCGGATGCGCCAGACGCCTTCCGGATACTCCATCGTGTACGTTTTGAACTCGATCAGGCGATGAAGGCCAATGGTTGGTCGACCACCGTCAGCATTGGAATCGCCAGCTTCGTCCCGCCGCTCGGCCCGGTACAGGAGATGATCCAGGCGGCGGACCAGGCGATGTATCTGGCCAAGAAGAACGGGAAAAACCGTACCGAACACTGCATCCCCGCAGCCTAGCGGTGGTTCTGGTATGTTGGGAAAGTTTACCCCCGACGCTTTGTGTCGACGCGCTTGGCGGCCACCTTGCTCGCCGACGGGTCGCCTTGCTTCGCCTTCTGCGCCTGTCCCGCTTTGGTCATCAAGCGCGATTGTTCGTACATCTCGATCCACTTCTCGCTCGAAATCGCCGAGATCAGCTTGCCAATCGCTTCGAGCGGCAAATCATCCGGCGACTCGAAATGAACGCAACACTTCCCCATGTCGAGCTTCTTCCC